>NZ_QMEZ01000001.1:0-1707148 GCF_003315815.1 Micromonospora sp. LHW51205 | reverse complement strand
CTACGCTGTGGCCCACGGCCATCGCGCGATCTTCGGTTGTCCTCACAAACCATCGATGATCAACGCGGTGGCCGCCCTCATACCCACGCCACGCCCAACGCCGAATCCAAGTGACGTTGGAGTACTAGGCGGCTGTCGCAGTTCTACTGACAAGGCTGCGCCATCTGGTGGCCGAGAAGTTGGCGGCAACATGCACGCCGAGTTGGCTTGGCTGTACAGCCATCCGTACAGCCAAGCCGACCGACTAAGGCAGCCTGAGGTCTACAGCAGGCGACAACATGAGCAGGCCAGCAGCAGTCGTCGACTCTGGCCGACAGGAGTCTTGATCTTTGCAAGGCAGGGGTTAGGGGTTCGAGTCCCCTGGGCTCCACCAGCACTTTCCTCGGTTGAGCTCGGTCCCGGTACAGCCGACCCGCGGATCTGCCTAGATTCCGTGATCGGCCCTGCGGGACCGTCGGTGCCTGAAGGCGTAGATGACGGCTGCCAGGCCGACGACGGCGAGTGCGCCCGCGATGGCTGCGTAGAGGGCGAGTTTGCGTTCGGCTGCGGCGATGTCGACGGCCTGCTTTTCCAGCATCTCGGGGGTCGGGTCCTGGTAGGGCATCGAGATGCCGGACAGGTCCAGGAATGGCAGGCACGGCAGCATGCAGGAGGCGACGAGCAGGAGAACCCCGGCGGTGAGCGCCAGGCGGGCACGCGACATCGCGACAGGCTCCCACAGGGGTTGTGCTCGCGCCATCCGCCACATGCCGTGGTCATCGTGCGACGTGGGCCGGCTGTGAGGTCGCGGACGGGTCAGCAGAGCCTGATGTTCACCCCTCAACTGGACGACTCCACAGCCGAGCAGATGGCCGCCGCGATGGCCGAGCGGCGCTACTTCGGCGCCGGACCCGACGTCTACGCCGACGCGATCGTCCAGGCACGCCGGTACGGCGGCCCGCTGACCGACGAGATCGAGACGCCGCACAGCGAGGCGGCGTTCCTCGGCCGGCTCGGCACCCGGCTGGAGGCGCTGGACCCTGACCGCCGCCGGAAGTCGCTACCGCTTCGTCGCGTACCTGCTCAGGGTCACGCCGCCGGGAAACGTCCGCGTCTCCACCAGGTCGAGCTTCGACCAGCCGTCCAGCGCGCCGAAGAACGACGTGCCGGCGCCCACGAGGACCGGGTGGGTGACGATCTCGTACTCGTCGATCAGCCCGGCCCGCATGGCCGCCCCCGCGAGGGCTGCGCCACCGACCCTCATCGGGCCGCCGTCCCCGGCCTTGAGCCGGGTGATCTCGGCGATCGCGTCCCCGGTGAACAGGCGGGCGTTCCAGTCGACCTTGTCGATGGTGGAGGAGAACACCACCTTCGGCGTGTCCCGCCAGTTCCGGGCGAACTCGATCTGCGCCGGGGTGGCGCCCGGCTGCTGGTCGCCGGTCGGCCAGTAGGAGCTCATGTTCTCCCACAGGCGGCGCCCGTACAGGAACAGGCTGACCGCCCGCTCCTGATCGAGCCACCACTGGAACAGTTCGTCGCTCGATTCGCCCCACCCGATGTCGTCGCCGGGCGCGGACACGTAGCCGTCCACTGTCAGGTTCATGCCGTAGATCAATTTCCGCACAGCGCATGCCTCCGTCGGTCGGTCCCGCAACACCGGACCTCGCAGGTCAGTCGTGGCGGTGACGCAGAATGTAGTCGATGTGGCGGATGGTGTCCCGGCGGTCGTACTCGCTGATCGAGTCCCACAGGTCCGCCAGCCAGTAGAGCGATCCGGACAGCATCCAGGCCCATCCGCGTACCCAGGTCGCCTCGTCGAACCCGAGCGCCTCCCGGTAGGCGGCTCGCGCGCGGGCGTCGAACAGGCTCCAGCCGGGTCGCACCTCGACGGCCGGATCGCCGCGGCCGAGACCGCCGAAGTCGACCACACCGGTGAGCCGGCCCCGGTCGACCAGCAGGTTGCCCGCCAGCAGATCGCCGTGCAGCCACACCGGCGGTCCCGGCCACTCGTCCGCCGCCATCGCCTCGTCCCACGCCGCGGTCACCGCCCGGCCGTCGATCCGGTCGCCCAGCTCCGCGATCGACCGGCGGGTCAGTTCGTCGCGCTGCACCAGGGGTACGCCGCGCTGGATGCCTTCCTTGACCGGCCCGTCCATCGGGTCGATCGCGATCATCGCCCGTACGAAGCGGGCGAGGTCGACGGCGAGGTCGACGTGGTCCTGCCCGGATTGCGGGTTGTCCCCGTCGAGCCACGGGACGACGGTCCACGGCCACTGATAGTCCCCGCCGGGTCGGCCGACCGCGACCGGCACCGGCACGGGCACCGGGAGGTGAGGGGCGAGCCGCGGCAGCCAGGTCGCGTCGGTCGTCACCTGGTCGACCGCCCACGGCGCCCGTGGCAGCCGTGCCGTCAGGGAGTCGCCCAGCCGGAACAGCGCGTTGTCGGTGCCGTTCAGCGGCTGCGGCACGATCGGCAGGCTCGACCATTCGGGGAACTGGTCGGTGACCAGGGCGCGTACCTGCTCCACAGTGACGACGATCTCTCCCGGACGCATCGACGCGACCGTAGGACCCGCCGGATCACACGGTCAATCGAATTCGGAGCGCGGCGTGATCCTGATCATGAACCGATCGGTACAGAACCCTGCTACGGTTGACCCCGAACCGAGCGGTACAAAATATGCGGAGGGGAACGAGCGATCATGAGCGCCACCACTGAGGAACTGCGTGACTTCTACCTGCGGTACGTCGATCTGGCGAACAATCGGGAGTTCGACCGCATGGCCGACTTCGCCCACGAAGAGGTGATCATGAACGGCACGCCGGTGCGGATGGCGGACATGGTGGCCGAGTTCTACAAGCACGTCGAGGCGGTGCCGGATCTTCACTGGGAGATCCAGGATCTGGTCGTCGAGGGCGACCGGATCGCCGCCCGCCTCGTCGACACCGGAACGCCCGTCAAGGAGTGGAACGGCCTGGCACCTACCGGCGCCTCGGTCTCGTTCGTCGAGACCGCCTTCTACCGGCTCCAGGACGGCAAGTTCAAGCACATGTCGTACCTGATGGACACCGACTCGGTGCGGCGGCAGCTCGCCGGCTGACCGGGGAATCCGGAAACGCGGCGCGCCCAGCCCGATGCGACATCGAGCTGGGCGCGCCCAGGAAGCTATGCGACGAAGCGGGAACGACGTCGGCGTCCGATGACGTAGCTGGCGCCGCCGAGGAGCAGCAGCGCCCCGCCGATGCCGGCCACTGTCGCGGTGTCGGAGCCGGTCACCGGCAGGCCGCCACCCTCGCCACCACCGTCGCCGCCGGGTACGCCCACGCTGGCGGAGGGACTGAGGGGCGGCACGACTGTCGACGTGGCGCTGGGCGTCGCGGTCGGCGTGGTCGTGGGCTGAGACGGCGTCGGCGTCGGCTGGGATGCGCAGTCGAGCGCGCGAGCCTCGTGCAGGCCGTTGTTCAGGTAGGCGAGGTAGGCCTCGACGGACGGGTTGTCGAGCACCTTCTGCGCGGCGGCCCGCACGTTGGGGCCGGCACCCGTCATCGTCTGGCCGATCGAGACGCGCAGAGCCGTCGCCCAGCGATTCTCCACGTTCTTGAGGTATGCGCGAAGGTCGTCCGAGGTGCCCTTCAGCCGCTCCTCGATCTCGCCCGGCAGAACGGGCAACGATTCGGCCTGCGCCTCGGCCAGGAGCCGGTAGGCCAGCAGCCGCAGCTCGGAAACGTTGGCCGTGTCCAGGTCGATGGTGACGAGCTCGCGGAAATCCTTGTACACCTTGCGTTCGACCGTCTGGCAGGCGTCGTTCAGCCCGGGCACTGCGGTCTGCGCCGCCGCGGGCGCCGCCGGAATCACAAAGGCCAGCGCCACCAGGGCGCCGGCCGGGATTTTCCATCGCATGTGGACTTTCCTCCCCGTGTAGATCAAAACATGGAGATGTTACCGGCGTCCCTCCGAAGCGCAAGGAGCATTGATTGCGCTAACGGCGCAGTCGATCAACCGCCTCTCTTATCGCCGCGACCCGGCTCGCCAGTGGGCCGGCCGGCACGTCGGCGAGGTCGAATCCGGCCTCGCGATAGGTCAACTCGTGGATCCGCTCGAAGACGAGTGATTCCGCGAAGGTGATCCGGCGAGCGGCGGTCGCCTCCACGAAGCCCTGATGGCGTACGAAGAAAACGGTTTGTTCGTAGTGGCGATTCGCCGTCATGCCCTCGATCTCGGCGAGCAGCGCGGGCGGTGCGGCCCGGCCCAGATAGCGGCACAACGCCAGCGTGCAGACGGGCGAACGGTCGTGGAAGACGACCTCGCCGGCGTTCGCCGCGGCACGGCGACGGCGCTCCCGTTGGAGATCCAGCACCCGGTCGGCGAAGCCCGGCTCACGCCACGGCTCCGGTCGTCCGAGCGCCTGGTGAAGCGCGATCACGTCGGTCGCCGCCTCCTCCACGACGGGGTACCCGTCGATCTCCAGGTGCCGGAGAATCGCTGTCTTACCGGAGCCGGGAGCGCCGGTGAGGATGTATCCGGGCATGTCGTCCTCCGAATGGCGGGCAATCCGCTTGATAGGCAAGCCGTCACTTGCATATGGTGGGTGACGTGGGCGATCTGTACCAGGCGCTGGCCGACCACACCCGCCGCCTGATCCTCGACGAGCTGACCGAGCGCGACGGTCAGACCCTGTTCGAGATCTGCGGGCGGCTGGCCACGAAGCACCAGGTCACGTCGTCCCGGCAGGCGATCTCCCAGCACCTCGACGTCCTGGAGGCCGCCGGCCTGATCGTCACGCGGCGGCAGGGTCGCTACAAGTTCCACCACCTCGACACCCGGCCGCTGCGGGCCGTCACCGAGCGATGGCTCAGGTCCGCCGAACCCGACCAGGAGAACCCATGAGAATCAACCTCACCAGCGTGTACGTCGACGACCAGGACAAGGCGCTGCGCTTCTACACCGACGTGCTGGGCTTCGTGAAGAAGACAGACGTGCCGACCGGGGAGTACCGCTGGCTGACAGTGGTCTCGCCGGACGCCCCGGACGGCGTGGAGCTGCTGCTGGAGCCCGATGCGCACCCGGCCGCCAAGGCGTTCAAGGAGGCGCTCGCGGCCGACGGCATCCCGCTGACGCAGTTCGCGGTGGACGACGTGGCCGCCGAGCACGAGCGGCTGCGGGGCCTCGGCGTGCTGTTCACCCAGGAGCCGGTCGACATGGGCCCGGTGACCACCGCGGTGTTCGACGACACCTGCGGCAACCTGATCCAGATCGCACAGTACCGGTAGCCGGGCGCTGACGCCGCGCTGAACCGCTGGACACGATCGGTCACCCTGGCGGCATGACGGTGTGGCAGCGCCCGTACTCGCTGGACCTGACCACCTCCGGCTCCATGGTCGTGGCGGGGCTGGCGGTCGGTTACTTCGTGCTCATCGTGTTCGGGGTCCGTAGCGGCAATCTCCTGGAACGGGAGGCAGTGGTCCTCGGAGTGTGGAACGCCGGCGTCCTCGCCGTCGCGGTCCGCCGCGCGATGCTCGGCGTCTGGGTGAGCCCCGTCGGCATACGTTCCCGTTCGCTGCTCCACACGACCACCGTGCCGTGGGCGTCGGTTGTGGATATCCACAGCGGTGCGAGTTCGATAATGGGTCTGGACATGGGACGCGACGCGATCGTCATCGAGCGGACCGACGGCGCGCCGGTGCAGACGCCGATCCAGTCCGGCGCCATCGTCCGGCCGTTCCGCCTGGAGCTGACCCGGCTGGTCACCTGGCCGGAGCACTACGACGAGATCCTCGCGAACCTGCGGGAGTGCCACCGCGAGGCCCGGCCCCCGGAGCAGCGCGCGGCGGCGAGCTCGGCGCCGGGTCCGGTCCGCGTCGACCGTCCGGACCGGACCCGGCCGCCCGCGCCGAGCGCCGGGCGGCGGCGTGACATCCACGCGCTGACCCGGCAGTACGAGCGCGGGGTGCTGACCGACGCCGAGTACGCGGCCGAGTTGGCGCGGCTGCGGGGTGACGAGTAGGCGTCAGGCGAGCCGGTCGAGCAGTTCGCGGCTGCGGCTCACCACGAGCGCGGTCGCCTCGGCGTCGTACGAGGGCAGCGAGTTGTCGGTGAACAGGTGCCGGTCGCCGGGGTAGACGTACAGCTCGCCGCGTTCGGGGCCGACGATCGACACCAGCTCGCGGGCGGCGTCCACGTCGCCTTCCAGCCCGAAGAACGGGTCCTGCTCCATGCCGTGCACCTGTACCGCCACGCCGTCGGGCCAGGGGCCGATCGCCCACTCACCGGTCACCGGCAGGCAGGCTTCGTAGAGCAGGGCGGCCCGGGCGCCGGGCCGGGTCTGGGCGAGCCGCTGGGCGATGGCGGCGCCCCAGGAGACACCCGCGTGGACGAGGTCGGCGGGCAGGTCGGCGACGACCGCGTCGGCGCGCTGGTCGAGGACGTCGCCGCCGATGCGCTTGACCAGCGCGGCGCCGTCGGAGATGGTGGCCGGCCGTTCGCCGTCGAACAAGTCCGGGGTGTGCACGGTGTGTCCGCCGGCGCGCAGGGAGTCGGCGAGGGCGCGTACGCCGTCGGTGAGCCCTTGAATGTGGTGGAAGAGCACGATCTCGGCCATCACTACACTCCTGAGTTGTCAGACCAGAGTTATCGAACGAACCAGAATCTTAGAACGGTCGAGAAATGTCGGTCAATCAGCGGATCCCGGACTACGACCTCGAGGACCTGCTCGTGGTCACCGCCCCGGAGCAGTTGCGCGCGCTCGCCGACCCGCTGCGCAGCACGCTCCTGGAACTGCTCCTGGAACGCGCCGCCACGGTGAACGAGCTGGCCCGCGCGGTCGACCGGCCGAAGAGCAGCGTCGCGTACCACGTGAACCAACTGGTGGACGCCGGGCTGCTGCGCGTGGTGCGGACCCGGCGGGTACGCGCCATCGAAGAGCGGTTCTACGGGCGTGTCGCCCGCACCTTCTACGTCGGCACGCTCACCCGGACAGAGGACAAGCAGGTCGTGTCCCGGATCAACGGCCTCGCCGAAGCAGCCGCCGAGGCGGCCGCCGCGCACGCCGCCGACGAACTGCGGTGCACGCTCGTGCACGCGCGCATCCCGATCGAGGACGTCCGCGAATTCTGGGCGGAGGTGCAGGCGCTGGCCCGGCGGTTCGCGCAGATCCCCCGCGCCGGGGACCAGGTGTACGGCTTCGCCGCCGGCCTCTACCCCACGGACGCGCCCACGCTCCCGGACACGGACCCCGCCCCTTCGACGGGGTCTCGCCGGGGCGGCGAAGAGAGCAGGCTAGCGTCGGAAGCGTGAGCACCGGATCCCCGCGCGTCCTGCCGGCCGAGCGCGGCATCGACGAGGCCGCCGCCGTTCTGCGCGCCGGCGGGCTGGTCGCCTTTCCCACCGAAACCGTCTACGGCCTGGGCGCCAACGCGCTCGACGCGCGGGCGGCGGCCCGGATCTTCGAGGCCAAGGCGCGGCCCAGCTTCGACCCGCTGATCAGCCACCTGGCCGACGCCGCCGACCTGACCGCGCTGGTGGGCGAGGTGCCGGCGGCGGTGGCCGAGCTGGCGAATCGCTTCTGGCCCGGCCCGCTCACCCTGATCGTGGACCGACCGGAGATCATCCCGCCGATCGTCACCTCCGGCCTGGACACCATGGCGGTACGCGTACCGGACGAGCCGTCGGCGCGGGCGCTGATCGCGGCGGCCGGCGTGCCGGTGGCCGCGCCGAGCGCGAACCGGTTCGGCCAGCTCAGCCCGACCCGGGCCGAGCATGTGGTGGCCGGGCTGGGCGGCGCCGTGGACGTGGTGCTCGACGGCGGGCCCACCCGGTGCGGCATCGAGTCGACGATCGTGGACGCGCGCGGCGACCGGCCGGTGGTGCTGCGGCTGGGCGCGCTGCCGGTCGAGGCGCTGGTCGAGGCGGTCGGCCCGGTCGAGGTGCGCCAGGGCAGCTCCGGTCAGCCCGTCGCGCCCGGGACGCTGGCCGCGCACTACGCCCCGCGTACCCCGTTGCGGTTGGGCGCGGCGGCCGAGCCCGGCGGCGGCCGGCGGGGGTTCCTGGCCTTCCGGGAGCCACCGGCGGACGGCGACTGGGCGGCGGTGGAGGTGCTGTCGCCCGACGGCGACGTGACCGCGGCGGCGGCGCGACTGTTCGACGCGCTGCACCGGCTGGACGCGGCCGGGGTGACCGAGATCGTCGCCGAGCCGGTGCCGGACACCGGAGTGGGCCGCGCGATAAACGACCGGCTGCGCCGGGCCGCCGCCACCTGGCACTAGAACTGTTCCGCGTCGGGACGCCCGTGCGAGCCGGGCTGCGGCATGCGGTCCATCAGCTTGGTGAGCGTGCCGTTGGCGAACGTCGCGCCGAGCGCCGAGCCGGTGGCGATTGCCCAGCCCACCGGGCCCATCGGGGTGCAGCCGAAGAACTGGCTGACACCAGGCGTCTGCACCACCGCGACGAGCGCGCCCACCGACGCGGCGGTGGCGGCGAGCACGCTGGGGCTGGTGCCGCCGGCCAGTACGGTCTGGCCGAGCTGAGTGCCGATCAGGGACGCCAGCGCGACGGTGCTGGCCCGCCGCTGGGTGCCGGTCCACCTGGCGATCGTCCAGCCGGCGGTCGCGCCCAGCGTGGTCGACGCCGCCCGCAGCCCGATCTCCCGGGTCATGGTCACACCGAGCGAGGAGTCCGGACCCTCGCGTAGCAGGTGGTCGGCGCGGTCGTCGGCCGGCGGCCGTACCGCGATGGCGAGCGCCGGCGCGAGATCGGTGAGCAGGTTGACCAGCAGCAGTTGCCGGCCGTTCAAGGCGGAGCGGCCGGTCGCGGCGGCGCTGAGCACGCTGAACGCGATCTCGCCGAGGTTGCCGCCGACCAGGATGCTGAGCGCGTGCCGCACCGACGACCACATGGCCCGGCCCTCGACCAGCGTGGCGATGATCGTCTCCAGCCGGTCGTCGGTGACCACCAGGTCGGCGGCGGCGCGGGCGGCGGGTGTGCCCCGTTGACCGAGCGCGATACCGACGTCGGCGAGCCGGATCGCCGGGGCGTCGTTGGCGCCGTCACCGGTCATCGCGACGGTCCGGTCCTGGCGCTGCAACGCCTGAATGATCCGTACCTTGTGCGCCGGCGTGCAGCGCGCCACCACGTCGGTGGCCATCAGGCGCTCGGCGAGCGCGGCGTCGTCCAGCCGGTCCAGGTCGGTGGCGGTGACAACGCGCTGGCCGCCGTCCTCCGGGCTGATCGTGGCGGCGATCGCCTCGGCGGTGGCCGGGTGATCGCCCGTGATCATGACGGTGTGTACGCCGGCGGCCCGGATCCGGGCCACCGCCGGCCGGGCGCTGTCCCGCACCCCGTCGGCGAGCGTCAGGAAACCCACGAAGACCAGTCCGTTCACCTGCTCGTCGCTGACCTGCTCGGTGGAGACCCGGCACTCGGCCACGGCGAGAATGCGGTGCCCGGCCCCGGCCCGCCCGGCCAGCATGGCCTGCACCTCCTCGCGCCCCGCCGCATCGAGCGGCCGGTCCCCCTCGGCGGTGCGCCGCGACGCGCAGCGCGGCAGCACCGACTCGGGGGCGCCCTTCACGCTCAGCAGCAGCCCGCCGGAGGAGCGGCCGACAGCGGCGCTGTAGCCCCGGGACGGCTCGAACGGCAGCCCGGCCGTGGCGGTCCACTCCGCGGCGCCGGTCCGCTCGGTCACCCCGGCGGCGTCCGCGCCGTGGCGTACCGCCCGGTCGGTCTGCTGCGGCAACTCGTCCGGGTCGGCGGCGGACGGGGTGGCCCGCACCGCGGCGGCCAGCGTCGACCGCAGCGGCTCGTCCAGTTCGCCCAGCACGGCGTACCGGCCGTCACCGGTGCCCACCCCGGCCAGCAGCAGCTTCCCCTCGGTGAGCGTGCCGGTCTTGTCGAAGCAGAGCACGTCGACGCGGCCCAGCGCCTCGATGGTCCGGGGGTTGCGGACCAGGGCGCCGTGCTCGGCCAGCCGCCGCGCCGCCGCCAGCTGCGCGGCGCTGACCAGGAACGGCAACCCCTCCGGCACCGACGCCACGGCCAGGTTCGCGGCGGTCGCCGCCGTTTCGGCGAGGGGTACGCCCCGAAGCAGCCCCGCACCGGCCACCGAGATCGCCGAGGCGGCCGCCAGCGGTACGGCGCTGCTGGTCAGCTTGCCCAGTCGCGCCTCCACACCACTGGCGGGCGGGGCCTGCCGGGCCATCGCGAGGCTCCGCCCGGACTCGGTCTCCGCGCCGGTGGCCACCACCACAGCGGTGCCGTGCCCGGCGGCGACTGTGGTGCCCTCGAACAGCATCGAGTGCCGCTCGGCGATGGCCGCCGCGACCACCGGGTCGGGGCTCTTCGCCACCGGCAGCGACTCACCGGTCAGTGACGACTCGTCCGCCTCCAGCCCGTCACTCGTCAGCACCCGGCAGTCGGCCGGTACGGCGTCCCCGGAGCTGATCGTGATCACGTCGCCGCGTACCAGCTCCTCGGCGGGCACCACCCGTTCCGCGCCGTCGCGCAGCACCCGGGCGGTGACCGCCGAGCGGGACAGCAGCTCGGCCAGCGACCGTTCGGTGTTGCGCTGGTGCACCGCGCCGACCAGCGCCGACCCGCCCACCACGCCGCCGACCAGCGCCGCGTCGACGAGTGAGCCGAACGCGGCGGAGAGCACCGCACCGGCGGCCAGCACCGGGGTGAGCGGGTTGGACAGCTCCTCGACGAACGAGCGGAGCAGCCCGGCCGGACCGTGCTCGTCGCCGACCTCGACGCGCCGCCGCCGGGTCGCCTCGCTCTCGGTCAGCCCGGACGCGTCGGTGCCGAGCTGTTCGAGGACGGTCTCCACCGGCATGAGATGCCAGGCGCTGAGCGCGGGCACCGGTACGCCGGTGCGGTCCGGCAGCCGGTGCGCCCGGAACACGCCGTGCGCGAACGCGAGCGCCGCCGCGCCGTTCACCGCCGCGAGCGTCGGGCGGGGCAGCCGCCGACGGTCGGCGGTGAATGCTCCGAGCGCGCCGAGCCCGGCGCCGGCCATGGCGATCCGGATGTTCTGCTCGGTCATCCGGCGGGCCACCCCGGCCGCGTCGATGAGCAGTGCCGGTACCCGCAGGTCGTCGCCGACCAGCAGGTGCGCGCCCCAGGGGGGCAGGTCCTCCGGGCCGTACACGCCGAGGCCGCAGTCCGAGGCGGCGAGCGCCGACCGCTCGCCGGAGACCACCATCACCACCGCGCCCTCGCGTTGCAGGTCGTGCACCGCGCCGGCGAGCCGGGCGCCACCGGGTACGAGCAGGTCGGCGAAGTCGTACCGGCCGTCGTCCGCGCCGCCGACCACGAGCCGCAGGCCCGCCTGCCGGGCGGCCGACGCCAGCGCGTCCACGCCCGGTGCGGGCTCGGGCTCGACCCGCAGTACGGCGGCGAGCCGGCCGTTCTCGGCCAGCCCGAGCAGCCGTCCACCGTCGGCGCGCAGCCGCGCGCTGTCCGCGGTGTCCCCGGGATCGTCGGCGCCGAGCCGGTCCAGCGGGCCGATCCGCCAGCCGTCGGCGGCGCGTACCGCGTCCGGCTCGGCCGGGTCGAACAGCGCGAACGCCCGGGCGGCGACCTGCCCGGTGTCGGCGTCGGCCAGCGGCGCCAGGTCGGCCAGCACCCCCCGGTCCGAACCGAGCACCGCCGCGTCCAGCACCACCGTGTCGATCCGGTCCAGCTCACGCAGCACGCTGCGGTCCATCGCGATTACGCCGCGCCGGGCGAGCATCCGGCCCAGTTGGGCGCCGTAACCCTCGCGGCCGGAACCGGGCGCCTTCGGCAGCGAGGACAGTGCCAGCGCGGCGGCCCGCTTGGGTCCTAGCACCGGCAGCGCCGCCGCTCCGGCGACCGCGCCGGCCGGGAGTACCCGCTTGGCGTAGCGCTCCGGCTGCCCGTCCGGCACCGGGCACGGCCGCTCGCCGTCCGGCACCCGGGCCACAGCCCGTTCCGGGTCACCGGTCAGGTGTGGCTCGGCCCGCCGCCACGCGGCCAGTTGAGCGGCCCCCTCGCCCCACTGCACGACGCGCTGCGCGCCGTCCAGCACGATCCCGGCCCAGCCGCCGGTGAGACCCTGCACCACCGCCTCGGCCAGCGGGAACAGCACCTCGGCGCGCGGGTCGGCGCGGATGCCCAGCCCGGCCAGCGCGTGCAGCTTCGGGTGCAGGTCGACAGCGCCGAGCAGCCCGGCGACCTCGGCCGGCACGGGGGTGAGCGGCAGTACCCGGGTGGCGGCGGAGATGCCCAGTCCGAGCACGTCGGACAGCAGCGCGCCGAACGTGCGCGCGGTACGCGGGCCGTCCTCGGGCGGCTGCGGCGGCTCGATCTCCGGGTCCGGCTCGTACGGGCAGGTCTGCTCGACGCGGGCCACTGTGGCGATCAGATCGCGCAGTTTCGGCGCCGGCTCCCCGGTCGCCACCACCACCCGGCCGGACGGCGCGTTCACCCGCGCCCAGGTCACGCCCGGCATCGACTCCAGCGCCGCCTCGACCTGACGGGCGAGCCGGTCGCCGCCGTCCTGGCAGACGCCGTGCACCTCGATGTGGTGGCGGCCGTCCTGCGACCACACCCGGCGGCTGGTCAGCCCGGTGAGCCGGGCCAGCCGGGCGGCGGCCGTACCCACGCTTCCCGCGACCTCGGAGACCTTGGTGGGCACGACCGTCGGGGACAGCAGGAGGCTGGCGAAGCGTCCCAGCGCCATCTCGCCTCCCGGTCTCGTCCCGGCGGCCCGACTTCCCGGCGCGGCGTCCGTTATGCCACCCGGACGGCAGAAGTTCGGGGTCCGGTCGTTCCCGCCGGACGAGACGGGGACCACAGTTGACCTCAACCCGGGGTGAGGTCCGAGGCTGTAGCCCATGACCAGCACCGCCGCCCTCCCGGCCGATCCACCCGTCGACCTGTGGTCGCCGCGCCTTCGGGCGATGACTGTGGGCAGCGTCGCCCTGGTGTCCCTGCTCGCGTTCGAGGCGCTGGCGGTGGGCACCGCCATGCCCACGGTGGCCCGCGCGCTGGACGGGCTCGGCCTGTACGCGCTGGCGTTCGGCGGCTCGTTCGCCTCCGGCGTGGTGGCGATGGTCGCCTCCGGCATCTGGTGCGACGCGCGCGGACCACGGCCGGCGATGTGGCACGGCGTCGCCTGGTTCGTCGCCGGGCTGGTGGTGGCCGGTTCCGCGACGACCATGGAGATGCTGGTCGTCGGGCGGGTGGTGCAGGGCTTCGGTTCCGGACTCGTCTCGGTGGCGCTCTACGTGGTGGTCGGTCAGGCGTACCCGGAGCAGTTGCGGCGGCGGATCTTCGCCGCGTTCGCCGCGGCCTGGGTGGTGCCGTCGCTGGTCGGCCCGGCGCTGGCCGGCCTGATCGTGGAACATCTGGGCTGGCGATGGGTGTTCCTCGCGGTACCGGCGGTGGCGATTCCGGCGGCGCTGCTGATCCAGCCGGGTCTGAAGGCGCTGGCCGGCACCGTGCCGACCCGGCCGCCCGCGGGCGCGCTGGCCCGCGTCGGCTGGGCCTGCGGGGCGGGGGCGAGCGCCGCACTGCTGCACTACGGGGGGCAGCAGCGCGGCGTGCTCGCCGCCGCCCTGACCGCCGGGGCGCTGGCCGGGCTGTTCGTCTGCGTACCGCACCTGTTGCCGTCCGGGTTCCTGCGCGCGGCACGCGGTCTGCCGACGGTGATCGGCCTGCGCGCGCTGGCGTCGGCGGCGTTCGTGGCCGCCGAGGTGGTGATCCCGCTGATGCTGTCGCGGGAGCGCGGCTTCTCGCCCACCGGCGCCGGCCTGGTGCTGACCGTGGGGGCGCTGTCCTGGTCGGTGGGCTCGTGGATCCAGGGCCGGATCGCTTCGCCCCGGTCGGCGGCGAGCCTGCCCCGGGCCGGGCTGGCCTGCATCACCATCGGTACGGCGGGCGTCGCGTCGGCGCTGCTGCCCGGGCTGCCGGTGCTGCCGGCGGTGTTCTCCTGGGCCGTGGCCGGGCTCGGCATGGGACTGCTCTACCCGTCGCTGTCGGTGCTCACCCTGGAGCAGTCGGCCCCGGCCGAGCAGGGCCGCAACAGCTCGGCGCTGCAACTGGGCGACTCGCTCGCCGCGGCCACCGTACTGGCGCTGACCGGCGCCGTCCTGGCCGCCGGTGCGTCACCCGGCCCGGCCAGCTACGCGACCACGCTGGCGGTGGCAGCGGGCTGCGGCCTGCTCGGCCTGACCCTTGCCGGTCGAGTGGTGCCTCGCCCGGCGGGCTGAGGCGTTGCCGGCCCGGTCGCCGCTCACGCGCAGTAACGCTCCTGCCGAAGGCATCGCCTGACTGCGGTATGACTCCTGGTCATGATTATGACTCTCAGGTATATCGCTCAACAGTCGTAGTCGCCTGCGCCGGGCTCACACACTGTGATGGAGCAGCCCGGCAAGCGCGACTTCGGGCCGACGGCCCGGCGGGCGGTCACGATCCCGGCCGGGCTGCCGTCCTGAATGCGGACCGAGTGGGCAGGGCGTGGCTGGGAGGAGTGGCGATGCGGGTGCTGGTGACCGGGGCGACCGGACGGCTCGGGCGGGTGGTGGTGCCCCGGCTGCGGGCCGAGGGCTTCACGCTTCGGGCGACCAGCCGTCGGTCCCGTACCGGAGACGGGGTGGAATGGGTGAGCACCGACCTGGCCACCGGCGCCGGGCTGGCGGAGGCGGTCGCCGGGGTGGACGCGGTGCTGCACCTGGCCTCGTCGCCGCAACGGCGTACCCACGAGATCGACGTGCTCGGCACCCGCCGACTGACCATGGCCGCCGGCCACGCCGGGGTCCGTCACCTGGTGTACGTCTCGATCGTCGGCGTCGACCGGGTGCCGATCCCCTACTACCGGCACAAGCTCGCGGCCGAAGAGGTGGTGGCCGCCGGAACGGTGCCGTGGAGCGTGCTGCGCGCGACCCAGTTCCCCGAGTTCCTGGCGGACCTGCTGAAAGGCGCGAGCCGCCTCGGCCCGGTGATCGGGGACTGGGCCGTACTCGCCCAGCCGGTCGACCCGGCCGACGTGGCGGACCGGCTCGCGGTGCTGCTGCTCGCCGGACCGTCGCACCGGGTCGAGGACTTCGCCGGGCCGCAGGTGCTGCGCTTCGACGAGGCGGCCCGCACCTGGCTCGCGGCCCGCCGGGTACGCCGTCCGCTGCTGCCGGTCCGGATTCCCGGCCGCCTCGGGCGGGAGTTGCGTGGGGGCGGACTCACCACGACGGCCACGCCGACCGGCACCCGGACCTGGGCCGACTACCTCGCGGACACGTACGGGGGAACCGGCGGAAGATGAGAACCGGTCGGGTCCGCACCGGCCTACCGTGACCGCATGCTGGTCTTCGTCGCCACAGTGCTCCTCTACGTCTTCGGTTTCGTCTTCCTCTACGGCGTGATCCGGGTCGGCGTCCGGCACGGCATCGAGGACGCCGAGGCGAACCGTCCCGAGGTGCTGCGCCGCCGGCAGCTCACCACCGCCGAGAACCGGGACTTCGCGCAGGAGAACGCGTTCCTCAGCAATCCCAACTGAGGGGCGGAGCCGGGGCCCGGAGGGGCGATCCGCGAAGCGGGTGCGAGGATCGCGACATGATGGGGACGCTGAAGACGGAGCCTGCCCGGGCACGGCTCGACCTGCTGGCCCCGCCGGTCGCCGCGGCGCTGCAGGAGTGGCCGGCCGAGGCCCCGGTGGACGTGGACGACGTACTCGTCGCCCCGATCGACGCCGACCTGGCCGACACCGCCGCGTTCTGCGAGGCGTACCAGGTGGGGCTGGAGGAATCGGCCAACTGCGTGGTGGTCGCCGGTAAGCGCGGCGGCGAGACCCGGTACGCGGCCTGCGTCGTGCTCGCCACCACCCGCGCCGACGTCAACGGCGTGGTCCGCAAGCTGCTCGACGTGCGCAAGGCGAGCTTCGCGCCGATGGCCGAGGCGGTCGAGTTGAGCGGAATGGAGTACGGCGGCATCACGCCGATCGGGCTGCCGGCGGACTGGCCGGTCCTCGTCGACTCCCGGGTGATCGCCACCCCGCACGTGATCATCGGATCAGGCGTACGGCACAGCAAGATCGCCCTGCCCGGGCCGGCGCTCGGCGCGCTGCCCGGAGCGAGGGTGGTGGAGGACCTGGCCAGGCCGGCCTAGGTCCTCATTCGCATCGATCTTGTTCCACGTGAAACATCAGGCCGCCGCTTCGCGCTGCGCCACCTCGCGCAACGCGGCGAGCAGCGTCTCCGGCTCCTGCGCGCCGGTGACCGCGTACTTTCCGGCCAGCACGAACGTCGGCACGCTGGAGACGCCGAGCTGGTGCGCGGCGCTCAGGTCGGCGGCGACCTCCCGGCGGCCCAGGTTCGACTCCAGGTACTCCCGCGCCTCGGTCTCGTCCAGACCGGCCTCGACGGCCAGCGTGACCAGCGCGTCGATCGATCCGACGTCGATGCCGTCGTGGAAATGCGCCCGGTAGAGCCGCTCGACCATCTCGGCGGAACGGCCGCGCTCGGCGGCGAAACGCACCAGCCGGTGCGCGTCGAACGTGTTCGCCGCCACCGCCCGGTCGAACCGCAGGTCCAAGCCCGCGCCCGCGGCGACGCCGGTGACGTGCGCGGCCATGCCCTCGGCCTTGTCCCGTCCGCCGAACTTGTCGCCGAGCGCCTCCAGCAGCGGCTTCGGCTCGGTGACCGGCGTCGGGTCGAGCTGGAACGGCCGGAACCGGACGTTCACCTCGCCGTCGTACGACTCCAGCGCCTGTTCCAGTCGGCGCTTGCCGATCCAGCACCAGGGGCAGACCACGTCGGCGTAGATCTCGATGTCCATGACCAGCGACAACCCGCCGGTCAGGAGATCTGTTCCCGGACCTGGCGCTTGAGCCGGGCCAGGATGGCGGTGCCGCCGCGTACGCGCAGCGGGCTGATCGCCTGCGCCAGGCCCATCCGCTGGTAGAGATCGTCCGGCACGGCCAGCACCTCCTCGGCGCTCGCCCCGGCCAACCCTTCGGCGAGGATGCCGGCGAACGCCCGGGTGGTGGGCGCCTCCGGCGGGCAGTCGAAGACGGTGCTGACCGTCTTGTCCGCGTTCACCTCGGCGCGCAGGAAGAACGCGGTCTGGCACTCGGGGACCTGCTCCAGCTCCTCCCGGTTCACACCCTCGGGCAGGGGCGGGATCACGTCGGCGAACTCCAGCAGCATCTCCAGCACGACGTCGCGCGGTGCGGCGGCGAACTCGTCCACGATCTCGGCCAGCTTCGTCGGCATCTCGGGCATGGGTCGAGGCTATCCGCCGCCGCGCGCCGTCATGCGACGGTGGTGGCGGTGCCCCGCGTCACGCGAGCGGGCCCGCTCTCACGCGTTCGGCGCGGCCTCGCTGATGTCGCTGAGCGCCGACTGGGGGTCGAGCTGCATGGCGAGGTCACCGAGGGAGACGATGCCGACGAGCTTGCGGTCGCTGTCGCAGACCAGCACGCGCCGGATGTTGCGCTCGCGCATCAGCGCCGCCGCCTCGTTCGCCGTGCAGTGCTGCTCGATCATGACCACCTCACGGGTGATGATCGAGCCGATCGTGGTGGTGCCCGGGTCGGCGCGTTCGGCCACCGCCCGCACCACGATGTCGCGGTCGGTCAGCATGCCGGCGAGCGTGGCGCCGTCGGTCACCACCACGTCGCCGATGTCCGACTCCTTCATCACCCGGGCCGCCTCGTCCAGCGGGGTCTCCGCCGGGAGGTAGATCACCTGCCTGGTCATCACGTCACTGACGCGGTACATGAGAGCCTCCGAACACCTCGGTCGATCCGTATGCGGTACCCGGTACCGCGTTCGCTACACCCCGTCGTGGCGCGTCGCGCCCACCTCGTCGCGCAGACGCTCCACGATGTCCTCCACCGGCACCTCGGCCCGTTCACCGGTGGCCCGGTCACGTAGTTCCACGTACCCGTCGGCGAGACGGCGGCCGACCACGACGGCGCGCGGAATGCCGATCAGCTCGGCGTCGGTGAACTTCACCCCGGCGGACACGTGCGTGCGGTCGTCGACCAGCACCCGCAGGCCGGCGGCGGCGAGGCGCCCGCCGAGGTCGAGCGCCGCGTCAAGCTGCGGCCCCTTTCCGGCGGCGACCAGGTGTACGTCGCACGGCGCGACAGCCGCGGGCCACACCAGCCCCCGGTCGTCGTGGTGCTGCTCGGCCACCGCGGCGACCGCCCGGGACACGCCGATGCCGTAGCAGCCCATCGTGGGCCGGACCGGCTTGCCCTCCGGGCCGAGCACGTCGACCGCGAACGCGTCGGTGTACCGGCGTCCGAGCTGGAAGATGTGCCCGACCTCGATGCCCCGCCGGATGGTCAGCTCACCGGCGTCGCAGGCCGGGCAGGGGTCGCCGGGCCGCACCTCGGCCGCCTCGATCGTGCCGTCCGGTACGAAGTCGCGCCCGCAGACCACGTCGGTGGCGTGCCGGCCCGGCTCGTTCGCGCCGGTCAGCCAGGCGGTGCCGGGCACCACGCGGGGATCGACCAGGTAGCGGATGCCGTGCTTGGCCAGGATCTGCGGCCCGATGTAGCCGCGGACCAGCTCCGGGTGGGCGTCCCAGTCCTCGAAGACCGCCACCGTGGCGGGGGCCAGCACCGCCTCGACCCGCTTCAGGTCCACCTCGCGGTCGCCGGGCAGGCCGATGACCAGCGGTTCAGCCTGATCGGCACCGGGCCTGCGGACGGTGAGGACCACGTTCTTCAACGTGTCGGCGGCGGTCCAGCCGGTGCGCCCGCCCAGCTTGCGGGCCTCGGCCAGCTCGACCAGCGCCGCGATGGTGGGCGTCTCCGGGGTGTCGTGCGTCTCGGCGGGCGGGTGCGCGTCCGGGTCACCGGCGGCCGGGGCGCGGGTCACCACCGCCTCGGTGTTCGCCGCGTAGTCGCAGGCGGTGCAGCCGACGAACGCGTCCTCACCGACCGGCGTGGCGGCCAGGAACTCCTCCGACGCCGACCCACCCATCGCGCCGGACATCGCGTGGACAGTGGTGAAGTCCAGCCCGAGCCGGGTGAAGACGCGCTCGTAGGCGGCCCGGTGCCGGTCGTACGCGGCCTGGATTCCGGCGTCGTCGAGGTCGAACGAGTAGGCGTCCTTCATCAGGAACTCGCGCCCGCGCAGCAGACCGGCGCGGGGACGGGCCTCGTCGCGGAACTTCGTCTGGATCTGGAACAGCGTCACCGGGAAGTCCCGGTACGAGGTGAACAGGTCCTTCACCAGCAGCGCGGCCAGCTCCTCGTGGGTCGGCGCGAGCAGATGGTCGGCGCCCTTGCGGTCGGCGAGCGTGAAGATGTCGTCCCCGTATTCGGTCCACCGCCCGCTCGTCCGGTAGGGCTCGGCCGGGAGCAGCGCCGGGAAGTGCACCTCCTGGTCGCCGATCGCGGTCATCTCGCCCCGCACGATCGCGGTGATCCGGTCCAGCACGAGCTTGCCCAGCGGCAGCCAGGTGTAGCCGCCCGGCGCGGCCCGGCGGACGTATCCGGCGCGCAGCAGCAGCCGGTGGCTCGGCACTTCCGCGTCGGCCGGGTCCTCGCGCAGGGTCCGGAGCAGCAGGGTCGACATGCGCAGCAGCATTGCCGCAGCTTATGGCGCGAGCGGAGGGCCGGGCGACCCCTTTCGGTGTCCGCGCGGACCGATCGTCGCCGGCTCGGCGAGGTGGCGGCATCCGACTGGTGTCGATGCCGCCACCCCGCCGAGATGGTGCGGATGGGCCGGTAAATGTCGCGGGTGCCGGGTAGGAATGCGGCATGGCTGAGCGACCGCTGATGAAGCTGACGACAACGGTGCTGGACGCGCCGTCCGCAGAGGACCTGGCCGCGTTCTACGAGCGGCTGCTCGGCTGGATCCGGCGCGAGAAGGAAGCCGACTGGGTCCTCCTCGCCCCGCCCGAGGGCGGCCACTGGCTGGCGTTCCAGGACGAGCCGGCCTACGTGCGGCCGGTGTGGCCGGCCGGTCCCGGCGACCAGCAGATGTCTGTCCACCTGGACATCAAGGTCGACGACCTGGAGGCAGCCGTGGCGTACGCGGTGTCCGTGGGCGCGACGCTGCCCGACTTCCAGCCGCAGGACGACGTCCGGGTGCTCCTCGACCCGGCCGGTCACCCGTTCTGCTTCTACCTCTCATGACGGGCGACGCAACCGCATCGGCGCGGGCGACCAGCCAGTACGCGACGACGACCGGCAACCTGACCGCTCGCATCGCGCTGCACGCGTACGGCACCAATCCGCAGAACTGGTACGCCTGGCTGGGCGAGCGGCTGCCACTGGCCGGGGACGTGCTGGAGGTCGGGGCCGGCACGGGCGAGCTGTGGCACCGGATCGGCCCACATGATCAGCGCGACGCGCGGCTCCCGCTGAGCCGGACGAAGGCCCGCCAGGCGTCGGGTGTGAAGGTGAGCACCGGCCCGGCCGGGTCCTTGCTGTCCCGCACCCCGACCACAGCGGCCAGGTTGTCCGCCACCTCGACACACTCGCTCTGCCCGCTGCGGGTTGACTTGCGCCAGAACGCGCCGATCAGCTCCATGACTCGACCACTTCCTTCATCAGCTCGATCGACTGCCGGCGGGAAAGCGCCTCACTGCGGACGCTCTCCCATCTGGACAGCAGGATAGCCACGTCTTCATCTTTGTCGATCACTGTTCCGCCGAGCTGGTTCTCCAGATAGCCGATCCAACCCCCGTCACCGCCGCGAGCCAGGGTGAATGGTCCGGTCAGTCCGATGTGCAGTCCGATGTCGGCCGGAATGACGTGCACCGCGATGTGTGGGTGGCTGCTCGCCTCGATCAGGTGCGTCACCTGTTGACTCATCAACCCGCGAAAGCTCTCGTCGGCGCGGCGCAGCACGGTTTCCTCGATCACCGCGACGAACTTGGGTGGATCGGCGCCGGCCAGAACGGTCTGCCGGTCGAGCCGGACCGCGAGTCGCCGTTCGGCTTCCTGCTCGGCGAGCATGTCGTCAGTGCGGATCATCGCCCGGGCATAGTTCTCGGTCTGCAACAGGCCAGGGATGAGGCTCGGCTGGTAACAGCGCAACTGTTGCGCCTGGCGTTCGGCTTCGAGCCAGGGGCGGAACCAGCTCGGCTGGCCGTCGCGCTCGGCGAGCTTGAGCAGCGACATCAACAGTCCGCCGGTGCCGAGCACCTCGTCGGCCCGGGCGAGGAAGAACCTGTCGAGCGGCCGGTGGCCCAGCTCGACCGCCGACACCTGGGAGCCGGAGAAGTGCACGAGCCTCCCGAACTCCTCCTGGCTCAGTTCGGCCCGCACCCGCAGCCGCCGCAGTTGCGCGCGGATCAGCTCGGCGGTCGGCTCGTTCTCCACACGCCCTCCTCAGATTGCGGCCGGTCTCCCGGCCTCTCCCCGGACCTGCAGCGAGGACTTCCGAGCGTAGTGGCGCGATCAGCAGACTGTCACGCATGAACCTTCCCGTACCGCGGCTCGGGCCGTACCCCGATCGGCCCCGCCCCTACCCGCCGGACCACCCGGCCCACCTGCCGATCCGGCCGCTCTGGCTGTGCCGCGCCTGCGGCGCGCCGTGGCCCTGTGCGCAGGCGCGCCTACTGCTCAAGGTCGAGTACGCGGACCACCCCGTCGACCTGGCCGTCTACCTGTCCGGGCTCTACCACGAGGCCACCCACGACCTGTTCCGCCTCAACCCGCAGGACGGGCCGACCCCGCGCGAGCTGTTCGAGCGGTTCGTCGGCTGGGGCCCGTACCGGCGCGGCATCACCGATACGATGCCCGCGACATGACTGCGCCCGGGGACTTCGACCTGACGATGGACGAGTTGCGCGAGGTGGCGCGGTACGCGGTCCGGCACGCGGAGGACGTCCTCCCGGTCTACGAGCGGGCGGTTCCCGGCGATCCGCGTCCCCGTGCGGCTGTCGACGCGGCGTGGACGTTCGCGCGCGGCGCCGCCCGGACGAAACTCCAGCGGGTCACGTCCCTCGACGCGCACCGGGCCGCCCGGTCCGCGCCCACCGAGTCCGCGCGCCTGGCCGCCCGGGCCGCCGGTGACGCCGCCGCGGCCGCGTACCTGCACCCGATCGCGAAGGCCACCCAGGTCGGCCACATTCTGCGGGCCGCCGCCAACGCCGCGCGCGTCGCCGAACTGGAGGCCGGCGGTGACGAGACCGTCGGCGTGGCAGCGCTGGACCGGTACCGGCAGCTCGCCACCCCCGTGCTGGTCGACGTGCTCCGCCGCTATCCGCCGGTGACCGGCGGCGGCAGCCGGGTCGCCCGGCTGATGAGCGCACTCGACCGCGACCTGCGCCAGGGCGCCGCCGGGCCGGAGGCCGCGTCGTGATCCTGCCGAAGGTCCGCGATCCCCGGTTCACCACGATCCGCCGGGGCGGCACGCTCACCGACGAGCACCACCATCTGCTGGCGCTCTGGGCCGCCACCTGCGCCGAGCACGTCCTCGGTCTGTTCGAGGCGGTCCGGCCGGACGACAGCCGCCCGCGCGAGGCGATCGCGTACGCCCGCGCCTGGGTGCGGGGCGAGGTCAGGATGATGGAGGCGCGCGCGGCGGGCGGGCACGCCATGGGCGCGGCCCGGGACCTGCGCGGGGCGGCACGCAACGCCGCGTACGCCGCCGGACAGGCCGCCGTCGTGGCCCACGTGGCCGCGCACGAACTCGGCGCCGCCGCGTACGCGATCAAGGCGGTACGCGCGGCGGCGCCCGCCGGTCTCGGCGAGGCGGCCGGGCGCGACGAGTGCCGGTGGCAGCGCGATCAGCTTCCGGCCGAGATCCGCGAGCTGGTCCTGGACGACCAGCGGCTGCGCAACGACATCTGCTGGTCGGTCTTCGACTGCTGACACCGGCCGGAGCCTGTCGGGAAAGTGCCACCGGAGGCGGCAACCATGGCGTGGCCGGGTGGCGTCTCGGAAGGCGTCACGCCGATGCACCACTTGACCCCAAGGACCGGCTCGTGTGGATCTTCTCCTGACTGAGTTCGACCTGTTCGTCCGAACTCGTACGCCCGCGCTGCTGCGCTCCGCCTACCTGCTGACCGGCGACCAGCACCTGGCCGAGGACCTCGTCCAGTCCGCGCTGGCCCGTACGCACCGTGCCTGGAATCGGTTGCACGAGACCGGCAACGCGGAGGCGTACACCCGGAAGGTCATGTACCACCTGCAGGTCTCCTGGTGGCGACGCCGCCGGGTGGCCGAGTCGATGCCGGGCGACGTGCCCGAGCCGCGCGGAGGCGACTCGGCCCCCGACCACGCCCAGCAGACCACGCTCCGGCTGACCCTCCGGGCCGCGCTGGCCCGGCTCTCTCCCAGACAACGGGCCGTGCTGGTTCTGCGGTTCTTCGAGGACCGCACCGAGAGCGAGGCCGCCGACCTGCTCGGTGTGACAGTCGGCACCGTCAAGAGCCAGACCTCGAAGGCGCTGGCGAAGCTGCGCAGCGTGGCACCGGAGCTCGCCGAGCTGTACGTCACGGAAGGAACCGCCCGATGAACCAGGACCGACTGCGTTTCGACCTGGCCGATCTGGCCGAGGAGGTCACCCCGGTCGACCTGCGGGACCGGGCACTGCGTACCTCGCGGCGGCTCGGCCTCCAGCGGGCCGCCGCCACTTCTGCCGCCGTGCTGGTGGTGCTGGCCGCCGCGACCGGAACGGCACTGGCGATCCGGCCGAACAGCCAGACGCCCGTGCCGGCCGGGCCGTCGGTCACAGTCACCGCCCCGCCGGTCGAGCCCACCCCGACCCCGTCCGCCGAGCCGTCGAGCACGCCGTCGACCAGTCCCAGCGAAACCACAGGCGGGGGGCCGAACGGTGACGCGACCTTCGGGCGGCTCGTCTACGGCCCGTCCGACCTGGCGAACGCCCCGTCCCCGACGAGCACCGTCCGGCTTCAGTCCTGGCGTCCGGGCGACGACCCGGTCCGCCTGCTCGGTCTCCCGTACGGGCCGGCGCAGGTAAACGTCTCGGTGTCCCCCGACGGACAGAGGGTTGCCTGGGTCGAGACGACCGGTGCGGTGTGGGTGTCGGCCATCGACGGCTCGGGGCGGCGCAAGCTCCGGGACGGCGTCGACGACGTCTGCTGGTCACCCGTCTGGCTGCCGAACTCGCAACAGCTCGTCGTGCGTCTGAACGCTGGCGGCGACGACCCGGCCACCGGCGTGCTCGACGTCTCCTCCGGGAAGTTCACCAGGGTGACGGGCCTCGACGGCTGTCACGCCGTGTTCGCGGCGGACGGGACGCTGGCGTTCGCCGACGGCTCCGACGGCACGATCGTCCTCACCGACCGGAACGGCAGGGCGCGCCGGACGGTGCCGGGCCTGGGCACCAAGGGCAGCCGGTACGTCTCCTTCGACCTGTCCAGTCTCTCCCCGGACGGCCGGCGGGTCGCGCTCCTGCGGATCGACCGGAACGGCACGTACGGGGACGCGGCACGGGAGCTACTGGTCAACGCCGTGCTCGACACCCGGACCGGCGCGGAGGTGTCGCTGCCGCTGGAGGGACGTCAACTGCGGCAGGTCTTCTTCCAGCCGGACGGGTCGATGGTGGTCCGGGTGCGCAGCGGTGACCGCTACACGGTGGTCCTGGTGGATGCGAACGGCAAGAAGATCACGGAGCGGGCGGAGCCCTCGGCGCTGCGGGACATGCAGATCATCACCGCAGGACCGTGATCGCCGCGTCCGCCGTGACCTGCTTCCACGGCACCAGCACCACTGTGCCGTCGCGCTCCAGCACCTTCGCGTCGCTGCCCTCGGTGCCGGCCGACAGCGGCGCCTCGGCCACCACGCCCACCTTCCCGGTGGCGGGGTCGATCCGGACCAGCCGTGGGGCGAGATCCCGCCGGTCACCCACCTCCCACGCCAGCACGCCCTGCCCGTCGAGGCGGACGAGTTCCACCTCGCTGTCGGTGTGCCCGGCCGACACCCAGCGCCGCTTCCCGGTGGCCAGGTCGATCGCCACCACCTGGTTGGCCTGGCGCATCTTGTCGCCCACCGGAGAGGGCTCGGTCGGCAGGTAGAGCGTGTCCGCGTCGGCCAGGTACGGCCGGACCGCCGGCCCGCTCACCGTGTTGGAACGGTTGACCGGCAGGTCGCTGAACCGCGTACCGTCGACGGGGTTGCCGAACGCGGCCCGCTCCTTGCCGGTGGCGTCGCGCGCGACGAACGTCTCGGTGTTCAGGCCGGGCCGGCTGACCAGCGGGTCGACGCTGAGCACCCCGTCGCTCTGCTGCGCGGCGGGCAGGTCCTGCTTCCAGCGCGGCTTGCCGGTGGCCGGGTCCAGGCCGAGCAGCGCGCCCCGGTCGCCGTCGCAGAGCGTGGTGACGACGGCCTGGTCCCCGGCGGCCTGCGCGTCGGTCAGGCGGCAGTCGCGGCCGGGCAGCAGCCGATCGGCGTCGGTCTGCCACAGCCGCCTGCCGTCGGCCAGCGAGTAGCCGAGGACGTTCCCGCCGCTGCGGACGATCACCTGCCCGGCGGCCACCGACAGGTCGGGCGCGACGGTCTCGGACCGGCCCGTCCGGCGTTCCACAGGGAACGTCGCCCGCCACGCCTGCGTGCCACCGGCCGCGTCGAACCCGACGAGCGTGTCGCACGAGTCGGCCGGGCCGAGCGCCACCACACCCCGCCCGTCGGCGAGGGTCTGCGCGGCCGCGCACAACGATGCCCCCTGCGGCGCGGGCACGCCCCACGCCTGGCCGCCGTCGCCGAGCCGGTAGGCGATGATCCCGTCCGGCTGCGCCCGGACCACCGCGTCGCCGACCAGCCAGGCGCCGAACATGTCCTGCCCGTCGTACGTCTTCAGGCCGTTGCGCTGCAGCTCCGGGAAGTCGAGCACCCACGCGGCACGCAGCTTCCTCCCGCCGTCGTCACCGCCGCCGACCAGCCGGGACACGCCGTAGGCGGTGCCGGCCGCGACCGCGAGCACGGCCACCAGCCCACCGGCCACCAGCAACGCGACGCGCCCGCGCCGCTTCGGCGCCGCCGGCGGCGCACCGCCCGGACCCGGCCGGCCCACCGGTGGGTACGCGGGCGGCGGGTACTGCTGGTGCTGATACGTCATCGGTCGTCTCCCGTTTCCGTCAGCCCGCCAGTTCGCGGACGTAGTCGGACCAGCCGGCCTGGAACTCGTCGAGCGACACGCCGAGCACGTCCCGGGCGGCGCGGTCGGTCGGGGTGCCGGCGTAGACGGCCTCGACGAAGCGGAACAGCTTCGGCTCACCGTGCTTCTCGGCGAGGTGCGTCATCGCGGTGTGCCCGAGCCAGTAGTGGAAGGTCAGCAGGCCGCTCTTCTGCCAGTCGGCGTTGCTGGGCAGCGTGCCGTTCCAGCCGTTCCCGCCGTCGCGGACCAGTTGCAGGGCGGGCGCGGTGCGCTCGCTGGCGGCCAGCGGGCGGCCGTGGAAGGCGATGTACTCGGCGAACCCCTCGACCACCCACTCGTCGAGCTTGCTGAACTCGTCCACGGCGGCCGGGTCGGTGCGGGGCGTCATCAGCGAGTGCGCGATCTCGTGCCGCAACACCATGTGGGCGTCGTTGTCGCCGCCGGAGCGGGTGAAGTAACGATCTCCGGTGTCCACCACGATGCGGGTGCCGCCGATCGTGTTCCTGCCGTCCTTGCGCTCGGCCGCGACCATGCCCACCGAGTAGCCCGCCTCGGTGGCCTTCTCGGTGCCGATCCGGTAGAGCGAGGTCATCTCGTCCTTGCCGGCGGCGAGCGTGACGACGAACTTGTCCGACACCGGCTCGGGCGGCGCGTTGGCCCGCCACACGGCCAGGTTGCTCGTCACCGCCTTGTCGACGGCCGGGGCGTACCGCCTCGCCACGGCCGCCCGGGCCGCATCGGTGATGATCAGGGCGTACGGGGTCCGCTCGACATGGATGTCCCGCCACTTGTCCCACGGCCCGGGGTAGTAGACGGTTTTCGAGTCGCCGTTGCCGCCGGCCGGTGCGCCGGTGACGGCGGTGACCTGGATCGGCGCGTCCTTGCCGGCGCGGACGACCGTCCAGCGGTACCACTCGGCGACCGGCGCCAGGTCGTAGCCGTCCAGCTGGTGCACGAAGGAGACGTCGAGCTGGAACGTGACGCCCTGCCCGAAGGCGTCGCTGACGCGGCCCTGCTTCTCGATCGTCTCGTAGCGGGCCACCGACAGCGGCAGTTTGCCCAGGTTACGGAACAGCTGGGTCTGCCCGGCGATCAGTTCCTTGCGGGCCGGGTCGAACGCGGCCAGGTAGCCGTCCAGGTCCTTCGCCGCCAGCGCCTTGCTGTGCCGGTCGAGCAGGGCGGTCAGCTCGGCGTCGGTGACGGTGACACCGTTCGCGCCGGCTGCCGCCTTCGGCGCGGAGCCGTCCTCGTCGTCGCCGCGCAGGCCCAGCCCGACGCCGACCGCCGTGCCGGCGCAGACCGCCAGCGCGAGCGCGCCCGCCGCGAGCCCGATCCAGAGCCCACGGCGGGACTTCGGCGCGCCCGGGGGCGCCCACTGCTGCCCGGGGGGCGGCGGTCCGCCGTACCGGGGGTCGGCGTTGCCGGGCGGTGGCCAACCTGCCGCCGGTGGGTGCCCCTGCGTCATGTGGTTCCTCGCTCGTGCCGGATGCGGGACCGGCCGGACGGTTTCGCGCGGCCGGATGACGGCAGCCATCATCCCCGGTCCGGACGACGGATTCTGCCCCGCCTGGACGGGTCGGGGCTTTTGTCCCCGGGGGTGGTTGTCGTGAACAGGACGTCGAGACATCCGCCACGTCCGGCGTCCAGGGCCAGCGGGAGCGGCCCGCGCGGTGACAGACTGTGCGACGCACTTCTGCCGGGACGTCTGAGGGAGGCGCCGTGCGCTGGCGCAGCTACGTGGCGGTGGGCGACAGCTTCACCGAAGGCATGGACGACGCGTATCCGGACGGCAGCTACCGGGGCTGGGCCGATCTGGTCGCCACCCGTCTCGCCGTCGAGGCCGGGCCCGACTTCGGCTACGCCAACCTGGCCATCCGGGGCCGGCTGTTCCCGAACGTGGTGGCCGAGCAGGTGCCGTCCGCGCTGGCCATGAAGCCCGACCTGATCAGCTTCGCGGCCGGCGGCAACGACGTGCTGCGCCGCACCTTCGACCCGGACGCGTTCGTCCCCCGCTTCGACTCGGTCGTGCAGCGGCTGCGCTCCGGCGGCAGCGACGTGGTGCTGTTCCGGTTCGCCGACGTGATGTCCCGGCTGCCCGGCCAGCGGCTGATGGCCCCGCGTGTGACGCTGCTCAACCGGGTGGTCGGCGAGGTGGCCGAGCGGCACGGCGCGATCCTGGTCGACCTGTACTCCGACGACACCTACCTCAACCCGCTGCTCTGGAGCACCGACCGGATTCACCTGTCGGCGGCGGGCCACCGCCGGGTCGCCGCCCAGGTGCTCACCGCGCTCGGCGTCGGCTGCGACGAGGAGTGGCTGCTGGTCCCGCCGCACCCGGCGCCCAGCCCGTGGCTCGCCGCGCGCGCCGCCGACCTGCGCTGGGCCGGCAAGCACCTGGCGCCGTGGATCAGGCGCCGGCTGACCGGGCGGTCCTCCGGCGACTTCGTCACCGCCAAGCGGCCGGTGCTCGGGCCGGTCGAGCGCGACTGAGCGTGCGTACCGTCCACGCCGCCGACCTGCTGCGGCTGACAGCCGACGACCCGCCCCGAGCGGGGCTGGCCGTCGTGGTCGCCGGTGACCGGGTCGAGGCGATCGTGCCGACGGACGAGCTTCCCGGCGCGTACCCCGGGATGCGGGTGCGGCGGTGGGCCGGCACGCTCGGGCCGGCGCTCGTGCACGACGGTCCGCTGCCCCCGGCGCCCACGCCGCGCGAGCGGGTGCACGCGCTGTTCCGGCTCGGCGTCGCCGCGGTGGTCGAGGAGCACGTGGCCGACCCGGCGCTGCGGGCTGCCGCGGCCCGCAACGACGTGGCGGTGCTGCCCGGCGTGCGGCCGCCAGCACTGGTGACCGGCGGGCGGGCCGACCTCGCCGTGTTCGGCCCGGACGGCGCCTGCCTGGCCACAGTGGTCGCCGGCCGCCTGGTGCACCGCCGCGCCTGACCCCGCCGCACGGCTCGACCTTCACCGCCGTTCGTCCGATGTGTCCGGTCGGCCGCTTATCGGGATCGCCCGATGTCCGCCCCACTGGATAGCATCCGCTACCCCCGTCGATCGAGTACGGGGCGAAATCGGGGAAAGGTGGATGAGGGATGACCCTCATGCCTGACAGAAATCCACGTCGAACCGCCCGGCGAGGCGTGCTCGCCGCCGCGCTGTCGATGGTGGTCGCGGCCGGAACGGTGGCCGCCACCGCGGCGCCGGCAGCCGCGTACGACATCCGCTACGAGACGAACACCTCGTGGGCCTGGACCGACTCGCACTCGCCCACCACGGTCGACATCGACCGGTCCGGGGACGTGCCGGTCGGCACGTGGAAGGACGGGAAAGGCCGCCCGCACACGTCGCGCGCCTACTTCACGTTCGACATCTCCCGCTACCGGGGAGCGGACATCCAGTCCGCAGTCCTCGACGTGAAGGAGACGGCAGGCGGCGACTGCACCAGACGTCCCGTGGTCGAGCTGCGGCGTACCGCCGCCTACACCGCCCGGTCGAGCTGGCGGAACCCCCCGGCCGACCTGGGGCTGGTCGACAGCCGCCAGCTCACCGACCAGACCGTCTGCCCGGCGCCCCGGGTGGAGTTCGACGCGGTCGACGGGCTGCGCCAGGCGCTCGCCGAGGGCCGGTCGACGCTGACCCTCTCGCTGCGGCTGCCCGCCGACGCCGAGCGGGACCCGGCACTGGCCCGGAAGTACGCCAGCAGGGTCGGCATCTCGATCGACTACAACTTCCGCCCCGGCGTGCCGACCGACCTGCGGAGCGAGACCGGCACGGCGTGCACCACCACCGAGCCGTACCAGGTGATCCGCTACCCCGTCCCCTCCGGAGTGGTGCACGACCGGGACCGCACCGACAGCGGCGGCACGGACCAGCTCACCGTCTCCTTCGCGGCCTGGCCGGTCGACCAGCCGGAGGCGCGGATCGAGCAGACCGACTACGCGCGCGACGGCGAGCGGGCCGTCGGCCGCTACGACACCATCTATCCGTCGCCGTTCGAGCACGACCGGACGTACGCCTGGCAGATGCGGGCGGCGGACAGCCGGGCCACCGGCGAGTGGAGCCCGGTCTGCTACTTCCGCCTCGACGTCCGGGGGCCGGCCACGCCGCCCGTCGTGACGTCGACCGACTTCCCCGACGACGACGGGTGGTACCCGGCTCTGCCCGGCGAGTTCACCTTCACCGCCAACGGCGCCGCCGACGTGGTGCGGTACGGCTACTCGCTGGACTCCGGCGTCGAGAAGACGATCGACGCGGACCGGACGGGCGGCACGGCCACCGTCACGCTCACCCCGGACAGCGGCCCGAACACCCTGCGGGTGTGGAGCCTCGACGCGGTCGGCAACCCCTCGGCGACCACCGAGTACACGTTCCGCGCCTCGGACGTGTCGCCGGTCGTGGAGGGACGGCTGAGTGAGATCGGGGTGCCTGCCACGTTCCAGCTGCGTCCGCAGATGGACGGCGTGGTGCGCTACCGCTACGCCCTCGACGGCGACCCCGAGCAGACGGTGGACGCGGCGGCGGACGGCTCCGCCGCGATCACCGTCACCGCGACCCGGGGCGGCTCCCGCACCCTCACCGTCACCAGCGTCACGGCCGACGGTGTGGAGGCCACCAGCAGCCGGCAGTTCAGCCTGCCGACCGCGCCGAAGGTCTCGGCCACCGTCTACCTGCCCATCCCCAGCGGTGGGCAGGGCATTCCGGGCGTCTTCACCTTCACCCCCCGCCTGCCCGGCACGGTCAGCTACCGCTACCAGTTCACCGGCGAGGACCAGCAGGTGGTGGCCGCGCAGGCCGACGGCACCGCGTCTGTCACCTGGGCGCCGACCGAGGCGGGCGTGGTCAACCTGGTCGTGCGCAGCGTGAGCGGGGACGGCACCGTGTCGGAGCCGGCGACCTTCTCCTTCCGGGTGCGGGACCTGCGCCCCGCCGTCACCGCCGACCCGTACCGGACGGACGTGCCCATGGGCGGTCCGGGCCAGCCGGGCGAGTTCCGGTTCACGTCGCAACTCACCACGACGGTGGCCTTCCTCTACCGGTTCGACGACGGCGTCGAGCAGCGTGTCGAGACCGGCAGCCGGGCGACGGTGAGCTGGACGCCCACCGAGGGTGGGACGCACACGCTCACTGTCGTCGGGGTCACCGCGGACGGCACCCGCTCGCCCGAGCAGGTCTGGACGTTCCTGGTGGCCGAGGGCTGAGCACCTGACCGCGCCGGCCCCACCACCTTTCCGAGGCGGTGGGGCCGGTGTCACATCCGTGGCCCGCGATCCGGCGTACCTTGGGGATCATGCCTGTGCCGAGCGATCCGCATCCTGATCTCCAGTCGTACGCCGACCCGCAGCGCCTGGTCACCACCGAATGGCTGGCCGAGCACCTGGGCGACGAGGGGCTCGTGGTGGTCGAGTCCGACGAGGACGTGCTCCTCTACGACACCGGCCACATCCCCGGCGCCGTCAAGGTCGACTGGCACACCGAACTCAACGACCAGGTCACCCGCGACTACCTGGACGCCGCGAGCTTCGCCGAGCTGTGCGCGGCCAAGGGCATCGGGCGGGACGACACGGTCGTCTTCTACGGCGACAACTTCAACTGGTGGGCCGCGTACGCCCTCTGGGTCTTCACCCTCTTCGGTCACCCGGACGTACGGCTGCTCGACGGCGGCCGGCAGAAGTGGATCGCCGAGGGGCGGGAGCTGACCCGGGACAAGGTGAGCCGGCCCCGCGCCTCGTACCCGGTGCCGGAGCGCAACGACGCGCCGATCCGCGCGTACCGGGAGCAGGTCATGGCGCACGTGGCGGCCGGTCGGCCGCTGGTGGACGTGCGGTCGCCGGGCGAGTACACCGGCGAGATGCTGCACATGCCGGACTACCCGCAGGAGGGCGCGCTGCGTGGCGGGCACATCCCGGGCGCGGTGAGCAAGCCGTGGAAGTCCGCCGCGAACGACGACGGCACGTTCAAGTCCGCCGACGAGCTGCGCGCCATCTACGCCGACCAGCTCGGTCTGAGCCCGTCCGACGACGTGGTGGCGTACTGCCGGATCGGCGAGCGGTCCAGCCACACCTGGTTCGTGCTGCACCACCTGCTCGGCTTCCCGCAGGTGCGCAACTACGACGGTTCGTGGACCGAGTGGGGCAACCTGGTCCGGGCTCCCGTCGTGAAGGGCGACCAGCCCGGCGGCCTGACCCGCTGAGCGTCCCGGCCGGTCCCGCCGTCACCGCGGCGGGACCGGCCGCGTTCCGGACCCGTCAGCGGGCGGCGATCGACAGGCTCCCGGGGACGTCGGCCGCCACCAGGTCGACAGCGCCGGTCTCCGGCCGCCACCGGGCCAGCCCGGCGTCGTAGCGGAACAGCAGGCCGCCGTCGGCGGTCCAGCCGTACACCTCGCAGCACGCCTTGGCCCGGCCCTCCCGGCCCAGGTCGAGCAGGCGCGTCACCGCGCCGGTGCGGGCGTCCAGCACCGCCACGCCCTCGCCCCCGCTCATCGTGCCGGCGCCACTGGCGGTGGTGGTCCACCCGGCCTGGCCGATCCGGTCGCCGCGCTGCCAGCCCCGCCCGTACACCTCGTCCAGCCGGTAGCCGGGGGGAAGCGCGCCGGTGGTCACCGGCCGCCGGTCCGGCGCGCCGCCGGAGGCGGGGAACCGGCGTACGGCCAGGCCGCCGTCCCCGGACCAGCCGCCCACTGTGAGCAGGTCGCCGGACCGGGCCGGCTCGGGTACGACGAGTGTCCACGGGTCGACTGTCAGCTTCGGCGCCGCTCCGGTGCGCCGGTCCAGCTCGTACGCGGTGTCGTTGTCCCCGACGATCAGCCGGTCACCGGCCCAGACCACGTGTTCCAGGTAGCCCGCGAGCGGATAGCGACGCACCTCGGCGTCGGTCAGGTCGACCACCACCACCTCGCCGGTCTGCGCGAACGCGGCGGTCCGGCCGTCCGGCGACAGGCTGCCCGGCTTGAGTGCCGTCGCCTCGTTGCCCTCGGCGTCGCGGGTGGGCGCGAGCGTGACCACGTCGAGTTCCCGGACGATGCCGTCGTCACCCAGCACCCGGACCGTGCCCGCCTCGCCGGTGGCCGGGTCGACCGGCTGGTACAGCGCCAGCGCCCGGCTCACCGGCCGGTCGGAGAGGCGGTAGGGGACCCGGTCGCCGAGCCGGCCCAGCGGGTCGCCCGCCTCGCCGAGCCGGTCCGGGGGCCGCTGCACGACCGGCGCGCTCGGTGCCGAGGTCACCGCCGGGCGGGGTGGCGCCGCGGGGGGCGGGCCGGAGCGGTGCAGGAGCGCCGTCGTACCGCCGCCGACAAGGACCACGGCGACGGCGGCGGCCCCGGCGGCGCGGCGGACACGACGGACCCGCCCGGCCCGTTCCCATCCGGCGGCGGCCGGCCGGGTCGGGCGGATCTCCTCGGTGGCCCGGGTCAGCAGCCGGGTCAGCTCCGTCTCGTTCACGGGTTCACCTCGCTTCCGGCGGCCAGGCCGTCGCCGGACCGGCCGGGGGCGGGCACCACGTCGCGCAGCCGGCGCAGCGCGTCGTGGCACTGGCTCTTGACGGTGCCGACCGTGACGCCGAGCGCCTCGGCGGTGGCGACCTCGGTCAGGTCCTCGAAGTAGCGCAGCACCACGACGGCCCGCTGGCGTGGCGGCAGCCGGTCCAGCGCGGCGCGCACGGTGAGCCGCAACGCGGGGTCGCCGTCCTCGTCCGGCCGTTCCGGCGGGTACGCGCTGAGCCACTCCCGCCGCCGGCGTCGCCACCAGGACACGGCGTCGCGGTAGAGGATGGCGCGCACGTACGCGGCCGGGTCGCCGTCGCGCACCGACGGCCAGCGCAGCGCCAGCTTGAGCAGCGCGTCCTGGAGCAGGTCCTCGGCCTGGTGCCGGTTGCCGCAGATCAGGTACGCGGCGCGCAGCAGCCGGTGCTGGTGCGACTCGACGAAGGCGAGGTAGTCCGCCCGCCCGTCGTCCGAGTCACGCCCCATCCGGCTCCTCCTCCGTCACCGGCCAGACGCGCGGGACGGGGGCAAAGGTTGGGTCAGGTAGCGCTGAATCGTCGGGCCGACCCAGGCGGTCAGTTCCTCCGGGTCGAGGTCCACCACGGGTGGCAGCCGGACGACGTACCGGGTGAGGGCCAGTCCGAGGATCTGGCTGGCCACCAGACCGGCCCGCCGCTCGGCAGTCGCCGGGTCGGCGCTCGACCGGGCCACCGCGGTGGCGAGCTGGCCGGCGAAGATGCCGCGCATCCGTTCGGCCGCGCCGGGGTTGGTGGCGGCGGCCCGGAGCAGGGCGACGAGTGTCCCGTCCGCCTCCCAGCGGCGTACGAAGTGCCGGGTCAGTGTCTCGCCGAGCCGGTCCGGCGGCACCTCGGCCAGGTCGGGCAGGCGCAGGTCGAACTCGGCCGCCGCGGCGAAGAGTCCCTCCTTGCTGCCGTAGTAGCGCATCACCATCGACGGGTCGATGTGGGCGTCGGCGGCGATGGCCCGGATGGTGGCCCGGTCGTAGCCGTCGGCGGCGAAGCGTTCCCGGGCGGCGCGCAGGATGGCCGCCCGGGTGGCGTCCGAGCGGCGGGTTCGGGTGGCGGGTTCGGTCACGTCCACGACTGTAGGCCAACACGTGTTGACATTGGTTCTACAGTGAAGTCAACATGTGTTGGCAAACAGTTGTTGACCGAGCCGGAGGTGAGAGCGATGCTGCCCGAACGCACCGACGTCCTCGTGGTGGGCGCCGGGCCGACCGGCCTGGCGGTGGCCGTGACGCTGGCCGGGCACGGGGTTGCCGCGACCGTCGTCGACCGGCTCGCCGAGCCGCCCGTCACGTCGCGCGCCGCCGTCGTGCACGCCGGCACCCTCGAAGTGCTGGACCGGATCGCTGTCGCCGCGCCGCTGGCCGCCCGAGGGCTGCGATCGGCCCGGTTCAGCGTCCGCGACCGGGACCGGGTGCTGCTCACCGTCCCCTTCGACCGGTTGCCGTCGCGCTACCCGTACGCGCTGCTGATCTCGCAGGCGGAGACCGAGGCGGTGCTCACCGACCGGCTCGCCGCGCTCGGCGGGCGCGTGCTGCGGCCGTACGAGATGACCGGCCTGGACCTCGACGGCGACGGCGCTCTCGCGCGCTTCGACGGCGGCCGTGCGGTCCGGGCGCGCTGGGTCGTCGGCGCGGACGGGATGCACAGCCGGGTCCGCGAACTCGCCGGCATCGGCTTCGGCGGCCCGGCCGACCCCGGGGAGTCGTTCCTGCTCGCCGACGTCCGGGTGGACAGCGCGTTGCCGCGCGACCAGGTGAGCCTCTTCCTGTCCCGGCGGGGCCCGCTGGTCTGGGCGCCGCTGCCCGACGGTACGGTGCGGCTGGTCGCCGCGGTGGCGGACGCGCCGCGCGACCCGCAGGCGCACCACTTCCAGGCGCTGCTCGACGAGCGCGGTCCGGCGCGCCGGCCGGACCGGATCACCGGGATGGACTGGTCGTCCCGGTTCCGGATCCACCACCGGATCGCGAGCACCTACCGCTGCGGGCCGGTGCTGCTCGCCGGGGACGCGGCGCACGTGCACAGCCCGGCCGGCGGGCAGGGGATGAATCTCGGCCTGCGCGACGCGGTCGCGCTCGGCGACGCGCTCGCCGCCGGTCCGCGGGCCCTCGACGGGTACGCGGCCGACCGCCGCCCCCGCGCCGAGGAGGTGCTCGGCTTCGCCGCCACCCTGACCCGCCTAGCCGCCGCCCCACCCCCACTCCGCCCGTTGCGAAACCTCCTGCTCCGCCTCGTCTCCACCCTCCCCCCGATGCGCGCCCGAATCGCAACCCGCCTCGCCGGCTTCGAACCCCCACCCCGCTGATCTTGCAGTTCGGGCCCTCGACGGGTCCTTTTTGTGCGCCTTCGACCGGGCGGAAAGTGCAAGATCAGCGAGGAGGTGGGTGGGCGGGGGAGGGATGAAACGGGTCGGACACTGTCGGCGCTGACCGGTACGGTGAGCGCCGAAATCCGAACCGGGAGCGCGATTGGACCGCACCTTCCAGGTGGACCTCCGTGGCGTGGTCGACCTGCTCAGTCACCACCTGTACGGCAGCCCGCGCGTCTACGTGCGCGAGCTGCTCCAGAACGCCGTCGACGCGATCACCGCGCGCCGGTCCACCGAGCCGAACGCCCCGGCCCGGGTACGCATCGAGCCGCCCGAGCTGACCGGCGACGGCACCCTGCGCGTGCACGACACCGGCATCGGCCTGACCGAGGCGCAGGTGCACGAGCTGCTCGCCACCATCGGCCGCAGCTCCAAACGCGACGAGCTGGGCTTCTCCCGGCACGAGTTCCTCGGCCAGTTCGGCATCGGGCTGCTCTCCTGCTTCCTGGTCGCCGACGAGATCCGGGTGGTCACCCGGCACGCCGACGAGCCCACGGTGCTCTGGACGGGCTGGTCCGACGGCCGGTACGCGGTGCGGCTCGCCGAGCCGGAGCAGGCCCGCGACGAGCCCGGCACCACAGTGACGCTGGTGCCCCGGCGCGACGCCGACCAGTGGCTCGGCGTACCCACCGTCACCGAGCTGGCCCGCCTCTACGGCAGCCTGCTGCCGGTCGACGTCCGGGTCGGCGACATGTCGACCACCTCCGGGCCGCCGCCGTGGCCCACCACACCCGGCGCGCCCGTCGACCGCGCCGGGCTCCAGCGGTACGCGCAAGAGCTGCTCGGGTTCGTCCCGTTCGACGTGGTGCCGCTGTCGGTGCCCGAGGCCGGCCTCACCGGAGTGGCGTTCATCCTGCCCACCGCGGTGAACCCGGCCGCCCGCGCCGGGCACCGGGTCTACCTCAAGCGAATGCTGCTCAGCGAGCACGCCGACGGGCTGCTGCCCGAGTGGGCCTTCTTCGCCCACTGCGTGGTCGACGCGAGCGAGCTGCGCCCGACCGCGAGCCGCGAGGCGCTCTACGAGGACGCGCTGCTCACCTCCGTTCGGGAGGCGCTCGGCGACCAGATCCGGGGCTGGCTGGTGCGGCTGGCCAAGCACGACCCGCGCCGGCTCGGCGAGTTCCTCCAGGTGCACCACCTCGGCGTCAAGGCGCTCGCGATGCACGACGACGAGATGCTGCGGCTGGTCGACCAATGGTGGCCGATGGACACCAACGTGGGCACGATGACGCTCGCCGAGTTCCGGCAGCGCCACGGCGTGCTCCGGTACGCCGCCGGCCTGGACGAGTTCCGCCAGCTCGCCGCCGTGGCCGCCGCGCAGGACCTGGCGGTGGTGAACGGCGGCTACACGTACGACACCGAGCTGATCGAGCGATTGCCCACAGTGGATCGATCGGTGCTCATCGAACGGCTGGAGCCGAGTGACCTCACCACCCGGTTCGAGATCCTCGACCCGGCGACCGAGCTGGCCCTGCGGCCGTTCCTGACCGGCGCGCAGCGGGCGCTGGAACGGCTCGGCTGCGAGGTCGTCATCCGGGCGTACGACCCGGTCTCGCTGCCCGCGCTCTACCTGGTGTCCCGCTCGGCCGCGTTCCACGACCAGCTCGCCGCCAGCCGGGACAAGGCCGACGAGCTGTGGGGCGGCGTGCTCGACGCGCTTGCCGCCTCCGCCCCGCCGGACCGCCCGCAACTCGTGCTCAACCACCGCAACCCGCTGGTCCGCCGGGTGACCACGCTCGCCGACCCGGAGCTGGTCGGGCTGGCCGTCGAGGCGCTCTACGGGCAGGCCCTGCTGCTCGGGCACCACCCGATCCGGGCGGCCGACGCCGCGCTGCTGAACAGTTCCTTCCTCGGCCTGCTCGGCCGGGCCGTACCGGGAGTGACCCGTGACTGACGACGACCTCTGGCGCATGCACCACGAGATCGAGACCATGCCGTACGGCCCGGGGCAGATCGCCGCGCTGGAACAACTGCTGCGCCGCGCCGACGCGGGCGACGACCGGCATCTCGCCTTCGCCGCCCGGGTCACCGGCACCACCGCGTACGTCTACGGCGGCGAACCGGCGAAGTCGTTCGTCACGTTCTCCTGGTGCCTGTCCGAGTACGACAAGGATCCGCAGCCCTACCACCAGGGCTACACGCACCAGCTGCTCTGGGCCTTCAAGTACATGGTCAACGCCATGGTGAAGTTCCCGGAGCTGCCGCTGGACCGGACGTACGCGGTGCTCGACGACATGGAGCGGCGCTACCGCGACGCCGGGCACTCGTTGCAGGCGGTCCACAAGCACCGCTACCTGGTCGCCGCGCACGTGGGCGATGAGGACGCGGCGGAGCAGTGGTACCGCAAGTGGATGACCACGCCCCGCGACACGCTCTCCGACTGCGCCGGCTGCGACCCGACCACGCAGGTCGCGCACCTGGTCCGGCTGGGCCGGCACGAGGAGGCGGTGGCCCTCGCCGAGCCGGTGCTCGCCGGCCGGCTGACCTGCAGCGAGCAGCCGCAGGGGATCCTCACCGCGCTGCTCACGCCCTACCGCGAGACCGGCCGGGGCGACGCCGCGCGGGACGCGCACCGGGAGGCGTACCGGCGGCTGCGCGGGCACCTGGCCAACCTGTGGGACGTCGCCGAGCACATCGAGTTCTGCACCGCGACCGGCAACGAGGCCCGCGCGCTGGAGCTGGTCGAGCGGCACCTGGACTGGCTGGACCGGGCACCCACCCCGGCTGCCGCGATGCACTTCGCGGCCGCCGCGTCGGCAGCGCTGCGTCAGGTGCCGGCCGAGCTGACTGTGCACCGTCGCGCCTCCGGTGACCGGCCGGCCGCCGACGTGCCGGTGGGCGCGCTCGCCGACGAGCTGGCCGGTACGGCCACCGGGCTGGCCGGGCGCTTCGACGCGCGTAACGGCACCACGCACCAGTCCGCGTTGATCGCCCGGAAGCTGGTGGCCGGGCCGGAGGGCGAGCACCTGCCGCTCTCCGCCAGCGTGCGCCGTCCGGTGGTGCCCGCGCCGCGTACCGCGCCGGACGACCGGGCGACGACCGAGCCGCCGGTCAGCGTGCCCGCCGACGCCGGCGCCGACGAGCTGCTGGCGCTGGCCGAGGAGTGCTGGCGCACCAACTGCCGGGAGGGGCTGGGCACCGTACTGCGCGCGTACGACGAGCGGTACGGCGACGCCGACCTGCCGCCGGCCACCCGGGCGTGGCGGCTGGAGCTGCGGGCGGGCGAGTTGTCCCAGGAGGACGACGACGGCGTGGCGGTGGCGACCGCTGTCAACCGGGAGGCGCTGGCCGCGTGGCGGGAGGTGCCGGACCCGCTGCGGGCGCAGGTGGTGGCCGGGCGGCTCGGTGTGCTGCTGAGCATGACCGAGGAGAGCGCGGACGAGGGGCTGACGCTGGCCCGGGAGTCGGCCGCGTACCTGGCCGCGCACGGCGAACCGCGGGATCGGGCCGCCGGTTGGGACCGGCTCGCGCTCGCCCACGTGCACCGGGAGCGGTGGGCGGAGGCGCTCGACGCGCTCGACCGCGCCGACGCGGAGGCGGACGCCGATCCGTGGCTGGCCGGGCGGGTCGCGCTGCACCGCACGCACGTGCTGGAGCAGTTGGAGCGGGCCGAGGAGTTCCGGGACGCGGCGGCACGGTCCCGCCGGCTGGCCGGCGAGCTGGGCGACGCCGAGATGCTGACCAGCGCCTGCCTGGCGTACGCCCGCTCCACCGACGATCCGGCCGACGCGGTGGCCGCCTGCGACGAGGCGCTGACTGTCGCCCCGGCCGGCGCCCACCTGCCGCTGCGGGTGACCCGGGGCCGGGCGTTGCTGGCCGCCGACCGGGCCGGCGAGGCGGTGGACGATCTGGCCGAGGCGGTCACGCTCTGCGTCGAGCAGGGGCTGGAGGGCGACGCGCTGCTGCGCTGGGAGCTGGCCGAGGCGTACCGGATGGCCGGCCGGCTGGCCGAGGCCGCCGAGGTGGCCGAGGAGGCGGTGCTCGGGCTGGACCGGGCCGGCGCGCAGGCGGAGGCGGACCGGTGCCGGCACATGCTGTCGGGGATCTACGCGGGGCTCGGTGAGACGGATCTGGCGCTCGCGGTGCTCGACACGTTGGCGGAGAACCTGGACGGGCCGGACAATCTTCCCCGCCGGGCGCAGGTGCTGGAGGAGTCCGGCGGCCTGCTCTACGACGCCGACCGGGACGCGCTGGCCGCGCAGCGGTTCGCGGCGGCGGCCAGCGCGTGGCGGCTGGCCGGATTCCAGGTGGACGAGTTGCGGGCCCGGCGGCGGGAACTCCTCGCCCTGCACTGGTCCGGTGACCTGCCGGCCGCGGTGGCCGCGATCGAGGGGGTGGACGCCGCGGCGGCCGCGGTCTCCGGTCAGCCCGACGAGCCGCCCGTGGTCACGTACGAGCGGGCGATGGCCGCCGACGCGGTCGCCCGGGTGCTGATCGGCGAGGACCGGCTCACCGCCGCGCTGGACCGGCTGGAGGGTGTGCCGGGGCGGCTCCGGTCGATCGAGGCGTTCGGCGAGGCGGCGCAGGTCGAGGTGCTGACCGGCGAGCTGCTGTTGCGCGACGGCCGGCCGGAGCAGGCCGAAGGGCTGCTGCGTCCGGTGCTGGGTGGTCTGCCCACCGGCTCCCGGCCCGCCGCGCATGCCGCCTGGCTGCTGGCCCGCGCGCTCGACGACCAGGGCCGGCCGGCCGAGGCGGCGACGGTCCGCGCCGAGCACGGCATCGAGGAGGACTGAGGCGACTGCCGGGTAACCGCGGCTGCTCTAGATCGACGCCGAGGTCTAGGCTGATCCGGTGGCGGTGGAACAGCAGGCACGGGGGACGGCGGGCACGGCCCGGCGCCGATCCCGGCGGGACGAGATCCTGGAGATCGCGGTCGGCCTCTTCGCGGCGCGCGGCTACCACGGCGTGTCGATGGACGACATCGGCGCGGCGGCCGGTGTCACCGGGCCGGCTCTCTACCACCACTTCGCCGGCAAGGAGGCGATGCTCGTCGCCGCGCTGGTGCCGGTCAGCGAGGGGCTGCTCGCGGGCGGGCGGGAGCGGGCCGCCGGGCACCCGGACGACCCGCGTGGCGCGCTGGAGTCGCTGATCGACTTCCACGTCGAGTTCGCGCTGGCCAACCCGGCGGTGATCGCCCTGCACCTGCACGAGCTGGACCGCCTGCCGGACGAGCCGCGCCGGCGCATCCGCCGGCTTCAGCGGATGTACGTCGAGGAGTGGGTGACGGTGCTGACCGCGCTGCACCCCGGCCTGCCGGACGGCGCGGCCCGGGTGCTCGCCCACGCGGCGTTCGGCCTGATGAACTCGACGCCGTTCCTCGGTGGCGAGGTCGATCGCCGGCGCCGGGCCGAGCTGCTGCGCGGCGCGACGCTCGCGGCCCTGCTCGCGCCCACCGATCCGACCTGACACGCCGCCCGGACCTTAACGCATGTTAAGAAGAGACCCCGGCTTTGCGTCGAGAAGGGGTCACGTCCGTGCAGAAGATGATCGAATCGTTGTTGGTCGCCAACCGGGGGGAGATCGCGCGCCGGATCATCCGTACCGGCAGGCGGCTCGGGATCCGGACGATCGCTGTGCACTCGGAGGCCGACGGCGCGCTGCCGTTCGTGACCGAGGCCGATGAGGCGGTCTGCGTCGGCCCGGCGAACCCGGCGCAGAGCTACCGGAACGTCGAGGCGATCCTCGAGGCCGCCCGCAGCACCGGCGCGCAGGCGATCCACCCCGGCTACGGCTTCCTGTCCGAGAACGCGGACTTCGCCCGTACCGTCGAGGGGTCGGGCCTGATCTGGGTCGGACCCGGCGCGGACGCGATCACCGCGATGGGCGACAAGATCAACGCCCGGAACCTGATGGCGGCGGCCGGGGTGCCGGTCGCGTCCGGCACCACCGAGCCGGCGGCCGACCTGGACGCGGCGGTCGCGGCCGCCGCGGAGATCGGCTACCCGGTGATGGTCAAGGCCGCCGCCGGTGGCGGTGGCATGGGCATGGGCGTGGCCGCCGACGAGGCGGCGCTGCGCACCGAGTACGACAAGGTCCGCGCGTTCGCGGAGCGGATGTTCGGCGACGGCTCGGTGCTGATCGAGCGGTACTTCCCCCGGGTACGCCATGTCGAGGTGCAGATCCTCGGCCTGGCCGACGGCCGGGTGGTGGCGCTCGGCGAGCGGGAGTGCTCGGTGCAGCGGCGCAACCAGAAGCTGGTCGAGGAGTCGCCGTCCCCGGCGGTCTCGCCGGAGCTGCGCGAGCGTTTCCTGGCCGCGGCGGTACGGGCCGGCGAGGCGGTGAACTACCGCAACGCGGGCACCGTGGAATGTCTGCTCGATCCTTCGACGCAGGAGTTCTTCTTCCTGGAGATGAACACGCGGCTGCAGGTCGAGCACCCGGTCACCGAGTACGTCTACGGCGTCGACCTGGTCGAGGAGCAGCTCCGGGTGGCGGCCGGGCTGGTGCCGACGTTCGACCCGGACGCGCTCGCCCCGCGCGGCCACGCCATCGAGCTGCGGATCAACGCCGAGGACCCGAAGCGTTTCCTGCCCGGCCCGGGCGCGATCACCACCTGGAACGAGCCGGCCGGCACCGGCGTACGGGTGGACTCCGGCTACGTCGCCGGCAACACGGTCACGCCGTTCTACGACAGCCTGATGGCCAAGCTGATCGTCAGCGGGGACACCCGCGAGGAGGCGGTCGAGCGGGCCCGGGCGGCGGTCGCCCAGTTCGAGATCGCCGGCCCGAAGTGCAACCTGCCGTTCTTCGCCGAGCTGCTGGAGAACCCGGAGTTCCTCTCCGGCGACTACGACACCGGCATCGTCTCCCGGATGCGCTGACCTTCGACCCGAACGAGGTGAACCTGATGGCGGAACTCCCCGACTCCGTGAGCATCCGTGAGGTCGGTCCCCGGGACGGCCTCCAGAACGAGGAGCCCATCCCCACCGACGCGAAGGTGCGGCTGCTCGACGCGCTGTCCCGTACCGGGGTGCGGCGCATCGAGGCCGTCTCCTTCGTCCACCCCCGGGCGATTCCGCAGATGGCCGACGCCGACGAGGTGTGGCAGCGGGCGGAGAAGGCCGACGGGGTGCGCTACTCCGCGCTGGTGCCGAACACCCGTGGCGCGCAGCGGGCGCTGGCCGCCGGCTTCACCGAGATCGAGGTGGTGGTCTCGGCCAGCGACACGCACAACCGCCGCAACGTCAACCGCTCCACCGACGAGTCGCTGGACGACATCGCCGAGCTGATCGACCTGCTGCACGGCGCGGGCGCGACCGCCGAGGTGATCGTGGCGACCAGCTTCGGCTGCCCCTACGAGGGCGACGTGGACCCCCGCCGGGTCGCCGCGATCGTGGACCGGGTCGCCCGCGACGGCGCCGACCGCGTCGCCTTCGGCGACACCACAGGCATGGGTACGCCCCGGCGCGTCCGCGAGCTGGTCACGGCGGTGCGGGACCGCAACGCCCACCTGCCGGTGCTGCTGCACTTCCACAACACCCGGGGTACCGCGCTGGCGAACATGCTCACCGCGATGGAGCTGGGCGTCACCGAGTTCGACGCCAGCGTGGGCGGCCTCGGCGGCTGCCCGTACGCGCCGGGGGCCAGCGGCAACCTGGCCACCGAGGAGGCGGTGCACATGCTGCACGACATGGGCATCGACACCGGCATCGACCTGGACGCCCTGATCGCTGCCGCCGAGCTGGCCGAGACCCTGGTGGGCAAGAAACTCCCGTCCGGACTCCTCCGAGCCGGCCCCCGTACCCGCCTGACCCCCCTCCCCTCCTGACCATTTCGCGCGTTGATCAAGGAGTTTGTGTCCTCATTCGGCCGCGCGGAGGACGCAAACTCCTTGATCACGGGAGTGGATGGGTGGGGGTGCGAGGAGCGGGTCGCCGGAGAGGGCGGCGGTGGGGTAGCCTAACGATCGTTCAGGTCGGTGGCGCCCTGCGCGGGCGGTGGCAACGGGAGTCGGCGTGACGCTCGACGGTGAGGCACTGGAGCAGCTGCGCAAGCGCGCCCGCGCCGGTGGTGCGGACAAGTACCACGCGGCGAACGCCGCGAAGGGCAAGCTGTTCGCCCGGGAGCGGGTGGCGTACCTGGTCGACGAGGGCTCCTTCGTCGAGGACGGGCTCTACGCCAACGCGATGGCCGACGGGCTGCCCGCCGACGGCGTCGTCACCGGCACCGCGAACATCGACGGCCGCCAGGTCTGCCTGATGGCGAACGACTCCACGGTCAAGGCCGGAAGCTGGGGCGCGCGTACCGTCGAGAAGATCATCCGGATCATCGAGCGGGCGTACGCGACCGGCGTGCCGATGGTCTACCTGGTCGACTCGGCCGGGGCCCGGATCACCGACCAGGTCGACCTGTTCCCCGGTCGGCGCGGCGCCGGGAAGATCTTCTGGAACCAGGTCCGCGCCTCCGGCTCGATCCCGCAGGTGTGCGCGCTGTTCGGGCCGAGCGCGGCGGGCGGGGCGTACATCCCGGCGTTCTGCGACGTGGTCGCCATGGTGGACGGCAACGCCAGCATGTACCTCGGCTCCGACCGGATGGTCGAGATGGTCACCGGCGAGAAGACCACGCTGGAGGCGATGGGCGGCGCCAAGGTGCACTGCGCCGAGTCCGGCGTCGGTCACTTCCTCTGCAAGACCGAGAACGACGCGCTCGACGTGGTACGGACCTACCTGTCGTACCTGCCGTCGAACTGGAAGCAGGACCCGCCCGCCGCCGACGCGGTGGACGCGCCGGAGAAGGCCGACCTGGCCGCGTTGGTGCCGGCCAGCGAGCGGCAGGCGTTCGACATGCGCCGGTACGTCAAGGGCCTGCTCGACTCCGGCAGCTTCTTCGAGATCCAGGCGCTGTGGGCCAAGGAGCTGACCATCGGGTTCGGCCGGCTGAACGGCGAGGTCGTCGGCGTGGTCGGCAATAACTCGATGTTCAAGGGTGGCGTGCTCTTCGTCGACTCGGCCGACAAGGCGACCCGGTTCGTGCAGCTCTGCGACGCGTTCAACGTGCCGCTGCTGTTCCTGTCCGACGTGCCCGGCTTCATGGTCGGCAGCGCGGTGGAGAAGCAGGGGATCATCAGGCACGGTGCGAAGATGATCACGGCGATCTCCGAGGCGACCGTACCCAAGATCTGTGTGGTGGTCCGCAAGGCGTACGGCGCGGGTCTCTACGCGATGGCCGGCCCCGGCTTCGAGCCGGACGCCACGATCGCGCTGCCCACCGCGAAGATCGCGGTGATGGGCGCGGAGGCCGCCGTCAACGCGGTCTACGCCAACAAGATCGCCGCCATCTCCGACGAGGCCGAGCGGGCCGCGTTCGTGGCCGCGAAGCGCGAGGAGTACGAGCGCGACATCGACGTGGTCCGCCTCGCCAGCGAGCTGGTGGTGGACGCGATCGTCGAGCCGCACGAGCTGCGCGCCGAGCTGGTACGCCGGTTCGCCGCCGCGCGCGGCAAGGAGCGGCACTTCTCCCGGCGCCGCCACGGCGTCACCCCCGTCTGACCCGGTAAGGAAGGGCCCCCTCTTAACGCCTGGTGCATGTAAAGGGGCCCCTCCTAACGCTTCAGCCGCTCACGGCGTCACGAGCGCCCGGCGGCCCGCCCTTTCCAGGAGGATCGACATGGACTTCCGGCTCGACGAGGAGCAGCAGGCGCTGCGGGAGAGCGTCCGGGAATTCGCCCGCGAGGTGGTCGCGCCCACCATCGCCGAGCACTACGAGCAGCACACCTTCCCGTACGAGATCGTCCGTCAGATGGGCAAGATGGGCCTGTTCGGGCTGCCGTTCGCGGAGGAGCACGGCGGTATGGGCGGCGACTACTTCGCGCTCTGCCTGGCCCTGGAGGAGCTGGCCCGGGTCGACTCCAGCGTGGCGATCACGCTGGAGGCCGCGGTGTCGCTCGGCGCGATGCCGATCTACCGGTTCGGCACCGAGGAGCAGAAGGCGCAGTGGTTGCCGAAGCTGCTCAGCGGTGAGGCGCTGGCCGGGTTCGGGCTCACCGAGCCGGGCACCGGGTCGGACGCGGGCGGCACCCGGACGCGGGCGGTCCTGGACGGCGACGAGTGGGTGATCAACGGCTCGAAGGCGTTCATCACCAACTCCGGCACCGACATCACCGCGCTGGTCACCGTCACCGCAGTCACCGGTACGCGGCCGGACGGCGGCAAGGAGCTGTCCACGATCATCGTGCCGTCGGGTACGCCCGGCTTCACCGTCGCGCCCGGCTACTCGAAGGTCGGCTGGACCGCGTCGGACACGCACGAGCTGACGTTCGACGACTGCCGGGTGCCGGCGACCAACCTGCTCGGCGAGCGCGGCCGGGGCTTCGCCCAGTTCCTGCGCATCCTGGACGAGGGCCGGATCGCCATCGCGGCGCTCGCCGTCGGCCTGGCCCAGGGCTGCGTGGACGAGTCGATCAAGTACGCCAAGGAGCGCCAGGCGTTCGGTCAGCCGATCGGCAACTACCAGGCCATCCAGTTCAAGATCGCGGACATGGAGATGAAGGCGCACACCGCCCGGCTGGCCTACTACGACGCCGCCGCGCGGATGCTCGCCGGTGAGCCGTTCAAGCGCCAGGCGGCGATCGCCAAGCTGCACGCCTCCACCGTCGCGGTGGACAACGCCCGCGAGGCGACGCAGATCCACGGCGGGTACGGCTTCATGAACGAGTACCCGGTGGCGCGCTTCTGGCGCGATTCCAAGATCCTGGAGATCGGTGAGGGCACCAGCGAGGTGCAGCGCATGATCATCGCCCGCGACCTCGGCATGTGAGAGGCGCACTCGTCCGCATCCTGTCGGATAACGGCAGGGGACGGTCGGGTGGGTGACGATGGGCTGTGGAGCGTCGGAGTCGATCCGTACTCTTCGTGCCCATGACTCCGGATCATGACGGTGCGCGGAGCCCAGGCGGTCGCACCGGTCTGTCCGATCTGTTGCGCGGGCACCGGCTCGCCGCCGGCCTGACCCAGGCCGAGCTGGCGGGCCGGGCCGGCGTGGGCGTGCGGACGGTCCGCGATCTGGAGCGAGGGCGGGCCGTCCGCCCTCAGCGCACCACAGTGGACCTGCTGGCCGACGCGCTCGGCCTGGCCGGTGACGACCGGCGGGAGTTCGTCGCCACCGCCCGGCCCACGCCGGCCCGGCCCGGACCCCGCCTCCCCGACACCGCAGCCGCCGGACCGTCGGCCGCGCCGGTCGCGTTGCCCCAGCCCGTACCCCTGGTGGGCCGCGACCGGGACGTCGCCGAGGTGTCCGGCCTGCTCGACGCCCACCCGGTGGTGAGCCTGGTCGGGCTCGCCGGGGTCGGCAAGACCGCGCTCGCCGTCACTGTCGCGCACGCGGTGGCGGCCCGGCACCCGGGCGGTGTCAGCGGGGTGCTGGTCGGGGAGGGCTCGGACGTCGCCGACGTGCTCGCCGCGTCCGCGTCGGTGTTCGGTGTGAACCGGCTGGCCGACCTCGCCTGCCGGCTCGACGGCCGGCCGGCGTTGCTGGTCGTCGACGCGGTCGACCGGGCACCCGAGCCGGTGGCCGGGGCGCTTCGCGCCCTGACCGCCGCCGCGCCGGATCTCCGGGTGCTGGTGACCGGCCGCCGCCCGGTCGGGTTGCCCGGCGAGCTGGTCCGCCCGGTCGCGCCGCTCGACGTGCCACCGGCGGACGCCGCGCCCGCCGACCGGGCCGACCTGGATCGCTGGCCCGCTGCGGCGCTGTTCGCCGCCCGCCTCGCCCAGGCCCGCCGCGAACCACCCACGGCGGCCGAGCTGCCGGCGCTCGCCGCGCTGGTACGCCGCCTCGGCGGGCTGCCGCTGGCGATCGAGCTGATGGCGGCGCGGGGACGCATCCTCGACGTCACCGAACTGCTCGACCGCTACGGCGACCGCGTGCTGGACCTGACCGGCGCCCATCCCGGGTGGGAGCCCGCCGCCGACCGATCGGCCGGCACGGTGACGCTGCGCGAGGCGGTGGCCAGCAGCTACCACCTGCTCGCGCCCGCCGACCGGGCCGCGTTGCGGCGGCTCTCCGCGTTCCGTAACCGCTGGTCGGTCGAGCTGGCCGAGGATCTGCTCGCCGGGGAGCTGCTCGCCGGGGAGCTGCTCGCCGGTGGCGGCGAGCGGTGGGACGCGGCGCCGATGCTGGACCGGCTGCGCGAGCTGGGCCTGCTCAGCGTCCGGGGCGCCGGCCCGTTCCGGTTCCGGTTGCTGGACGCGGTCCGTGACTTCGCGGCCGAGCAGGCCGACGTCGAGGGCGAGACCGCCGGGATCCGGCTCCGGCACGCCGCGGTGATCGCCAGGTTCGTCCACCGCACCGCGCCCGGGCTGGTGGGCGCACAGTTGTCCGGCGCGGTACGCCTGCTCGACGAGGCGACGAGCGACATCACCGCCGCCCTCGCGTACGCCGCCGAGCATGCGCCGGAGACGGCGCTGCTGCTGGCCGCGTCGCTGCCCCGGTGGTGGCGGCTGCGCGGGCGGGACGTCTCCGGCCGGCGCTGGCTGCGGCGGCTGCTGGCCGATCCGCGTACCGCCGGCACCCGGTCCACGCTGCGGGCCTGGGCGATGCTCGGCGCGGCCCGGCTGGCCGCCGAGCACGGCGCGGGCGCGGAGGAGTTGCCGGCCGCCCGGGCCGCGCTCGTCATCTTCGCCGAGGCGGGTGACGTGGTCGGGGAGCTGTCGGCCCGGTCCGTGCTCTGCGTGCTGCTGCGCGGGCTCGGTGCGCACGACGAGGCCCGTGAGCAGGCCGAGGCCGCGCTGGCGACGGCCACCCGCCACGGCCGGGTACGCGAGATGGCCGTTGCCCAGTCGCACCTCACCTGGCACGACGTACGCGCGGCGCGGCTGGCCGACGCCCGGCGGCGGCTGGCCACCGTGGACCGCCTGGCGGCGCAGTGCGGCGACCGGCGCCTGCGCCTGCTGGCGCGGGCCGATCAGGCCGAGCTGACCCGTCTGGAGGGCCGGTACGCGGAGGCGGTCGAGCAGGGCCGCCGGGTGGCGACCGCGCTCGCCGAGCTGGGCGATCCCCGCCGACAGCGGCGGACGGTCGGCAAGGTCGCGCTGGCGCTCGCCGGCCAGGGCCGGGGCGACGAGGCGCTGGCCGCGGCCGCCGAGCTGTGGCCCTCGGGTGCGGTGCCGGGCCAGCGTCGGCCGCCGGTCATGGAGAGCCTGAATCCACCCGGCGCGGTGGCGGACGCACGCGCCGAGGACGCGCTGCGTGGGCTGATCGAGGGGCACGTGGCGCTGCGCCGGGGGGACCGGGAACTGGCGGTGGAGTGGTTCGCGGCGGCGGCCGACGCGGCGGCGGGCGGCGCGGGCCGGCGCGACCTGGTCGAGGCGCTCGTGGGGCTGGCGGTCAGCAGCGGGGACCCGGCCGTGCTGGACCGCCTGGACGCCGCTCGGCGGGCCACCGGCGTCAGCCTGCTGCCGCAGGAGGAGGAACTGCTCTTCTCCCTGGCGGCCCGGCGTCAGAAGGCACGCTGACCAGCGGCTGCGTGCGCCAGGAGGCGGAGGGCGCGGGGGTGGCGCGAACGAAGTAGCCCCCTGGTGCTGCCCCTCGCTCGACGCTCGCGCCAGCACCCCCCGGTGCCCCCCGCTGCGGGAAGACTACCGATGGGCTGCAAGAGATATGGGGGCTTTTGCACCCTTTCGCCCGACTGTTTGAGCGGTTCTGCCGGTCATTCTGCCGGTGACCCGCCGGTATCAATCGGCGGACAGTGGAGCTGTGGACCGTCGGCAGTGGACTGTCAGGCGGCGTCCTCGTCCGGCTCGGTGCTGCCGGCCGTGGCACCCGGGTGGACCGCGTCCCGGACCCGGCGCAGCCCGTCCAGCAGCCCGTCGAGCTGGCTCGGGTCGAGCTGGCCGGTGAACCACTGCTCGATGATCCGCAGGTGGCCGGGAAGGATGGCGTCCAGCCGGCTCAGGCCCGCTGCGGTCACCACCGCGAAGGAGCTGCGGCGGTCGGACGGGCAGGCGCGCCGGCGGATCAGCCCGTCCCGCTCCATCCGGTCCACCACGCGGGTCACGCCGCTGGTGGAGAGCGAGGTCTGCGCCGCCAGGTCGGTCATCCGCAGCTGGTTGTTGGGTGAGCGGGCGAGTCGGGTGAGCACCTCGAACTCGACCGGGGAGAGGCCGTGCTCGTCGAACTGGGCGGCGAACCGGGCGGAGAGCCCGGCGTGCGCCTCGACGAGGAGGCCGACGGCGGTGATCCGGGGATCGTCGAACACGTTCTGGTCCACGCCACCATCCTAGCAACACTTGACACAGGGAATATTGCTGTAGCTATAGTTGCTCAGTCAGTCGTTGGGATACTAAAGCGTTTTCCCCGGAGGAGAGCACCATGACCAGCAGCACCGAGGCGACTACCCGCGACTGGGAGGGTCTCACCATCCCCACCCCCGGCACCTATCTTCTGGATGCCGCGCACAAGCGTGTCGGATTCGTCGCCCGGCACATGATGGTCAGCAAGGTACGCGGTGAGTTCGCCGACGCGACCGCCACCATCACCATCGCCGACGACCCGATGCAGTCCACGGTCACCGCCAGCATCCAGGCCGCCAGCATCAACACCGCACAGGCGGACCGCGACGCGCACCTGCGCAGCCCGGAGTTCCTCGACGTCGAGCAGTACCCGACGCTGGAGTTCCGCAGCACCGAGGTGAAGTCCCGCGACGGCAACGAGTTCGTGCTCGTCGGCGAGCTGACCATCAAGGGCGTGACCCGTCAGGTCGAGCTGGAGGTCGAGTTCGAGGGCGTCGGACGCAGCCCCTTCGGGCAGGACATCTTCGGCTTCTCCGCCTCCACCGAGATCGACCGCGAGGACTTCGGCCTGACCTGGAACGTGGCGCTGGAGACCGGCGGCGTCCTGGTCGGCCGCAAGGTCAAGATCGAGATCGAGGGTGAGGCCATCCGCCAGGGCTGAGCCCGGCCAGGCCCGCGGGGCCCGCACCGTCCGCCGACGGTGCGGGCCCTTCCCGTGTACGCGCATCGGGTGCGAATCGTCACCCGATGTTCTCCGGCCGACGGCGCTGGTGGGGGTGCCGACGGGGTACAGGTGCAGATCTGCCGCCCGTACAGCGGGCTGCGGACGGGGCGCACTTACGCGCACCACGTGAATGGTTCACAATGCGTTGCGGAACGGTACGGTTCCGTCGCACCGGCGTCGGGAGGACACATGGGCAGAGACGTCGACCAGGGCGCCTTCTCCCGCGAGGATCGGGTCCGCTACCGGCAGAAGGTCCGGCGCTGCCTGGACGTCTTCGCACTGATGCTCGACGACTTCGGCTTCGACGCCGACCGGCCGATGACCGGGCTGGAGATCGAGCTGAACCTGATCGACGCCGCCGCCGAACCCGCCATGCGCAACGACCAGATCCTGGCCGACATCGCCGACCCGCTGTTCCAGACCGAGCTGGGGCAGTTCAACCTCGAACTGAACGCCTCACCCCGGCTGATCGAGGGCAGCGGCTTCGCCGACTACGAGCAGGACCTGCGCAGCAGCCTCAGCCGCGCCGACGAGCGGGCCGCCAAGTCCGACGCGACGATCATGATGGTCGGCATCCTGCCCACGCTCACCGAACGCCACCTGGTCGCCGACAACCTCTCCACGAACGAGCGGTACCGCGTCCTCAACGACCAGATCGTGGGCGCCCGGGGCGAGGACATCGAGCTGGACATCAACGGCGTCGAGCGGCTGCGTACGCACACCGACTCGATCGCGCCGGAGGCCGCCTGCACCAGCCTCCAGTTCCACCTGCAGGTCGCGCCGGACAGCTTCGCCGACTACTGGAACGCGTCCCAGGCGATCGCCGGCGTCCAGGTCGCCGTCGGGGCCAACTCGCCGTTCCTCTACGGCCGGCAGCTCTGGGCGGAGACCCGGATCGCGCTGTTCCAGCAGGCCACCGACACCCGCCCGGACGAGCTGAAGGCCCAGGGAGTACGCCCCCGGGTGTGGTTCGGGGAGCGCTGGATCACCTCGATCTTCGACCTGTTCGAGGAGAACGTCCGCTACTTCCCGCCGCTGCTGCCGATCTGCGAGGACGAGGACCCGGTCGAGGTGCTGCACGCCGGGGGCGTGCCCCAGCTCGGTGAGCTGCGGCTGCACAACGGCACCGTCTACCGCTGGAACCGGCCGGTCTACGACATCATGAACGACCGCCCGCACCTGCGGGTCGAGAACCGGGTGCTGCCCGCCGGCCCGACAGTGGTGGACATGCTCGCCAACGCGGCGTTCTACTTCGGGCTGGCCCGCGGCCTCGCCGAGGCGGACCGTCCCATCTGGAGCCAGCTGACGTTCAGCTCGGCGGAGGAGAACTTCCACGCCGCCGCCCGGCGCGGCATCGAGGCGGTCCTGCACTGGCCGCGCCTCGGCGACGTACCGGTGACCAAGCTCGTCCTCGAGACGCTGCTCCCGGTGGCCGAGCAGGGGCTGGACCGGTTCGGCGTCGCCCCGGCCGAGCGGGACCGTCTGCTGGGCGTGATCGAGGGCCGTTGCCGTACCGGCCGCAACGGCGCGGTCTGGCAGACCGAGACGGTGTGGGCGGCCGAGCGGCACCGCGGCCTGGACCGCGAGGCCGCCCTGCACCACATGGTCAAGCGCTACGCCGAACTCCAGCGCAGCAACGAGCCCGTACACACCTGGCCCGCCGACTAACCCCGCCCCCGCCCCCGCCCCCCGCCCTCCCGCCCCCGCCTCGCCGATCTTGGAGTTGTGGCGCCTCGGATGCCCTTGTTGGGCGGTTTGGGAGGCACCACAACTCCAAGATCGATGGGAGTGGGCGGGATTCGGGCGAGCGCTGAGGAGCCTCGGGGTGCTACGAGGGCTTGTCTGAACGTGACGAAGGACCGTCCTGGCTGGTCTGCGGGTGGTCCAGGGCTTCGGGCTGGCGCTGCGGCGGGACGGCCCGACCCCGACGGCCGGTAGCCGACCGGGTGGCACGGCCCTTCTCCGTTCCGGTCCGGCCGACGGCTACGCCAGGCTCGGCTGCGGCCGTCGCCTCACGCGTGCCGGCCGAGGTGTCCGGTGCCTTGTCCGTCCCGGCCGCCCAGTCCGCCGACCGGTCCGAAGCTGACCGGTCCGACGCCGACCGGTCCGACGCCGACCGGTCCGACGCTGACCGGTCCGACGCTGACCGGTCCGATGCTGGCCGGCCGACCGCTGACGGGCTCGACGGATCTGCCGCTGACGGGCGGGCCTTCCGCGCCCCGAACAATCCGGTCGAGCGCCGGCGCGACACACCCGACGGGCGCTCGCCGGAACTGCCCGCCGACGACGTGCCGGACGGGTCCGACGCGGATCCGGCCGGCTCCGACGGCCCGTCCTTCGAGGCCGGGTCGCCGGTCGCCGGGTCGGCCTCGCCGACGACCGGGTCCGGCTCGCCGGTGCGCTGGCGCGGAACGGTGACCCGCTCGGCGGCGCGACGCTCGGCGGGCTGGGCGAGCGCGGCCGTCAGCATCGAGCCGCCGACGCCGGCGATCACCGCGTACGGGGCGATCAGGTGGGCCGACAACTGCTCGGCGGCGATCCCGGCGAGCCGCGGTACGGCGAGCAGGTACGCCAGTGCCACGAGCAGCGGTCCGGCCGCTCCGGAGGCGGCCGCGCCGACCCGTACCTCGGCGGCGCGGGCCGCGCGCCGGGCCGCCAGCACGCCGATCACGAGCGCGGAGAGCACCGACAGCAGCGCGCCGGGCCAGTAGAAGTAGTCGCGGATCCAGAACGCTCCTCGGTCCGCGCTGATCTGCCAGATGCCGAGTTGGGCGGTGGTCAGGCCACGGCCGGCGATCACCCCGTCGACCACCGACACGACGGCGAGCAGCCAGAGCCAGCCCGAGGTGGCGATGAGGTTGGTGGCGGCGGCGCGGGTGTGCAGCGCCCAGGTGGCGAGCAGCATCCCGAGAAGCAGTCCGGCTCCCGCGTACGCAGCGGCGACGGTCTGCGGCGCGGACACGTCCGGCACCTGGGCCGCCCGCGCCGGCACCGCCACCAGCAGTACGGTGACGAGCGCGCCGACAGCTGCGGCGAGCACCAGCGCGAACCGGGGCGGCCGGCCCTGCGACTCGTCGTCCCGGCCCCGCAGGCGCTGGGCGCAGACCGCGCCGGCGATGACCGAGGTCGCCGCGATCCAGGTCGCCCACGCGAGGCTCGCCACCCAGGCCGCCTCGATCCGTACCGCGCCGGTCGGCGCCCAGTTGATGATGCCCAACCCGTACCCGAAACCGAGCTGCGCGGCGCCCGCGCCGGCAGCGACGCCGAGCGCGGCGGCGGTCGATCCTCCCCAGCCCCGACTGACCATGCCGGGGAGCGTAACGTCCCGAGGTCGGCGCGGCGAGTCGTGGCGACACGCCGTGACCGTTTGGCAGCGGTGGATACGGTCGTCGATGAGCGGGGGCGGGGGACATGACGGACGAGCGGCAACCGGACGGCGACGGCACCGGCCCGGGACGGGCCCGGCTGTTCCTCGGGGGTGGCCTGGCAGTGGTTCTGCTGGCGGTGATCGGGGGCAGCGCCGGCTGGATCCTGGCCGGCGACCCGGACCGCCCGGCCGCCTCCGGCGAGGCCACGCCGGTTGTCACCGCCTCGACGTCCGCGCCCGCCACCACGCCTCCCGCGACCACGGCCCCGACCGGTACGCGGACGAGCACGCCCGCCGGGCTCACCGTGCCCGAGGTGGTCGGCGTCGACTTCGAGCAGGCCCGCCGGGAGTTGCGTGACCGCCGGCTCGGCTGGCGACTGGTCTTCGGCACCGGCGCCGGACGCTCGGTGGAGCGCGCCTCCCCGGCGCCGGGTACGCCGGTGAAGCGCGGCGTCACCGTCTCCCTGTTCGTGACCGGACCGGCTCCGGCGGTCAGCGTGCCCGACGTGGGTGCGCTGTCCTGCTCCGACGCCGCGGACGATCTGGTGGACGCCGGGCTCTATCCCCGCTACGGCACTGGTCGCCAGGGCCCGGTCACGGCACAGGAGCCGGTCGCGGGCAGCCCGGCGCGGTGGAACGACCAGGTGGTGCTGACCTGCGGCGACACCCGGTCCGAGTCGCCGTCCGCCACCCCGTCGCCGACTGGCTGACCGGCGCGGGCGCGCTGATCCCGGCCGACCTGGCGGTGGCCCGTTACGGTGGACGATCGAGGGCCGTGCGCCCCGTCCCGGTGGGGAAAGGACGTGCCATGAGCGACGACCGTCAGGATCCTCCCGCCGGTGACGCGGACGAGACCCGCGCCATGCCCCGGCATCCGGCCGGGGAGGACGCCGACGCCACCCGCGCGATGCCGCGCGACTCGGGCGGAGAGGACGTCGACGCGACCCGCGCCATGCCGCGCAATGCCGCCGGGAGCGACGAGACCCGGGCGATGCCGCCGGACGCGGGCGGTGACGCAACCCGTCCGCTGCCCGGCGGGCCGTCGCGGCGTCCGTTGGACGCCACCGCACCGCAGGAGCCGGTGGGCGCCTGGTCCGGCCGGGCCGGGGTGCCGCCGCCGCGACCGGCCGGCTATCCCGAGCCCGGGGGCGAGTGGTACGGCGACGAGCAGGCCGGACGCCGCTGGTGGATGCCGATCCTGCTGGGCATCCTGGCGCTGCTCCTGCTGGGCTTGATCGGGGCGGGCGTGTGGCTGGCGCTGCGTGCCGCTGACCGGGATTCGGATCCGGGCACGGTGCCGTCGGCGGTGCCGAGCACCTCGGCGCAGACCAGTGCCGCCCCGACGAGCGCCGCGCCGAGCAGTTCCCCGCCGAGCACGCCACCCACGACCGAGGCGGTCGAGGTGCCGATGCCGCCGCTTGTGGGGCTGCCGGAGGCCGCCGCCCGGGCGGCGCTCGACCGGCTGGACGTGGACTACCGGGTGCAGCGGCGGGCGTCGGACCGGCCGGCCGGCACGGTGATCTCGACCGATCCGGAGGCCGGCTACCCGGTGGGTGAGGACGACCGGGTCACCATCGTGGTGGCCGTACCCGCGCCGCCGACCGCCGGCCCGAGCTCGCCGGGTTCCGCCCCGGCGACCACCACCACGCCCTGACGTCCACGACCGGCGTCGGAACGTTCACCACTGACGCCGGCGGGCGCCGACCAGCCCGAGGCCGGCGAGGGAGATGGCGAGCCCGAGCAGGCCGGAGTAGAACAGTGACCGGCTGAGGTCGTCGGTGGGGTCGGTGGGCCGCTCGGCGAGCGTGCCCTCGCCGCCTCCGGTGCCCGCGGGCGGCGCGTCGGCCTCCGGATCGTCCTCGTCCTGCGACGGATCGGTGGGAGACCAGCCGTCGTCCTCGCCGGCCGCCGCCCGGGCGTCCTCGCCGGATGCGGCTCGGCCGTCCTCACCGGCCACGGTGATCTCCGGGGCCGGTACCGGCTCGGCGAGCTGCTGGGTGGCGGAGAAGGCGGGGTGCCGCACCACGAGCGCGAGCGCGGTGGCCACGACGAGGAAGGCGAACAGCCCGAGGGCATAGCCGACACGGGACCGGTGGTGCCGCCGCGCGGCGGGCAGATTGACCATGACCATCCCAGGTTCAGGGTCCGTGGCGCGCGGGTGGAACATGCCGGGGTGGGCGTACCGATTCTATGGCGTCGGCACGCCCTCCCGACCGGGAATCGTGAGGTCAGCCCACCCGGACCGGAGTCCGGACCACCGGGCGGCGGGCCGTCCGGACGGTGTGCTGCCGGGGAACCGGCGCAGCGTGGACCTGCTGCAACCCCTCTTCGAGTACGAAGATCGACCGCCGGTTGACCGCGTCCCCCGCCGCGTTCAACTCGTAGCCGTCGAGCCAGAGCCAACCGTCGTAGGTCGGCCAGTCGAGAATCCGGATCACCCGGAACATGATCGGTCGGAAGAACTGGACACTCGCCGCGCGCGTCACGTGCAGTACGTCACCGGAGCGGGGAAGCACATGGGCTCCTGGGGAGGGTCGGCCGGTCGTCGGGACCGGCGAGGCTGAACGAGGTCGGTGCGGTCCGGTGACGGGGGTCTGCCTCGTGGACCGGCGGTCGTTTGGCGGTGCTGGTCGGGCCGTACCCGCGGTGGCGGACCGCCACCCGACCATCACCCGGCTGCTCCCGGTTACCGCTCCCGCCGCCGCAGCCAAGCTGGCTTGCAGCGACGGGGTCTTCATTCCGGGGCAGGTCGCACGGCGCGGGACGGCTCCCCTCCGGCCGTCCCACGGACTGCGGTGTCACCACGCCCGGAGATCGTTCGAAGACGGTGAGTAACCCGTGCCATACGGACAGAGTGCTACAGCGACGTGCGACATGCAAGTTGCACGTCGTGTTTTGCGGATAGGTGAGGAGGACACGTGAACGGGAAACTTGAAGCGTCAGGTATCGGGGCGTCACACTGGACGCCGGTTTCGCCCGTCGCGGCCGGTCGACGACCGGCACCACCCCTGCCGCGAACGCTCGCCCGCCGCCCGCCGGTCGCGCCCGCGGTGGGTGCGGAATCGGGGCGCGACCGACCGGAGGTAGCCGGGTGACTGTGACGCAGTCGCGAGCCGAGGAGATGCCGTGACCGAACGGCGCAGCCCCACCATCCGGCGGCGCCGGCTGGGGGCGGAACTCCGCCGGCAGCGCGAGGCCGCGGGCATCACCATAGAAGCGGTGGCCGAGCAGTTGGAGTGCTCGGCGTCGAAGGTCTCCCGGATCGAGACCGGCCACACCACCGCCACGCCGCGCGACGTGCGCGACATGCTCCGTATCTACGGAGTCGTCGGCGCGGAGAGCGACGAGCTGGTGCAGATCGCCCGTGAGGCCCGGCAGAAGGGCTGGTGGCATCCGTACAGCACGGTGCTGGTCGGGGCGTACGTCGGCCTGGAGGCCGCGGCCAGCTCCATCCGGGCGTACGAGCAGCAGGTCGTGCCGGGGCTGCTGGAGACCGAGGAGTACGCCGGCGCGATGATCCGGGCGGCCCGGCCGGACTTCACCGCCGAACAAGTAGACCAACGGGTGCGTGTCCGATTGGGCCGTCAGTCGTTGTTGACGCAGGACGATCCGGTCGATCTGTGGGTGGTGCTCGATGAGGCGGTGCTGAGCAGGCCGGTTGGCGGCGACGCGGTGATGCGTGGTCAGCTCAAGCGGCTGGTGGAGGTGGCTGAACTGCCGAACGTGACAGTGCAGGTCCTGCCCTTCGAGGTGGGCGCGCACGCGGGCATGGACGGCACCTTCACGATCCTCAGCTTCCCCGAGCCGAGTGATCCCGATGTCGTGTACGCGGAGAACGCCACGGGTGGGCTCTTCCTGGAGAAGAGCGACGAACTGCAGAAGTACAGCTTCATCTTCGATCACATTCGAGCAGCGGCCATACGCCCGGAGGAATCCATCGCACATATCGCGAAACTGGCAGAGGAGCCACTGTGGAAATGGCGACCAAGGAGTTCCCCGTGGACCTGACGCAGGCGACGTGGTTCAAGAGCTCGAAGAGCGGGCCGAACTGCGACAACTGCGTGGAGGTCGCGTACGTGACCGGGGCGGTCGGGGTCCGGGACTCGAAGGACAAGACAGGCCCGGCCCTGATCTTCGCTCCGGACGACTGGCAGACCTTCGTCGCCCGCGCCCGGGGCGGCGCGTTCGGCCGGAGCTGACCGGCACCGCAGCGTGGTCCCGTCCGGCAGCGTCGCCGGGCGGGACCATTCGCGTCCGGACGCCGCACCCGTCGCCAGTTTCGATCCGCCTCGTTGAACCGCACGGATCGGCAACCGAACGAGGCAGGCGAGACGGATGACGACGATCGGTTCAGAGAACCTCACCAGCGGCCCGGGCAAGCCCGAGCGGTTCGGTGGCAAGTACCGCGGCGCCCGCCGGGACACCGTCCTCACCGAGGTGGTCTCCGGCGACGGCGAGGAGGCCCGCGAGGGTGGCGTGCCCGAGCAGGCCGCGACGCCGCTGTCCCTGCCGTCGCTGGACCCCAACCCGCTCACCGAGCCGTCGTTCCCGCCGAGCGGCTGGCCGATCGAGCAGCAGGAGTCCCTGGTGGACCATCCGCTGCTGCGCGGTCTGCTGATGGAACTGCCGCCGAAGGGCAGCGTCCCTCCGCCCGGCTGGCTGGACCGTTGGTTCGAGGCGACCCGCGCGATCCTGGAGCTGCTATACGTGCAGGGCGCGAGCCGGTCGCGCTGACACCGGCTCGGCCGCCGGCATGGCCCGCTCGGCGAGCCGGTTGTGCCGCAGCGCGTGGCGTACCCCGATCGCGCACACACCGAGCACCGCGACGGTGATCACCGGGCCGGCCACTCCGGGCGCGGCGAGCAGGTCGACGCCGAGCGCCGGCAGCACGGCCACCAGCACCGCGAGCGCTGTCGCCTGCAACGGCAGCGCGATCAGCGGATGCGCCGCGGCCGCGCGCAGCCCGTGCGGGGCGGGCGTTCCCGGCGCCGCCGCGAACGCGCCCGCGCCGGAGCGCAGCCGCCGGACCCGCCGTACCGTGCAGACCGCCACCACGGCCGCCGGCGCCGCCGCGAGGCCGAGCGCGGCGGCGGCCCGGTCCACAGCGGTGTCGCCGGCGCTCTGCAGGCCCGCGGCGAGGACCGCCGCGGTGAGCGCGAGGCCGGTCAGCACCAGGGCGGACAACCATCCGGTACGCCGGCGCAGCGCGCGGGCGCGGTCGAGCCCGGGCAGGCCCTCCGCGACCAGTCCGGCGGCCAGCCAGACGGCGGCGACGGGAAGCAGTACGGCGAGACGGTCATCCATGCCCCTCAGCCTTGCCCGTTTCGACGTTCGCCGAATCCGGGACGGCACCCCGGTTCGTCCCGTATCCGGGCCCGTAGGGGTCGTCGGGGCGGGTCAGACGTCGAAAGTGGCCGGTCGGGTGGTGGCCGGCGCCGGCGGGGTGGCCTTCCACAGCCCGGTCTTCTGGGCGGCGAGCCGGGCCAGGTAGGCCGGGTTGAGGATGACGTACCGGCGCCACAGGCGCTTGGGCTCCAGGCCGAGGCGCCAGAACCACTCCAGCCCGGCGCGCTGCATCCACGGTGGCGGGTTGCGCAGCAGACCGGCGTGGTAGTCGAACGCCGCGCCGACAGCCATCAGCGGCATGTCCAGCAGCGGGCGCATGGCGTACGCGAAGACCTCCTGGCGCGGGCAGCCCAGCCCGACCAGGACGAGGCGGGCGCCGCTGGCCCGGATCCGGTCGGCGATCTCGGCGTCCTCGCCCGGGGTGGCGGCGCGGAACTTGGATGGCTCGACCCCGGCGATCTTCAGCGCGGGGAACTTGCGCTCCAGCGCCGGGACGAGCCGGGACAGCGTCTCCTCGGTGGAGCCGTAGAGGTAGACCGGCAGCCCCTCCTCGGCGAACCGGGCGAGCACCCGCAGGGTCAGCTCCGGGCCGTAGACGCGGTCGGTGAGCCCGGCGCCGTGCAGCAGGTTGAGCGCCCAGCGCACCGGCTGACCGTCCGGGGTGACCACGTCGAACGAGTTGAGCCGGGCGTTGTGCGCCGGGTCGAGTACGCCGGTCATCACGCCGTGCACGGCGAGCGCGGTGAGCGCCAGCGGGCGGCGTTCGTGCGCGGCCGAGACCACGGCCTCGGTGGCCCGGGCGTAGTCGGTCGCGTCGACCCCGACGCCGAGGACGTTGCGCTTGGTCCCGGCGCTCATGCCTTCGGCACCCACTTGTCGACGTTGGCCTCGTAGATCTCGCGGAGGATCATCGGCACGTCGTACGTGATCTTCCAGGACGGGTAGTGCTCCTCGAAGCGGGCCATGCTGCTGACGTACCACTGGTGGTCGCCGGTGCGGGCCTGCTCGACGTAGTTGATCCGGGCCTCGCGGCCGGTGATCTCCTGGGCGATCCGGAACGCCTCGATGTGCGAGGTGTTCGAGTGCCGGCCGCCGCCGAGGTTGTAGACCTGGGCCGAGCGCGGCTCGCGGAAGAACGCCTCGAACGCGGTGAGCACGTCGTGCGAGTGGATCGCGTCCCGGACCATCTTCCCCTTGTAGCCGAAGAGGTTGTACGTCCGGCCCTCCATCACGCAGCGCATCAGGTACGCCAGGAAGCCGTGCAGCTCGGCGGCGGAGTGCGCCGGGCCGGTCAGCGTGCCGCCCCGGAAGCAGGCGGTCTTCATGTCGAAGTAGCGGCCGTACTCCTGGACCATCACGTCCGAGGCGACCTTCGAGGCGCCGAAGATCGAGTGCAGCGACTCGTCGATCGACATGTCCTCGGTGATGCCGTCGTACCAGCGGTGGTCCTCGGGCAGCTCGTAGCGGGTCTCCAGCTCGATCAGCGGCAGCGAGTTGGGCCGGTCGCCGTACACCTTGTTGGTGGAGCAGTGGATGAACGGCGCGTCGATCGCGTGCCGCCGGGTGTACTCCAGCACGTTGAGCGTGCCGCCGGCGTTCACGTCGAAGTCGGTGAACGGCTCCTTGGCGGCCCAGTCGTGGCTCGGCTGGGCGGCGCTGTGGATCACCACGGCGATGTCCTTGCCGTACCGCTTGAAGACCTGCTCCAGGCCGTCCCGGTCGCGGATGTCCACGGCGTGGTGGGTGTACGCGGAGCCGAGGTCGGCGGCGAGCCGGTCCAGGCTCCAGGCGGTCGAGCCGTCCTCGCCGAAGAAGTACCGCCGCATGTCGTTGTCGATGCCGACCACGTCGAGACCCAGTCCGGCGAAGTGCCGGGCCGCCTCGGAGCCGATCAGACCGCCGGAACCGGTCACCAACGCGACAGTCACACGCCACTCCTGGTCCGTGGGAGGCAGGGAAACCATCGGAGCATAGCGTGACGTCCGAAACGCCCCGATACGAAGCAAGGGCCCCGCTGTGTGCGGAGCCCTTGTTCTGGTGGGGATGGGGGGAGTTGAACCCCCACGTCCTTTCGGACACACGGACCTGAACCGTGCGCGTCTGCCATTCCGCCACATCCCCGTGGCACGACCCGGAACACCATATCGCATCCCGCGCCCGCCATCTGCGACGGGTGCCGGGACATATTACGCTGTCCACTGGCCACGCCACGAACGATCACCGCTCGTGGCGGGCGAAACTTTAGCACGTCCGCGGGCCTGGTCACGAACGGGCCGACGGCAGCCGGCCGAGCGGCGTGTGAGCTGCGGAGGCGGTGTCCGGATACCATCATTGCCTCGGGACCCGAGGAGGAGCCGGTGAGCGTGCTGCAACGCTTCGAGAAGCGTCTGGAAGGCCTGGTCGAGGGGGCCTTCGCCAAGGTCTTCAAAGGGGTGGTCCACCCCGTGGAGATCCTCAACGCCATGCAGCGGGAGGCCGAGGCGCACAAGGCGATCCTGGCCGGTGGGCGCACCCTTGTGCCCAACCGCTACGTGATCGATCTCTCGCCCTACGACCACAGTCGGCTGGCGCCGTACGCTGCCGCGCTGGCCCAGGAGCTGGCGCAGTCGCAGGCCGAGTTCATCGGCGAGCAGGCGTGGACGGTCTACGGCGACGTGATCGTCGAGGTCGAGCGCGGTGAGGGCCTGGACACCGGCATGTTCCGGGTCACCGCCGAGGTCTACACCGGCGGGGACGTCGCCCCGGTCTCCGCGCCCGGCGGCTACGACGCCGGCCCGGCGTACCCGGCGTACGACCAGGGCGGCGGCTACGGCCCTCCGCCCGGTCACGGCGGTGGCCGCAACGTCCGCCTGGTCTCCGGCGACGGCCGCACCTACCCCCTCCAGATGGGCTCGACCGTGATCGGCCGCGGCGACCAGGCCAACCTGCGCCTGCCCGACGTCGGCATCTCGCGACGCCACGCCCGGCTGGACTTCGACGGCGGGCAGGTCGTGCTGACCGACCTGGGCTCCACGAACGGCACGATGGTCAACGGCCAGCGCGTCTCGGCGGTCGCCCTCAACCCCGGCGACATGATCCAGCTCGGCACCACGACGCTGACCTTCCGCGTGGACGGCTGATCCCCGTTGCCGGAGCTCGTCATCACCGTCGCCCGGTTCGGGTTCCTCATCCTGCTGTGGATCTTCGTGTTCACGGTCGTCGGTGTGATCCGCCGGGACCTGTTCGCGGGCGCCCGGTCGGGCCGCCTGGTGGCCGCGCCGCGGGGGATCGGCGCGTCGACCGGGCAGGCGGGGAAGCCGGCGAAGGCCAAGCGCGGCCGGGCCGCCCACCAGCTCGTGGTCACCGCCGGCCAGCTGGCCGGCACCCGGATCACGCTCGGCGAGGCCCAGATCACCATCGGCCGGGCGGAGGACTCGACGCTGGTGATCACCGACGACTACGCCTCGGCGCGACACGCCCGGCTGGTGCCCCGTGAGGGGCAGTGGTACGTCGAGGACCTCGGATCGACTAACGGCACCTATCTCGATCGCGCTAAGGTCACCGGACCAACCCCCGTCCCCCTCGGCGTGCCGATCCGGATCGGCCGCACTTCCCTCGAATTACGGCCATGACTCTGACCCTGCGCTACGCGGCCCACAGCGACCGCGGTCTGATCCGAGACGGCAATCAGGATTCCGTCTACGCCGGACCGCGGCTGCTCGCCGTGGCCGACGGCATGGGCGGCATGGCCGCCGGTGACGTCGCCAGCAACATCGTCATCGGTGCCATGGCGCCGCTCGACGAGGACGTCCCCGGTGACGCCCTGGTCGACGCGCTCCGCTCCGCCGTGGGCACCGCCAACCAGCAGCTCCGCGACACCGTGGACGCCAACCCGCAGCTGGAGGGGATGGGCACCACGCTCACCGCGACCCTCTTCTCCGGCAGCAAGCTCGGGATGGTCCACATCGGTGACTCGCGGGCCTATCTCCTGCGCAACGGTGAGTTCGCGCAGATCACCAAGGACGACACGTACGTCCAGATGCTCGTCGACGAGGGCCGGATCAGCGCGGAGGAGGCGAGCAGCCACCCCCAGCGCTCGCTGCTCACCCGGGCGCTCGACGGCCGCGACATCGACCCGGAGTACAGCGTCCGGCAGGTGCTGCCCGGCGACCGCTACCTGATCTGCTCCGACGGGCTCTCCGGCGTGGTCAGCGCGGATACCATCGCCGACACCATGCGGGAGTACCCCGACCCGCAGCGGTGCGTGGAACGCCTGGTGCAGCTCGCGCTGCGCGGCGGCGGCCCGGACAACATCACCGTGATCATCGCCGACGCCACCGACCAGGACATCGTCGAGGCGTCCCCGATCGTGGGCGGCGCCGCCGCCCGGGACCGCGGCATGGCGACCTCGGCCGACGACTCCACCCCGGCGGCCCGCGCCTCGGCGCTGTCCGCGCCCCGGCCACCCGTCCCCGAGGAGCCGGCGGACAACCGCGACGACGAGCCCGACGGCCGGCGCCGCCGACCGCTGCGCACCGTCGCGATGGTGCTGGCGCTCGCGGTCATCGTCGGCGGCGGCGTGTTCGGCGGCTGGACGTACACCCAGCGGCAGTACTACGTCGGCGCCACCGACGACGGCCAGCTCGCGGTCTTCCGCGGCGTGCCCGGCCAGGTCGCCGGGCTGGACCTGTCGAACGTGCACGAGCGCAGTAACGCCCGGCTCGACGACCTGACGCTGGCCGCCCAGGAGCGGGTGAAGCAGGGCATCCAGGCCCGCAACGAGCCGGACGCCGAGCGCCGGCTGGCGGAGCTGACCAGCGACGACCCGGGCAACCCGAACCTCAAGCCGCTCTGCCCGCCCGACCCGACGCCCGGTGTGACCAGTCCGACGCCGGTGGCCACCACCGACCCGCTGCCCCCGCCGAGCGGCAGCCCGCTCCCGTCCACGCCGCCCGCGGGCGCGTCGACGCCCACCCCCGACGCGCCGACGCCGACGTTCACCACCACGCCCGACGCCGTTCCCTCCGACACCGTTCCGCCGGCCGATCCGGCGGGTTGCCGGTCGCCGCAGTGAGTGCCGGCTCGATCCCGAGGACGTATCCGTGACCGCAGCCGCCGTACCGGCCGCCTCGCCCGCTTCGACGGGCGAGCAGTCCGGCGTACGCCTGGCCCGGTCCCGGCGTAACGCCGAGCTGTCCCTGCTCCTGCTCGCCATGGTGCTCGTGGCGGCGTACGCGGCGATGGTCGAGGCGAAGGCGCTGGACACGATCACGTCCGACTTCTGGATCCCGGCCGCCGCGCTGGGGCTGGTCTTCCTCGGCCTGCACCTGGTGATCCGCTGGCTGGCGCCGTACGCCGATCCGGCGCTGCTGCCGGCGGTGGCCCTGCTCAACGGCATCGGCGTGGGCTTCCTGCGCCGGTACGACCTGGCCAAGGCCGCGCCCGCGGAGCGGGAGGACCTGGCCATCTTCGCCGGCACCGGTGGCCGGCAGCTCGCCTGGACGCTGGCCGCCGTGGTGCTTGCCGCCGGGCTGCTGGCGATCCTGCGCGACCACCGGTCGCTGTCCCGGTACGCGTACACGCTGGGCCTCGCCGGCATCGTGCTGGTGATGATCCCGGCGGTGCTGCCCAGCCGCTTCTCCGAGATCAACGGCGCCAAGCTGTGGATCAAGTTCGGCGGGTTCTCCATCCAGCCGGGCGAGTTCGCCAAGCTGGCCCTGCTCACGTTCTTCGCCTACTACCTGGTGCGCAAGCGTGAGGTGCTCTCGCTCGCCAGCCGGCGGGTGCTCGGCATCGACTTCCCGCGTGGGCGCGACCTCGGCCCGGTGCTGGTGGTGTGGCTGGTCAGCCTCCTGGTCCTGATCTTCGAGAAGGACCTGGGCACCTCGCTGCTCTACTTCGGCATGTTCGTGGTGACGCTCTACATCGCCACCGAGCGGGTGAGCTGGCTGCTCATCGGTCTGATCCTGTTCTTCGGCGGCGCCTATCTGGCGTACGTGCTGGGCAGCACCGTGGGCGGCCCGTTCGCGAACTTCTACGACCGGGCGCAGATCTGGCTCGACCCGTTCGCCGAGCCGTACGACCGGGGTTACCAGTTGGTGCAGGGCCTGCTCACGCTCGGCACCGGCGGTCTGTTCGGGGCCGGTCCGGGTGGCGGCCAGCCGACGCTGCTGCCCGAGGTGCAGACCGACTTCATCTTCGCCGGCATCGGTGAGGAGATCGGCCTGTTCGGTCTCTCCGCGCTGCTGGTGATCTACCTGCTGATCGTGGAGCGGGGTCTGCGCGCCGCGCTGGCGGTGCGGGACTCGTTCGGCAAGCTGCTCGCCGGTGGCCTGGCGTTCACGCTGGGCCTGCAGGTCTTCGTCATCGTCGGCGGCATCAGCAAGCTCATCCCGCTGACCGGCCAGACCACCCCGTTCCTGTCCGCCGGTGGCTCCTCGCTGATGGCGAACTGGCTGCTGATCGCGGTGCTGTTGCGCGTCTCCGACGGTGCCCGCCGACCGGTGACCGGTGGTGGCGGCCCGGCGGCCCGGCCGTCCGGTGGTCCACCCGAGCAGTTGCACGGCGCCCCGACGGAGGTGATCCGACCGTGAACGCCCCTCTGCGCCGCGTCGGCGTGGTCGTGATGGTCCTGTTCGGGCTCCTCTTCGCGAACCTGAACTGGATCCAGGCCTACAAGGCCGACGAATACCGCAACAGTGACTACAACGGCCGGGTCCAGGTCGCCGAGTACGACCGCAAGCGCGGCAACATCGAGGTCGGCGGCACCGCGTACGCGCTCAGCAAGGAGACCGGCGGTGAGCTGAAGTACCAGCGCACCTACCCGGGCGGCGAGATGTACGCGCACGTGCTCGGCTGGAAGCCGGTAAACGGCAGCGCGAGCGGTATCGAGCGGGTGGAGAACGACTTCCTCGCCGGCACCAGCGACGCGCTGATCGCCAACCGGATCAAGGACATGTTCACCGGTGACGAGACCGGTGGCGGGAACGTGGTGCTGACGCTGTCGAAGCGGGCCCAGGAGACGGCGTACAAGCAGCTGAACGACAACCAGGTGGGCGCGACGAAGGGCGCGGCGATCGCGATCGACCCGCGTACCGGCGCGGTGCAGGCGCTGGTCTCCATGCCGAGCTTCGACCCGAACCCGCTGGCCAGCCACAACAGCACCGAGGCGGACCGGGCGTACAACACGCTGGAGAAGGACAAGGATCGGCCGCTGGCGAACCGGGCGCTGTCCGAGACGCTGCCGCCCGGCTCCACCTTCAAGATCATCATGGCGGCTGCCGCGCTGGAGAACGGCGTCGGCCAGCAGACCCGCATCCCCGCCGGCTCCAGCTACACCGCGCCCGGCGCCGGGCAGCCGATCCGCAACGCCGCGCCGTCGATCTGCCCCGAGTCGCAGGTGACGCTGCGCGAGGCGGTCACCGAGTCCTGCAACACCGGCTTCGCCCAGCTCGGCGTACGGCTCGGCGCGGACAAGGTGAAGGAGAAGGCCAAGCAGTTCGGCTTCGAGCAGGACGACCTCACCGTCGGCCAGCTCGGCGAGGGTGGCCTGCCGGTGGCGGCCAGCCGCACCGGCGACATGCAGAACCCGGACGGCAGCACCGACCCGGCCGCGCTCGCCCAGTCGTCGATCGGCCAGAACAACGTGCGGATGACGCCGCTGCAGGGCGCGCTGATCGCTGCCGCGGTGGCCAACAAGGACGGCAAGCAGATGCGTCCGTACCTGGTCAAGCAGTTGCTCGGGCCGGACCGCACCACCGTCTACGACCCCGCCCAGCCGCGCGAGCTGCGCCGCCCGATCAGCGGCCAGGTCGCCGCCGACCTGCGCGACATGATGCAGAACGTGGTGAAGGAGGGCACCGGCCGCCGGGCCGCCATCGACGGCTACCTGGTCGGCGGCAAGACCGGTACCGCGCAGTCCGGCCCGAACACCCCGGACCACGGCTGGTTCATCGGCTTCGCCCTGGACAAGGACGGCACGCCGCTGTCCGCCGTCTGCGTCGAGCTGGAGCAGGCGGGCAACGGCGGCAGCGCCGAGGCGGCCCGCATCGCCGGCCGGATCATGGCGGCGGCCATCGCGGACTCCGGGAGGCGCTGACGTGCTGAGCCCGGGGGTGAAGCTCGGCAACCGCTACCGCCTCGACGAGCGGATCGCCAGCGGTGGCATGGGCGACGTGTGGCGCGGCACCGACCAGGTGCTGGGCCGTACCGTCGCGGTCAAGAGCCTGCTCCCCGCGCTGCTGGACGAGCCGGGCTTCGCCGAGCGGTTCCGCGGCGAGGCGCGGACCATGGCGACCATCAACCACCCGGGCGTGGTCGACGTCTACGACTTCGGCAGCGACCAGCACATCGCGTTCCTGGTGATGGAGTACGTCGAGGGCGACGCGCTCTCGGCCACGCTCAGCCGGGTCGGCCGGCTGACCCCGGCGCGGACCATGGCGCTGCTGGCCCAGGCCGCCGACGCGCTGCACGCGGCGCACGAGAAGGGCATCGTGCACCGCGACGTGAAGCCCGGCAACCTGCTGGTCCGGCCGAACGGCACGCTCGTGCTCACCGACTTCGGCATCGCCCGCTCCGAGCTGGTGGGCCAGCTCACCGCCGCCGGCTCGGTGCTCGGCACCGCCTCGTACATCTCGCCCGAGCAGGCCACCGGCGCGGTGGCCACGCCCGCCTCGGACGTCTACGCGCTCGGCGTGGTCGCGTACCAGTGCCTCGCGGGCCGACGCCCCTTCGAGGGGGACAACCCGCTCGAAATCGCCATGAAGCACGTTCGGGAGACGCCCCGGGCGCTTCCGGCCGACATCCCGCCGCAGGTCCGGGCCATCGTGGAGCGGGCCATGGCGAAGGACCCTTCCGCCCGCTGGCCCAGCGCCGCCGCGCTGGCGAGCATCGCCCGGCAGGCCAAGCTCGCGCTCTCCCAGGCGGCCCGCGCCGGACGGCCCATCTCGGCCGCGCCCGCCTCACCGGCCGCACCCGTCGCACGCGCTCAGGTGCCGACCGCTCCCCGGCCGCAGCCACCGGCCGCCGCCGCGCATCCGCAGCCCCGTCCGCCGGTCTCCCCGGCCCGTCCGCCCGTTTCGCCGGCCCGCCCGCCGGTGACGCAGCGCCCGGCCGTGATCGCCCACCCGGCCCCGATGCCCCGCCCGCCGGTGGCGCCGCGTGGCGCGGCACCCGTACCGCAGCGGCCCGTGCCCCAGCACAACCCCATGCCGTACGCGCGCCCGGCCGCGCCGCCTCCGCCCCGGCGCTCCCGGTCCGGGCTCTGGACGACGGCGATCGTGGTGGCCGTGCTGGTCATCCTCTGCTCGGGCGTGATTTCGTTCCTGTACCGGAAATACGGTGCTACCGCATCCGCTCCGGCGAGTGTGAGCGTGACCTCCGGCGCGGTGCGGCCGCACGGAGGCGACTATCCGGTCCGCACGTCGTACCGTCGTGAGGTACGCCTCCTGCCGGCCGACGGCGGTACGACGACGAGCGAAGGACGAGACACGCGATGACAGCGCAGGCCCGCCTGCTCGGTGGCAGGTATCAGGTCGGCGAGCTGCTGGGCTACGGCGGCATGGCCGAGGTGCACCGCGGCCGCGACCTCCGGCTCGGGCGGGATGTCGCGATCAAGATGCTCCGTGCCGACCTGGCCCGGGATGCCACCTTCCAGATGCGGTTCCGCCGCGAGGCCCAGAACGCCGCCTCGCTGAACCACCCGGCCATCGTCGCCGTCTACGACACCGGTGAGGAAACCGGCCCGACGGGCGAAACCCTGCCGTTCATCGTGATGGAGTTCGTGAACGGCAGGACGCTCAAGGAGGTCCTCGGCGTCGAGGGGCGGCTCCAGCCGCGCCGGGCGCTGGAGATCTGCGCCGACATGTGCGCGGCGCTGGAGTTCAGCCACCGGCACGGGATCATCCACCGGGACATCAAGCCCGGCAACGTGATGCTCACCCAGACCGGCCAGGTCAAGGTGATGGACTTCGGCATCGCCCGCGCGCTGGCCAGCGGCGCCACCACGATGACGCAGACCAGCGCGGTCATCGGCACCGCACAATACCTCTCTCCCGAGCAGGCGCGCGGCGAGGCGGTCGACGCCCGCTCCGACGTCTACGCGGCCGGCTGCGTGCTGTTCGAGCTGCTCTGCGGCCACCCGCCGTTCGTCGGCGACAGCCCGGTCAGCGTCGCGTACCAGCACGTGCGGGAGCAGCCGCCGACGCCGAGCACGATCAACCCGGACGTCAACCCGGCGGTCGACGCCATCGTGCTCAAGGCGCTGTCGAAGAACCCGCTCAACCGCTACCAGAGCGCCGGTGAGATGCGGGCGGACCTGCTCCGCGCCGCTGCCGGCCGGCCGGTGCTGGCCACCCCGGTGATGCCGGCCGAGGAGACCATGCCGATGGGCGCCGCCGCGGGCGGCTACCAGCAGGCGCAGCAGACCCAGATGATGGGCCCGCAGACCCGCCCGCAGCCGGTGGCGCGGGTCGGCGATCCGGGCAAGCGAAAGAGCTCGTCCTGGGTCATCGCGGCGTTCGCCGCGCTCGGCGTGCTCGCGGTGATCGCGCTGGGGACAGCGCTCTGGCTCAACCAGGCCGGCAACGAGAAGGTGTCGGTGCCCCAGCTGGTGGGCCGGTCGGCGGACGACGCGAAGGCCGCGCTCACCCAGGCCGGGCTGCGGTACGGCACAGGCGATCCGGTGCAGAACACCACCTGCGAGAAGGGCTCGGTGGTCGAGCAGAGCCCGACGTTCGGCCAGCGGGTGGACAAGGACACCGAGGTCACCGTCAAGGTCTGCACCGGTCCGGGCCAGGTGACCGTCCCCACCGGGCTGAAGGGCAGTACCTACAACGCCGCGAAGGACCGACTGACGGAACTTGAGCTGGTTCCCGTTCGCGAGGATGTCAACGACAGCGCGCCGGAGGGTCAGGTCATTTCCGTCTCGCCCACCGAGGGCAGCTCGGTCGCCGAGGGCAGCAAGGTGACGCTCAAGGTCTCCAAGGGCAACGTCGGCGAGGTGCCGACCGTCATCGGCTACACCGAGGAGCAGGCGACACAACAGCTCAAGGAGGCCGGCTACACGGTCCGGGTCCGGGAGGGCAACGAGGTCGACCCGTCCCAGGCGGGCAAGGTCAGCAAACAGTCGCCGGCCGGCAAGACGAAGCTGGCCAAGGGCGAGCGGGTGACCATCGAGGTCGACGTGCCGCGCGAGGACGAGGAGCCGACCAGCCCGACGCCGAGCGGCAGCCCCAGCACGACGCCGACCACGCCGGGCGGTGGCGGCGGCAACGGCGGCGGCAGTGGTTTCCCGTTCCCGACCATCGCGCCCAGCCGTACCGAACGCTGAGCATCACCTGACCGACGACGCGGCGGCGTCCCCGATCCCGGGGCCGCCGCCGCGCCCGTCCCAGCGCCCGCCCCTTCCCCGTCGATCATGAACTTGACGGCGACAAATCGGGCGTCGAACGCCGTCAACTTCATGATCGTCGGGGCGAGCGGTCAGGCTGCGGCGAAGGCGGCCCGGCGGCGGGCGTCGACCTCGGCGGCCAGCTCCGGGGCACGCTCCAGCGCTTCCGGGAAGCCGTAGGCGGCCAGCCAGTTCGCCAGCATGAGGTGACCGCCCTCGGTCAGCACCGACTCCGGGTGGAACTGCACGCCCTCGATGGGCAGCGTCCGGTGCCGCATCGCCATCACCACGCCGGAGCCGGTCCGGCCGGTGACCTCCAGCTCGTCCGGCAGCGTCTCGGGCAGTACGGCGAGCGAGTGGTAACGGGTGGCGGTGAACGGGTCGGGCAGGCCGACGAGCACGCCCACGCCGTCGTGGCGTACCTCGGAGGTCTTGCCGTGCAGCAGTTCCGGCGCGCGCGCCACTGTGGCGCCGAACGCCTCGCCGATCGCCTGGTGACCGAGGCAGACGCCGAAGATCGGGAGCTTGCCGGCGTACTCGCGGATGACGTCCAGGCAGATGCCGGCCCGGTCCGGGCTGCCCGGACCGGGAGACAGCAGGATGCCACCGGCGCCCGCCCGGCCCACCTCGGCGACGTCGATCTCGTCGTTGCGCCGTACGTCGCAGTCGGCCCCGAGCTGGCCGAGGTACTGCACGAGGTTGAAGACGAACGAGTCGTAGTTGTCGATCACCAGGACACGCATCGGGGTCACCTGTTCGGGGTGGGGGGCGGGGCGTTGTTCGTCTCGGTGCTGTACGGCAGCTCCTCGTCGCCGGGCAGCCCGGTCGGCTCGGTGAGCCCGCCGTCACCCGGTACGCCGGAGTCCTGGGTGACCTGCACGTCGTCGAAGGGCAGCAGCGGCTCGGCCCACGGGAACACCACGAACCAGAGCAGCGCGACGGTGGCGGTGGCCAGCAGCAGCGAGCCGATCAGCTTTCCGGGCAGCCCGAAGGGAAGTTTCCGCCAGATCCAGGAGTACACGGCTCACGTCTCCAGTTCGGCCGGGCGGCCCGCCGACTTGGCCTGGACGGTGTCCAGCCGGGCGTGGATGATCAGCCGCTGGTAGTTGTCGAACTTCGGGTTGCAGGTGGTGAGCGTGAGCAGCTTCTCGGTGGGCTTCTGGCCCGGCTTGCCCGGCACCGGCGCGACCACCTCGACCTGGGACGGCTTGACGATGCGCTGCTCGTACACGCGGTAGACGAGCCAGTCGGTGCGGGTCTCGACCACTATGGCGTCGCCGGTCTTCAGCTCGTCCAGCCGCCAGAACGTGGAGCGGATCCGGTGGCCCGCCACGGCGAAGTTGCCCACCTCGCCGGGCATGGCGCTGTCCGGGTAGCGGCCCGGGGCGTACCGGATGTCGTTGGGGGTGACCCCCTCGACCACCACCCAGTGCTTGTCGAACTTGGGGATGTAGAGGCCGGCGACCGGTTTTCCGTTGGCCGGCGGCTTCGGCTTCACGGTCGGCCCGGTGGTCGGGGCGACCGTCGGGTCCGCGCCCCACTCCTGGGCGAGCTGGCTGTTCAGGTCGCTCTGGTGGGCGTCGACGATGACCGCCTTGCCCCAGATCTCGTAGCCGGCGAAGAGGAGCACCACCAGGCCGAACGTGATGAGCAGTTCGCCGGCGCCGCGTACGACGGTGCGCAGCCGGGAGCCGGCGCTGGGGCGGGTCAGCTCGGAGTAGACGCTCCGGTAGCCCTCGCCGGTCTGCTCGGGCCGCAACTGCACCACCCGCTCGCCGCGCCGGGGGCGGGGCGGCTCGGCCGGTGGCTCGTCGCCGCTGTCCGCCGCGTCCGGCGCCGGAGGCACCGCGCCCATCAGCCCGGTGGCGTCCATCCGGGGGTCCGCGGGCGGCCGGGTGACGGCGGGCAGCACCGCCGTCGCTCCCGGGTCGGCCGGCGGGGTCCGGTCCGCGTCGGCCGGGCCGCCGAACCGGGGTACGCCGGGCGCACCGGCCGCCTGCCGTCCCTCGCCCCCCGGCGTACGTCCTCCGTTCTCCCACGGCTGCGGGCCGGTGTGCGGCGGCTGGGCCCCGCGCACACCGCGTTCCGGCGGGAGCGCGCCGCCGGCCGGGCGGGCGGGATTCTGGTGCGCCGCCGGTCCGTACGCGCCCGGCCGCATCTGCCGCTCACCCGTCCCGGGCGGGGCATCGCCGGGTCGCGTCCGGCGTTGACCCGCCGGGGGTGGGACGTCGCCCGGTCGCGTCGTGCGTTCGCCCGTCCGGGGCGGCACGTCGGCCGGCGTGGCGGGACGCATCCCGGGCCCGCGCTGGGGCGCGGCCGTGTGCTGCGGTGGACCACTCGGCTGGCCGGTGCCGGGTCCGGCCGGCCCGGCGAAACGCGCCGGGCCGGACCCGCCCGCGCCCGGACGGCCGGGCGATCGGTGCGCCGACTCGGGGATCCCGTCACCGGAAGGCTGGAACCCGGACTCGGGAACTCTGCCACCGGAGGGCTGGAACCCGGATTCGGGAATCCCGCCGGCGGAGGGGCGGAACCGCCTGTCGGCCTCGACGTGGTGCGGGCCGGCCGGCGGATGGGCCTGGTTGCCCGGCCAGGGCGGCGGAGCGGACCGTGGCGGGGCGGCCGACGGTGGGGCGGTCGACGGCGGGGCGGTCGACGGTGGGGCGGTCCGTGGCGGGGCGCTCCGTGGTGGGGCGGGCGTCGGTGGGAACGGGCCCCGTCGCGCCGGAGAGGTGTGCGACGGTCCGGCGTCGGGCCAGGGCAGGTCGAGCGGGGGCGGCGACGCCGGGGCGGGGGCCGGGCGCTCGACCTTGGGGAGGAACGCGGTGGGCTCCTCCTGGCGGTCGTGGCCGCGGCGGTCCCGGGGGTCGCCGCCGCTCACCGGGGCACCGTCGCCGACTGCAACGCGGTGGAGTCCTCGAACGCCGGCACGGTGACTGTGGAGACGCGCTCGACGTAGCCGAGTTGGTAGTGCTCAGCCACTTCCTTGAACACCCGCACTCCCTCAGAGGCGGCGAGCGCCCGCTGGAGTTCCGCGGGGTCGCCGATTGCCACGATCTTGAAAGGAGGGGAGTACACCCGGCCGTGCAGCAGCAGGGTGTTACCGACGCAGCGTACCGCGCTGGTGCTGAGCACGCGGACGTTCATGATTGACATGGCCTCCGCGCCGCCGGCCCAGAGCGCGTTGACCACCGCCTGGACGTCGCCCTGGTGCACGACCAGGTCGTCGTTGCTGGCGCCCTTGGGCAGCGGCTGGTCGGGCCGGCGGTCGGCGTCGTTCAGCTCGACCGTCACGCCGCTGCCGGTGAGCGCGGTGAACCCGGCGGCCTGCCGGCTCGCGGCGGCCCGGTCCCGCTCGGTCTTGATCGGCCCGTCGGCGCCGGCCAGCGCGGCGGTCTGCTCCTCCACCTCGGTGCGGAGCCGGGCGGCCTTCGCCTCGCTCGCCGCCACCTGCTCCCGGCGGTCCTCGATCAGCTGGGTGAGCTGGGGCCGGCGGTCCTCGCGCAGCGGCGTGCCGCCCGCGGTGGTGGCGGTGGTGGTGAACAGCAGCCCGGCCGCGGCGGCGATCAGGGGTACGCCGATCGACCAGCCCGGGCGGCGCTGGCGGGCGCGCCGGGGCAGCAGGGCGGCTGCCGCGCGGCGGAGGACCTTCTGCCAGGAGGCGGCGCCGGACGTGTACTCCACCGGGCGTTCCCTTTCCCGTCGTCTCGTTCCGGCTCGCGCCGATGCGAACCGACCTGATCGACCCGGAAAGTCCGCTCTTTCCGGTTACTGAGTGCACCGGCCTGGCCCCATTCGTGGCCTGGACGGTCCGTCGGGACTACGCTAGCTGTCGAACATTATTGGCCATGGACCGTCGCCCTCGCGCCCGGTTGTCAGGCCGGACGAGGTCGTACCCCCCTCTGGAGAGCGTCGTGCCCAAGTCTCAGGTCCGCAAGAAGAAGGTGTACACCCCGCCCACGGACGTTCGTCCGACGGCGACGGCGTCGACGCGCAAGCCTAGCCCGGTCTGGCTGCCGGTCACGGCGGTCGCGCTGATCGTGGTCGGCATCGGCTGGCTGGTGCTCTACTACCTGTCCGAGCAGGCGTACCCGGTCGCCACCTGGGGTTACTGGAACCTCGCTGTCGGCTTCGGCGCGATGGTCTCCTCGCTGATCCTGCTCTCCCGCTGGCGCTGAGCCGGCCGCCCGTCGACCCGGCGTAGGTCACGCCACGCCGCCCCTGCCAGGCGCTTCGTCGCCGCTACACCTAAGGTGTGCGCAGGGCGGCGTGGCCTGGTGCGAGAAGACTCACGTTACTGCTGGGTAACCTTGCGCGTAGGCTGCACGGACAAGCAGCAGACCGGGAGGCCAACTCGATGGGCAGCGTCCAGATCGTCACCACGATCCTCGCGGCCGCCATCACCGCTGTCGCGGTGTGGCTTGCGGTGCGCGCGGTCATGAAGATGACCGCCGTCATCCGGCTCGGTCAGCCCGCGCCGGAGCGCTTCGGCGACAAGGGCGCGCGTACCAAGAAGATGCTGGTGGAGACCGCAGGTCACACCCGCATGCTGAAGTGGAGCGTGGTCGGCGCCGCTCACTGGTTCGTGATGGTCGGCTTCATCGTGCTGTCGCTGCTGGTGCTGGAGGCCTACTTCGAGGTCGTCTCGACCGGCGGCGGGTTGCCGATCATCGGGCACTGGACGATCTTCGGCCTGGTCACCGAGTGGATCGGCATCCTCGGCCTGGTCGGCATCCTGGTACTGATGGCGATCCGCCTGCGCAACCGGCCGGGCCGCGCGGAGAACCGCTCCCGGTTCACCGGTTCGAGCATGTGGCAGGGCTACTTCGTCGAGTGGGTCGTCCTGCTGGTCCTGATCTTCGGGTTCGTGATCCGGGGCTTCAAGGTCGCCACCGACCACTTCGAGTACCCGGTCTGGGCCGCCCCGCTCAGCCACGCGATCGGCTCGGTCCTCCCGAACTGGGAGGCCGGCGTCAGCGTCGCCGCGCTCATCAAGATCTGCATCTCGATGACCTGGCTCATCGTGATCTCGCTGAACGTCACCATGGGCGTGGCCTGGCACCGCTTCCTGGCCTTCCCGAACATCTTCTTCAAGCGCGACCCGGAGAAGCCGGCCGGCTCGGGCCTCGGCCCGCTGCGCCCGATGACCAGCGAGGGCAAGCCGCTGGACTTCGAGGAGGCCGACCCGGAGAAGGACCAGTTCGGCGTCGCCCAGGTCGAGCAGTTCAGCTGGAAGGGCCTGCTCGACTTCAGCACCTGCACCGAGTGCGGCCGCTGCCAGTCGCAGTGCCCGGCCTGGAACACCGGCAAGCCGCTGTCGCCGAAGCTGCTGGTGCTGAGCCTGCGCGACCACGCGTACGCCAAGGCGCCCTACCTCCTGGCCGGCGGCGGCAAGGACCTCACCGGCGAGGAGAAGGCGACGCAGGAGCAGCTGGCCGGCGTCGACGTGCTCGCCATGGCCGAGGCCGACCGGCCGCTGATCGGCACCGCCGACGAGGGCGGCGTCATCGACCCGGACGTGCTCTGGTCCTGCACCACCTGTGGCGCGTGCGTCGAGCAGTGCCCGGTGGACATCGAGCACGTGGACCACATCGTCGACATGCGCCGCTACCAGGTGCTGATCGAGTCGAGCTTCCCGTCCGAGGCCGGCGTCATGCTGCGCAACCTGGAGAACAAGGGCAACCCGTGGGGCGCCCCGCAGAACACCCGCGAGGACTGGACCAAGGGCCTCGGGTTCGAGGTGCCGCGGGTCGGCGAGGTCGACGACTTCGAGTACCTGTTCTGGGTCGGCTGCGCCGGCGCGTTCGAGGACCGGGCCAAGAAGACCACCCGTGCGGTCGCCACGCTGCTCAACGAGGCGGGCGTCTCCTTCGCCATCCTCGGCGAGGGCGAGACCTGCTCCGGTGACCCGGCCCGCCGCATCGGCAACGAGTTCGTCTTCCAGATGCTCGCCCAGCAGAACGTCGAGACGCTGAACGAGGCGTTCGAGGGCCGGGAGAAGACCAAGCGCAAGATCGTCGCCACCTGCCCGCACTGCTTCAACACGCTCGGCAACGAGTACGGCCAGCTCGGCGGCGAGTTCGAGGTCGTGCACCACACCCAGTTGCTGGCCCACCTGGTCAGCGCCGGCAAGCTCACCCCGGTGCAGCCGGTGGACGGCGGCGTCACCTACCACGACCCGTGCTACCTGGGCCGCCACAACCGGATCTTCGCCGCGCCGCGTGAGGTGCTCGGCGATTCGATCCAGGGCGAGCTGACCGAGATGCCGCGTAACAGCGAGCGCTCCTTCTGCTGCGGCGCCGGCGGCGCCCGGATGTGGATGGAGGAGAAGATCGGCAAGCGGATCAACGTGGACCGGGTCGAGGAGGCCATGTCCACCGGGGCGAAGACCATCGCGGTCGGCTGCCCGTTCTGCTCGACGATGCTGAACGACGGCGTGAACGGCAAGGGCGCGGGCGAACAGGTCGAGGTGGTCGACGTGGCCAGCGTGCTGCTGCGCTCGGTCAAGCCGGAGGCCCCGGCCGGCGAGCCGGAGGTCGCGCCGAGCGCGAGCTGAGGCGTACCCCGGCAGAAGCCGGACCACGACGGCGGCGGCACCCGTGCGGTGCCGCCGCCGTCGCGCGCCACGGGGGCCCACCGTCGGCGCTCGCGTGCCACAATCACGCCCATCGACGGCCTTCTTCTTCTGACGCTGTTGCCCCTGGTCGGTTTCGTGCTACTGACCGCCGGCAACGCCTTCTTCGTCGCGGCCGAGTTCGCCCTCGTCACCGTGGACCGGGCGGAGATCGACAGGCGGGCCGGCGAGGGCGACGGCCGGGCCGCCACGGTACGCCGCGCGCTGCGCGAACTGTCCTTCCAGCTCTCCGGCGCGCAACTCGGCATCACCCTCACCGCGCTGCTCACCGGCTACCTCGCCGAACCCGCGCTGGCCCGGATCTTCGCCCCGCTGCTGCATCCGCTCGGCGGCGCGGAACGCTTCTCCGGCCTGCTCGCGCTGGCCCTCGCCACGCTCATCTCGATGCTCTTCGGCGAGCTGGTGCCGAAGAACCTGGCGCTGGCCCGCCCGATGCCGGCGGCGCTCGCCACCGCCGCGCCGATGCGCGCGTTCTCCCGCACGTTCGGCTGGCTGATCCGGCTGCTGAACGAATCAGCCAACCGGCTGGTGCGCCGCCTCGGCGTGGAGCCGCAGGAGGAGCTGGCCAGCGCCCGCTCCCCGGAAGAGCTGGGCCTGCTCGCCGCCATCTCGGCGCGGGCCGGCGCGCTGCCGCCGGACACCGCGATGCTGCTGCGGCGCACGATCCGCTTCGGTGACAAGCGGGCCGCCGAGGCGATGACGCCCCGGGTGGACGTCACCGCGCTGCGCGCCACCGCGTCCGTCGCCGACCTGCTGGACCTCTCCCGGCAGACCGGCCGGACCCGGTTCCCGGTCTACGAGGAGACGCTCGACCTGGTCACCGGCGTCGCCGGGGTGCCCGACGCGCTGGGGGTGCCGCTGGCCCGCCGGGCCGTCACCTCGGTGGCCGCGGTGGCCCGGGAACCGGTGTACGTGCCGGAGAGCCTCAACCTGAACGGGGTGCTGGCCGCGCTGAAGGCCGCCGGGGCGGACCTGGCGATCGTGGTGGACGAGTACGGCGGCACCGACGGCGTGGTGACGGTGGAGGACCTGGTCGAGGAACTGGTCGGGGAGATCGCCGACGAGTTCGACCCGGACGCGGTCGACGACGCCGGGCCGGTGGAGCTCACCGTGCCGGGCGGCGAGCGGACCGTCCTGGCCGACGGCGTGCTGCGCGCCGACGAACTGGTCGAGCAGACCGGGTTCCGGCTGCCCGACGGGCCGTACGAGACGCTGGGCGGCTTCCTGATGGCGCGGCTGGGCCACATCCCGGTGCCGGGCGAGACGGTCGACGAGGCCGGGTACGAGTTCACGGTGGTGGAGGTCGACCGGCACCGGATCGAGCAGGTGCGGGTGGTGCGCCCCGAGGAGCCCGACGACGGTGCCTGAGCTACTCGTGGCGGTGGTGTTGCTGCTCGGCAACGCGTTCTTCGTGGGCAGCGAGTTCGCCCTGATCGCCTCCCGCCGTACGGTGATCGAACCGCTTGCGGCGACGTCGAAGCGGGCCCGGTGGGCGCTGGCCGCGATGAACCAGATTCCGCTGATGATCGCCGGAGCGCAGCTCGGCATCACCGTCTGTTCCCTCGGCCTCGGCGCGATCGCCGAGCCGGCGCTGGCCCACCTGCTGGAGGGGCCGTTCGCCGCGCTGGGGATGCCCGCCTCGGCGGTGCACCCGGTGACCTTCGTCATCGCGCTGGCGGTGGTGGTGTTCCTGCACACGGTGGTCGGCGAGATGGTGCCGAAGAACATCACGCTGGCCGGTCCGGAGCCCTCGGCGCTCTGGCTCGGCCCGGCCATGCTGGCGTTCTGCCTGGTCACCAAGCCGCTGCTGCTGGCGATGAAGTGGGCGTCCCGGCAGGTCCTGCGGTGGTGGCGGGTGGAGGCGACAGACGCGGTGAAAACCGTGTTCACCGCCGAGGAACTGGCCGGGCTGGTCTCGCAGGCGCGTACCGAGGGGTTGCTGGACGCCGAGGAGCACGCCCGGATCACCGGCGCGCTGGCCCTGCACAGCCGTACGGCGGCGGACGCGCTGCAACAGTGGTCCACTGTCACCACAGTCGCCGAGGACGTCTCACCGGCGTCGCTGGAGGTGCTGGCGACCCGCACCGGCCGGTCCCGCTTCCCGGTGGTGCAGCGGTCCACCCGCCGGGTGCTCGGTTTCGTGCACGTGAAGGACGTGCTCGGGTACGCCGGCGCGAGTCGCCGGGCCCCCGTGCCGGCCGCTGTCTACCGGCCGCTGGCGGTGGTGCCGCCGGACCGTACGCTCGCCGACCTGCTGCTCGCGATGCGCCGCGAACGCCGCCACATGGTGCTGGTCAGCGACGGACGGCGGCCGATGGGCGTGGTGACGCTCGACGACGTATTGACAGCCATCGTCGGAAGATGAAATGAATACCCTTGGTGTGCAATCGATTGCGGATACGTGATTGAACAAACGGTCGCCTTGATTCCACCGGACGCCTTCCCTAATGTGGGGCACCGACCGCTGTGGGTCGTCTGCCTCGATCTTCCCTCTCGCGAGGCGCCCGGCGGTCGGTTGCAAAGGAGTCCGTGCCGGTGGCAACCACGCCCCCTCAACGTCACGCCCCGAGCGCTCCACCCGGCCGACGTGCCGGGTTCCACCGGATGGCACGCCGTCTGGTCACCCTGGTCGCGGCCGCCGCGGTCGGCGCCGGGATGCTGACGGCTCCGGCGCACGCGGCGCCGTCGGTGGACGAGATCGACGCGCAGATCGACAAGCAGTGGGAGCAGCTCGAACCCACCATCGAGCAGTTCAACAAGGTCCGCTCGCAGCTTCGCGCCAACCAGAAGAAGTCCAAGGCGCTGAAGGACAAGATGGTGCCGCTGGAGCTGGCCTCCACGCTCGCCATGAACAAGGTTGGCGACATCGCGGCCCGCTACTACATCCAGGGCCCGTCGCAGGAGCTGGGCGCGCTGCTGGTGAGCACCAAGCCGGGCACGCTGGCCGAGCAGCTGGTCATGCTGGACCGGATCGCCGACGACCAGCGCCGTCAGATCGCCGGTGTGCTCAAGGTGCGGGACGAGTACAACAGGCAGAAGGAGAAGCTCGACGAGCTGATCGAGCTGGAGACCAAGCAGCAGAACGACCTCGCGGCGAAGAAGAAGCAGATCGACTCGGAGATCAAGCGACTCACCGCGATGCTGCCGGTGACCTCGATCCGCCCGGCGGGCTGCCCGAAGATCGACGGCGTGGTGAGTAGCGCCGCGCGTACCGCGATCGCGACGGCGTGCGCCCAGGTCGGCGACCCGTACGTGTGGGGCGCCACCGGCCCGAACGCGTTCGACTGCTCCGGCCTCACGCAGTACGCGTACAAGGCGGCGGGCATCTCGCTCACCCACTTCACCGGCGCGCAGTGGAACGAGGGCCGCAAGGTGTCCCGTTCCGAGGCGCGCCCGGGTGACCTGGTGTTCTTCGGCTCCGATCTGCATCACGTCGGGCTCTATCTCGGCAACGGGGTGATGGTGCACGCGCCCCGGACAGGCAAGCCGGTCCAGGTGTCGAGCATCAACACCCAGCCGCTCGCCGGCTTCGTCCGGGTCACCTGACCTCGGTCACACCGAAAGGCCCCCGGTCCGCACGGACCGGGGGCCTTCGCGTTCTCGGGGAGAGGTCAGCGCGGCGCGCCGACCGGGGACGGCAGGATCAGCACGTCGTCCAGGTTCACGAACATGATCCGGTGGCCGAACTGGACCTGCACGTACTGGTTCTTCCCGCGTACCACGGTCCGGTCACCCGGCGCGGAACCGTCGAACGAGACCGCCCGGTAGTACTCGCCGGGCAGCACCCCGCCGACCGCGTACCGCTGGCCGGCGGCGAACGTGTACTGCAGCGGAGAGATGGCCTGGTACGGGATGGTGTCCGGGTAGGCGGACTGCTCCGGGTAGGCGCGGCCGTACACCGGGATGGTGGCCTTGCCGGGCCGCGGGGTCACCACGAAGCCGGTGGCCCACTTGGCGGTGGGCGCGGAGGCCGGGTTGTGGAACCACGCCTTCTGGCCGAGGTACCAGATCGCGGTCCAGTCGCCCTGCCGGCCGGCGAGCGCGTACGTCTGGCCGGCCGAGGCGCGGGCGCCGTGGTCGGAGATGTACATGGTGTCCGGCGTGCCGTCCGGGCGCAGCCCGAGGTCGTTGACGAGCGGGGCGTCCGGGCTCGGCGCGGTCCGCAGGATCACCGCGGAGGAGCCGCGCGAGGGGCACGGCTGCGCCGGCGGGGTGGGCGTCGGGACGCCCGGCGGCTGCTGGTTGCAGCCGGTGAACGCGGGCCGGTTGGTGGCGAAGTCCGGGTCGATGGTGACCAGGCCGGTCTTCGCCGTGCCGGTGCCGCGGAACGGCGCCTTCATCAGGTCGAAGTAGTGCGACCAGTCCCAGTAGGGCCCCGGGTCCCAGTGCATGCCGCCCACGTTGGCGGCGGTGATGCCGGGCACGTTGTCGTGGCCGATGATGTGCTGCCGGTCCATCGGGATGCCGAACTTCAGCGCCAGGTGGCGGACCAGCTTGGCGGAGGTGCGGTACATCGCCTCGGTGTACCAGGTGCCCTGGCCGGCGAAGCCCTCGTGCTCCAGGCCGATGGACTTGGCGTTGACGTACCAGTTGCCGGCGTGCCAGCCCACGTCCTTGGTCTTGATGTGCTGGGCGATGTAGCCGTCCACCGAGCGCAGCGTGTAGTGCCAGCCCAGGTAGTCGGCCCGCTTCACCAGGTCGACGCTCGGGCCGAAGTAGCCCTCGGTGTCGTGGATGACGATGTACTCGATCTTCTGCTGCTTCGGCCGGTCAGCCAGGTCGTGGTTGCCGTAGTCGCCCGGGTCGTCGCTGAGCTGCTCGTAGGGCGCGGGAATCCACTCGCAGGCCAGCCGGACCGGGCACTCCAGCCCGTCCGGCCGCTGCGCGGTGCGCAGGCCGAGGCGGGCCAGCCGGGAGCGGTCCGGCTTCGCGGCGGTGGCGGCGAGCGTGACCCGCTGGCCGTCGTCGGTGGTCCGGGTGGCGCCCTGGCCGAGCTGGTCGTACACCTCGTCGGCGAAGGCCGCCGCCGCGTCGGCGGTGTCCGCGCCGGAGTAGCGGGCCACCGCGGCGTACCAGGCCGCCGGGTCGGTGCCGGCGCCGACCGGCCCGCCCAGAGCCTTCTGGTACGACGACAGCAGCGCCGCGCCGCCGCGGATGTTCGCGGCCGGGTCGGTGCGCAGCGTCCCCGCGTCCAGCCCGGTGAGCGCGGCGGCCGCGTCGAGCGTCTGGAGCGAGGCGCTCGGCAGCGGCGTCTCCCGCGTCGGCGCGGCGGCGGTGGCCGGGTCGAGCTTCAGCGGCCGGGAGTCGTCGCCGCGCGGGTCCTCGTCCTCGTCGACGTGGGCGCTGCCCGGCGTGGCGAGGATGTGCGCGGCGTCGGTCAGGTGCATCGGGCCGTAGCCGCCGCTGGTGCTGGGCTGACCCGGGTGGGTGTCCCAGCGGGACTCCAGATAGGAGACACCGAGCAGCACGTTCTGGGGCACGCCGTACTCGGCCGCGGCGGCGGCGTATTGTTGTTGCCGGTCGCTCGCGGGCGCGGACGTGTCCGGCGCGGCGGTAACCGGGCCGGTGGTCGCCAGCGCGGTGGCCGTGGCCACGGCGGCGGCGAGCAGTATCCGTCTGCCCGACGGCGGGGCGGAGAGATGCATCGAACCTCCTGGACAGGGATGGGGGTCACTGCGTTTCCACCCTCACTCCGCACACCCGCGATGGTCAATACCTTTCCAGTAAGTAATCAGTCGTGAAAGAAAATTTCACCTCCGTGCGCGGTGTGGCGCTGGATCGCGTACGGAGTGTCACGGCGCTGGAAGTTGCGGATCGATAACGGTGGTCCCTACTCTGGTGAATCGTCGGCCGCACGTCTCACCGTCCAACCCGGTCGGTGACGGTCCGACACCGCCGAGTCGCCTCCGGGCGAGCCGGGGAACCAGGTACCTGGGGTGAATCCGCAGCGCTGCTGCGGTAGGGCGGCTCCCTTCCCGCCCGAATCCGTCAGCTAACCCGGTAGGCGGTACGGAAGAAGGAGTACGGACGCCCGGTGGCACTCCATGCCCCGCGGCCGTCGTCGAACCGGTCGGTCGACCGGTCCAGCGCCGCGCCGCGTTCCCGCTGGTCCCGCTTCACCACCGCCCTCGCCGCACTGGTCGGCACCGCCGTCGTACTGACCGGCGGCGCCACTGCGGCACACGCCGAACCCTCGGTCGCCGAGATCGAGGCCCAGATCGACCGCGACTGGAACAAGCTCGAACCGGTCATCGAGCAGGTCAACGACGTACGCGAGCAGCTCGCCGCGCGGCGCAGGCAGGCCGACGCGCTCGGCCGCCAGATCGCACCCCTCCAGGCGCGGGTGGACGCCGCGCTCGGTCAGGTGGGCGGCCTCGCCGCCGACGCCTACAAGGCCGACAACCTCTCCACGGTCAACGCGCTGCTCGGCAGCCGCTCACCCGGTGACCTGGTCGACGGCCTGGAGCTGCTCGACCGCTTCGCGCACCGCCAGCACGAGCAGGTGCGCTCGGTCGCCGCGCTGCGCGACGAGCTGGCGGCGAAGAAGAAGCCGCTGGACGAGATGATCGCCGGCCTGGCGCGCACCGAGGCCCAGCTCGCGGCGAAGAAGAAGCAGATCGACGCCGAGATCGCCAAGCTGGAGAAGCTGCGGCTCAAGGTGTACGGCAAGGGCGGCGGCGGCCCGCTGCGCCCGGCGCCCTGCCCGGCCGGCTATCCCGGCGGCCCGGCCGGTGCGGCGGTGAAGTTCGCCTGCGCCCAGATCGGCAAGATCTACGTCTGGGGCGCCGCCGGCCCGGACCACTTCGACTGCTCGGGCCTCACCATGGCGGCCTGGGCCAAGGGCGGCGTCTCGCTGCCGCACAGCGCACGCCAGCAGCACGGCGTGACGAAGCGCATCAGCCGGGCCGAGCTGCGCGCCGGCGACCTCGTCTTCTACTACAGCGACCTGCACCACGTGGCGATGTACGTGGGCGACGGCTGGGTGGTGCACGCCTCCCAGTCCGGCAAGCCCATCACGATGAAGCGGGTCGACGACGGCGACATCAACAGCTACGGCCGCGTGTAAGGAAGGGCCCCCTCTTAACGCCTCCGGTAGAGGAGGGGGCCCTTCTTAACAACTGCGGGCGGCGTCAGCGCGTCGGCCAGGTGCGCCAGCTCTGCCAGGACCGGCTCGGCGTCGGGCCGCGCTGCCCCTGGTAACGCGAGCCGTAGACGGCCGAGCCGTACGGGTGCTCGGCCGGCGAGGAGAGCCGGAAGATGCAGAGCTGGCCGATCTTCATGCCGGGCCAGAGCGTGATCGGCAGGTTCGCCACGTTCGACAGCTCCAGCGTGACGTGACCGGAGAAGCCGGGGTCGATGAAGCCGGCTGTCGAGTGGGTCAGCAGCCCCAGCCGCCCCAGGCTCGACTTGCCCTCGAGCCGGCCCGCGAGCTGGTCGCCCAGCGAGATCACCTCAAGCGTGGAGGCGAGCACGAACTCGCCCGGGTGCAGCACGAACGGCTGGCCCTCGGGCACCTCCACCATCGAGGTGAGGTCGTCCTGCTGGACCGACGGGTCGATGTGGGTGTAGAGGTGGTTGTTGAAGACCCGAAAGAGCCGGTCCAGGCGTACGTCGATGCTCGACGGCTGCACCAGCGTGGGCTCGAAGGGCTCCAGCGCGAGCGTGCCGGCCTTGATCTCGGAGATCAGGTCGCGGTCGGAGAGCAGCATCGGAACACCATAGCGACCGGTATGGGTGACCTGCGTGTCGCACTACTTCTTCGTACACGTGTTCGATAGGATGTCCGCATGGCTTCCTGGTCCGAATTCGCCGCCGACGAGCCCCGCCTCGCCGGCGAGATCCGCCTCCTGATGCAGCAGTACGGGCCGGGCTTCGGCTACCTCGCCACGGTCCGCGCCGACGGCGGCCCCCGCGTCCACCCGGTCTCCCCGGTGTTCACCGACGACGGCCTCTGGTGCTTCGTCATCGACTCGCCGAAGCGCCGTGACCTCGAACGCGACGGCCGCTACGCGCTGCACTCGTTCCCGCCCGAGGAGAGCGACGACGAGGCGTACGTCGCGGGGCGCGCGCGGCCGGTGACCGACCCGGCCACCGTGACGCGGCTGGCCCGGATCGCCCGCGCGTCGCCACATGGTGACTGGCGGCTGTTCGAGTTCACGGTCGAGGCGGCGATGCTGACCCGGCGCGACCCTGTCGCCCAGCCGGGCGCCGCTCCGCCGCAGGTGCGGGTGTGGCTCGACCCGCTCGGGGCCGAGCCGGCCCGGCGTGAGCCGGTGTCCGCGGAGGGCCGGCGCGGCCGGCACGGCTTCGACACCCGCCGCCCGGCCGCCTGACCCCGACCCCGAAACGAGCGGTGCCGGCCCCGTCCGAGGACAGGGCCGGCACCGGTACGCGGTACGAGGCGGTCAGGCCGCGCGGTAGGCGTTCCACGCGGTGAGCATGCGGCTCGCCTGGCCGGCGGTGAACTGGTACATGCAGGAGTCGTACGTGTAGTCCATGAAGTTGGTGATCGGGTCCTTGCCGGCGGTCGAGCAGGTGTCGCGGCCGGTCGGGCACTGGTACGCCGGGGACGCCTCGGCCGGGGTGTCGGAGACGCTGTCGCCCGAGCCGGAGCAGCCGCCCTGGAAGGTGTGGTAGAGGTTCAGCCAGTGGCCGACCTCGTGGGTGCCGGTGTCACCCTGGTTGTAGTTGGTAGCGGTGCCGCCGGGCAGCGACTCGTTGAGCACGACCACGCCGTCCATCTTGTCCAGCGTCCGCTTCGGGAACGTCGCCCAGCCCAGCAGGCTGTCGCTCAGCTCGCCGAGGTAGATGTTCAGCGTGTTCTTGCCGCCCTCACGCAGCGAGGTCTTCATCGAGCGCTCGGCGGAGGAGCCCTGCACGATCGGGTACCACGACGGGTTGGTCACCCGGTTGATCTTCGTGAGCTGGAACCCGAAGGCGGTGGCGGCGCCGCCGGTCGAGCCCGCGTACGACTGGTTCAGCACGGTGATCTGCTGGTTGATCATCGAGTCGGTGATGTTGCCGCCGGCCCGGGTGCTGTTCTCCTGGATGACGTGCACGACGACCGGGATCGTCACGGTGGCCAGCGGGGTGACCGCGCCGGTCCGGAAGTTGGCCCGCTCGCGCTGCGCGGCGGCGAGGTCGGCCTCCCGGTCCTGGACCTGCTTGGCGGTCAGGTGGTTGGGGTCGAGCTTGGCGCTGCCGCCCTTCGCGACGCGAGCGTTCGCGTGCTCGTCGGCGTGGGCGTCAGCAGGCTCGGCGCAGACGCCGGCCGGGGCGGCCGAGAAGGCCGAAGCAGCGGGGACGACGCCGACGGCGGCGGTGCTGAGCAGCAGCGCGAGGGTCGACGTCGCGACACCGGCGGTACGCCGGGTCAGCAGGTTGGGACGGAGTCCCATGGGCCCACCTCTTTCTGACGGCGTGCCAGGGGGTGTGTCACGCCGGTGCGGAAACGTGGGGCAGACGTTACATCCCATCGATGCATTTGAGAATGCCCATACGTTTCCGACGTGCAACTTCGCGCCTGCCGGCGCCGGTGAGTGCTTGATCCACTCCAGTTCGGGGAGGTGGCTGGGTCAACCGCCCGCCGATGCCGCCACCTCGCCGAGGTGGCGCGCGCACCTGACTGCACGGGGGTGGGGGGCTTCAGGTAGAGTGGTGCCGCCTGCGGGTGTAGTTCAATGGCAGAACATCAGCTTCCCAAGCTGACAGTGCGGGTTCGATTCCCGTCACCCGCTCCACGCGAGAGGCCCTGGTCAGGACGCAAGTCCCAGCCAGGGCCTTCGACGTCACTCAGGCCACGGGCGCCCGGCGCGCCAGCGCGAGAGCGGTTTGTCGTACCGCGGAATCGGGCAGGCTGAACCGGCTGATGTCCTCGATCAGCTCCGCCGACGCGTCGTGCTCGCGCAGGACGGCCGGCGCGTGCCGTATCACCCACAGTTGCAGCGCGGGGGGCCACGCGTCGATGTCGTGCGAACTCGGCCACGGGAGCGCGTCGCCCTGCAGGTCGTACATCCACTCATCCATGGCCTCGACCAGATGTCGCCGGGCCGGCTCGTCGACCAGCGCCTCCGCCCAGTCGGCCAACCACGGCGTGAGCCTGGTGGTGGCCTCGGCGAGGAACGGCAGGGCCGCATGTGCGGGCACCTTCGCGTCGGGCTCGACCAGAACGTGCACCCACCAGACGTTCAGAAACCTCCGCAGGGCGGCCTGCTGCCCCTTCGGCCACTCGTGCCAGGGAGAGACGGCGAAGAAGCGGGCCAGACTGTCCAGCCCTTCCATCGCCACTATTCGGCCGTCCACGAGGCGCTCAGTCACCTGGGGCAGGATCCGGCGCAGCAGCAGACCCGGATAGTGCCAGTCCGCGGCCCAGTACGTGCGTCGGAGCAGCTCTTCGTCGAGCGGCACGTCCGGCGTCTTCAGCAGTGCCAGTTCCTCCGCACTGCCCCAGTGGCACTCGCAGTTGGACTCCTGCTCGTGGGCCGTCATGCCCTGGAACGCGACGGCCACACCCGCCAGCGCCTCGTCCAGGAGGCCGCTTGTCTCAGTCCGATCGGGGATCATGGCGAATCCGCCTTCGAGGACTCCGGAGACGTACGCCTGCCGAAGAGATTGATCTTACGGTGGAGACGGACGGGGCGTGCACTCGATTAACGATCATCTGCCGGAGGTCGCCGAATGACACCGAGCGCTTCGCCGACGACGGACCGGCTCGCCGTCCTGCTCGACTGGGACGGATCGGCGGGAATCGAGGTCGACTGGCCAGCCCTCACCGAGGCCGCCGGCCACCCCTTTCCCGAGGACTACCGACGCTTCGTCGAGCGCTTCCCACACGGCGTCATCGGCTTCCTGGAAGTGCTTCATCCTTCCGCCTGGGGCGTACCGGACTTCCTCCTGTACGCGCGCAACTGGCAAGACGTGATGAACGAGAAGGCGGAGTGTGCGGGTGGCTTCCCCTACCACTTCGGCACCTCCCCGGGAGACCTCCGGGTCTGGGGAGCCGTGAACTTCGACTATCTGCTCTGCTGGCACCTGAACGACGGCCCTCCCGAGCAGTGGCCGACGGTGGTCTGCGATACCGCCCTGATCGACCCGCCCGAGCCCTACGCCGGCACTGCCACCTCATTGCTTGTCGAGATCGCGGAGCTGAGGAACCCGGCGCCGGTCATCGGGTACGTCACGGAGATCGATGGGGTGCCCTTCAGGCTCGTCCGGCACGAGTAGAGCGGGTCCACTGGCCCGGGCGGATCCAGGTCTGCCCATCGCCGGGCCGGACCCGCACGGAGTCGCCCAGGTCCAAGGCGGCGAGCACCCCGAAGACGGCGTCCAGGACGGCTCGTCGGTCCGCCGTCACAAGGACGTCGACGTCGAGGTGCGAGCCGTGCTCGCTTGTTCCGGCACCGGTCACCTCGCCGCGCCCGACGAGAGCCTCGTTGAGGGCATCTTCGAGGTCGTCGCGATCGATGTCGATCTGCCCGTCGATGACAAGTTCCACGAAATCCATCACGTACACCTCGGCGATGAGTTGCGGGTCGTTGACGGGTCTGTCGGGGGACGAGCGGAAACCGGAGGAGCAGACCCATGGGTACGTTGATCGTGACCGAGTTCCTGACCCTCGACGGCGTGGCGCAGGCGCCCGGCGAGCCTGACGAGGACCGCGACGGCGGCTTCAGCCACGGCGGATGGCAGATGCCGCTGCTGGACGAGAAGTCCGGCGCGGTGATGTTCCAGCAGGCGAGCAGCATGGACGCGCTGCTGCTGGGCCGCAAGACGTACGACATCTTCGCCGGCTACTGGCCGAAGGCGCCGGAGGAGATCCCCTTCACCGGCCTGCTCAACGGCGTGCCCAAGTACGTGGCCAGCCGTACCCTCACCGAGCCGCTGACCTGGGCGAACTCGACGCTGGTCAACGGTGACCTCGCCGAGCGCGTCACCGAGATCAAGGCCCGCCACGACGAGGTGCACGTGATCGGCAGCCTCGACCTGGCGCAGCCGCTGCTGCGCGCCGGTCTCGTGGACCGGCTCAACCTGTGGGTGTACCCGGTGCTGCTCGGCACCGGCAAGCGGCTGTTCGGCGACGGCACGGTGCCGACCGCGCTGCGGCTCACCGAGTCGGTCACCCACGCCCACGGCACGCTGCGGTTGACGTACGAGCCGGCCGGCGCGCCCGCCTACGGCGACGCGGCCGCGTAGGGCACGTCGAGGTCGAGCGTGTGCCGCAGGCCGGGCTCCCCGTCCAGTTCCACCGGACCGTCCGGTACGAAGCCGGCACGCGTGAGCACCGCCAGTGAGGCCGGGTTCGCCAGCGCCGCCGAGGCGACGAGCCGGCGCAGCCCGTACTCGCCGCGGGCCAGTTCGCAGACGCGCCGTACGCCTTCGCCGGCGAGCCCGCCCCCGGCGGCGCGCTCGGCCACGCGGTAGCCCAGCTCGGCGCTGCCGCCTGCGACGTCGACCAGGTTGAAGCGCCCGAGTACGGCGCCGTAGTCGCCGACCAGCACGTGGAAGTGGCAGGTGCCGCGGTCCTGCTCGGCCAGCAGGGCCGCGTGCCGGGCGGCGTAGCCGGTGAAGAAGTCGTCGCCCCGGTCGGGGACGTACCGGGCGAAGTAGGCCCGGTTCTCCCGCTCGAACCGCAGCACGGCGGGCGCGTGGCGGGCGGCGAGTCGTTCCAGCTCCGGCATCGGGCCAGGTTAGGCGTCGGCCGGGTAGGAACGCAGTTCGATTGTGTTGCCGTCCGGGTCGCTGACGTAGATCGAGGTGGCGGTGCCCCGCGCCCCGAAGCGCGGGACCGGGCCGGTCAGCACCGTGAACACCCCGGAGTCGACCACCCGCTGCCAGTCGACCGGCTCCACGACGAGGCAGAAGTGGTCCACGTTGGACCCGGTCGGGTCGCCCGCGATCAGGTCGATGATGGTGCCGGCGTCGATGCGTACGGAGGGGAACGGCACCTCGCCGGCCCGCCACCTGTCGACCCGCACCGGGGCCAGCCCGAGCGTGCCGCAGTAGAAGTCGAGGGAACGCTCGACGTCGCTCACCGAGAGCACGAGATGGTCGAACCCGGTCACCGTCACGAGATCGTTCCGCATGCCGTCAACTCTGGCCCGGCGCGGCGGCGGGACCAACCCCCGATCGCACTACGATCGTTGACTCACGGGCAACGACGGAGGCGCCTTGTGCTGGAGCGGTACGAGATCGAGACGTTCCTGACCCTGGCCGGGGAGCTGCACTTCGGGCGGACCGCCGAGCGGCTGCGGGTGAGCACCGGACGGGTCAGCCACGTGGTGCGCAAGCTGGAACGCCGCATCGGTGCGCCGCTGTTCGAGCGCACCAGCCGGGTCGTCCGGCTCACCCCGATCGGTGCCCGCCTGGCCGAGGAGATGCGCCCGCTGGTGGCCGGCATCGAGGCGGCGGTGCAGCGGGCCGTGGACGCCGGGCGCGGGCTCACCGGCGAGCTGCGGGTGGCGTACGTCGGCGAGTCGACAGCGCCGGTGCTGCTGCGGGCGGTCGCGCTGTTCACCGAGCGTCATCCGGACTGCGAGGTGCACGTGCACGAGGCGCCGCTGGCCAGCACCCGGTCGAGCCTGCTGGACGGCACGATCGACGTCCTGATCGCCTCGTACCCCTTCGACGGCATGGCGAACGGCCCGGTGCTGCTGCGCGAGCGCCGGGTGCTCGCGGTGGCCGCGGGCCATCCGCTGGCGGCCGAGGAGTCGGTGTCGCTGGAGGTGCTCGGCGACCATCCGGTGGTGCAGTACCCGGCGGTGACGTCGACCGCGTTCAAGCAGGACCGCACGCCGGACCGCACCCCGTCCGGCCGTCCGGTGCCGAAGGGCCCGGTGGGTGGCAGCTTCTCCGAGATGCTGGCGCTCGTCGCGCTCGGGCGCGGGGTGCTGCCGGTGGGTGAGCAGGCCCGGCAGTTCTACGCCCGTCCGGACGTGGCCTACGTGCCGATCCACGACGCGCCGCCGATCTGTCGCGGTCCGGTGTGGCCGGCCGGGAACACCACATCCCGGGTACGCGAGTTCGTCCGCGCAGCAGCCGACGCCAACCCGCTCCCTGACGCGGCTTGACCCGTCCCCTGCGGCAAGGCCCAGCGTGATCGGTGCCGGTCGCGGTGACCGGCACGAGGAGCGCGAGGGAGGCACGGTGCGACTGCTGACCATCGGGGCGTTCGCCCGCGCGACCGGCCTGAGCGCCAAGGCGCTGCGCATCTACGACGACTGCGGGCTGCTGCCCCCGGCCGCGGTGGACCCGCACTCGGGCTACCGCTACTACGCGCCGGAGCAGGCGGACCGGGCGCGGCTGATCGCCGGGCTGCGCCGGGCGGGGATGCCGCTGGCCGAGATCCGTACCGTCTGCGGCCTGCCGCCCGCGGCCGCCGCGGAGGCGCTCGACGCCTGGTGGCGGCGGGTCAGCGCGGACACCGCGGCGCGCGGCCGGGCCGTCGCGCTCCTCGTCGACACGCTCAGCGAGAGGGGCACCACCATGTCCGAGACGATCTTCCGGTACGCGACGCGCTGCGAAACGGGAACGGTCCGCCATTCCAACGAGGACACCGCGTACGCGAGCGCGGCGCTGCTCGCTGTCGCCGACGGCGTACGCGGCCCGGCCGGGTCCACCGCCAGTGCGGAGGCGGTGGACGCGCTGCGGCCGCTGGAGCAGACGGACGAGTCGCAGGCCGACCTGCTCGCCGCGCTTGCCGACGCGGTGAGCCGGGCCGACCGGGCGGTACGCGCGCACGCCACCGACGCCGACCAGCCCGCCACCACGCTCACCGCGCTCGTGCGACGTGGCACCCGGCTGGCGCTCGTGCACGTCGGGGACAGCCGGGCGTACCTGCTGCGCGGCGGTGAGCTGTCCCGGCTCACCCAGGACCACACGTACGTGCAGACGCTCGTCGACCAGGGCCGGCTCACCCCGGCCGAGGCGGGATCGCATCCGCAGCGGGCGCTGCTGGCCCGGGCGCTCGGCGCGGGCGCGGAGGTCGAGGCGGACCTGGCGCTGCGGACCGCGCTGCCCGGCGACCGCTACCTGCTCTGCTCCGACGGCCTCTCCGCCGTGGTGGAGCCGGGCGCGCTGCACGCCGCGCTGACGGAGGCGGACGATCCGGAGAGCGCCGTCGAGCGCCTGGTGGAGCTGGCGTACGCGGCCGGCGCACCGGACAACATCGCCTGCGTGGTCGCCGATCTGGCGGCGTGATCACCGCGACCCGGGTCGGAGTGTCCGACCCGGGTCGTACCCTGGCGGGCATGCGAATCGGCATCGTGATCCTGCCTGACCAGCGCTGGTCGGAAGCACGTCGGCGGTGGGCCCAGGTGGACGAGTGGGGCTTCGACCACGCCTGGACCTACGACCACCTGGGCTGGCGTGACCTGGTCGACGGGCCGTGGTTCGACTCGTGGACGACGCTGACCGCGGCGGCCGGCGTGACGTCCCGGGTCAAGCTGGGGACGCTCGTGGCCTCGCCGAACTTCCGGCACCCGGTGGCGTTCGCCCGGCAGGTGACGGCGCTCGACGACGTGTCCGACGGCCGCGTGCTGCTCGGCCTGGGCGCGGGGGGCATCGGCTTCGACTCGGCGGTGCTCGGCGGCGAGACGCTGCCGCCCCGGCAGCGCGTGGACCGGTTCGCCGAGTTCACCGAGCTGCTCGACGCGATCCTGCGGGAGGACGGCACGACCTGGCGCGGGGACTGGTTCACCGCAGTCGACGCGCGCAACAACCCGGGGTGCGTCCAGCAGCCGCGGGTGCCGTTCGTGGTGGCCGCGAACGGTCCCCGCTCGATGCGGCTGGCCGCCCGGTTCGGGCAGGGCTGGGTGACCATCGGGCAGGGCAGCGACGACGTGGAGAGCTGGTGGCGGACGGTCACGGAGCTGTCCGAGCGGATGGACCGCACGCTGGAGCAGGCCGGCCGTGACCCGGCGACGCTGGACCGCTACCTCTCGCTCGACTCCGCTCCGATGTTCTCGCTGACCAGCGCCGACTTCTTCGCCGAGCAGGTGGCCCGGGCGGCCCGGCTGGGCTTCACCGACGTGGTGACGCACTGGCCCCGGGCCAGCAGCTGGTACGCGGGCGACGAGGCGGTGCTGGTGGAGGCGGCGGCGCTGCTGCCGGAGCTGCGCCGGGCCGGCTAGGTGCCGACGCTGCCCTCGGTGGAGACCACCCGGAACCGGAGGCAGACGATCAGGGTGTCGTCGGTGACCGGCGTGCCCTGCCGGGCCCAGTAGGCGCCGTGGCCCTCGCGCCACTCCTCGATCGACCTGTCGCCCTCGCCCTCGGCGCGGGCGAAGTCCCACGGCACGTCGGCGAAGCGCACCACCTCGACGCCTGTCACCTCGATCACGGCGACGAACCGGTCGTTGTCGTCGACCAGGACCAGTCGCTCGCCGACGTACTCCAGTTCCTCGTTCTCGTCGTCGTACTCCTGCACGAGGCCGGCGGTGGCGGTCTTCACGCCGGAGAGCACGAGGGTGTTGAGCCGGGTGCGCAGCTCACCGGGCGTGCCGAGGGCGAGTGCGCGCAATCCACCGATGCGGGGCCACATGCCGCCGACGCTACGGCACGCTCCGCCACCGCCGGCGGCTCACGGCAGGTCGGCGCCGGTGAGCAGGGTGCGCAGCCTCAGCCGCGCGGCGACCTCGGGCGGGCAGGTCGCGACGAGCGCGGCGGCGCCGACCAGGTCGGCCCCGGCGTCCCGGACGACCCGGCACAGCGCGTCCAGTTGCGCGCCGGTGTCGACCCAGTCGTCGACGAGCAGCACCCGGTCGCCGGTGCCGAGCCGCCTGCTGTCCACGCCGACCCGCAGCCGCCGGCCCCGGTAGTCGGGGGGTGTCTGCGCCCAGCGCGTCGGCCCGGCCCGGCGTCGCTCGCCGCCGTCCTTGTACGCGGGCAGGAAACCGGCTCCGGTGGCGACCGCGACGAGCGGGCCGAGCAGCAGCCCGGTCACCTCGGGCGCGATCACGACGGTCGGGCGGGCGTCCGGAAAGAGCCCGGCCAGCGCCGGGCCGACCTGGGCGAGCACCTCGGGGTCACGCCACCAGCCGGAGGTGTCGCTGACCAGGTGGGTGCTGCCGGGGCCGGGGTCGATCCACCGGAACAGCTCGACCAGGCGACGGTTCAGCACGGTTTCCATCCTCGGGGATCGGTGGGCCGTTCGGCCGATCGAGCGTGGCGTGATCGGCTACACGTACCGGGGTAAATACGGGCATAGCACCATGATCACGTTGACTTCGGAAGTGCTTCTCTCGTTACGGTCCGGGCCGGTTTGTTCAGTTGACGAAAGGACCGGGCCGGTGGCTGCTAGGCACCTTCGTACCCGCAAGTTCTCCTCGCCCGCCGCCATCGCCGCGACCGCGGCGGTCGGCGTGGCGCTCGCGGTCGGCGGTACCGTCGGCGCCGTGCGGCTCACCTCCGCCGAGCCGCCCGCCGAGCCGGTCGCGGTCGCGACGCTGCCCAGCACGCCCGCCCCCACCTCGGCGGCCCCCTCGCCGAGCGCCTCGGCCTCGCCGAGCGCGAGCCTCAGCCCGTCGCCGAAGGCCACCGCGAGCCCGAAGTCGAGCCGGACCCAGGCGGCCTCCCGGAGCAAGGCCCGGACCGCCTCCCCGTCGCCGACGGCGAAGAAGACCAGCAGCCCGAAGGTCGTGGACAGCGGCTCCTGCGGCGCGTCCTTCTACGCCGAGGGTCAGATGACCGCGAACGGCGAGTCGTTCAACCCGAACGCGCTGACCGCCGCGCACAAGACGCTGCCGTTCAACACGAAGGTCCGGGTCACCAACCCGGACAACGGCAAGTCGGTGGTGGTGCGGATCAACGACCGGGGCCCGTTCATCGAGGGCCGGTGCCTGGACCTGTCCCGCGCCGCGTTCGCGTCCATCGCCGCCACCGGTCTCGGGCACATCCAGGTCCGGTACGAGGTCCTCGGCTGACCGTCCACTCGGCCAGAACTTCCACGGCCGACGGGCCAGGTTCATTCTCCCGTTCACGTCCATCAGGCATGCTGTCCGATGTACGCACGCAACCCTTCCAGCCGGGCCGTCGCCCGCTGAGCCCCGGATCCCGCGCCGGCCTCGGCGCGGCCCTCGGGCTGCTCGCGATCGTCGCCGCGGCGGAACTGGCCGACGGCCGTCCGGCGCACTACCTCGCGCTGATGGTCATCGCGCCGTTCCTGGCGGCGGCGCTGGCCTCCTGGCGGGTGGTGCTCGCGATGGGCGGGCTGGCCACCGCCGTCGGTGTCGCCTTCGCCCTCGCCGAGCGGGGTACCACGCTGGTGACCGCCGTGAACGTGACAGCCATCGCGGTGGGGACTGTCGTCGCCGCGGCCACGGCGGCGGTACGCCAGCGGCAGGTGGACCGGATCGCGGAGCTGTCCCGGCTCGCCTCGGTGGCCCAGCAGGCGGTGCTGCGCCCGCTCGGACCGCAGGTCGGCACGCTCGCGGTGGCCGCCCGGTACATCTCCTCGACCGCTACCGCCGAGATCGGCGGCGACCTGTACGAGGCGATGGACACCCCGTACGGCGTCCGCATGATCATCGGTGACGTCCGGGGCAAGGGGCTGGACGCGGTCCGCCTGGCCAGCATCGTGCTCGGTTCCTACCGGCACGTCGCGTACGAGCGGGCCGACCTGCGCGCGGTGGTGACCGACCTGGACCGGGCGGTGGCCCGCAACGTCGGCGACGAGGACTTCGTCACCGCGGCGCTGGTCGAGGAGCGCGGCGGCACCCTCACGATCGTCAACTGCGGGCACCCGCCGCCGTTGCTGCTGCGCCGGGGCGCGGTGATCCCGCTGGAGCCGCCCGCGCCCGCGCCGCCGCTCGGCTTCATGCCGGTGGTCCGGCCGCGTGTGGAGCGGCTGGAGCCGGGCGACCGGCTGCTGCTGTTCACCGACGGGCTTGGCGAGGCGCGCCGGGACGGCGAGTTCTTCCCCACCGCCGACCGGGCCTGGCGGCTGCTCGGCCACGGCACCGTCGCCGACGGGCTGGCCTCGCTGGAGACCGCCCTGGTCGAGTGGGTGCACGGCCGGCTCGACGACGACATCGCGCTGGTCCTGATGGAGTACGCGGGCCCGTACAGCGCCACCGCGACGCCGGTGCCGAGCTGGGAGGTCGGCGCCGCCGACGGATGAACGGGAAGTGTGTAATCGCTGTCACTTCCGAGATCCGCTTGTCGTTGCCTACCGGTGAGTAATACAGTCTGGAGTTACTGATCGGTAACACCTGTCCGGAAGCGGGGCCAGCGAGCATGACCCACTACAAGAGCAACGTGCGGGACCTCGAGTTCAACCTGTTCGAGGTATTCGGGGCGGACCGGACGCTCGGCCAGGCCCCGTTCACGGACCTGGACGTCGACACCGCCCGCAGCTTCCTCGGCGAGGTCGACCGCCTCGCCCGCGAGGACCTGGCTGCCAGCTACACGGACAGCGACCGCAACCCGCCGGTCTTCGACCCGGCGACGTTCACCGCGCCGCTGCCGGAGTCGTTCAAGAAGTCGTACAAGGCGTTCATGGACTCCGAGTTCTGGCGCCTCGACCTGCCGGAGTCCCTGGGCGGCACCAACGCCCCGCGTGCCCTCTGGTGGTCGCTCGCCGAACTGGTGCTCGGCGCCAACGCCCCGATCTGGATGTACGCCTCCGGCCCGTCCTTCGCCCACGTGCTGCACGTCGAGGGCACCGAGGAGCAGAAGAAGTGGGCCCGGCTGTTCATCGACAAGCAGTGGGGCTCGACCATGGTCCTCACCGAGCCGGACGCCGGCTCGGACGTGGGCGCCGGCCGTACCCGCGCGATCCAGCAGCCGGACGGCTCGTGGCACATCGAGGGCGTGAAGCGCTTCATCACCTCCGGTGAGCACGACCTGAGCGACAACATCGTCCACTACGTGCTGGCCCGCCCGGTCGGCGTCGAGGGCGTCGGTGGCCCGGGCACCAAGGGCCTGTCGCTGTTCGTCGTGCCGAAGTACCACTTCGACGCCGAGACCGGCGAGCTGGGCGAGCGCAACGGCGTCTACGCCACCAACGTCGAGCACAAGATGGGCCTGAAGGTCTCGAACACCTGCGAGGTGACCTTCGGCGAGCACGGCGTACCGGCCAAGGGCTGGCTGCTGGGTGAGAAGCACGACGGCATCCGCCAGATGTTCATGATCATCGAGTACGCCCGGATGCTGGTCGGCACCAAGGCCATCGCCACGCTCTCCACCGGCTACCTGAACGCGCTGGAGTACGCCAAGAACCGGGTGCAGGGCGCCGACCTCACCCAGATGGCCGACAAGACCGCGCCGCGGGTGACCATCACCAACCACCCGGACGTGCGCCGCTCGCTGCTGCTGCAGAAGTCGTACGCCGAGGGCCTGCGCGCGCTCGTCTGCTACACCGCGACCTGGCAGGACAAGGTCACGATCGCCGAGGCGGCCGGTGACGAGAAGGCCACCAAGCTGGCCAAGCGCGTCAACGACCTGCTCCTGCCGCTGGTCAAGGGCGTCGGTTCGGAGCGGGCGTACGAGCTGCTCGGGCACGAGGCGCTGCAGACCTTCGGCGGCTCCGGCTTCCTCCAGGACTACCCGCTGGAGCAGTACGTCCGGGACGCCAAGATCGACACCCTGTACGAGGGCACCACGGCGATCCAGAGCCTGGACCTGATCTTCCGCAAGATCGTCCGGGACAACGGCAAGGCCCTGATGGCGGTCGCCGCCGAGATCCAGGAGCACATCACCTCCGAGGCCGGCAACGGCCAGCTCAAGGAGGAGCGGCAGGCGCTCGGCAAGGCGCTCGCCGAGATCCAGAACATCCTCGGCGTGATGACCGGCTGGCTGGGCGAGGCCCAGGGTGGCGACACCCGCGCCCTCTACAAGGTCGGCCTGAGCAGCCGCCGGTTCCTGCTCGCGATCGGCGACCTGGTGGTCGGCTGGCTGCTGCAGAAGCAGGCGGACGTGGCGCTGAAGGCGCTGGCCGGCGAGGTCTCCGCGGCCGACAAGTCCTTCTACACCGGCAAGGTCGCCGCCGCCCGGTTCTTCGCCCGCGAGGTGCTGCCCCGCATCGGCGCGGACCGGCGGATCATCGAGGGCACCGACCTGGAGATCATGGACCTCCCGGAGGAGGCTTTCTGAGCCCTTCCGGGGGCTTTCACCCCTGAAGCGTCACTCTCCCCCTCATGACGACGGCCGGCGGGCCCCAGCCCGCCGGCCGTCGTCGTGCGTGCGCTCCGGGCGGATAGGCGGCCCGGTGGCGGGTAACCGTCGCGGACCACGACCGGAGTACGCCCAAGGCCATCGCACGGGGGAGTGCAGCGCACATGGGCATTGGTAGCGCCATCTTTCTCATCGCGCTCGGCGCGATCATGACCTTCGCCATCCGGGCCAACGTCTGGTGGATCGACCTGCGCGCGGTCGGCTGGGTCTTCATCCTGGCCGGGCTGGGCGTCCTGCTGACCACGCTGTGGTTCTGGCAGGACCGCCGCAAGCGGGCCCGCACGCTCATCGTGGAGGAGAACCGGCTCTCGCATCCGACCGCGATGATGCCGCCGCCGCCCGACCCGCCGCCGCCGACGGCGCCGCCGTCCTGACGCCGCGTCTCAGCTGCCGATCCGGTCCAGCTCGGCGAGATCCTCGCCGGAGAGGGCCAGCCCGGCGCCCGCGACGTTCTCGCGCAGGTGCGCGACGGACTTGGTGCCGGGGATCAGCAGGATGTTCGGGGAACGGCGCAGCAGCCAGGCCAGGGCGACGCCCATCGGTGTCGCCCCGAGGCGCGCGGCCACTGCCGACAGCGCCGAGGACTGCAGCGGGGTGAAGCCGCCGAGCGGGAAGTACGGCACGTAGGCGACGCCCTGCCGGGCCAGCTCGTCGATCAGGTCGTCGTCTGCGCGGTGCGCCAGGTTGTAGTGGTTCTGCACGCAGACGATGGGTGTGATGGCCTGTGCCTCGGTGACCTGTTCCGGCGTCACGTTGCTCAGGCCGAGGTGGCGGATCAGGCCCTCCCGCTGGAGCGCGACGAGCGTCTCCAGCGGCTCGGCGAGTGAGCCGGGCTGCGGGCCCGTGGCGTCGCCGAGCCGCAGGTTGACCAGGTCGAGCCTCTCCAGGCCGAGCGTCTCCAGGTTCTCCCGGACCTGCCGGCGCAGGCTGCGCGGGTCGCGCGCGGTGGGCCAGCCGCCCTGCTCGTCCCGGTCCGCGCCGACCTTGGTGACGACGTGCAGCGACTCCGGGTACGGGTGCAGCGCCTCCCGGATCAGCCGGTTGGTGACGTACGGCCCGTACGCCGCGCTGGTGTCGATGTGGGTGATGCCGAGCGCGACCGCCTCGCGCAGCACCGCGAGGGCGCCCTCGTGGTCCGCCGGTGGTCCCATGACCCACTGGCCGGCGAGCTGCATCGCGCCGTAGCCGAACCGGGTCACGGTCAGGTCGCCCAGCGTCCAGGTGCCGCCGGGAAGGGTGGTGGGGGCCATGCGTGTACCTCTCGTCGTTACGCGACGCCGCCGGGTCGCGGCGGCCGCCCTCCACTATCGGGGTGTTACTTTCTCGTGGGAAGTAGGCACCTGAAAGTGCGTAGCTCACCGGGCGGCAGGAGCAGAAGATGAGCAAGGCCGAGTACGACGCGTTCCTGGCCGGGTGCCCCAGCCGGCAACTGCTCGACCGGATCACCGACAAGTGGGTCGCACTCGTGCTGGCCGCGTTGCGCAGCGACGGCTCGCACCGGTTCGGGGCGGACTGCGCGGGCGACCCACGACCGAGGCGATACTCCGAGCTGTTCCGCACGCTGCCCGGGGTCAGCCAGAAGATGCTCACCCAGACGCTGCGCGCCCTGGAGCGCGACGGTCTGATCACCCGCACCGTCGAGCCGACAGTGCCGGTGACGGTCACCTACGAGATGACCGACCTCGGGTTCTCCCTGCACGAGATGATCCGCGGCCTGAAGTCCTGGGCGGAGGCGCACATGGACGACGTGCTCGCCAACCGGGCCGCGTACGACACCCGCGTCGGGTGAGCATCAGGCGCGGGCGGTGTGGCGGCCGGTGATCGGCGCGGTTCCCGGCCCGAGGTCGGCCCAGCGGGTCGTCGGCCGGTGCACCACAAGGTCACTGGTCCGCAGCCCGTCCGGGTCGGCCCGCTGCGGGTCGAGCAGCGCCGACAACAGTGAGATCCCCGGATTGTGGGCGACCAGGAGCACGGTGCCGGCGGTCGGCTCGACGGTCCACAGCAGCTCCAGCAGCTGATCCGGAAGCGCGTCGTACGCGCTCGCCTCGTACCGCACCTCGGGCGCCGAGCCCGCCGGACCGCTCTCCGTCGGCGAACCGCTCATGCCCATCGCCGCGTCGTGCCAGGTCTGCCGGGTACGCCGGGCGGGCGAGCAGAGCACCACGTCGGGGAGCAGCCCGTGCCGGGCCAGCCAGGCCCCGGCGGTGGCCGCGTCGGCGTGCCCCCGCGCGGTGAGTGACCGCTCCACGTCCGGGAGGTCCCCGGACGGCTCGGCCTTGGCGTGCCGCAGCAGCACCAGCGTCCGCTGCCCGTTCCTGCCGTCCGTCATACCGCCCAGCTTGCCTGATTGACGATCAAAGCGCCTGGGTATGTCGATGTGTGCCGCTACCTCATCCATGGCCGCGGCGGGCAGGAAACGCCAGCAGGACGCCAAGGAGGCGACGTCATGGGCATCGGTGCCAGCATCTTTCTCATCGCGCTCGGCGCGATCTTCGCGTTCGCCGTCGACGCCAATCTGGGATGGCTGAACCTCAACGTGGTGGGCTGGGTGCTCATGCTCGCCGGCGTCGCCGGCCTGCTCACCACGCTGTACTTCTGGAACAGCCGCCGCCGGGTCGTGGCCGCGCCGGTGCGTGAGCGGGTCGTCGCCGAGCCGGTCGCACCGGTGCGGGAGGACCGCGTCGTACGCGAGGAGTACCGCGAGGTGCGTGGTCCGGGCTCGGGTTACCCGGCCTGATCCCGCCCCCGAACCCGAGGGCCCCGCAACGGCGCGGGGCCCTCGCGCGTGTCCGGGGCCGGCTCGGCTCAGGCGAACAGGGCGAAGTAGATCGCGATGTGGTGGCAGATCGCCGCGACGAGCGTGCAGGCGTGGAAGAACTCGTGGTGCCCGAAGACCGTGGGCCACGGGTTCGGGCGGCGCAGCGCGTAGAACACCGCGCCCACGCTGTAGATCGCGCCGCCCACGGCCAGCAGCACCAGCGCGGTGACGCCGCCGGAGTGCAGGATCTGCGGCAGCATGGCCACCGCTACCCAGCCGAGCGCGAGATAGAGCGGGGCGGAGACCCAGCGCGGCGCGTGCGGCCAGATCAGCTTCACCGCCACGCCCGCGATCGCGCCGCCCCAGACCAGGCTCAGCATGATCGTGGCCTGCCGGGTGTCCAGCAGCAGCGCGCAGAACGGCGTGTAGGTGCCGGCGATGAACACGAAGATCATCGAGTGGTCCATCCGGCGCATGATCTGGTAGCCGCGTTCGGACCAGACCCGCCGGTGGTAGAGCGCGCTGGTGCCGAACAGCCCGCACACGGTGAAGCTGTAGATCAGGCAGCTCACCAGCGGCGCCCAGCCGGGACGGCCGGCGGCGATCGAACACAGCACGATGCCGCAGACGAGAGCGGCGAAGAACGCGTATGCGTGCAGCCAGCCGCGCATGCGCGGCTTCCCGATGTCGGCCGGCCGGAGCCGGAACGGTGCGGATGTGGTCACGTCAACAGGTTACGACAGCGTAGGTTACTTGCAAGTAGTGTGGACCGTCACGTCAGCCGACGGGAGGATGACCGGATGCGGATCCGGCCGGTCGGGCCCCACGCCCTGCTGCTCGACTGCGACGACCCCGAGCAGGTCGAGGCATGGCGGGCCGAACTGTGGCACCGGCGCGCGAGCGGCGAGCTGACCGCCACCGAAATCGTCCCGGGCGCGGTCACCGTACTGCTCGACGGCGTACCGGACCCGTCGGCCGCCGCCGACCGGATCGCCGGCTGGCGGCCCCGGACCGGCGGCCCCGGCGCGACCACCGCCGAGGTCCGGGTGCCAGTCGTGTACGACGGCGAGGACCTGCCGCGCGTCGCCGCCCACTGGGACACCGACGTGCCCGCCGTGATCGACCGGCTGCGGCGTACCGAGTTCCGGGTCGCGTTCTGCGGATTCGCGCCCGGGTTCGCGTACCTGACCGGGCTGCCGCCCGAGCTGGCAGTGCCCCGGCTCGCCACACCGCGTACCCGGGTGCCGGCCGGCTCGGTCGCGCTCGCCGGCCCGTACGCGGGCATCTACCCCGCCGCGTCACCCGGCGGCTGGCTGCTGGTCGGCCGGACCGACCTGCCGCTGTTCGACGTGCACGCCGACCCGCCGGCCCGGCTCACCCCCGGCACCCGGGTCCGGCTGGTCGACACGCCGTGATCGAGGTACTGCGGGCCGGGGCGCTCACCACCGTCCAGGACCAGGGCCGACCGGGGTGGGCGCACCTCGGCGTACCCCGCTCCGGCGCGCTCGACCCGGCCGCCCTGCGCCTGGCCAACCGCCTCGTCGGCAACCACGAGCACGCCGCCGGGCTGGAGATCACCATGACCGGCTGCGTGCTGCGCTTCACCCGGGCCGTCGCGCTCGCGCTCACCGGCGCCCCGGCCGACGTGGCCGTCGAGTGGCCGGCCGGGGACACCCGGCCGGGGGACGTGGGACTGCCGCTCGCACTACCGGCGGGCGCGGTGCTGCGCGTCGGACCGGCCCGGGCCGGCGTACGCACCTGGCTGGCGGTCAGCGGCGGAATCACCGTCGAACCGGTGCTCGGCAGCCGATCCACCGACACGCTCTCCGGGCTCGGGCCGCCTCCGCTGCGCGACGGGGACCGGCTGCCACTCGGCACCGCGGACCGGCCGCCGCCCCCGGTCGACCTCGCCGTCACCCGGCCGGTCCCGGACGAACTGCGGCTGACAGTGCGCCCCGGCCCCCGGCAGGACTGGTTCACCCCGCAGGCGCTGGACCTGCTGTGCGGCACCGCGTACACGGTGAGCCCGGACAGCAACCGGGTCGGCGCGCGGCTGGCCGGCGCGGCGCTGCCCCGCGCGGTCGCCGGCGAACTGCCCAGCGAGGGCCTGGTGCTCGGCGCGGTGCAGGTCCCGCCGGACGGCCAGCCGCTGGTCTTCCTGGCCGACCACCCCACCACCGGCGGTTACCCGGTCGTCGGAGTGGTGGACGACGTGACAGCGTTCGCCCAGGCCCGGCCAGGCACTACGGTGACGTTCCATGGACCTCAACGCTGACCTGGGCGAGGGATTCGGAAGCTGGCGGCTCGGCGACGACCACGCGCTGCTCGACCTGATCAGCTCCGCGAACGTCGCCTGCGGCTTCCACGCCGGCGACGCGGCCACCATGCACCAGGTCTGCGCCGCCGCCGCCGAACGCGGCGTCGCGGTCGGCGCGCAGGTCGGCTACCGGGACCTTGCCGGCTTCGGCCGGCGGCACATCGCGTACGACTTCGCCGAGCTGCGCGACGAGACGATCTACCAGCTCGGCGCGCTCGACGCCTTCTGCCGGCTGTACCGCACCCGGGTCCGCTACCTCAAACCGCACGGCGCGCTCTACCACGCGGCGGCCCGCGACGAGGCCCAGGCCGCCGCGCTGGTGGCCGCGATCAGCGGGTACGACCACGAGCTACCGGTGCTCTGCCAGCCCGGCAGCGTGCTCGCGCAGCTCGCCACCGGCGCCGGCCTGCGGGTGGTGGCCGAGGGGTTCGCCGACCGCAACTACCTCCCGAACGGCACGCTGGTGCCGCGCAGCTCCCCCGACGCGCTGGTGACCGACCCGGAGCAGGTGGCCGTCCGGGCGGTACGGATGGCCGTCGAGCAGACGCTCGTCGCCGTCGACGGGACGGTGATCGCCTGCCCGGTCGAGTCGATCTGCCTGCACGGGGACACGCCCGGCGCGGTGCGGTGCGCGGAGCTGGTCCGCGCCGCGCTCATCGACGCGGGGGTCACGCTCACTCCGTTCGCGTGAAAGGAAGGGCCCCTTCTTAACGCCTCCGGTAGAGGAAGGGCCCCTTCTTAACACGCGCTGTCAGGCGTCCATGCCACGCAGCACCAGCGGCACGCGGGTCGCGCCGCCGGTGACCACCCGGACCGGCACGCCCCAGTCCTGCCGCGTCAGGTGACAGGCCGCGTGCTCCACATCGGCGTCGCAGGTCGCCGCCTGGGCGGTCACCTGCAGCACCCCCTGCGTCACGTCGCCGCTGACCACCAGCTTGCGGGACAGGTCGGTGGTCGTGCCCGCGCCCTCGACCAGCAGCTCCGGCGGGGACGCCGAGACCACCAGCCGGGTCGACGGCCCGTACGTCTCGTCGAGCTTCTGCCCCGGCGCCGGCGTGAAGATCACGTCCAGGGTCAGCTCCCCGGCCGCCACGTCGGTCGGCTTGCGCTCCAGCCGGTGCCGCGGGCCGTCCACCGTGTTCGCCCCGGCCGACGTCAGCGCGCCCGGCGCCAGCCGGGTCAGCCGGTGCGCGGCCGACTCGACCACGAGCACGTCGCCCTCGCCGGTCAGCACCAGGTCGCTCGGCTCGGCCAGCCCGTCCGCCACGGTGCCCACCTGGCCGGTCTCCGGGTCGAAGCGGCGCACCGCCCCGTTGTACGTGTCGGCGATCAGCACCGAACCGTCGGGCAGCGCGCACACGCCCAGCGGGTGCTGGAGCAACGCCTGGTCGGCCGGGCCGTCGACGTGCCCGAAGTCGAACAGGCCCTGACCGACTGCGGTGTGCATCACACCGTCTTCGACCCACCGGATCGCGCTGGTCTCGCTGTCGGCCACCCAGAGCCGTGTCCCGTCGACGGAGACGGACAACCCGGACGGCTGGGCCATCCACACGTCCGGCAGCGGGCCGTCGCGCAGCGCCTCGACTGTGGTCCCGGCGTACATGCCGGCGGTCCGCTTGATCGGGTCGAACCACCAGAGCTGGTGGATGCCGGCCATGGCGACGATCACCCGATCGCCGTACCAGGCCACGTCCCACGGGGACGACAGGTCGACGGCGCGGGCGTCGTGCGCGTGGTCGTCGACGGTCGAGCGCCACTGCCGCCCGGTGCCCGCGATCGTGACCACCTCGCCGGACGACAGCCGTACGCCGCGCAGCAGGTGGTTGACGGTGTCCGCGACGACCACGTCGTAACCGGCGACCTCGGCCACGTGCGGCGGCAGCAGGCAGAGCCCCTGCGGCTCGGCGAACGTGGCGGCGGAGGCCGGGCCGTCCGTACGGCCCCGGGAACCGGCGCCGATGCGGCGCACCACCGTCTCGCCGTCGGCGGCCAGCTCGACCAGTGAGTGCCGGGCCGAGTCGCTGACCAGCAGGTTCCCGCCGTCGAGCGGCAGCGCCTTGCCGGGGAACCGCAGCACGGTGTCCGGCTCGGCCGGCGGCACGTACGGGCCCTCGCCCCGGTGCAGCGTGCCCTTCGCCTCATGGGTGGCGATCAACTCGTCGATCAGCCGCGCCAGCCCTTCGGCGTGCCCCTCGCCGGCCATGGTGGCGACCACGTACCCCTCGGGGTCGACCACGGCCAGGGTCGGCCACGCCTTGGCCGCGTACTGCTGCCACATGTCCATGTCGGCGTCGTCGAGCACCGGGTGGTGCACGCCGTACCGCTCGACGGCCGCGGCCAGCGCCGCCGGGTCCCTCTCGTGCTCGAACTTCGGCGAGTGCACCCCGATCACGACCAGGACGTCGCCGTACTTCTCTTCGAGCGGGCGCAGTTCGTCCAGCACGTGCAGGCAGTTGATGCAGCAGAAGGTCCAAAAGTCCAACAAGACGATCTTGCCGCGCAGGTCGGCCAGCGTGACGGCCTTGCCGCCGGTGTTCAGCCAGGCCCGACCCCGCAGTTCCGGTGCCCGTACGCGCGTGCTCATGCCCCCATCGTGCCGCACTGGCCGGGTGCGCTCGCGGCGAACCCGGGGTGAACAGAGGCACACCGGAACGGCGCGGAGCGCCCACCCGGTGAGGGGTGGACGCTCCGCGTACGTGTGGTTACTGGCCGGCCGGCTTCAGGCAGAGCACCCGGGTGGTCCCGCCGTTCTCGACGGAGACGGTGGGCTGCGTCAGATCGGCGCACTTGTCCTTGTTGTCCACCTTCGACACCACGCTGAACGCGCCCTGCTCACCGCAGTCGGCGGGAACGGCGGTCTCGCCGGACTGCTTGACGCAGGAACCGACCGCCGGGTCGAAGCCCGCCGGTTTGTCGTCGCCGACCTTGCCGAGCAGCGTGAGCAGACCGAGCGGTACGGCGAGGATGAGCACCGCCGCGATCAGTACGGCGGCGAGCACCCGTCCGTTGCGTACCTTCGGCGGGGGCGCCTCGGTCTGCGGCTCGGCGGCGTCCGGCTTGAACGCGTCGAACCGGCCCTGCTCCGGCTCACCGGACGGCGCGTCCTGCGACCAGGCCGGCGGGGCCTGCTGTGCCGGGAAGGGGCTCGTCTCGCCCGGCCGGCCCTGGCCGGGCACCGCGACGGAGGCGCGCCCACCGGCCGGCGGGCCGAACTGGTCCGGCTGGCCGCCGAACGGCTCGGGCCGGCCGGCCGGGCTGCCGAACGCATCCTGGCGGCCGCCCTGAGGGCCACCGAACGGGTCCTGATGGCCGCCGGGCGGGCCGAACGGGTCCTGGCTGCCGCCCGGGGTGCCGTAGGGGCTCTGCGGGCCGTCGAACGGGTCCCGGACCGCGCCGGGCTGCTCGCCGCCCGGGTGCACCCCGTTGGCGGGGCGGGTGTTGGCGGGCGGGTCCATGAAGGACGGCACACCGGCCGGGAACGGCGGCGGCGCGGCCGGCGAGGACGGCGGCACGGCGGCGTACCCGTGCGGCCCGTCGGCGTCCTCGGTCCGGGACTGCGGGCCGGGGAAGCCGTTGTCCGGGCCGAATCCGGAGGGCCCGTCCTGCTCGGGGAAGCCGTGACCGTCCTGCTCGGGCGTGTCCTCGGGCTCCGGGCGGGCGGGCCGGCCGTACACCCGGGGCTGCGGCGCCGGGGTGCCGGTCGGCAGGGGCTGGTCGGACGGCGGGGTGACCCGGCTGGTCACCGGGACCGACGCGCTGGCCGAGACCGGGCCGCCCTCCGGAGAGGTACGCGGGCCGGGCACGGAGGCCGACTGCGACTCGCCCCACGCGCCGTCACCGCGCTCCGGCTCGTACCCCTGGGGTTCGGCCGGCGCGGGCGGCTGGTCGGCGGGCGGCGACGCGGCGAGCGCGGCTCCGGGCACGCGCTGCTGCTGTGCCGGCAGTGGCACCGCGTTGCCGGGCGAGATGCCCGGCGCGGGAGCGGGCTGGTACGCCGGGGCGGAGTCCTCGGAGCGGCCCCACGCCTCGGCGGGCGACCACGGCTCGGCGGCCGGTACGGCCGGGCGGTCGTTCTGGTTGCCGCCCCAGCCGGCGTCGGGCGCCGGTACGGAGACGCTCGCGCGGGCCGCCGGAGTATCGACCGGTGCGGCGGCACCCCAACTGGGCTGTGCCGGCTCCTCGGCCGACCGGCCGCTCTCCTGCTGCTGCGGCACGGACGCGGCGCCGCTCCAGGCGCCGGCCTGCTCCTCGGAGTCACGCTGCTGCGGTGCGGCGGGGGCGCCCCAGCCACCGGGCTGCCGGCCCTGGTCCGGCTCACCCCAGCCGCCCGGCTGTGCCGCCTCGGCGGGGCCGGCGGCGCGGCCCGCGGCCCAGCCGCCGGAGCGGTCCGGGTCGTCGGGGCGGGCGGGCTCGTCCCAGCCACCCGGCCGGTTCTCGGCCTGCGGGGCGGGCCATCCGCCGTCGTGCTGTCCACCGGTCGGACGCCAGCCGCCGGAGCGGTGCGAGTCGTCCTCGCCAGCGGCGGAGCGGTTGTCCTGATCGGACTGCTCCGGAGTGGACCACGCGTTGTCCGGCCGGGTGACGCCGGGCACCGAGACCGCGGCGGCGGCACGGGCGGGCGGGTCGGCCGGCGGCCAGGTGGCGCCGGTCTGCTGACCCGGAGGTGCCCAGGCCGGCTGGCTCTCACGCGGCGTCCAGCCGCCGGAGCGGCCGGGGTCGTCGGCCGCGGCGGGCTGCTCGTCGCGCGGGTTCCAGCCGCCGGAGCGGTTCGGATCGTCCGGCGGCGCGGCGGTGGACCAGCCACCGGCGTGTCCCGGGGCGTCGTCGTGCTGCCCACCGGTGGGCGCGAAGCCGCCGGAGCGGTGCGGGTCGTCCGGCGGGGCGGGCGTGACCCAGGTCTCGTTCGGCACGGTGGCCGGGGCGGGGACGTAACCGGTGCTGCGGGCGGCCGGGTCGCCGGACGGCGACCGGGCCGGCTGCTCACCGGAGCCCCACCCCTGGCGGTTCTGCTCGGCGGCCCAGGCCGGCGCCGTCGGCTCGACCGGGCTGCCCGGCGGCGTGGCGGCCCACGCGGGCGGCGCCGGGTCGGCGGCGCGGTCCGGGCCGGGCTGCTCCTGAGCGCCCCACACGGGACTGCCCTGGGCGGGACCGGCCCAGGCGGGGGCGCCCTGGTCGGTGCCGCCCCAGGCGGGCTGCTGCCCACGGTCGGCGGGCGGTGGGACCTGGGCGGTGGCCCGGCCGGTCACCGGCTGGCCCGCGGGCGGGGCCCAGGCGGGGGGCTGTTCGTCGTTAGCGGCCCAGGCCGGGGCCGGCTGCGCGGGCCGACCGGCCGGCGGGGGCGGCGCCCAGCCGAGGTCGGGCGCTCCGTTGTACCCGTTGTCCTGCTGCGCCGGCTGATCGCCGTACGGCACCGGTCCGCCGGTGCCCGGCGACACCTCGCCCGGCTCCTGGCCGGGGCGGTGCGGAGCCTCGGACGTCATGGGTGCGCCTCCTCCATCACAGGTCGGCCGCCGATGCCGGTCCGGGGAACCGTCGGCATGGCTGCCGGCGTCGCCGGCGGGTACCGGCCGTGCGGGCTCCCCGCACCGTATCCGGTGGTTGCCCGGAGCCGCCCGGGGGAGCATCGGCCGTCACCGAAAGTCACCGGACGACGTCGATGGGTTTCACTTGCCCGCGTCGGCCCGGAACCACCGGTTGGCGACCGTGCCAACCGTACCGGGCGGTGCGGCGAGGTGGAATCCCGGTGCCGACCGATGCCGATACGCCGAAGACCCGCCCGGTGTCGGGCGGGTCTTCGGACTGGAGGAGGTGAGAAAGGTCTGTGGCGTCAGCTCATGTGACGCTGGGCGATGGCGAGAAGCTCCTCGCGGACCGCGGGCGAGTTCGCGGAACGCAGCGCGTGCTCGATGGCGCGGGCGCGGCGGTTGGCGTCGCGGCGGGTGCGGATTCGCTCGATCATGCTCATCTTGGGTCTCTCCTCCTGGCTATTCGGTTGTCAGCCCCTTGATGTCTCTATTTAAGCGCACCAGGCCGCCCATCGCCATCGATTATTAGGTGAGCTGAACCACGTACCTAAGGATCGTAGGTCAGCCTGCCCTCAGATCCTATGATTCCGTTCCCGAAACGGTTACGGCCGGTGTGCCGGGCGTTCACCCGTGGCACACCGGCCGTGACCGGAGCGGTGGTGCGTCAGGTCCAGGCGAGCAGCGCCGCCTCCGGGTCGGCCAGGAAGTCCCCGATGTCGCGGAGGAACTTCGAGCCCAGCTCACCGTCGATGATGCGGTGGTCGAAGGAGAGGCCGAGCGTGGTCACCAGGCGCGGCTTCACCTTGCCCTTGTGCACCCACGGCTGCTCCCGTACCGCGCCGAAGGCGAGGATCGCCGACTCGCCCGGGGGCAGGATCGGCGTACCGGTGTCGACGCCGAAGACGCCGACGTTGGTGATGGTGAACGTGCCGCCGGACATGTCCGCCGGGGACGTCCTCCCCGACTTCGCGGTCTGCACCAGGTCCGTCATCGCGTCCGCCAGCTCGCGCAGCGAGAGCCGCCCGGCGTCCTTGATGTTCGGCACGATCAGGCCGCGCTCGGTGGCCGCCGCGATGCCGAGGTTGACGTACTCCTTCACCACGATCTCGTCGCCGGCCCAGGTCGAGTTGACCATCGGGTGCCGCTTGACCGCCAGCAGCACCGCCTTGGCGACCAGCAGCAGCGGCGAGACCCGCACGTCGCGCCACTCCCGCCGGTCACGCAGCCGGTCCAGCGCCTTCATCGCCCGGGTCACGTCGACGGTCAGGAACTCCGTCACGTGCGGGGCGGTGAACGCCGAGCGGGCCATGTTCTCCGCGGTGAGCTTGCGTACCCCCTTGACCGGGATGCGCTGCTCGCGGTCCGCGCCGAAGCTCGCGGCCGACGCGGCCGGCGTCGTGACCGTCAGCGGCTCGGCCGCCGCCGGGGTCGCGGTCGCCGCCCGCTGTACGTCCTCACGGGTGATCGAGCCGAGCGGACCCGAGCCGGTCAGCGTGGCCAGGTCGATGCCGAGGTCCTTCGCCAGCTTGCGGACCGGCGGCTTGGCCAGCACCGGACCGGAGACCCGGCCGTTGCCGTTGACCGCCGGGGCGGGAGCGGGCGGGGCGGGCGCGACAGGCGCGGGCGCCACCGGGGCGGCGGCCTGAGCCGGTGCCGGCGCGTCACCCTTGCGCGGGCGGCGCTTGGCCGGGGCGTTGCGCGGGCCGTAGCCGACCAGCACGGCGGTACGCCCACCCGGGGCCACACCACCGATCAGGCCCGGCTCGACCATGCCCTCGGCGGGCGCGACCTGGACCGCGGCGAGCGACGCTGCAGACGGAGCGGGCAGGTCCGACGCGGGGGTCGCGGTCGTCGACTCCTCGATCGGCCCGGCGCCCGGGTCGGTGTCGATCGCGATGATCGGCACGCCGACCTCGACAGTGGACCCCTCCGGGTGGAAGATCGCCTGCACCCGGCCGGCCCACTTCGCCGGGATCTCGACCGCCGCCTTCGCGGTCTCCACCTCGACGATCGGCTGGTTCAGCTCGATGTCGTCGCCGACCTTGACCAGCCAGGCGAGGATCTCGCCCTCGGTCAGGCCCTCGCCCAGGTCGGGAAGGTTGAACTCCTTGATCCGGGACATGCCGCTCACCAGCCGAACGTGCGGTCGACGGCGTCGAGCACCCGGTCCAGGTCGGGCAGGTACTCCTCCTCCACCCGGGCGGCCGGGTAGGGGGTGTCGAAGCCGGTCACCCGCAGCACCGGGGACTCCAGGGAGTAGAAGCACTCCTCGGTGATCCGGGCCGCGATCTCCGACCCGAGACCCAGGTTGCCCGGGGCCTCGTGCACGACCACGCAGCGGCCGGTGCGCCGCACCGACTCGTACGCCGCGGTCAGGTCCAGCGGCGAGATCGTGCGCAGATCGATGACCTCCAGCTCGCGGCCGTCCTCGGCGGCGGCGGTGGCCGCGTCGAGCGCGGTGCGCACCATCGGGCCGTACGCCAGGACCGTCGCGTCCGTGCCGGGCCGCGCGACCCGGGCCGAGTGCAGGGGGTACGCGTCGGCGATCGGCGCGTCCAGGTCCACCGGACCCTTCTCCCAGTAGCGCCGCTTCGGCTCCAGGAACACGATCGGGTCGTCCGACGCGATCGCCTGCTGGATCATCACGTACGCGTCCTGCGGGTTCGCGCAGCTCACCACCTTGAGACCGGCGGTGTGCGCGAAGTACGCCTCGGGCGACTCGGAGTGGTGCTCGACCGCGCCGATGCCGCCGCCGAACGGGATGCGGATGACCATCGGGATCCGCACCTTGCCCTGCGAGCGGTAGTGCATCTTCGCCACCTGCGACACGATCTGGTCGTACGCGGGGTAGACGAAGCCGTCGAACTGGATCTCGCAGACCGGACGGAAACCGCGGATGGCCAGGCCGACAGCGGTGCCGATGATGCCGGACTCGGCCAGCGGGGTGTCGATGACGCGCTGGTCGCCGAAGTCCTTCTGGAGGCCGTCGGTGATCCGGAACACGCCGCCGAGCTTGCCGACGTCCTCGCCCATGATGACGACCTTCGGGTCGTTCTCCAGGGCCCGCCGCAGGCCGGTGTTCAGTGCCTTGCCGAGGGTGAGCGTCTCCGTGGCCATCAGTGCGCGCTCCCCTCGAAGGACTCCATGTACTGCGTGAACCGGGCCCGCTGCTCGTCCAGCTCGGGAGAGCCGTTGGGGTAGACGTGGTCGAACATGCTCACCGGCTGCGGGTCGGGCATGGCGAGCACACGCTCGCGCAGGTGCACCGACTCGGTGCGGGCCTGCTCGTCGACCTCGGTGAAGAACGACTCGTCGGCGATCTTCTGCTTGGTCAGGAACGCCTTCATCCGGGCGATCGGGTCCTTCGCCTGCCACGCCTCGACCTCGCTGGCGATGCGGTAGCGGGTCGGGTCGTCGGAGGTGGTGTGCGCGCCCATCCGGTAGGTGTACGCCTCGATCAGGCTCGGGCCCTGGCCGTTGCGCGCGTTGTCCAGCGCGTGCCGGGTCACCGCGTACGACGCGAGCACGTCGTTGCCGTCCACCCGGACGCCGGGGAAGCCGAACCCGCCGGCCCGCCGGTACAGCGGCACGCGGGTCTGCCGCTCCAGCGGCTCGGAGATGGCGTACTGGTTGTTCTGGCAGAAGAACACCAGCGGGGCGTTGAAGACGCTGGCCCAGACGAACGACTCGTTGACGTCGCCCTGGCTGGTGGCGCCGTCACCGAAGTAGGCGATGACCGCCTCGCCGTCCTCGCCGCCGGTCTTGCCGTCCATGGCGACACCCATGGCGTACCCGGTCGCGTGCAGGGTCTGCGCCCCGATCACGATCGTGTACATGTTGAACTTGAACTCGTTCGGGTCCCAGCCGCCCTGGTCGACGCCGCGGAACAGGCCCAGCGGCATGATCGGGTCGATGCCGCGGCAGTAGAGCACGCCGTGCTCGCGGTAGGTCGGGAACGCCATGTCCTGCGTACGCAGCGCCCGGCCGGAGCCGACCTGCGCCGCCTCCTGGCCCAGCAGGCTGGCCCACAGTCCCAACTCGCCCTGGCGCTGCAGCGCGGTGGCCTCGGCGTCCAGCTTGCGGACCAGCACGAGGTCGCGGTAGAGCCCGCGGTACTCCTCGTCGGTGAAGTCGACGCGGTACTCGGTCCCGTCCGGGCCGAGCGCGGTCTCGATGCGCTCACCTTCCGGCGTGAGCAGCTGTACGAGTTCCGGTTCACCGGCCGCGGCGGCGCGCCTGGTGCGGGGTGCGGCCCGCTTGCTGCGGGTGGCGGCCCCGGGGTCGCCCTTTGCCATCCGTCTCTCCCTGTCTGTCTGCGCCGGCGCCGGGGGTTACCCGAGCCGAGCACCTCGTGCGCCCGCCCGGCTGATGCCGGGTCGGTCCCTGGCGACCGCGCCTGACCCCGGTAGGGGTTGCCGCGCGGCGTGAGCCGGAGTCGGTCGGGGACAGACCCAGGCCCGGGAGCGCCGGCGCCGTTCCGCACCAGCCGCGGGGTACGCGGAGGTGGCGGCTGCGTTGCCGTCGTGTCTGAATGATTGCAGAGGAGGTGAGCGGGCCCACAGTATGGCCTCCTTGGTGGGTGAGGTTCCATCGTCTTCATGACGGATAGCCGTCTTTGTCCCCAGTGGCGGGATCGGCTGACGTACAAAATGTGTGTCGACACGCGGTTGCGACTGGTGAACTGAGCGTCACTGGGTCAAGCTTGCGGTGAGCTGTTGCGCGGCATTTGTCCGAATATCCGCGCATGCTCTCCCGTCCCCGTTCGCGCGTGAGGAGTGTGCCGGTGTCCGAACCAGAGGGTCCCCCCGGCTCACCCTTCCTCGGCCGGCACCGCGCGCTGCCCGCCTCCCCGTACCGCCGGGTCGTCGGCGCCCACCGCGCCCCCGGCGCCGGCGCCCCCAGCCGGGGCTACCTGCTCACAGTGGCGCTGCTCGCCGGCACCGCGTCGATGCCGATCCTCGCCGCCATCAGCACCGGATCGGCGACGGTGGGCAACAGCGCGCTCCCCGACACCAGCACCCCGTTCCTGCCGACACCCTCGATCGGGCCGGTGGTGATCCCGCCGCCCCAGGCGACCCAGCCCGCAGTGCCGTCCACGCCCACCCCCGACGTCACCTCCGTACCCCCGGCGCGGCCCGTCCTCCCCGCCGCGCCGAGCCTGCCCGACGACAGCGACCTCGCCGCCCGCCACCGGTCCCGCCCGGTGGCCGCGCCGCCGCCACCGTCCACGCCGGTCCGGCCCACCCCGGTCCGCCCGCCGCACCCCTCGCCGGTGCCCTCACCGTCGCCGTCGCACCCGCCGTCCGACCCGGGTACGCCGACGCCCGAGCCGAGCCCCAGCCCCGAGCCGTCCGCCACGTCCGTCGAGCCGACGCCCTCGGCAGGTTCGTCCGACCCGTCCGGCCCATCGGGTACGTCCGGTCCCGCTGATCCGTCGGGTCCTGCCGAGCCGTCCGGTTCTGCTGGGCCGTCGGGTCCCGCTGGGCCGTCGGGTCCCGCTGGGCCGTCGGGTCCCGCCGAGCCGTCGGGTCCCGCCGAGCCGTCGGGTCCTGCCGATCCGTCCGGTTCTGCTGGGCCGTCGGGTCCTGCCGGGTCGTCCGCCGCGTCCGCTCCTTCCGGCCCGGCCCGCCCATCGGTGTCCCGCGCCTCATGATCGACACCACTTCGGCGTAGTGGTGTGGTCCCGGCTGGTCTGATGCGGCCACCTCGCCGAGGTGGTGTGGATCAACAGGGGTCTGGGGGGTGTGCCCTCGTGCCGGGGTGGGGTGGTCGGGGGACGGCAGGCCTCATGATCGACTCCGTTACGCCGTGCTGGTGTGGTTCCGGCCGGCTCGATGCAGCCACCTCGCCGAGGTGGCGTGGATCAACGAGGGGCGGGGCCACCGAGGGCCGGCGCCCGCATGATCGACACCAGTACGGCGTAGTGGTGTGGTTCTGGCCGGGGTGATGCCACCACCTCGCCGAGGTGGTGCCGATCATGCGTGTGCGACTGCCTAGGCCGGGTCGTCGGTCAGGCGGTGACGGTTCGCCTCGATCCAGGCGTTCAGCGCCTCCGGGTCGTCCGGGTCCACCCCGTCCGCCATCAGCTGGGCCACCGCGGCCGTGGCCGGGCTGCGCCGCTCACCGGTGCTGTAGAGCCGCGCGAACTCCGGGACCATCTCGGTGATCGCCTCGTCCGTCCGGGCGGCCGCCGACTGCGACAGCCCGCGCTGCCGGGCCGCGTACGCCGCCCAGGCGCGCAGCACCCGGGGCAGCATCGCCGCGTCGTCCATGTCCAGCACGGCCCGGCGGTGCACCCAGTCGAGCAGGAACAGCTCGGCGACCATCGGGCTCCACCGCATCGGGTCGGCGTCCGGGAAGCTGGCCGCGTGGTCGAGCAGCAGGCCGAGGCAGAAGTGCAGCGAGGCCAGCTCGCCGTCGGCGACCTCGGGCAGGCCGAACCGGGACGCCTCGGGCGAGTCGAGGAATGCGCGTACCAGGCGGGTGCGCTCCTCGTCGGTGGGCGGCGGCACGACCGCCGGACCGGCCGGCGGGGTCGGCCCGGGCAGCGCGGCCAGCCGTGCGCCCACGAGCGCCCGGTCGGTGGCGAGCGAGCCCTGTGCGGGCAGCTCGGCGAGGTCGTCGGTGACCGCCAGGTGGCGGCTCACCTCGGCGTGCATCCGGGCCGGGTCCTCGGTACGGAACCAGGTGAACTCGTCCTCGGTGCAGATCTCCCGGGCCTGCTCCACGATCCGGGCCGCCGGGCCGCCGACGAAGACGTCCTTGGTGATGCCGATGTTGTGGTCGACCAGCGCCACCAGCGCGTGCTCGGGCCCGCCCTGTTCCTCGTCGTCGTACGCGAACGTGGCGAGGTAGGACGTCTGGTCGCCGTACACGTCGCCGTACGCCCAGGCGCCTGTGACGTGCACCCGGCCGAGCTGGCCGGCCCACGTCGGGGCGTACGCGCCGGGCCGGACCCGGGCGGCGCCCTCGGCGTCGGGCACCAGGGCGGCGAAGACGGCGCGCAGTGTGGTCGCGGCGGCGCTGCGCCGCCGGGACGTGGCGGCGAGGAAGCCGGTGACGAACTCGCGGACGGCCTGTTCCCGGTCGTGCTCCGCGACGGCGTAGACGCTGCCCAGCAACGCGGCGCCGAGCATCTCCGCGTCCAGGGCCGAGTCGAGCCTCGTCACGTCGCGCGCGGCGTGCAGAACCGCGTCGTAGGGGGTCTGTGGCGTGGCCATGCATCGACCCTACGCCGCGCGGGCCGCCCCCACACCGGTCAGCACGCCGGGTTCAGCGCCGCACGGCTTCGCGCAGCGCCTCCCGGGCCGTGCCGTAGCGGGTCAGCACCGCCCACACCGGGTCCAGCACGTACTTCTCGCCGACGCTGCCCACCGACGTGAGCAGGCGTCGCTCGGCCCGCGCCCGGGCCCGGCGGGCCGCCCACCCGACCACCGGCCGGGTCAGCGCCGCGATCAGTAGCCCGGCCAGCAGGCCACCGAGCAGCAGGACCGTCGGCCACGGCACCACGCCGAGCGTGGGGTGTTCCAGCGGGGGCAGGCCGAGCAGGCGCACCGCGTACCCGAGGAGCAGCCAGACCAGGCCGGCCAGCGCGGCCAGGGTGACCACCCACTGGAGCACGCCGACCACCCGCCACCAGGCCGGCCGGCGGTCCATGCCCAGGTCGGTCGCGGCGACCGCGTGGTCGAGCGCGCCCGGCAGGTCGGCCTGCCGGGACCGGGCCGCGGCGGTCACCGCAGCCGGCCACGGCGCCGGCAGACCGGCGCCGTTCCGGTCGGCCACCGCGCGGATCGCCAGCGTCAGCGCCGAGCGCTGCGCGGCTGTCGGATCGGGTACGGAGGTGGCCGCGACCAGGCTGTCCGCCGGCGCGTCCGGGTCCCGCCCGGGCAGGTGCAGCCGGCGCAGCGGATCGGGTCGTAGCTTGCGCCAGCTCCGCAGCAGCGGCCAGCCGGTGTTGCTGACGGCCCGGTGCCGGTACGCCCTCTCGACTGCCGCCGCCACAGTCGGCACCCCGGCCGCCCCGGCCAGCGCCCGGTTCAGCTCCTGCGCCGAGGCGTCGCCGGGTTTGCTGCTCGGCGGTTCCGGCCCGACGAGCGGTTCGAGATCGGCCACCACGGCGTCCACGTCGCCGGAGAGCCGGCGCAGGGCGGCCTGCCGTTCGGCGACCGTACGCTCCAGCTCGGCCCGCAGGCCGCTCAGCCCGTTCGGGTCGACCGCTACCGTGGGCAGCAGCGGCACCCCGCCCAGCCCGTCCTCGTCGAGCAGCCGGCGCAGATCCTCGAGGACCTTGGGCAGCTCGGTCGGGTGCAGCCGGTCGGCCTGGTTGAGCACCACGACCGTGACGTCCTTGTGCCTGTGGAACTCGCGCAGATAGCTGGTGTGGATCACGCGGTCGGCGTACTTCTGCGGGTCGACCACCCAGACCACCAGGTCGACCAGGCCCAGCAGGCGGTCGACCTCCAGCCGGTGACCGTGCTGCACCGAGTCGAAGTCGGGCAGGTCGAGCAGGACGAGGCCGTGCAGCGTCGACTCGTCGTCGGCGTCCAGCGGGCTCTCCCGGACGAACCGGTGCCGGGGCAGCACGCCGATCCAGTCGAGCAGCCGGACCGCGCCGTCCAGCGGACCCCACACGCAGGCGTGCGCGACGCCGGTGGTCGGCCGGCGCACCCCGACCGGGGAGAGGTCGAGCCGGGCCAGCGAGTTGAACAGGCTCGACTTGCCGCTGCCGGTAGCGCCGGCCAGCGCGACCACCGTGTGCCGGCCGGAGAGGGCGAGCCGGTCACCGGCCCGCTCGACCACCGTGTGCGCGGCGACCAGTTGAGCGTCGGGCACGTCGCCGTCCACCGCGGAAAGGAACCGCTGGATCGCCTGGAGGCGCTCGATCAGCACGTCCGGGTCGACCCGCTGCTCGCCGCGCAGCGCGTCCCGCATCCGTCCGACGACGTTACTCACTGGCGTCCGTCCTGCTCGGGGCTCGGAAACAGACCACTCCGGTGCCGGGCCCGCTCGACCTCCAGGGCGGCCCAGCGCAGCGCCGCGCCGGCGTTGTCGGCCGGGCGTTCGGCCTCGGTGCGGGCCAGGAAGCGCTCGGCTTCCTCGGCCAGCAGCTTGCCGGTCCGGTCGAGCAGGTCGATCCGGGCCTTGCGTGCCAGGTTCCGCACCGCCTGGTCGCCGAAGATCGCCTGGAGCACGGTCTGCCCGGCGACCGCCGTGCCGGTGCCGGCGGCGACCTCCAGCCCGGTGGGGATGAACGCGGTGGAGGCGAACACGCCGATCATGACGGCGAGGCCGGTGGCGTTCACCGCGTACGCCGCGGTGCGGGCCACGAACCGCCGGTCGCCGCCCTCGACCCGGACCAGTTCCAGCACGCCGCGCTGCCAGTCGCGGACCAGCTGCTCGGCCCGCTCCGGCAGGTCGGCCGAGGCGTGGGCCAGGTCCGGCTCCAGCAGCGCCGCGCCGGCCGGGTGCGCCTTCCAACCGGTGTACGCGTTCTCCGCCGCCTCGGCGGCCACGCCGCGCAGCAGCGTGACGAGCTGCGACTCGATCGCGGTACGCAGTTCCGCGGCGGGCGCGGGCCGCCCGGTGACCGCCGCGACGACCCGGTCCCGCAGCCGGCCGATGCGTGCCTCCAGGCCCCGGAAGAACTCGCCGGTGCCGATGAACTCCTGCCAGCGGGCCAGCACCTCGCCGCGCAGCAGCCGGCCGTCCCGGAGCCCCTGGTCGACGCTCCGCTCGGCGCCCCGGTACGCGGCCCGTACCCGTTCGTCCAGCGCGTCGGCCGCGGTGCACTGCTCGTCGGCGGCCTCGGCGAGCGCCTCCACCACCGGGTGCAGCGCGGCCAGCGCGCCGTCGAGCGTCTGCCGGACCACCGCGGCGCGGGCGTCGGCGTCGGCGGCGAGCCGGGCGAACCAGTCACTGAGCGGGGCGGTGATCCGGTCCGGCAGCAGCCCCTGCCCGTCCACCCAGGTCTCCGGCAGCACGAACAGCGGCGCGGCGCCCAGCTCCTGCTCGGCGAGCATCTCGGACAGGTGGGCGGCGACCTCGTCGGCGGCCTCCGGGGGGACCCGGTCCAGCACCATCGCCACTGCGGTGCCCCGGGCGCGGGCGCTGCGCAGCAGCTCCCAGGGGACGGCGTCGGCGTACCGGGCGGCGGTGGTGACGAACAGCCAGAGGTCGGCGGCGGCGAGCAGTTGCCCGGCGAGCGCCCGGTTGGCGTCGACCACCGAGTCGATGTCGGGCGCGTCGAGGAAGGCCAGGCCGGGCGGCAGCGCCGGTGCGGTGACCAGGTGCAGGGTGCCCGGCTGCTCGCTCGGCTCGGTGGTCCGGGTCAGGCCGGGCAGCAGCTCGCCCTGCCGGAACCAGGCCGCGTCGGTCGGGCTGCACACCAGCACCGGGGAGCGGGTGGTGGGGCGGAGCACCCCGGCCGCGCTGACCCGTGCCTGGACCAGGCTGTTGACGAGCGTCGACTTGCCCGCGCCGGTGGAGCCGCCGACCACCACCAGCAGCGGGGCGTCGAGCCGGGCCAGCCGGGGAAGCAGGTAGTCGTCGAGCTGGTCGGTGAGGCTCGTGGCGGCGTGCCGGGCCGGCTCGGCCGACGGGAGGGCGAGCGGGAAGCGGGCCGCGCCGATCGCCGACCGCAGGCCGGTGAGCGCGGCGGGCAGGCCCTCCGCGGCGTGCGCAGGCTGGTCGGCGCCGGTGGTGGCTCCGGTGCGGGCTGCGACGGCGGGCGCGCCGGCACGGGTGGCGGAATCGCCATGCGTCGTCACCGCTAAAGCGTGCCCGACCGACGCAAGGTAAGACAACCGGACAGTAGTAACGGTCGGGTTGCGCCGGGTCGGCTCAACCTCGACTTGCGGATTGGCGATGGCGTGGCACTATTGAGTCAAGTTCACTCAACTTGTGGTGCGGTCGCTTCCGGGCGGCCCTCCCGGGCAGGCCGTCTGACCTGCTCACCCGTTACGAAGCGAGGAAGCGAACATGGCACGTGCGGTCGGCATCGACCTCGGCACGACGAACTCCTGCGTCAGCGTTCTCGAGGGCGGTGAGCCCACCGTCATCGCCAACGCAGAGGGCTCGCGTACGACTCCCTCGATCGTCGCGTTCGCCCGCAACGGCGAGGTGCTCGTCGGTGAGGTCGCCAAGCGCCAGGCGGTGACCAACCCCGACCGGACCATCCGCTCGGTCAAGCGGGAGATCGGCACCAACTGGACCGTCGACATCGACGGCAAGAAGTACACCCCGCAGGAGATCTCGGCCCGTACGCTGATGAAGCTCAAGCGGGACGCCGAGGCGTACCTGGGCGAGCAGATCACCGACGCGGTGATCACCGTCCCCGCCTACTTCAACGACGGGCAGCGCCAGGCCACCAAGGAGGCCGGTGAGATCGCCGGCTTCAACGTGCTGCGGATCGTGAACGAGCCGACCGCGGCCGCCCTGGCGTACGGCCTGGACAAGGGTTCCAAGGAGCAGACCGTCCTGGTCTTCGACCTCGGTGGCGGCACCTTCGACGTGTCGCTGCTGGAGCTGGCCGAGGGCGTGGTGGAGGTCAAGTCCACCAGCGGTGACAACCAGCTCGGCGGTGACGACTGGGACCAGCGCATCATCGACCACCTGGTGAAGACGTTCCGCGGTGAGCACGGCATCGACCTCTCGCAGGACAAGATGGCCATGCAGCGGCTCAAGGAGGCGGCCGAGAAGGCCAAGATCGAGCTGTCCGCCGCCACCACCAGCAACATCAACCTGCCGTACATCACCGCCGGCTCGGCCGGCCCGCTGCACCTCGACGTGACGCTCAGCCGCGCCGAGTTCCAGCGCATGACGCAGGACCTGCTGGACCGCTGCAAGGGCCCGTTCGAGCAGGCCGTCAAGGACGCCGGCATCAAGATCTCCGACGTCGACCACGTCATCCTGGTCGGCGGCTCGACCCGGATGCCGGCCGTCACCGACCTGGTCAAGCAGCTCACCGGCCGGGACCCGAACAAGGGCGTCAACCCGGACGAGGTCGTCGCCGTCGGCGCCGCGCTCCAGGCCGGTGTGCTCAAGGGCGAGGTCAAGGACGTCCTGCTGCTCGACGTGACCCCGCTGAGCCTGGGCATCGAGACCAAGGGCGGCATCTTCACCAAGCTCATCGAGCGCAACACCACCATCCCGACCAAGCGCTCCGAGGTCTTCACCACGGCCGACGACAACCAGCCGTCGGTGCTGATCCAGGTGTTCCAGGGCGAGCGGGAGATCGCGGCCTACAACAAGAAGCTCGGCACCTTCGAGCTGACCGGCCTCCCGCCGGCCCCGCGCGGCGTGCCGCAGATCGAGGTCACGTTCGACATCGACGCCAACGGCATCGTGAACGTGCACGCCAAGGACCTGGGCACCGGCAAGGAGCAGAAGATGACGATCACCGGCGGCTCCTCGCTGCCGAAGGACGACATCGAGCGGATGCGCCGGGACGCCGAGGAGCACGCCGACGAGGACAAGCGCCGCCGCGAGGAGGCCGAGACCCGCAACGTGGCCGAGGCGCTCCAGTGGCAGACCGAGAAGTTCCTCGCCGAGAGCGGCGACAAGCTGCCCAGCGAGAACCGTGACCAGCTCAACGAGGCGCTCGGCGAGCTGCGCAGCGCGCTCGGCGGCCAGGACATCGAGAAGATCAAGTCCGCGCACGAGAAGCTGGCGCAGGTCTCCCAGCAGGCCGGCTCGCTGCTCTACGCCCAGCAGCAGGAGGGCGAGCAGGCGGCGCCGGGTGGCGCGGCCGGGCCGGGCGCCGGCGCGGGCGCGGGCGCGACCGGTGGCCCGAAGGCCGGCGGCGACGACGACGTGGTCGACGCGGAGATCGTGGACGAGGACAAGAAGTGACATCCGGTCCCGGACACGATTCGCACGGCAGAGGGATGAGGTAACCGCATGACGGACAAGCCACGCGCGGCCGACCCGGGTGCCACCGGGTCGGCGGGCGCCGGCAAGGACGCCGGCGACGAACCCCGGGTCGTCATCCGCGACAAGCGCAAGCTCGGCAAGGTGACCGAGCAGCCGGCGAACGACGCCTCGGCGGCGGACGCCGCTGCCGACGCGCCCGCCGAAGGGCTGGTCGAGGAGGCCGAGGTCGTGGTCGACGAGATCGGCGGCGAGGCCGAGGTCACCGGGCCGACGGTGGTCGACTCCCCGGCCGAGCCGAGCGGGGAGACGGAGGCGACCGCGCCGCTCGGCGCCGAGCTGGAGTCGCTCCGCACCGACCTGGAGGAGCGCACCCGCGACCTCCAGCGGGTCACGGCGGAGTACGCCAACTACCGCAAGCGGGTCGACCGGGACCGCAACCTGGTCCAGGAGCAGGCCACCGGCACTGTGCTCAGCGCGCTGCTGCCGATCCTGGACGACCTGGACCGGGCCCGTGAGCACGGCGATCTGGTGGGCCCGTTCGGCAGCGTGGCCGAGCAGCTCACCGCCGCGCTGGGCAAGTTCGGCCTGACCGCGTTCGGCGAGAAGGGCGACCCGTTCGACCCGACCCGGCACGAGGCGGTGGCGCACCAGACCTCCGCCGACGTGACCGAGTCGACCTGCGTACAGGTCATGCGCCGCGGTTACCAGCTCGGCGAGCGGCTGCTGCGGCCCGCCATGGTCGCGGTCGCGGACCCGGAGTAGTGCCGACCCGTGACGTCCCGCCCGCCCCCACCGGGCGGGCGGGACGGCCGGGCTTCGACCCGTGGAAGGGGGTGGACCGGTGAGTTCCAAGGACTGGATCGAGAAGGACTACTACGCCGCGTTGGGCGTGGAGAAGTCCGCCTCCTCGGACGAGATCAAGAAGGCGTACCGCAAGCTGGCCCGGGAGTCGCACCCGGACCACAACCCCGGCGACACCGGGGCCGAGGAGCGGTTCAAGACCGTCTCCGAGGCGTACGCGGTGCTGGGCGACGAGAAGAAGCGACGCGAGTACGACGAGATGCGCTCGCTGTTCGGCTCGGGCGCCTTCCGCCGCAGCGCCCGCGGCGCGGGCCAGCCGGGCGGCGTGCCGTTCGACGTCTCCGACCTGTTCGGCGGCGGCGCGGGCGGCGGGGACACCCGGTTCGGCGGCGGCGGTTTCACCGACCTGTTCAGCTCGATCTTCTCCGGCGGCGGGGGCGGCGCGGCGCGTCCGCGCGGTCCGGCGCGGGGCCGGGACGTCGAGGCCGAGGTGGCGCTCGATTTCGAGGATGCGGTACGCGGCGTCACGCTGCCGCTGACGCTGCGCGCGCCCGGCGTCTGCGACACCTGCCACGGCAACGGCGCGAAGCCGGGTACCCAGCCGGTGGCCTGCCCGGTCTGCCACGGCGCCGGCGTGACCACCCGCAACCAGGGGTCGTTCAGCTTCTCCGAGCCGTGCCGCAACTGCCAGGGCGTCGGCACGATCGTCGAGGAGAAGTGCCCGGAGTGCCACGGCACCGGCGGTGTCACCAAGACCCGCACGCTGAACGTGCGCTTCCCGGCCGGGGTGGCCGACGGGCAGCGGATCCGCCTGGCCGGCCGGGGTGAGCCCGGTGAGCGGGGCGGCGCGGCCGGCGACCTGTTCGTGCAGGTGAAGGTCCGCCCGGACGAGCTGTTCGGGCGTACCGGGGACGATCTGACCCTGAACGTCCCGATCACGTACGCCGAGGCGGTCCTCGGCACCGACCTGCGCGTGCCGACCCTGGACGGGACGGTGACGCTGCGGGTGCCACCGGGTACGCCCAGCGGGCGGGTGCTGCGCGCCCGCGGCAAGGGCGTCGTACGCAAGGACGGCCGCGCCGGTGACCTGCTGGTCACGCTCGACGTGGTGGTCCCGGCGAAGGTCTCGGACGAGGCGCGGGCGGCGCTGGAGACCTTCGCGGAGCAGACTCCGCCCGCCGCGCGGGAACATCTCGACGCGCGGGTACGTCGATTCAGTTGACGGCGGCAGCGGAGGTGAGCGGGCATGTCGGAGGAGTACGTCGGCTCGGGTGACCCGGCCTACGAGGCCAAGGTGTTGATGATCTCGGTGGCTGCGCGGATGGCGGGGATGCACCCCCAGACGCTGCGCCAGTACGACCGGCTGGGCCTGGTGCAGGCGGGCCGGGCGTCCGGCGGTGGCCGCCGGTACAGCGTCCGGGACGTGGTGCTGCTGCGCGAGGTGCAGCGGCTCAGCCAGGACGACGGGATCAACCTGGCCGGGGTCAAGCGGATCATCGGGCTGGAGCGGCTGCTCGAAGAGGCACAGCAGCGGGTGGCCCGGCTGGAGGCGGAGCTGGACGCCGCGTACCGGCGGATCGCCGAGCTGGAGTCGCTCGGTGGCTTTGCCCGCGGCGACCTCGTGCCGACCAACCGCACGTCCACCGCGCTCGTCGTCTGGCGACCACGCCGCGCTCCCGACCGCTGACCTTTCACCGGAAGGCCGGCGCGCCCCGCTCCCCCGGGGCCGCGCCGGCCTTCGTACGTCCGGCCCTCGTGCGTCCCTGGTTCGGGGCGCTCGTCGGGGAAAGCGGGATGCGGCAGGGCGCTGTCGACTAGGCTCGCCGGTAGGGCAAAAACCCCTAAATCGGACGCCGAGTTGGCAGGGGGAGCCATGGCGGAACCGGCTAAGAAGGTGGCGGAACGCGCCGAGGAACGGCTGGAGAAAGTGGCCGAGAACGTCCGCGAGCGGTTCGACCGGGTCACCGAGGGACGCTTCAGCGACAAGGTCAAGGAAGGGCGCTTCGCCGACCAGACGGACCACGGCGTAGACCGGGCCCGGGACGACGAGAGGCGCAAGAAGCAGGGCGGGTCGACCTGACGATCCGCCGACGTGCGGGCCGGGATCCACGGGGGATCCCGGCCCGTTCGCCGTTCAACCCGGCGACGTGTCAGAGGCGGCGGTTCTCGCGGACCAGGCCGCCCTCGCACCAGTCCCGGTAGACGAACAGGTCGGGCCGGGCGAGCAGCACGCGGCTGTTGTGCGCCCAGTTGCGCATCAGGTCGTCACCGGCGCGTTCGGCCTGCTCGACAAGCTTGCGGAACCGGCGTTTGGGATGGGCGCGGAAGTTCGTCCGGATGCCGTCGGCGGCGTAGATGTAGAGGCAGTGCAGCGCGAACCGCCGGGCCGGGCAGCGCTCGTCCATCGCCAGGTCGAACAGCGTCTGCACCAGATGGTCACCGGCGACCAGCAGGTCCCAGTCGGGCGGCATCGAGGTCAGCGGCACCGAATCCGGTTGATAGGCCCACGCCCGGAGTTCGGCGGGCGAGGGATCGACCGGATTGGCGAAGCCGTGGAACGTATCTTCCTGCACGCTCACCGGCCGACCTTCCGCTTGCGCTGGCGGGGGCACCGGCCACCCGCGGACCCTGGCTGCTGGGCCGAAACGTTAACGCGGCTGAGCGGAGCAGTGGTAGACCTTCCGGGGATCAATTTGACAACGCCGGGCCGGATCTGCCTGTGGCAGGTCCGGCCCGGCGCGGGTCAGTCCCCGGTCGGCGCGGGCAACGCCGCTGCCGCACGGGCGGCGGCGGCGCGGGAGCGCAGCCACTGCTTGAACCACTGGGTGTCGGGCAGCCGGGCGAGCAGCGGCCCGGTCACCACCGTGATCAACACGTACGCGGTGGCGAGCGCCGCCAGCTTCGGGTTCACCGGGTAGGCGGCCGCGACGGCCAGTCCGGCGATGACGATGGAGAACTCGCCGCGCGGGGTCAGCGCCAGGCCGGCCCGCCAGCGACCGGGCTCGGCGATCCCCGCCCGGCGGGCGGCCAGGTAGCCTGTGGCCACCTTCGTCGCCATGGTGACCACTGCCAGCACCAGCGCCGGCAGCAGCACCGGCGGCATGTCCAGCGGGTTGGTGACCAGCCCGAAGAACACGAAGAAGACAGCGGCGAAGAGATCCCGCAGCGGGGAGAGCAGTTCGGTGGCGTGGTGCGCCACCGGCCCGGACAACGCGATGCCGACCAGGAACGCGCCGACAGCGGCGGAGACCTGGAGTTTGGCCGCGATACCGGCGACCAGCAGGGTCAGGCCGAGCACCCCGAGCAGGAGCGCCTCCGGGTCCTTGGCGGAGAGCGCGGCGGAGATCAGGTGGCCGTACCGGATCGCCACGGCCAGCACCACGACGACGGTGAACACCGCGATGGCGAGCGCGATGCCGCCCTTCATCAGGCCGACCCCGGCGAGCAGCGCGGTGACCAGCGGCAGGTAGAGGGCCATCGCCAGGTCCTCGATCACCAGGACGGAGAGGATCACCGGCGTCTCCCGGTTACCGACCCGGCCCAGGTCGCCGAGCACCTTGGCGATCACGCCCGACGACGACACCCAGGTGACGCCTCCGAGCACCACTGCGGCGACCCAGCCCCACCCGAGCAGCAGCGCGAACCCGAAGCCGGGCAGCGCGTTGAGCACCGCGTCGATCAGACCGGCCGGCGCGGCCGAGCGGAGGTTGCCCACCAGTTCGTTGGCGCTGTACTCCAGGCCGAGCATGACCAGCAGCAGGATCACGCCGATCTCGGCGCCGACGGCGAAGAACTCCTCGCTGGCGTTGAGCGGCAGCAGGCCACCGTGCCCGAACGCCAGGCCGGCGAGCAGGTAGAGCGGGATGGGCGAGACACCGACGCGACGGCTCAGCCGGCCGAGCAGGCCGAGCAGGAGCAGCAGCGCACCGACCTCGATGAGCAGGATTGTGGTTTCGTGCATACGCGTCAGACGTCCGGGTCGGTCTCGGCGAGGATCGCGGTCACGCCGTCGAGCCCCTGGCGGGTACCGACCACGACGACCACGTCGCCGGCTTCGAACCGGAAAGTGGGATCCGGCGAGACGTTCACCGTGCCCTGACGCAGCACGGCGACGATCGACGCGCTGGTCCGGGTCCGGGCCTTGGTGTCACCCAGCCGCTTGCCGACGTACTTCGAGCCGGCCGGAATGGCGATCTGCTCGGTCAGCAGCCCGGCGGCCTGCTCGCGCAGCCCGGAGAGCTGACCCAGCATCAGCGACGCGCCGAGGATGTCGGCGAGCGCCTCCGCCTCGTCGTCCGTCAGGGGGATGTCGTGCTGACAGGAGTCGGGATCTTCCGGGTCGTAGAGGACCAGGTCGCGACGGCCATTGCGGTGGGAGACCACACCGAGCCGGCGGCCGGACTCCGTCATCAGGTCATGACGTACGCCGATACCCGGCAGGGCGGTCTGTTCGACACGTACTCGCACGCGGGTGAGGCTACTCCGGGCGCGCACCTGCTGCGTCCGGGGTCGAACTACAGGCTGGTCGATGCGACTCGTCTAGGCACGTTCGGCCACGAACACGCCGACACCTTCAAGGGTCTCGGTGAGGCCGGTCGCCCGCAGGATCATCATCGCCTTGCCGACGACGGTGTCGGAGACGCCGTATTCCTTGCAGAGCTGGGCACGGCTCGGCAGCTTGGTGCCGGGTGGCCACTCTCCCGAATCGATCTTGCTCTTCAGCTCGTCTGCGAGCACCTGGTACTGCTGCTTGGGCATACACACTCCCCGGATGGCACGCCCATTCGACCATGCACCCACCTCCAACCTCAAGCAATTGTGGGTCGATCGTTGACCTACGACTGGTACCGATTGTAGGTTGCTGACGAACGCTCCCGGATGGCACCTGGAGCTTTCCCGGGTCGGGGCGGGCATCCCCCGTGGCTCGTCCCGACCCCCGTCCTCTGCGAGAAGGGACAGTGTCGTGCGCAACCTCCTGCGAATACGTCCGAAGCGGCGGAACGCGCGCCCGCCCGACTCCGCGCCGGGCGCCGCGTACCGCTCCGCGTCGTACCTTCCGCTCCGGCCCTGGCAGGTGCGGGGCCGCCGCTTTGCGACGCGCCGCCGGGGGCTGGACCCCGCCGAGGTCGCCGCGTTCCTCGACCGCGTGGCCGGTGACCTCGCCGCCGCGTACGCCGAAGTCGCCCGGAGCCGTGAGGAGACGGCGCGGATCAAGGGCGCGTTGCGCGAGTGGCAGTCCCGTCAGGCTCCCTCGATGCGCGACCTGGCCGGGCGGCCGTGACCGGGCGGTACGTGATCCATCTGCCGGTGCGCGCGGCCGATCTGGCCCGGGCGAAGATGCTCGGTCGCACGGCCGGCCGGTCGTTGACGTTCCTCGCGGTGGTGGAGTTGGGCGGGATCACCGTGTCGACGGAGGACGACCAGGCCGTACGCCATTGGGTTTTCTGCGACCGCAAGCTGGACGGCGGCCGGCGTTGCGTGCTGCGCGCCGACCACGAGACGCCCTGCCTCGCGCGCCTCCCGCGTCGCTGAGATCTTGGTACGGAAGGGCCCCTATGAGGGCCGTTCCGTACCAAGATCTACCCGGCCTTGCCGGCGGAGGGTGACTCAGGTCACAGGGGTGGAGTTGAGCGGAATAGACTCAACTCTGGTTGTGTCATGTCCAGTGGACACGCCGATCCGGGGGAGCCCATGAACACGGAACGTCTCACCACCAAGAGCCGCGAGGCCATCACCGGTGCCGTCGCGCTGGCGAACCAGCGCGGTCACGCCACCGTGGAGCCCTGGCACCTGCTGCTGTCACTGCTGGACACCGAGGGCTCGACCGCCGCGGGCCTGCTGCGCGCCGTCGGGGCCGACCCCGCCGAGCTGCGCCGCGTCGCCCTGCGCTCGGTCGACGCGCTGCCCGCCGCCCGTGGGTCGAGCATCGCCGAGCCGACGCTGGCCCGCGAGTTCGTCAACGCCATCGGCGCCGCCGAGCAGATCGCGCGGCCGCTGGGCGACGAGTACACCTCCACCGAGCACCTGCTGGCCGGGCTGGCCCGGGTCGGCGGCGCGGTCTCGGTCGCGCTGAAGAACTCGGGCGCCACCGAGGAGAACCTGGTCGCCGCGTTCCCGACCGTCCGGGGCGGGGACCGGCGGGTCACCACCGCCGACCCGGAGCAGACCTACCAGGCCCTGGCCAAGTACGGCGTGGACCTCACCGCCAGCGCCCGCGACGGCAAGATCGACCCGGTGATCGGCCGGGACTCGGAGATCCGCCGGGTGATCCAGGTGCTGTCCCGGCGTACCAAGAACAACCCGGTGCTGATCGGCGAGCCGGGCGTCGGCAAGACCGCGATCGTGGAGGGCCTGGCCCAGCGGATCGTGGCCGGCGACGTGCCGGAGTCGCTGCGGGACAAGAAGCTCGTCTCGCTCGACCTCGGCGCGATGGTCGCCGGCGCGTCGTACCGCGGCCAGTTCGAGGAGCGGCTGAAGTCCGTGCTGGAGGAGATCAAGAACTCCGACGGCCAGGTCATCACGTTCCTCGACGAGCTGCACACCGTGGTCGGCGCCGGCAAGGGCGAGGGCTCGATGGACGCCGGCAACATGCTCAAGCCGATGCTGGCGCGCGGTGAGCTGCGGATGGTCGGCGCGACGACGCTCGACGAGTACCGCGAGCACATCGAGAAGGACCCGGCGCTGGAGCGCCGCTTCCAGCCGGTGCTGGTCGGCGAGCCGACCATCGAGGACACCATCGGCATCCTGCGCGGGCTCAAGGAGCGCTACGAGGTGCACCACGGCGTACGCATCACCGACGCCGCGCTGGTCGCCGCCGCCGCGCTCTCCGACCGCTACATCACCGACCGGTTCCTGCCGGACAAGGCGATCGACCTGGTGGACGAGTCCGCGTCCCGGCTGCGCATGGAGATCGACTCGCGCCCGGTCGAGGTGGACGAGATCGAGCGGGCGGTACGCCGCCTGGAGATCGAGGAGATGGCGCTGGCCAAGGAGCCGGACGCCGCGTCCGCCGAGCGCCTGGAGCGACTGCGCAAGGAGCTGGCCGACAAGCGCGAGCAGCTCACCGCGCTGTCCGAGCGCTGGCAGACCGAGAAGAGCCACATCACCAAGCTCTCCACCGCCAAGGAGGAGCTGGAGCGCCTCGGCGGCGAGGCCGAGCGGGCCGAGCGCGACGGCGAGCTGGAACGCGCCGCCGAGCTGCGGTACGGCCGGATCCCGGCGCTGCGGACCGAGCTGAAGCAGGCCGAGGAGGAACTGGCCCGGCTCCAGGCCGACGGCGCGATGCTCAAGGAGGAGGTCGGCGCGGACGACATCGCCGCGGTGGTCGCCTCCTGGACCGGCATCCCCGCCGGCCGGCTGCTCGAAGGCGAGACCGCCAAGCTGCTCCGGATGGAGGAGTCGCTGCGGGCCCGCGTCGTCGGCCAGGCCGAGGCGGTGGGCGCGGTCTCCGACGCGGTACGCCGCGCCCGGGCCGGCGTCGCCGACCCGGACCGCCCGACCGGCAGCTTCCTGTTCCTCGGACCGACCGGCGTCGGCAAGACCGAGCTGGCAAAGGCGCTCGCCGAGTTCCTCTTCGACGACGAGCGGGCCATGGTCCGCATCGACATGAGCGAGTACGGCGAGAAGCACTCAGTGGCCCGCCTGGTCGGTGCCCCGCCCGGATACGTCGGCTACGAGGAGGGCGGCCAGCTCACCGAGGCGGTACGCCGCAGGCCGTACTCGGTGATCCTGCTGGACGAGGTGGAGAAGGCCCACCCGGACGTCTTCGACGTACTGCTGCAGGTGCTCGACGACGGCCGGCTCACCGACGGTCAGGGCCGTACCGTGGACTTCCGCAACGCGATCCTGATCCTCACCTCGAATCTGGGCTCGTCGGTGATCAGCGACCTGACGCTCACCGAGAACGAGCGCCGGGAGGGCGTGCTCGCGGTGGTCCGGTCGCACTTCAAGCCGGAGTTCCTCAACCGGCTCGACGACATCGTGGTGTTCGCCGCGCTCCAGGGCGAGGACCTGCGTTCGATCGTGGACATCCAGCTCGACCGGATGCGCCGCCGACTGGCCGACCGCCGGCTGGGCCTGGAGATCACCGAAGCGGCCCGGACCTGGCTGGCCGAGCATGGGTACGACCCGATCTACGGCGCCCGCCCGCTGCGCCGGCTGGTGCAGTCGGCGATCGGCGACCAGCTCGCGAAGGCGCTGCTGGCCGGCGACATCCGCGACGGCGACACGGTCCGCGTCGACCTGTCCGACACGAAGGAGTCCCTGGCGGTCACCGCCGCCTGACCCGCTCCTGCGAAGGCCCGGCCGTCCTGGCCGGGCCTTCGCCGTTCCCGGCCGCGCCCTGCTCGTGGAGGTTGTTAACAAGGGGCCCTTCCTCTACCGGAGGCGTTAAAAGGGGGCCCTTCCTTGCGGTTGGAGGGGGCGGCGGGGTGGGCACATAGTGGGGCATGAGTGTGTGGGAGCGGGAACTGGACGAGGCGGCGCGGGAACTCGACGGCGCGGACACCCTCGCCTTCGGCGGGGTGGGACTGGCGGGGCAGGTGCTGCCCGCGACCGAGGCGTACCGACGGCTGGAACAGGGGTTGCGGGAGCACCCGGAGGCGGCCCGCAAGCGGGTCGACAAGCTGCTCCGCAAGGGTTCCCCGGCCGGCCGGGCGTACGCGGCCACGTTGCTGGAGGCGGTCGACCCGGCCGCCGGGCGGGACGCCTGGGCGCGGCTGCGCGACGACGACGGCGAGTTCACCACGTTCTCCGGCTGCCTCATGGGCCGCGCCACGCTGGGTGAATACGCCGCCGACCGGCTCGCCGGCGGCGAGCAGTAGCTGACCGCACACTCAGCGAACGGGACTTCAGAAGGCGTGCATGCGGTTGTTACCGTTCCCGCCTAGCAGGTTGGGGGAGGCGGTCGTGAACGGTTCGTTGGCGTACGTGGTGACCACGCTGGGGTGCCTCGTCGGGGTCGCCGGTGTGGTGATCGCCGTGATCGCGGTACGGAAATCCCGGTCGGAGTCCCGCCCGAAGACGAAGGCGGCGCCGGGTGACCCGTTCCGGGACCGGGACGCGGACGCGCTGCGCGGCGACCCGCGCGCGCTCAAGCCCGGCGACATCGTCGAGATCCGTACGGTGCCGTACACCGTGCGAGGCTCGGTGCACCTGGTCGAGGGTGGCTGGAGCTGGGCGGAGCACCTGCTCGACGACGCGGGCGGGGTGAAGCGCTGGCTCTCCGTCGAGTCCGACCCGGACCTGGAGCTGGTGCTCTGGACCAGCGAGCCGGGGGCCACCGTCACGCCGGGCGCCCCGACGCTGGAGATCGCCGGCCGCCGCTACAACTGGGACGAGTCGGGCCAGGCCCGGTACACCGCGACCGAGGGCACCGGCCTCGATCCGCACGGCACCATGCGCTACTACGACTACCAGGCGCCCGGCGGCGCGCGGCTGTCGTTCGAGGCGTACGGGGAGGCCGGCTGGGAGGTCAACCTCGGTGAGGAGCTGCGCCGCGCCGAGGTGATGATCTACCCGCAGGGCGGCCCGGAAACGGTGCGCTGACGTGTTCGTCTGCCTGGACACGCCGTACGTCGACACCAGCGCCGCCGATCTGAGCCTGGCCCTGGGCGGCCCGGAGCTGCCGGCGCTCGCCGTACGCGACATCGACCTGCCCGGGCTGCCCCGGCTGCGGCTGCGCCTGCTCGGCGCCTCCCACCAGGTGGTGCTCGGCGGGCTCACCGAGACGGTCGCCTGCCTGCCCGGCCGCCCGCCGCACCTGCCGGACGCGCTGCACGACGAGACGACCGGCTACCGGTTCATGGCCACCGTGCTGCGGCCGGACGGCGACGGCCTGCGTACCCGGGTCGCGGCGCTGCGCGCCGAGCTGGCCGAGGACCCGTACGCGCTGATCGGGGTCTTCCCCGGCGACGAGGACGCGGTCACCGCGCTCTCCGTCCGGCCCCGGCCGCCGGACGGCGTGCTCGCCTGGCGTACCTGGCACGTCTACCCCCAGACGAACGAGCTGGTCCTGACCGAGACCGTGGTGGAGGAGCTGTGACGTACCGACGGTGGTTCGTGGTGGGCGTGGCGGTCGCCGTCATCGGCGCGCTCATCGCCACCTTCACGATCTTCTACGGCAACTTCTCGCCCCGGGGCTACGTGGAGGACAACTTCTCCCGCGCCTCCGGGCGGGACATCGGCTCGAACGCGATCGCGTACACCTCCCGGAAGACGCCGAGCGAGGTGTCCAAGCAGATCACCGACGCCTGGAAGCCGGCCGACCAGTACGTCGACGGCAGCGGGGTCTACCTGCGCTACGACGACGACTCGGTGGTGATCCTCCCGCTCGCCGTCGGCTCGGTGATCCTGCTGGAGAAGATGACCACCGCCTACCCCCGCTACCACACCGTCGTCGGCAACAGCTGGGGCTGGGGCCGAGGCAGCACGGTCCGGGGCGGCGGCCCCGGTTCCGGTAAGTAGCCCCCTTCGCCCCCTCACCCTGGAGTCTTCTGTGCAGCATCTCGTCACCGATCTGCTGGTCACCCTCGCGTACGGCGTGGTCGGCGTCGTACTGATGGCCATCGGTTACGTCCTGGTCGACGTGGCCACCCCGGGCAAGCTTCACGAGCTGATCTGGGTCGAGCGCAACCGCAACGCGGCGCTGTTGCTCTCGTCGAACCTGGTCGGGGTGGGCACCATCGTGGTGGCCGCGATCGTGGCCAGCGACAACGACTTCCGGCTGGGGCTGATCGGCGCGGGCGCGTACGGCATCCTCGGCCTGGTGATCATGGCGGTGGCGTTCATGCTGCTCGACGCCGCCACTCCGGGCAAGCTCGGTGAGCTGCTGGTCGACCCGGAGCCGCACCCGGCGGTGTGGGTCTCGGCCACCGTGCACCTCGCCACCGGCGCGATCATCGCAGCCGCAATCATCTGATGAGCGGAAAGCCCGCACAGCATTCGGCGGGGAAGGACAAACGCAGCCAGACGGTGATCTGGTCCGTGGTCGTGGGGGTCGTGGTCGTCGTCTGCGCCGTCGGCGCGTTCAGCGGCGACTCGGACACCTCCGTCCCCGCGCCGGCCGCCGATGAACGCTCCGGCACCGTGCCGATCCTCCGGGCCGCCGCCGACAGCCAAGGCATCTGCTACGGCTGGGAACTGCTCGACGTGTACGACGAGGTGAGCGTCGGCTCCAACCTCGGCGACGGCACCACAGTCGTCGACGCGCCCGGCTGCGCGCGCTGGATCGCGGTCTCCGCGAACGTCAGGTACACCTCGTCCAGCAGCGAGTCGGAGGACTCCGCCACGATCCGGATCAAGGGGTCGGACGACATCGAGTTCGCCGACCTCGCCGCGATCGAGACCCGGCTGGGTCGCTTCGGGCTGGACGAGGACGCGTTCCTCGACGACCCGGGCTGGGCCGTCACCCGGGCCGCCACGATCCTGCCGCTGCTCGCCGCCGAACGCGGGCTGGCCGGACCGGCCACGCCGCCCACCGCCGCGCCGTCCACCGCTGCCGCGCCGCTGCCGGACGCCGGCAACGACTTCTGGCGGGACCGCTGGATCTACCTCCTCAGCTCGGTCGGACTGTTCCTGCTCGCCGCGCTGCTCATCGCCGTGGGCGTGCGGCAGCGCCGCAGCCACCGGGGACGGGTGCCCGCGCAGCGCGCCGGGGCGGGAGCCGCCGGACGTACCCGGAGCAGACGGTGACCGCCGACGTGGCCGCACGGCCGCGGTGGCGCCTGGCCCGCGCGGCGGTCCTGCTCGCGGTCTTCGTCTGCGCGGCCTGCGGCCTGGTGTACGAGCTGGCGCTGGTCGCGCTCGGCAGCTACCTGATCGGCGACACGGTCGGTCAGGCGTCGATCGTGCTCGGCGTGATGGTCTTCGCGATGGGCGTCGGCGCGCTGGTGGCGAAGCCGTTGCAGTCCCGGGCGGTGGTCTCGTTCGCGGTGATCGAGCTGACGCTGGCGCTGCTCGGCGGCCTGTCCGTGCTCGGCCTCTACGCCGCGTTCGCCTGGCTCGACCTGTACGGCCCGGCGCTCGTCGGCACCGCGTTCGTGCTCGGCCTGCTGATCGGCGCGGAGATCCCGCTGCTCATGGTGATGCTGCAACGCATCCGGGAGCAGTCCGCGGGCAGCGCGGTGGCCGACCTGTTCGCCGCCGACTACGTGGGCGCGCTGCTCGGCGGGCTGGCCTTCCCGTTCCTGCTGATCCCGGTCTTCGGCCAGCTCAAGGGCGCGCTCGTGGTGGGCGCGGTGAACGCGGTCGCCGGGGTCGCGCTCGTCTTCACCGTGTTCCGCGCCGACCTCAGCCGCCGGGCGCGGGCCGCGCTGGGCGTGGCCACCGCCGTGGTCGGCCTGCTCCTCGGGTACGCCTGGGTGACCGCCCACGACTTCGAGGTGACCACCCGCCAGCAGCTCTACCGCGACCCGGTGGTGCACGCCGAGCGCAGCCGCTACCAGGAGATCGTGCTGACCCGCTCGGTGCCCGAGCCCGGCCGCTCCGACACCGACCTGCGGCTGTTCCTCAACGGCGACCTGCAGTTCAGCTCGATCGACGAGTACCGCTACCACGAGGCGCTCGTGCACCCGGCGATGCGCGGGGCGCACGGCGACGTGCTGGTGCTCGGCGCCGGGGACGGGCTGGCCGCGCGGGAGATCCTCAAGTACCCGGACGTGCGTTCGGTGACGCTCGTCGACCTCGACCCGGCAGTGGTCGAGCTGGCCCGCCGCGAGCCGCAACTGCGCGAGCTGAACGGCGGCTCGCTCACCGACCCCCGGGTACGGGTGCTCAACCTTGACGCGTTCGCCTGGCTGCGTACCGCCACGGACCGCTTCGACGTGGTGATCGCCGACCTGCCCGACCCGGACGAGACGGCCACCGCGAAGCTCTACACGATCGAGTTCTACACGCTGATCCGGCCGGTGCTGGCCCCCGGCGGGCGGCTCGTCGTGCAGTCCGGGTCGCCCTACTTCGCCCCCCGGTCGTACTGGTCGATCGAGCGGTCGATCCGCGAGGCCGGCTTCGCCACCGTGCCGTACCATGTCGACGTGCCGAGCTTCGGCGACTGGGGATTCGTGCTCGCCGCGCCGGGTGACGTGGCGCCGGAACTGGCGCTGCCGGACGACCGGCCGCCGCTGCGTTTCCTCACCCCGGAGGTGGTGGCCGCCGCCGCCACGTTCCCCGCCGACCGGGCCCGGCTGGACATGCCGGCCAACACGTTGTTGCGACCGAGGGTGCTGGACTACGCCCGCGAGGAGTGGCGCGGCTACTAGGTTTCGGGGCATGCCACCCGAATCGCCGCGCTACCGGCCGGGGATCGGCTGGCTGGTCCGCCGGCTGCCGACCCGGGCGATCCAGGCTGCGTCCTACCTCCAGGCGTTCGTGCTCTCCGGCGTGGTCACCGTGCTGGCCGTACGCGCGTACCTGAAGGCCGCCGACTATCCACAGCTCGGCGGCGGCGGGCTGCACATCGCGCACGTGCTCTGGGGCGGCCTGCTGCTCGCCGTGGGTCTGGGCATCCCGCTGGTCTTTCTCGGCGGTGGCGCCCGCAGCGGCGGAGCGGTGATCGGCGGCATCGGGTTCGGCCTGTTCATCGACGAGGTGGGCAAGTTCGTCACCACCGGCACCGACTACTTCTACGCCCCCGCCGCCGCCATCATCTACGTCGCGTTCGCGCTGCTGGTCCTGCTCACCCAGGCGGTACGCGGGCGCACCGGCCGCTCCCGGCTCACCCCCGCCGAACGCACCGCCAACGCGCTGGACGTGGTGCTCAGCGGCCTGCCCGGCGGATTGACCGACAGGCGTCGGATCGCCGTGCTGCGTCTCGTGCAGGGCACCGGACCGGCCACCGAGACGGCGGTGGCGCAACTGCTGGACGCCGTACCCCGCCGGGAGCCGCCGCCGGTGCGGTTCTGGCAGCGAGCGGCGGACCGGGCCCGGCGTCTCGCCGTCTGGGCGGCCGGACGCCGCTGGCTCATCTGGCCGGTGGTGGTCTATCTGGTGGTGGAGCCGGTGCTCACCGTGCTGGCCGTGTTCCTCGACGGCGTGACCGGGCACCTGGGCGAGGAACGGGAGTGGGGTGCGATCCTCGGTGTCAGCGCCAGCGCGCTGATCACGGCCGTGCTCGGCCTGTGCGCCGCCTGGCTGCTGCGCCGCGACCGGGCCGAGGCGTTCCGGCTGTTCAAGCTGGCGCTCCTGGTCGACCTGCTGTTCGGGCAGGTCTTCAACTTCACCGTCAACCAGTTCGGCGCGGTCTCCGCGGTCGCGCTCGACCTGGCGCTGCTCGGTGTGGTCACCGCCGAGCACCGCCGGCTGCGCCGCGCCGCGGACCGGTGAGCCGTTCCGACATGCTGACCTGGTGCGAGATCGCTACGGTGGTCACCTGATCCAGGAAAGGGAGAATCATGGCCGATGCTCCGGGCACCGCGCCCCGCGCGCGTCCCAGTGTGGTGACGCTTTCCAGCTGGCTGCTCATTCTCGTCGCCGCGATCCAGGTGGTGAACCTGATCGTGGCGCTGACCGTCGCGGGCACCGTCCGCGACGTCCTCACCGACGCGTACGCGGGCTCCTCGGCCGAGGGGGCCGCCGACATCGCGTACGTGTTCAGCATCGTCACGGCGATCGTGTCGCTGCTGATCGCGGCCGGGCTCGTCGTGCTCGCGCTGCTGAACAACAGGGGCAAGAACGCCTCCCGGATCACCACCTGGGTGCTGGGCGGCATCCTGCTCTGCTGCACCGGCGGCGGGCTGCTCACCGGCCTCACCGGTGGCATGACCGGCGGCACCGCCACGGGTGACATGCCCAGCCCGGACGAGATCCAGCGCCGGCTCGACGACGCTCTGCCGTCCTGGTACACCCCGGTCAACCTGCTGCTGGGCCTGGTGGCGCTGCTCGCCCTGCTGGCCGCGCTGATCCTGCTGGCGCTGCCGAAGGCGAACGAGTTCTTCCGCAAGCCCAAGGCCGGCTGGGAGCCGCCGGTACCGGGCGGCGCGTACCCGGCGGCCCCGGGGCACGCGGGTGACCCGTCGTACCCGTCGTACCCGTCGTACCCGGGCCCGACCGGCGACCCGGCGTACCCGCCGGCTCCCGGCACCCCGCCGCCGTCCACGCCGGGCGGTCCGCCGCCGGCGGCCGGTCAGCCGCCGGCCGGGCCGGCCGGTCAGCCGGGCGAGCGCCGCGACCCGGAGCCGCCACCCGGAAGTTGACGTCCGGATTGAGGCGACGCCGACGATCCCTCCGAGTAGGTTGCATCCGACGCCTACCGGAGGGATCAGTCGTGTCGTACCCCGATCGGGCCGCCCCCCGCCGGCCGGGCGCCGTCCTCGCCGCGGTGGCGGTGCTGCTGGCGATGGCGGTCGGCGCCGTGGCGTACGCGGTGGCGAACCTCGCCGTCACCGGCGGCACGGTGGACCGGTTCCGGGCCGCCGCGGCGGACGAGACCGGCGCGAGCGGCGGCGACATCGACCAGGTGGCCGGGCTGCTGCGCGCCTCGACCTACCTCGCCGCCGTGCTCGGCGTGCTGGCCGCGCTGCTGCTGGTCGGGCTGGCGCTCGGCCTGCTCGCCGGCCGGTCCGGGGCCCGCGTGGGAACCTGGGTCGTCGCCGGCACCGGCCTGCTCTGCGGCTGTTGCGGGCTGGCGTTGCTGGTCGGCCAGCGGGCCGCCCCGTTGCAACTCGGCCCCGAGGACCGGATCACCGCCGACCTGCTCTGGCTGGTCGGGGACGCCTACCCGGGGTGGTGGATCCCGGTGAACGCGGTGGTGTCGGTGGCGCAGATCCTCGGCTATCTGGTGGTCGCCGCGCTGCTCACGTTGCCGTCGGCCGGCGCGTTCCTGCGCAGCGGCACCGGACCGGCGCGGCCGTCCGGGTACGGCGCCACCGTGTCCGGCGCGCCCGTCTCCGGGCCGACGCCCTGGGGACCGCCGCCCGGCCTGCACCAGCCGTCCGCCCCGCCCTCGTCCGCCCCGCCCTCGTCCGCCCCGCCCGCGTCGCCGTGGGCCGCACCGCCGCCTCCCGAGGACCGCCCATGACCGGTGACACCCACCCCTCCCGGCGCCGTGCCCTGGTCACCGGCGCCAGCCTCGGCATCGGCGAGGCGTTCGCCCGGCGGCTCGCCGCCGGCGGCTGGGACCTCGTCCTGGTGGCCCGGGACGCCACCCGGCTCGACGCGCTCGCGACCGAGCTGACCGGCCGGCACGGCGGCGACGCGGAGACGATCGCGGCCGATCTGTCCACCGAGGACGGTTGTGCGGCGGTCGAGCGCCGGCTTGCCGACGGCCCACCGGTCGACCTGCTGGTGAACAACGCGGGGATCAGCTTGAACACCTCGTTCGTCCGGTCGCCGGTGGCCGACGAGGCGCGGCTGGTACGGCTCAACGTGCTCGCGGTGCTGCGTCTGACCCACGCCGCGCTCGGCCCGATGATCGAACGAGGGCAAGGGGCAGTGATAAATGTCTCTTCCGTTGCGGGCTTCGGTGTCCCCATGCCGGGATCCACGTACTCGGCCAGCAAGGCGTGGGTGACGAATTTCAGCGAGTCGATCGGCCAGTCCGTCGCGCCGCTCGGCGTACGGGTGATGGCGCTCTGCCCCGGCTACACCCGCACCGGCATCCACGAGCGGGTCGGCATCGACATGTCGCGCCTGCCCGCCTGGGCCTGGCTGCGTGCCGACGATGTGGTCGCCGAAGGGCTCCGTGACCTGCATAAAGGCAAGTTCGTGAGTGTCCCGGACTGGAAGTACAAGGTGGCGGTCGCCGGGCTGCGGTACGCCCCGAAGCGCCTGCTGCGGGGCTTCCGCCGGGACACCCGGGGCGCGGTCGACCGGCGACGCGGCTGAGCGGCGGCGGGGCCGGTCGGCGGCCGACCTCGATGGACGGTCGCGCAGCGTAGCCGCTCATCGCCACCCATCGGTCGCCCACTGGGTTGACCAGGGCGGACCCCGAGCACGGCTCTCAGACTTGCGAAGTACTCTCTTGGGCCATGGGCGACCGCGACGACCTGCGCAAATTCATCAGTGACCTGGCTGTGGTCCACGGCCGGGTGGTGCTCTCGTCGGGCCGCGAGGCGGACTGGTACGTGGATCTGCGCCGGGTCACGCTCCATCACGAAGCGGCTCCGTTGATCGGTCGGGTCATGCTCGATCTGACCGCCGACTGGGCGTACGACGCGGTTGGTGGGCTGACCCTGGGCGCCGATCCGGTGGCCGCCGCCATGTTGCACGCCTCGGCCGGCACCGACGGCGCGGTGGACGCGTTCGTGGTCCGTAAGGAGGGCAAGGCGCACGGCCTCCAGCGCCGGATCGAAGGTCCGGACGTGGCCGGTCGCCGGGTCCTGGCGGTTGAGGACACCTCCACCACTGGCGGAAGTGTTTTGACGGCGGTCGAGGCATTACGCGAGGCGGGGGCCGAAGTGGTGGGTGTGGCGGTTATTGTTGATCGAGGCGCCGGCGACGCGGTGCGAGCCGCCGGATTGCCCTATCGGGCGGCCTATACGTTGGCTGACCTCGGCCTTGTGGCGTAAAAGTCTGCCGATTCGGATCTGCTGATATGCAGGCGGATCGATGCTGCTGGTGGAAGGATGGAATACGTGGGAACTGCGTTGGCTGAAATGACCATGCCTCAGATCTCGCCGCTTGCCGGCGAGCCGATCGAACGCGCCGACGCCGAGCGGCTTGCGGGGGTCCTCAAGGCCCTCGCGGACCCCGCACGGCTGCGGCTGCTCAGCCTGATCCAGTCGGCTCCCGAGGGGGAGGCGTGCGTGTGTGACCTCACCGCGCCGCTCGGCCTCTCGCAGCCGACGGTCAGCCACCACCTGCGAATCCTCACCGAGGCCGGCTTGCTGGAGCGGGAGAAGCGCGGGGTCTGGGCGTACTACCGGCTGGTGCCGTCCGCGATCGCCACGATCGCGGATCTGCTCACCCCGCCGCGGAAGCGGGCCACCAAGAAGGCTCGCTGAAACCTTTCGGGCCGGCCCGTAGAGGGTCGTCCCGGCCGGGTGCCCGGTGGCGTGCGAGGGGTGGCGCCATCAGCGCACGATGACGGCTGCGGCCGTTCGTGTGACCCGGTTCGATCAGTCATGCCGAAGGCCGGTCCTCGCCCGAGGGCCGGCCTTCGGTGTCTGAACCGTGCTCAGCGGCGGTGCTGCCCGCCGTCTCCGTGGCCCGGCCGGTGCTCCTCGATGCCCTCGCGAGCCGCCTCCACGGTGCCGGCCACGGTCGCCGCGGTGATCACCGCGACCGCCTCGCCGCGCTTGCGCGCACGCCGGTCCCGCAGGAACTCGAAGAAGATCGGCAGCACCGAGATCACGATGATCAGCGCGACCACCGGCAGGATGTACCTGTCGATCTTGTCGCCGATGGCGTCGTAGATCTGCCGGGCCAGCAGGTAGCCGATCAGCAGGATGCCGTCGACCCAGAGGACCGCGCCCACCACGTTCCACACGAAGAACTGGCGGGCCGACATGCCGAGCACGCCGGCCACCGGGTTGAGGAACGTCCGCACGATCGGGATGAACCGGGCCAGCACCACCGCCTTCGCCGGCCCGAACTTCTGGAAGTAGTACTCGGCCTTCTCCACGTACTCCCGCTTGAACAGGCGGGAGTTGGGCTTGTCGAACATGCGGCGGCCGTACCGGGCGCCGAGCCAGTGCCCGAGCTGCGCGCCGACGATGGCGCAGAGCGGCCCGCCGATCATCAGCCCGGCCAGGGACAGGCGGGTGCCGTCGCCGAAGATGGCGTCGGCCACCGGGGAGGCGGCCACCCCGGCGAGGAACAGCAGCGAGTCGCCCGGGAAGAAGAAGCCGACCAGCAGCCCGGTCTCGGCGAAGAGGATGACCCAGACGCCGATCATGCCGAAGGTGTGGATGAGGTCCTTCGGATCGAGCGGGTTCAGCGCCACGCTCTCGGAGAACATCCGTGTCTTCTCTGCTGTGTCCACGGCCACACAGGGTACCCCGGCCCGGTCCGGCATTTCGGCCGGACCGGGCGTCCTCGTCAGAGGCGGGGATCGACGGGCTCGGACTCGCAGGCGAGGATCGCGAACACCAGCTCGTGGCGGCGCCAGAGCGGCGCGTCCTCGGACAGCGCGTCCAGCGCGGCCAGGCCCAGGCCGTGCTCGCGCAGCGCGAGCCCGCGCTTGCGACCCAGCGAGCGCCGGCGCAACGCGGCGAGCTGACGTGCGTCCGTGTAACCGGGACCGTAGATGATCCGCAGGTACTCGCGGCCCCGGCACTTGATCCCCGGCTGCAGCAGCGGGCCCTTCGGACCACGGGCGGCCAGGCCCGCGTACGGCTTGACCACCATGCCCTCGCCGCCGGCCGCGGTGAGCGCCAGCCACCACTGCGTCGCGTCCGCCACCGCCGACTCGTCGGACAGGTCCACCACCCGCCGCCGGGTCGGGGTGAAGAACTCCGGGTCGGCGGCGCAGAGCCGGTCGGCCAGCGCCAGGTGCCAGCCGTGGTCGCGGTCGGCGTAGCTCACCCCGGCCCCGGCCAGCACCGCGAACGGCGCCAGCGTCACCCCGCGCAACCCGTCGGTCGGCCGGACGTACGCCCGGTAGGCCGCCGAGTAGGCGGTCACCTCGGCGGCCCGCTCGGCCATCCGGTCACGCAGCCCGTCCACCGGCAGCCCGCGCGCGGCGGCCGAGTCCAGCGCGGCGAGCACCGGCGGCAGCGCCGCCCGCCCGGCCGCGCCCACCCCGGCGTACTGCTCGCGGATCAGCCCGCTCGCCTTCGCCGACCAGGGCAGCAGCTCGGCGTCGAGCAGCAGCCAGTCGGTGCCCAGCTCGGCCCAGAGACCGGCGGTGGTGACCGCGGCGCGCACGCGGGCCAGCAGCTCGCCGTCGAGCGGCGGGCCGAAGAACGGCCTACCGGTACGGGTGTGCACCACCCCACCGCCGAACCGGCCCGGCTCCCGCTCCACGAGCACCACCGCCCGCGAGCCCATGTGCTTCTCCTCGCAGACCACCCGGTCGACACCGGCCGCCCGGTAGTCGGCGAACGCCTCGGCCGGGTGCTCCAGGAACCCCTCGACAGCCGACGTGGAGCAGGGCGCCATGGTCGGCGGCAGCCACACCAGCCGGCCCGGGTCGACAGCGAAGCGGCTCATCACCTCCAGCGCGGCGGCGGCGTTCTCGGCCGGCACTGTGAGCGACCCGTACGCGTGGGTGACGTGGCGTCGCCCGGTCACGTCGGCCAGGTCCAGCACGGTGTCCGGCCGCACGGGCGCGACCGGGACCAGCGGCCGGGCCGGGGCGTACCACTCCTTCACCGCCGGTACGGCGACCAGCTCCTTCTCCGGGTAGCGCAGCGCGGTGAGCTGCCCGCCGAACACGCAACCGGTGTCCAGGCAGATGGTGTTGTTCACCCACTCCGGCTCGGGCGTCGGCGTGTGCCCGTACACGACCATCGCCGAGCCCCGGTAGTCGCGCGCCCACGGGTAGCGCACCGGCAGGCCGTACTCGTCGGTCTCGCCGGTGGTCTCGCCGTAGAGCGCGAACGACCGCACCCGGCCGGACGCCCGCCCGTGGTACGCCTCCTTCAGCCCGGCGTGCGCCACCACCAGCCGGCCGCCGTCGAGCACGAAGTGGCTCACCAGGCCGTCGATGAACGTCTCCACCTCGGCGACGAACTCCGGCGGCTCCGCAGCGAGCTGCTCCATCGTCTCGGCCAGACCGTGGGTCAGCCGGACGTCCCGGCCGCGCAGCTTGCGCTGCAGCTTCTGCTCGTGGTTGCCCGGCACGCAGATCGCGTGGCCGGCCGCCACCATGCCCATCACCAGGCGGAGCACGCCGGGCGAGTCCGGGCCGCGGTCCACCAGGTCACCGACGAACACCGCGGTACGCCCCGACGGGTGCTCCGCGTCCACCGGCCGGCCCGCGTCGTCGCGTCGCAGCACGTAGCCGAGCCGGGACAGCAGCGCCTCCAGCTCGGTACGGCAGCCGTGCACGTCCCCGATCACGTCGAACGGGCCGGTCAGCTCGCGCCGGTCGTTGAACAGCTTCTCGTAGCGGATCTCCGCGGCGTCGATCTCCTCCACGCCGCGCAGCACGTGCACCTTGCGGAAGCCCTCGCGGGCCAGCCGCCCGTACGACTGCCGCAGGTCGCGGCGCATCCGGTTGAGCACCTGCCGGCCGTGCGTGCGGTCGGCGCGCGCCTCGGTACGCTCCCAGGCCACCGCCTCCGGCACGTCCAGCACGATCGCCACCGGCAGCACGTCGTGCTCCCGGGCGACCCGGATCAGCCCGGCGCGGGCGTGCGGCTGGAGGTTCGTCGCGTCGACCACTGTCAGCAGGCCGCGCCGCAGCCGGATGGCGGCGACGTGGTGCAGCGCGTCGAACGCGTCGGCGGACGCGGACTGGTCGTTCTCGTCGTCGGCGACCAGGCCGCGGAACGTGTCCGAGGAGAGCACCTGGCTGGGCGCGAAGTGCCGCCGTGCGAACGTGGACTTGCCGGAGCCGGAGACGCCGACGAGCGCCACCAGTGCCAGCTCGGGGATGTCCAGGACGGTCATCGGTTCGTCGCCTCCTTCCGGTCGTCGCTGGTGTTCTCGTTGCGGTCGGCGCGGGTGAGCACCGCCATCTGGGTCGGCGCGCCCACCTCCGGGTCGTCGTCGCCGACACCGCCGACGACAGCCGTGTAGCCGTGCGCCGCCGCCACCTGATCCACCCAGGCCGCGAACTCGGCCCGGGTCCACTCGAACCGGTGGTCCGCGTGCCGGAACCGGCCCGGCCCGAGCCCCTCGTAGCGGACGTTGTACTCGACGTTCGGGGTGGTCACCACCACCGTGCCCGGCCGGGCGTGACCGAACACCGCGTCCTCCAGCGCGGGCAGGCGCGGCGGATCGAGGTGCTCCACGACCTCCATCAGCACCGCCGCGTCGTACCCCCGGAGCCGGTCGTCGCGGTAGGTCAGCGCCGACTGCCACAGCCGGATCCGGTCCCGCTGCCGCTCCGGCAGCCGGTCCAGGCGCAGCCGCCGGGCCGCCAGGCCGAGCGACCGGTCGGACACGTCGACGCCCACCACCTCGGTGAAGCGCCGGTCGGCGACGAGCGCGGTCAGCAGCGCGCCGCCACCGCAGCCCAGATCCAGCACCCGGCTCGCACCGCTGTCCCGCAGCGCGGCGAGCACCGCCTCGCGCCGCCGTACCGCCAGCGAGGCGCGGCGGACGTCCTCCACCACCGGCGCTTCTCCGGGCGCGGGGTCGATGCTGTCGTCGGCGGGCGGCTCGTCGGCCAGGCGCAGCTCGGTCAGGCGGGCCATCGCCACGCCCGCGAGCGCCCGGCGGTGCGCCAGGTAGCGCCGCGTGATCAGGGCCCGCTCCAGATGACCGGCCAGCCAGCCGGCGCCCGCGCGCAGCAGCTTGTCCACCTCGTCCGGCGCCACCCAGTAGTGCTTCGCGTCGTCGAGCACCGGCAGCAGCACGTACAGGTGGTTGAGCGCGTCCGCGAGCCGCAGCGTGCCGGTCAGCGTCAGGTCGACGTAGCGGCTGTCACCCCACTCCGGGTACGTCTCGTCGAGCGGGATCGGGGTGGCCGTCACGGTCCAGCCCAGCGGGGCGAAGATCCGTACCGCCAGCTCCGCGCCGCCCCGGCAGCGCAGCACCGGCACCCGTACGGTCAGCGGGATCGCGGTCGCGGCCAGTTCGGGACGGTCACGCGACTCGCCCCGCAGCGCGGAGCGGAACACCTTCGACAGCGCCGACGAGAGCAGGCTGGAGGCCGCGTACGGGCGGTCGTTGACGTACTGCCCGAGCGCGAAGCCCTCCGGCGCGCGGTTCTTCCGGCCCCCGCCCAGCTTGAGTGGATCGACCTCGACCAGCAGCGCCGCCGTGCAGCGCGCCTCGTCCGCCTCCGGGTAGAACACATGCGCGGCGCCGGCGGGCAGATCGAAGGTCTGCACGCGGTCCGGATGCTTCACCAGGAGGTGGCCGAGGTCGGTCGCGGGGCGGTGGGTCGTGGTCAGGGTCAGTAGCACTTGTCGATGATCTCTTGGGTTTGTGTCTTCTGTCGTGGGGGTTTCCGGGGGAGCCCGACCCGCTCCGGGCGGTCAGGCTTGATCCCTGCGCGGGTCGGGCTCCCCCGGAAACCTGACGTGGTACCCGTCGCGTCGACCTGTGCTGCTTGGTGGTTCTGCTTCTATGTGGAGGTGCCCCGCCGACCGTTGGGTCGGCGGGGCACCTTTGTGCTTCTCGTCAGGCTACGAAGCGGGTCTTGCGGCGGCGGGTCAGCACGTAGCCGACCGCGCCGGCGGCGAGCAGCAGCGCGCCGAGGCCGGCGATCAGGCCGGTGGAGGAACCGGTGATCGGCAGCGTGCCGCCGTCACCGCCGCCCTGGCCACCGTCGCCGCCACCCGGCGCCGCGTTGACGACGACCTTGGCGGTGTCGTTGGCCGGCTTCAGGTCACGGTAGAAGCCGCCGTCGCACTCGCACGGCACGTTGATCTTCACGAGGCCGGTGTCGTTGGCGATCACCTTGTCGATCTTCAGGCCGAACTCCAGCTTCACGGTGTCCCCGGCCTTCAGGAACGAGTCGAAGTAGCAGCGGTAGTGACGCGCGCCCGGCTTGCCCGGCTCACCCCACTCGTCGCCCTTCACCGGGAAGCAGTTCTCCGGCACGGCGGTCGTGGTGGTGCCCTTCGGCACGTCGAAGGTCAGGTACGTGACCGAGCTGCCGGAGCGGCTGTAGTCGAGCGTGGCCGGGCCGTTGTTGCGCAGCCCCACCGTCGCCTTGACGGTCGCGCCCGCCTTGCCGGTGACCGACGCGCCGAGCGCCTCCAGGTCGGTGCTGTTGTTGCCGGTGACCTTCACCTGCAGGTACGAGGCGTTGTTCTCCGGCCGCGGGTCGGCCTGGAAACCCCGCGCGGCGGCGCGGCCGGCGGCCTCGGCCAGCGTCAGCTTGCCGTCGGTGCCCGGCTTGCCGATGGTCACGTCGTAGTTGCCGAGGTAGTTCTCGAAGTCCTCGAACTCGTCCGGCGTCATCCAGATGATCTCGCCGTACCGGTTGCCGGGCGCCATGGTGTCCGCGCCGAGCGCGTACGGCAGCGTCGCGCCGAACGTGCTGCCGCCGGGGAGCTCCTCGTCGAACCGGCAGGTGCGCAGCTCGTCACCGACGTACGTGCAGTTGCTGTAGTGCTTGGCGGCGTTCATGCCGTAGTCGTTGTAGAAGACGACGGCGGCGCCCTTGGCGGTGGTCTCGCCGACGTTCGTCACCTTCAGCGGCGCGGTGAAGCCCTTGCCCGGAGCGGCCGACACCGTGGTCTCCGGGCCGGCGGCCAGGTCGACGCCCTCACCGACGCGCACCTTGGCCTCGTGCGAGACGCTGTCGACGCCGTTCGCCGACAGCGTCACCTTGAGCGTGCCGGTGTCGCCGTCCTGGGCCTTGCCGGTGGGCTTGATCTGCACCGGGAAGACGCCGGACAGACCCCACTCGTCGAGCTCCACCTCCCAGGGCGTCGTGCACACGAGCACGTTCGCCGACGGCGAGGTGCAGTCCGTACCGGTGTTCTCCTCCTCGCCGACGGTCACCTTGCCGGCGAGGCCGGTGAGGTCGTAGCGGACGGTGAGGTCGTGCAGCACGACCGAGGTCGAACTGCGGATGATGCTGTAGTCGATCTTGCCGTCCGAGTCGGCGGCGATCGTCGTGTCGCTGAAGTAGACGCCGAGCTTGACCTTGGGGTCAGCCGCGAAGCCGGGTGTGGCGGAGGCGGCGACGAACGCGCCTGCGACGCCCAACCCGGCGAGCAGACGCCGGCTGGAGTTGCTGAGCATGTGGAGGGTCCTCCCGTGGGGGTGATCAGGTGGAGCCCACGGAGCTTAAAGATTCCTTAAGGGATCGCGTTGTCCCAGATGATGAATATTGACCGAACGGATGATCGTCGCCGCCGCAATGTTCCAGCCGCCCGGGACCGTCCTTCAAACGGACACCGGGAGGTGCAGTGACGTACGAGGAGTTCGCCGACGCGCGGTTGGGCGCCCTGCTGCGGTACGCGGTCATGCTGACCGGAGACCCGCACCAGGCCCAGGACCTGGTGCAGGACACCATGGTCCGGGTGCAGCTGCACTGGCGGCGGGTGGCTCGCAGCGACGCCCCGGAGCGATACGTGCGACGCATGCTCACCAACCAGTTCATCGACTGGCGGCGCGGCTCGTGGGCCCGGCGCGTGCTGCTGCGCGGCGACGTCGACGACTCGGTGCCCGCGTCCGCCGACCACGCCCAGTCCGCAGTCGACCGGGACCAGGTCCGCTCCTGGCTGTCCCGACTGCCCCGGCGGCAGCGCGCCGCGCTGGTGCTGCGCTACTACGAGGACCTGCCGGACGGGGAGATAGCCGAGATCCTCGGCTGCGCCGTGGGCACCGTCCGGTCCAGCATCTCGCGCGCGCTGGCCACCCTCCGAGCCGAACTCGTGGAGGTCTCCTGATGATCGAGGACGAGCTGCGGGCCGCGTTCGCCCGCCTCGAGGAGTCGACCCCGCCCGTCGGCCCGGTCCGGGCCGCAGTCGACCGGGCGGTGATCACCCGCCGTCGGCGCCGTCGGCGCGTACGCCTGGCCGGCACGGCGCTGGCGGTCGCCGCCGTCGCGTTGGTCGGCTTCACCGCCATGGCGCCCCGGCCACCGGCGCCCACGGCGGCGCCCCTGCTCGCCACGCCGGAGCCGGAACCCGGCGGCGCGCTGAACCTGCTGCTGCTCGGCGTCGACCAGTCGGCCGGCAGCCGCCGTGCCGACTCGGTGCTCCTGGTGCACGTGCCGGCCGACCGGAGCCGGCTCTACCTGGTGTCGCTCCCGCGTGACCTGCTGGTGCCGGCGCCGGGCGGAACGGAGAAACTCAACGCGACCTTCTCCCGCGCCACCGGTTCGGGCACCGACCTGGCGGCCGGCTACCGGGCGACCCGCCAGGCGGTCGCCCGGCTGACCGGGGTACGCGTCGACGCGGGCGCGGTGCTCACGTACCCGGGGGCCCGTGACCTGACCGACGCGGTCGGCGGCGTGCCGGTCTGCCTGCCGGAGCCGGTTCGCTCGGTGCACACCGAGCGGCGCTTTCCCGCCGGATGCCAGCGGCTCGACGGCGCGGCGGCGGTGGACCTGCTGCGGCAGCGGTACGGCCTGCGCGACGGAGGACTGGACCGCGACCGCAACGCGGCGCGCTACGCCGCCGGCCTGCTCCGCCAGATGCGTGAGCGGGGAACGGCGACCGATCCGGCGCAACTCAACCGGCTGCTCATCCGGATCGGCCCGGCCGTCACTGTCGACGCCGGTGACCTGTCGTTGCCGGCGCTGGTGGGCGCGACCGCCCGGGCCGGCGCCGCCGAGCCGGTCGCGGTCGCCTTCCCGGTGCTCGCCGAGTGGAACGGTCGCGGGTACGAGGCGGACCCCGAACTCACCCCGGGGTTCCTGGACGCGCTGCGGGCCGACCGGCTGGGGGAATGGGCCGCCGCCCATCCGGCCCGGGTCACCGGCCTGCGGTGACCCGGGCGCCGGATCAGCGGTAGTCGTCCTCGTCGGCGGTGACGACGCGGGCCTGCTCCATGGCGTCCCAGTCGTCGACCTCCAGGCCGCGGTGCGGCTCGCCGTCGCTGTCGTCGGTCACCGTGGTGGCCTGCTCGACCGCGTCGGCCGGCTCGGCCTCCAGATCCCGCTCCTCCGGGGCGAGGTGGTCACTGGGCGCGAAGTCCTCGTCGGGCTGACCCATCGTCCCTCCCTGATCTCCGTGCGGGCATCGTCCCCACCACCGTACGGGCTGGTCCGGGTCGCCGCCCGGCGGCGGGCGGAACGCGGAGTCGGCGATTGTCCCGCTCCCGGCGCGCGGCCGGTGCCAGGATGGTTGCCATGGGCTTTCTGATCCGACTGGCGATCACGGCGGTCGCGTTGTGGATCGCGACGCTGATCGTGCCCGGGGTGGAGGTGAGCGGCCGTAACACCGGCAACAACGTGCTCACCCTGATCGTGGTGGCGCTGGTCTTCGGTGTCGTGAACGCGGTGCTCAAGCCGCTCATCAAGGTGTTCGGCTGTGTGTTATACCTGCTCACGCTCGGCCTGTTCGCGCTGGTGGTGAACGCGCTGCTGTTCATGCTGACCGACTGGATCGCCGGTCTGCTGAAGCTCCCGTTCCACGTGGACGGGTTCTGGGCCGCCTTCTGGGGCGCCATCGTGGTGGCGGTGGTGAGCTGGCTGATCAGCGTCGTCGTGCCGGACCGGCTGGAGAATCGGTGAGCAGCGCCCGGGCCGGTTGTGCCCCGTGCGCGCTCCTACGGGATACTGCCCGCGGTGGACAGCGCGGTCCGGCGCACCCGTGGACGTGAGCGACCGGAACGGTCGCGCCCATGGAAGACAGCGGCCTGCACGGCCGAGAGCGGTAAGTAAGGAGCGTTCGACATGCCCATCGCTTCCCCTGAGGCTTACGCGGAGATGCTGGACAGGGCCAAGGCCGGCCGGTACGCGTACCCCGCGATCAACGTGACCTCCTCGCAGACGCTGAACGCGGCGCTCAAGGGCTTCGCCGACGCGGAGAGCGACGGCATCATCCAGGTCTCCACCGGCGGCGCGGAGTACCTGTCCGGCCCGTCCGTGAAGGACATGGTGACCGGCGCGGTGGCGTTCGCCGCGTACGCCCACGAGGTCGCCAAGAAGTACCCGGTGAACATCGCGCTGCACACCGACCACTGCCCGAAGGACAAGCTGGACAAGTTCGTCCGGCCGCTGATGGCCATCTCGCAGGAGCGCGTCAAGGCCGGCCAGGAGCCGCTGTTCCAGTCGCACATGTGGGACGGCTCGGCCGTGCCGGTGGCGGAGAACCTGGAGATCGCCGAGCAGCTCCTCACCGAGGCCGCCAAGGGCAAGATCGTCCTGGAGATCGAGGTCGGCGTCGTCGGCGGCGAGGAGGACGGCGTCGAGAACGCCATCAACGACAAGCTCTACACCACCGTCGAGGACGGCCTGGCCATGGTCGACGCGCTCGGCCTGGGCGAGAAGGGCCGTTACATGGCGGCGCTGACCTTCGGTAACGTGCACGGCGTCTACAAGCCGGGCAACGTCAAGCTGCGCCCCGAGGTGCTCAAGCAGATCCAGGACGCGGTCGGCGCCAAGTACGGCAAGGACAAGCCGCTCAGCCTGGTCTTCCACGGCGGCTCCGGCTCGCTGCTCTCGGAGATCCGGGAGGCGCTGGACTACGGCGTGGTGAAGATGAACATCGACACCGACACCCAGTACACCTTCACCCGCCCGGTCGCGGACCACATGTTCCGCAACTACGACGGCGTGCTGAAGGTCGACGGCGAGGTCGGCAACAAGAAGATGTACGACCCGCGCGTCTGGGGCAAGGCCGCCGAGGCCGGCATGGCCGCCCGCGTGGTCGAGGCCTGCGAGCACCTGCGCTCCACCGGCACCACCATGAAGTGACCCTCCGCGTGTAAGGAAGGGCCCCTTGTTAACGCCGTGCGTTAACAAGGGGCCCTTCCTCTACCGGAGGCGTTAAAAAGGGGCCCTTCCTTTCACTGCACCAGCAGGCGGACGGCGTCGCGTACGTCGTCGGTCAGGTGGATCGTGTGCGACAGGTCGCCGAACGGGGACGCGGCGAACAGCGGCCGCAGCAGCGACTCCACCGGCAGCTCCGTGGTCCAGTACGCGCGGTCCAGGAACACGTACGCCCCGCTCGCCCCGTCGGTGCCGTAGAACGTCTTCGTGGCCGCCTGGAACACCTCCTGCACGGTGCCGGCCTTGCCTGGTGCGAACACGATCCCGCCCCGGGCCAGCCGCAGGATCGTGTCCTCCCGGATGGCGTTGGAGAAGTACTTCGCGATCCGGCCCGCGAACAGGTTCGCCGGCTCGTGGCCGTACAGCCAGGTGGGGATGGCCAGCCCGCCGGACCGGGCCCACTCGGTGCCGGGCGCCGACGGACGGGGCGACGGCAGCGACGGGCCGTCCGCGTACCGCTTGCGCACCGCCAGCGCCGCCGCCGTGTACCGCTCGTGGTCGGTGAAGTCCGGCGCGACGGCGAGCGTGTCGATCGCGGCGGACAGCTCCTCGGCCGGCCACGCAGCGAGGAACGCGCCGAGGTTCGCCGCCTCCATCACGCCCGGACCGCCGCCGGTCACCACCAGGCGGTCGGCCCGCGCCAGTTCCCAGCCCAGCACCGCCGCCATCCGGTACGCGACGCTGCCGCGCGGCACCGCGTGCCCGCCCATCACGCCCACCACGGACTGCGGGCCGTGCGCGGCCAGCCACGACCGGGTGGCGTCGGCCAGCGCGTTGTCCACACCGTGGTCGTGCAGTCGCTGCCCGAGCGCCTCGCGTACGTCCGGCAGCGCGCCGCCGTGCGCCCGGAAGTGCGCGTACACCCGGGTGTCGTACATCCCGGCGAACCCGCTCTCGGCGAACCCGGCGGCCAGCTCGTCGGCCCTGTAGAGGTGCGACGGCTGGGTCGGGTAGGGCAGCCCGGAGAACGGCGGGACCACGTTGGCGCCCCGCCGGACCAGGTCCGCGCCCACCTCGCGGCCGGCGAACCGGCAGCCCACGAAGAGCGTGCCGGTGACGTCGACGTGGCGCAGGTCGGGGACCGGGTCGAGGTCGAGGCGCAGGCCCTGCACGGTCAGCCCGGCCAGGGTCCCCCCGGCCAGCCGCTGCTCGAACGCGGTGCGGGTCTCGATCTCGTTGACGTGGGGCGCGTGCGGCTCGATGACGTCCGCGGGTGGTGGGGTCGGCACCCCGTCATCCTGCCTCCGCACGGCAAGTGCCGAAACCGGGGGCGGGAACGACAGGAGCCCGGCGGGCACGCCGCCGGGCTCCTGCGTAACCGGGTCCTGGGGAGGCTCCGGATCTGTATTTGTAGTGCAAGAACGACGTCGGCGGCATGGGCCGCGGGTACGTGTGCTCCCGCCGCAGGCGTGACGAAACCCTCAGCCGTTCAGCCAACCGTACGGGCGAGGCCCCTCGCGTACCCGATGGCGAAGCGGGTTGAATGGGGCGATGCAGAACCTGTTGCCTGAGCCACCGGCCACCCTGCTCCCGGCCCACGAGGAGGCCGACGCCGCGCTGGCGGCGGCGGCCGAGCAGGGCACCGACGAGGCGTACGCCGAGGTCGCGGCCCGCTTCCCGACCTACAGTGCGGCCTGGGCCGCGCTGGCCGGCCGCGCGCTCGCCGCGGGCCAGGTCGTCACGGCGTACGCGTACGCCCGCACCGGCTACCACCGGGGCCTCGACCAGCTGCGCCGCAGCGGCTGGAAGGGCCACGGCCCGGTGCCCTGGTCGCACGCGCCCAACCAGGGCTTCCTGCGCTGCCTCTACGTGCTGTCCCGCGCGGCGGGCGAGATCGGCGAGGCGGACGAGGCGGCCCGGTGCGCCCAGTTCCTCCGTGACTGCGACCCGGCCGCCGGAGACGCGCTCTCCGGCGACTGACCACTGCCGCGACGGCCGGTCCCCACCCGGGTACCGGCCGTCGCGCCCGTCCTACAGCCCTTCCGCCACCGACGCGGCGATCTTCAGCCAGGCGTCCCGGGTGGCGGAGGAGAGCTGCCCGTACCGCAGCGGCTCGCCGGTGTCGATGAGCCGCTCGTACGGCGCCAGCAGCACCGCCCGGGTCCGCGCCGCGAAGTGGGCCTGGATCGCGGGCAGGTCGATCTCCTTGCGCGACGGCGGCATCGACACCACTGTCACCGCCTGCCGGACCAGCCGCTGCCGGCCGCTCTGCTCCAGGTGGTCGAGCATCCGGGCGGCGGTCTCGGCCGAGTCGTTCCGGGCCGACATGGTCACCACGAGCTGGTCGGTGGCGTCCATCGCGGCCTGCCAGTTCTGCGCCCGGACGTTGTTCCCGGTGTCCACGAAGATCAGCTTGTAGAAGCGGCTGACCACCTCGCGGATCTCCGCGAACGCGGCGGCGGTGAGCATCTCGCCGCCGGTCGCCGACTCGTCCGAGGCGAGCACGTCGAACATGCCCTCGCCCTGCGAGCGGACGTACTGCGAGAGGTCACCCACCCGGCCGTGCGGCCCCTGGAACTGCGCCAAGTCACGCAGCATGTCGCGCACCGTACGGGCGTGGAAGTCCTGCTGCGCCCGCATGCCGAGGGTGCCCTGGGTCTCGTTGTTGTCCCAGGCCAGCACGTATCCGCCGCGCTTCTGGCCGAACGTCATGGCGAGCAGCAGGATCGCCACCGTCTTGCCGGCGCCGCCCTTCGGGTTGACCACAGTCACCTGGCGCAGCCCGCCGAAGTTGCGGCGGACCATCTCGATGTCGCGCTTCACCTCCTGCTCGTGCCGCCCGGGCGCGAGCCGGACCAGCCCGATCTTGTTGACCACCGCGCGTACGCCCATGGTGGCCACCGGGTCGACCGGCCGGGCCTGGCGGCGGCGGGCGAAGTCCTCGGCGGTCGGGGGTACCGCCTGCTGCGGCGTCCAGCCCTGCTCCGGGTACGCCGGCTGCTGTGGTGGCTGGGGCGCGGCCGGGCCGGACACCGGCGGCGCGGGCACGTGCGGTGGCACCGGGGCGCCGGTCTGCGCCGGCCCGGTCTGCGCTGGGCCGTTGTGCGCCGGTCCGTTGGGCGCCGCGACTGCCTGCGTCGGACCGGCCTGCGTCGGACCGGCCTGCGCCGGACTGGCTTGCGCCGGACTGGCCTGCGCCGGGCCGGTCTGGGCCGGGCCGGGCTGTGGCGTCCAGCCGGGCGGCGGGTACCAGCCGGGCTGGCCGGGTTGCGGCTGGTAGCCGGCCTGTGGGTAGCCGGCCTGGGGATAGCCGGCCTGCGGGTAGCCGTTGCCGTAGGGCGACGGCGGCGCCGGCACGCCCGGCGACGGTGGGAACGGCCCGAGACGCGGCGGCTCCGGCGCCGGCTCACCCGTGCCCGGCGACGACGCTCCGGTGACCTGCGCCCGGCCGGTCACCGGGGCGGTGTCGGGCGGCGGGAGCGCAGTGCCGGCGACCGAGGCCCGGCCGGAGACGGCGCCGTCGGCGTGGACGGCCCGCGCCGGGTCGGTGCCGGACCCCGGCGTGTCGCCGTCAGCGGGAACGAGGTCCGGTGCGGAGTCGGCAGTGGCCCGCTGCGGCGGCTGGGCCCACGGAGACACGGCCCGGCCGTTCCCGGCGGCCTCGCCGTCCGCGTCGGCCGATGCCCGCGCGTCGGCCGAGCGCGCCGTTGTCCGCGTGTCCTCCGGGTCGGCTGCCGTCTGCGTGTCAGCCGGGTCCGGCAGTGTCCGCGTGGCGGCCGGGTCGGGAGCGGGCGCGCCCTGCAACGAGGGATATGCGGCGGCCGGATCCGGGCCGGGCGCTGCCTGCGACGCGGGAGGCGTGGCGGCCGTGACCGGTGAGCCCGGCTGGGCCGGCGTCGCGCCGGGAGGCGGCTGGTCGAGCGTGAACGGCAGGTCCAGGTCGACCGCGGGCGCCGGTGGCCCCGGGACGTCCGACGCCGACGGCGTGGGGGCGTCGGCCGGCGGAAGCGGCCAGGGCACGGCCGCCCAGGGCGGGGCGGTGACCACGCCGTCGGTCTCCTCCGGCGGCCAGAGCGGCTCGACGTCCCGCTCCGGCACCTGCCCTCGACCCGGCACGTGGGCCCGGTCGTCGTTGTCGTGCACCACGGTTCCTCCCCATTCCTTCCGCCGAGGATAGGCGGTACGGCCAGCGGCGCGAGCCGGACGGGGATCGACCGAGGTCAGCCCGTCCAGACCGCCCAGGCGCCCGGCTCGGTCCACCAGGAGCGCTTGCGGCTCAGCTCGCCCTCGACGCCGTCGTCGAGGAAGGGCACCTTCTCGTCGCGGGGCACCACCGCCACCGCACGTCCCCGCGCCCGCCGTACCTCCAGGCGGACCTTCTTCCGGCCCAACGCCGACCGGGTCACCACTGGTACGGCGACGCCGACCGTCACCCGTCCGTCGGCCGGGTCCGGCCCGCCCAGCAGGTCCACCTCGCCGAGGCGCGCGTACCCGCCCGCGTTGCCGATCGCGCACGCGGTGATCGGCTCGGCGCCGTCGCTGAGCACCGTGCCGTCGACCTCGACCCGGGCCCGCCAGTGCAGCGGCCGGCCGGCGTCGTCGGCGGCGCCGAGCAGCGCGCCGTCGAGCGTCACCGAGCCGCCGTCGTTGCGCAGCAGGTCCAGCCGCCGGGCCGTGCCGTCCAGCACCGCCGCGGCCACCCCGGCCGGATCCCGGGGCAGCCCGAGCTGCGCGGCCAGGTCACGCGCCGTCCCGGACCGGGCCGGATCGAGCGGGAGTACGCCGACCGGGGGCAGGTCGGGCACCGTCCGGTTGTCGGCCAGGTCCGCGGGGCGGCGGCTCGGCGGCGGAGCGTACCGGCGCACCAGCCGGCGCAGGACGGCGCGCAACTGACCGTCACTGGCCGTGGCGACGATCAGCCGGGTCTTGCCGTCGGGGTCCGGCCAGGTGAGGCCGTCGGGGCGCGGTGGGCCGTCGAGCCGGGCCAGCACCTCGTCGATCTCGGCGTCCGACCGGGCGGTCACCGTGGTCACCCGGGCACCTCGGGCGGTCAGCTCGTCCGCGCAGGCCAGCACCGGTACGCGCGGCGTCTCGCAGCGCTCCTCGCCGCTCTCGGCGGCGGTGTCGCCCGCGCCGCCGCAGCAGGCGCCGCCGCTGCCGCAGCCACCACCGGGAGCGTCCCGCTCCGAGCCGAGGGTGAGCAGCACCACGTCGTACACGAAGGAGCCTCCTGCTTCTCGACCAACCCCTGCTGGTCCCGCCGTCACTACTTGTTAGCCTGACACCCCGGGCTCGCAGACCGGTCGCCACCTGGCACCCGAGCCTTCTGGAGGCGGAAGAGATGCCAGCGATCGTGCTGCTCGGCGCCCAGTGGGGCGACGAGGGCAAGGGCAAGGTTACCGACCTGCTGGGTGAGCGGGTCGACTACGTCGTGCGCTACTCCGGCGGCAACAACGCAGGCCACACGGTGATCACGCCGGACGGCCAGAAGTACGCGCTGCACCTGATGCCGTCCGGTGCGCTGTCACCGAGCGCGATGATCGTGATCGGCAACGGCGTGGTGGTCGACCCGAAGGTGCTGCTGCAGGAGATCGACGGGCTCGCCGAGCGCGGCGTGGACGTGTCCCGCCTGCGCATCTCCGGCGACGCGCACCTGATCATGCCGCATCACCGGGCGCTGGACCGGGTGGTCGAGCGCTACCTCGGCAGCGCCCGCATCGGCACCACCGGCCGGGGCATCGGCCCCGCGTACGGCGACAAGGTCGCCCGGATGGGCATCCGCCTGCAGGACCTGCTCGACCCGGGCATCCTGCGCAAGAAGCTGGAGCTGGCGCTCCGCGAGAAGAACCAGCTGCTGTTCAAGGTCTACAACCGCAAGGCGATCGACGTCGAGGAGACGGTCGAGGAGTACCTCCAGTACGCCGAGCGGCTGCGCCCGTACATCGCCGAGACCCGGGTGATGCTCTGGGACGCGCTCGACCGCGGCGAGACCGTGCTGCTGGAGGGCGCCCAGGCCACCATGCTCGACATGGACCACGGCACCTACCCGTTCGTCACCTCGTCGAACCCGACGGCCGGCGGGGCGTGCGTGGGCGCGGGCATCCCGCCGACCGCGATCACCAAGGTCATCGCGGTGAGCAAGGCGTACACGACGCGGGTGGGCTCCGGCCCGTTCCCGACCGAGCTGTTCGACGACAACGGGCAGCACCTGCGCAAGGTCGGCCACGAGTACGGCACCACCACCGGCCGGGAGCGCCGCTGCGGCTGGTTCGACGCGGTGGTGGCCCGGTACGCGTGCCGCCTCAACGGCGTCACCGACCTCGTGGTCACGAAGCTGGACGTGCTGACCGGCCTGGCAAAGGTGCCGATCTGCGTCGGGTACGAGATCAACGGCGAGCGCTTCGACGACATGCCGATGACGCAGACCGACTTCCACCACGCCACGCCGATCTACGAAGAGCACGACGGCTGGTGGGAGGACATCACCAAGGCGCGCACCGAGGACGAGCTCCCGGAGAACGCGAGGCGCTACATCGACCGCATCGAGGAGCTGACCGGCACCCGCGTGAGCGTGGTGGGTGTGGGCCCGGGCCGAGAGGAAAACGTCCTCCGCCACCCCCTCCTCCCCTAAACCCGCCCTTTGTCGTTGATCAAGGAGTTTGTGTCCAGTCCGGCGTCGGATCCGTACACAAACTCCTTGATCAACGGGGCGGTCGTGGAGTGGCCACCGGGAGAGTAGGTCTGTTTATCCACAGGGTTGTCCACAGGGGTTTCGGCTGTGGAGTGGCGCGGGGGAGCCTGCGCGTGTGGGTGAATTCGACGAGCTGACGCGGCTGGCTGCCGGGCAGGGCGGGTTCGTGACGGCGGGGCAGGCGTTGCGCCTGGGCCTCGGCCGGGAGCAGATCCGGTACCTCGTCCGGGCCGGACGATGGACGCGCGTCTCGCGCGGCTGCTACCTCCCGTCCGCAGGGCCGACGGCGGTGGCGCTGCGACGTGTCCGCATCCGCGCCGCGATCGCGAGCCTGGGGCCGGGCGCGGTCGCCGTACTCGACACCGCCGCCGAACTGCACGGCATCGCCGGCCTTCCGCCGGCGGCGGCGATCCACGCCTCGGTGCCGCCGGACCGGCCGCACGTGCAACGCCGGGCGGAGCCGGGACTGACGGTGCACCAGTTGACGCTCGCCGACGCGGACGTGTGCCAGGTCGAGGGCGTGCCGGTCACCACACCGGCGCGGACCGTTGCCGACGTGTTGCTGCGGGCTCGGCGCTACCCGGCGGTGTGCGTTCTCGACTCCGCGCTCAACCAGGGGATCCTGGCCGAGGACGACCTGTCCCTGGTGCTCGCGCATTTCGCCGGACGCCGCGGGGCGGTCGCCGCCCGGGGGTACCTGGCCGAGGCGGACGGCCGGGCACAGTCACCCCTGGAGACCCGCACCCGGCTCCGCTGCGTCGACGGCGGCGTGCCGCCGGACACCCTCCAACTGCCGGTCCGGGACGAGGACGGTTACCTGCTCGGCATCGGGGATCTGGCATGGCGGGGCGCGCGCCTGATTGCGGAGGCGGACGGCCGGGCCCCGCACCTGACCCCGGAGGCCGTCTACGCCGACCGCTTCCGGCAGAACCGCCTGGTCAACGCCGGCTGGCGGATCCTCCGCTTCACCTGGTCCGACACCCTCCGCCCCGACTACATCCCCCAGACGGTCAGACGAGCCCTGCGCCAGAGCCGTCACCCACCCCGTTGATCAAGGAGTTTGCGGCCGGAAAACCCCAAATCTGGGACGCGAACTCCTTGATCAACGGGGTGGGGTGGGGTGGTCAGTAGGATGCGGGGTCGTGCGCGTACTTCTTGTGGGTGGTGGTGGGCGGGAGCACGCTCTCGCGCTCGGACTCGCCGGGGATCCGGCTGTCGAGGCGCTCGTCGCAGCGCCGGGGAATCCGGGGATCGGCGAGGTCGCCTCGCTTCGGGAGGTGACACCCACCGACCCGGCGGCCGTGGCGGCACTCGCCGTCGAGGTCGCGGCCGACCTGGTGGTCATCGGCCCGGAGGCGCCGCTGGTGGCGGGCGTCGCCGACGCGGTACGCGCCAAGGGCATCGCGGTGTTCGGCCCGAGCGCCGAGGCGGCCCGGCTGGAGGGCTCGAAGACGTTCGCGAAGGACGTGATGACGGCGGCCGGTGTGCCGACCGCCCGCGCGTACAGCTGCGAGGACGCGGCTGCGGTGGCGCGGGCGCTGGACGAGTTCGGCGCGCCGTACGTGGTGAAGGACGACGGGCTGGCCGCCGGCAAGGGCGTCGTGGTCACCGACGACCGGGCCGCCGCCGAGCGGCACGCCGCGGAGTGCGGACGGGTGGTGATCGAGGAGTACCTGTCCGGTCCCGAGGTCTCCCTGTTCGTGGTGACCGACGGTGAAGCGGCGGTGCCGCTGCTGCCCGCGCAGGACTTCAAGCGCGTCGGCGACGGCGACACCGGCCCGAACACGGGCGGGATGGGCGCGTACGCGCCGCTGCCCTGGGCCCCGCCGAACCTGGTGGACGACGTGATGCGCGACGTGGTGCACCCGACGCTCGCGGAGCTGCGCGCCCGGGGCACCCCGTTCGCCGGCCTGCTCTACGTGGGCCTGGCGATCACCCCGTCCGGCCCGCGTGTGATCGAGTTCAACGCGCGCTTCGGCGACCCGGAGACCCAGGTGGTGCTCGCCCTGCTGGAGACGCCGCTGGGTGGGCTGCTGCACGCCGCCGCCACCGGCACGCTCGGCGCGCACCCGCCGCTTCGCTGGCGCGACGGCGCGGCGGTGACAGTCGTGGTGGCGGCCGAGGGCTACCCGGCGGGCCCGCGTACCGGTGACGTGATCACCGGCGCGGACCGCGCCGGGATCATCCACGCCGGGACCCGCCGCGACGCCGACGGCACGTTGCGCTCCGCGGGCGGCCGGGTCCTCTGCGGTACGGCGACCGGCCCGGACCTGGCCGCCGCGCGCGACGCCGCCTACGAGTTGGTACGCGAGGTCGAGCTGGCCGGCTCCCACCACCGCACCGACATCGCGGCGGGTGCGGTGGAGGGCCGGATCACGATTCCCGACTGACGGGCGACGCCCCCGCGGCGGGACCGGTTCGCGGGGCGCCGTCCGTCAGTCGAAGTAGCGGCGCAACTCCCGGCTCAGCACCTTGCCGGTGGCGTTGCGCGGCAGGTACTTGACGAACACCACGTCGCGGGGCACGGAGAAGCGGGCCAGGTAGCGCCGGACGTACTCGCGGACCGCGTCCGGGTCGAGCGTCTCGCCCGGCCGCAGCGCCAGGAACGCGGCCAGCCGCTGGCCGTAGTCGGGGTCCGGTACGCCGATCACCGCGACCTCGCGGACCTGCGGCAGCCGGGCGATCAGGTCCTCCACCTCGGACGGGAACACGTTCTCGCCGCCGGAGACGATCATGTCGTCCGCCCGGCCGTCCACGAAGAGCAGGCCGTCGGTGTCGAGCCGGCCGAGGTCGCCGGTGTCCAGCAGGCCGTCGCGGCTCTCCCGCCCGACGCCCGAGGTGTAGCCCTCGAAGAGCATCTCGTTGCCCACGAAGATCCGCCCGACCTCGCCGTCCCGGACGGGGCGGCCGTTCTCGTCCAGGATCGCCAGCCGGGTGCCGTGCGGCGGCCGGCCCGCGGTGGTGGGCGCGGCGCGCAGTTCGCGTGGGCCGGCGATGGAGGCCCAGGAGACCTCGGTCGAGCCGTAGAGGTTGTACAGCACGTCGCCGTAGCGGTCCATGAAGGCGGTGGCCAGGTTGCCGGGCAGGGCGGATCCGCTGACCGCGACCACCTTGAGCGGGGGCCGGGGCAGCGGCGGCTCGACCTCCATGAGTCGTTGCAGCATCACCGGTACGGCGAACATCGCGTCGCACCGCTGGGCGACGAGCGCGGTCAGCGTGGCGGCGGGGTCGAATCGGCGGTGCAGCACGACTGTGGCGCGCAGCGCGAACGAGACCTGGAGGGCGGCGTACCCCCAGGTGTGGAAGATCGGCGCGGCGATCATGGTGGTGTTCCGCGCGTGCAGCGGGATGCGGTCGATGATGGACACCAGCGGGCCGAAGCCGTGCGGGGTGGGGCGGCGGGCGCCCTTGGGCGCGCCGGTGGTGCCGGAGGTCAGCACTATGGTGCGGCCGTCCCGCTCGGGCGGCTGGAGTTGTTCGCCGGGGACCGCGGCGGCGATCAGCTCCTCGTGCCGCCGCTCGTCGACCCGGTGCACCTCGGCGGGGAGGCCGAGGACGCGCTCGGTGAACTCGCCGTCGTGGACCAGGACGCGCAGGCCCTGTTCCTCGGCCACGGTGCCCAGCTGAGCCGCGGACAGTCCGGTGTTTACCAGGACGGCGTCCGCGCCGAGCAGCATCGCGGCGACTATCGCCTCGATCAGGCCGTGGTGGTTGCGGCAGAGCACGCCGACCCGGTCACCGGCCTGGACGCCGAGGTGGGACCGGAGGGAGCGGGCCAGCCGTTCGGAGCGCTCCAGCAGTTCCTGGTACGTCATGGTGGCGCCGCGCTCGTCGACCACCGCGACGCGGCCGGGGTCGCGGGCGGCGGCCTGGCGCAGCTCCCCGGCGAGGCTCCAGCCCCACCGGCGCAGCGCGTTGAGCTGCGAGACGACCCGGATCGGACGGCCCGGGGTGAGTAGTCCACGGCGGGTCAGCGTGGCGGCGATGAACGGCAGGTCCAAGGCGCAACTCCTTCGCGTTCGTGGTTCGTCGACCAGGCTCCGGACGGATCGGCCGTCCGGTTTCGCGTGATCTTGCGCCCGATCGCGGGTCGGGTCGGCCAGGCGGGGGCGCCCGGCCCGCGACGGCGCTGCCTGTCGTCACGGGCCGGGCGGCGTGCCGCCGGCGGTCAGCGGATCTGCATCCCGGAGATGGCCCGGGAGATGACCAGCCGCTGGATTTCGGAGGTGCCCTCGAAGATGGTGTAGATCTTGGCGTCGCGGTACCACCGCTCGACCGGGTGGTCGCGCAGGAAGCCCGCGCCGCCGAGGAGCTGGACCGCCTTGTCGGTCACCGAGACGGCCACCTCGCCGGCCTTGAGCTTGGACATCGAGCCTTCGCCGGCGGCGAACGGCCGGTTGTTGCGGCCCATCCAGGAGGCGCGCCAGACCAGGAGCCGGGCGGCGTCGATCTCCATCTTCATGTCGGCGAGCGCGAACGCGACCGCCTGGTTGGTGATGATCGGCCGTCCGAACTGGACCCGTTCCTTGGCGTAGTCCAGGGCGTACTCGTAGGCGGCGCGGGCCACGCCGAGCGCCTGCGCGCCGACTGTCGGACGGGACAGCTCGAACGTGCGCATCGCCGCCTGGCCGGAGGCGCGCTGCCCGGACCGGGCGCGGGCCAGACGCTCGTCGAGCGCGTCCTTGCCGCCGAGCAGGCAGCGGCCCGGCACCCGGACGTCGTCGAGGAAGACGTCCGCGGTGTGCGAGGCGCGCAGCCCGAGCTTGCGCAGCTTGCGGGTGGCGGTCAGACCGGAGGTGCCCGGGGGTACGACGAACGCGGCCTGCCCGCGCGAGCCCAGCTCGGGGTCGATCGAGGCGGTGACCACGTGCACGCCGGCGATGCCGCCGTTCGTGGCGTACGCCTTCTGCCCGTTGAGCACCCACTCGTCGGTGGCCTCGTCGTAGACGGCGCGGGTACGCATCGATCCGACGTCGGAGCCGGCTTCCGGCTCGCTCGTGCAGAACGCGGCGACGGCCGGGGAGTCGACGTCGCCGAAGCACTGCGGCACCCATTCGACGAGCTGGTCGGGGGTGCCGGCGCCGTAGATCGCGGCGACCGCGAGCGAGGTGCCGAAGATGCTCAGGCCGATGCCGGCGTCACCCCAGAAGAGTTCCTCGCTGGCGATCGGCAGGGAGAGGCCGGTGGGGTCGGCCCAGCAGGTGGCGAGGAACTCGAAGCCGTACAGGCCGACCTTCGCCGCCTCCTGGATGATCGGCCACGGGGTCTCCTCCCGGGCGTCCCACTCGGCCGCGGCCGGGCGCACGACCTCGGCTGCGAAGCCGTGCACCCAGTCGCGTAGATCCCGCTGTTCCTCGTTCAGGTCGAGCGAGAACTCGGCCATGTCAGGCCTTGGGGATGTCGAACAGGTTGGCGATGTTGGCAGCCAGGCCCAGGTCGCCCTTGGCCTTCAGCTTGCCGGTCATGAACATCATCACCGGGTTGGCGCCACCGGAGACGATCTTCAGGAACTCGACCGGGCCCATGGTGAGGCTCAGCTTCGGGTCGCGGGTGGCGGTCTCCGAGACGGTGCAGGCGCCGTTCTCGATGACGATCTCGTACGTGTCGGTGCCACCGTCCGGGCGGCCGGTGATGTTCCAGTGGATGACCGCGTTGGTGGCACCGGCGCGGTCGGCGCGGAACAGCGTGGGCATCCGGTTGAAGACCTCGCTGAGGATCTTGCCGCGCGACTCGCCGGACATGATCTCGGCGATCTTGGCGTCCGGCGTGGACTTGACCAGCTGCGCGAACTCCTTGGGGCCGACGTTCGCGAAGTTGGCCGGGTCGAAGTCAGTCATCAGGAAATGCACCTCTCGGGCGGGGCCAGCTTGGTTACTCTGGCGTAACCCTACGCACGGGTAGGTATGCTCGCAAGAGTGTCCAGCACGCCGACCTTCAAGCGCCTCCCCCGAGCCGTACGCGAGCAGCAGATGCTCGACGCGGCGGTGAAGGTGTTCTCCCGCCGCGGCTTCCACGCCGCCAGCATGGACGAGATCGCCGACGACGCCGGCATCTCCAAACCGATGGTCTACGCCTACCTCGGCACCAAGGAAGAACTCTTCATCGCCTGCCTGCACCGCGAGAGCACCCGGATGATGGAGGCCATCGCCGGCGCCGCCGCCCCCGACCTGCCCGCCGACGAGCGGCTCTGGCGCGGGCTGCGCGCGTTCTTCGGCTTCGTCGGCGCGCACCGGGACGGCTGGGCCGTGCTCTACCGGCAGGCCCGCGGCTCGCAGCCGTTCGCCGCCGAACTCGCCGCCATGCGGGGACGGCTGGTCGAGGTGGTGGCCGGGATGCTCGACCACGCGCTGCGCGCCGCCGGACGGGAGGTCGGCGCCACCGACCTGGAGGTGGTCTCGTACGCGCTCGTCGGCGCCTCCGAGTCGCTCGCCGACTGGCTGGCCGACCACCCGGAGGCCGATGCCGGCAAGACAGCGACCCGGATGATGAACGTGGCCTGGCTCGGCGCCGACCAGCTGTTGCGCGGCGCCACCTGGCACCCCGGCGCTGTGTAAGGAAGGGCCCCTTCTTAACGCCTCCGGTAGTGGAAGGGCCCCTTTTTAACAGTCGCGGCGCGCGGCGGCTCGCCGGTGCGCCCGCCGCCGGCCCCAGCGGGCGGCCTCGAACAGCCCGGTGACCGCGAGCGAGATGGCGACCCCGGCGAGGAGCCCGGAGACGGGGTTGTGCTCGAACGCCAGGCCGCCGAAGTAGCCGAGCAGCGTGCAGTAGATCCCCCAGGTCGCGCAGGCCAGCGCGTCGTACAGCAGGAACATCCGCACCGGATAGCGGACCGCGCCCATGGTCAGCGTGACGGCGGTGCGGCCGCCGGGAACGTACCGGGCGGTGGTCAGGATCATCCCGCCGCGCCTGTCGACGGCCCGGCGGGCCCACTCGGAGCCGGCCCGCCGCCGGCTGTCCGCCGGGAAGCGGGCCAGCCGGTGCGCGCCGCCGCCGCGCCCGATCGCGTAGGAGACGTGATCGCCGACGAGCGCGCCGAACGCGGCGGTCACGATCACCAGCGCCAGGTCCGGCTCGCCGCCCGCCGCGAAGACCCCGGCCGTGATCACCACGGTCTCGCCGGGCACCGCCGGGAAGAACGCGTCGACGGCGGTGACCGCGATGATCACCAGGTACGCCCACGGTGAGGTCACCGTGTGGTGCAGCAGGTCGAGCGCGTCCCCCATGCACCCATGCTCGGTGGTGCGGTGTTAAGCAGGGGCCCTTCCCATACAAAAGGCGTTAACAAGGGGCCCTTCCTTCTCCTCGGCCGTGGGCCCGCGCGACGTGAGCACCACCGGCGCGCCCAGCGCCTCCGAGACCGCCCCCGCCCAGTCGGCGGGCGCCGAGTCCAGCACCGGCCGGGCCCGCATCAGCCGCTCGGTGAGCGCCGCCTGCCGGTCCAGGTCACCGGCCGGGCCGGGGACGAGCCGGTCCAGGCCCTCGTACCGGCGGCAGATCCGCAGCTCGGACCCGGCCAGGTCGAGGTGGGTCAGCGCCAGCCCGTCCACCCCACCGGCGACCTCCAGCGCGTACCGGTGGGCGACCGCGTCGAAGTGCCCGAACCGGAACCGGCCCTGCCAGGGGTTCGTCCCGTTGTGCCGGTCGCGGAACGGCAGCGCCGCGTCCTCGGTGACCAGCGGCCCGGGACCGTGCCGCGTGGTGGTCGTGCGCAGCACGCCGAGCCGCTGCGCGGTCCCGGCCAGGCCCGCCTCGGCGAGCAGCGTCTCGGCGTTGGCGAACGTCGTGGTGCTCCACGTCGTGTACGGGTGGAAGCCGTGCCACTCGTCCAGCAGCACCCCCTGCGCGCCCTCGAACACGCAGGTGCCCTCGCGCAGCGCGGATGCCAGCCAGGTCCGGTCGACGATCGCCACCCGGCGCGCGAAGGCCGCGTACGCGGGCAGGCAGTCCTGGACCGGCGGCGCGTCCAGCGGGCCCAGCTCGGCGGTGAGCCGGTCCCGCAGCGCGGTCAGCCGCCGGCGCAGCACCGCCGGGCGGCGGCAGTCCGCCACCCGGGGTGCCTCGTCGGGGTGGGCGAGGCCGTACGCGACCGCCTCGCCCACCCCGAGCCCGCAGGAGCCGTGCCGGTCGGCTCCCCGGGCGATCTCCCGGGCGCGGTTGGCGGCCCGGTGGTACGGGGTGGCGAGCAGCGCCTCCCCGTCCACAGTCAGACGGTCGAGCGCGTCTGGAACGCCGACCGACGCGAGGTGGTCGGCCTCGGCGGCGAGCGCCAGCGGGTCCACCACCACGTGCCGCGCCAGGTGCGTCCGTACGCCCGGACGGAACGTCCCGGCGCCGAACTGCGCGAACGTGTGGTGCCGCCCGTCGCGCAGGACTACGTTGTGCGCCGCCTGCGCGCCCCCGTTGAACCGGACCACCGTGTGCACCTGCCGGGTGGCGCAGAGCAGGTCCACCACTGTGCCCTTGCCGGCGTCGCCGTAGCCGAGGTCGACCACCATCACGTGGTTCACAGCCGGGTGACCCCGCTTCCGCCGTCGGCCGGGCTGAACGGCAGCGTCGCCACCGCGCGGCGGCCGGAGCCGAGCCGGGCGAGCGCCTTCGAGACGGTCCGGGTGGCGGTGGAGCCGGCCCGGTCCAGGTCGCGCAGCCCGGCGTCCAGGTCGATGGCCTGCTCGCCGAGCCCGACGGTGAGCGCGATCGTCTCGCAGACCGCGTCCAGGTCGTCCAGCTCGACCGCGTTCTGCCCGAGCAGGCCGCGCCAGAAGTCCAGCACCTTGCGGTTGCCCGCGTAGTGGCTGCCGGCGGGCAGCAGGTAGTAGGTGTCCCAGCGCGCGGTCACCTCGTCCACGATCTGCCGGACCGGCACGTCCTCGCTCAGGTCGTCGCCGATCAGCCGGGCCACCTCCGCGCGCTTCACCCCCGCGTACGCCAGCTCGTCGCCGATGATGAACAGGTAGCCGCGCCGGCCGCGCTTGTCCCAGCTGTCGGTGGCCGTGTGCCGGGCCATGAAGTACAGCGCCAGCTCGTACGACTCCATCATCTGGCCGCCTCCGCCGCCCTCCAGCACGATCCGGCCGAGGTCGTCGTCCATCCGGTTGTCGGACTCGAACTGCCCGATCTGCAACGGCACCCGGTCGCAGGTGGCGTCGCCGATCGCGCCGAACATGACCTGCGGGTCGCTCGCGTACCCCTGGCGCAGCAGCAGGCCGAGCAGCTGCGGCAGCTTGCTCTGCAGCACCCGGGGCACGTGCCCCATCGAGCCGGTGACGTCGAACAGTACGGCGATCGGCGTCGACTGCGGGTGCTCGGCGGAGTCGCGGCTCTCCCGCAGCGCGTCGCGCGGGTCGAGCGCCGGGTGCACCTTGCGCGCGCCGCTGTCGCTGTACGAGAACGCGCTCTTGCCGGTGCGGCGCCGGTAGCGGTCGGCGGCGTCGTACACGTCGGTGGACCAGATTCCACTGCCCATGGCAGCCTCCCTACGGGTTGAGGGTGAAGGGTCGGAAGGTGCGCGGCCCGTACAGCCGGTGCAGCACCTCGTCCAGTTCGCGCAGCAGCCGCCAGGCGTCGTCGGGCCGGGTGGCGAGCGCGGCGCCCTGGCAGCCGTCGGCGAAGGCGCGCAGCTCGCGGGGCGCGCGGTCGCCCATCAGCCAGGTCATGCAGCGGGCGGCCAGCGCGATGTCGGTGCCGGGGCCGCACTGCCGCTTCGCGGCGACCTCCGGCGGATACCAGTCCTCGTGGCCGGGCACCAGCGCCGGCACGAGCCCGCCCGGCTCGGCCGAGAAGCACCAGTCGACGAGCACCAGGCCGTGCGCGTCCGGCTCGATCAGCACGTGCCGGGGCAGCACCGCGCCGTGCACCACGCCCGCGCGGTGGGCCAGGCCGAGCGCCACGAGCAGCCGCCGCCACATCCAGGCCGCGTCGCGCGGGTCCAGCCCGTCCGGGTACGCGCGGCGCACGTCGTCCAGGCTGCGCAGCCCGGGTACGGTCACCAGCTCGTTGACCTGCCGCTGCACGCCGGTCGACGGGTCACGCGCCGGGTAGGAGTCGACCAGCTTCGGCACGTACGCGAGGTGTCTGGCGTCGCCGCGCTCGGCGATGCGACGCAACGCGCGCGCCTCGCGGGCCATCAGGTCGTTGTCGCCGGGGTGCCGGGCCACCTTGGCCAGGTGATAAGAAGGGGCCCCTCCTCTACCGGAGGCGTTAACAGGGGGCCCTTCCTTGCGTTCGTGCAGGGTGGCGACATCGCCGGTGTACGCGGGGGCCGGGGTGCGCCACCGGGTGGTGACGGTGAGCAGCGCTTCGGCGGCGGCGGCGCGTACGCCGGGGTCGGCCGCGCCCAGCCGGTCGGGGTGCAGCGCGCCGACCAGCTCGCGGTAGCGGCGGGCCGGCTCGTCGGCGCCGAACAGGTCGGCGTCGGTACGCGCGGCAGTGACCAGCCGGATCGCCTCTTCGGTCCTCACCGCACCGTCTCCTCCCGGGCGGGGCGCAGCAGCGCCGGGTGCAGCAGCCGGGCGTCTCCGGCGCGGTAGAGCTTGGCCCGGGGGCCGCCGCGCGCGCCGCCGCGCTCGGTGCTGGCGCCGGTGCTCTCCACGAAGCCGGGCACCGAGAGCACCTTGCGGTGGAAGTTGCCGGCGTGCAGCGGGTGCCCCCAGACCGTCTCGTAGACCTCCCGCAGCTCGGTGATCGTGAACTCGGGGGCGAGGAAGCGGGTGGCCAGCGGCGTGTACTCCAGCTTGGAACGGGCGCGCTCCAATCCGTCGTCGATGATCCGGCCGTGGTCGAAGGCGAGCTGCCGGCTGGTCAGCGCGGTGACCGGCAGCCAGATCGCCTCGTCGGCGTCGGTGTCGGCGACCGGGTCGGGCAGGTCGGGGGCGAACGCCAGGTGCGCGACCGAGACCACCCGCATGCGCGGGTCGCGGTCCGGCGCGCCGTAGCTGCCGAGCTGTTCCAGGTGCACCCGGCGCAGCCGCTCGCCGCCGAGGCCGGTCTCCTCGGCCAGTTCGCGCCGGGCGCCGGCGGTCAGGTCCTCGTCCGGCTGGACGAAGCCGCCGGGCAGCGCCCAGTGCCCCGCGAAGGGCGGCGCGCCGCGGCGGATCAGCAGCAGGTGCAGCGCGCCCTCGCGGATGGTCAGCGCGACCACGTCGACGGTGACCGCGACCGCCGGGTAGTCCCGCGGGTCGTACCCGGCGAGGAAGTCCTGCTCGTTCACGGTCACTCACTCTCTCAGGTTGAGAACAACTCACTCTGAGAACAACTTAGCGCCGAAAAGAGGGGACGGCAAGTCCCCTCTTTCACTCAGCGCACCGAACCGGTCAGGTGCGGCCTCCCGTCCCGGGCGCTGTGCAGCGCGAAGTCCCAGCCCGCGCCGTTCGGCGAGGCGCTGAACGCCACAGTCGACGGCAGCGGCACCGGCAGCTTGAACGCCACGTCCACCGTGTACGCCTCTGGTAGCCGGGGTTCCAGCGCGGCCAGGCATCGGGCCTTGCTCCACATGCCGTGCGCGATCGGGCGCGGGAAACCGAACAGCCGCGCGCCCAGCTTCGAGGTGTGGATCGGGTTGTGGTCGCCGGAGACGCGCGCGTAGTCAGTACCCACGCGGGGCATCACCCGCCACTGCGCGGAGAAGGCCGGCGGTTCCGGGCGGTCAGCCCGGTCGCGCCGCGGGCCGCCGCCGGACGCGCGCTCCTTCCCGAGGTACGTGGACACGCCGCGCCACACCTCCTCGCCGCCGATCGAGCCGACAAGCACCACGTCGAGCTGGCGGCCCCGCTCGTGTGGGCGCAGGTTCTCCGCGTACGTGTGGAAGTCGACGCGCTCGCCGACCTCGACCGGCCGGCGCACGGTGATCCGGTTGGCCACGTGCACCACACCGGTGAGCGGGATCGGGAAGCCGGGGCTGGTCATCAGCCGCAGCGACAGCGGGAACCCGAGCACGTGCAGGTACGTCGCCGGCAGCCGGTCGGTCAGCCGGAACCCGCACACCCGGTCGTAGTCCGCCAGGTGCCGCTGATCCACAGAGACCCCGCCAACGGCGAGTTCCAGCCCCGGCACGTCAGCCCCGCGCCGCCCCCCAACCCCCGGAACGACCCCGAGTAGCGCCCGCCGATAAAGCGCCCCACTGGCAGGCAGCCCGTCCAACTCCACCCGCCGCCGCCCCACCGCTCCTTCACCCCGTCGATCATGAGGTTGGCTGCCTTGTGGATCTCCAGAAGTGCCGTCAACTTCATGATCGTCGGAGGTGGGGCGGGCGGCGGCGTTGGTGCGGGCCAGGGCGGCGGCTCGGGCGGCCGTGAGGTCGCGGGTGGGGCCCTCGATCAGGTCGTGCAGGGTCAGGTCGTCGTCCTCGTGGTCACGGGGTGCCATCACGCCCCCAGGAGGCTCTGGCCGCAGACCCGGACCACGTTGCCGCTGACCGCGCCGCTCGCCGGCCAGGAGAGCCAGCCGATCGTCTCGGCCACGTCCACCGGCAGGCCACCCTGCGCCATGCTGTTCATCCGCCGTCCCGCCTCGCGGATCGTCAACGGGATACGCGCGGTCAGCCGCGTCTCGATGAAGCCCGGCGCCACCGCGTTCAGGCTGATCCCGCGCTCGCGCAGCACCGGGGAGAGCGAGTCGACCAGGCCGATCACGCCGGCCTTGCTGGTCGCGTAGTTGGTCTGCCCCCGGTTGCCGGCGATCCCGGCGATCGACGAGACCGAGACGATCCGGCCGCCGGCCGGGATCAGGTCGCGTTCCAGCAGTACGTCGTTGATCCGCTCCTGGCTGGACAGGTTCACGTCGATCACCGAGTCCCACCGGTCGGCGTCCATCCGGCCCAGCGTCTTGTCCCGGGTGATGCCCGCGTTGTGCACCACCACGTCGACCCGCCCGTGCCGGGACGCCAGGTGCTCCGCCAGCCGGGTCGGCGCATCCGGCGCGGTCAGGTCGAGCTGCACCGCGCTGCCGCCGATGTCGTTGGCGACGGCGGCCAGCTCGTCCCCGGCCGCGGGGATGTCCAGCGCCACCACCTGGGCGCCGTCGCGGGCCAGCACCTTCGCCAGCGCCGCGCCGATGCCCCGGGCCGCGCCGGTCACCAGCACCACCTGCCCGTCCAGCGGCCGGTCCCAGTCGGCCGGCGCGACGGCGGTGCCGGCGCCGACCCGGATCACCTGGCCCGAGACGTACGCGGACCGGCCGGAGAGCAGGAACCGGAGCGTGGACTCCAGGCTCACCGGGGTGCCGGCGTCACCCTCGCGTGTCACGTAGACCAGTTGAGCGGTGACGCCCCGGCCGAACTCCTTGCCGATGCTGCGGGTCAGGCCCTCCAGCGCGCGCTGGGCGGTAGCCTCCCGAGGGGAGCCGCACTCGGCCGGCGGCGTGCCCAGCACGATCACCCGGCCGCTCGGCACCAGCGAGCGGGCCTGCGGGTGGAAGAAGTCGTAGAGCTGGCGCAGCCCGGTGGAGTCGGTGACGCCGCTGGCGTCGTACACCAGGGCCGCGAAGCGGCGGTCGGCGTCGTGGGCGGCGACCGGATCGGCCAGCTCGACCCCGGCGGCGGTCAGGATCTTCCCGGCCTGGTCGGCGATCCGGCCGCCGGCCGAGGAGCCGAGCAGGACCGGCCCGGGAACGAGCGGGTCGCCCGGCGTGTGCCGGCGCAGTCGAGGCGGATCGGGCAGCCCGAGGCGCTTGACCAGCGCACGACCGGCCCCCGTCTGGACGAAGCTCGCGTACCTGTCGGTCATAGGCGTAGCCTACTGGCGAGTAGGGTTCGGGCAACAGTTTCGAGGGAGGCCGATCGTGCAGAGTGTCCGGCGGGTCGCGGTCATCGGGGGCAACCGCATCCCCTTCGCCCGGTCCAACTCGCGCTACGCGCACGCGTCGAACGCCGACATGCTCGGCGCGGCGCTCGACGGGCTGGTCGCCCGGTTCGGGCTGGCCGGCGAGCGGGTCGGCGAAGTGGTGGCCGGCGCGGTGCTCAAGCACTCCCGCGACTTCAACCTCACCCGTGAGGTGGTGCTCGGCTCCCGGCTCGACCCGCACACCCCCGCGTACGACATCCAGCAGGCCTGCGGCACCGGACTGGAGGCCGCCATCCTGGTCGCCAACAAGATCGCCCTCGGGCAGATCGAGGTCGGCATCGCCGGTGGCGTCGACACCACCTCGGACGCGCCACTCGCCGTCAACGAGGACATGCGGCGCACCCTGCTCCAGCTCAACTCCGCCCGTACGCTCGGCGAACGGCTCAAGATCGCGGCGAAGTTGCGCCCGCACCAGCCGTTCAAGCCGGAGATCCCGCGCAACGCCGAGCCGCGTACCGGACTGTCCATGGGTGAGCACGCGGCCCGGACGGCGCTGCGCTGGAACGTCGACCGGACCGCGCAGGACGAACTCGCGCTGCGCTCGCACCAGCGGCTCGCCGCCGCGTACGACAAGGGGTTCTTCGACGACCTGATGACCCCCTACCTGGGGCTGACCCGCGACCAGAACCTGCGGCCGGACACCAGCCTGGAGAAGCTCGGCTCGCTCAAGCCGGTCTTCGGCGCCTCCGGCGCGGACGCCGAGCGGGCCACCATGACCGCCGGCAACTCCTCGCCGCTCACCGACGGCGCGTCGACCGTCCTGCTCGCGTCCGAGGAGTGGGCCAAGGCGCACAACCTGCCGGTGCTCGCCTGGTTCTCCTGGTCCGAGACCGCCGCCGTCGACTTCGTGCACGGCGACGAGGGGCTGCTGATGGCCCCCACGTACGCGGTGCCCCGGATGCTGGCCCGGGCCGGGCTCAGCCTCCAGGACTTCGACTTCTACGAGATCCACGAGGCGTTCGCCTCCCAGGTGCTGGCCACCCTCGCCGCCTGGGAGTCGCCGGAGTTCTGCAAGGAGCGCCTCGGCCTGGACGCGCCGCTCGGCTCGATCGACCGGGAGAAGCTGAACGTCAACGGCTCCTCGCTGGCGGCCGGCCACCCGTTCGCCGCCACCGGCGGCCGGATCGTCGCCACGCTCGCCAAGCTGCTTGATCAGAAGGGGAGCGGGCGCGGCCTGATCTCCATCTGCGCGGCCGGTGGGCAGGGCGTGACAGCCATCCTGGAGCGCTGACGGCTTCCGGCAGGGCTGCGGTCCCGGCCGCAGCCCTGCTCCACGTTCCCGTCGGCGCCCGGAGCAACCCGAGGGCGGCTCAGCCGCGTCACCTGGGCATGAGGCGTACGAGAGGCTCCGGGACGTGAACCGGGCCGAGGAAGACGAGTACCGGCAGTTCGTCACCGCCCGGCTGGAGTCGTTGCGCCGCACCGCATACCTCCTCTGCCGCGAGTGGCACACCGCCGACGACCTGGTCTCCATCACGATCGGCAAGCTCTACCGGCACTGGCGCCGGGTCCGCGCGGCGGAGAACATCGACGCGTACGTGCGCGGAATGCTCACAAACGCCTGGCTGGACGAGCGGCGGCGGCCCTGGCGGCGCGAGCACAGCACCGACACGGTGCCGGAGACCGCCGACATGATCCTGCCGGAGCCCACGCTCGCCGAACGCGACATGCTGCTCGCCCTGCTCGGCCAGCTGCCGCCCCGGCGACGCGCCGTGCTGGTGCTGCGCTACTACTGCGACCTGTCGGTGGAGGAGACCGCCGACGTCATGGGTATCAGTACCGGCACTGTGAAGAGCCAGTCCGCACGCGGCCTGGAGGCGTTGCGCCTGCTGCTGGGCGGCATCCCGTCGACCCGAGGGGAGCTGTCATGACGTACCGACAGTTGTTCGACGACCTGATCGGCGAGCCGCCGGTCTCCACGGTGGATGTCGACCGGGTGATCAGCGGACAGCGCCGGGCCCGGCGGCTGCGAATCGGGGGCGGCATGACGGCTGTTGCCGCTGTGGTGGCGGCAGTGCTGGTCGGCACCACCACGCTCATCGGCAAGCCGCATGCCCAGCCGGCCAAACCGGCACCGGCCGTCACGACGATTCCCGGCAGCGATCAGGACCTGGACCGGATCGACGCCGCGGTGATCGCGGCCCTGACCCGCGCGGTGCCGCGCCTGGCCTGGGCGGTCAAGGACGGGCCGGTGATCGACACCCCCGCATGGGCCTCCGACGTCATGGGCCGGCCCGGCTCCCTCGGCTACCGAGGAAACGGCAGCTTCCGGGCGGACGGGGTGGACCTGACCGCGAGCTTGCAGATCACTCCTGACGGCGCGAAGAGCTGGCAGGCCGAGGCGGCTCGCGGATGTTCCAAGAATGCCGTCGAGTGCGGCGAGCAGACGGGTCCGGACGGCGAGAAGATCAGGTACCACCGGTCGGTCTGGGAGCAGGAGGTGCCACCGCAGCTCCGGGATCAGATGTCGAGCCGGACAGAGAGCGCTGGCGTGACAGCACTGCGTCGGGACGGCACGTTTCTGAACCTGAGCCTCAGGACCGTCACCGCCGAGGACAAGCTTCCGGTCGCCGTCGGGCAGCTGATCCCGGTCGTGGTCGACCGGGCCGTCGCCCTCGCGCCGGAGCCGTCCCCCACACCGACGGCCATTTCCACCGTGACCACTGTCGCGGGCACCGCCGCGGACGCGGCGCGTCTCGACGCTGCTCTGACCAGCGCCCTGCGCCGGCAGGCATCCGACTTCACGTGGCTGACCAGATGGGGCGGGGAGAGCAGCCCGACCCCGGTCGGATTCGAGCCCAAGGGCCGGCTGAACGTCGACGCACCGGTGCTGTATGCCGCCACGTTTCGGGTCGGAAAGCGGGCCGCGCAGGTCACCCTTCAGTTGGTGCGCGACGGCGAGCTCGCCTGGTCGCTCGCGCCGCCCTGCCCGACCGCCGCGCTCGCCGCCCGCTACTGCACGGTGACCGAGTTCCCTGGTGGCGAGCGCCTGCGAGCCCGGCGGATGCTCACCGGTTTCGGCTCGCGCCCCGACTCGGCACGGCCGACGGGAAGCAACAGCTACCTGATCGAGTCGCTTCGCCCGGACGGCACGCTGGTCCGCCTCTATCTCACGCAGGACAAGCCGGCGCTCTCGATGGAACAGACGATCGAGATTGCACGGGAGCCGTCGCTCGTCCTGGCCCCCCGGCCACCGGCGGGAACCGCCACTGCGCAGACCTTCGATTCCCGCGGGTGGGAGAATCACGGCGCTACGTCGGATGCGCCCATGGCCGCGCTCGACGCCATCTCACCGGACGGGATGATTTACCTGCTGCCCTTCCAGCAAGGGGGCCTCGGGCTAAACGGCCCAACTTCGCTGTCGTACAACTTCATGGTGCAGCGAGGCGGGCTGGCCGGCGACGGGGAGATCATCGTGGAGCGCCGCGCGGCGCTGGTGCTGAGCTGCGCCACGGTCGGGGCGCTCCCGCCCGCGACGCACCGGGCGCACGCGCATGACGGCGAGTGCACCGAGTCGACCCGCCCGGACGGGAACCGGGTCGTCACGATCGTCTCCCGTCCGGCCGGGTCGGTGGTCTACAGCGTGTTCGTCCAGCGACCCGACCGCGGCACGGTCGAGGTGGTGATCGACAACCGGCCCAACACCGGAGGCGCCTCGGACATGCCGACGGACGGAGACTTCGGGCGTCGCTGGCCGAAGGGCGTCAAGGGTGGCGCGACCCCGCCGCTCACTCTGGAGCAGGTCACGGCGCTAGCCGCGCATCCGGATCTGATCAACTTGTTGCCCTGATCCGGAGAAGGTCGACGCCCGGGTCCGGACCGGCCCCGGGCGTCCGCCACCAGCGGGCCGACCGGTGGCGGCGCGAGCCCGTACGCGAGAATGAGGGCCGTGACGACGATCCCGAACGTGCTCGCCAACCGGTACGCCTCGCCCGAACTGGTCGCCCTCTGGTCGCCGGAGGAGAAGGTCCGGATGGAGCGCCGGCTCTGGCTGGCGGTGCTCAAGGCCCAGCGTGATCTCGGCGTGCCGGTGCCGGACGGCGTGGTCGAGGCGTACGAGCGGGTGGTCGACGACGTCGACCTGGCCTCGATCGCGGCGCGGGAGCGGGTCACCCGGCACGACGTGAAGGCCCGGATCGAGGAGTTCAGCGCGCTCGCCGGGCACGAGCACGTGCACAAGGGGATGACCTCCCGGGACCTCACCGAGAACGTCGAGCAGCTCCAGATCCGTGCCTCGCTGGAGCTGATCCGGGACCGGGTGGTCGCCACGCTGGCCCGGCTGGGCTGGCACGCGGGCGAGTACTCGGCGCTGGTGATGACCGGCCGGTCGCACAACGTCGCCGCGCAGGCCACCACGCTCGGCAAGCGCTTCGCGTCCGCCGCGGAGGAGCTGCTGATCGCGTACGAGCGGCTGGAGGACCTGATCGGCCGCTACCCGCTGCGCGGGATCAAGGGGCCGGTGGGCACCGCCGCCGACCAGCTCGACCTCTTCGACGGCGACGCCGGGAAGGTGGCCGAGCTGGAGCGCCGGGTGGCCGGGCACCTGGGCTTCAGCCGGGTGCTGGACAGCGTCGGCCAGGTCTACCCGCGTTCGCTGGACTTCGACGTGCTCTCCGCGCTGGCCCAGGTGGCCGCCGCGCCGTCGTCGCTGGCCACCACGATCCGGCTGATGGTGGGCCAGGAGCTGGTCACCGAGGGCTTCAAGCCGGGCCAGGTCGGGTCCAGCGCCATGCCGCACAAGATGAACACGCGCTCGTCGGAGCGGGTGAACGGCTTCGCGGTGATCATCAGGGGTTACCTGTCGATGGTCGGTGAGCTGGCCGGTGACCAGTGGAACGAGGGCGACGTCTCCTGCTCGGTGGTACGCCGGGTGGCGCTGCCTGATGCGTTCTTCGCTGCCGACGGGCTGTTCCAGACGTTCCTCACCGTGCTGGACGAGTTCGGTCCGTACCCAGCGGTGATCAACCGGGAGCTGGAGCGCTTCCTGCCGTTCCTCGCCACCACGAAGATCCTGGTGGCAGCCGTACGCCGGGGTGTCGGCCGGGAGGTCGCGCACGAGGTGATCAAGGAGCACGCGGTCGCCGTGGCGCTGGCCATGCGGGAGAAGGGCGCGGCGGAGAACGACCTGTTCGACCGCCTGGCCGCCGACGGCCGGCTGGGCCTGACCCGGGCCGAGATCGACACCCTGGTGGCCGACCGCAACGCCTTCGTTGGCGCCGCCGCCGACCAGGTCAACCGCGTGACCGCACGAATCACCGGTGTGGTCGAGTCCCACCCCCAGGCCGCGACCTACTCCCCACCCCCCATCCTCTGACCGGCCCGGCCCTCTTCTCGGTGATCAAGGAGTTTGTGTCCTGCGCAGAGCGTCGCAGTGACACAAACTCCTTGATCAACGGGGTGGTGGGAGGGGTCAGGGGCCGGTGGGGGTTTCGGCTGCGGAACTCAGGTTGGGGGCGCTGGCCGGTTCGGCGATGCCGCCCGGGGCGGAGGCGATCTCCGGGTCGTGGGCGGTCTCGGCCGCGATCGCCGGCTGGTCCGGCGGCATGACGTCCGGCATCTTGGGCGCGACGATCACCGCCGTGCCGTACGCGCAGATCTCCATCCACATCTCGCCGCAGTCGCGGCTGTCGAAGCGCATGCCGATCACCGCGTTCGCGCCGAGGCGGCGGGCCTCTTCGCCGAGCCGGGCCACCGAGTCGGTACGCCACCGGGTCAGGTTGTCCGGCGCCAGCGGGTCGTATGCGCCACCGCGCAGGTTCTTGACCCCCTCGCGGTACGGGTTGCGGGTCCTCGCCATCGACGAGACCACTTCGCCGAGGATCTGGCGGATCTCGTAGCCAGGCAGTTGATCCGTCGTCACGACCAGCACGTTTCCGATGCTGTCAGCCCTCGGCCGGGTGGTTCGGGAGCCGTGTTCAGCTGATCGCATGCTGAAAAACGACGCGGCGCGGACGGCCGGGCTGCTCCCGGCCGATCCGCGCCGCATCGGCATCAACCGTCAGACACCGGCCGTCGAGGCGATCCAGGACCGGTTGTACGCGACACTGCCGTAGTTCTGGATGCTCTGGCCGTCGGCGGTGGAGGCCACGCCGACCTGCTGGCCGTTGTAGAACTGCGGGCCACCCGAGTCGCCCCGCCAGGCGTTGCCGTTGACCCGGGTGCTCCGGATCGCCTGGCCGCCGTACGCGTCGGTGACGCTGGTGCTGGTCACCCGTACGCTCGCGGTCTTGAGCTGGGGCGACGCGCCGCAACCGCTGTAGCAGGTCATGCCCCAGCCGTAGATGGTGTTCGTGGAGCCGACCGGCGGGTTGCTGCTGGCGAGCGAGACGGCGGAGGTGCTCACCGTGCTGGACAGGCGCAGCAGGGCCAGGTCGTAGCGGGTGTAGGAGGCGCTCACGGTGCGGGTGACGCCACCCGAGGCGTAGTAGACGCTGCCGACCCGCACGGACATGGTGCCGCTGACGCAGTGCCGGGCGGTGAGCACCCACTGGGGCGCGATCACGCTGCCGGAGCAGGTGAACGAGCCGTTGCTGAAGACGGCGGCGGCCCAGGGCGCGGACGAGACGGTGCCGCCACCGATGATCGGCTGCGGGCCGGCCGGCGCGGCGGCGGCGCCGGAGGCGGTGGCCAGGACACCGGCCAGCGCGGTGGTCAGCACGGCGAGCAGGGGACGGAGGCGCATGTCGGGGCTCCTTCTGCGCGACGCCCGGGGTTGCCGGGCAGAATGACACCCGCCGGACGGGGGAGCCGGCGAGAGACGTCGATCGGGCGCATCGACATCTGACGATGCATGCTACGGGCGTGCCTCGCGGTGTCACAAGAGATGAATCGAAAAACGCCGATGGCGTGACGTCCGCCGCGTGTCGCGTCGACGTGCTGTCGGATACCTGTCCAAGCTGGGGCGTTTCGCAGCAGAATGCCTGGTAGAAGGGGGTGCGGAGGGTCACCCACAGGCACCGAGCGCAACGAATTCGCATCGACGCAGCAACGAACGGGCAACGGTGCCCGGCCGGCGTCGCCGGTCCCGCCCGGCACTGCCGGAACTGCCCCCGGCCGGTTCGGGCCGGGCGGTATCTGCCAGGTAGGCTGGCTGCGCTCGCCCGATAGTGGGCCGGCACCCAACTGCGTACACAGTCAGGAGTGCCCCGTGCCTCGCGTCGTAGTCGACGTCATGCTCAAGCCCGAGATCCTCGATCCGCAGGGCCAGGCCGTCGCGAACGCGCTGCCCCGGCTCGGCGTCAGCGACGTCGCCTCGGTTCGGATCGGCAGGCGGATCGAGATCGAGTTCACCGGCGAACCGGACCTGGACCGGGCCCGCGAGATCGCCGACAAGTTGCTGGCCAACCCGGTCATCGAGGACTTCACCGTCCGCGTGGTAAACACCGACGAGACCGCGGGCGCGCAGTCGTGACCGCCCGGGTCGGTGTGGTGACCTTCCCCGGCTCGCTCGACGACGGGGACGCGGCCCGCGCCGTGCGGATCGCCGGCGCCGAGGCGGTCCGGCTCTGGCACGGCGACCCGGACCTGCACGGGGTGGACGCCGTCGTCCTGCCCGGCGGCTTCTCCTACGGTGACTACCTGCGCTGCGGCGCCATCGCCCGGTTCGCCCCGGTGATGGAGACGATCGTCCAGGCCGCGCGAGGTGGCCTGCCGGTCCTCGGCATCTGCAACGGCTTCCAGATCCTCTGCGAGGCGCACCTGCTGCCCGGCGCGCTCACCCGCAACCAGCACCTGCACTTCCGCAACCGGGACCAGGTCCTGCGGATCGAGGCCACCGGCACCGCCTGGACCAACGCGTTCCAGCCGGGCCAGGAGGTGCTCGTCCCGGTCAAGAACGGCGAGGGCTGCTACGTCGCGGACGCCGCGACGCTCGACCGGCTGGAGGGCGAGGGCCGCGTCGTCGCCCGCTACGTCGGCGGCAACCCCAACGGATCGCTGCGCGACATCGCCGCGATCACCAACGAGGCCGGCAACGTGGTCGGCATCATGCCGCACCCCGAGCACGCGGTGGAGGCGCTCACCGGCCCGTCCCTGGACGGCCTCGGCTTCTTCACCTCGGTGCTCAAGCACCTGGTGGGAGCGCCGGCGTGATGGTGGCCGTGATCATCGGTCGGCTCACCCGCCGCACGGGCGGCGAGCGCAACAAGGAGACGTCATGACCACCCATCCGGACCCGGCCCTGCGGGAGCCGCAGGGCGGCCCGACCGACGAGTGGGCGCCGGGCGTGGACACCGTCCCCCGGGCCGCCGAGACGCCGGAAGAGCTTCAGCCGTACGCCGAGCTGGGCCTCCGCGACGACGAGTACGACCGGATCCGGCACATCCTCGGCCGCCGGCCCACCCAGGCCGAGCTGGCCATGTACTCGATCATGTGGAGCGAGCACTGCTCCTACAAGTCGAGCAAGGTGCACCTGCGCCAGTTCGGGGAGAAGGCCCCGCCGAGCGACCGGCTGCTCGCCGGCATCGGGGAGAACGCCGGCGTGGTCCAGGTCTCCGACGAGCTGGCGGTGACCTTCAAGGTCGAGTCGCACAACCACCCGAGCTTCGTCGAGCCGTACCAGGGCGCGGCGACCGGCGTCGGCGGCATCGTCCGCGACATCCTCGCCATGGGCGCGCGCCCGGTCGCCGTGATGGACCCGCTGCGCTTCGGCGCGGCCGACCACCCGGACACCGCCCGGGTGCTGCCCGGCGTGGTCGCCGGCGTCGGCGGCTACGGCAACTGCCTCGGCCTGCCCAACATCGGCGGCGAGGTCGTCTTCGACCCCTGCTACCAGGGCAACCCGCTGGTCAACGCGCTCTGCCTGGGCGTGCTGCCGGTCGACCGGCTGCAGAAGAAGGACGCCACCGGCCCCGGCAACATCGTGGTCCTGATGGGCGCCAAGACCGGCCGCGACGGCATCGGCGGCGTGTCGGTGCTGGCCAGCGCCACCTTCGACGAGGGCAGCGAGCAGCGCCGCCCGTCCGTGCAGGTCGGCGACCCGTTCATGGAGAAGCTACTGATCGAGGCGTGCCTGGAGCTGTACGACGCCGAACTGGTCGTCGGCATCCAGGACCTCGGCGGCGCCGGCCTGACCTGCGCGCTCACCGAGACCGCCGCCTCCGCCGGCACCGGCATGCGGGTGTGGCTGGAGCGGGTGCCGCTGCGCGAGCCGTCGATGGAGCCGCACGAGATCCTGGCCAGCGAGTCCCAGGAGCGGATGCTGCTCGTCGTCTCGCCGGACAAGCTCGACGCGGTCCTCAAGACCGCCGAGAAGTGGGGCGTCTGGGCCACCGCCATCGGCGAGGTCACCGCGCCGTCCCCGGACGGCCAGCCGGGCCGCCTGGTCGTCACCTGGCGTGACCAGCTCGTGGTGGACGTGCCGCCGGGCTCGCTCGTCGACGACGGCCCGGTCTACGCCCGGCCGATGCGCGAGCCGGCCGACCTGATCCTGCTCCAGGCCGACCGCGCCGAGACGCTGCCCCGGCCGAACACCCCGGAGGCGCTCCGGGAGACCGTGCTGCGCATGATCGCGTCGCCCAACCTGGCCGACAAGACCTGGGTCACCGAGCAGTACGACCGCTACGTGCTCGGCAACACCGTGCTCGCCCAGCCGGAGGACTCCGGCGTGATCCGGATCGACGAGCGCAGCGGCCTCGGCGTCGCGCTCTCCGTCGACGGCAACGGCCGGTACGCCCGCCTCGACCCGTACCACGGGACGAAGCTGGCGCTGGCCGAGGCGTACCGGAACGTGGCGGTGACCGGCGCGAAGCCGATCGCGGTCACCAACTGCCTGAACTTCGGCTCGCCGGAGGACCCGGGCGTGATGTGGCAGTTCGCCGAGGCCGTACGCGGCCTGGCGGACGGCTGCCTGGAGCTGGGCATCCCGGTGACCGGCGGCAACGTCAGCTTCTACAACCAGACCGGCGCGGCGGCCATCCACCCGACCCCGGTGGTCGGCGTGCTCGGCGTGCTCGACGACGTGGCGAACCGGGTGCCGATGGGCTTCGTGCCCCGCGCGGCCGGCGACCACGACCAGCTTTTCCTGCTGGGCGAGACGCACGTCGAGCTGTCCGGATCGGAGTGGGCCTGGGTGACCCATGAGCACCTGGGCGGCATCCCGCCGCAGGTCGACCTGGCCCGTGAGCGGCAGCTCGCCGAGCTGCTGGCCGAGGCGGCCCGCGTCGGTCACCTCAGCTCGGCGCACGACCTCTCCGACGGCGGCCTGGCGCAGAGCCTGGTCGAGTCGGCCCTGCGCCGCGGTGTCGGTGCCCGGGTCGTGGTGCCGGAGCACTTCGCCGGTGGCTCGATGCCGTTCGTGTTCCTGTTCAGCGAGTCCGCCGGCCGGGCGCTGGTGTCGGTGCCGCGCGGGCACGAGAAGGCGTTCACCGCGCTCTGCGCCGAGCGCGGCGTGCCGTGGGAGTTCATCGGCGTCACCGACCCGGCCTCCGGCGCGCTGGAGGTGCACGGCCAGTTCCGGATCGGCCTGGACGAGCTGCGCGAGGCGCACAGCGGCACGCTGCCGCGCCTGTTCGGCGCGGCCGAGGCGGCGCGGGTGGAGGTGGCGGCGACCCGTACCGGGACCACCACCGTGCTTCCGGCCACCGCCGAGCAGCCGGTCGGCGTGGACCCGGCCGAGGTCGCCTCCGAGCCGATCGCCGAGACGGGCACGGACGCCTCGCCGGCCGAGGCGCCCGCGCCGGCCGCCACCGACTCCGCTCCGGCCGCGTCCGACGCGGATTCCGACGAGACCGCGCCGGCCGCCGACGCGACCCCGGCGCAGGACGCTTCGGCGCCTGCCGACGGGCCCGACGGCCCGGCTCCCGGTGAGCCGGCGCCGGACCGGCGCTGAGGCCCCGGCCTTGGCCGTTTTCGCCCAGCCCGGCGCCGGTGCCCGCTTCGACTGGGGACTGACCGGGGCGGCGGAGCTCGGCCGGGTCTGCGCCGCCCTGGTGGTGGTGGACGTGCTGTCGTTCACCACCGCCGTGGAGGTGGCGGTGAGCCGCGGCATGCGGGTACACCCGTTCCCGTGGGGCGAGCAGGCCGCCGACTACGCCCGCCGGGTCGGTGCCGTAGCCGCGGTGGGCCGCCGGAGGACGACAGCGGAGCACCCGTGGTCGCTCTCCCCGGCGGCGCTGCGGGCCGCGCCCGTCGTCGCCGACCTGGTGCTGCCGTCGCCGAACGGCTCGGCGATCAGCGCCGCCGCGAGCGCCACCGGAGTGCCGGTGGTCGCGGCCAGCCTGCGCAACGCGCGCGCCGTCGGGCGCTGGCTCCGCACCCAGGGGTACGGCTCGACCGACGCTCCCGTGGGTGTGGTGGCGGCCGGGGAGCGCTGGCCCGACGGGTCACTGCGGCCCTGCGTGGAGGACCAGCTCGGCGCGGCCTGCGTGCTCGACGCGCTCGCCGGGGTGCCCGGCGGACTTTCGGTGGAGGCAGCGATGGCGCTGGCCGCGCTCGCCAGCACCCCTGATGTGCCGGCGGCGGTGCGGGGGTGCGTGTCCGGCCGGGAACTCGCCGAGGGTGGCTTCGCCGAGGACGTCGACGTCGCGACCGAGGTCGGCGTCTCCGACGTGGTGCCGGTGCTGCGCCAGGACTACTTCGCCGCCGCCTGAGTCACCGGCTCCACCACCCGCTCGACGGGGTATCAACCAACGACTGTGGCCGCCCGCGAACGCGGGCGGCCACAGTCATGCGTGCTGGTGGCTGTCAGTCGTCCAGCCAGTCGAGACGCCGGCCGCCGCGGTCCCCCTGCGCGTCCGGGCGGGCGCGACCGGCCTGCGCCGGGTCGTTGGGGTAGGCGTTGTCGTAGCCGCCACCGCGCTGCTGCGGCGGCTCCTGGCCGTAACCACCCTGCTGGCCGTAGCCGCCCTGCGGGGACTGGCCGTAGCCGTCGCCGTATCCGCCGCCCTGCTGGCCGTATCCGCCCGCCTGGTGCCCGCCGTCGTATCCGCCGGTGCTGCCGTAGCCGCCACCGGCCGGGGCGTTGTCGTAGCCGCCCTGCTGGCGACCCGCGTCGTAGCCACCGGCCGGGCTGTCGTATCCACCGGCCGGAGCGTCGCCGTAGCCGCCCTGCTGGCGGCCGGCGTCGTAGCCACCGGCCGGGGCGTCGTACCCGCCTGCGGGCGCGCTGTCGTAGCCACCAGCCGGGGCGTCGCCGTATCCACCGGTGGCCCGGCCACCGCCGTAGCCCGCGTCGCCGTACCCGCCGGCCGGGGCGTCGCCGTAGCCACCGGCGCCGCCGTAGCCGCCCGCCGGGGCGTCGCCGTAACCGCCCTGCTGGCGGCCGCTGTCGTAGCCGCCGGTGGGCGCGTTGTCGTAGCCACCCGAGGCGGCGCCGTACCCGCCGCCGGAGCGGTAGCCGTCACCCTGCTCCGCGCCGCGGCCGTACCCGGCCGGGCCGGACTGGTCGTACCCGCGATCCTGCTCCGGCTGGTAGGTGCTGGTCGGGTACGGGTCGGCCGCCGGCGCGTACTGCGTGCTGTCGCCGGTGTAACGGCCGGTCGGCTCGTCGAAGCGCTCGTTGCCGTACCCGCCGCCCTGGGCCGCGTATCCGGCCGCCCCGGCCGCAGCGCCGGCGGCGTAGTCCGGGCTGCCGTAGCCGGCCCCGGAGGACGGACCGTTGCCGTAGCCGCCGCCCGAGGAGGGCGCGGTGCCGTATCCGCCGCCGGAGGCGGGCGCGTCGCCGTAGCCGTTGCCGGCGCCGTAGCCGCCCTGACCAGGCGCGTCGTCGCCGTAGCCGTACCCGGCCTGTCCCGCGCCGACGCCGTACGCCGGTCCGGGCGGTGCGCCGTACGGGTCCGGCGGGACGTCGTCCACGACCGGCCGCTGGAGCATGGTGGGGGCGTCGCTGATCGACGGGCCGCCGACCATCGTCGCCGCCGGTCCGGCGCCCATGCCGTTCACGACGCGGGTCTGGTCGTCGGTGCCGTGGTAGGCGCCCCGGGCCGCGGGGATCGCGCCGGCCGCGGCGGCGCCGCCGGGGCCACCCGGACCGACCGGTCCACCCGGGCCGTCGCCGTCACCGTCGTCGCCCTCGTTCTTGCGCCGCATGTAGAGCAGCACGATGGTGCCCACACCGACGGCGACGAACAGGCCGCCGAGCAGGATCAGCAGCCAGGAGCCCATGCCCCCGGAGTCCTCGTTCGCGGTCGGCTCCTGGGCGGCCGGCGCGTCGGTGGCCGGGGTGTCGGCCGGGTCCTCCTCGAGCGGCTCGTCCGACGGCGGGGCGGACTCACTCGCCGACGGGGTGGCGCTCGGGCTCGCCGACGCCCGCAGCTGAATGCTGAGCCGGACGCCGGTCACGGACTGGCCGGCGCTGGCGTTTATCGACCTGGCGACCGGGGTGGCGCCGTCGGTCGAGGCACCCACCTCGATCCGGCCGGGCGCGATCGGGTTGGAGTCGGAGCCGCTGAAGCTGAAGTTGCCGTTGCCGCTGGTGTTGGTACGGCGCTCCTTGCCCGCGCTGTCGCGCAGCATCACGAGGGCGCCTTCGATCGGGTCGCCGTCGGCGTTTACCACCTTGCCGGACACCGTCTTGACGGTCTGCGGCTGCTGCGGCGCGTCCGGACCGCTCACCCTCATGTCGCGCGAGTCGCCGCCCTGGTCGCCGCCGCCGGCACGAGCGGAAACCCGGACCTGCCCGGACTTGTTGTCGCCCGGCGCGAGATTGTCGGCGGTGAGGGTCACGTTGAAGGTCGCCGACTCGCCGCCGCCGATGGAGCGAGCTGGTACTCGACAATCGCCCTGGCACTTCAGACCGTCGAAGGTGTCGACGCTGACGCTGAAAACGCTGGGCGAGTCATTGTTGTTCTTGACGGTGAAGCTCATGGGCGTCGACTGACCGCTCGACAGCGAGTCCCTCGACAGGCTGGTGATCTGCACGTCCGGGTTCGCCGCGAGGGCGGGGGTGGCGGGGACGGTGAGCAGGGCGCCGAAGACCAGCGCTACGACCACACCGGCCCGCTGCTTCCAGGCACGTCGGTGTGTTGACACGTCCACCGCCTTCCGGGTCTGATCTCTCCGCCGGCCGCTCGGCCGAGGTTGATCACTCACGGTACGAATAACGCCGTCGGCAACTATGCCTTGTCTGACCGGATCATCTCTACCCAGGGCCGCCGCAGGGCGGCGTTCTGCCGGGTCGTATCGTCCCGTCGTGTCCTCTCCGCACGCTTATTCCGAAGCGGTACTCGCCGCCCTGGCGGCGCTGGACGAGGGGCGTACGCCCGAACGGCCGGTCCTCCGGGAGGCGGTCCGGACCCTCTTGGCTGCCCTCACGGATCGCGCCCCCGGCCGATCGGTGGAGGTGCGCGTCCCACCCTACGGTGCGGTGCAGTGCGTGAGTGGTCCACGACACACCCGCGGCACGCCGCCGAACGTGGTGGAGATGGACCCGCCGACGTGGCTGGCGCTCGCCACCGGACGCCTCGACTGGGCGCGGGCGGTCACCGACGGTCGCGTACGGGTGTCGGGGAACCGGGCCGACCTTTCCGCGTACCTCCCGATTTAGCCGGCGGACGGCCGCAACCTGCACTCACCCTGAGCGGGGACTCCGTGACTGTCGGTATCGACTGCTGTTCGCGTACACTGAGAGCCGACGACGGTCCCGGCCCATAGCGTGCGGAGCTGACCCCCGACTCCGCCAGGCCAGTCCAGACCCCACCAAGAGGGAGCGGCAGGTGCCCCGAGGCGATGGCCGGCTGAGCCACGACCTTGACCCCGAGCGACCCGGCCCCCAGGACGCGTGCGGCGTCTTCGGCGTCTGGGCCCCCGGGGAAGAGGTCGCCAACCTCACCTACTTCGGGCTCTACGCCCTCCAGCACCGGGGCCAGGAGGCCGCGGGCATCGCAGTGAGCGACGGTTCCGGCGTCGTGGTCTACAAGGATCTCGGCCTGGTCGCCCAGGTGTTCGACGAGCCGACGCTGGCGAGCCTGCGCGGGCACGTCGCGATCGGGCACGCGCGCTACTCCACCACCGGCGGCTCGACCTGGGAGAACGCCCAGCCGACGATCCGCGCCACCAGCGCCGGCACCACCATCGCGCTGGCGCACAACGGCAACCTGGTCAACACCGCCGAGCTGCAGCGCGAGGCCGCAGTGCGCGGGCTCGACCCGGACGGCTCGACGAACGACACCTCGCTGGTGACGATGCTGCTGGCCAGCCGGCCCGACCTGTCGGTCGAGGCGGCGGCGCTGGAGGTGCTGCCGCAACTGCGCGGCGCGTTCAGCTTCGTGTTCATGGACGAGTCGACGCTCTACGCGGCGCGCGACGCGCACGGCGTACGCCCGCTGGTGCTCGGCCGGCTCGAACGCGGCTGGGTGGTGGCCAGCGAGACCGCCGCGCTGGACATCGTCGGCGCGAGCGTGGTCCGCGAGGTCGAGCCGGGCGAGCTGATCGCCATCGACGAGAACGGGCTGCGCTCCAGCCGGTTCGCCGCGCCCGAGCCCAAGGGCTGCCTCTTCGAGTACGTGTACATCGCCCGGCCGGACGCCACCATCGCCGGCCGTAACGTGCACGCCGCGCGGGTGCAGATCGGCCGTCAGCTCGCCAAGGAGCACCCGGTCGAGGCCGACCTGGTGATCCCGGTGCCGGAGTCCGGCACGCCGGCCGCGATCGGCTACGCCGAGGAATCAGGCATCACCTACGGCCAGGGCCTGATGAAGAATCCGTACGTCGGGCGCACCTTCATCCAGCCCTCGCAGACGCTGCGCGCGCTCGGCGTCCGGCTGAAGCTGAACCCGCTGCGGCAGAACGTACGCGGCAAGCGCCTGGTGGTGGTGGACGACTCGATCGTCCGGGGCACCACCCAGCGGGCGATCGTCCGGTTGCTGCGCGAGGCGGGCGCCCTGGAGGTCCATGTCCGGATCTCCTCGCCGCCGGTGAGCTGGCCCTGCTTCTACGGCATCGACTTCGCCACCCGGGCCGAACTGCTGGCCAACGGGCTGGACAACGAGGGCATCCGGCGCTCGATCGGCGCCGACACGCTCGGGTACGTATCGCTGCCCGGTCTCATCGCCGCGACCGAGCAGCCGAAGAGCCGGCTCTGCCGGGCGTGCTTCGATGGGGAGTATCCGATCGAACTGCCGGCCGGGAACCTGATCGGCAAGCACGTGCTCGAAGGAGTGGGACGCCGGGTCGCCGCCGAGGCGGCCGGGCCGACCGGTCCGCTCGTCGCCACACCGACCCACCACCCGTAGCACCACCGACGCGGGTCCGGCCGCTCCGGGCTCGCGGGAACCACAAAGGGGAGAACCGTGACGCACGTGTCCGAGCGCAGCGGCGCAGGATCCAGCCCGACGGGCGCCGGCGGCGACCGCCAGCCCTGGTCGGCGGGGTCCGGCCGGACGCAGCGCAAACGCTCGGTCTCGTACGCCGACGCCGGGGTGTCGATCGAGGCGGGCGACCGCGCGGTCGAGCTGCTCAAGTCCAAGGTCAAGGAGACCCGGCGCCCGGAGGTCCTGGGTGACCTGGGCGGCTTCGCCGGCCTGTTCCGGCTGGACACGAAGAAGTACAAGAATCCGATCCTGGCCTCCTCGACCGACGGCGTCGGCACCAAGCTGGTGATCGCGCAGCAGCTCGACATCCACGACACGGTCGGCATCGACCTGGTCGCCATGGTCGTCGACGACCTGGTCGCCTGCGGCGCCGAGCCGCTGTTCCTGCTCGACTACATCGCCACCGGCGAGGTCGTGCCGGACAAGGTCGCCGAGATCGGCGCGGGCATCGCGGACGGCTGCCGGTACGCCGGCTGCGCGCTGCTGGGTGGCGAGACCGCCGAGCACCCGGGCGTGCTGCGCCCCGACGAGTACGACATCTCCGCCACCGGCGTCGGCGTGGTGGAGGAGAGCGAGATCCTCACCCCGGAGCGGGTGGAGGTGGGTGACGTGGTGATCGCCATGCGCTCCTCCGGCCTGCACTCCAACGGCTACTCCCTGGTCCGGCACGTGCTGCTGGGCGCCGGCCGGATGCGGCTGGACGTGGTGATCGACGACTTCGGCCGCCAGCGGACGCTCGGCGAGGAACTGCTCACCCCGACCAAGATCTACGCGCAGGACTGCCTCAAGCTGATCGCCGAGGCCGAGGTGCGGGCGCTGGCCCACGTCACCGGCGGCGGCATCCCCGGCAACCTGGTCCGGGTGCTACCCGAGCACGTCGACGCCGTGGTCAACCGCTCCACCTGGAAGCCGCAGCCGATCTTCGATCTGATCCAGACCAAGGGCCGGATCGAGGACCCGGAGATGGAGGCGACGTTCAACATGGGCGTCGGCATGTTCGCGATCGTCTCCGCCGAGGACGCCGACCGCGCGCTGGCCACCCTGACCGGCCGGGGCGTGGACGCCTGGCAGGCGGGCGAGATCATCGAGGGGTCCGGCAACGTGCAGATGGTCGGGCAGCACACCCGGGGCTGATCACCCTGCGCCGATCGGCCGGGCACCTGATCGGGGGTTCACCCGAGCGGTCGCCGCGGCCTAGCCTGGAGGTTCGGTTTTCAGGCAGGCGGGGGAGGTGCTGATGGCCGCACGTGCGCCCGAAGGGATGCGGGGTATCGCCGCCGTCCCGTCGTACGTGGTGATGCAGCCGACCACCCTGTGCAACCTCGACTGCGCCTACTGCTACCTGCCGCTTCGGGCGGCCGATCGGCGGATGCCGGTGGCCGTCGCCGAGGCGGTGGCGGCGTCGGTGAACCCGTGGGCGACGGGTGGTCGCTTCTCCATGGTCTGGCACGGCGGCGAGCCGCTCGCGGCCGGCCGGGAGCATCTGGCCGCGCTGCTGGCGCCGTTCGGGCCGGACGTCGAGCACCACGTGCAGACGAACGCCACGCTGATCGACGACGCCTGGTGCGCGTTCTTCGCCGAGCACCGGGTGCGGGTCAGCGTCAGCGTGGACGGGCCACGGGCCCGCAACGCCGAGCGGGTCACCCGGGGCGGGCGGCCCGCGTACGACCGGATCGTGGCCGGGGTGGCGGCGCTGCGCCGCCACGGCGTGCCGTTCTCGGCGCTGGCTGTGGTGTCCCGGCCGGAGCCGGGCCTGGCGACCGAGCTGTACGACTACTTCCTCGACCTGGGCTGCGACGTGCTCGGCGTCAACATCGAGGAGACCGAGGGCGTCAACACCCGGACCAACGCCCGGGACGCGGGCGCGGTCACCGGGTTCTGGGCGGAGCTGGTCGCGGCGTGGCGGCGTGATCCCCGGATCCACCTGCGCGAGGTGGAGTGGTCGCTGCGGTACGCGGGCGCGGTGCTGGCCGGCACCGCCGACGCCCTGCTGCCCCGCCGCCTCGACCCGATCCCGACGGTCGGGCACGACGGTTCGGTGGTGGTGCTCTCGCCGGAGCTGGCCGGCTTCACGGACCCGCACTACGGCGACTTCACCAGCGGGAACGTGCTCACCACCCCGCTGGGTGACATCCTCGCCGACGCGGCCGGCACGCCCTGGGTGGGCGAGTTCCTCACCGGCGTGGAGGCGTGCCGGACGTCCTGCGCGTACTTCGGCTTCTGTGGGGGTGGGCACGCCGCCAACCGCTACTTCGAGCTGGGGCGTTTCGACGGTACGGAGACCGAGCACTGCCGGAACAGCAAGATCCGCCTACTGGAGGGAGTGTTGGAGCATGCCCGAGACCATCAGTGACACCGACCGGGGGGCAGTGGCCGACCGGGTGCGGGACGCCGCTGCGGGGCTTACCGCTCTGCTCCGTGAGGCGGAGGCGGCGCGGCTGCTGCGGGCGGAGGTGTCGGGCGGCGACGGCGCCAACGCGGTCTGCGCCTGGAACCACTTCGAGAACATCCCGACGTTCTACAACTGGAACAACCGGCCGCGCTGAGGGCTCGGTTCCGCGATCAGGGACCTGCCGGCGAGTCGGGGCGGCACCCCGGCACGGCAGGTCCCTGATCGTCGGTCGTACGCCGGCTCAGCAGAGCACATGCGTGAGCACGCGGGGGTTACCGCGTGCTCAGATGTGACCGGAGGTCAGCGGGTCGGACGAGCCCAGGTGTCCGGGTCGTCGTCCGCGTGGTCCTCGTCATCGTCGTCGACATACTCTTTGTAGTCGTCGTCGAAGTTGTGCTCAGACTTCCCACTACCCGCCAGTTCGCGCTGCAAGGCGGTTAGGTCGGTGTTCGGGGAGTGATACTTCAACTCCCGCGCCACCTTCGTCTGCTTGGCCTTAGCACGGCCGCGCCCCATGGCTCGACCCCCTCGCACAGAATGCGGGGCAGCCCGAAGGCGGGCCCCGATGACGTCAGGCATCTCTCGTGGCTCTTACGGTACATGGGGATGCCATCGTTCGGCACCTCGGGTCACCGTCGACCGGACCTGCGCGTCGCAGTGGTCCAGCCGTCACCAAGTGTACCGGGTAAGGGGTAAGGTCCGGGGCTGGCCGTGACAGCGGACAAATGGGTACGAACGGGCCCGAGGCTCAGCTTAACGCGCACGGCCTCCGGGGGTGGAGTCGCCGCTCCGCCCCCGGAGGTGAGCTTCACCGCAGATGGATCGCGCGCAGCCGGCCGACCTCGGCCATCCGCCGCTCGGCGAGCCGGTCCGCGGCCACCGCCGGGGGTACGCCCTCGTCGTCGGCGAGCTGGAGGATCTGCCGGGTGGTGTCGAAGATCCGGGTGGCGCGCAGCTTGGCGCGCTCGAAGTTGAAGCCCTCGATCTCGTCGGCCACCTGGATCACGCCGCCCGCGTTCACCACGTAGTCCGGGGTGTAGAGGATGCCCCGGTCGGCGAGCACCTTCTCGATGCCCGAGTGGGCGAGCTGGTTGTTCGCCGCTCCGGTGACGACCTTCGCTCGCAGCACCGGCACGGTCTCGTCGTTCAGCGCGCCGCCGAGCGCGCACGGGGCGTACACGTCGATGTCGGAGGCGACCAGCGCCGCGGTGTCGTCGACCAGGGTGACCTGCGGGTGGGTGGTGCGCGCCCACTCCAGGGCGCGCGGGTTCACGTCGGTCGCCACGACCTCGGCGCCGTCGTCGAGCAGGTGGGCGGTCAGGTACTTGCCGACCTTGCCCAGCCCGGCCACGCCGACCCGGCGGCCGGCCAGCGTCGGGCTGCCCCAGACGTGCTCGGCGGCGGCCCGCATGCCCTGGAACACGCCCCACGCGGTGAGGATCGAGGAGTCGCCCGCGCCGCCGTGCTCCACGCTGCGGCCGGTGACGTACCGGGTCTCGCGCGCGATCACGTCCATGTCCGCGACGTACGTGCCGACGTCACAGGCGGTGTAGTAGCGGCCGTTGAGCGACTCGACGAAGCGGCCGTACGCGCGCAGCAGCGCCTCGCTCTTGATCTGCTCGGGGTCGCCCCAGATGACCGCCTTGCCGCCACCGAGGTCGAGGTTCGCCAGCGCGTTCTTGTAGGCCATGCCGCGGGAGAGGTCGAGCACGTCGGCGAGGGCGTCGGCCTCCGTGGCGTACGGGTAGAACCGGGTCCCGCCGAGCGCGGGGCCCAGCGCGGTGGAGTAGATCCCGATGATCGCCTTCAGGCCGGACTGCTTGTCCTGGCAGAACACGACCTGCTCATGCCCCGTGGAAACGGGGTCGTCGGTGCTGGCGAATACGCCCATGGCTGACTCCTGTGTCGGTGAGCGCCCTTGTGGGGAGCGGAACCTGGTGGCACGCCGGCGGGATGCTGCCGGTGTCTCTGAGCCTAATATCGGCCCGAACCGTACTGTCGCGCACGTCACGCCACGGGCTCACGGGCGGCGACGGGCGGTCCCGTCTCGTGGGAGGATCGCGCCGTGCCGTCGCTCTTCGCTTCATACCTGCGCGTGTACGAGCCGCTGACCGCCTTCGACCGGGACCGGCAGTCCTACTGGCGCCGGTACGTCAGCGAGGGCCGGGCGATCGCCCCGCTGGAAGGGCCGGTACGACAACGGACCGCCGTGATCGAGGCGCTGGGCGCGGGCTGGACCCGGCTGCCCGACCTGCCCGACGAGGCGTACGTCCTGGAGTCGGACGACTCGTTGCTGGTCTGCCCCTGGAACCTGCGCATCCGGGTCGCCGAGGCGGCGCTGAGCGCCCGCGACGGCGTGCCCTCGGTGCTGGCCGACGCGTTCGTGCCGCCGGTGCTCGCCGGGCAGGCCAAGGCCGTGGTGGAGGACTGGCGCAGCGGCGCCCGGGTGCTGGAGCACGGCGTGCCCCGGGTGCACGAGCAGATCGCCACCTGGGGCGTGCCGCTGCGCTGGTTCGTGCTGTTCGAGGCGGGTGAGCGGCACCTGGTCACCGAGCCGGAGCGGCGCGCGCTGCGCTACCGCACCGAGATCTCCAAGGCGCGCCGCCGCGCGTCGCGGGCGCTGTCGGTGCTGCGCAAGTCGATCGGCGAGGCGCCGATCACCGAGGCGGTCGAGGAGGCGGCCCGGTGGCTGGAGGAGTTCCACCCGCGCTCGGTGGTCGAGCTGGACTACGGCGGCCTGGTGCAACTGCTGCCGGACGAGACGCTCGAGGCCGACGACTCGACCGATCTGGTGGCCACCGGACTGTCCGGACTGGGCCGGGGCGAGGCCGAGGAGGCGTCCGCCGCGTACGACAAGCTGGTCGCCCGCTGGCGCGCGGTGCAGCTGTTGGAGCGCTGCAACTGACGCCCGGTTTACCCCGATAAGTGGTCTTGGACACGAGAGTGTCTCGTAGTTGATGCGTCACGAACCGTGATCATGAGTCCTAATAAGGTAGTTTCTGCGGCATAAAAGTCGTAAAAATCGGGCATGCTTCATCCGTCCGTCTAGGGACCTTCAGCCGTTCGGCCCATGTCGGACATCGGGGACTAGCCGGACCATGGGAGACGCGTCGGCCGGCGGGACCCCGGCCGATGTCTATACATGTGGAGGAGTGACCCCGATGGCATCGCGAACGCACGAACCTGAGCCGCTACTCACACCGGCCGAGGTGGCGTCGATGTTCCGTGTCGACCCGAAGACGGTGACCCGGTGGGCCAAGGCTGGCAAGCTCAGCGCCATCCGGACCCTTGGCGGCCACCGCCGCTACCGTGAGTCAGAGGTTCGGGCGCTACTGCAGGGGCAGATCCCCCAGCAGCGCCAGGGAGACTGACGAACCGGCGTTCTCCGGCGTTCCGATCAGGGGCGGTGCCGTCGCGGCGCCGCCCTTAATCGTGCCCGGGCTCAGTCGTGTCCGGGGGACGTTCCGTCCAGCACGATCCGCAGCCCCACCGTGCCCCCCTCGCCCCGGCGCAGCCGGCTGCCGAGCAGGCTCAGCCGCCCGATCAGCCGGTACTTCTGCTTGAGCAGGCCCCGCACCCGCCGGGTGCTCTCCGGATCGGCGATCGTCGCGTGTGCCGGCACCGCCTCGCCGTGCGGTCGCCCGCGCACGTCGCACGGCGCCACAGTGACCCGGCCGTCGCGGCGGATCCGCTTCACCTTGCCGGAGTCGGACACCGTCCACACCGCCAGCGAGTCACCGTCGCGTACCGCCCACACCGGTGTCGCCACCGCCCGGCCGTCCTTGCGGAACGTGGTGAGCAGGACGTACTTCTCCGCCGCCAGGCGGTCCAGGTCGGTCACGCCGCCCAGGATACGGCGGCCACGGCGCCGCCGACCCCCGGATAGCGTTGCGGGCATGACCGGGGAACCCGAGATCGGCGACGTGTTCGGCGAGATGATCCGCGACGCGTACGCGGTCGCCACCGGGATCGGACCCCGGCCGATGGCCGGTGGACGCCTGCCCCGGCCGGTCATCGAGATCATCGAGCGGGACGACGGGCTGATCAACGGCGCGCCCGCCGGGCACTACTTGGACCCGCCGCAGCTGTGGCAGCCGCACGACCACCGGGCGGTGGACCGGGTACGCGGGCACGTGCTCGACGTCGGCGTCGGCGCCGGACGGATCGCGCTGGAACTCCAGGAGCGCGGCGTGCCCGTCACCGGCCTGGACACCTCGCTGGGCGCGCTGCGGGTCAGCCGGCACCGGGGCGTACGCGACCTCGTCCACGGCACCGTCGACGAGCACACCGCCGACGGGCCGCGCTACGACACGTTCCTGCTGCTCGGCAACAACCTCGGGCTGTTCGAGGGGCGGGAACGGGCGCCGACGATGCTGGCCGCGCTCGCCGCCCTGGCCCGCCCCGGCGCCCGGGTGATCGCCCACGGCACCGACCCGTACGGCACCACCGACCCGGTGCACACCGCCTATCACGAGCGCAACCGGCAGCGGGGCCGGATCGGCGGGCAACTGCGGCTGCGGCTGCGCTACCGGCTGCTCGGCACCGGGTGGTTCGACTACCTGGTCTGCTCGCCCGAGGAGTTCGCCGAGCTGGTCCACGGCTCGCCGTGGCGACTGGCCGACGTGGACGACACCGACCACCCGTACTACCTCGCCACGCTGGAGCTGCGGCGTTAGGAAGGGCCCCTTTCAAGCGCCCAGGCGTTAACAAGGGGCCCTTCCTTACATGCTCAGACCTGGACGGTGGGGGTGGTCTGCTCCGGGGGCAGTCCGCCGTCGCCGTCGACCACCTCGTCCGGCGTGCCGTCCTCGTCGATGTCCACCATGGTGATGTCCACCTTGCCGTCACCGTCGGTGTCGAACTGGAACAGGTCGGCCTTGCCGTCGCCGTCGGTGTCCACCACCCACACGTCGGTCTTGCCGTCGTTGTTGGTGTCCGCGCGGAGCAGGTCCACCCGCTCGTCGCCGCGGGTCTCGACCGTCTCGGTGTTCTCCGCGCTCTCCGGTGCCTGGCTCATCTCGTTCCTTCCTTCGACGTTGACGGCCGTCCTTACCCCGTCCGCTCCGCCCCCACTCATCCCGGCGGCCCGGCCCTGCATAGGGTCGCATGCAGGAACGAGCGAGCGGACGGGCCCGGCGGCGGAGACCCCGCGCGCCCCCGCCGCGGCGAGGGGACACCGATGAGTGGTCGTTTTGTGGTCGTCGGGGCCGGCACCATGGGCCTCGGCATCGCGTACGTGGCGGCCGGCGCCGGGTACGCGGTCGAACTGGTCGAGGTCGACCCCGCGCGGGGCGCCGAGGCCGTCCGCCGGCTCGGCGAGCTGTGGGACCGGGGCGTGCAGCGCGGCAAGCTGACCGAGGAGGCCGCCACCGCCAACCGCGGGCGCGTCACGTTGCGGGCCGGGCTCACCGAGGTGCCCGAGGGCGCCGACGTGATCGTGGAGGCGGTGCCCGAGCGGCTCGACCTGAAGCGCGCCGTGCTGCGCGAGGCGGAGAGCCGCCGCCCCACGCTGCTGGGCAGCAACACGTCCAGCATCCCGATCGCCGAACTGGCCGCCGGGCTGGAACGTCCCGCCGGCTTCGTCGGGTTGCACTTCTTCAATCCGGTGTGGGCGATGGCGCTGCTCGAGGTCGTGGTCGGCCCGGCCACCGCGCCGCCGACCACCGAGGCGGCCGTCGCGCTCGCCGCCCGGCTGGGCAAGGACCCCGTCGTCGTACGCGACATGCCCGGCTTCGCCACCTCCCGCCTCGGCGTCACGCTCGGCCTGGAGGCGATCCGGATGGTGGCCGACGAGGTGGCGAGCCCGGCCGACATCGACAAGGCGATGGTGCTCGGCTACCGGCACCCGATCGGACCGCTGGAGCTGACCGACCTGGTCGGACTGGACGTGCGGCTCGACATCGCGCGTACGCTCCAGGCCGCGTACGGGGACCGCTTCGCGCCGCCGCCGCTGCTGGTCGAGATGGTGGCCGCCGGGAAGCTGGGCAAGAAGTCCGGGCAGGGCTTCTACACCTGGAAGGACGGCCAGAAGAAATGAGCGGGCTGCGGATCGAGGAGCTGCCGGACCGGCTGGTCGTCACGCTGGACCGGCCGGAGAAACGCAACGCAATCGACGCCGACCTGGTGGCCGAGCTGCACGCGGTCTGCGCCGACCTGGAGGCACGCCCCCGGCTGCTGCTGCTCACCGGCGGGACGGCGGGCATCTTCGCCGGCGGCGCCGACATCGCCCAGCTGCGCGAGCGCGGCCGGCTGGACGCGCTGGCCGCCATCAACCAGGGCGTCTTCGCCCGCATCCGGGCGCTCCCGATGCCCACCGTGGCCGCGGTCGACGGGCCGGCGCTGGGCGGCGGCGCCGAACTCGCGTACGCCTGCGATCTGCGGGTGTGCACGGACCGCGCGGTGTTCGGTCAGCCCGAGGTGCGGCTGGGCATCCTGGCCGGCGCGGGCGCGACCTACCGGCTGCCGGCGTTGATCGGTGAGGCCCGCGCCAAGGAGCTGCTCTTCACCGGCCGGCGGGTGGACGCCGCGGAGGCGCTGCGGATCGGGCTGGTGAACCGGGTGGTGGCCGAACCGGACGAGCTGCTGCCCACCGCGCACGGTCTGCTCGACGAGATGGCGAAGGGCTCCGCGCTGGCCCTGCGGCTGACCAAGCTGGCGGTGGACGCCCCGGCGGCCGCGCACCCGCAACTCGACCTGCTCAGCCAGGCGGTGCTCTTCGAGGACGAGGAGAAACACCGGCGGATGACCGAGTTCCTGGACCGGCGCAAGGCGCGCTGAGCCGGAACACGACGAGGGCCGCGCCGGTGTTCCCGGTGCGGCCCTCGTCGTCGGCGCTTCTCAGCGTCTGATCTGGACTCCGGCGTCCGCCAGAGCCGGGATCGCCGGCGCGGACTCGGCGAAGCCGATGAGCAGCAGCGCCTCCGGCCCGTACGCCTTGATCTCCTGGGCGATGCCGGAGAAGTCGACGGGGGTCTTCGGGTCCTCCGGCGGCTCGTAGGTCAGCAGCTTGACCCGGTCCGCGCCGATGCCGGCCTTCTCCAGCTCCGAACGGACGTTCTCCTGGAGGCCCTCGCCGTAGGAGTCCTTACGGGCCAGGATCGCGATCTTGCGCGGTCCGTCCCGGAGCATCACGTCGGCCAGCGCGCGACCCTGGAGGCTGTCCGGCGGGGCGGTGCGGAAGTAGAGGCCGTTGTCGTCCACCGCGCTCAGCCCCGCGTCGGTGTTCGACGGCGAGAACAGGATCCGCCCGGCGGCCACCACGTCCGGCAGCACCGCCCGGGAGATGCCGGAACCACCGGCGCCGATGATGACGTGGACGCCCTCCCGGACGTGCGAGGCGACAGTGGCCTTCGCGACCGCCGGGTTGGTGCCGTCGTCGCCCTCGACCCACCTCACCGGCTCACCGAGCACACCACCGGCGGCGTTGACCTCGCGGAGCGCGAGCGCGGCGCCGGCGGCCAACGGCGGGTACGCCAGCGCCAGGTCGCCGGTCTTCGGCAGGAGGCCGCCGAGGACCAGCGGCGCGTCCTTCGCCTTCCCGTCGCGCAGCTTGCGACCGCGCGGCGGCGTCTTGCTGCTCGCCCCGGACTCCTCACCGGCGCCGACGAACTCGGTCTTGCTGTCGTCGATCTTCTGGTTGTCGAAGTGCATGGTGCCGTAGCTGGCGGTGGCCGGCTCGCCGTTGTCGGTGAACCCGGCCCGGGTGAGCGACACGCCCCGGTACTGGATGTCCTGACCGGCGCGGGCGAGCTGGAGGCAGGTCGCCACCTCGTCGCAGCGTTCGCCGCCGGTGGTGACCCCGACGATCTGCTTGGCGATCTCGCCCGGCGCGGTGGTGCCGGCGAGCTGGGCGGCCAGCGCGCTGATCACGACCGCGTCGTAGGACTCGGCGGAGTAGAGGAAGTCACCCAGCTTCGCGTCTACGGCGAGTAGTCGTTCCTTGAAGCTCTCGGGCAGCGGAGTGAGGGGCGTGGTGCCCTTCATCCCGTTCACCAGATCCGCCCGATCCTTCAGCTCGGCTGGGTATGAATTGAGCATGTTGCCGTCGGTGCCGTAGAGGCGCACCTGGGTGGCGGGCGCTTCTTCCGGCTCGTCGCTCCCGCAGGCGCTCGTGGCGAGCAGGAGCGCCGCGCAGGCCATGGACAGGGCCGCGCGCGACGTGCGTGTTCTCAGCATGGTCGTCCTTCCTCCGGCGAAGGTCCGCTGCGCACCTTAGCGTGCCCACGCGGTAGGCGGGACTGTGGAGTCGGCTCCGTCGGCACCCCGACTGCGGGAATCACGCTGCGTGTTCATCGAGCGATTTCCGGGTCACGGCTTGACCCCCGGGGCTACTGTTCCGCGGGTGAACGACGAAGCACAGCAGACGCTGGACGACGCGACCGCCGTGCTCCGTTCCGCCCTCGCCGGCGACGGCGCCGGGGTGGTGGGCACGTTCGACGCGGTGGTGGACCGCTCCGGCCTGGCCGGGGCGTACGGGGTGGCGTGGTGCCTGGCCGCCACCATGCTCGGCGACGACGCGCCGGCCGGCGGGGCCGCCCTCGACTTCCCCGGCATCGACCAGGCCGACTACGACACCCGCTGGGTGGCCCGCTTCGTCAGCGCGTGCGCCAACGACGACGCCGACACCGGTGAGGCGCTGTTCGGCGCGGCCGCCGCCGACGGGCTGCTGCCCGACTGCCTGCTCACCCTCGCCGGCTCGACCATCGCCACGCTGCGCAGCCGGTCCGACTGAGCCCGCCGCGCCGCGACGCGCGCCGGCTGTGATAGCTCTGGGTCATGTCCGAGGCGATGCTCAGCAAGGTGCGCAAGCTGCTCGCCCAGGCCGAGGACCCGGCCTGCACGCCCGCCGAGTCGGCCGCGTTCATGGCCAAGGCCACCGAGCTGATCGCCCGTTACGGCGTCGACCGGGCGCTGCTCGCGGCACGCGACCCGGCCGTCGACCCGGTGGGCGACCGGACGGTCGAGGTGGTCGCGCCGTACGCCCGGGACAAGGCCGGACTGCTGGCCGCGGTCGCCGAACCGTTGCGCTGCCGCTGCGTACGCCGACGGCAGGGCAACGGTTTCGCCATGCACCTGTTCGGCTTCGCCAGCGACCTGGAACGCGTCGAGTTGCTGTTCACCTCGCTGCTGGTGCAGGCCGCGCACGGACTGGCGGGAGCCGCCGTGCCGGACGGGGAGCACCCGGCCGCGTTCCGGCGTACCTGGCTGGCCGGCTTCGCGTACGTCGTCGCGCAGCGGCTGCGCGCAGCCGAGGAGAACGCGGTGGCCGAGGCGGGCGGTCCCTCGACGGCCCTGGTACTCGCCGACCGTTCCGACCGCGTCCAGCGCCGGGTCGCCGAGGCGTACCCCAGGTTGCGCACCGCGCCGCGACGGCGCCTCGCGGGCGGTGGTTTCGCGCCGGGCGCGGACGCCGGCCGCCGCGCCGACCTCGGCGGCACCGGCGTGCCCGGCGCCGCGGCGACGCCGGGCATCACCGGCTGACCGGGCCCATCGGGTACGGGTCAGGCGGTGCGGGCGACCGTCGCCAGGTAGCGGCAGAGCAACTCGTGCCAGCCGGCCGTGAGCGCCTCGCGGTAGCCCTCGGCCGCGGCGCCGTGCCGGTCGAAGTAGCGGTGCTCGACCTCGACCCGGGTCAGTTCCGGGCCCTCGGGGTGGAACAGGACCTCCACCTCGCTGGCGCCGGCCGGGTCCGGCACCGGCACCCGGTCCGGGCCGATCTGCCAGGTGAAGACCAGACGCCGGGGCGGATCCCAGGTCAGCACGCGGCCCCAGTCGTTGCGGAAGCCGTACGGGCCGATCTCGTAGAGCATGCCGCCGGCCCGGGGTTCGATGCCGAGCGCGGCGAGCGCCTGCGGGCCGGACCAGGTGTACTCGCGTACCCACCAGTCGGCGAGCGATCCGGTGAACACGGCGTACGCCCGCTCGGCCGACGCCGGGGCGAACAGGTTGCTGCGGAGGGAGAAGCGGTCGGATTCCTGCCGGACCTCATCCGGATCGGCCATCTCCTGTCCCATAGGTCCGGACCATACCGGCTCATGTCTCGGTGCGCAGCTTCCGTTGCGCCCGCTTCCGGACACCGGGAACGCCGCTCCACGACAGCGCTGTGTGGTGGGACAGGCGCGCCGAGTTGGCGGAACGCCTCGGGGCGTACCCGGTACCAGGCCCAGGTGCCGCGCCGCTCGGAGTCGGACGCAGATCTCCGACGCCGAGGCGCCGGCAGCGCTTGTTTCGACATTTCTCTAGGTTGACAGACTTCAAAGCAGAGGGCAGGGTGGAGTCTGCTTCGATAAACATCTAGACAGGGAGTTCACATGTCCCGCGTCCAGCTCGCCCTGCGCGTGTCCGACCTCGAAGGCTCCGTCGCCTTCTACAGCAAGCTGTTCGGCGTCGAGCCGGCCAAGCGCCGCCCCGGCTACGCCAACTTCGCGGTGGAGAACCCGCCGCTGAAGCTCGTACTCCTCGAAGGTGAGCCCGGCCTGCCGACGGTGATGGACCACCTCGGGGTCGAGGTGGCCACCACCGGCGAGGTGAACGCCGCGACCAGCCGGCTCACCGAGTCCGGCCTGATCACGCTGGAGGAGAACGACACCGAGTGCTGCTACGCGCTCCAGGACAAGGTCTGGGTGCGCGGCCCCGGCGACGAGCCGTGGGAGGTCTACACGGTCAAGGCCGACTCGCCGCAGCTGGAGAAGGTGACCGAGAGCGCCTGCTGCGCCTCGGACACCGCGGAGCAGCCCGCCGGCGTCTGAACGGCGGATCCCCACCGGCGTCTCCGCCGGTGGGGATCTCTGTCGTACGGTCAGGTGCGGCGATTCCGCATGACCCAGGTGGGCAGCGGCTCCGCGAAGGCGTGCACCACCTCCCAGCCGGCGCGCCGGTACACCTCGACGTTGTCCGGGTTGCTGGTCTCCAGAATCGCCGGCAGGCCGTCCGCGGCGGCCCGGTCCAGCCCCACCCGCATCACGGCGTGGCCGCACCTGCGGCCGGCGTGGTCCGGGTGCGTACCCAGCACCCCCAGGTACCAGAACGGCGCCGACGGCAGCGCGGCGTGCACCGCCTCGTCGTAGGCGCGGACGCGGTGCAACACGTCGGCGGGAAGCCGGGCGGCGAGATCGTCGTCCGGCTGTGCGCTCCCGGATGCCGGCGGCTCCCAGATCGCCACCGACGCGCCGTGCCCGATCGTCCAGATCGTCTCCTTGTGCACCCGCTTGTCGAACAGGTGCCCGAAGAAGACGGCCGCATAACGCGCATAGGTCGCCTCGTCGGGGAACAGGTGCCGCAGGACCGGATCCTTGGTGAACGCCGCGACCAGCGAGGTGACGACCTGGGCGCGGTCTTCCGGCGTCGCAACGGTGATCTCAGGCCCTGTCACAGCGTGCAACATATCGCGCGGCCGAGGCGCGGGGCGTCCCTCGCGGCGTGAGCCGGCCGGCGACTACCGTGCCTCGGCGAACCTCAGCCGCCTGAAGGCCTCGACGTAGACGAACCGCTTGCCGTCCGGAGAGAAGCTCGGGTGGTACGCGCGCTTACCGTCGGCGATCCGCGTCTTCTTCCCGGTGTCGACGTCGACCGACCACACGCCGCCCACGTGATCCGACGCGACGGCGGCGATCACCGACCTGCCGTCCGGCGACACCGCCAGGTCGGCGAGCCCGGGAAGCTCCGCGAGGAACCTGGCCGTGGCCGATCCGACGTCCCACTCGGTCAGGTGCCAGGTGAAGTCAGACGGATACACCTCGACAGGCAGCGGCAACCTGCCGAGGGTGTCGGGTGCGGTGATGAAGAACAGCCGCTCACCCATGGTTGCCGGCGACCGCACCAGCACCATGGACTCGCAACCCGTATCACTGCCACTGAGGTTGAAGGTTGTCCCGTCGACCGTCACCGGAGAGGGGAACTCAGACGCCTTCCCGTCAGCGAGCAGCTGGATTCCCCCCGGCCCGCACTTCCGGCGCGCCTGCACATATCCCCTGCCGTCACCGTTCACGAGTGCGGCACCGGCGAGGAAGCGCGTCGACGCCAGAGGCTCGAACGTCTTGTCGGCCGGCGAGTAGGTGAGCAGCTCCGTTCCGTCCCAGCCGCATTCGAGGGCCACCCCGAGGTCGCCGTCGGGGTCGGCGAACAAGAAGCTGAACAAGCCCGCTTCGCAGGCGGGCACCGCCGGGGCGCGCGTGAGAACGGCTTCCTCGCCGCTCCCGTCGGGCCGCTGCCGCCACACCTCGGCTACTCCCGAGCCCGAGGTCGAGGTCACCTCCCGCAGGTAGTAGACCCAGCCGTCGGCGCCCCACACCGGATGGAACAGGGAGACGGAATCCAGGAGCCCCGAGATCCGGCCGCACCCGCCCACCAGGAGCACGGCCAGTACGAGGACCGACGTCAGAGCCGTACGCAGCGTCCGCACATGCGACCTTCTGGTGCTCACCTGCCTCATTCCGTCCGTCACTCAGCGGGCTCACCGTAGGCGCCGCCGCCGTTGCCGGGGACCGTACACCCGTTAGGTACTCAGGGTGGCGACCTGTGCCGGCCGTGGATACGGCCCGTCGGCCGGGAAGCGCAATCGTCGCGACACCTAGCGGGACCGGACCACGGCCGTGACCTCGACCTCGAGCACGGCACCGGGCAGGAAGAGCCTGCTGACCTCGACAGTCGTGCTCGCCGGCGGCGGTGTGCCAGTGAAGAGCCGTCGCCGGACGGCCGCGTACGCCGGCAGGTCAGCCAGGTCCGTCATGAACGTGCGGATGTGCAGCACGTCGTCGAAGCTCGCGCCGTGCGCCGCGAGCACGCCGCCCACGATCTCGAAGATCCGTTCGGCCTGGGCGCCGGCGTCGCCGGGGGCCACCACCTCGCCGTCGTCGTCGACGGCGACCTGTCCGGCGAGCATCAGCAGCGCGCCGCCGCCGACATCGATCCGGGCGACGTGCGCGAAGCGGTCGCCGAACGGGGCCGCGACGGATTCGGGGTTGTCCAGGGTGAGGCGCATCAGCGTCCCTTCGCAGAAGTCGGGGGAGACGAGGGAGGAGAGATCGGCGTCCTGGTCCGGCGCGGCCCGCATCAGGTCGAGGGCGGCCTCCAGCACGGGGGCCGGCACCGGGCGGCGCAGCGCCAGCCGGGCATCCTTCGCCGCCATCGTGACTGCGAACGAGGCGCCCGAGGCCGTGGCCCGTCCGACCGCGCCGCCGAGGGCCCCACGGTCGAGCACGTCGAGGGCGGTCTGCCTGTCGACACCGAGCGCTGCGGCGACAGCCAGCGCGTCGTGCAGCGCGGCGACAGCCGTCACCAGGCCCGTGTTCGCGACGAGTTTGACGGCGGCACCTGCGCCGATCGGACCGCAGTGACGGACCGTCCCGAGCTGCCCCAGCACCGGAGCCGCCCTCTCCACGGCATCGGCAGGGCCGCCCGCGAAGATCACCAGCGTGCCGGCCCGGGCGGCGTTGACGCTGCCGCCGACGGGGGCGTCGAGGAGGTAGACGCCCGCCGGAAGCCGGCCGGCCACCGCTCGGACTTCGTCCGGCCCGATCGTCGACATCTGCACCACGACCGTCCCGGGTCGGAGCGCGGTGGCGGCGCCGTCCGGCCCGAACAGCACCGTCTCGACCGCGCCGGCGTCGGCGAGCATGACGACGACGACCTCGGCTCCGTCGACCGCGGCGGACGGGCTCGCGGCCACCGTCGCGCCGACCGCCGCGAGCGGCTCCGAACGCTCCGGGCTGCGGTTCCACACTCTGACCCGGTTGCCGCCGGCCAGGAGGCGGCGCGCGATCGGCGTACCCATGTGCCCGGTCCCGAGGACCGCGATGATCTTCACGCGGTAACGCTAGGCCGGTGAAAGCAATGCGACCAACGAATGTCTTGCATGCCTGCCATGCGTGATTACCATGCCTGCCCATGGAGACTCAGCTGCTGGAGGTGTTCCGCGCCGTCGCGCGGCACGGCTCGATCACCACCGCCGCCCGCGCACTCCGCTTCACCCAGTCGGCTGTCTCCCGGCAGATAGCCGCGCTCGAGGCCGACATCGGCGCCCGGCTCTTCGACCGGCTGCCCCGCGGCGTCGCCCTCACCGAGGAGGGACGAGAGCTGCTCCCGCACGCCGAGGCGGTCCTCGACCGGCTCGCCGCGGCCCGGCGTGACCTCGACGACCTGCGCGGGCTCGGCCGTGGGCGGCTGCGTGTGGGTGCCTTCCCGACCGCTGTCGCGGCTCTCGTACCCCGGGCGATGGCGTCGTTCCGCTCGGCCTACCCGGAGGTCTCGCTGTCGCTGGTCGAGGGCGTGACGCCGCGGCTGCTGGAGCGCCTGCTCGCCGAGGAGGCGGATGTGGCAGTGGTCAGCACCTCGCCCACGGGCGAGCTGGACCGCGAACGATTCGACCTGCGACACCTGCTCGACGAGCGGCTCCTGGTCGCGGTCGCGCGTGACCACCGGCTGGCGCGCCGCCGCTCGGTGCGCCTGGCGGACCTCGCCCCGGAAGCGTTCGTCGTGGGCTCGGCCACCGCGGAGAACAGCCTGCTCCGCGCAAGCCTGCCCAGCGGTTTCTCGCCGCGCATCGACATCGTCGCGGCCGAGTGGACCGGCAAGCTGGGATGCGTCGCCGCCGGGTTGGGGGTGGCCCTGGTTCCGGCCCTGGCGGTACGCGGAACCCCGCCGGACATCGCCCTGCTCCGCCTGCACCCGGACGACGAGTCGGTGCGGCAGATATTCGCGGCGACCGTGCGGGGCAGGACGCCGCCGCCGGCGGTCACGCACTTTCTCGAGCATCTGCGGGCGGAGGCGGCCCACCTGGGCTGAAAGCAGAACGCCGACCTGCGTATCCGCTGGTCGGCGTTCCTGTAGCCCGGCGAAAGGCTATGTGGCCAGGGGCGGGGTCGAACCGCCGACCTTCCGATTTTCAGTCGGACGCTCGTACCAACTGAGCTACCTGGCCGTGGTGCTCGGCACATGCTACCGCATGAGCCGATACGCAGAACGCCGCGCATTGAGCTGCGCGGCGTCAGCGCTTGCGGTCCTGACGGGACTTGAACCCGCGACCTCCGCCTTGACAGGGCGGCGAGCACTCCAACTGCTCCACAGGACCTGGCTGGTGTTGCATCCGGCGCGAGCCGGACCGTGCCCCCAACGGGATTCGAACCCGTGCTACCGCCTTGAAAGGGCGGCGTCCTGGGCCGCTAGACGATGAGGGCGGCCCCGCCATCATTGCACACTCGCAACTTCAAGCGGACTTGCTCCCATCCGGCCCCGCCGGAGGCAGGAGAAGCATATGTCATGTCTGCACGGACGGCCAAACCGGTATGGGCATGGCCGCGACGCCGGGCAAAACCGCAGGTCAGGGTAGCCGCGCGATCCCGTATCGCCGCTTCAGGTCCGGGATCAGGTGCCGGCACGCGGCCATCGTCTGGGCCCGGTCACCGCCCGCATCGTGCATCAGCACGATCGAGCCGTTCCGGGTGGCGCCCTTCACCCGCTTGATGATCGTCTTCGCTGGCGGGTGGTCCCAGTCCTGCGGGTCCACGCTCCAGTGCAGCGGGCGCAGGCCCATCTGCCGGGCCACCACGATCTCCTCGGCGGTCCACCGGCCGCCGGGCTGGCGGAACCAGGTGATCGGCGCCTTGGGCGCGGCGGCGCGGATGGCGTCGTTCGTCCGTTCCAGGTCGGCCCGGATCTCGGTGGCCGACCGCCGGCCGAGGTTCACGTCGTGGTGCCAGCTGTGGTTGCAGAGCTGGTGACCCTCGCGGACGATCCGGGCCACCAGCTCCGGGTAGCGCTTGGCCTGCTGGCCGACCACGCAGAACGTCGCGGTGACCCGGGCCGCCCGGAGCTGGGCCAGGATCTGCGGGGTGTAGCGGGGATCCGGTCCGTCGTCGAAGGTGAGCGCCACCCCGCTGCTCCCGCTGGCCCGGTGCAGGCCCGCCGGGAGCTTCTTGGGCACCGGGCGCAGCTTCGGCTTCCTGGGGGTGGCGGTCGGGGTCGGTGAGGGCTTCGTCACGGGCGACGGCGACGCCGAGACCGACGGCGAGGCCGCCGCCTGATCGGGTGACTTGCCGGCTTCGCCGCAGGCGGTGACGAGGAGCACCAGGCCCAGGGCGAGCGCCGGCAGGGCGCGTGGACGCATTCGTCGCTCCCGGAGGGGTCGGGGTCAGACGGACTTTCCGACCGTAGTGGACGCGCCCCGGAGCGAAAAGGGCCGTCAGCCCTTCGTCGACTGGTCCAGCGAGTCCCGTACCGCCAGGGCGAGGGAGAGCGCCTCGGCCAGATCCACCGGCCGGACCACCCCGGCCGGCAGCGAGTCGGCCCGCCAGCCGGGCCCGGCGGCGAGCACCAGCAGCGGCCGGCGGGGGACGGTCAGCAGCGCGGTGAGCTGGCACGGGTCGGCGGTCGCGCGGGTGTGCGACCAGAGGACCACGGCCGCCGGCCCGGTCCGGTTGACCGCCTCAACCAGGGCGGGCAACGGCACCCGGGCGCCGAGCATGCGAGAGCTCACACCGGCCTCCGCGAGCGCGGCGGCGAGCGCCTCCAGCGGCAACGAGTGCTGTTCCTCGTCGGCGCAGGAGAGCAGGATCCGGGGCGGTCCGCCGTTCGGGTGGGCCCGGATCACCGTGGCGAACGCCACCGAGACGCACCGGGACATCAGGTGTTCCACCTCGATCAGGCCGGCGGTGGCGGCGTGCCGTTCCCCGATCCCGGTGAGCACCGGCCGGAGCAGCCCCTCCCAGGTCGCCACCACCCCGTCGGCGGCGAGCGCCTCGGCGATGGTCCGCGCGATGGTCACCGAGTCCAGGCGCATCGCGGCACGGGCCAGCCCCCGTGCGGCGGGGCCGGCCCGGCCGACCGGGATGGTCGTGCCGCCGCCGTCGCGTACCGCCGAGGTCCGTGCCTTGAGCGCGAGCCGGTCCGGCGGCGGCACGGCCGGGGCCTGCCGGGCCCAGCGGGCCGCCTCGGCGGGCGCCACCCCCTCGGTGGTCAGCCGGCGCATGATCTCCAGGCGGGCGAGGTCGGCGGGCGTGTAGCGCCGGTGGTGGCCCGGCACGTGCTCGCTGGGACCGAGGCCGTACCGCTGGTGCCAGGTGCGCAGCGTGGTGACCGCCACACCCAACCGGCGTGCCACGGCCCCCGCGCTCAGCGCCTCATCGGCCACCCGACCGCTCCGGTGCCTCGGAGGCCGCGACGCCCGGCCGGGCCGGGCCCGCCGGATGCAGCAGCCGGTTGACCACGCCGCCCAGCCACGGGGCGTACGCGCGGGGGTCGGCGTCCAGGTCGGCCACCACCGCGCCGGGGTCGGCCCAGCGCAGCTCGGCCACCTCGTCCGGATCGGGCCGCGTCACCAGGTCGGCGGGTACGTCGGCGCGCAGCACGTGGTCGTACTCGAACTCGACGCGGCCGGTCGCCGGGTCCTCGGCGTAGTAGATGTAGACGCCCACCTCGGTGAGCTCGACCGGGCCGACGCCGAGTTCCTCGCCGAGCCGCCGGTTGGCGGCCTCGGTCAGCGACTGGCCCGGCAGCGGGTGCCCGCAGCAGGAGTTCGCCCAGCGCAGCGGGAACCGCGTCTTCACCGCGGCCCGCTGCTGCAGCAGCACCCGCCCCTGCGGGTCGACCAGGAGCACCGAGAAGGCCCGGTGCAGCCGGCCGGGTGGCTGGTGGGCGGTCGCCACGGTGGTCTCGCCGAGCACCTGCCCGTCGTCGCCGACCAGCTCGACCAGGTGTTCCTCCCGCTCGCTCATGCCGTCGCCCCGGTGATCCGGGCCGCCGCGAGCTTGCCGCTGATCAGCACCATCGGTACCCCCACGCCCGGCTGCGTGCCGGAGCCGACGAAGACCACGTTGTCCAGCTTCCGGTGCAGGTTGGAGGGGCGGAACGGCCCGGTCTGGAAGAGGCTGTGCGCGGCGGCGAACGGCGTGCCGGCGGCCATGCCCTGTGCCGCCCAGTCGGCCGGGGTGACGGCCCGCATCACCTCGATGCCGTCGCCGAAGCCGACGTATCCGCGTTCCTCCAGCGTGCCTACGAGCTGGTCGGCGTACCGCTGGGTGAGGTCGCCCGTCCAGTCGAACGGCGCCCGCTCCAGGTTCGGCACCGGCGCCAGCACGTAGTAGGTGTGCTTCCCGGCCGGCGCCACCGACGGGTCGGTGCGGCTCGGGTTCGTCACCAGCAGCGACGGGTCGGTCATCAGCTCGCCTCGGCGGATCACCTCGTCGAACGTCCCCTTCCAGGAGCGCCCGAAGTGGATGTTGTGGTGGGCGATCTTGCCATAGCCCTGCGTCGAACCGATGTGCAGCACCACGCAGGACGGCGAGTAGGTGAGCTTGCGTTGCCGGCTGGGCGGCAGCAGGTCCTCGTAGGCGACCGGCAGGTCGGGGTTGAGCACCACCGTGTCGGCGGGGACGAAGTCGCCGTCGGAGGTGATCACGCCGGTGGCGCGGCCGTTGGCGGTCTCCACCCGGGTCACCGTGGTGCCGTACCGGAACTGCACGCCGTGCTTCTCGGCCGCGCCGGCCATCCCGCGGGAGACCGCGTGGATGCCGCCGCGCGGGAAGCAGACACCGGCCACCGAGTCGAGGTACGCGATGACCGCGTAGATCGCCAGCGCGTCGTGCGGCGACAGGCCCGCGTACATGGCCTGGAAGGAGAAGATCCGCTGGGTCCGCGGGTCGCGGAAGAACTGGTTGATCTTCGTCTGGAGCCGCCGGAACGCGCCGTTGGCGAACAACTTCAGCAGGTTGCCGGTGAGCAGGTCGGTCGGCGCGTCGAGATTGCGCTCGATGAAGTCGGCCCGTTCCCACTGCCACAGGTTGCGGGCGTAGTCGACGAAACGCAGGTAGCCGTCCGCCTCCCGGGGACCGCAGACACGCGCGATCTCGGCCGCCATCCGGGTGGTGTCGGTGATGACGTCGAGCGTCGACCCGTCCGGGTAGTAGGCGCGGTACGCCGGGTCGAGCGGGCTCAGGTCGAGCCAGTCGGTCAGCTCCTCGCCGACCGCGCCGAGCGCCTCGGCGATCAGGTCGGGCATGGTGAGGACGGTCGGGCCGGTGTCGAACTCGTACCCGTCGACGCTGAGCCGCCCGGCGCGCCCGCCGGGCACCGGCTCGCGCTCCAGCACCGTCACCTGCCGGCCGCTGCCGGCCAGGTGCAGCGCGCACGCCAGTCCACCCAGCCCGGCGCCGACCACCACCACCCGGTCGGTCCGTCCCTTGACGGTACGCATTCCGGCCCCCTTGCTCGCGAAGTTGCTCATCATGCCCGCCGCGCCGTGGCGGCGGTGGCGAGACCCGTCAGCGCGGTGCGCGCGGTCTCGTCGATCGGTGCGGTGCCGAGCGCGGCGAGCGCCTCGGTGACCCGGTCGGCGATCATCCGTTCCACCCGGGCGGTGGCGCCGGTGTCGCGGACCACGTCGGCAAGCCGGTCCACGTCGCGTGCCGTGGTGACCGAGCCGGCCCGGTCCAGCGCCCGGCGCTGCGCCGGGTCGGCGAGCTGCCGGGCCAGCATCAGCAGGGCGGTCGGCTTGCCGGTACGCAGGTCGTCCCCGGCCGGCTTGCCGGTGGTCTCCGGGTCGCCGTAGACGCCGAGCAGGTCGTCGCGGAGCTGGAACGCCTCGCCGACGGCCAGCCCGTACCGGGTGTACGCGGCGATGAGCGGGTCGTCCGGGTCGGTGCCGGCCAGGCAGGCGCCGAAGAGCAGCGGCCGCTGGACGGTGTAGCTGGCGGTCTTGTACCGGGCCACCCGTAGCGCCCGGTCGACGGTCCAGTTCCCCGCGTCGTTCTCGCCGAGCACGTCCAGGAACTGCCCGGCGACCGTCTCCACCCGCATCTGGTCGTAGCAGCGGCGCACGTCGAGCAGCCGCTCGGCGGGGACCGCCGCGTGGCCCATGAGCCGGTCGGCCCACACCATGCAGAGGTCGCCGATGAGGACGGCGACCGCTTCGCCGTACCGGTCGGGGTCGCCCGCGTGCCCGGCGGCGCGGTGCCGGGCGGCGGCGGCCCGGTGCGCGGTCGGCAGCCCGCGTCGGGTGTCGGAAGCGTCCATCACGTCGTCGTGCACGAGCGCGAACGTGTGTAGCAGTTCGAGGGCGGACAGGGCCGGGAGCACCGAACACATCGGTTCCTCCCCGCCGACAGCGCCCCGCCATCCCCAGTACGCGAACGTGGGCCGGACCCGTTTGCCGCCGGCCAGCACGCAGTCGCGCGCGGTTGCGGCGAATGCACCCATCGCTGCGTCGATCTCGGTCAGCGAATCGACTTCCGCGGCCAGGAACGCCACCAGCGTCTCATCGACCCCTTTGATCAGGTCTTTCGTGAACGCGGCCAGTACGCCGCGGACCGGATCGTCCGTCGCCCCGGCCTGAGCCGGCGCGACGCGGAGCGCATTACCCGCAACTGCGTCGTTGGCCATGTGGGCGAGCGTACCCTAGGGTTACGAGTTGCGTCGATTGCTGCGTCGAAACTGAGGAGGGCCGATGGACGTGGATCTGGCCGCCGCCTATGACCGCTGCCGCGAGCTGCACCGGCGTCACGGCCGTACCTACTATCTCGCCACCCGGCTGCTCCCCGCCTGGAAACGGCGACATGTGCACGCCTTGTACGGATTCACCCGCTACGCGGACGAGATCGTCGACCGCACCGAGGACCTGCCGCCCGCCGAGCGCGCGGCCCGGCTGCGCGAGTGGTCGGATCGATTCGTGGCCGGGCTGCACGGCGCGTCGGTCGACGACCCGCTGCTCCCCGCCGTGCTGCACACCATCGCCGTGTTCGACCTGGACCGCGACGACTTCGCGTCGTTCCTGCGCAGCATGGCGATGGACCTGACGGTGATGTCGTACCCGACCTACGACGACCTGCTCGACTACATGGAGGGCTCGGCCGCCGTCATCGGCACCATGATGCTGCCGATCCTGGGCAGCTCCGACCCGGCCGCCGCCCGGGAGCCCGCCCGCCAGCTCGGCTTCGCCTTCCAGCTCACCAACTTCATCCGGGACGTCGCCGAGGACCTCGACCGGGGCCGGACCTACCTGCCCGACGAGGATCTGGCCAAGTTCGACGTCACCCGCGCCGACCTCGTCGCGGCCAAGGCCGCCGGTCGCACCACGCCGCGTATCCGCGAGCTGATCGAGTACGAGGTGACCCGCGCGCAGGCCCACTACCTCGCCGCCGCGCCGGGCATCCCGCTGCTCAACCCCGCCTCGCAGGCGTGCATGCGCACCGCGTACGCGCTCTACGGCGGCATCCTGGACGAGGTCGCCGCGCAGGACTACGACGTCTTCGTCCGCCGGGCCCTGGTGCCGCAGCGGCGCCGGATGGCGGTGGCCGCGCGGGCGCTGCTCACCCCGCCCGGCACGCCGGTTCAGGTGCCCGGCCCGGCGCTGGAACCGGCCCTGGCCGGATGACCGGCCGGACGGCGGTCGTGCTGTTCACCCGCGACCTGCGGGTGCACGACCACCCGGCGCTGGCGGCCGCCTGTTCCGCGTTCGAGCGGGTGGTGCCGCTCTACGTGCTCGACCCGGAGTTGCAGCAGCTCTCGCCGAACCGCACCCGGTTCCTGCACCAGAGCCTGGCCGACCTGCGCGAGGCGCTGCGCAAGCGCGGCGGCGACCTGGTGATCAGGCGCGGCGACCCGGTGGCCGAGACGGTGAAGCTGGCCCGGAAGGTGGGCGCCGAGGGCGTCGGGCTCTCCGCCGACGTCAGCCACTACGCCCGCAGCCGGGAACGCCGCCTGCGCGCCGAGTGCGACCGGCACCGCATGTTCCTGCGGTTGTTCCCCGGCCTGACGATCGTCGAGCCGGGCGCGCTGCGCCCGAGCGGCGGCGACCACTACCGCGTGTTCAGCCCCTACTTCCGCGCCTGGCAGGGCGTGCGCCTGCGGGACGAACTGGCCGCGCCGAAGCGGGTCCGGCTGCCCGACGGCGTCGACCCGGGCCGCCTGCCCGACCCGCCGAAGGGCGACAGCCCGGCCGCCGCCGTGGGCGGGGAGAACGCCGCCCGCCGCCGGCTCACCGCCTGGCTGCCCACCCTCGACCGGTACGACGACATCCACGACGACATGGTCGGCGACGAGACCTCCCGGCTCAGCCCGTACCTGCGCTTCGGCTGCGTCTCCCCGCTGGCGGTGGCGACCCGGGCCGGCGACCGCGACGGCCCGTTCGTCCGGCAGCTCTGCTGGCGCGACTTCTACCACCAGGTCGTCGCCGGATTCCCGGACCTGTCCACGGCCGCCTACCGGCGGGGCGCCCGGGAGGACTGGCGGTACGACGAGCACGCGCTCGACGCCTGGGCCGAGGGTCGGACCGGCATGCCGATCGTGGACGCCGGCATGCGTCAGATGCGCGCCGAGGGCTGGATGCACAACCGGGCCCGCCTGATCACCGCCGGCTACCTGACCAAGCACCTCGGGCTGGACTGGCGGCCCGGCCTGGAAGTCTTCTTCCGGTGGTTGCTCGACGGCGACCGGGTCAACAACTCCGGCAACTGGCAGTGGGTGGCCGGCACCGGCAACGACACCCGGCCGTACCGCGGCTTCAACCCGGTACGGCAGGCCGAGCGCTACGACCCCGACGGCGCGTACGTGCGGCGGTGGGTGCCGGAGCTGGAATCGGTGGCGGGCAAGGCGGTGCACCAGCCGTGGCGGCTGCCCGACGCTGTGCGTCGCACGCTCGACTACCCGCCGCCGCTGGAGGTGCCCGGCGCCGACCCGGTCTGGCTCCGCTGACGCCCTCGCCCCTCGCCCCTCGCCGCCCGCCGCCCGCGCACGAGCGCGAACGTCACACGAGCCCAACGTCGCTGACGCACAGCCCGAGCGGGCCCCAGCACGGCGCCCACGATTACTGCGGGTGACTGCACCTCTAGCCCGCGCCATCCACCTCCGCCGACTTTGCTCTGCAGCCATATCCGCACCCGTTGCGGAACGTGACCGGTGCGGGCCTCTCGCGGATTTCGGACCTAGCGGAAATCCGCTGCTCAACTCGGTGCTGCGCCAATGGGTGCAGAGCAAAGTCGGAAAAGGGGAAGCCAGGCGCGACTGCCGGCCGAATGCGCTGCGTGACGACGCGCCGGAATTACAGAACGTGACTGACCGTCAGAGGCAGGAGTGCAGCGCCTCGACCAGCTCCTCCACCCGATCGTGGTCGGCCAGCCGGGCGGTCGCGTACGCGAAGGTGTAGCCCCGCTCCGGTTCGGCCCAGGCGCTGCTGCCGCCGATCCCGCCCATACCCCAGCTGCCGTCCGGCTCCCACTGCATGCCGAGCGTCCAGTACACCGGCCGGTCCAGCAGCAGGTCCGGCCCGGAATACTGCACCCGCGTCGCCTCGGCGACCAGCTCCGGGCTGAACAGGCGTACCCCGTCCAGGGTGCCGCCGGCGAGCAGGCCCGCGTACAGCCGGGCGAGCCCGGGGCGGTGGCGTGCAGGTTCACCGCCGGGATCTCGGCGGCCCGCCAGAGGTCGCTGTTCACCATCGCGACGTCGCGCCCGCCGGGCGGGTTGTCCAGCGCCCGCGCCCGCAACGAACCCGGCTCGCCGCGCATCGCGTCCGGCCAGGCCGGATCGGCGTACGACAGGTCGGCGCACCGCCGCCGGTCGGCCTCACCCAGCCCGAAGGCCAGGTCCAGGCGCCACGGACCGGCGATCTCCTCGGCCAGGAACCGGCCCACCGGCCGCCCGTCCACCCGGCGGACCAACTCGCCCACCAGGTGCCCGTACGTCCAGGCGTGCTCGCCCGCGACGGCGCCCGGGTCCCACTCCGGCTCGGCCGCCGCCAGGTCGGCGCAGAGCAGGCCCCAGTCGGCGATGGCCGCGGCGGGCCGGGGCACCGGGAAGGCGGGCAGCCCGGCGGTGTGGGCGAGGACCTGCCGGACGGTCGCCGGGGTGCGGAACTCCGGCCAGTACGCCGACACCGGCGCGTCCAGGTCGACCCGGCCCCGGTCGACGAGCAGCAGCAGACAGAGCGCCACCACCGGCTTGCCGGTCGAGTAGACGTCCACGAGCGTGTCCGGACGCCACGCCCGGTCCGCCCCTGCCATCGGCACGACCGCACTGGGCGGGACCGCCGCCGCCGTGCCGCCCATCAGCTCGATCACCGGTACGCCGTCGTGCCGCACCGCGAGCGACGCGCCGGTCTCCCGGCCGGTGACGAACAGGTCGTGGAAGCAGTCCCGGACCGGGGTGAAGCGCGTGTGCATGCGGCCACGGTAGGCGGTCGCGTTCGTGACGAGCGCGGGAATTCGGGGCCGGTGCGGTGGCCGGTGTCCCGAAGGTACGGAATGCTTGCGGAATGGCGGAGCCGGAACAGGTTGACGTAGTAGTGGTCGGGCTCGGCGTCGGCGGCGAGGAGGTGGCCGGACGGCTCGCCGAGGCCGGCCTCACAGTGGTCGGCATCGAACGGGACCTGGTCGGCGGCGAGTGCCCCTACTGGGGGTGCGTGCCGAGCAAGATGATGATCCGGGCGGCGAACGCGCTGGCCGAGGCGCACCGGGTCAACGAGCTGGCCGGGTCCGCCCAGGTGCGGCCGGACTGGGCGCCGGTGGCGAAGCGGATCCGGGCCGAGGCCACCGACACCTGGGACGACAAGGTGGCGGTGGACCGCTTCACCGGCAAGGGCGGCCGGTTCGTCCGGGGCAGCGGGCGGCTCGACGGCCCGAACCGGGTACGCGTCGGCGACCAGGTGTTCCAGGCCCGGTACGGCGTGGTCCTCGGCACCGGCACCCGGCCCTCGGTCCCGCCGATCGACGGGCTGGCCGACACGCCGTACTGGACGAATCACCAGGCCATCGAGGTGGAGGAGCTGCCCGCGTCGCTGCTGGTGCTCGGCGGCGGCGCGATCGGGCTGGAACTCGCGCAGGTCTTCGCCCGGTTCGGCGTGCGGGTGACGGTCATCGAGGCGGCCGACCGGGTGCTCGCCGTCGAGGAGCCGGAGGCGTCAGCGCTCGCCGCCGACGCGCTGCGCGCCGACGGGGTGGAGATCCACACCGGGGTCAAGGCCGGCCGGGTCGGCCACGACGGCGGCGCGTTCACCGTGTACGCCGACGGCGCCGAGTTCACCGGCGAGAAGCTGCTCGTGGTGACCGGCCGCAAGGCGCACCTGGAGGAGTTGGGCCTGGACACGGTCGGGGTGGACGCCGGGCAGCGCTACCTGCCGGTGAACGACCGGATGCACGTCACCGAGGGGATCTGGGCGGTCGGTGACCTCACCGGCGAGGGCGCGTTCACCCACATCGCCATGTACCAGGCCGGCATCGTGGTGGCCGACGTCCTCGACCACATGCGGCGTACCAAGGGCGGCCCGGACGCCAGCGGCACCGCGAGCGTGGTCGGCGGCGCGGCCGGTGTGGTCAGCTCGGTCGGCGGCGCGATGAGCGCGGGCGGATCGAGCGTCGCGCCGGGCAGCGTCCCGGTCGCCGACTACCGGGCGCTGCCCCGGGTCACGTTCACCGACCCCGAGGTCGGCGCGGTCGGCCTCACCGAGCAGCAGGCCCGCGAGCGCGGCGTCAACGTCCAGGTCGGATACGCCGATCTCACCTCGTCGGCCCGGGGCTGGATCCACAAGACCGGCAACGCCGGGTTCATCAAGCTGGTCGCCGACGCCGACCAGGGCGTGCTCATCGGGGCCACCTCGGCCGGACCGGCCGGCGGCGAGGTGCTCTCCGCGCTCGTCGTGGCGGTGCACGCGGCGGTGCCGATCAGCCAGCTCCGGCACATGATCTACGCGTACCCGACGTTCCACCGGGCCATCGAGGACGCGTTGCGCGCCCTGAAGTGACGCCTCAGCCGGCCGGCGCACCGTGGCGGCCGGCCCCGGCGGCGAACCGGCCGGCCCCGCGTACCCCGTCCACCGCCAGCGACTCCATGCCGTAGGCCAGCTCGGTGGCCATCGCCTCCGGCTCCGGCCGCCCCGCGCCGTCCAGCACCGCCGCCCGGTCGTTGCGCAGGCACGTCTGCGGAGACCGGGCGATCGCGGCGGCCAGTTCCTCGGCCGCCGCGCGGGCCTCACCCGGCGCGACCAGCCGGTTGACCAGACCCATCGCGTACGCCTCGTCGGCGCCGACCGGGCGTCCGGTGAGGATCAGGTCCATCGCCCGGCTCTCGCCGATCAGCCGGGGCAGCCGGACCGTCCCGCCGTCGATCAACGGTACGCCCCACCGGCGGCAGAACACGCCGAGCGTCGCGTCCGACTCGGCGATACGCAGGTCACACCAGAGCGCCAGCTCCAGCCCGCCCGCCACCGCGTACCCGGAGATCGCCGCGATCACCGGCTTGGACAGCCGCATCCGGGTGGGGCCCATCGGTCCGTCCCCCTCGGGCTCGACGCGGTTGCCGCGCGGCGTGCCGACGGCCTTCAGATCGGCGCCGGAGCAGAACGTGCCGCCCGCGCCCCAGAGCACCGCGACCGCCGCGTCCGGGTCGGCGTCGAACGCGCGGAACGCGTCGGCGAGCGCTCGTGCGGTCGGCCCGTCCACGGCGTTACGGGCCTCGGGCCGGTCCAGGATCACAGTGGTCACGGCACCGGCGTGCTCGACGCGTACCCCCATGGGCTCAGCATGCCCGCGACGGCGCTGCCGTGGCTACGCCCTATTTGATCGAGCCGGATCGGGTCAGCCAGCGCATCGGCTGGCCGGTGACGGCGCCGACCTGGTCGAAGTCCCGGTCGTAGTGCAGCAGCGAGAGGCCGTGGTACTCGGCGGTGGCGGCGATGAGCAGGTCGACCGCGCCCGCCGAGCGGTGCGTGCCCCGCGCGGTCAGCTCGCCCTGGATCTCGGCGGCGCGTTCGTAGATCCGGTCCGGCATGACCACCCAGCCGAAGGCGGCCCGGAGCTGCTCCGTCAGGCGCGTCCGGTCGGCGACCGACCGGGCGGTGTAGAGGAATTCCAGCTCGACCAGCGGGCACACGGCGAGCAGACCCGCTGTCACCTGCTGTTCCCAGCGCGCCAGCACGTCGGGATCACGCAGGAGCCGGACGAGGGCGCTGGTGTCGATCAGGTAGTCGGCCAGCTTCACGAGCGGTAGGCACCCTTGTCGAGCAGTTCGTCGAAGTCACCGGCCTGCCCGCGTTCGGCCAGCTCCGCCAGTGCCCGGGCGCGGCGCAGTCTCGCCGCGCCCTCGCGGAGAGCGACGTTCACCGTGTCCTTCTTGGTCTTCGTGCCGAACGCCTCGGCGGCATCCGCCAGCGCCTCGTCGTCGACGTCCACCAGGATCTTGGTCATCGCGGCTCCCTATATACGACCAGCCGCCCGAGTATATCCAGCGCGGAGGCTGTGCGAGGGAATTCCGGGGCGTCCGGTTTGGGGGCTCTCCTGCCGGGAAGTCGGAACGGGTGCGCGAACTACTGACGAAGATCGAACAGGCCACCGGTCTCGACCGGGTGGGTGACCGGTTGCAGCGCGCCGTCCAGGGCACGTTGCGTTCCCAGCGGGTACGCGACGCGCTGCACGGCGTGTGGCTCGGCCATCCGCTGCACCCCGCGATGGTGCAGGTGCCGGTCGGCGCCTGGATCTCCGCCGCCGTGGTGGACCTGCTGCCCGGCCAGCGCCGAGCCGCCACCGCGCTGGTGGGCCTCGGTACGGTCAGCGCGCTGCCCGCAGCCGTCGCCGGGCTCAACGACTGGGCCACGCTCACCCGCGACCAGCGCCGGATCGGCCTGGTGCACGCCGCCGCCAACACGGTCGGCCTGGCGCTGTACGCCGGCTCGCTGGCGGCCCGCCTCAACGGGCGGCACGGCCTCGGCCGGGCGCTGTCCTACCTCGGTCTGTCCGCCGCCAGCGGTGGCGCGTACCTGGGTGGGCACCTCGCGTACAAGCAGGGCGCCCAGGCCAGCCAGAGCGTCTCCGAGCTGCACCTGATCAGCGACGGCTGGCACCGGGTCGGCGACCTGAGCAGCCTGCCCCGGCACGAACTGGTCACCAAGAAGATCGACGACGTCTCGGTGATCCTCTACCGGGACGGCGACGACGTCACGGTGATGCTGGAGCGCTGCCCGCACCAGAGCGGCCCGCTCGGCGAGGGCACTGTGGAGCGGATCGACGGTCACGCCTGCGTGGTCTGCCCCTGGCACGGCAGCGCGTTCCGGCTCAACGGCGGCGAGGTGGTGCACGGCCCGGCCGCGAACGACCAGATCGTGCTCCCCACCCGCGTGGTGTCCGGCCGGGTCGAGGCCCGGCTGCCCTGACTCAGTCCCGCCGGTGCCGCCCGCTGGAACCCGCGCGGGCGGGCACCGGCCGCTTGCGCAACCCCAGCAGCGCGCCGATCTGCGCGCCCACGATGCTCGCGACCGCCAGCACCGCCGAGATGGCGAGCGGACGGTTGATGCCCTCCTCGGCGGTGGGCCGGGACGCGCCCGCCGACATGGCCGGCGGCTGACCGACCGGCGCCTCCACTGTGGGCGTCGCGTCCCGCGGGGTGGGCTTCGGCTTCGCCTGCGGCGCGCTCGACGACGCGCCGCCGCCACCCGGCTTGACCGGTGCGGTCTGGGCCGGCTTGGTCACCACCAGCCGCCCGGTGGCGTGCCGCCGGGCGCCGGAGTCCGTCGCGCCGTCCGGCAGCGTGATGAGCTGGCCGGGGCGGATCCGGTCCGGGTCGGCGAGCCGGTTCAGCCGGGCCAGCTCCTTGTACCTGTCGAAGTCGTCCAGGTAGCGGTCGGCCACCTCACCCAGGTAGTCGCCCTTCGCCACCCGGTACACGGCCGGGTCGTCCGCCTCCGACGCGACCGGGGCCGGCGGCGCGACCCGGCTCGGCGCGGTGACGGCAGAAGCGGCGACCGCCGGCTGCGGGGCGGTCAGCGCGGCGGCGCTCGCCGCGGCCGGGCTCGCGGCCAGGATCAGCGCGACCGAACCGACGAGCGCGGCTGCGGCCTTCTGCTGGCGGTGCATGCCGGGCAGCTTCGGCGCCGGCCGGCGTACCGCAGCCGCGAGCAACTCCACCACGACGGAGATCGCGAACGTGGCCCAGCCGAACCAGCCCACCACCGCCAGCGCGCGCAGGAACAGTTGACCGTCGTCGCGGCTGGTCAACGTCGTACCGATCTCGGCGAACGTGGGCAGGTGATCCGGCAGCGGGTTGCCGGCGAACGCCAGCAGCGCGACCGGCCCGCCGGCCAGCACGCCGACGAGCACGACGAGGGCGCCGAGGCCGGTGAGAACCTGGCCGGCGCGGCGGACGGGGGAGCGTCGGGGTGCGCCCATGGCGGCCTTCCCTTCCTACGGTGGGCCGGTGAGCGCCCGAGCGGTGGCCTCACCGGTGACGGTGGCGGATTTCTGCACGCCGAACAGACTCAGCAGGTCCCGGCTGTAGGTGATCTGCACGCTCACCCGGATCTGGGTCTCGGCGCCGACCACGGGGAAGTCGACCTCGTGGTCCTGGACGCCGCCCGCCGCGTCGAGGTAGGCGGCGACCGCGGCGCGGGCGGCGACCTGGTCGATCTGCTTCGGGCCGCCCTCGATGGCCCGCGCGCGGTCGATCATCTGGCCGCCGGCGCGGGCCGCCTCGGCGGCCAGGTTGTCCGCGCGTTGGAGCGTGCGCAGCTGGCCGGCGCCGTCGTAGGCGAGGCTGATGATCGCCAGTACGCCGGTCATCGCCACGGCCAGGAAGAGACTCACCCGGCCGTTCTCCGCCGCGCGCCGCCCGGTCATCCGCGACTCCGGTAGGTGTCCAGCGGCGAGGTGAACCTCGCCGAGACGGTCTTGCCGCCGGGCACGCCGGGCAGGCCGGGCGCGCTCAGGTCGTCGAAGGAGACGGTGCAGGTCACAGTGACCGTCACGGTCGCCGGCACGCCTGCGGCGCTCGCGTACGCGGCGGCGAAGCTCGTCGTCGTACCGGCCACCGAGCCCGCGAGGTCGAGCTGGGGTGGACCGGAGCAGTTCAGCCCCGCCCAGCCGAGCTGGTTCCGGGCCGCCTCCTCGGCGGCCTCCGCGCCGTCGTCGGCGTTGCGGGCGAGCGAGGCGGCCCGGGCGGCGTCGTGCGCGGCCGACTCCACCGCCTCGTCCGCGATCGCGGTCCGCCCGGCGACCCCGGCCAGCACCATCAGCCCGATGAAGGCGGGCGCGAGCACCGCCACCTCGATCGAGACGGAACCCCGGTCCCGCCGCGGCCCGGCGCTCATCCGGTGGTCCAGCGTTCGGCCGGGCCGTGCGCGGTCTGCGTGACCGCGAACGAGACACCCGGGATGACCGACAGGGAGCGCCCCTGCACCGTGCAGGTGACGGCGGTGGCGCTCTCGACGCACGTCGGGCCGGTCTGCTCCCAGTCGACCAGCCAGTCCCCGGACTGCTGCAGGAAGCTGATCGCCCGCTCCCGGCCGGCGTCCGGCCCGGCGTCGATCGTGCGCTGGGCGTTCACACCGGTCTGCGCGGCGTTGAGCGCCGTGGACCGGGCCACGAACCAGACGGCGACCTGGATCGAGCCGAACAGCATCACCAGGATCACCGGCATCACCACGGCCAGCTCGACCGGATTGGCGCCCCGCTCGCCCTCGGCCAGACGGGCGCGCAGAGCAGCGGCGATCCGCCCCGGACCGGGCGGACCGGCGGGCCGGCCGGCGGGCGCCGGCCGGCTCCGGACCGTACGGGCGGGGCGGGGCATCACGGGGCCTGCGGCGCCGTGTTGTTCGGGATGGCGTTCATCCAGTTGTTCGCCTTGGCCAGCGCGAGCCCGGTGACCGCCATGGCCACCGCGACCAGGCCGAAGATGATCACCGCGGTCGGCACCGGGCTGTCGCCGCGCTCGGAGTCCCGGCGCAGCTCGGCGAGGCGGGTGCTCACCGCCACGTACAGGTAGGCGTAGAGGTGCATGGTCGTCTCCTTCTCGATGGGGTTCACAGACGGGCGAGGAACGGATAGACGGCGAAGCCGAGCAGGACGAACACCAGCAGCGAGCCGGGGATGTCCAACTTGCTGGTGACCCCCTCGGCCCGGGCCAGGTTGTCGGTACGGATCTGGTCGCGCAGCGAGTCGGCACGGGACCGCAACGTCTCGTGCACCTGGGCGCCCTCGCTGCCGGAGGAGCGCATGATCGCGCCCACGTCGCCCAGTTCCGGGATGCCGATCCGGTCGGCCAGCTCCTGCAACTCGTCCCAGGGCGAGTGCATCTGGAGCTGGGCGAGCCGCAGCGCCTCCCGGATCCGGTCGAAGACCCAGCCGTCGCAGACCGCCGCCGCGCGTTCCAGCGACTGCACCGGGCCGTGCGCGGCGGACAGCTGCAGCGCCACCAGGTCGAGGTAGGTGCAGACCGCCTGCCGGAACTCGTCCCGGGCGGCGTCGGCCTTGGCGAGGACCGAGCGGTGCGCGAGCAGTCCGGCGCCGAGCGCCAGACCCAGGCTGGCCACCACCGGCACGGCCAGCGGCAGCGCCACCCCGCCGACGAAGAGCACCGCCGAGGCGACCGCCGGGGTGGCGAACCCGACGAGCGCGGAGAGCAGCACCGACAGCGCGTACTGCTCGGGGGTGCGGTCGAGCAGCGCGAGCTGCCGGTGCGGCGGGCGCAGCCAGCGGGCGAACCCGCCGATCCAGTCCGGTCCGGCGCCGGCGGCCGGGGCCTGGCCGGGCGGCTGGTGCAGCCGGCGCAGCGCCGGGCCGAGCGCCGGGGTGGCCGGCAGCGCCTCGCGTACCACCAGGAACAGCCCGAGCCCGACCGCGCACCCGCCGAGGACCGCGATCGCCATCTGCCAGTTGAGGATCACGCGATTGCCTCCTCCGGATCGGGCGCCGGGAGGAAGCGCGCGGGCCGGGGCGGCTGGCTCATCGAGCGCACCCAGACCAGCAGGCCGACGAACGCCGCGCCGAGCACCGCCATCACGAGCTGACCGGTGAGCGTCCCGTAGGGACGGATGTAGTCGCTGTTCACCAGCCCGTACGCCAGGGTCGCCAGCGTCATGCCGGTGAGGAAGCGGACCGCGAACCGCGGCTGGGTGCGTTTGGCCTCGACCTCGCGCCGCGTCGCCACCTCGGCCGAGGCGGCGGTGGCGATCGAGCCGAGCACGTCGCCGAGGCGCTCACCCCGGTCGGTGAGGTGCAGGATCAGCGCGGCCACCACCTGGTCGGCGACCGGGTCGGCGATCTCGTCGGCGAAGGCGAGCAGCGCGGAGCGGGCCAGCCAGCCGGCCTGCAGGCGGGCGGCGAGCGTGCGTACCTCCTCCTGGATCTCCTCCGGCGCGGTGGCGATGGTGCCGATGATCGCCTGCTGGAGCCCCTGGCCGGTGGCCGAGATGTCCTTGAGCCGGCGGGTCCACTCGCCTACGGCTTCGACCCGGGCGATGGCCCGCTGCTCGGCCCGGCCCACCGCGAACAGCCACGGCACGCCCGGCACCGCGAGCGCCACCAGCAGGCCGACCACCGGCAGCCCGGTGAGCAGGAACGCCGCCGCCCCGGCGACCACAGCGGCGCCGAGCAGGAGCTGGTAGCGGCGCTGGTCGGCGCGCCTCGCGCCGGAACCGGTCCAGAGTCGGCTCAGGCCGGGCCCGGTGCCCGGGGCCGGGCCCGGTGGGCGGCGGGTGCCGACGAGCGCGACCACCGCCAGCACCAGCCCGGCCACGCAGGCCGCGCCGGAGACCAGGGCGATCAGTTCGATCTGCGTCACGCCGGGCCTCCGTTCGGCCGTGCCCCGAGGCGGGTGTGCCGGGGCCGCCGCCACGCGCCCACGCCGGCCTCGACGAACCGGGTGAGCAGCCGGGCGTCGTAGCCGACGCGCAGCAACTGCTCGCGGATGCGTTCGGGCAGGTGGCGGGGGACCGCGCGGCCGTCCGGCCCGGGGCCGAAGACGGTCGTGGTGGTGATCCGGTTGCCTTCGCCGACGCCGATGACCTCCTCGACGTGCGAGACGAAGCGGTGCTTGCGCCCGCCGATCGCGGTCTCGTCCTCGACCGTCACGTAGACGATCAGGTCGAGCGCGTTGCCGGCCATCCGGCGGGCCTGGTCGACTGTCATCTCCCGGCCGTGCGACAGCGCCAGCTCGATGATGCGTTCGCTCACCCCCGAGGGGGTACGCGCGTGGATGGTGCACATCGACCCGCGGCTGGTGGTCATCGCCTGGAGCATCGGCACGATCTCCCGGGACCGCACCTCGCCGACGATGATCCGCAGCACGCCCATCCGCAGCGACACCGGGATCAGGTCGGCGATGCTGACCTCACCCGCCGGCCGTCCGTCCGCGCCGCGCTCGCCGTGCCCCTCCCGGGACTCGAAGCTCATCACCGCACGGTGCTTGTGCCCACGCCGGGCCGGCAGCAGTTCCCGGCTCTCCTCCAGCAGCACGTACGGCTCGTCGGCCGGGATCTCGTCCATCAGCGCCCGGATGACAGTGGTCTTCCCGGCCCCGGCGAGCCCGGCGACCATGATGTTCAGCCCGGCCCGCATGGACGCGCGCAGGAAGTCGCGCAGCAGCGGGTCGATCATCTCGTCCAGGTCGGGCCGGCCGCCCGCGATGTCCTCCAGGCTCACCGCGAGCGTGTTGTGCTTGCGGATCACCGCGTACGGGCGGTGGCTGACCAGGAACACGGCGGCCAGGCGGCTGCCGTCGGGCAGTTGCAGGTCGAGCGTGGGCTTCGAGGTGGACAGCGACCGTTCGGTGGCACCCGCCCGGCGGGCCGCCGCCTGGAGGATCTCCACCAGCTCGTCGTCGGTCTCGGCGATCGGCTCGGCCCAGTCGACGCCGCCGCCGTGCCGGGTGATGCGTACCTGGTCGCAGCCGAGGATGTGCACCTCCTCGATGCTGTCGTCGACGAGCAGCGTCTGGAGCCGGCCCAGCCCGACGAGTTCGGCTGTCACCTGGTCGAGCAGCAGCCGTTCCTCGTCCGCCGCCATCGGCGTGCCGGACCGGCGTACCGAGTCGGCGTACGCGGAGACCACGGTGACCGCCAGCCGGGCGCGCTCGACCTCCTCGGCGTCGGCGTCGAACTCGCGGCCGCGCTGCCAGTGGGTGAGCCGTTCGCTCAGTTCCCGGCGCAGCTCGCGGACCACAGCGAAGTCGATCCGGGGGCGCGGCGGTGGCGGGGGCGCGGCGGGGAGCGGGCCGGGCACGTGGTGCCGCCCGTTCGGCGGCGCCAGCGGCGGAACCGTGGAGACGACACCGGGCTGCTGCCCGCGCGGGTCGTGGGAGACCGGCTCAAACCGCACCGGACACCCCCGGCACGCTCGGGGCGGTCACCGCGCGCGGTGTGGTCGCGCCCGGCCAGGCGAGCCGGGCCCGCCGCCGGTCCAGCAGCGCCCGGACCGGCACCTCCAGGGCGCCGGCCGCGCGCATCAGCGGCCGGTTCGCGCGTACGGTGCCGCCGTGTGCGAGCACCTCGGCGGTACGCGGGTCGTGCGGCAGGCGGGCGATCACCGGCAGCCGCAGCGCCTTGCTGATCTCGCTGGTGCCGTGCCCGTCCCCGACCACGAGCAGCCGCAGCGTGCCCGGCGGTACGCGGTGCTCGGTGAGGTCCCGTTCGATCGCCCGGGCGGTGGCCCGGGTGGCGGAGAGGTCGGGCAGGGTCGCCCGGGTGACCAGCAGCACCACGGTGGCGGCCCGCAGCAGCGGCCACGGTGGACCGCCGACGGCGAGCCGGCCACAGTCGACGAGCACGTCGTACGGCGGTTCGCCGCGCTCCAGCCCGGTGAAGTAGTCGGCGAAGCGCTGCCACAGCGGGATCACGCTGCCGGCCTGGGCCGGGTCCACCACGCCGGGCAGCAGCAGCCGCTCGCGCCGGGGCGCGTCCAGGTCGACCAGCTGGGACCAGAACGTGTGCTCCAGGCTGCCGTCGCGCAGCTCGCCCACCGCCAGCTCACCGATGCCGCGCGGGCCGTCCAGGGCCCCGCCGAGGTAGCCGGCGAGGATCGAGCCGCCCGCCGGGTCGCACTCGGCCAGCACGAGCCGCCGGTGCCAGCTCAGCGCGGCGGCGAGCGCCGCGGTGGTGACGCCCGGCGATCCCTTCGCCGAGACCAGGGCGATGATCGCCATCAGGCCGCCTCGGTGAGCACGAGCGCGATCCGGTCGGCGGCGGCGAGCGCCACGACCGCCGGCACGTCCCGCACGGTCAGCGCCAGGTAGACCACCACGTCGCCGTTCTGCGGTGTGGCGGTGTCGATCACGGTGCCCTCGAACCGGGTTCCGCCGGCACGGGACGCGTCGGAGCCGTTCGTGGCGCTGCTCGGTGTGCTGACCAGCAGCACCTTGTCGCCGGGGTTCAGCTTGCGGGCCGGCACCTGCTCGGGTTCCAGCCCGAGAGCGATCTGCTGCTGGCCGGCGCCGAGCAGCGGGGCCTCGGTGAGCTGCGCCTCGGTGAGCAGCGTGCCCGGGGTGAGCCGGACGGCCGCCCGCAGTCCCAGCACCTCGTCCATCCGGTCGGCCGGCACCGGCTGGAGTTCCCGCCCGCCGGAGACGCGCACCGGCACCAGGTCGTCGGCTGTGAGTTGCCGGCCCACGTCGACCGGCCGGGCCACGGCCAGGTACGTGCCGGTGGAGCGCACCGAGGTGACCGCGAACGCCGCGCCGAGCCCGCCGAGGGCGATCAGCAGGATCGCCAGGCCGAGCAGGCCGGGCCGGACACGTCGCTGCCGGACCACCTTCGGCGGCGCGACCGGCGCCTCCATCGGGGTTCCGTTGCGGGCTGCCACCACACTCATCGGGTCACCACCTGAAGCTCGTTGATCTGTACCGGGATGACGCCGCTGGACCGGCTCTGGGCGATCACGCCGCTCTCCCCGCCGCCGGACCACTCGACGGTCCAGAACGTGGTGGCGCTGACCTGGTAGGTGTCGGCCTTCGGATAGCCGGCGTCGAGACCGCAGTCGGGCGAGGTCAAGCCGGCCCGTGGCCCGTCGGCCCGGTACGGCGTGCCCGGTCCGTGGCAGGTGACGTCGATGTCGTCGGACATGTGCCAGACGATCCGGTCCACCTTCGCCGTGATCCTCACGGTCAGCCCGCGGTCGGAGGCGGAGGCGCTCAGCGGCCCGAAGTACGCCTCGCCCGGGCTGGCCCACATCCAGACCGGCAGCCCGACCAGGCCGGGTCCCTGACTGCGCCGGGGCGCGACCGAGGCCCGGGGCGGGAGCAGCGAGATCGAGGCCAGCGCGCGCCGGGCCAGCTCCTCCGGGTCCGGCGGGGCGCCGTAGCCGGGCGGCGGGGCGTCCAGGAGCTCCTGGCGCATGCTGCCCGTGTCGCCGCCGTTGCAGGTGAGCTGGTACCACTGCTTGCCGGGGGGCGCCTCGTCCTGCGGCTCGGCGAGCTTGTAGTAGCAGCCGTCGGCGTTGTTGAACCAGCCGAGCGTCTCGTTGTAGCAGGGGATGACGCGGCCGTTCCACTGGCACTTCGGCGCGCCGCCGCCGTTGCCGCCGCCGCCGTTGTCCCCGCCGCCCGGCCCGCCCGGGCCGCCCGGGGTGCCGGGGTCGTCGTCCCACACGTCGCAGTCGGTCTGTTCCGGCGGGCACGAGCCACCGGGGTCGGCGGCACGCGCGGGCGCGCCGGTGAGCGTCAGCAGCGCGGCGAGGCCGGCGGCGAGCAGCACCCGGCGGAGCGTCCCGGCCCGGGGCGGGCGGGCCGGGACACCCCTTCCTCCCCAGGTCAGCACGGCTGGTCCTGATGTGCGGCGCCGCCGTTGATCAGCCACCGGCCGTCCGGGAAGCGGGCCGCTGTGGCGGTGGCGAGGTAGCGCCCCCCGCGGGTGCCCGGCACGGCCTTGCGGTCCTTGGCGTAGACGAGCCGGTAGCCGCTCGCGTCCAGGCAGTCCTGGATCTCGACGGTGGGTGGGCGGGCGGTCAGGTCGACTGAGACCACTGTGGGGTCGGAGACCAGTTTCCCGGTACGCATCGCGCCGTGCTCCTTCGCGTCGAGAATTGCCATTCGCACCCGGGTCAGCAGCGGATCAGCCAGAAAACGGGCCAGAGCGGGATGGGACGGATCGCTTCGGGCGCTCGCCGCCCGGGACGCGTCGAGATAGCCGGAATACGCGGCAAGCGCCGCCTTTTCGGCTTCCTTCTCCGCCTCGGCGGAATGGGTGGCGGGGGCGGCGGCGCGGCCGGTGAGCGGTCGGTTGGCCGCCTCCGGCTCGGTGCCGCAGCCGGCCGCGCCGACCGCCAGCGCGAGGCTGAGCAGGTAGATTTCCCATCGGCGGGATTGCCGTGTGCGCAACGCCGATCCCTCCTCGGTGCCGGCCCGGGGCGATCACGCCGACCCGCTCCGGGCATGCGGAAGCGCACCCGGAACTGTCGCTCCGGGTCCCCGTCGCCGCCACTCGTATTGACCTGTACTGATAGCTGCGGGTTCTGTGCCCTGACTCCTCCGACGCCAATTGATCGGGGGTTGCGTCGTACCCAAGGGGCGAGCATAAGCTCACGTCCGCCGATGCAACAGAGGCAATTCACGTGAACACGGTGAGTGAAGACGGGAGGTGGTGGCCGGTGTGTGTCGTCACGATGACGAGCGGGCTTCCGGTGGGCTCCGGGCCGGCGGGCGTGTGCTCACCCGTACCCGCCGTGGCGGTGGCGACGAGCCGCCGGTATGGGTGGGGAGCGTGCCGCTCGTCCGATCCGTCCCGCCGGTTCGATAGGGCTCACGCCGCGGTCGGTCCCGGCCGGTCGCGCGTCGCGCCGCACGCCGCTGCGGGCTCCCCCGTCACATCAGCGCGAGCGAGAAATCACTCTGCGTGCTTCACGATGGAACATACGGCGACCGGACGGGGGAGCCGGCGTGACCGCTGAACGGGTACGGCGTACCGGACCGGTGGCCGAGGCCAGCCGTCCGGTCGTCCGGCTGCTGGCCGCCCTCGCGGTCGTACCGCTGCTCCGGCTGGCGGTGGCGCGTTACGCCGTACCCCCGGATTGTCCGGACCGGACGGCGTGTGACGGCTGCGCCGCCCCGATCGGGCTGGACCGGCCACTGCCGGCGCTCGGCCCCGCAGCCCGGTGCCCGGCCTGCCGGGCCCGGGTCGGCGTGGCCCCGGCGGTGGTCGAGGTGGCGCTGCTCGTGGCGGTCGCCGTGCCGGTGCTTGCCGGCGGCGTGCCCGCCGCGCGCCTGGCGCTCGCCTGGTGGCTGCTCTGGGCGGTGCCGATGACGGTCGTGGACGCGATGGCGCACCGGCTGCCCGACCGGCTCACCTGGCCGGCTGCGGCCGGCGCGTGGGCGCTGCTCGGGGTGGCCGCGCTGACCGGCACGGGCGCGGACCCGTGGATCCGCGCCACAGCCGCCGCTCTGGCGCTCGGCGGCGGCTTCGCCGCGACCACGCTGCTGCTCGGGCGGCGTGGTTTCGGCCTCGGCGACGCCAAGCTGGCGCTCGGCGCGGGCGCGCTGCTCGGCTGGTGCGGCTGGCCGGTGCTGGTGGCCGGGCTGGTGCTCGCGCTCCTCCTCGCCGGGGCGACCGGAGTGGCGCTGCTCGCCGCCCGGCGGGTCCGCTGGTCCGGGCACCTGCCGTTCGGGCCGTTCCTGGTGCTCGGCACCGCCGCCACGCTGGTGCTCGTCACCGTGTGATCGGCCACCCGCAGGTGCGGGCGGGGTCGCCACGGGTATCGGGGTCCCAGCCGCCTCCCAGCCGGGTCTGGTTCGGTGGCGGTCCAGGCTTCGGACTCGGGAGGGCACGTGTCGCACGGCGACGACGGTTGGCGGATCCGGCGTACCAGCGCGGACCTGGACCGGCTGGGCGAGACCGAGTCGGTCTTCGCGCTCGCCAACGGCTGGGTGGGCTGGCGCGGGACGCTCGACGAGGGCGAGCCGTGCGGCATGCCGGGCAGTTACCTCAACGGATTCCACGAGCAGCACGAGCTGAGCTACCCGGAGAGCGGATACGCCTTCCCGGAGCGCAGCGACACCGTGATCAGCGCGCCGAACGCCGCCCTGATCCGGCTCTGGGTGGGCGACGAGCCGCTGGACCTGGGCGCCGGCACGATCCGGCGGCACCACCAGGAGCTGGACCTGCGCGCCGGGGTGGTCCGGCGGGAGACCGAATGGGTCTCGCCGGGTGGCCGGGGTGTCCGGATCCGCAGCACCCGCCTGGTCTCGCTGACCCGCCGTCCGGTCGCCGCCGTCGACTGGGCCGTCGAACCGCTGGACGAGCCGGTACGGCTGCGGATCGGCGCCGACCTGCTCGCCAACCAGCGTGTGCCGGAACGTGCCGACGACCCCCGGGCCGCCTCGGTGATCCACGACCCGCTCACCGGCGAGATCCGCCGCGACGACGGCCTGGACGGGGTGCTCGTGCACCGGACCGGGCGCAGCGGCCAGCGGGTCGCCGTCGCCGTCGCGCACCGGGTCGAGGCACCCGACGAGATCGCCACCGGCACCGAGCTGACCGCCGACCGGTTCCGGCTGGCGCTGTCCGGTCCGGTACGCCAGGGCGAGCGGATCCGGGTCACCCGGTTCGCCGCGTACGAGTGGGCGGAGGTCGACGGCACCCCGCCCGGTGAGCTGGCCGACCTGGTCGTCGCGGAGGCGGACGCGGCCCGGGCCGACGGGTTCGACGCCCTGCTCGCCGAGCAGCGCGCCGCGTTGGATGCCGCGTGGGCCACCGCCGACGTCGAGCTGGACGGTGACCCGGAGCTGCAGCTCGCGGTGCGGTTCTCGGTGTTCCACCTGCTCCAGTCGGGGCGCGCCGACGGGGCCCGGACCATCCCGGCGAAGGGGCTGACCGGCAACGGCTACGACGGGCACGTGCTCTGGGACACCGAGGGCTACGTGCTGCCGGTGCTGACGTACCTGGCGCCGGAACTGGCCCGCTCGGCGCTGCGCTGGCGGCACGCCCACCTGCCCGAGGCCCGCGAGCGTGCGGCCGAGCTGCGCCTGGCCGGCGCCACCTATCCGTGGCGGACGCTCAGCGGCCGGGAGTGCTCCGGCTACTGGCCGGCCGGCAGCGCGGGCCTGCACGTCAACGCGGACATCGCGGACGCGATCCTGCGGTACGTCGCGGCCACCGGCGACACCGCGTTCCTCGCCGAGTGCGGTGCCGAGGTGCTGATCGAGACTGCCCGGCTGTGGCACGGCTACGGCCACTTCGACGACGCCGGCGCGTTCCACCTGACCGGCGTCACCGGGCCGGACGAATATTCCGCGCTGGTCGACGACAACGTCTTCACGAACCTGATGGCCCGGCGCAACCTGCGCGGCGCCGCCGACGCCGCCGAGGACTGGCCCGAGGTGGCCGCCCGGCTCGGTGTCGACGCCGCCGAGGTGGCCGGCTGGCGGGCCGCCGCCGACGCCATGTTCGTCCCGTACGACGGCAAGCGCGGCGTGCACGAGCAGTCGGCCGGGTTCACCGCGCAGCCGGAGTGGGACTTCGCCGGCACCGGCGAGGACGACTATCCGCTGCTGCTGCACTTCCCCTACCAGGAGCTGTACCGCAAGCAGGTGGTCAAGCAGGCCGATCTGGTGCTGGCCATGCTGCGCTGCCCGGGGGAGTTCACCGCCGAGGAGAAGACGCGCAACGTCGCCTACTACGAGGCGCGGACCGTCCGGGACTCGTCGCTGTCGGCGTCCGCGCAGGCGATCCTCGCCGCCGAGGTCGGGCACCTCGACCTGGCGTACGACCTGTTCGCCGAGACCGCGTTGCAGGACCTCGCCGACCTGGGCGACAAGACCGCGGACGGGCTGCACCTGGCGTCCCTGGCCGGCGCCTGGCTGGTGGTGGCGCAGGGCTTCGGCGGGCTGCGCGACGACCGGGGCGTGCTCGCGTTCGAGCCGCGGCTACCGGGGCGGATCACCCGGCTGGTGTTCCACCTGCGCCGGCACGGGCACCGGCTGCGGGTCAAGCTCACCGGGCGGGAGGCCCGCTACGAGCTGCCGGACGCCGGTCCGGGCGACGCGGTCGAGCTGTGGCACCACGGCGAACAGCTCCGCGTCACCGGCGACGGGCCGGTCACCCGGCCGATGCCGCCGGTGCCCGACCCCGGCCCGGAGCCGCAGGCCCCGCCCGGCCGCCGTCCGGAACGGCGCGCTCAGGAGGCGGCGGGCGGCGACGACTGAGCCGGCAGGCCGGACATCCGGGCGACGACCTCCTCCAGCGCCTCGAACGCGTACGCCCAGTTGTGGCACTTGAAGCTGCGCAACCCGGTGATCGGGGTGCGGCAGTCGGCACAGTGGACGCCCGGGATCGCGTCCGGGACCTCGGTGTTCACGTACTTGCGTTCGCCGAGGATCACCCGGGCGATCATCGTGCGGTCGTGCACGCCGTGCAGCGCGGACGCGACGATGTCGTACCAGGTCGGCCGCCGCCCGCACTTCGGGCAGTCCGGCTCGTCGCCGCTGACCCACAGCGGGGCGCCGATGCTGCGCGCCGGCATGTTCAGCAGCTTCTCCAGCCGGCGTACGTCCGCCTCCGGGGTGGTCCAGCGGTGCCGCCCGGGCAGCGACGCGGGCGAGTCGTAGACGGCGCGGAACACCGCCGGCTCGACCTCCACTGTCTCCCGTCCACCTGTCATCGGTACCTCCTCGCGACGGCGTGTCCCACCGTCGTACCAGGTGGACGGCGGGATCGGCCGGATCGTCGACACGACGGGTCAGCGGTGTGTCGCGCAGAGTGCTAGACATCGAGGCGTGACGGAGGCTGAGAACCGACCCAATGTCGCCCGGATGTACGACTACTACCTGGGCGGCTGCCACAACTTCGCCGCCGACCGGGCCGCCGCCGAGGAGGTCCTGAGGATCTTCCCGGACACCGGCGTCGCCGCGCAGAGCAACCGCGCGTTCCTGCGCCGGGTCGTGCGCTGGGCCGCCGAGCAGGGGATTCGCCAGTTCCTCGACATCGGCGCCGGCCTGCCCACGCAGGGCAACGTGCACGAGGTGGTGCGCGCGATCCGCCCCGACGCCCGGGTGGTCTACGTCGACCACGACGAGGTGGCGGTCGCGTACGCCCGGCGGTTGCTGCCCACCGACGGCCGCACCGTGGTGCTCCGGGGTGACCTGCGGCGGCCCGGCGAGTTGCTGGCCGACCCGACGCTGCGGGCCACCATCGACCTGAGCGAGCCGGTGGCGGTGCTGCTGTTGGCGGTGCTGCACTTCGTGCCGGACGCCGACGACCCGTACGCGGCGGTGGCGACGCTGCGCGACGCCACAGTGCCGGGCAGCGTGCTCGCGCTGTCCCACCTCACGCTGGACGGCCTGCCGACGCTGCCCACCGAGCAGGGCACCGCGATCTACCGCCGCAGCAGCTCCCCGCTGGTGCCCCGCACCCGCGACGAGGTGGCCCGCTTCCTCGACGGGTACGAGTTCGTCGATCCGGGCCTGGTCAAGGTGGCGGACTGGCGGCCCGACGGCGAGCCGCAGGCCGCGGTGTCGCACGGCTACGGCGGGGTGGGCGTGCGCCGCTGAGGCGTGCTCAGTCGCCGTGCGACGGCGGATTCCCGCTCACCGGCGCAGTGTGGTTTCCCGGGTCATGCGGGACAGCTTTTCCGGGTTGCGCACCGCGTAGAGGCCGCTGATCCGGCCGTCGTCGAGGCGTACCGCGACGACGGTGTCCAGCTCGCCGTCGAGGCGTACCAGCAGCGCCGGGTAGCCGTTCACCTGCGCCGGTTCCATCGACGCCACGGCGGCGATCCGGGACCAGCCGCCGGTCAGCAGCCGGGCCACCTTGTCGCCGCCGGTGACCGGGCGGGCGAGCGCCTGCTTGATCCCGCCGCCGTCGCCGACCAGCACCGCGTCCGGGGCCAGGACGCGGAGCAGCCCGTCCAGGTCGCCGGTCTCGACCGCCCGCCGGAACGCGTCGAGGGCGTCGCGGGCCTCGGCCGCCGGGACGGTACGCCGGGGGCGGCGCGCCGCGACGTGGGCGCGCGCCCGGTGCGCGATCTGCCGCACGGCGACGGGCGTCCGCTCGACCGTCTCGGCGATCTCGTCGTAGCCGACGTCGAACACCTCACGCAGCACGAACACGGCCCGCTCGGTCGGCGTCAGCGTCTCCAGCACCAGCAGCATCGCCATCGACACGCTCTCGGCCAACGCCACGTCGTCCGCCACGTCGGGCGCGGTGAGCAGCGGCTCGGGCAGCCACGACCCGACGTACGACTCCTTGCGCCGCCCGAGCGTGCGCAGCCGGGTCAGCGCCTGGCGGGTGGTGATCCGCACCAGGTAGGCGCGCCGGTCCCGCACCTCGCCGAGGTCGACGCCGGCCCAGCGCAGCCAGGTCTCCTGCACCACGTCCTCCGCGTCGGCGGCCGAGCCGAGCATCTCGTACGCGACGGTGAAGAGCAGGTTGCGGTGCGCGAGGAAGTCCTCGGTGGCCTGGTCCGCCATGACTGGCTCCTCCGCTGTCCGGCTGCGCTCCCCACCAGACGCCGCCCGCGACCGCCGTGTGACATCGGGTCGCTGTGGTGGTCCTCACCCGCCGGCGCCGTCACGCCGGAGCGGTCCCCGGCATCTCGTGTTCGTCCGACACCACCGAAGCAGAGAGGGCGCAACCCATGCAGACCCGATTCAACCTGTTCGAGAACCCGGTCTCGGCGGCGTTCATGAAGCGTTTCGCCGGCGCGGGCCTGGCGATCCACCAGTCGACGTTGCCGCGCACCGTCCAGGAGCTGGTGTCGCTGCGGGCCAGCCAGATCAACGGCTGCGGCTGGTGCATCGACATGCACACCAAGGAGGCGGTGGCCGGGGGTGAGAGCGCGGTCCGGCTGAACCTGGTCGCCGCCTGGCGCGAGTCGACAGTGTTCACCGAGGCCGAGCGCGCGGCGCTGGCGTTCGCCGAGGAGGGCACCCGGTTGGCCGACGCGCATCAGGGCGTGTCCGACGAGACGTGGGCGCGGGTACGCGAGCACTACGACGACGACCAGATCGCCGCGCTGGTGTGCCTGCTCGGGCTGATCAACGCGGCGAACCGGTTCGCGGTGCTCGTGCACCAGCGCGGCGGCTCGTACGAGCCGGGGATGTTCGCGGCGGCGATGAGCTGAACGCCGCGGCGGCGGTCCGGCCCGGTCGTCCCGGGCCGGACCGCCCCCGGAAAACGCGGCGACACCCGTGATCCCCTGTGGCCATACTGCTCGCCATGAAGATTGCGGAGGCCCTTGCGCTGCGGGCGGATGCGGCGCGACGCGCCGAACAGCTCCGTGCCCGCATCACCGCGAGCGCCCGCTACCAGGAGGGCGAGACGCCCGCCGAGGACGCCTCGGCGCTGCTCGTCGAGGCGGCCGGGGTGCTCGGTGAGCTGGAGACGCTGATCCGGCGGATCAACCGGACGAACGCCGCGACTGTCGTGGACGGTGGCACCCTGACCGACGCGCTCGCGCGTCGCGACGTGCTGCGCCTGCGGCACGGCGTGGTCACAGCGGCAGCGGACGCCGCCGCGGGCGAGGGCCAGCGCGGCTACCGTCAGCTCCGGTCGGAGCTGAAGATGGTTCCGGCGTTGCCGGTGGCGGAGCTGCGCCGGCAGGCCGACGAGCTGGCCCGGCAGATCCGCGAGGTGGACACCACGATCCAGCGGACGAACTGGGAGGTCGACCTGCTGGACTGACGAGTCGCGGAGCAGGTAGCCGACGTGGAGGCGTGCACGCCCCCGAGAGCCGGCGGGCAATCCGGCTCACTCCTGGCGCGCCGAGGGCAGGCGCAGGGGTTCGACTCCCCGGCACACAACGCATGCCCAGCACAGGACACAGGTGACGGCGCACAGGGCACGGCACACCACCAGGTGCAGATCCACGACGGTGAGGGTGGGACAGGGGACTTCCGCGACTCGTCCCAGGCGTCATCGCAGGTTCCAGAAGAACGACCGGACGTCGTCGACGAACAGGTCCGGCACCTCGAGCGCGGCGAAGTGACCGCCCCGGTCGAATTCGCTCCAGTGCCGGATCGTGTACGTCAGCTCGGCGATCGGGCGTACGGACCGGGTGATGTCGTGCGCGAACACGGCGACTCCGAGCGGGGGCGGGCAGGGCGCGGGCGGGCCACCGAACGCGCTCTCCCGCACCAGCCGCGCGGACGAGGCGGCGGTGCCGGTGAACCAGTAGACCGAGACGTCGGTGAGGATGCGGTCCACGCTGACGGCCGATCCCGGGTCGGTCCACTCGGTGAACTTCTCCGCGATCCACGCGAGCTGCCCGACGGGTGAGTCGTTGAGCGCGTACGACACGGTCTGCGGGCGGCTGGCGTAGAGCACCTGGTGCGGGTGCCGCTGCGTCTTGAGCCGCATGATCCGGGTGAGCCGGTCCCGGTCCTCGCCGGACAGTCCGGCCTCGCCGGTCCAGCCGGGTGGCGGGGGCGTGGGCAGGTAGTTGAGGTGCACGCCGACGACGTGTTCCGGGTCGATGCCGCCGAGCCGGGTGGAGATCACCGAGCCCCAGTCGCCGCCCTGGGCGCCGTACCGCCGGTAGCCGAGCCGGCGCATCAGCTCGGCCCAGGCGCGGGCGACGCGGTCGACGTCCCAGCCGCGTTCCCGGGTCGGGCCGGAGAAGCCGAAACCGGGGATCGACGGTACGACCAGGTGGAACTGTTCGGACAGCGGGCCGATCACGTCGAGGAACTCCACGACCGAGCCGGGCCAGCCGTGCGTGAGGATCAGCGGCAGCGCGTCCGGGTCGGCGGCCCGTACGTGCAGGAAATGGATGTTCTGTCCGTCGATGGTGGTGGTGAACTGCGGATACCGGTTCAGCTCGGCCTCGGCCCGCCGCCAGTCGTACGCGGTGCGCCAGCGCTCGGCCAGCTCGCGTACGCGGGCCAGCGGGATGCCGTAGTCCCACCCGGCGCCTGGTAGCTCGTCGGGCCAGCGGGTGCGGGCCAGGCGGTCGGCCAGGTCGTCGAGGTCGGCCTGGGGGACGTGGATACGGAACGGCGCGATCACGGTAGCTCCGATCATTGGTGTCACTAACGTTTGTGCGACGAACGATAGCGCAGATCGTTGGGGACGCCAACGTTTTTGGATAGGCTGGGCATGTGGAGAACCCGGAGCCGGACGTCGTACCCACCCGCCTGGCCGGCCTGCCGAGCTGGCTGATCACCCAGACCGCCGTACGCGCCGGCCGGCTGGTGAGCGACGGGCTGGCGGCGGTCGACGCGCGTGGCTACCACTTCCGGCTGCTCGCCACGCTCGACGAGTTCGGCCCGGCCAGTCAGGCGGCGCTCGGCCGGCGCAGCGGCATCCACGTCAGCGACGTGGTGGCGGCCCTCAACGAGCTCGCCGAGCGGGAGTTCGTGGTCCGCGCTCCGGACCCGTCCGACCGGCGGCGCAACGTCGTCACCATCACCGCGGCGGGGCGGCGGCAGTTGCGGCGGCTGGAGAAGCGACTCGCCGAGGTGCAGGACGACCTGCTCGCGCCGCTGACGTCGGACGAGCGGGCGGACCTGACCCGGCTCCTTGCTCGGGTGCTGGCCCACCGCACCCGTCCGCCCGTCTGATCGTCCGGCTTTCGCGCCCGGTCGCCCCACTCCCTACCTATATCACTATCGATAGTGATACGGTTCAGCCATGGCGATGTCGATGGAGCGGTGGGCGGAGGTGGCGCTGCACCCGGTGCGGCTCCGCGTCCTGCGTGCCGTGGCGGGCACCCGGGTGACCACTCACGACCTGGCCGAGCTGCTGCCCGACGTCCCGCACGCCACGCTCTACCGGCACCTGGCGACGCTCGTGAAGGCCGGGATGCTCGACGTGGTGCAGGAGCGCAAGGTGCGCGGCGCCGTCGAGCGGGTGTACGCGCTGCCCGCGCACGGCGCGGCGCTGGACCCGGCGGCCCTGGCCACGGCCACGCCGGAGGACCACGCGCGCTACTTCACCGCGTTCGTGTCGAGCCTGCTGTCCGAGTTCTCCCGCTACCTCGCCCGCGACCGCGTCGACTTCGTCGCCGACGGGGTCGGATACCAGCAGCTCGTACTGCACCTGACCGACGCCGAGCTGCACGAGTTCGCCGCCGGGCTCAACGCGCTGGTCGGCCCGTTGCTCGCCAGAGGGCCCGGCGACGGCCGGATCCCCCGGCTGCTGGCGACCGTCCTGATGCCCGCCGATCGCCCGGCGACCCCCGGCGATACGCACACGTCAGCGCACGACTCCGACACGACGAAGGGCGACGACTGATGGCCTCCGTAATGCTCAACGGCGATGTGATCGACATCCGGTTCACCGGATGGGAGCGGATGTGGGTCGGGCGGGAGCGGTTCGCGCTGCGCCTGGCCGCCGTGCGGCACGCCGCCCCGGTGGACGAGCCGATCCGGCTGGCCCGGGGCGCCCGGCGCGGGTACGCCGTGTCCGGCTTCGCCAAGATCGGCGTCTGGGGTCTGTTCGGCGGTCCCCGGCAGCTCGTGGCGGCCCGGCGCGGTCAGCCCGGCCTGCACCTGGTGCTGGACCGCGCGGCGGCCGGCGGCGAGTTCGACGAGGTGGTGGTCTCCGACCCGGCCGCGCCGGGCCTCGCCGAGACGATCGGGCGTGCGACGCGGGGCCGGCCATGACCGGCGACCACCTGGCGATCGAGGCGTCGGGCCTGACCAAACGCTACGGCGACGTCACCGCCGTACGCGACCTGACCTTCACCGTACGACCCGGCGCGGTCACCGGCTTCCTCGGCCCGAACGGCGCCGGCAAGACCACCACGATGCGCATGCTGACCGGGCTGGTCACGCCGACCAGCGGCACCGCCACCATCGGCGGGCAGCCGTACGGCCGGCTGGCCCAGCCGGCACGGACCGTCGGCGCGGTGTTCGACGGCAACGCGTTCCACCCCGGCCACACCGCCCGTGACCACCTGGGCGTCTACGCCGCGATGGCCGGCTGCCCGGACAGCCGGGTCGCGGAACTGCTGGATCTGCTCGGCCTCGCGCAGGCCGCCGACCGTCGTACCCGGGGGTTCTCCACCGGCATGCGGCAACGGCTCAGCCTCGCCACGGCGCTCCTCGGCGACCCGCGCGTCCTGCTGCTCGACGAACCGTCGAACGGCCTGGACCCGGAAGGCATGTCGTGGCTGCGCGGGCTGCTGCGCCGCCTCGCCGACGAGGGCCGCACCGTGCTGGTCTCCAGCCACGTCCTGCACGAGGTCCAGCAGGTGGTCGACGACGTGGTGGTGATCCGGCGCGGCGAACTCGTCGCCGCCGGGCCGTGGTCGCGGCTCACCGGCCCGCCGACGGTGCTCGTCACCTCGCCGGACGCGACAGCCCTGGCCGCCGCGCTGGCGGCCGCCGCCGGGTCCGTCGAGGCCGCCGGGCCCGGCCGCCTGCGGGTACGCGGACTGGACGCGCCGCGCGTCGCCGACCTGGCCGCCGACCACCGGCTGCGGGTCCACGAACTGGTCACCGAGACCACAAGCCTCGAACAGCTCTTCCTCGACCTGACCACCGAAAAGGCGGAGGCCCGATGAACCTGCTCAGAGCGGAACTACGCCGGGTCCTGGCCACCCGGATGTGGGGTGCGCTGCTGCTCGCGGCCGTCGCGCTCGGCGGCGGCCTGGTCGGGCTCATGGCGCTCGTCGGGCCGGAGAACTTCGACCCGCCGATGCCCGGCCTGCACACCGAGGAGGGCCTGCGGTCCATCCTCGGCATCCTCGGCTTCACCGCCTTCGTGCCCGCCGCCGCCGGCGCCCTCGCGGCCACCTCCGAGCATCGGCACGGCACCGCCGCCGTCACGTTCATGTTCGCGCCGCGCCGAGGGCGGGTGCTGGCCGCCAAACTCGCCACCCACGCGATCGTCGGCCTCGCCTACGGCCTCGTGCTCGCCGTCGCCGCCGCGGCGGCCCTGTTCACAGTCGCCGCCGCGCGTGGCGTGTCGCTGGGCCTGCCCGCCCCCACGGTGCTGGCGTTGCTCGCCCGCATCGGCGTCGCGATGGCGGTGTACCTGCTCGTCGGCACCGGCGTGGGCGCGCTGCTCCGCAACCAGGTCGCGGCCGTGTGCGTCGTGGTCGGCTACCTGTACCTGGCCGAGCCCGTACTGATGATGATCCCCGGCGTCAACGCGCTCTACCCGCTCCTGCCCGGCGGCGCCACCGCCGCGCTCACCGACTTCACGTACGTCGCCGACGCGATGTCCGCGCAGCTCGGCAACGACGCCGTCGCGCTCCTGCCGCCGGCGGCCGGCGCACTGCTGCTGACCGGGTACGCGCTCGCCGCAGCCGCGATCGCCGTGGTCGTCCCGATGCGCCGCGACATCACCTGAGGGTCGCGAGCCGGACGATCTCCTCAGCGGTCAGCGGGCTGCGGGGATGGTGGGTCAGGCACATGGGAGCTTGCATCTTGACGAACCGGGCCCCCTCGACCGCGGCGTAGAACTGGCCGGTACGCAGCTTGCCGATGTCCGGGACGTCGGTGCCCTTCGCCCTGGCCACATCCCGGGCCGCCTCGATCTGCACCGGCACGGTGAGCAGGCCGAAGAACTGCGTGGCGGCGTTGCCGGGGATCTGGTTGTGCAACGCCTTCGGTGCCTGGGTGGCGAAGACCAGCCCCAGCCCGTACTTGCGGGCCTGCGAGGTCAGCGCGAGCGTGCTCTGGGTGCAGGCGGTCACGGCGCCGGACGGGGCCAGCGTCTGCGCCTCGTCCATGACGAAGAGTCCACCGAGTGGACGGTCCCCGGCCGGATGACGCTTGATCCAGGTGAACAGGGCGAGCTGCAACTGGTTGACGAAGCTCTGCCGCTGATTGTCCTCGGGCAACCCGGCGAGGTTGATCACCGAGACCCGGGCGCGGCGACCGGGGGGCGGGGTGAGCAGCTCGCCCGGGTCGACAGGCGTTCCGACGCCGCCCAGGAGCGGATCGTTGATCAGGGCGGCCTTGAGCAGCTGGGCCATGCCGGCGGCCAGCTTGGGTGCGCTGTCGAGCTGACTCACCCCGTCCGGTAAATCGTTGAGGACGTCGGTGAACTCACGCAGGTCACTCGCGCCGCTGCGGGCGTAGCCGATCAGCGCCTCGCGCAGCACGGCCCGGCCGAGCCGGGCCTTGTCGGTGCCGCCGTCCACCCGGGCGTGCGGGGCGAGCGTGGCGACGGCGGCGTTGACGGCCGAGGTGAACCCGTCCGGGTCGTCGAGCACGTCGGCGAAGGCCGGCAACGGCTGGAAGCTCAACGGCCGACCGGCCTGCCGTCCCGGCGTCCAGACGACCACGTCGGTGCCGGCCAGATATTCCGCCGCGCGGCGGGCGTCGTCCGCGCCCCAGCCCGGCGGTGCGGCGGGCCAGGTCTCGCCGAGCCGGGCCAGGTCGTTGTTGGGGTCGAGCACGATGGCCGACACGCCACGCAGGGCGCACTCCTCGACCAGGCGGCGGATCAGTACGGTCTTGCCGGAACCGGAGCCGGCGAAGATGACTGTGTGCCGGCGCAGCGCTTCCAGGTCGAGGCCGACCGGTTCGGGCCGCCCGGTGACAGTGCCGATCTCCATCCGCTCCGGGTCGATGCCCGCCACCGGTGGCAGGGGAGCGACCACCGGCGGCGCCGGGTCGAGCCCGGCGGAGCGCGGCGTCGGGACGGGACCGGCGGAGCGCGGTGCAGCGGTGACCGGCGGTGGCGTCCCGACCGGGGGTCGGTCCGGCGCCTCCTCTGGCCGCTCCTCGGTCCGGACGGCTTCCGGCGCACCCGGCCAGTCGCCCAGCGCCTCCCGCAGGCAGGTGATGTCGGAGGCCGGCCGGCGATCGGCGAACCAGGGCCGCAGCGTCTCCCGCCCGTAGTCCTGGATGAGTTGTTCGAGCGCGGCCAGCCGGGCGACGTCCGGTGCGTCCAGGGGAAGCCGCCGACCGCCGGCCCGCTCGAACGCGTCAAGCACCTCACGGGTACGGGCACCGGCCGACCACTCCGCGCTGCGCAGCAGGAAGAGCCGTCGTTTGGCGACCCCCTCGGTGAGTCCGGCGGTCGTGATCGCGTTGCGGATCCGGTTGAGCACGGCGATGTGGTGCGGCGCGGAGATCGCCCGGAACGACCAGTGCTCCTCGTCCTCGCTGTCCTCGCTCAGGCTGTGCCGTAGCCGGGCGTGCAGCGCCGGCTTGGTTCCGGCGGGGATCGGGTCGAGGCTGAACGCGTCGACTGCCGCGCCCTGCGCGGCGATCCACGCGGTCAGGCCGGCTTCGAGCAGGCGCGGGACGCGGGCGTCCTCCGTCTGCGGGGACAGGGCGGTGTCGGCGGCGGCGACCAGCTCCGCGTACCGGGCGTCGAGCTTGCCGAATCCGTTCGTCCGGCTCTCCGGTGGCGGCCCGGTGACCGTGGCGGGCGCGATATCCCCGGCGACGCGCTCGCCGGTCGCGTGCAGCAGGTGCCGCAGTTCCCGCGCCTCGCCGTCGGCCAGGCAGGCCCGGACGTGCGTGTCGATCCGCCGTAGCAGCTCACGAGGGGTGAAGCCGACAACCTCCTGGAACGCGTCCGGGTGGACCGGCCAGGTGGGGTGCGGCGGGGTGAACCCGAGGCCCTCGAAAAGCACCGCGAACCGCTTCTCGACCAGCTCGCGGCCCACCTCGACGGAGGGGATCTCCTTGAGCGGGGCGGCCTCCCGGAACCGGTCCTGGACGGTGTCCGTCGCCTGCTGCTGGATGCTGCGCCACGTCTGCGGCAGGCACGAGACGACGGACAGCGTCCGGCGAGTGGTCTCGCGTAGCGCCATCAGACCGCTGGCGACCTGTTCGAGCAGGAGCGAGGTCTGCCAGTCCGCCTCGCCCCGGGCGTCCTGGTTCGTGGCCTTCACGGACTGGGCGATCATCAGGTCGATCTGGTCCACCGCGATCACGGTCGGACCGACGACGGCGAGCAGCCGGGAGATGTCCCGGACCACCTCCTGGGGCGCACGACGATTGCGCCGCAGCCCCCACCCGGCCCGTTGGCCGGGCTCCTCCTCGTCCATCGAGGAGAGGAAGTCGTAGCCGATGTCCTGCACGGCTGACTGCTCGGCCGCGTAGAGCACCAGGGCGCGCGCGGTGTCCTGGCACTCCGTGCCGATCTGCCGGTCCTTCTTGCGGATCAGGTCGACGAAGGCGTCGAGCGTCGGACGGCTGAGTTCGGTCTCACCGGCGACCGCGCGCCGTACCGTCCGGGGCGCACCCACCGCGTCGGCCAGCCGGCGCAGGAACGCCCGTAGCTGGGTCGTCTCGTCCGGCATCGGACGGACCAGGCCCTCCAGCATCGAGATCGCGGTGCGTTGCCAGAACGTCCGGGCTTCGAGCAGTTCGACCAGGAAGAAGAAGCCGCCGCGTCCCTGCACCTGCTGGCGGACCGTGCCGATGAGGTGGGTCTTGCCGGTGCCGCGCTGGCCGAGGATGGCCACGCCCACCGGACTGGAGTCGGTGCTGGCCTGAGCCTCCGCGAAGCTGTCCAGCACCGTCGTGACGACGTCGTGGTGCAGACCCTCCACGTGGAACGGTGTGGGTTTCCAGACGTCGTCCGGGGTCGGAGCCCAGTTGAACCTCAGCGCCGCCAGGGCACGGCGTTGCTCGTCACCGATCATGACGAGATGGCGACCAGATGCTTGTCCTGGTTGCCGATGGTCACCGCCGCCGCCCGCTCCTGCGGCTTCAGCACCTTCTGGTTGGACTCGGGCACCAGGTGCACGCCGCGCTCCCGGTTGAGCGTCACGAGCGCGGCGTCGAACTCGGGGCGGGGCAGGTCGGAGAGGGCGTCGCGAAGATCGGCCAGCATGACGTAGTCGCCGGGCTTGGCGGCCAGCTCGTGGTACGCCTGCCGGATCAGCGTGACCGCGTCCGCGGCCGGGGACGCCGACGACGCCACCGGCGGCGGCGCGACGACCTCGTCCCGGTTGATCTGCATCCGGAACAGGTCGTCGGCGCGGGTCCCGGAGTGGTCGATCAGCCGGCGCAGGAAGTCGAGCGCGACGTAGAGGGTTCCGCCCGCCGTGCCCGCGCGCTTCGGCGGTTCCGCGCCCAGTTCCTCGGTGGCCCGCTCCCACCCCTTGTCGGTGAGCGTCAACGTGATCGGCTTCTCCGTGACCTCGATCAGGCCGAGGGATTCAAGTCGGCTGCGGTGCTCCGGCTTCAGACCGATCCCGGCGACATTTCTGAGGTAAGTCTGCGGCAGAGGTGCCGCCTTCACCATCAGCGTGACAAGAATGCACCGGTCGACGAGGGTCAGTTCCTTTTCCGGCATGCGGATGCTCCTCTGCGGCACGAGCTCCCACCGCGTCGACGGTGTGATCGAAGGCTCGGAAGGGGTGGCCATGATCGAGGTGGGCAACGGGGACGACCCCGGCGCACGGGCCGATTCTGCCGACGGCGCCGGACTCGCGCAAGGTCACCGATCTCGCTGACGAAAGCCGACAGGGCCGCGTAGTGGATCTCCAACGGTCCTGCGTGGACGCCTCGATTGAAACGCCTGTTCGGCGGCTTCGGCGCGGTCGGTCGACCCGACCATTGCGAAATGACAAGGACAGCGGGCAGCATGGCAGACCGGCGAGAGGGCCGGAGTTCTGCTCCGCCGCGAACCCTCCTGCCTGTTCTCCAGAAATACGTCACGGAGGTGACCGTGCAGTCTGAGGTGGTCCGCTACCAGGTCGACGACGAAACGGTTGCCTTGATCGAAGTCGAGCCGACACCCGGTTTCCAGCCCGCAGGCTTCGGCGACGTCGCCGGCTGGGTACGCGAATCCGCGGCACCGGCGGTCGCCGCCGCCCGGGAATTGCTGGAACAGGTCAAGACCGTCTCTCCCGACGCGGTGGAGGTGCGCTTCGGGATCAAGGCCACCGGCACGGCGAGCTGGGTGGTGGCGAAGGCGACCGGAGAGGCGAACTTCGAGGTCACCCTCGCCTGGCAGCCGGACGGCCCCACCGATCGCGGTGCCGGTCCACGGCGCTGACGGACGGCTCGGACCGTGACAACGGGCCCGGACGAGAGCTCGTGGGCGGTTGCCCTGCACCGTGAGGCGGACCCGCACACGGCACTCGGCACCGGCATCGTCATCGCCACCAACCTGGTGCTCACCTGCCACCACGTGGCGTTCGCCGCCGACGGCACCCTCCGCCCCGATCTCACTGTCGCCTTCCCGCGCGCGCCCAAGGTCGCCTACTTCGACCGGCGCAAGGTCCGGCGGTGCCGGCACGACGGCATGCCGGCGGCGCACGTCGACGTGGTGGTGCTCGAACTCGTCGAGCCGGTGCCGGCGACCGTCACCCCGGCGCGGCTGCGCTGCCTCGCCCCCAAGCCGCTGCTCGACCGCCCCTTCTGGGCGTACGGCTTCCCGGCCGGGGTGGTCGGCGGCCTGCAGGCGACCGGTTCCGTCGTCGAAGACGGCGGGTACGGCCGCGTCACCATCGACAGCGGCGCTGCCGGGCCGCTCAGCAAGGGGTTCAGCGGGGGCGCGTTGTGGTCCCCGGAGTACCAGGCGGTGGTCGGCGTCGTCGTCACGGCCGACGGCAAGGGCAAGGGGCAGGCGGTGACGCTGCACCACGTCGACGAGCAGGTGCCGGCGATGACGTTGGGCGCGTTGTCGGCCTGGCGGGTCGAGGACGCCGACGACGCCGCGCTATCGGCCTGGGGGTGGACGTTGAGCACCGACGGTGAGGCCGGCCGGCACTGGCTGCCCCGGGCGCGGGGCGTCGCCGTGGACACCGAGGGCGGCGCGCGGTTCCGGGGTCGTACGGCCGCGCTCCGGCGGATCGTCGACTTCATCGACGGGAAGGCGCCCGCCACCCGGCCGCTGATCGTCACGGGTTCGCCAGGCGTCGGCAAGTCCGCCGTCCTGGGCCGCGTGGTGACCACGGCCGACCAGCAGATCCGGGACAGCCTGCCGGGCGGCGACACCGCCGTACGGGCCACTGTCGGCTCGGTGTCCTGCGCCGTGCACGCCAAGGGTAAGACCGCGCTCGAGGTGGCGCTCGAGATCGCCCGGGCGGCCGCCGTCGACCTGCCCGGTGCGCCGGCCGATCTGATGCCGGCCGTGCGGGACCGGCTGGCGCGGCGTCCGGCTCGCTTCGCGCTCGTCATCGATGCGCTGGACGAGACGGCCGACCCCGGTCAGGCCCGGCAGGTCATCGACGACGTCCTGCTGCCGCTGGCCCGGGAGTGCGGCCGGTACGGCGTGCGGGTGGTTGTCGGCACCCGGCGCGGCGACGACCGGGGTGACCTGATCGCCTGCTTCGGTGATCCGGTCGAGCTGGTGGATCTGGACACACCGGAATACTTCGCCGGGGCCGATCTGGTGAACTACGCCCTGGCGACCCTGCGACTGCTCGGCGCGGAACGACCGGGCAACCCGTACAGCGACTCGGCGGCGGCTATCCCGCTGGCGCGCCGGATCGCCGAGCTGGCGAAGGGAAACTTCCTGGTGGCCGGTCTCGTCGCACGGGCACACGCGCTGCGCGACATCGAGCCCGTCGACCCGGCGTCGGTGTCGTTCAGCGCGACAGTGGCCCATGCGCTCGACTCCTATCTGGCCGGGCTGCCGGCTGCCGGCTCGGCCTCCGCCCGGCTCGCCCTCACCGCCCTGGCGTACGCCGAGACGCCGGGTCTGCCGCTGTCGCTCTGGCGGATCGCGGTGACCGCGCTCGGCGGCACGGTCACCGAGGACGAACTCCTCGCGTTCGCCCGTACGTCGGCGGCGAACTTCCTGGTCGAGACCGGTGGCGGCAGCCGGCCCGCGTACCGCCTGTTCCACCAGGCCCTCAACGACGCGTTGTTGGACGGCGCGTCACGCCGGGACGACCAGCGACGGCTGGTCGCCGCCTGGGCGGACCTGGCGGCCGAGGTGGGATGGGCCTCGGTGCCCGACTACCTACGGCGCTCCCTGCCCCAGCACGCCTCCCGCGCCGGGCTCGTGGAGCGGCTCCTCGCCGACGAGGGCTACCTCCTGCACGCGCACCTGGAGCGGTTGCTCTCGGTCGTCGACATGGAGAGACCGCTGGAGCCGCTGTCCCGATCACGGGTGCGGCTGCTGCACCGGACGCCGCTCGCTGTCGCGGCGGCACCGGCCGAGCGCGCCGCCCTCTTCTCGGTCGTCGACCGGCTCGACGGACTGGGCAGCGGGATCGAGGCCGACGGCGCGCCGTACCGCGCGCGCTGGGCGCACACCCCGCCCCGGCAGGAGCGCAGCGTGCTGGACGGGCACTCGCAGGCCGTCTACGACGTGGCGGCCGTCGAGCTGGACGATCGGTGGTTGCTCGCCTCCGCCGGTGACGACGGCACGGTCCGGCTCTGGGACCCGATGACCAACCAGGCCGTGGGAGTCTTCCCGTGTCACAACGACACGATCCGCGGGCTGTGCGCTGTCCGTACCGGCGGCGGCGAGACGTTGATCGCCACCGCCAGCCACGACGGGACCGTCGGCCTGTGGGATCCCCGGACCGGCCAGCGTCGGCACGAACTGAGCGGGCACGACGACTGGGTCCGCAACATCTGCGTCATTCCACTGCCGGACGGCGACCTGCTCGCCTCGGCCGGCGACGACCGGACGGTCCGGATCTGGGATCCGGTGACCGGGACGCAGCGCTACGCGTTGACCGGGCACTCGGGCTGGGTGACGGCCGTGACGTACGTCCCGTCGGACGGCCGGCACCTGCTCGCCTCCACCGGCTTCGACGGCGTGGTCCGGGTCTGGGAGCCGACGGCCGACACGCGCCCGACGCTGACCCTCACCGGACATGTCGGCTGGGTGACCACGCTCTACGCCGTTCGAGCGCCGGGTGGCACGTTGCTCGCCTCGGCCGGCTACGACGGCACGGTCCGGCTCTGGGACCCGCAGAGCGGCGAATGCGTCCACGTCCTTGCCACCGGTGGACCGGTCACGGATCTGTGCACGGTCGAGGTCGACGGGGGCTGTCTGCTCGTGTCGACGGGTGAGGACGGGCTCATCCGGGTCTGGGACGTGCCGACGTGGACGAGCCGGCCGAGCCTGCGGGGGCACGCGAGCTGGATCCGTGCGGTCTGCGAGCTGCGTACGGCGAAGGACCGGATGCTGGCGACGGCGGGTGACGACGGCACGGTGCGGCTGTGGGACCCGGCCGGCGGCCGACCCGACACGGTCGCCGAGCGGGACCGGCTCGGGCCCGTGCACAGCCTCTGCGCGGTCCCTGACGAGCGACCGGGCCTGGTCGCCTCCGGCGGTGCCGACGGCCGGGTGCGGATCTGGGACGCCGCCACGGGCGAGCGGCTGCGGGAGATCCCGACACCCGGCGGGCCGGTGAACGCGATGTGCGCGGTCGCCGACGTCGAGGAGCCGCTGCTCGTCACCGCCCAGGACGACAACACGGTCGGAACCTGGAGTGTGCGGCACAGCGCCTTGGTGGGGGAGATGACCGAGCACCACGCTCCGGTGGCGGCGGTCTGCCCGATCGTCATCGGCGGTGAGACGCTCGTCGCGTCGGCCGGCGACGACCAGGCCATCCGGCTCTGGCACCCGCAGACCGGCACCGTGCGGGCGGTCCTGCTCGGGCACGTCACCCGCGCATGGGTGACGGCCCTCGCGACGGTTCGGTGGCCCGAGGTGGAGGCGCTCGCCTCGGCCGACAAGAGCGGCACGGTGATGCTGTGGGGCGGTGGTGACACGCCGGTCTGGACCCGGCAGGGACATCAGGACGCGGTCACCGCGCTCTGCGGCCTGGTCGTGGCGGGTCGCCGGATGCTGGCGTCGGCCAGCGCCGACCACACGATCCGTCTGTGGGACGCCGAGTGGGGTGAGCCCGTGGACGTGTTCACCGGCCACACGGCTGCCGTAACCGGGCTGAGCCTGGTGCGGGTCGGCGGGCGGGATCTGCTCGCCTCGACCAGCCGGGACCGGACGGTGCGGATCTGGGACCCGTCCACCGGACGGGCGCTGCACACCATCCCCGTCTATCACCCGGCGCTGACGTGCTGCACTGTCGACGGAACGTTGCTCGTCGGTCTGGATCAGGGCCTGCTGGCGTTGGACGTCGACGGCCGGAGCGACCTGCCACCCGAGGCCGCGGACCGTGCGGTCGCTCGGGTGGCGGTGCGCTGCTGATCAGGGGCGCAGCACGTAGCGTCCGCGTACCCCGCCCTCGGCCGCCGCCCGGTGCGCGTCCGCCACCCGGTCCAGCGGCACCACCGCGTGCACCCGCGCCGGCAGCTCACCGGCGGCGGTGCGGGCGAGCAGGTCGGCCAGGCGTGTCCCGTCGGCGTGCACCTCGACCGCGCGCACCGTGACACCGCGTTCGGCGGCCGGGTGGGCGTTCGGCCGTACCCCGACGAACACGCCGCCGTCACCTACCAGCGCGAGCCCTCGGTCCTGGAGCGCCGCGGCGTCGGCGACCGCGTCCCAGCCCGGCTCGGCGGCGGTGGTGAAGTCGGCGCCGAGCCCGCGCACGAACTTCTCGTCCCCGGCCCGCGCGAGGCCGGTCACCCGCCATCCCCGGTCCCGGGCGAGCGGCACGACGTAGCCGCCGACCGCGCCGGCCGCGCCGGTGACCAGCAGCCGGCCGCCGGCGGGCGGGTCGCCGAGCAGGTCGACGATCTGCGCCGCGGTCAGGCCGTTGAGCGGCACTGTCGCCGCCGCCACCAGGTCCAGATCATCGGGTACGACCGCCAGGTCGGAAACGGGCACGACGAGCTGCTCGGCGTACGTGCCGAAGTCGCGGTCGAACCCGCCGACCAGCCCGGCGACAGGGGTGCCCACGGCGAGGTCGACGCCGGGTCCGGCCGCGGCGACGACACCGGCGAAGTCCCAGCCCAGGCCGGTGTGGTGCGGCTGGTGGATGAGCCCCAGCGAGTGGAAGAAGCCGCCGACGACGCCGAGGTCGGCCGGGTTGACCGGTGCCGCCGCGACGTCCACCCGGACCTCGCCGGGTCCCGGCTCGCGCTGCGGGACGTCGATGATCTCGATGGCCTCGGGTCCGCCCGGGGTGCGGACGACTGCGGTGCGGAAGGTACGCGTACCCATGGTTCTGTCTCCTTGTTCGTGAGGGATGCCCTGCTCCACGATGGAGGGGTAACTTTCCATCGGGAAGTACGCACTTCGGAGTGCGTTGGGTACCCCCGGGTAGGAGGCGCGGACGATGCCGACGCAGACGGCGGCGGAGAAGCGGGCGCAGGCGCGGGAGGAGTACGACGCGTTCCTCGCCGGCTGCCCGAGCCGGCAACTCCTGGACCGGATCTCCGACAAGTGGGTGGCGCTGATCCTGGCCGCGCTCGGCCGCGACGGGCCCGACCGCAACGCGGAACCCCGGGTCATGCGCTACTCCGAGCTGTCGCGGCGGTTGGCCGGGGTCAGCCAGAAGATGCTCACCCAGACGTTGCGCTCACTGGAACGCGACGGCCTTGTCACCCGCACCGTGACGCCGAGCGTGCCGGTGACTGTCACCTACGAGCTGACCGACCTCGGTCAGTCGCTGCACCAGCTGATGTACGGCATGAAGCTGTGGGCCGAGGCGCACATGGACGAGGTGCACGCCAACCGCGAGCGGTACGACGCCGCCGGTCACTGACCGGATCTCCGAAACTTTCGGTCGTGCTCGCGCTTCTCGGCGCCCTTCGCTCGCACGGTCATCCATGGACTCCCGCGCTGATCAGCCGGTTGAGTCCATGTTCGCGTCGACATCGACATTGACCGATCGTGCCGTCGCGGATATCTTCCCAGGGAAGTTACCGGTACATCTTCGAAAAGTTTCAGGGCAGTGACGCGGGGGGTGGGCGCACCGCCTACTCCACTCGCGTCAGGCCGGGCATCGCCAGCGCATCATCGTCCGATATGCAGAGGAGTGTCATGAAACATCTACCGAGGCGCAGCCACCGCGTGGTGCTGGCCGCCGTCAGCAGCGCGCTGGCTCTCGCCGGCGCCGCGCTCGTGGTGCCCACCATTGCCCAGGCGGCGGCGAGCACGCTCGGTGCCGCCGCGGCACAGTCGGGCCGCTACTTCGGCACCGCCATCGCGGCGAACCGACTGGGCGACTCGACGTACAGCACGATCGCGGCGCGTGAGTTCAACATGATCACCGCCGAGAACGAGATGAAGCCGGAAGCGCTCCAGCCCAACCGGGGCCAGTTCAACTTCTCCTCCGGCGACCAGATCTACAACTGGGCCACCCAGCGCGGTCTCCAGGTCCGTGGCCACACGCTGGCGTGGCACGCGCAGCAGCCGGGCTGGATGCAGAGCCTGAACGGCAGCAACCTGCGTCAGGCGATGATCGACCACATCAACGGTGTGATGGCCCACTACCGGGGCAAGCTGGCCGCGTGGGACGTGGTGAACGAGGCGTTCAACGAGGACGGCAGCCGTCGGCAGTCGAACCTGCAGGGCACCGGTAACGACTGGATCGAGGTGGCGTTCCGCACCGCGCGGGCGGCCGACCCGTCGACGAAGCTGTGCTACAACGACTACAACATCGAGAACTGGTCGTACGGCAAGACGCAGGGCGTCTACAACATGATCCGGGACTTCAAGTCCCGGGGTGTGCCGATCGACTGCGTGGGTCTGCAGACCCACTTCACCGGTGGCAGCTCGCTGCCGGGCAACTTCCAGACCACGCTGCAGAACTTCGCCGCGCTGGGTGTGGACGTGGCGCTGACCGAGGTCGACGTCACCAACTCCTCGACCAGCCAGTACGCCGGTCTGACCCAGGCGTGCATCAACGTGCCGCGCTGCATCGGCATCACCGTGTGGGGCGTGCGTGACAGCGACTCGTGGCGCTCGAACGAGAGCCCGCTGCTGTTCGACGGCGGAGGCAACAAGAAGGCCGCGTACAACTCGGTCCTCAACGTCCTCAACTCCGCGTCGCCCAACCCCACGCCGACCGCGACCGTCTCGCCGACCGTGTCCCCGACCGCCGGGCCGACCGGCGGACCGACCACGCCGCCGCCGACCACCGGCGCGAGCCGGATCGTCGGCAACCAGTCCGGCCGGTGCATCGACGTGCCGAACTCCTCGCAGAGCAACGGCACCCGGGTGCAGCTCTACGACTGCCACGGCCAGACCAACCAGCGGTGGACCTACACCTCCAGCCGGCAGCTGACCGTGTACGGCTCGATGTGCCTGGACGCCGCCGGCTCCGGCAACGGCTCGGCGGTCCAGATCTACAGCTGCAACGGCCAGACGAACCAGCAGTGGAACGTCAACTCCAACGGCACCATCACCGGAGTCCAGTCCGGCCGCTGCCTCGACGTCTGGGGCACCGGCAACGGCCAGCAGGTGCAGATCTACGACTGCAACGGCCAGGCCAACCAGCGGTTCCAGCTCGTCGCGACGAGCTGACCTTCGCGTACGGAAAACGGCTCACCGTCGTGGTCTCGGCCACGGCGGTGAGCCGCCTTCGTGGTGCTCGCGTGCTGCCGGTGTCAGCCGATCAGCAACTCCGTGCGGTAGTCGGCGGCCAGCGCGGCGGCCCGGTTCCGGCGCTCGGCCTGCTCCTCCTCGGTCAGAGCCGGCGGCGGCGAAGTGGGACCGTCCACCCGGTCGCCCACCTGCAGGAAATACTCGTCCTGCCCGGCCGGCGTGCACATGCACAGCAGCCGCGCCGGCTGGTCGAAGGAGTTGCGGAAGAAATGCGGCGCGTTCGCCGGAATGTTCACCGTCTCCCCGGCCCGCGCGACGGTCTGCTCGCCCCGGAACGTGAACTCCACCGCCCCGTCGAGCACCGTGAACATCTCCTCGAAGTCGTGCCGGTGCGGAGGCGGCCCACCACCCGGCGGAACCCGCATGTCGATCAGGCAGTACCGGCCGGCCGTCTGCTCACCGGTGACCAGGATCGTGTAGGTGCCGCCCGCGATGGCGAGGTGCGCGAGGCCGGGGTCGTCGGGCCGGGCGTGGACGAGGGTACGGGTCGGATCGTCGGACGGGATCGCACCGCTGGCCATCGGCTCTCTCCTCGATCGTCGGTCTACGGATCGATTCCCCTCATAGCCATCCGGCAAGCTGCTAAACCTGGGGCGCTTCCCGTGCTGGGGCCGTCATGCCGGGCGGCGGGCGACAACCGCCAGGGCCATGCCGAAGAACTTCAACGGCGAGCGTTCGATCGCGTCGGTCACCGGCCGGATGCGATGCCCGAAGCGGGACCTGTCGAACGGCGGCATGATGTAGTCCACCGCTACCGGCTCCAGCCCGGCCCGCCGCAGCTGCGCGGACAAGCCACGGGCGGTGAAGGAGCGGGCGTCGGCGAGCCGACGGTGCAGCGGCACGATCCACGGCAGGAACGGGCCCCGCGCCGGCCGGTACCGCCGGCCGCGGATCAGGAAGCCGTGCGTCTCGAACGGGAACCACCGGTTGGGCGTCGTCAGCGCGAACCGGCCGCCGGGCACGAGCACGCGGTGGACCTGCCGCAGGGCGGCATCCAGGTCGTCGATGTGCTCCACCACCTCGATGGCGGTGACCAGGTCGAAGCTGCCGTCCGGGTAGTCCAGCTCGGTGGCGGACAACTCCCGTACGTTGATCTTCCGGGCCGCCGCCGGATCGCCGGCCAGCCGCTCCCGGAACAGTTTCAGCCGGTCCTGTTGGATGTCGACGGCCTCGATCTGCGCGAACGCGTCGACCAGCCGCATCGTGTACGTGCCGTCCCCGCAGCCGATCTCCAGTAATCGCCGGCCGGTCAGCGATGTGTGCCGGCCCAATGTGCCGAGCCTCTTCGCCACCCCACGCTCGCCGAATGCGCTGCCGTGCCCCAGCCCCAGATTGCGATTCGTATTCATCATGGTCGCTGACCATAGACCTAACGAGCGTTAGCGTGGGGGCGTCGATCGACAGGCAGTGCCGGCTCTGGCCGACCCCTCTGGCGTCCCGATCTCCGACACCGGAGGGGCCGGCGCGTACGCGGTCGTAGTGCCGGGAACACCGGCACCGCCCGACCAGGTGCCGTCAGGATACTGAGCGGTGACGACATAGGGCGCGTTGCCGACGGGGAACTCGAAGTCCGTCACGGGCGAGAACTCACCCTCCGTCGGCCGGACCTAGTCGGCCTGCCTGGTCCAGCCGAGAAAGCGGCGGTGCAACACCCCGGCTGGCGTCCACGGCATGTCCTCAGTGGCTTGGACCAGGTAGGCGCCGAGGTAGAGGGCCAGTGACACGGGAGCGCGGTCATACTCCGCGCGCAGCTCGCGTTTCCGTGTCGGGCAGGGCCAGGGCAGATCGCAACCTCCGCAGCTCCAGACCGGCATGACCGGGCCGTGGGTGGTCACCGCACACCCTCGAGGAAACGGGCGGTGATCGTCCGTGCCTGTCGGCTGGTCGCCCATTCCACCTGCCAGCAGGGGTACGGCGACAGCCGCGACCACCAGGCGCGGCAACCGGTGCACATGCCGTCGAACCCACGGACATGCACGGCCAGGATCGCCTGCTCTAGGTCGTCCTTCACGACGCGTCCTCTCCCGGCCAGTGGCCACGATTGATAGGGATTCGGTGCCGGGCGCGGCAGGGCAGATCTGCTCCGCAGCGGCAGATCCGTCGCCACTTCCGCCAGCACCAGACAGGGCGGTGCCTCCGGGCGAGAGTGAGTGCCGTCGCGACCAGGTAGTCCTCGTACGAGACGTGTCGTCTGCTCGGAGTCGTCCGGGCCGCCCTTCGGCTCATCGCTGCTCTGCCGCGTCCTGCGCCGGCTCACGGTTGCCTTCCGGTCGCCCTAGCTGCGCTGCCAGGTCGAGTAAGCGCTGTCGCGCTGCCGCGCGCTCGGCGTCCTGGTACCGCTGCCCTGTTCCGGGCGGTGATGCCGGATCGGGTTGCCGGAACAGCCATCGCACCAACGGACACAGGCGACCCCGGATAGTCACGAGCCCGTCCTGCCGTGCCGGGTCGGGAAGGCGAGCCTGACCGGCGGCTCAGAGCCGTAGACGAACATCCCGCCCGGCGGGTCGTCGACGTCGAAGTCCATGCCGGAGACGGTCCCGCCGAGTGGGGTGCGGTGACCATGTCGACTGGTCATGTCACGGTGACATGAGCGGACTCGACCCTGCCCGTACACCGACCGTAGGCTCCTGACCGACCACCATGGGTAGTCGTCTGACGACGCTGGGAGCCGTAGTGCTGCTGGAAAACCTCCGGATACCCGACGACCTCTGGTCGCGCGAGGACATGCACAAGGCTCTGGCGGCCCGCGACATCGGTGCCGTGTTCCGGCTGCTCGCTCGGCAAACCGGCGCGAGCCAAACTCGCATCGGCGCGGCTGTCGGCCTGGAGCAGGGCTACATCAGCCGGATCATCGCCGGCCGACGGGTGACCTTGATCGACGTGCTCGAGCGGATCGCCGACGGCTGCGGCATGCCCGACGAAGCCCGGATGACGCTGGGCCTCGCGCCCTGCCAGCGGTCATATCGCCCGGCCATGGCGGATCACTCCCTCGGTCGGCACAGTGACGTGCCGGCCAACCGGTCCTGGCGCGAGGACGTCCGGGCCGCCGCGCAGCTATGGGAAGGCGATGTGAACCGTCGAGACATGCTTCGCCAGACAGGTTCAGCTCCACCGCGTACACCTTGCCCGCCCTACGCTGGTTCACCGCCACCACGGCGCAGCCCGTCGAGCAGGAGGGCCGACGAACGGTCGGTCAACCCGACATCGACACGATCCGGCAGATGACCGCCACTTATCGGCGACTCGACAACCAGTACGGCGGCGGGCATGCCCGCGACAACGTCACCCGCTTCCTGCACCACGAGGTGGCGCCCCTGGTGACCGAGGGCCGGTACGACCCGGCGACCGGCCGCAGACTGCTCGCCGCTGCTGCCGAACTGACGCAGCTCGCCGGGTGGCAGGCGTACGACATGGCCGAACACGGCCTCGCCCAGCGGTACCTCACGCATGCCCTGGACCTCGCCCGAACGGCCGCCGACGCCGGCCTTGGTGCCGAGATCCTCGCCGCGATGAGCCATCAAGCCACCTACCTCGGGCACGCCGCCACGGGGGTCGACCTCGCCCGCGCCGCCCGGCAGACAGCACAACGCGCCGGCCTCACCGCGCTGACTGCCGAAGCGCTGGTCATGGAAGCGCATGCCCACGCTGTCGCCCTCCACGAACGCGACTGCGCGACCGCGCTTCACCAAGCGGAGCGAACCCTCGACCGAGCGGACCGCAGCAGCGATCCTCAGTGGCTCGGCTACTTCGACGAGGCGTACCTGTCGGCCAAGTTCGGCCACTGCTTCCACGCGCTCGGTCAACACCGCCGAGCCGAACGCTTCGCCGCTCGCTCACTCAAAATGGACGAGCGCTACGTACGCGGCAAAGCCTTCAACCTCGCCCTGCTGGCGAGCGTCCACGCCCGCCACGGCGAGCCGGAACGTGCCAGTGCCGTCGGCGCGGAAGCCCTGACCCTGACCATCCAACTACGGTCGGCCCGCGCCGTCCGCTACCTACGCGATCTGCAGACCGGTCTGGCACCCCACCGCCGCAAGCCGGCAGTACGGCAGTTCATCACTCGGGTCGACGCGGCGCTCGGCCAGCGGCGCTGACTACAGCTCACCCCGCGCCTGGCGTGCCATCAGCTCCAACACCGCGATCACCGTGCCGGCGCCCACGATTCCACCCTCGGACACGAGTTGCCGCGCTTCCTCCAACGGAATCCAGGCCACCTGCTCAGTCTCGTTGACGTCGACCGGAGCGCCGATGTGCTCCGCGTTCCGGGCGAGGAACAGCAGGTTCTCCGCGTCCGCGGTCGCCACCCACGGCTGAAACGACAGCAGAGGCTCTACCGCCTCCGGACGCCACCCGGTCTCCTCCTCGACCTCCCGGATCGCGCACCTCGCCGGATCTTCGCCCTCATCGACGTAGCCGCCCGGTAGCTCCCACACCCACCTGTCGAACACGAACCGGTGCCGCCGCATCAGCAACAGACGTTCCTGGCCGTCGAGCACGGCAACCATTGCAGACCGGGGCGCCCGGATCACGTACTGCTCGAAGCGCACCCCGTCCGGAAGCTCCACGTCCGCGATGCTCAACCGGGAGCGTCGGCTGCCGTCAACAACCCGCTCACCGTGAATCGTCCACCGTGTCGACCTACCAGCCAGTTCGTCCATCACCCCGCCAGTATCCGACCTGCGAGATCGGGCGCCCGGGACTCGAACCCTGTACCCGTGGATTGTCCGGCGCGTTGGGAACGAGTGTTGTGCGAGGTCATTCGGGCTGCTGAAGTGCTTCTCGGCTGGCATGGCTGCCGTACACCGCTACTGTACGGTCGGCGTCGAACGAGCGGCCTCCTTGGCCTAGCCGAGAGATGCCGGTGCAACCACAGGCCAACTTACACGGCTGTCCTCGGCGGCTCGGTCGAGGTAGGAGTCGAGCACTAGATTACACCTCCATTCACGTCCCTGCCGGACACTTGCCTGGGCGCAAGGAGCGTGTTGGGTTCGGTCCGTTCCGGCCCTTGCTGTGCGTCCCTCGTTACGAGATTCTGAGCTGCTGACGACCAGTACCGGCCGTCAGCTATCCGCCTGCTACTTGACGGGAGAAAAGTTGGAGGCCAAGCAACTCCTGAAGCAGCTCGACTTCGGGTCATCTGTGGCGGAGCATGACAAGCTTCTAGAGAGCTACTTCGTTGAGACTGAAACGTTCCGCGCACTGATTGAGGACAGGGCAGACGTTATTGCGGGAGACAAGGGAACGGGCAAGAGTGCCCTCTATAGAATTCTCAGCACTCGTTACACGCAGATTCCTGAGCTGCGGGATGTCGAGGTTATCTCTGCTTTCAATGCTGCTGGATCGCCCATTTTCCAGCGACTTAACGAGGGTGCAGTTCAGACTGAATCGCAGTACATTGGTATCTGGAAAGCATACATCTTAGCGTTGGCTGGGAACTGGATCCTGGAACTCGCTGCAGGGGACTATACGGATGACATGGTCCGCTTGGATGCCTTGCTTAAGGGCGCCCAGCTCCGCTCTCCCGATGACACGGCGACTGGCGTATTCTCCCGGATAGTTAATCGGCTTCGCAGGATGAGGCAGGTGTCGGCGGCAGAGGGTGAGATTTCTATAACGCCTGAGGGTCTTCCGCTCGTCGGCGGTCGCCTAGAGTTTGAAAGCTCGCAAGACAAGGATTCTCCGGGATTTGTGCGGCATGAGGACGCCTTGCGTCTACTTGATTCGGTCCTTTCCCGCGCGGGAATAACCCTTTGGCTGGTAGTCGATCGGCTCGATGAGGCCTTCCAAGGCTCGCCGGAGCTGGAGCGACCCGTCCTGCGAGCGCTTTTCCGCAGTTACCTCGACATGCAGGAATTTTCTTGCATAAGGCTTAAGCTCTTCGTCCGTCGTGACCTGTTCCGCAGGATCATCGCCGGAGGTTTCGTCAATCTCAGTCACGTGAACGCGCGGAAGATGGAGATTGTATGGGATGAGGCTGATCTCTTGAGTCTTCTCCACAAGCGAGTACGGCTATCTCCTGCCTTTATGACGAATGCAGGGCTGTCCTTGACGGACGATGCCGAAAAAGTCTTCTATCGGATCTTCCCTGAGAAGGTCGACGTGGGGGATAGAAAGCCGACCACATGGGTTTGGATGCTCGGCAGGATCAGGGACGGAAATCACGTTCGGCCACCTCGCAACCTCATCGACCTTGCGCTAAAGGCGCGAGAGGCGCAGATTCGCCGAGAGGACCGTGAGCCCCTAACGCCCTACAATGGGAATTCCTCCGTGAAGCGCTCCGAGCGGCGTGAATTGATCTCGCCGGAGGCCGTCAAGCGCGGGCTAGATTCGCTTAGCGCACAGAGAGTCGAGGACACACTGCTGGCCGAGGCAGGGGAGAATGCTCATCTGATTGAACGGTTCAGAGATGGCAAGGCAGAGCACAATGACGAAACTCTTGAATCCATCCTGGGTCCCGACTTTCATGAGGGCATTCCTTACCTAACCGCGATCGGTTTTCTTGAGAAGGTTGGACCAACCTATAAGATTCCAATGCTTTATAGGGGTGGACTGAACATCACCCAAGGGAAGGCGTTTAGTGCGGATATGTCCAAGTCGCAGGATGAGCACTTGGAAGTAGAATAGCGGATCTGGAGGCCCAGTCGATCGATCTGAGACTGCTGCCGCAGCACGCCCAACGGCCGGGCAAGGATCCTGGATCGGTCAGATGCAGGGCGCCAACCTCTTTGGCGACTGGCGCGATCTGTGGTGGGTTGTAGGCAGGAAACGGTCGTAGGCGGGCCGCGAGAAGGGGTTGAGCGGCTGCCTGCGCCACTACCTTACGGCCTCCGATCTAGGGGGCGCTCGCATGCTGATTTCGGGTTGGTCTCGCCGGCATGGCGCTGCCTCGCTTGCTGCGTCTGCGGATAGCATCGACCGTCACAGAATGGGGAGGCGAGATATGCCCATCATAGCCCCAAATGATCGAGTTTGGGTAGATGGTGTAATTCTCTATCGAGATGACCTGGAGCGACTGGCTCGCCTGGTGTGGGAGCGCCTACACGAGCAGAGCCGGGTTGTCTCCGTTCGGTACAGGGGGCACCGAGGGCTCATTGAAAAGGTTGCCCTTGAAGACGTTGATTTTGGGTCCGTCGCGGTTCTCGACATCGCTCACGGCCGGGTAGTGGTTGACGTTGAGAGGGGGAAGTTGACCTTTCGGCTGCCACATGAATATCAAGACAGAAAAATTATCGGCGACTTCTTCAAAACTCTCGAGCGCATCAAGGCGCCCACTCGAATACTCTATTTAATCAGGAAGCCGGACCCATATCGGATCGAGCTTAATGACCTAACGCGCGCGCAGGCAGGGCGGCAGCAGAAGCGAGACATGGGTAAAATAGTGGCCATTTGGGCGGGCGTAGCAGGAGTAGTGAGCGCGATTGTGGCGGTAGTTGCACTTTTCCGTTGACGGGTCCTCGTCGTCTTGCCGATCTATGAGATGCGACCAGTCATGACTGTTCTACGCTAGCTACTCCAGTCGCACTCGGCAGAACCCCGAGGAGATTGTGCCAGGTTCCGCCATGCGCTCAGGCGGCACCGCCTACACAATACCGTTGTGGGAGTGGGGCATTCTTATCCTGGGCTTGGGGCAAGCTGTTATCCCGTACTTGTGCGCCCTTCAGCGAGGGATCGGTCTTAAGAACTATCGCGGTTGGCGAGGCGCTGTGGTGGATATCTGCAGCAGACGGTTTCCTGTCAGCGGGGTGTCAGGACTGGACTCCTGACCTTGCTGCGCAGATAGTAGCGAGGACCCCGGCCGCGAAGCGTCTTTGGAGCTAGTTTTTCCGAAACCGAGCAGGATGTCGACTCGCGGCACTCTCGCCGCGATGTATTGAAGGTCGAGCGCCCGTCTCCGGGGAGGTTTCGGTGGCAATCAGCGCGTCGATATAGCAGCCCACGCTCTAGATGCATTAGGTCTGACGCGCGTCGAGAACGCCAGCGCGGCCGTCGTGTCGGATCGCTGGAATCGATTTCGGAGATGCCGAGCGATCGTCCTGCCGGTGATGCGTTACGTCCCGCCGGCTCTCGAACGCATCGCCCCCATGCCGCTTCGCTGATTCCGCTGATGTCCCCATTTGGTCTTGCCTGCTGTCCATGATGGCCTGAATCGCGCAGCTCCACGGACGGGAAAGCCTGCGACGACTCGTCGGGTGCTGGTACTTCAGGCTCTTCGCCCGTGCCGACCCCATCGTCCGCTCGGCGACCTCGAAAGGACATGACCGATCAGCGGGCCGGTGGTTCAACTAGGGTCGCGTCCTCCGGCGTCAGCCGCCCTCTCATCGGCGGTGCCAGGAGACACGAGGAACTCCAGCAGTCAGACGTCCCCGGCTGGCGGGGGCCTCGTCTCCCGTCCCTGCCACCCCCTCATGAGGAAACAGTCCTGTCCACCAGTCGCTCACCATCTAGCGCCGACGAGGCGTGCTGACAAAGCAGCGAGCCCGCAAAGGGCCGCTGAGCTGGAACGGAGTGGGCCGCCAGGGACTCGAACCCTGAACCTATGGATTAAAAGTCCACAGCTCTGCCATTGAGCTAGCGGCCCGCCCGCTCAGGTTACCGGAACCTGCCCGCCCTAAGCTCGCGGCTTCCACCGCCTGTCGATCTTCAGACCTGAACCAGGCGACGCGCCGGACGCGAGGCGTGAACCTCCCCGCCCGGGGAACCGGGGCAACCATGCGAGTGACCAGCACCGCCGCCGTCGCGGCCTCCCGCGAGGTTCCAGGCGCCGACGGCGTACGCCGGCCCGGCGGTGAGGTGCACGCCTGGCTGCCGGGCCAGAACCAGACGCTGTGCGGGCTGCCGCTGAGCCGTACCCGCCTGCGCCGCTTCCCGCACGTTCCGTTCGACTACTCCGGCATCGACGTGCTCACCGAGGCCGATCCGGAGGGCTGGGTCTGCCCGCGCTGCCTGGCCGCCACGTCGGGTCGCCGCGATCGGGAGAAGGGCTGGGTGCGCACGAACCCCCGTCCGTGAGCGGTTGCTGCCCGGTTCAGCGGGTACCGCACCGGACATGCGCATCGTGATCGTGGGAGCGACCGGCAACGTGGGGACGGCCGTGCTGCGCCGGCTGCGGCGGGAGGCGGAAGCGGAACTGGTGGGCGTCGCGCGCCGGCTGCCCGGGCCGGACGCCGGTGAGCCGTACGCCGACGTGGAGTGGCACTCCTGCGACATCGGCGCGCCGGGTGCCGCCGACCAGCTCGTGCGGATCTTCGCCGGCGCGCGGGCGGTGGTGCATCTGGCCTGGCAGATCCAGCCCAGCCACGACCGCCGCACGCTTTACCGGACCAACGTCGGCGGCAGCCGCGCGGTGATCGAGGCCGCCGTCCGGGTCGGCGTTCCGGCCCTGGTGTACGCCTCATCGGTCGGCACCTACGCGCCCGGCCCGAAGAACCATCCGGTCAGCGAGAACTGGCCGGCGACCGGGGTGGAGACGTCGTCGTACAGCCGGGACAAGGCGGAGGTGGAGGCGCTGCTCGACGGTGTGCAGCGGGAGCACCCGAAGCTGCGGCTGGTACGGCTGCGTCCGGGGCTTATCTTCCAGCGGGAGGCCGGTACGGAGATCAGCCGCTACTTCCTCGGCCCGCTGGCGCCGGTGCGCCTGCTCCGGTTCGGCCGCATTCCGCTGGTGCCGTCGAACAAGCGACTGCGGATGCAGGCGGTGCACGCCGACGACGTGGCCGACGCGTACGCCCGGGCGGTTCTGGGGGATGCGAGCGGCGCCTTCAACGTGGCGGCCGACCCGGTGCTGACGCCGGAGCTGGTGGCCCGGCACTTCCACGGCTGGACGGTGCCGGTGGCGACGCCGGTGCTGCGCGCGGCGGCGGCGCTGACCTGGCGGGCGCGGCTGCAACCGGTCGACACCGGCTGGGTCGACCTGGCGCTGAACGTGCCGCTGATGTCCAGCCACCGCGCCGAGACCGAACTCGGCTGGACCCCGGCGGTCGACACGGTGACCGCCCTGAAGGACCTGTTCACCGGCATGGCCACGAGAGCCGGCACGGATTCCCCGCCGCTGTCCCCGGACCCGACCCTCCCCGGCCGCCCCGCAGCCCTGACCCGAGGCCACCTCCCCGGCCACCCCAACCCCTACTGATCCCACCCTTCGCCGCTGCCCGCCGCTGTCCCATCCGCTCCGGCGTCGGCCCCGCCCTCGCCCCACCCCGCCACCCCGCCCCACCCCGCCCTGTTGATCAAGGAGTTTGTGTCACGCGCAGAGATCAACTGGAACCCAAACTCCTTGATCACCGAGTTGAAGGGCAGGTGCGCGGGTGGGGCGGGTGGGGCGGGGGCCGTAGGGCGGAGGACTGGCCGGTGATCATGAAGTTGGCGGGTCGACACGCCGACATCGGGACCGTCAACTTCATGATCGACGAGGCGGGGTGAGGGCAGCGTGCGCGAGCTGGCTGGTCAGGCGGCGATCATGAGGTTGGCGGCGCGACACGCCGATGGCGAGGCCGCCAACTTCATGATCGACGGGGCGAGGCGGGGCGAGGCGGGGCGGGGCAGGGAGGGGGTCAGGAGATTTGGGCACCCAGGAAGAAGATGCCGGGGTGGCCCTTTGTCTCGAAGCCTCTGCTCGGGTTGCGGCGCAGCGTCGAGTTGTCGATCTGCAGCGTGCCGGTGCGGTTGTTGCTGACGAAGAAGATCGCGCCGCCGCCCTCGTTCGCGCTGTTGTCCTCGATGACCGTGCCGGCGATCCGCACCGCGAACTCGTTGCCGTCGCAGTAGATCGCGCCGCCGCTGCCGCCGCCCGGAGTACCGCCCCGGGCCGGGTTCGCGCCGGTGCCGACCGCCCGGTTGTCCCGGAAGACGCTGTTCAGCACCGTCCAGGAGACGCCGATGCTGCTCAGCGCCCCGCCGTTGGCGCACACCCCGCCGGTGAAGGTGCTGCTCACCACGTACACCGGTTTGTTCTCGAACTGGCTGAGCACGCGCAGCGCCGCGCCGCCCAGGTCGGGGCCGGTACGGTCGCAGCGGTTGCCGACGAACCGCGAGTTGACCACCTTGAACCGCCCGCCCCGGACGAAGATCGCGCCGCCCCCGCCGCCCTCGGTCCGCTCGCCGGTGGAGTCGCCGTCGGCGAACGTCAGGTTCTGCACGGTGAGCTGCGGGTGGTCCTGATTCTGGCAGTGCGAGGTGGTGAAGCCCTGCGCCTGGTCGCAGGTGTTCATGTAGAGGACGCGGCGCTTGCCGCTGCCGCTGAGCGTGACAGTGCCGCCGCCGTCCAGCACGATGCGCGGGCCGTGCGAGTTCACCACCTTGGCGGTGGCCTTCATGGTGATGGTGACCGGCGCGGGCCCGCAGTCGAAGGTGATGACGCCGCCGGCCGCGACGGCCTTCACCACCGCCTCGGAGGTGCAGCTCGCCGGGGTGCCGCTGCCGACGGTACGGGTCGGGCGCGAGGTGTCCACCGGACGCGCCTCGGCCGGCACGCTCGCCCGGCCGGCGGGGTTGCCGGCGCGGAACGCCACGGTGGCGGGGGTGGGGCTCGGCCGGGCGCTGCCGAGTCCGGAACGCCCGCTCGGGGAGAGCGAGGGCGACGGGGCGGCTGCCGGACCGGCCGGCGAGCCGGGGTCGGCGGCGGGTGCGGGGGCCGGATCGTCGCCGCAGGCGGGCAGCGTCGCCGTCGCCAGGGCGAGGACGAGGAGAGTGACAGCCGACTTCACGCGCACCGCCCGATGCTAGGAGGCCCGGTCGCCCCGGCACGACTCCACAGCCGATCCTTAACCCGCCGCTAAGCCGCAACCGCAGCCGCCACCGCAGCCGCAGCGAGCGGCCGCGCGCCCGCAGGCAGCGGCCCCGGCAAAGCGCGCGACGGTCAGGCGTGCGACAGCGCGAACGCGACCAGGAAGCCGAGCACGGTGATCAGCCCGACCAGCAGGTGCGCGTCCGCGAACGCCTCCGGCACCATCGTGTCGGTGATCATCGCGAGGATCGCGCCCGCCGCGAGCGCGGTGATCGTCGCCAGCACCTCGGGCGGCGCGCCGCCGAGCAGCGTGTACCCGGCCAGCGCCGCCGCGCCGGAGATCAACGCGATGGCCGTCCACAGCCCGAACACGTAGCGCCGGGTGCGCCCGGCCTGCCGCATGCCGGCCGCGCTGGACAGCCCTTCCGGCACGTTGCTGAGGAACACCGCGATGACGGTGACCAGGCTGACCGGGCCGCCGGCCAGCAGGCTCGCGCCGATCACCACCGATTCGGGTACGCCGTCGAGCAGCGCGCCGACAGCTATCGCCGTACCCGAGCCGGGCTGTTCCCGCTCGGAGGGCTGCTCGTCGCCGGAGCGCTTGCGGTGCCGCGCGCCGTGCCGGGCCAGCAGGACGTTCGCCCCGGTGTACGCGAGCGCGCCGATCGCCGCGCCGATCACCACCGGCCGCAGGCCGCCCTGCTCGTGCGCCTCGTCGATCAGCTCGAACGAGACGGCGGAGAGCAGCACGCCCGCCCCGAACGCCATCACCGAGGCGGTCGTCCGGCGCGGTACGCGCGCGAAGAACCCGACGGCCGCCCCGATCAGCAGGGCCGACCCGGCGAGCAGGCCCCAGAATCCCGCTTCCAGCCATTCCGGCACGCGCTGGACCCTACCCCCGGCCGCGTGCCGCCAACCGGGTCAGAAGTCGGCGAACAGGTGCGGCAGTTCGCGGGGGAAAAGGCGGCGCAGCTCACCGGCCGCGTCCACCGGCACGTCGCCCAGGCCGCGTACAACCACCTCGGCCGGGTCGAGCACGCCGTACGCCAGGGCGGACAGCCCGGCGGCGGTGAGCCGCGCGGTCGGCACGCCGCCCTCGGCGGTGGTCTGCGCGGGCAGCACCGCCAGTTTGCCGGTGGTGCCGTCGAGCAGGTGCCGGCCGGCGAGCCAGCGGTCGCCGACCAGCTCGATCAGCACCCGGCCCACCCCGACCGGCTGGTCGGCGAGCGCGTCCAGGCTGAGCAGCCGGGCCATCGGCGCGGTCGGGTCGGGCCGGGCCACTCTCGCCTCCACCTGCACGTCGAGGTCGGTGAGCCACAGCTCGGGCAGTTCGTCCGGGGGAATCTGGACGCTGATCCGGGCCACCTGGTCGACGTGCCGGGCGAAGAACTGGAGCACCGACGCCCGGGCGTACGGGTCGTCGACGAGCAGGTCGTCGGCGTGCAGCGTGCCGGCGTGGTCATCGATGCGGTAGGTGACAGCGCCGACCGTCTCGCCGCCGCGCACCACGCTGACCAGCCAGCGGTCGTCGCGGTCGCGCAGGCCGACCGCCCGGAAGTCCGGGAAGACCGCGAAGCCGTGCCGTTCCCGCAGGCACCGTTCGGTGTACGCGCGCCACCGCGCATAGCCGGTGCCGATCCGCTCCCAGACCAGCTCGTCCGGCAGTTCGGCGCGCAGCAGCGGCGCCAGGTCCGCGGGGGAGAAGACAGCGGTACGCCGCCGGGGCAGCCCGATGTAGCCGAAGCGCTCGTAGAACGAGGCGCGGAACGGGTGCAGCGCGCTGAGCTGCTGCCCCTCGTCCCGCATGCCGTCGAGGAGCTGGTGCATGAGCGTGCGGACGTGTCCGCGCCGGCGGGCCAGCGGGTGGGTGGCCACGCCCGCGACACCGGCCATCGGCAGCACCGCGCCGCGCAGGTTCTGCCGCATCGGGATCGCCGAGACCGCCGCCGCGGTGACGCCGTCCTCCTCGGCCACCAGTGTCGTGTTCCCGGCGTTGTACGGCAGGTAGGCGCGGAACTGGTCGGTCCGGGAGGCGCCCATCGGCGAGGCCTCGAACGCGTACGCCTGGAGCGGGAAGCTGGTGGTCAGTCGTTCATCGGCGGCCAGCCGGCGGATGTGCATCCGTTCATCCCAACCGCAGCGGGCGCGCTCCGCAACCGGAAAGGACGCCGACTCACGCCTCGGTGACGTCCGAGATGACCACTGTCACGTTGTCCGGCGCGCCGGCCTGGTGGGCCAGCTTCACCAGTTGCTCGCCGCACTGCTGGCGGTCGCCGTAGGTGGCGAGCGCCGCCGCGATGGCGGCGTCCTCCACGTAGTCGGAGAGGCCGTCGCTGCACAGCAGCAGCCGGTCGCCGGGGAACACGGTGAGCGCCCCGACGGCGGGTGGCGCGTCGGAGCCCTGCACCGCGCGGGTGACCAGCGAACGCTGCGGGTGGTGGCGGGCCTGGTCGCGGGAGAGCGCGCCCTGGTCGACGAGCGCCTGCACGAACGTGTCGTCGCGGGTGAGCTGGGTCAGCTCGTGGTCGCGCAGCAGGTAGCAGCGGGAGTCGCCGACCTGGGCGAGCACCAGGGTGTCCCCGGCGAGCAGGGCGGCGGTCAGCGTCGTACCCATGCCGTCGCGGGCCGGGTCGACGGTGATGGCCGCGCGGATGCGCTGGTTGGCGGTGCTGACCACGGCGCGCAGCGCGTCGGCCGCCTCGTCGGCGCCGGTGGGCGGGGTCAGCTCGTCCAGGATCCGGATGACGATCTCGCTGGCCACCTCGCCGGCGGGGAGCCCGCCCATGCCGTCGGCCACCGCCACGAGGCGGTCACCGGCGAGGGCGGAGTCCTCGTTGTTGGTCCGGACGAGGCCGACGTCGTTGAGGATGGCCGAGCGGAGGATGAGCGTCATGAGGACAAGCTTGCCAAGAAGAACGGCTCCGCGTCTCTACGCGGTGGCGGGTCTGCTGAAAGAAATGTCATCCGCTTGCATCCTGGGTATGCGTCAACTGTCCGGTGTGGACGGTCGAGGATAACGCAGCAGCAGGCTCGCGTGGACCTCCTCCTCGCCCACCGCCGCGTACGTGTGCGGCACGTCGGAGACCCACCGCAGGTAGCCGCCCGGACCGGCGGTGAGCGGGGCGTCGACCGGGCCGGCGCGCAGTACGCCGGAGAAGACTGTGACGTGCTCGGTCACGCCGCTGGAGTGAGCGGGGGAGAGCTGAGCCGGACCCGGGGTGACCCACATCCGGTACAGCTCGTAGGTCGCCTCCCGGTCGCCGAAGACCTCCAGCAGCGTGGCGCCGACAGCGGCCCCGCGTACCGTCGGTGCCTGCTCGGGCGCGGAGAGTACGGCGGTCAGCGGCACGCCGAGCTGCGCGGTGATCGCGTACAGGGTCTCCAGCCGGGGGTTGCGCACGCCGTTCTCCAGGCCGGAGAGCGTGGCCTTGCCGACGCCCGCGAGGCGGGCCAGCTCGGACAGGGAGATGCCCCGTTCGGTGCGGAGCGAGCGGATGCGCCGGCCGACCTCCCGGGCGCCCCGGTCATCGGGTGGTGCGGCGGCTGTCATGAGGGCTATCGTGCTACACCGTGCCGTTCCGTAAACGGAACGGCGGAGGAGGAGAGCATGGGGGGTCGGCTCCAACCCGTCCTGGCCGGCGTGGTGACCGCCCTGGTCGGCTTCGCCAGCTCGTTCACAGTCGTCCTGGCCGGGCTGCGCGCCGTCGGCGCCGACCGGGACCAGGCCGCCTCCGGCCTGCTCGCGCTCTGCGTCGCCAGTGGCGCCTGCGCGGTCTGGCTCGGCCTGCGGCACCGGCTGCCACTGTCGATCGCCTGGTCCACGCCGGGCGCGGCGCTGCTCGTCGCCACCGGGCCGGTCACCGGCGGCTGGCCCGCCGCGGTCGGCGCGTTCCTGCTCGCCGGCCTGCTGATCGTCGCCGCCGGGCTGATCCCCGCGCTCGGCCGCGCGGTCGCCGCGATCCCCGCCCCGATCGCCTCCGCCATGCTCGCCGGGGTGCTGCTGCCGCTGTGTACGGCGCCCGTACGCGCCCTCGTGGAGGTGCCCCGGCTGGCCGGGCCGGTGGTGCTGGTCTGGCTCCTGCTGCACCGGTTCGCCCGCCGCTGGGCGGTACCCGGCGCGCTCGCCGTGGCAGTTGTCGCGATCGCGCTCACCACCTCCGGCCCGGCCCGGATGGACGCCGCACCGGTCGTCGCGCTCACCGCGCCGGCCTGGACGCTGCCCGCCGTCGTCGGGCTCGCCCTGCCGCTGTTCCTGGTCACCATGGCCGCCCAGAACGTGCCCGGCACCGCCGTGCTCGCCGGCTACGGCTATCGGGCCCCGCTGGGCTCGGCGCTGCGGGTGACCGGGCTCGCCACCGCCCTCGGCGCTCCGGCCGGCGGGCACGCGGTGAACCTGGCCGCGATCACCGCCGCGCTGGCGGCCGGGCCGGACGCCCACCCGGACCCGGAACGGCGCTGGATCGCGTCGGTCACCGCCGGGATCGGGCTGGCGCTGCTCGGGCTCGGCGCGGGCGTGGCCACCACACTGGTGTTGCTCTCCCCGCCGGTGCTGGTCGAGGCCGTCGCCGGGCTCGCCCTGCTCGGCGCGCTGGCCGGGGCTGTCGCGGCGGCTGTGGCCCAGCCGGACGCGCGGGAGGCGGCGGTGGTGACGTTCGTGGTCACCGCCTCCGGGGTGAGCCTGTTCGGGGTGGGCGGCGCGTTCTGGGGACTGGTCGCGGGCTGGCTGATGCTGCTGCTGTTCCGCCGCCGCGCGGCCGCGTCCCCGCCGGCCGGGTCGCCCGAGGCGGAACCCGCCCCGCCGGTTCCCAGCCGGGCCGGGTGACGACCGGTCATCCCATGGCGGTCTGCTGAGGCGGGAGCCGCAGTTCGAGTTCGATGCTCTGCACCTCCTCCTGGCCCACAGTTATCGGTTCCGGTCGCCCGATCTGGTAGCCCTGCGCGAAGTCGACCTCCGCGGCGCGCAGGAGATCCAGGGTCTCCTGGTCCTGGACGTACTCGGCGGCGACCCGGATGCCGAGCGTGTGGCACAGCTCGACGAGCGCCGACACCACAGCCTGGTCGGCCGGCGACCGGCACAGGTCGACGATGAACGCGCCGTCGATCTTCACCAGGTCCACCGGCAGGTATTTGAGCTGGGCGAGGGCGCCGTATCCGGTGCCGAAGTCGTCGAGCGCCAGGTGGCAGCCGACCTCTCTGATTCCGGTGGCGAAGGCCAGCGCCTCGTTGCGGTTCTCGATGAGCGCGGTCTCGGTGATTTCGAACGTCAGGCATTCCGGCTTGACGTGGTGCCGGTGGATCGCCCCGGTCACGAAAGCGAGCAGTCCCGGGTCGGCGAGCGACTTCCCGGAAATGTTCACCTGGTAATGCGAGGTCTGTGCCCCGCGGCCGATCAGTTCCAGAGCGTGGTCGATGACCCACTTGTCCACCGACAGGATCTCGCCGACCCGCTCGGCCATGTCGAGAAAGGCCCACGGCGCGACCGGTTCACCGGTGTCGCTGCGAACGCGCAGCAGAATCTCGTGACGGGCCACCTGATTGAGCCCGAGATCGATGATGGGCTGGGCGTACAGGGCGAACCGGTTGGCCGAGACGGCGCGGTGAATCCGGCGGCGGCACCGGTCCGTACGTTCCCGCTCGGCGACCGGCCGCTCCAGGACCTTGACGGCGGTGGCGTTGCGGTGCGCGTCGCGGGCCGCGTGCTCGCCGTCCACGAGAAGGTCGAAGCCGGTGTCCGGGATGTCGTTGTCGAAATGGACCACGCCGGCCGAGGTGTTGAGCCGCAGGGGCTTCTGCCGGACGCTGAACAGATGGTTCCGGAACTTGTCCACGATCCGGGCGGCCAGGGCCTCGGCCTTCCCCGCGTCGTCCCGGGGGGCGAGCAGTAGCCCCCACGAGCCGGAACCCACCAGCCCGCTGGTGACGCCGTCCCCGGCGACTGCGCGCAGGGTCCGGGCGATCTCCGCCGTCACCTGGTCGCGGTCCTCGTCGGTCAGCGCGTCGGGCAGCCGGGTGGCCGGTTCGGTCGCCACGACGATCAGGGCGCCGCCGGTGGTGCGCCGCGCCCGGTCGACCTCGTCGATCACGTACCCGCGGGTCTGGAGCCCGGTGAGCACGTCCCGGACGGCCGGGTCGGGGCCGAGCATCCGGCTGCGTACGGCGAGCCGGCGCTGCTCCTGGCGGGCGAGTTCGAGCGCGGTGATGTCCTCGCCGGTGGCGATGACGCCGACCGGCCGGCCCGCGTCGGTGAGGATCTCGAGGTGGCAGTACACGTGGCGGACGCTGCCTCCGGGCTGGACCACCCGGAAGCCGATCTCGTCGGGGCGGCTCTGTTCCCACGCCGTCCGCACCGCGGCGAGGACGCGCTCGACATCGGCGGGATGAACGAGGTCGGCGAGCGTCCGCGGGGTGAGGCGGAGCGTTCCCGGCGCGTGCCCGACGATCATCGCCATCTCGTCGGACCAGGAGAGCCGCTCGAAGCGCTCCGCGTCGTGGTTGCCGGGCAGCCAGGTGACGGTGCCCTGCTTCGCCAACTGGGCGGCGCGGGTGACCCGGACGGCCTCGTCGGCGTCCCAGGTAAGGGGATCGGCGAGGTCGGTGTCGACGATGATCTTGTAGCCCTCGGCGAGGGACAGGTCGTGCTGGCTCTGCACGGTCCGCGCCACCCGGCGGGCGCGCGCGAGCTCCAACGGGCTGGGTGTGGTCTCGGCGAGCGCCAGGATGTCATCGAGATCCACGGCCGGCCCCCTGCCGCCGCTCGCTCTCCGAGCGGGTGAAGCCGGCCTTCTCGGCCAGTTCGCACAGCTCCTTCTTGGCGGCGGCCTTGTAGGAGCGGACGCTGTTCTCGGTCAGGCCGAGGATGCGGGCGATCTCTTGGTTGGAGAAGCCCTCCTTCGACATCTGGAACACCTCGGCGTGCCGTACCGGCAACTGGTGCAACCAGCCGCGCAGCGTCTCCTGCGCCTCCCACGCGTCAGCGATGTCCGAGTGGGACGACGGCGGCAGGTCCTCCGGCGCCACCGCGGCCTCCCGCAGTCGTCGGTCGTGATCCTTCAGCATCTTGAACCGCGCCGTACGGACGATCCACCCGATCGGCCGGACGTGGTCGCGGAGTTTGGACCACTCGACCCGACCGTGCAGAAAGGCTTCGTGAAGCGCGTCCTCCACCGCCTGACGGTCCCGGCATCTCGCCCGGAGAATCCGTTCCACGGTGTGGTACGAGCCTTCGGTGAATTCGGCGAACTCCCGGTCGTGAACGGCCTTCAGGCGGGCCGCCTCCGCCTCGCGCAGAGCGTCGTTGTCGTCGGGATCCGGTGTGAGAGCGGCGGTGCCCTTGATGTCTGTCACGCCGCCTCCTCGACAGGGCCGGGCTTCGACGCAGCGCGCCCGCCCAGTTCGACCTCCCGATGCCCGTCGCGATCGCGCTCCACGATCCGTACGACGTCATGGTCCGCCTCGGCCAGCCGGATCAGCCACGTGACCCGCGCTGTGGTGCGTGTTGTCGCCTCGCGTTCCTCGTTCATCCGGGCGCGGTATGCCACGTAGGCCCGCACCAGGCCCGCCACCACTCCGGCGACGGCAGTGGCCACGGCCACCACCTGATATCCGGTGAGCGGTTCCGCCAGCGCTTCGTTCATTGTTCCCCCTCGGCCCCCTTGGTTCGCCAATTACTATCCGTGGCGAGAGGCCGATGTAGATACCAGAACACGCGCAATGTTTTTGAAGATCAACGATCAAGTCGTTCATCAGCGATTAAAGCGCAAAGTCATGGCATTGGGACTCTGCGCAAGGGGATTGACGGGCGGCTTTTCCGGGCAACTTGCATTGATCACCTATTACTGCGGGTGACAAATCCATCACCTCGGCGGGCGTCACTCCTCGGCGGGCAGCTCCGTGGCCGGGACGGTGAGGCGTACCGCGCCGTCGCCCACCGAGGCGATCCGGTCGGCCAGCACGTAGACCGCGCCGGTGTGGACCAGGCCGGTGGAGACCTTGAGATAGCCGTCGCGCAGCAGCCGTGCGGCCAGGTCGGCCGGCACGTCCGGCTCCTCGACCGCCGCCGACTCGATCAGCTCGTCCAGGCTGCTGCCCGGGTCGACCGGCGCGGGCGCCTGCACGGTCACCGCGGCCGGGTCGCCGCGCTGGACGAGATCGACTGTGCCCACCTCGACGCCTGCGGAGTCGACCACCCGCATGCCGGTGGTGACCCGGGAGACGGTGTCCTGCTGCTGGCTCATACTGCAGCGGTTCCCGGGTCGCGCGGGCGCTAAACGGACGGGGCCCAGCCGCCCGGCGGGCGGGGGGACAGCTCGCGCCACGTGTCGGTGCCGTCCAGCAGCGCCCGGACCGTCTCCTCCGCCTCCTCGACGCTGGCGTGCTCGTAGAACCGGGAAACCCCCTCGGCGCCGCCGGCCCGCTGCTCGACGTGCCAGCGGTCGCCGTCCACCCGGAGGAAGACGTCACGCCGGGCGAGGCGTCCCCATTTCCCGTTCCACCAGTGCCTACGCTGCTCCATGCCCGGACTCTATCGAACATGTGTTCGATACACGTCGGCCCCCGCGAGATTGTCGCGGGGGCCGATCGGCTATGGCGTCAGCGCGGCGCGGGCGGCTCCTGCCGGCGGCCGAGCACGTCGTCCAGGGCGCTGCGCTGGCCCGGGGTGCCGTGGTTGCCGGCGAGCAGCGCGTCACGGATCTCGGTGAGCAGCTTGACCTCCTCGCTCGGGGCCGACGGCGGCGGCTCCTCGCCGCGCTTGCGGCGCTCGGCGAGCTTGTTCATCGGGTAGACGACCAGGAAGTACAGCGCCGCCGCGGTGAGCACGAACGTGATCAGCGCGTTGACGAAGGCCACCCAGTCGAAGGCGACGCCGCGGAAGGACGGCGTCGAGCCGCCGATCCCGTCCTCGTTGCCGGTGATCAACACGATGAACACGCGTACTAGCGGTTCCAGGAACGACTTGGTGAGCTGGGTCACCACGCCGGTGAAAGCCGCGCCGATGACGACACCGACCGCCAGGTCGACGACGTTGCCGCGCATGATGAAGTCTTTGAAGCCCTTGAGCATCCGTACTCCCGTGCCCTGATGAGTCTGCGTCGGGGACAACCTATGCCCCGGCGGGCCCTTCGAGAAAAGCACCGGCCTCGATCGCCGCCCGCTGCGGGTCGCCGGCCCGGATCGCCTCCACCAGCCGGCCGTGATCCACGTACCGCTCCGGGGTCAGCGCCTCGCCCATCGCCTGGGCCACGGTGCTGCGCAGCGCGGCGCCGACCGAGGCGTACAGCTCGGCCAGCATGGCGTTGTGCGCGGCCGCCACCACTGCCGTGTGCAGCGCGGCGTCCGCCTCGACGAACTCGTCCACCCGGCCGCCGCGCCACGCGGCCTCCCGGGCCGCGTGCGCGCCGTCGAGCGCCACCAGGTCCTCAGGGGTACGCCTCAATGCGGCGAGCCGGGCGGCCTCCACCTCGAACGCGCGCCGGACCTCGATCACCTCGGTCATCCGGTCGTCGGTGAGCCGGCGGGCCACCACCGGGGCCAGCTCGTCGGTCGACACGACGTAGGTGCCGGAGCCCTGCCGGCACACCAGCACCCCGGCGTGCACGAGCGCCCGGACCGCCTCGCGGACCGTGTTCCGGCCCACGCCGAGCTCGGCGACGAGTTGCGGCTCGGTGGGGATGCGCCCGCCCACCGGCCACTCGCCGCCGAGGATGCGCTCGCGGAGCTGCTCGATGGTCTGGCGGACCCGGTGACCGCGCGGCGGCACGACGACGGAATCCACGGCGGGTGTCACCGGTTACACCTCGTGCCGAAATTCATCCCATGATTGTAGGTTCGAGGTCATGACTCCGCCACCCGCGCCCGCCGCGACAGTGCCCGCCCCCGGCGCCGGCTCCGCGGCCCTCCCCACCCCGGCGCCCCGCGCGGTCCGAGGCGGACTGCTCGTGCTGACCGGGATGCTGCTCGTCGCGCTGAACCTGCGCGCGGCGGTGACCAGCCTCGGCGCGCTGCTCGACGAGGTACGGGTCGGTCTCGGCCTCTCCGGGGCGATGGCCGGCCTGGTCACCACGCTGCCCACCATCGCGTTCGCCGGACTGGGCGCGCTCACCCCGTGGCTGGTCCGCCGCTGGGCCGCGCCCCGGGTGCTGGTGCTCGCCATGCTGGCGCTCACCGTCGGGCAGGTGCTGCGCGCGCTCACCGGCTCGGCGGCGGTCTTCGTGGCCACCAGCGCGCTCGCGCTGGCCGGCATCGCGGTGGCGAACATCCTGCTGCCGATGCTCGTCAAGCAGCACTTCCCGCACCGCACCGGGCTGGTCACCGGGGCGTACACGATGGCCCTGACGGTGGGCACGACGGTGGCCGCCGCCGCGGCGGTGCCGGTCGCGCACGCCTTCGGCTCCTGGCGGGCCGGACTCGGCGTCTGGGCCGGGCTGGCCGCGCTGGCCGTACTCCCGTGGGTGCCGCTGGCGCTGCGGGCCCGCGCGGCGCGACGGGCCGCGCCCCCGGCGGTGGCCGTCGCCACCCCGGCCCGGGTGCAACCCGCCCGGACCCGGCTCGGCTGGGCCATGGCGGTCTACTTCGGGGCGCAGTCGCTCAGCGGGTACGCGATCATGGGCTGGCTGGCCCAGCTCTTCCGGGACGCCGGGTACCGCCCGGAGGCGGCGGGGCTGCTGCTCGCCGGCGTGACCGCGCTGGGCGTGCCGGTGGCACTGATGATGCCGACGCTGGCCGGCCGGCTGGCCACGCTCCGGCCGCTGGTGCTGTCGCTCACCGTGTTCTCCGCCGCCGCGTACACCGGTCTGGCGCTGGCCCCGCACGGCCTGGCGCCGCTGTGGGTGCTGCTGCTGGCGCTCGGCCAGGGCGCGTTCCCGCTCATCCTGACCACGATCGGGCTGCGCGCCCGGACCGCCGAGGGGACCGTGGCGTTGTCCGCGTTCGCGCAGAGCACCGGGTACGTCATCGCGGCGCTCGGGCCGCTGCTGGTGGGCATCCTCTACGAGGCGACCGGCGGCTGGACCGCCCCGATCGGCTTCCTGCTGGTGGCGCTCGCCGTGCAGACGGCGGCGGGCATGGTGATCGCCCGTCCCCGCTACATCGAGGACGAGCGCTGAGCGGAACCGGTCAGGAGGAGGTCGGGGTGGGCTCGCCCGCGACGGCCTGTTCCACGGTCGGGTACGTGTGCAGCACCTCGACCAGCCCGCTGACCTCGAGGATGCGCAGCACGCCGCGCTGCGGAGCGGCCAGCCGGACGACGCCGCCGGCCTCGTCGCAGTTGTTCTTCGCCCGGACGAACACCGACAGGCCGGTGGAGTCGCAGAACGACACCTCGGCCAGGTCGAAGACCAGGCGGTTGCGCCCCTTGTCCAGCAGATCCGTGATCTGGTCCTGCAGCTGCGGTGCCGTGGCCATGTCCAGCTCGCCCGCGACCGACACGACGACCACGTCGCCGCGCTGTTCCGTGTGCACCGTCAAGGACATTCGTCGACCTCCTGTGTTCGGGGGAAACGGTATCCCACGACGGGCGCGCCGCGCAGAACGGGAGCGGTCACGGGTGCGGTCGATCATTCTTTGCTCCGTGACAAGTACCGCGTCAGCCCCCGGTGATAGAGTCCGCCCGTCCAAATCAGGGAGGTCAGGATGGCGTTGAGCGCCGAACAGGGTGGTCGGCTCGCCCACCTGCTCAGTCAGCACGCGGACCGGCTGACCAACCGCTGGACGGAGATCGTCGCCAGTTCGCTGCGCGGTCGCCTGAGCCGGGCCGAGCTGGCCCGGCAGGTGCAGGAGCTGCACCGCGCGCTGGTCGACGCCGGGCGCCAGGGCGTCTCCGACCTGGCCGACGAGCACGGCGGTGAGCTGCGGGCGGTGCTGTCCGAGCTGTCCACCAACCGGGCCCGGCAGGGGTTCTCCGCCACCGAGACCGCGATCAGCGTGTTCGCGTGCAAGGACGCCCTGCTGGAGCTGATGGAAGAGGAGAAGGGTGACGACACCCTGCGCGACTTCGTCGCCTTCTCCGCGCTCGTCGACCAGATGGGCCTGTTTACGTTCGAGACGTTCGTCCGGGCCCGCGAAAGCCTGATCGCCGACCAGGCGGAGCAGCTGCTGGAGCTGTCCACCCCGGTGGTCAAGCTCTGGGAGGGCGTGGTCGCCGTCCCGCTGGTCGGGACGCTGGACTCGGCCCGCGCCCAGGTGGTGATGGAGCGGCTGCTCCAGACCCTGGTCGACACCGGCTCGCCGTACGCGATCATCGACATCACCGGCGTGCCGGCGGTGGACACCCAGGTCGCGCAGCACATCCTCAAGACCGTGGTGGCCGCCCGGCTGATGGGCGCCGACTGCATCATCTCCGGCATCCGCCCGCAGATCGCCCAGACGATCGTCGCCCTCGGCATCGAGTTCGGCGACATCGCCACCAAGGCGAGCCTCGCCGACGCGCTGCGCCACGTGCTGCGCCTGACCGGGGTCGAGACCACCGCTCGCCGCCCGCGGCGGGAGTCCTGATGGAACGGGTGCCGATCCTCAAGATCGGCGACATCCTGCTGGTCTCCATCCAGGTCGACATGTCCGACCAGACGGCGATCCAGTTGCAGGAGGACCTGGCCGAGCGGATCGTCGCCACCGGCTGCCACGGCGTGATCATCGACATCACGGCGCTGGACATCGTCGACTCCTTCGTCGGCCGGATGCTCTCCACCATCGCGTCCATCTCGAAGGTGCTGGACGCCGAGACGGTGGTGGTCGGCATGCGCCCGGCCGTCGCCATCACGCTCGTCGAGCTGGGGCTGTCGCTCAACGGCATCCGTACCGCGCTGAACGTCGAGCGCGGCATGGAGCTGATCGCGGCCAGCCGGGCCGACGAGTGGGACGAGGGCGCCGACGACGAGGACACCGAGACGACGGCGACGGCATGACCACGGGCGTCGACCTCGGCGTGCCGGCGACGCAGGCGATCCGCAGCGACGAGGACGTGGTGCGGGTCCGGCAGTTGGTGCGTACCACGGCCGTCGCGGTCCGGCTCTCCCTGGTCGACCAGACGAAGCTGGTGACCGCCGCCAGCGAGCTGGCCCGCAACACGCTGATCTACGGCGGCGGGGGCAGCGCCGAGGTGAGCACAGTGGAGGACGGCCGCCGGCGTGGCGTACGGATCCTCTTCGCCGACGAAGGGCCGGGCATCCCCGACCTCGACCTGGCGCTGACCGACGGCTACACCACGGGGGGCGGGCTGGGCCTCGGGCTCAGCGGGGCCCGCCGGCTGGTGGACGACTTCGACATCCAGACGGCTGTCGGCGAGGGGACGAGGATCACCGTCACCAAGTGGTCACGATGACCGCCGACGTGGTCCCCGACCACGGGGTGTGGTTCCGGGTCGACAACGGCGCGACCGCCGGCGGCGTACGCCGGGCCGCCGAGCGTCTCGGCCGGCAGCTCGAACTGAGCACCGATCGTGTCGCGGACCTGGCCATCGTCACCGCCGAGATCACCAGCAACCTGGTCAAGCACGCCCGCGAGGGCACGCTCCTGCTGCGCCCGGCGCGCCGGGCCGGACGGGCCGGGGTGGAACTGGTGGCCATCGACTCCGGCCCCGGCATGGCCGACCTCACGCTCTCGTCGGTCGACGGCCACTCCACCGCCGGCACGCTCGGCATCGGGCTCGGCGCGATCACCCGGCAGTCGAGCCGGTTCGACGGCTACTCGACGCCCGGCCGGGGCACGGTCCTGGTCGTCCAGGTCTGGGACGGAGCGCCGCCGGAGCCGGACTGGGCGGCCGGGCTGGCCCGGCCGATCACCGGCGAGCAGAGCAGCGGCGACGGGTACGCGGTGCGCGAGGTGGACGGCCGTCGTCAGGTGCTGGTCTCCGACGGCCTCGGCCACGGGCCACTGGCCGCCGCCGCGACCGGGGCCGCCGTGTCCGCGTTCCGCTCGGCGCCGGACGGGCCGCCGGATGTCGTGGTGCGGCACCTGCACGCCGCCATGTCGCACACCCGGGGCGCGGCGCTCGCGGTGGCCGAACCGGATCGCGCCGCCGGGCTGCTCCGCTTCGCCGGCCTGGGCAACATCGCCGCGATGATCGTCGCGCCGGGCGAGCGGCGGCGCGGGCTCGTCTCGCTGCCGGGCATCGCCGGGCACCAGCGTCCGGCGATCCGCGGGTACGACTACCCCTTCTCGCGTGACTCCACCCTGGTCATGCACAGTGACGGGGTGGTGGATCGCTGGGACCTGGACGACTACCCCGGGCTGGCCGGGCGCAACCCGTTGCTGGCCGCCGCGACGCTGCTGCGTGACGCCGCCATCCGTCGCGACGACGCCTGCGTCCTGGTCGCGCGGGGGGCGGCATGACCGAACCCCTTCTGCACCTGGCACTCCGGGTCGAGCAGGACATCTTCCTGGTCCGGCAGCGCGGCCGCGAGGTGGCCGCGGCGGTCGGGCTGGAACACCAGGACCAGGTGCGGATCGCCACCGCGCTCAGCGAGGTGGCCCGGGAGTTGTTGAGCGGCGCCGACGGCGCGGACGTCACGTTCGCTCTCGACCGGGACGCCGTGGGCCGCCGGATCCTCCAGGTCGACCTGTCGCCGTTGCGTCCACTGCCAGGCGGCCGGTACGAGCCGAAGTCCGGCGCCGTCGCGCGTCTGGTGGACACGTTGCAGGTCGTGGCCGTCGAGGGCGATACCGTCGTGAGGATGTCCAGACGGGTGCCCGACCACGCCGAGGAGCTGACGCCGGAACGCGCCGGCCGGCTCCGGGCCGAGCTGGCCGAGCGTGCTCCGGCCTCCGCGCTGGACGAGCTGGCCGCGCAGAACTCCCAGCTCATCGCGGCCCTCGACGAGGTACGCAGCCAGCGCGACGAACTGGCGGTGCTCAACTCCGAACTGCAGGAGACCAACCGGGGCGTAATGGCGCTCTACAACCAGCTCACCGAGGAGCTGGAGGAGACCAACCGGGGCGTGGTGGCGCTCTACGCCGAGCTGGAGGAGAAGTCCACACAGCTGCGGGCCGCGAGCGAGTCGAAGAGCCGGTTCCTCGCCAACGTCAGCCACGAGCTGCGCGCGCCGGTCACCGCGATCATCGGTCTGGCCCGGCTGCTGGCCGACTCCGCCTCCGACCCGCTCACCGGCGAGCAGGCCCGCCAGGTGGGGCTGATCCGGTCCTCCGCCGGTGACCTGCTGGGGCTGGTCAACGAGCTGCTCGACCTGGCGAAGGCGGAGTCGGGCCGGATCGAGCCGGACTGGTCCGAGGTCGACCTGCGCGCGGTGTTCGGGCAGCTGCGCGGCACGCTGCGGGCGCTCACCGTCCGCTCCGATGTGGAGCTTGTGGTCGAGGAGCCCCCGGCCCCGGCGACGCTCCGCTCGGACGAGGTGCTGCTCGCCCAGGTGCTGCGCAACCTGCTGCACAACGGCCTGAAGTTCACCGAGCGCGGCGAGGTACGCCTGCGCGCCGAGCGCCGGGGCGAGCAGTGGACGCTGTCGGTCACCGACACCGGCGTCGGCATCCCGCCCGAACTGCACGAGCGGGTCTTCGAGGAGTTCTACCAGGTGCCCGGCACGACGCGGGTCGGTGGCACCGGGCTCGGCCTGCCGTACGCGCGGCGGCTGGTCACGCTGCTCGGCGGGACGCTGGAGCTGACGAGCGAAACCGGCCGGGGCAGCACGTTCACAGTGGTCCTTCCCGCGGGCGGAGCGTGACGGTGGACAGCGGGCCGGTGACCGTGCTGGTGGTCGACGACAGCGGCCCCAAGCGGTACCTGCTGGTGAACTGGCTCACCCGGGCCGGTTTCGTCACCGTGGAGGCGGAGAACGGCACGGAGGCGCTGGACCGGGTGGCCCGTGAGCACGTCGACCTCGTGGTGCTCGACGTGCGGCTGCCCGACATGAGCGGCTTCGAGGTGTGCGAGCGGATCAAGGAGACGCACCCGTACATTCCGGTCATCCACGTCTCCGCCCACGCGGTGGACGTGGTCGACCGGGCGCAGGGTCTCACCCGGGGCGCGGACGCCTACCTGGCCGAGCCGATCGAGCCGGAGGAACTGGTCGCCACCGCGCACGCGGTGCTGCGCTACTACCAGGCCCGGCTGCGTGCCGAGCAGCTCGCCGAGCGGCTCGCCGCGCTCGCCGACGCCACGGTGGAGATGCACGCGACGCCGAACTTCGTCCGGCTGCTGGAGGCGGCAGCGAGCGGCGCGGCGCGGATCTTCAAGGCCCCAGCGGCGGTGGTCGCCGAGACGTTCGACGGGGACTGCCTGGCGGGGGTGGCGGTCGACCCGCACACGCCGGCCACGATCGTGCCGTGGGTGGTGGACGACACCGGTGTGCCGATCGGCACCCGGGTACGGGTCGACGACCCGGGCAACTGGGCGCTGACGGGCTGGCCGGACGGGGACACGGTGACGGTGGCCGCCTCCCGGCTGCGGGAGGACCGCGCCCCGCTGTACGTGGTGGTGCCGACCGCCACCCAGACCGTCCGTACGCCGGTGCTGGTGCAGCTCGCCCAGGCCGTCGCCTCGGCGGTGGAGGCGCAGCGGTCCTTCGACGAGGAGCACCGGATCGCCGTGACGTTGCAGCGCAGCCTGCTGCCGCAGCGGCTGCCCGACGTCGTGGGCCTGGACCTGGCCGTGCGGTACGAGCCGGCGAGCGCGCAGACCGAGGTGGGCGGCGACTTCTACGAGCTGGTGATGCTCGACGGGCACCTGCTGGTGGCGATCGGTGACGTGGCCGGGCACTCGCTGCACGCGGCCACCGTGATGGCCGAGCTGCGCCACGCGGTACGGGCGTACGCGGTCGAGGGCCATCAGCCCGGGGTGATCCTGGACCGGGTCAACGAGCTGATGCGCAACCTGCTGCCGAATGAGCTGGCCACCATCTGCGTGCTGCTGCTCCAGCCGTCGACCGGGCTGGTCCGGATGGCCAGCGCCGGGCACCTGCCGGCGTTGCTGAGCCGGGACGGCCGGGTCGAGTTCGTGGCGCAGTCCGCGCCGCTGCTCGGGGTACGCGCGCCGCGCCCGCCCGACCTGGAGTTCGTGCTTCCCGCCGGGGCGACGCTCGTGCTCTACACCGACGGGCTGATCGAGCGGCGGGACGCCACCATCGACGACGGCATGGCGGCGCTCGGCGTGGCCGCCGCCCGGGTGGACGAGGACCTGGACCAGTTCTGCCAGCGGCTGCTGGTCGAGTTGGCGCCGCCGGAGATCCAGGACGACGTTGCGGTGGTGGCGGTCCGCCGCCGCTGACGCGCGTTCCCGATCACGTACCGTAGCTAAGCTGCCTGTAACGCTGCGTCACGGCCGCCGCCGGGCGAGTGAGTGGGCTTGCTGCCGACTTTGCTCTGCAGCCATCGGTGCAGCAGGCACCTGAGCAGGCGCTTCCTGTTGACCATGGTCGGCGGCGTCGCACCGCCACCGTCACCGTCGGTGTGCGTTGCGTCAATGGCTGCAGAGCAAAGTCGGCGCGAGGCGAGGCCCGCCGCTCGGGCCGACTGTCACCGTGCGTAACCGCGCGGAGTGAGGGTTGGCCCGCGCTCGGCAGGCCTGGCCCGCGTCACGGCCGCAGGGCCGCCAGCGAGCGGGCGTACGCCGCGGGCGAGACCCCGGCGACGGCGGTGAACTCGCGGACCAGGTGGGCCTGGTCGGCGTACCCCAGATCGGCGGCGACCCGCGACCAGTCCAGCGGCCCGGCGGCGGCCTGTTCGATCGCCTCCTGGAGCCGGTAGCGGCGGATCACCCACTTCGGACCGACGCCGACGTGGTCGAGGAAGAGGCGCTGGAGCCGGCGGACGGAGACGCCGCGCCGCCGGGCGAAGTCGGTCACCCGAAGCACGGTCCGGTCGGCGCGGATCTCCTCGACCAGCGCGGTGGCCTCCGCGGCGAGCGGATCCGCGACCGGCGGCCACGAGGTCAGCAGCTCGTCCAGCCTCGCGCAGCGCTCGTCGTCGGTCCCCGGGCAGATCGGCCCGCCGGGGATCGGCACGCGCCGGCCGGTCAGTTCGGCGACCGGGCGCCGCCAGAACGGCCGGAAGCCGCCCGGGCGGAACTGGACGCCGGAGACCCGGCCGACGCCGTGCAGCGTGACGGCGAACAGGCCGGTGTCGACGCCGGCGATCTCGCCCTGTTCGGGCGCGCCCTCCTGCGCCTGGAACACCACGTTCACGGTGGGGTGCGGCACCACCCGCTGCTCGAACGGCTCGGTCAGATCCCAGTCGATCAACCAGTAGTGCTCCACCCACCGGCGCAACGCCGGGGCGGCCATCCGGCGCCGGAACCGGACCTGCTGCCGCAGCCGGCCCGGATCGAGGATGCCCCGGTTGTCACGCCGCGGTTCGTGTCGCATTTCTTCAAGACCGCCCTCATACGCTGCCCCTATGAGCACGAAGACTAGTGAGCTGCTCGCCGTCGCGGCGCCGCGTACGGTCGCTGTGGTTCGCGGCATCTCCGACGAGCAACTCGGCCTGCCCACCCCGTGCCCCGACTACACGGTGCGCGACCTGCTCGGGCACCTGTTCGACGTGGTGGTCAACTTCCAGGCGCTGGCCCGCCGGGAAGAGGTCGACTGGTCCGGCAAGACCGATCACCTGACCGAGGGCTGGCGTGACCGGTTCGCGACCGAGACGGCCCGGCTCACCGAGGCCTGGTCCGACCCGGCCGCGCTGGAGGGCGTGTCACCCGGCATGGGGCTACCACAGGAGACCGTCGGGTCGATGGCGCTGATCGACCTCACGGTGCACGGGTGGGACCTGGCCCGGGCCACCGGCCAGGAGCTGACAGTGGATCCGGCCGTGGTGTCGGCCGGGCACGAGTTCATGGATCGGATGGGCGACATGGGGCAGAAGATGGGCGCGTTCGGCCCGCCGGTGCCCACCGAGGCGGCGCCGGCCAGCATGGACGCGCTGCTCGGCCGGGCCGGACGGAACCCGGCCTGGACCCGTTGACGTTGCTTGCTCGCCGGCACGGGGCGGCGAGCGGCACGGACGGCGGCGCCCGCCGGGCCGGGACGGCCGGCGTCCGGCCCGGCGGTCAGCGACCGAGCAGCCCGGCGGAGCCGGCGACGACCAGCCCGATCACCGTCGAACAGCAGCAGACGACGAGCGCGGCGGCCACCACCACGAGGATCAGCCAGGTCGGTCCGCGTCGCGCCGCCGAGGGCTCCTCCGCACTCATGCCGGCAGTCTAGGTTGGTGCGATGGAGCTGATCTCGATCGCCGACATCCGCGCCGCCGCCGAGGACGTGGCCGGTACCGTGCTGCGGACCCCGTTGGTGCCGGTGCTCTGGGACGATCAGCTGTGGCTCAAGCCGGAGAACCTGCAACCGGTGGGGTCGTTCAAGCTGCGCGGCGCCACCCACGCGGTGGCCCGGCTCGATCCCGCGACCCGCGCCCGGGGGGTGGTCACCCACTCGTCGGGAAACCACGGGCAAGCCCTGGCGTACGCGGCCCGCGCCCTCGGCGCGCCCTGCACGGTGGTGGTCCCCGAGGGCGCGCCGGAGGTCAAGGTGGCCCGGATGCGGGCGCTCGGCGCGGACGTACGGCTGGTGCCGCCGGCCCGGCGGCTCGCCGAGGCGGAGCGGATCGTGGCCGGGACCGGCGCGACGCTGGTGCCGCCGTTCGACCATCCAGCTGTCATCGCCGGTCAGGGCACCGTCGGGCTGGAGATCGTCGCCGACCTGCCGGACGTGGACGTGGTGCTGGTGCCGGTGGGCGGCGGCGGGCTCGGCTCGGGCGTGGCCACGGCGGTCAAGGCGCTGCGCCCGTCCGCCGTCGTGATCGGCGTGGAGCCGGCGCTGGCCGCCGACGCCCAGGAGTCACTCGCCGCCGGTGAGGTGGTCGTCTGGGACGTCGAACGCACCTACCGGACGTGCGCCGACGGGCTGCGGACCAGCCTGTCCGCGTTGACGCTGGCCCACCTGCGGGACCGGCTCGACGGCATCGTCACGGTCACCGAGGACGAGATCATGGCGGCCACCGGCCGGCTGATCCGGGACGCGCGACTGGTGGCCGAGCCGAGCGGCGCGGTCGCCCTGGCCGCCCGGCTCTTCCACAGTGGCGAGCTGCCGGCCGGCCGTACCGTCGCGGTCGTGACCGGCGGCAACGCCGACCCGCAGGTGCTCACCGCGGCACTGGCCGCCTGAACCCCGTCACGCGCGGCCGACGCGGTCCAGGATCCAGGCGTTGACGAACGCCTCCTCACGCCACGAGTCGTACCGGCCGCTCGGCCCGCCGTGGCCCGCGCCCATCTCGGTCTTGAGCAGGTAGTCGCCGGCCGGCGCGAGCGCGCGCAGCCGGGCGATCCACTTGGCCGGCTCGTGATAGAGCACGCGAGTGTCGTTGAGGCTGGTCACCGCCAGGATGGCCGGGTAGTCGGCGGCGGTCACATTCTCGTACGGCGTGTACGACTTCATGTACGCGTACACCTCGGGGTCGTCCAGCGGGTTGCCCCACTCCTCCCACTCGGTGACCGTCAACGGCAGCGACGGGTCGAGGATCGAGGTGAGCGCGTCCACGAACGGCACCTGCGCGACGATCCCGGTGAACGCGTCCGGGGCGAGGTTCGCCACCGCGCCCATCAGCAGGCCACCGGCCGACGCGCCCCGGGCGACCAGCCGGTCGCTCGCCGTCCAGCCCGCCTTCACCAGGTGCCGGGCGCAGGCCACGAAATCGGTGAACGTGTTCTTCTTGGCCAGCAGCTTGCCCTCGTCGTACCAGCGCCGGCCCAGCTCGCCACCGCCCCGGATGTGCGCCACCGCGAAGATCACGCCGCGGTCGAGCAGGCTCAGCCGGGCGATCGAGAACCACGGGTCCATGCTCGCCTCGTACGACCCGTAGCCGTAGATGACGGCGGGCGCCGAGCCGTCGCGCGGGGTGTCCCGGCGGCAGACCAGCGAGATCGGTACCCGGGTGCCGTCGTCGGCGAGCGCCCAGTCCCGGTGCTGCTCGTAGTCGGCCGGGTCGTACGGCCGCCCGTCCGGCCCGGGGCGTACCGGCTTCTGCCGCCGCAGCGTCAGCTCCCGGGTCACCAGGTCGTAGTCGTAGACCGAGTCCGGGGTGACGAGCGAGGTGTAGCGCAGCCGTACCTCGTTCGTGCGGTACTCCGGGTTCGCGTCCAGCCCGACGCTGTAGATCGGCTCGGGGAAGTCGATGTCCCAGCTGTCGTCGCTGCCCACCGGCAGCACCCGCAGACCGGTCAGCCCGTTGGTGCGCAGCGACACCACGAGGTGGTTCTCGAACGCGTCGACCGCCTCCAGCCGGGTGCCCGGCGTGTGCGGGATCAGCGGCGTCCACTCGCCCGGCGCGTCCGCCGAGGTGTACGCCAGCGCGAAGTCCTCCGCGCCGTCGTTGTGCAGGATCAGGAAGCGGTGGCCGTGGTGCTCCACCGCGTACTCGATGCCCTGACGCCGCGGGGCCACGACGGCGGGCTCGCCGGTCGGGTTGGCGGCCGGGATGACCCGCACCTCGCTGGTGATCTTGCTGTGGATGTCGATCACCACGAAGCGCTCGGAGCGGGTCAGCTCGACGCCGACCCAGAACCGCTCGTCGTCCTCCTGGTAGACCACCACGTCCTCGGTGGACGACGTGCCGACGGTGTGCCGCCAGACCCGGTTCGGCCGCCACGCCTCGTCCACCGTCACGTAGAACAGAGTCGAGGCGCCGCTCGACCACGCCGTGCCGTAGAACGTGTCCGGCACCTCGTCCGGCAGCGACTCGCCGGTGGTCAGGTCCTTGATCCGCAGCGTGAAGCGCTCGTCGCCGGAGAAGTCGGTGGAGTAGGCCAGCCAGCGGCCGTCCGGGCTGACGTCGAACGCGCCGAGCGAGAAGAAGTCGTGCCCCTCGGCGAGCTGGTTGCCGTCGAGCAGCACCTCCTCGCCGTCGAGCGGCGCGCCGTCGGCGCTGACCGGGGGCGCGGTCTCGCCGGGGCGGACCGCGCGGCGGCAGTGCACGCCGTACTGCTGCCCCTCGACGGTGCGGGTGTAGTACCAGTGACCGTCCTTGCGGGTCGGCACCGACAGGTCGGTCTCCTGGGTGCGCCGGCGCGTCTCCTCGAACAGCTCCGCGCGCAACTCGGCCAGGTGGGCGGTGCGCGCCTCGGTGTACGCGTTCTCGGCGTCCAGGTAGGCGATCGTGTCCGGGTCGTCCTTGGCGGCGAGCCAGGCGTACTCGTCGAGGACTGTGTCACCGTGATGGACGCGCTCGGTCGGGACGCGCTTGGCGACGGGCAGTGGGGTTTCGGTCACGGCGCCACGTTACCGGGCGCCGGACCGCCGCCGGGGCCGCCCGCCGCGCGAATCCGGCGACTCGCCGCCAGGGCTTTCGAACATGTGTACGATAAGCGCCATGGCGGATGCAGCTCGTTCCACCAACCGACCCGGAGCCCTCGACATCACCCGGAAGCTGGCGGAGATCTGTGGTTCGCCGTTCGCCCGCTTCGCCGGCCCGGCCGACGAGGTGGCCGGGCGTACCGCCCGCTGGGTGGCCGTGCCGGGCGGCCCGCACGCCGCCGCCGAGGTGTTGCGGCTGGCCGCGGCGTACGACCTGACAGTGGTGCCCCGTGGCGCCGGCACGAAGATCGACTGGGGTGCCGCTCCGGCGCAGGTGGACATCATGCTCGACACCGGCCGCCTCGCCGGCGTCTGGCACGAGCCGCATGCTGCGGCGGTGGCCGAGATCGGCGCCGGTACGCCGCTGCGCGCCGTCCAGGCCACGCTGGCGCGTACCAACCGGCGGCTGCCTGTCGACGCGCCCTCGCCGGGCGCGACGCTCGGCGGGGTGCTCGCCGCCGACGAGTCCGGTCCGCTGCGGCACCGGCACGGCAGCCCGTGCGCCCAGCTCATCGGCGTGCGCTATCTCGACGCCGACGGCGAGTTGGTGAGCGTCGGCGAGTCCGGCACGGAGGCGTTCGGCCGGGCCGCCCCGGGTGTTGGCGGTGGCCGTCCGGGCGGACGCGCTCCGGCGGCCGATGCCGGTGCCGACGGAGGTCCGGGTCGCGGTGGTGGCGATGCGATCCTCGGTCGGGGTGGGATGCCCGGGCTGGACGTGGCACGGCTGCTCTGCGGCTCGCAGGGCGGGCTCGGCGTGCTGGTCTCGGCCACCATGCGGGTGCAGGCCGTGCCCGCGAGCCGGGTCTGGGTGTCCCGTCCGGTCTGGACCCCGCTGGAGGTGCACGACCTGGTCCGTGCCGTACTGGCGTCCGGCGTCGGCCCGGCCGCCGTCGAGCTGGACCTGCCCGTGCCGGTGCCGTTGCCCCGTCGCAGGATTCCGGCCACGCACCCGTCGGTGATCAACCGCCCCGATCACCCGGCCGTGACCGGCCGGCCCGCGGCGGGCAGCCTGGTGGTGCTCCTGGAGGGCGGCCCGGCCGACGTGACCGAGCGGGCCGAACGGCTCACCGCCGTGCTCGGCGCCCCGGCGATGGTCAGCCACCACGCGCCGGAGTGGTGGGGGCGCTATCCCTTCGCGCCCGGAGACACCGCGCTGCGCATCGAGGTGCCGATCAACGACCTGCACGCCGCCGTCTACGCGCTGCGCGACGCCGCCGGCACCCCCGTGCCGGTACGCGGCTCGGCCGGCGGCGGCGCGGTGCACGCCGCCCTGCCCGGCGCGCTGCCGCCGGAGCGGGTCGCCTCGATCCTCACCGCCGTCCGCAGCGTGCTGATCGCCCGGCGAGGCCGGTGTGTGGTGGTGGCCGCGCCGCCGGCGGTGCGCCGTGCCGTGGACCTCTGGGGCGAGCTGCCCGCGTTGCCGCGCCTGCGCAGCGCCAAGGCCCACCTGGACCCGCACCACCGGCTGGCCCCCGGCCGCCTCCCCGGTGGTCTCTGAATCCGGCCCGCCTCGGCCTGCTCACCCGGCACCCCGACCTGCCTCCACACTGGATGCCCGTCCCAGCGGGCGCGGCACCGGCAGGCACCAGTTCGGGGTGGTGGTTGTGTCCACGTGCGCCGGATGCCGCCACTTCGGCGAGCTGGCGCCGCCTACCCGCCACCGACAACCCGCACTCCCCACCACTGTCGTGATCAAGGAGTTTGTGTCACGTTTCGCGCCTCCCCAGGCCACAAACTCCTTGATCACCGCCGGGTCGGAACCGGGGTCGGAACCGGAGTCGGAACCGGGGGCGGGGCGCGGGGAGAGGGCTACGGGGTGTCGTTTCGGAGGACCAGGACGGCTATGTCGTCGCGCGGTGGCTCCACCGAGAAGGCGATCGTCGCCGCGCGCAGCCGTGCCGCGACCACGTCGGCCGAGTACCCGGCCAGCGGCGCCGCCGACTCGCGCAGCCGTTCGGTGCCGAACAGCTCGCGTCCGCGCCGCCGCTCGGTGACCCCGTCGGTGTAGAAGATCAGCGCGTCGCCGGGCTTGAGCGCCAGCTCGGCGGTCGGCGTGGTGATCGTGTCGAGCAGGCCCAGCGCCGTACCGCCGGTGCCGACGAAGGTGGCGCCGCCTCCACCGTGCAGCAGCACCGGGCGGTCGTGGCCGGCCAGGTGCAGCGAGACGTCGAGCTGGTCGCCGTCGCCGGGTGAGACGGCCGCCAGCGCCAGCGTGCAGTAGCGTCCGCCGCCGCGCTCGACGAGCGTCTCGTTGAGCCGGCTGAGCACCTCGGGCAGCGGTTTGCCGTCGCCGACGAGGACCCGGATCACGTCCCGGACCAGGCCGGTCACGGCGGCCGCCTGCACGCCCTTGCCGGATACGTCGCCGACCACCACGAGCCAGCGGCCGTCCGGCAGCGGGACCACGTCGTAGAAGTCGCCGCCGACTTCCGCGTCGTCGCCGGTCGGGACGTACTCGGCGGCGAAGCCGATGCCCTCGACCACCGGGAGCACCGGCGGCAGCAGCGACTGCTGGAGCGTCTGGGCGACCCGGCGGCGTTCGGCGTGGATGCGGGCGTTCTCGATGGCGAGGGCGGCGCGGCGGGCCACGTCCTCCAGCACCGAGACCTCGTCCGGGTCGTGCCGGTGCCGCTGGTGCCGGCCCACGGCGAGGGTGCCGAGCCGCTGGCCACGGGCGATCAGCGGTACGGCGAAGCCCTCCATCGGCCCACCGAGCGGCACCTGGGCGGCGTTGCGGGACGCCTCGCGCAGCCGGGACTGGATCGAGTCCGGGCCGGTCTCCTGGAGGATCCGGTGCAGCTGCGGCAGCATGGCCTCGTCGGCGTGGCTGGACGCGGCGAGACGCAGCCGCCCCCACTCGTCGGTGGTGTGCACGGCGCACCACTGGCCGAGCCGGGGCACCACGAGCTGCGGGATGAGCGCCATGGTCAGTTCGACGTCCAGCGACTGGGCGAGCAGTTCGCTCGCCTCGGCGAGGAACGTCAGCCAGGTGGACCGGCGTACGTCGGCGCGGCGCAGCCGGTCGTTCTCCAGGTGCAGCGACAGCCGCTCGGCGGCCAGCACCGCCAGCGGCCGCGCGTACGTGGAGGGTGCCGCGTCCAGTTCCAGCTCACCGGTGTACGGGCGGTGCACGGCGAGCGGTACGCGCAGCAGTTCGTTGCCCTCACGCGGGTGCCGGCCGTACCGGGCGAACACCTGGGTGCCGAGCCCGTCGCCCCGGTCCAGCCGGACCGTGCCACCGGCGGCGCCGACCATTTCGCCGACCCGGCTCAGCAGGGCGGTCGCGAACTCGGGCAGTGGCTCGTCGGCGTACGGGTCGGGGGTGATCTGCATCAACTCGCTCATCGCGGCGGCGCTGGGCGTACCGTCGCCGGTCCGTTCCGGCTCGGTCACCGGCGGTGGGCCGGCCGACGGGCGGGCGGGCCCGCCGGGGCCGGGCCGGTCGAGGCGGAACCAGACGCCCTTGCCGGTGGGCAGGTACGTGGTGCCCCACCGGCTGGAGAAGTGGTCGACGAGCAGCAGTCCGCGTCCCCGCGCGGCCACTTCGGTGATGTCGGAGGTGGTGTTGCGCACGCCGACGATCAGTTCGTCGACGGGTCCGGAGGCGAAGTCGGTGACGGTGACGGTGAGGCCGTTCGGGTCGGCTTCGACCTCGATGTCCAGTTCGGTGCGCGCGTGTTCGACGGCGTTCGTGGTCAGCTCGGTGGTGAGCAGCAGCGCCTCGTTCAGCAGTTCGGGCAGCCGCGCTTCGAGCAGCATGGTGCGTACCACCGCGCGGGCCGCCGCCGGGGTGCGGCGGTCTGCGGGGAGGCGGACGCGGCGGACGTGCTCGTCCGCACCGCCGCTCCGAGTGGCCCCCGCCTCCGCTGACACCTCCGTATCCTCCACCGGTCCGGCCCCGGGTGCCAAGGGTCCGGCGAACCGGCCAGTCGGGCGGATACGGCGCGTGACGCGCGGTTGCACGCCGTGACCTCGACGGATCGCGCGGCAGAATGATGGGATGGCCGCGTGACGGCACGAGCCCGAGCGGAGCGAGGAACCATGACCACGGCAAAACAGTCGGTGACCGCGGACCCGTCCGCGCCCGACCACGAGGTGCTCCTCGGCGAGCTGGTCGACGCGTTGCGCCGGGTGGCGCACGGTGACCTGCGGGTACGCCTGCCGCGCCGGGCCGGACTGCCCGGTGAGGTCGCCGACGCCTTCAACGACGTGGTGTCGTTGCAGGAGCGGCAGCACCTGGACCTGCGCCGGATCAGCCGGATCGTCGGCCGCGACGGCCGGCTCACCGAGCGCCTGGACGACGAGGGCCTGGACGGCTCCTGGGCGGAGGGGCAGCGGGCGGTCAACTCGCTCATCGACGACCTGGGCCGGCCCACCACGGAGATCGCCCGGGTGATCGTGGCGGTCGCCGACGGTGACCTCTCCCAGCACATGGCGCTGGAGATAGACGGTCGTCCGCTCCGGGGTGAGTATCTGCGCATCGGCCGCACGGTGAACACGATGGTGGACCAGCTGTCGTCGTTCGCCGACGAGGTGACGCGGGTGGCCCGTGAGGTGGGCACCGAGGGCAAGCTGGGCGGCCAGGCCGACGTGCGTGGCGTGGCCGGCACCTGGAAGGACCTCACCGACTCGGTGAACACCATGGCGTCGAACCTCACCGGCCAGGTGCGGTCGATCTCGCAGGTGGCCACCGCCGTCGCGAAGGGCGACCTGTCGCAGAAGATCACGGTCGGTGCGCGCGGCGAGGTGGCCGAGCTGGCCGACACGATGAACTCGCTCACCGACACGCTGCGGCTGTTCGCCGAGCAGGTGACCCGGGTGGCCCGCGAGGTGGGCACCGAGGGCAAGCTGGGCGGCCAGGCCGAGGTGCCGGGCGTGGCCGGCACCTGGAAGGACCTGACCGACAACGTCAACTCGATGGCGTCGAACCTGACCGCGCAGGTGCGCAACATCGCCCAGGTGTCGACGGCGGTGGCCAAGGGTGACCTGTCGCAGAAGATCACGGTGGCCGCGCAGGGCGAGATCCTGGAGCTGAAGGACACCGTCAACACGATGGTGGACCAGCTGTCGTCGTTCGCCGACGAGGTCACGCGGGTGGCGCGCGAGGTGGGCATCGAGGGCAAGCTGGGCGGCCAGGCGCAGGTGCGCGGCGTCTCCGGCACCTGGCGGGACCTCACCGAGAACGTGAACCAGCTCGCCGGCAACCTGACCAGCCAGGTGCGCAACATCTCCCAGGTCTCCACGGCGGTGGCCAAGGGCGACCTGGGTCAGAAGATCACCGTGGACGCGCAGGGCGAGATCCTGGAGCTGAAGAACACCGTCAACACGATGGTGGACCAGCTCTCGTCGTTCGCGGACGAGGTGACGCGCGTGGCGCGTGAGGTGGGCACCGAGGGCAAGCTGGGCGGCCAGGCCCAGGTCAAGGGCGTCTCCGGTACGTGGCGCGACCTCACCGACAACGTGAACTCGATGGCGTCGAACCTGACCAGCCAGGTGCGGAACATCGCCTCGGTCACCACGGCGGTGGCGAAGGGTGACCTGTCGCAGAAGATCACCGTGGACGCCCGGGGCGAGATCCTGGAGCTGAAGTCGACTGTCAACACGATGGTGGACCAGCTGTCGTCGTTCGCCGACGAGGTCACCCGGGTGGCCCGTGAGGTGGGCACCGAGGGCAAGCTCGGCGGCCAGGCGCAGGTACGCGGCGTCGCCGGCACCTGGCGGGACCTGACGGACAACGTCAACTCGATGGCGTCGAACCTGACCGCGCAGGTCCGCAACATCGCCCAGGTGTCCACTGCGGTGGCGAAGGGTGACCTGTCGCAGAAGATCACCGTGGACGCGCAGGGCGAGATCCTGGAGCTGAAGTCGACTGTCAACACGATGGTGGACCAGCTGTCGTCGTTCGCGGACGAGGTGACGCGGGTGGCCCGTGAGGTGGGCACCGAGGGCAAGCTGGGTGGTCAGGCCCAGGTCAAGGGCGTCTCGGGTACGTGGCGGGATCTGACCGACAACGTGAACTCGATGGCGTCGAACCTGACCAGCCAGGTGCGGAACATCGCCTCGGTCACCACCGCGGTGGCGAACGGCGACCTGGGTCAGAAGATCACCGTGGACGCGCAGGGCGAGATCCTGGAGCTGAAGAACACCGTCAACACGATGGTCGACCAGCTCTCCTCGTTCGCCGACGAGGTCACGCGCGTGGCGCGCGAGGTGGGCACCGAGGGCAAGCTGGGCGGTCAGGCCCAGGTCAAGGGCGTCTCCGGTACGTGGCGCGACCTCACCGAGAACGTCAACCAGCTCGCCTCCACGCTCACCACGCAGTTGCGCGCGATCGCGCAGGTCTCCACGTCGGTGACCCGCGGCGACCTGACCCAGCGGATCAACGTGAAGGCGCAGGGCGAGGTCGCCGAGCTGAAGGACAACATCAACCAGATGATCGTCACCCTCCGGGAGACGACGAAGAAGAACGCCGAGCAGGGCTGGCTCGACTCGAACCTGGCCCGCATCGGTGGTCTGCTGCAGGGCCAGCGCGACCTGGGCGAGGTCTGCCGCATGATCATGATGGAGGTGACCCCGCTGGTGGACGCGCAGCTCGGCGCGTTCTTCCTGGCGGACAGCTCCGAGGGCAGCATGCGGCTGCGGCTCACCGCCTCCTACGGGTACGTGGCCCGGGGGCACGACGTCACGTTCGGCCCGGGTGAGGGGCTGGTCGGGCAGGCCGCGTTGTCCCGCCGGACCATCCGGGTCAAGGCGCAGCCGGACGGGCGCCTCGTGGTGCGCTCCGGGCTGGCCGACACGCCCCCGGCCGACCTGGTGGTGCTCCCGGTCCTGTTCGAGGGCGAACTGCTCGCCGTGATCGAGTTCGCCGGCGTGGCCACGTTCTCCGACCTGCACCTGGCGTTCCTGGAGCGGCTGGTGCTCACCATCGGCGTCGCGGTCAACACCATCCAGGCCAACCGGCGTACGGAGGAGCTGCTGGCGCAGTCGCAGCGGCTGGCGCACGAGATGCAGGACCAGTCGGCCGAGTTGCAGCGCACCAACGCCGAGCTGGAGGACAAGGCGAAGCTGCTGTCCGAGCAGAAGGCCAACATCGAGACGCAGAACCGGGAGATCGAGCTGGCCCGACTCGGCTTGGAGGAGAAGGCGCAGCAGCTCACCCGGGCGTCGGCGTACAAGTCGGAGTTCCTGGCGAACATGAGCCACGAGCTGCGTACGCCGCTGAACTCGCTGCTCCTGCTGGCCCGGCTGCTGGCCGAGAACCCGGAGCGCAACCTCAGCGCGAAGCAGATCGAGTTCGCGCGGACCATCCACGGCGCCGGCTCGGACCTGCTCTCGCTGATCGACGACATCCTCGACCTGTCGAAGATCGAGGCGGGCCGGATGGACGTGGAGCCCACCGAGATCCAGTTCGCCGAGATCCGGAGCTACGTCGAGCAGGCGTTCGCGCCGCAGGCCGAGGAGAAGGGCCTGGACTTCCAGGTACGGGTCAGCAGCGATCTGCCGCCGGCGCTGGTGACCGACGCCCAACGGTTGCAGCAGATCCTGCGCAACCTGCTCTCCAACGCGGTGAAGTTCACCGACAACGGCGCGGTGACGCTGCGGATCGGGCCGGCGGCCGAGAACGCCGTCTTCGACGTGCCGGCGCTGACGAACGCGCAGCGGGTGATCGCGTTCACCGTGATCGACACCGGCATCGGCATCTCCGACGACAAGCTGTCGCTGATCTTCGAGGCGTTCCAGCAGGCGGACGGCACCACCAGCCGGCGGTACGGCGGGACCGGCCTCGGGCTGTCCATCAGCCGTGATCTGGCCCGCCTGCTCGGCGGCACGATCACCGTGTCGTCCGCGCCCGGTCAGGGTTCGACGTTCACTCTCTTCGTACCCGATGTGCTGGCGCCGGACGCGGTGGTGGCGCCGGCGCCGCCGTCGCCGAGCCGCGCGGGCCTGCCGTCGTCGCTGCTCATGCCGATGGAGCTGCCGCAGCCGCAGGAGACGCCGGCCACCCGGCGGCTGGACGGCGTGACCGTGCTGATCATCGACGACGACGTGCGGAACGTGTTCGCGTTGACGTCCGCGTTGGAACTGCACGGCATGACCGTGTTGTACTCGGACAACGGGGCGGACGGCGTCCGCCAGCTCGCCGAGCATCCGGAGGTGGACATCGTCCTGATGGACGCCATGATGCCGGACCAGGACGGGTACGAGACGACCGCGCAGATCCGCCGCAACCACCGGTTCGCGGACCTGCCGATCGTCTTCCTGACCGCCAAGGCGATGCCCGGCGACCGGGAGTCGGCGCTCAGCGCCGGCGGCAGCGACTACATCACCAAGCCGGTGGACCTGGACGAGCTGATCGAGCTGATGGCGTCCTGGATCGGCCGCAGCCGAGGCGAGGAGAACGCGTGACGCAGACGGCCAAGGCCCTGCTGGTGGACGATCGGCGGGAGAACCTGATGGCGCTGGAGGCGATCCTCCAGGGTCTCCCGGTGCAGTCGGTCGCGGTGGAGAGCGGCGAGGCCGCGCTCAAGCAGCTCCTCGTGGACGACTTCGCGGTGATCCTGCTGGACGCCCAGATGCCCGACATGGACGGCTTCGAGACGGCGACGCACATCAAGCGGCGCGAGCGCACCCGGCACGTACCGATCATCTTCCTGACCGCCGCGGACAAGGACGCGCAGCTCGCGTTGCGCGGCTACGCGGCGGGTGCGGTCGACTACCTGACCAAGCCGTTCGATCCGTGGGTGCTGCGGGCGAAGGTGACCGTCTTCGTCGACCTGTGGGTGAAGACCCGGCAGCTCGCCGCCCAGTCGGACCTGGTGCGGGAGCGGGATCTGCAGTGGCGGCACCTGACCGACGCGGTGGACGAGGCGACGGCGCTGCTGCGCGCCGACGACGACCCGTCCACCCGCGAACGCGCGGTCGAGCTGCTGGAGCAGGCGCGCTGGGGCAACACCCGCTGACGGTTCAGCCGCCGGCCGGGCCGCCGTGCCCGGTCGCGGCCCGCCGGGCCCGCCACCGGTCGCCGAGCGATTCCAGTTCCTCCTGTACGAAGAGGAAGAAGTCGCGCATCTCGGCGACCCGTTCACCGGCCGGGGTGCTGCGGCCGTGCAGCGCGTCGACCCCGCCGGCGGCGATGTCGATGAAGTTCTTGTAGAGCGTGGTCTTGGTGATCGTCGCCTCGTACCAGGGGTTGTCCGGCATCCGGTAGCGGTCGCGCCGGGAGCCCTTGACCGGCTCGCGGACCAGCATGGCGAACTGGGTCAGGTAGCGGACCGCGCCGCTGACCGCCGCCGCGCTGACGCCGAGCCGTTCGGCGATCTCGCCCGCGGTGAGCGGGTCGTCGGCGCTCATCACCGTGAACAGGACCCGGGCGGCCATCCGGGGGAAGCCCACGTCGGCGAAGGCCATCGCCATCCGCTCCACGAAGAGGTGTACCTCCTCCTCGTCGTGGCGGAACGGCTCGTTCATGGTCGGCTCCTCGACACTCACCCCGTGACCCTACAGTCTTCACAAGTTTGTGAAACGAGCGTAGCTTCTGAATTATGGAAACGGCAATCGATGTGTCCGGCCTGGTGAAGACCTTCGGCCGCACCCGGGCCCTCGACGGGCTCGACCTGACCGTCCGCACCGGGGAGGTGCACGGCTTCCTCGGCCCGAACGGCTCCGGCAAGTCGACCACCATCCGGGTGCTGCTCGGCCTGCTGCGGGCGGACGCGGGGGCCGCCCGGCTGCTGGGCGGCGACCCCTGGCGGGACGCGGTAGCGCTGCACCGCCGCCTCGCGTACGTGCCCGGCGACGTCACGCTCTGGCCCAACCTCAGCGGCGGCGAGGTGATCGACCTGCTCGGCCGGATGCGCGGCGGGCTCGACCCGAAACGCCGCGCCGAACTGCTGGACTCCTTCGAGCTGGACCCGCGCAAGAAGGGCCGCACCTACTCCAAGGGCAACCGGCAGAAGGTCGGCCTGGTCGCCGCGCTCGCCTCCGACGTCGAACTGCTCATCCTCGACGAGCCGACCTCCGGGCTCGACCCGCTGATGGAGGAGGTCTTCCAGCACTGGGTCCGCCGCGCCGTCCACGACGGACGCACAGTGCTGCTGTCCAGCCACATCCTCGCCGAGGTGGAGGCGCTCTGCGACCGGGTGACGATCATCCGGGCCGGCCGGACGGTGGAGTCCGGCACGCTCGGCGACCTGCGCCACCTGCACCGCACCGCCATCGACGCCGAGGTCACCGCGCCGCTCGACGGCCTGGCCGACCTGCCCGGCGTACACGACCTGCGGGTCGACGGGCGGCGGGTGCGCTTCGACGTCGACACCGCCGCGCTCGACGCCGCGCTGCGCCGGCTCACCGAACTGGGCGTACGCAGCCTGGTCAGCACCCCGCCCACGCTGGAGGAACTGTTCCTGCGGCACTACGAGACGGCGGACCGGGCATGAGCACGCTCACCGGCACCCGCCACCTGGTCCGGCTGATCCTGCGCCGGGACCGTCTCCTGCTGCCGCTGTGGGTGCTGATCCTCGCGGTGCTGCCGATGACGTACGCGGCCAGCTTCGCCGGGCTGTTCCCGACCGCCGCCGAGCGGGCCGCGTACCTGGAGGGCACCGCCCGCAACCCGTCGATCGTCGCGCTGCTCGGCCCCGCCTACGGCGACAGCATCGGCGGGCTGACCGCCCAGCGCAGCGGCTTCCTGCTGCTCATCGTCGCGCTGGCCAGCCTGCTCACCGTCATCCGGCACACCCGCACCGAGGAGGAGGCCGGCCGGCGGGAACTGCTCGGCGGCAACGTGCTCGGGCGGCACGCCGGGCTGACCGCCGCGCTGCTCGTCACGTACGCGGCGGATCTGCTGCTCGGCCTGCTCACCGCCGCCGGGCTGGTCGCGACCGGGCTGCCGGTCGGCGGCTCGCTGGCGTACGGCCTGGTCACCGTGCTGACCGGCGTCGTGTTCGCCACGCTCGGCGGGCTGGCGGCCCAGTTGACCGAGACCGCGGGTGGGGCGCGGGGCATCGGCCTCGCCGGTCTCGGCGCCGCGTTCGGGCTGCGCCTGGCCGGGGACACGGCGGGCAACGACTGGCCGAGCTGGCTGTCCCCGCTGGGCTGGGCCGCCCGGGTCCGCCCGTACGAGGGGGAGCGGTGGTGGGTGCTGCTGCTGCCGCTTGCCGCCACGGCGCTGCTCGCCGCGTTCGCGTACCCGGTCTCGGTCCGCCGCGACCTGGGCGCGGGCGTGCTGCCGCCCCGGCTCGGCCCGGCCGCCGCCGGTGGTGGCCTGTCCGGTCCGTTCGGCCTGGCCTGGCGGCTGCACCGGGGGCAGATCCTCTGGTGGTCGGTCGGGTTCGGCCTGCTCGGCCTGATCCTCGGTGGCGCGGCCGAGGCGGCCGGCCGGTCCGTCGAGGGCAGCCCGCGGATGGAGGAGATCGTGGCCCGGCTCGGCGGGGCGTCCGGCATGGCCGACGCGTACCTGGGCGTGACGCTGAGCCTGGCCGGGCTGGCCGCCGCCGGGTACGGCATCCAGGCCGCGCTGCGGATGCGCGCCGAGGAGTCCGCCGGGCACGCCGAGCCGGTACTGGCCACCGGCACCCGCCGCTCGACCTGGCTGCTCTCGCACGTGACGTTCGCGCTGCTCGGCCCGGTGGTGGTGCTCGCGGTGACCGGGCTGGCCACCGGCCTGACGTACGGGCTGAGCACCGGTGACGTGCCCCGCCAGCTGGGCCGGATGCTCGCCGCGGGCCTGGCTCAGGTGCCGGCGGCGTGGGTGCTGGCCGGGCTCGCCGTGCTGCTCTACGGCCTGCTGCCCCGGCTCGCGCCGGTCACCTGGGCGGTGCTGGCGGTCTGCGTGCTGCTCGGGCAGCTCGGCGCGGTGCTGGAGCTGGACCAGTGGCTGCTGGACCTGTCCCCGTTCACGCACACTCCGCAGGTGCTCCGCGACGCCTGGACCCCCACCCCGCTCTACCTGCTCACGGCCCTGGCGGTGACCCTGGCCACGGCTGGCCTGCTCACCTTCCGCCGCCGCGACGTCCCCGTCCTCTAGCAGCGTTGATCTTGCACTTGCGGCCCCGGCGAAAGGGGTGAATCACCCTCATGGAGGGCCGCAAGTGCAAGATCGCGGAGGAAAGCGAGGGTCGGGCTACGGGGTGGCTTCGTTGCGGATCATCAGGGCGCTGCGGAGACCGGTGATGTCCAGGACGCGGATCAGGAAGTCGCCGACGTTGGTGAGTATCAGCAGGCACTGGGCATGACTGGCCTTGCGGCTGAGCACCACGAGCGTGCCGAGGCCCTGCGAGTCGCAGAACGTGACCCCGGCCAGGTCGAGCACGATGCGCGGGGGCGGATCCGCCAGCACCTCGTTGACCACCGTCGAGAGCTGGGCGGCCGTGAGCATGTCGATCTCACCGGCCAGACGAAGCACTGCTTCGTCACCGGTCCGCTGTACGGCGATGGACAGTTCGGCACGATCCACCCGGTCAGCCTATCGCGATCTCGACCGACGGGCCTGTCGAGCGGATCGCTGGCGGCCTGCCGCCGCTCACCGGGGTGAGCCTGGTAACCCCCGTCGCGGGGTGCGTGCCAGGCAGCACTCCGACGCTGACACAATGGGCCCATCGTGACCGAGACGCTTTCCGCCGGATCCGGCCGCTACCCGGCCGACGCCCCGGCCTCCGAGGCCCTGTTCGACCGCGCCAAGGCCGTCGTGCCCGGCGGGGTGAACTCTCCCGTGCGCGCGTTCCGTGCCGTCGGCGGCACCCCGCGCTTCATGGTCCGGGGGGAGGGTCCGTGGCTCTTCGACGCCGACGGTCGTCGGTACGTCGACCTGGTCTGCTCCTGGGGCCCGCTCATTCTCGGCCACGCGCACCCGGCAGTGGTGGAGGCGCTGCGCGAGGCCGCCACGCTGGGCACGAGCTTCGGCACGCCCACCCCGGGTGAGGTGGACCTGGCCGAGGAGATCATCGCGCGGACGCCGGTCGAGCAGGTGCGCCTGGTCAACTCCGGTACCGAGGCGACCATGTCGGCGATCCGGCTGGCCCGCGGCTTCACCGGCCGCTCCAAAATCATCAAGTTCGCCGGCTGCTACCACGGCCACTCGGACGCGCTGCTCGCCGCCGCCGGCTCCGGCGTGGCCACGTTCGGCCTGCCCGACTCGCCCGGCGTGACCGGCGCGGCGGCGAGCGACACGATCGTGCTGCCGTACAACGACCTGCGCGCGGTCGAGGAGGCGTTCGCCGCCCAGGGGCAGCACATCGCCGCGATCATCACCGAGGCCGCCGCCGGCAACATGGGCGTGATCGCCCCGCGTGACGGCTTCAACGCCGAACTGGCCCGGATCGCGCACGCGCACGGCGCGCTGCTCATCGTCGACGAGGTGATGACCGGGTTCCGGGTGTCCCGCGCCGGATGGCACGGCCTCGACCCGTCGGACGCGGACCTGTGGACGTACGGGAAGGTCATGGGTGGCGGCCTGCCCGCCGCGGCGTTCGGCGGGCGCGCGGAGATCATGGCGAAGCTCGCCCCGGCCGGCCCGGTCTACCAGGCCGGGACGCTCTCCGGTAACCCGCTGGCCTGCGCCGCCGGACTGGCCACGCTGCGGCTGGCCGACGACGCGCTCTACCGGCGGCTCGACGAGACCTCCGCCGCGCTCGGCAAGCTCACCACCGAGGCGCTGTCCGCGGCCGGCGTGCCGCACCGCCTCTCCACCGCCGGCAACATGTTCTCGGTCTTCTTCACCGACGCGGACGTGCGCGACTACGACAGCGCCCGTACCCAGGTGGTGCCGGCGTTCAAGGCGTTCTTCCACGCGATGCTCGCCGGTGGCGTCTACCTGCCGCCGAGCGCGTTCGAGTCGTGGTTCGTCTCGACCGCGATCGACGACGCGGCGTGGGAGCAGATCGCCGCCGCCCTGCCGGTGGCGGCGCGGGCGGCGGCAGCGGCGGGAAGCGGGGGGTAACTATGGCGGAGACCGTGGTGCACGTGCTGCGGCACGGTGAGGTGCACAACCCGGACGGCATCCTCTACGGCCGCCTGCCCGGGTTCCGCCTCTCCGAGCTGGGCGTGCAGATGGCGAAGGCGGCCGCGCAGGCGCTCGCCGACCGGACCGTGGTGCACGTGGTGGCCAGCCCGCTGGAGCGCGCCCAGCAGACCGCCGAGCCGATCGCGGCGCAGTTCGGCCTCTCCGTCGGCGTCGACGAGCGGCTGATCGAGAGCGCGAACTGGTTCGAGGGCAAGAAGGTCTCGCCCGGTGACGGCTCGTTCCGCGACCCGCGCAACTGGTGGGTGCTGCGCGACCCGGTGACCCCGTCCTGGGGCGAGGCGTACCGGGCCATCGCCGAGCGCATGTTCGCCGCGCTGCACGCCGCCCGCGTCGCCGCCGAGGGCCGCGAGGCGGTGCTCGTGTCGCACCAGCTCCCGATCTGGACGCTGCGCCGGCACGTCGAGCGCAAGCGCCTCTGGCACGACCCGCGCCGCCGCCAGTGCGGCCTGGCCAGCCTCACCTCGTTCCACTTCGACGGCGCCAAGATCGTCGGCATCGGGTACTCCGAGCCGGCCGCCCACCTGGTGTCGATCTCGCCGACCGCCCGGACGGCCAAGGGGGCCTGATGCTCACCCGGAGGCTCGCCGCCGCCCTGCTCGCCGCCGTCACCGCCGGTACGGCGCTGGTCGGCTGCTCCTCCGGCAGCCAGGAGAGCCGGTGCGCGGCCGACGGCTCCGTCGTCACCTGCGCACCCGACCAGCGCTCGAAGACGCCGAAGGTCAGCGGTGAGCTGCTCACCGGCGGCGGCTACGACATCTCCCGCGACCGCGGCCAGGTCGTCGTGGTCAACTTCTGGGGCTCCTGGTGCGCGCCCTGCCGTGCCGAGGCGGACGACCTGGAGGACACCTACCAGGCCACGAAGGGCTCCGGCGTGACGTTCCTCGGCATCAACGTGCAGGACAGCAAGGACAAGGCGCTCGCCTTCGAGGAGGGCCGGGTCACGTACCCGAGCATCTTCGACCCGGCCAGCCGGCAGGCGCTCAACTTCGACATCCCGCCGAACACCACCCCGGCCACCGTCGTGCTCGACCGCGAGGGCCGGATCGCCGTGGTGATCCGCCGGGCCGTCACCCGCGACGAGCTGCGACCGATCGTCGAGAAGATCGCCGCCGAGTCACCGGCGCCGAACGGCGCCCGCTGATGGGCGAGACGTTCCGCCAGCTCGCCGAGTCCGGCCCGCTGCTGTTCGCGGTGGGCGCGGCCGCACTGGCCGGGCTGGTGAGCTTTCTGTCCCCGTGCGTGCTCCCGCTGATGCCCGGCTACCTGTCGTACGTGACCGGCCTGGCCGGCGCCGACCTGGAGGGTGCAAGGAAGGGCCCCCTGTTAACGCCTCCGGTAGAGGAAGGGCCCCTTGTTAACAGCGGCGGCGCGAGCGGGGGCGGTGTGGGCGTCGCCGAGCGGGCGGCGCCGGCCCGGACCACCGCGGCCGTCAAGGGCCGGGTGCTCGCCGGCACGCTGCTGTTCATTGCCGGCTTCACAGTCGTGTTCGTCGCCACCGCGATCCTCTTCTCCGGCGTCGGCAAGCTCTTCTTCCGGTACGAGCGCACGCTGGAGATCGTCATCGGCGCGCTCGTGGTGGTGCTCGGGCTCGGCTACCTCGGGGTGATCCCCGGCATGCAGCGGGAGTTCCGCATCCGCTGGCTGCCCTCCGCCGGGCTGCTCGGCGCGCCGGTGCTCGGCGCGGTCTTCGCGCTCAGCTGGCTGCCCTGCACCGGCCCGACGCTCGGCGCGGTGCTCGGCATGGCGGCCACCGAGGGGGGCACCGACCGGGCCGTGGTGCTCGCCGTGGCGTACTGCCTCGGGCTGGGGATACCGTTCGTCGTCTTCGGGCTGGGCTTCCAGCGCCTGCTCGGGGTGTTCCGCGCCGTCCGGCGCAACAGCCGCTGGGTCACCCGCATCGGCGGGGCCCTGCTGATCGCGATCGGCCTGGCGCTGATCAGCGGCGGCTGGGTGAACGTGGTGATCTGGCTGCAGACGAACGTGGGCGTGGGCGAGGTGAGCATCTGATGACGACCGTCGACGACCGGCCGTCGACCCCTCCGGCGCAGGCACCCCGACGGCGGGTCAACCCGGTGCTGGCCCTGCTGCGCAACTCGTGGCGGCAGCTCACCAGCATGCGTACCGCGCTGATCCTGCTGTTCCTGCTCGCCGTCGCGGCCATCCCCGGCTCGGTGCTGCCGCAGCGCGGCGTCAACCCGGAACGGGTCAACCAGTGGTTCGTGGACCACCCCGACCTCGCGCCCCGGCTGGACCAGATCGGCGCGTTCGAGGTCTTCGGCTCGGTCTGGTTCTCCGCGATCTACCTGCTGCTGTTCACCTCGCTGATCGGCTGCATCCTGCCCCGCGCCCGGGACCACGTCCGCGCGCTGCGGATGAAGCCGCCGGCCGCGCCGAAGCGGCTCGAACGGCTGCCCCAGCACACGGTGCTGGAGGCCCCGGCCGCCGCCGACCCCGAGGCGATCGCGGCGGTGCTGCGCGGCCGCCGGTGGCGGGTCACCGTGCGCGGCAACGAGGTCTCCGCCGAGAAGGGCTACCTCAAGGAGACCGGCAACCTGCTCTTCCACGTGTCGCTGGTCGCCGTCCTGCTCGGGGTCGCGCTCGGTTCCTGGTACGGATGGCACGGCAACCGCATCCTGGTCGCGGGCGAGGACAACGCCTTCTGCAACACCCGTCAGCAGTACGCCGAGGCGTCGCTCGGCCCGCGCGTGGACAGCGCCGACCTGCCGCCGTTCTGCCTGACGCTGGAGAAGTTCGAGGCCGACTACCTGCCGTCCGGGCTGGCGTCCCGCTACTGGGCCACGGTGACCGTGGACGAGCCGGGCGGCACGGCGCGGACCGCCGGCTTCTCGGTCAACTCGCCGCTGCGGCTCGGCTCGGCGAACGTCTACCTGCTCGGCAACGGCTACGCGCCGCTGCTGAAGTACACCGACAAGTACGGCCGCAGCCAGACCAGCGAGGCGCCGTTCCTGCGTACCGGCGACTCCAACGCGACCGAGGAGGGCGTGGCGATCTTCCCGGACGCCAACGTCGACCCGAAGACCGGCGCGCGGTCCCCGGACCAGCAGGTCGCCTTCGACGGGCTCTACCTGCCCACCGGGCCGGAGAGCGCGCCGTACGTGGCGTCGCAGTATCCGGCCGAGCGCAACCCGATGGTGAACCTGACCGCGTACCGGGGGAACCTCGGGATGGACGCCGGCATCCCCGGCTCGGTCTACGCGCTGGACCGGCGGCAGATCGACGACGGCAAGCTCAAGGAGATCGGCACCAAGCTGCTGCGGCCGGGGGAGAAGTGGACCCTCGACGACGGCAGCACGCTGGAGTTCGTCGGCACCAAGCCGTACATCACGCTCGCGGTCCGGCACGCGCCCGGGCAGACGCTGCTGCTGGTGGCCAGCGGCACGCTGCTGCTGGGTCTGATGGGCTCGCTGTTCGCCCGGCGGCGCCGGGTGTGGTTCCGGGTTTCGCCCCCGGAGGGTGTATCTCCGACGGGCGGTAGTAGTTTGGTGGAGGCCGGTGGGCTGCCGCGCACCGAGCACCCAGGGTTCGCCGACGAGTTCGCGCAGCTCGTCGCCGCGGTGAGCGGCGACGCGCCGGACGCGCGGCGGGCGCGAGAAGGAGACGAGTGATGTCCGCACTCTCCGACCAGCTGGTCGCGTACGCGATCCTGGTGTACCTGATCGCGATGATCAGCCACGCCGTGGAGTTCGCGCTGGGCAACGCGCGGAAGGTCCCCGCGGCCGCGCCCGCGCGGGAACTGGTCGGCGCGGGCGTCGGCGGCGCCGGCGGCACCGTCGACGAGCCGGCCGCGCCGCCGCGGCCGGACCACTCCGCCGCCCGGGCCGTGCTGGCCGGCCGGATCGCCGGCTGGCTCACCGCGGTCGCCGCCGCCGTGCACCTGGGCGCGGTGATCACGCGGGGCGTCGCCGCCGACCGGATGCCCTGGGGCAACATGTACGAGTTCGTGCTGACCGGCACCTGGATCGGTGTGGCGGCCTGGCTCGTGGTGCTCTGGAAGCAGCCGTGGCTGCGCCGGCTCGGGCTGTTCCTGACGCTGGTGATGGTGCTGCTGCTGGCGTTCGCCGAGCTGAAGCTCTACGTGCCGATCGAGCCGCTGATGCCGGCACTGCAGTCGTGGTGGTTCATCATCCACGTCTCGACGATCATCTTTGCCTCGGGCCTCTTCCTGCTGGGCGTGGTGCCCGCTGCCGCGTACCTGATGCGGGCCGGCTGGGAGCAGGGGCGGCGCAGCTTCCCGTACACCCTGGCCCGCCGCCTTCCGGCGGCGGCCGGGCTGGAGCGGTTGACCTTCACGCTGCACGCCTTCTCGTTCCCGATCTTCACGTTCGCGGTGATCGCGGGCGCGATCTGGGCCGAGGCGGCGTGGGGCCGCGCCTGGGGCTGGGACCCCAAGGAGACCTGGGCGTTCATCTCCTGGGTGGTGTACGCGGGCTACCTGCACGCCCGGGCCACGCCGAGCGTGAAGCGCAGCGTGGCCACCTGGATCTCCATCGTGGGCTTCCTGACCGTGATGATGAACCTGTTCGGCGTGAACTTCTTCTTCACCGGTCTGCACTCGTACGCCGGGGTGTAGTGGCCGGGCGCGCGCTCAGCACCTCGTCCACCCGGCGCGTGACCTGGTAGGCCACCTCCGGCAGGTCGGCCAGTTCGAGGCGGTCGGCCCGGAGCGCGAACTGGGCGTGCAGTTCGCGGGCCACCGCGTCGCGGATCTCTGCCTGGAGTGGGCTGAGGCCGTCCGGGTCACCCACCACGTATGCGTCGTCCATCCGCCGATGATGAACCGCCGTCGGCGATCCTGTCAGTGACGAATTCATCCGCCGAACCAGCCGGGGACGTCGAGGCGGAACACGTCGGCGGGAACCATCCGGCGCAGGTCGTCCTCGATGGCGGCGACCCGGTCCGCGCCGAGCGTGGCCGCCCAGCGGTCGCGTAGCTCGTCGAAGACCGCCGCCGAGCGGTGCAGCCCGTCGCGGCCCTTCGCGGTCGTCCGGACCAGCTTGCGTCGGGCGTCGGCCGGGTCGTCCACGCGTTCCAGGTAGCCGAGCGCGACCAGCCGGTCCACCGTCTTGCCCGCTGCCTGCTTGGAGACGCCGAGACGCTGGCCGAGGTCGGAGGCGGTGGTGCCGTCCGGGCCGACGGCCTGGAGGACGAACCCGTGGGCCGGGCGCAGCTCGGGGTGCCCCTGGCGGGCCAGCTCGGCGTGCAGGTCGTCGACGAGCGTACGGAAGCCGGCGAGCAGGAGCAGCGGCAGCGCGAAGCCGGGGCGGTCAGGCGTTGCCACGTTCGACAACCACGTTTACTATTTCGTCAACCACGTTGACCATCTTACGAGAGGGGCACAGTCATGTCCCGCTTCACCACGTACGAGCCGGACACCGCACCCGCCGCCGCCCGCCCGGTCATGGCCGGGGTACGCCGCACACTGGGCCACCTGCCCGCTGCCGTCGGCCTGATGGCGGGCTCACCCGAACTATTGAAGGGCTTCCTCGCCGCCAACGCCGCGTTCGAGGCGACCGACCTCGACCCGGTCGCCCGGGAGGTGGTCGTGCTCGCCGTCGCCACCCGCAACGGCTGCCACCTCTGCGTGGCCATGCACACCGCTACGCTCGTCCGGCACGCCGCCGCGCCGGAGCTGATCGAGGCGCTGCGGACCGGCGCGACGCTGCCCGACCCTCGGCTGGAGGCGCTGCGCCGGTTCACCGTCGCCGTCCTCGACCACCGGGGCGCGGTCCCCGACGCCGACCTCGACGCGCTGCTCGCCGCCGGGTGGCAGCGCCGGCACGCGCTGGACGTGGTGCTCGGCGTCGGCACGTACACCATCTCCACGTTCGCCAACCGGCTCACCGAGGCGCCGCTCGACGCGCCGCTGGCCGTGTACGCCTGGACGTCCGCGGCCTGAGCTGCGGGGTGTTAAGAAGGGGCCCCTCCTCTACCGGAGGCGTTAACAGGGGGCCCTTCCTTACCTCGCAGGAACGTGCGGGAGGATGGCGGCATGGCGGCTCGCTTCCCGTACACCGATCTCAAGGACTTCCTCGCGGCGCTGGAGCGCGCGGGCGAGCTGCGGCGGGTGAGCGCGCCGGTCGACCCCACGCTGGAGATCAGCGAGATCGTCACCCGCACCGTCCGGGCCGGCGGGCCGGCGCTGCTGTTCGAGCGCCCCACCCGGGGCGAGATGCCGGTGGCGATCAACCTGTTCGGCACCGAGAAGCGGATGGCGATGGCGCTCGGGGTGGAAGACCTCGACGAGATCGGCGCGCGGATCGGCGACATGCTCAAGCCGGAGCTGCCGCAGGGCTTCTCCGGGATGATGGGTGGCCTCGGCAAGGTCATGCAGCTCAAGTCGATGCCGCCGAAGAAGGTCAAGACCGCCCCCTGCCAGCAGGTCGTCTACCGGGGCGACGACGTCGACCTGAACCGGCTGCCCGGGTTGCAGGTGTGGCCCGGCGACGGTGGGATCTTCCACAACTTCGGGCTGACCCACACCAAGCATCCGGAGACCGGCAAGCGCAACCTCGGGCTCTACCGGCTCCAGCAGCACAGCCACAACACGATCGGCATGCACTGGCAGATCCACAAGAACTCCACCGCGCACCACGCGGTCGCGGAGCGGCTGGGCGAGCGGCTGCCGGTGGCGATCGCCATCGGCGCGGACCCGGTGGTGGCGTACTCGGCCAGCGCGCCGCTGCCCGCCGACATCGACGAGTACCTGTTCGCCGGGTTCCTCGCCGGTGAGCGGGTCGAGATGGTCGACTGCCTGACCGTCCCGCTCCAGGTGCCGGCGCACGCGCAGATCGTGCTGGAGGGCTACATCGAGCCGGGCGAGCGGCTGCCCGAGGGCCCGTTCGGCGACCACACCGGCTTCTACACGCCGGTCGAGCCGTTCCCGGTGATGCACATCGAGTGCATGACCATGCAGCGCGACCCGGTCTACCACTCGATCGTCACGTCCCAGCCGCCGCAGGAGGACCACGGTCTCGGCAAGGCCACCGAGCGGATCTTCGCGCCGCTGCTGCGCTTCCTGATCCCGGACATCGTCGACTACGACCTGCCCGCCGCCGGTGTCTTCCACAACTGCGCGATCGTGTCGATCCGCAAGCGCTACCCGAAGCACGCGCAGAAGGTCATGAACGCGATCTGGGGCGCGCACATGATGTCGCTGACCAAGCTGATCGTGATCGTGGACGAGGACTGCGATGTCCACGACTACAACGAGGTCGCGTTCCGCGCCTTCGGCAACGTCGACTACGCCCGTGACCTGCTGCTCACCGAGGGCCCGGTGGACCACCTCGACCACGCCTCGTACCAGCAGTTCTGGGGCGGCAAGGCGGGCATCGACGCGACCCGCAAGCTGCCCGAGGAGGGCTACACCCGGGGCTGGCCGGAGGAGATGCGGATGTCGCCCGAGGTGGTCTCACTGGTGGACAAGCGCTGGAAGGAATACGGGATCTGATGACGGCGGCGGTACAGGAACGGCCCGGCCGGGTCGCGTCCTTCCTCAAGCTCGTCGCCATCGAGCACTCGGTCTTCGCGCTGCCGTTCGCGTACCTGTCGGCGTTGACCGCCATGCAGCTCAACGGCGGCCGGGTGCGCTGGGGCGACCTGCTGCTGATCACCGTGGCGATGGTCGGCGCGCGGACGTTCGCCATGGCCGCGAACCGCATCCTCGACCGGCGGATCGACGCGCGGAACCCGCGTACGGCGAACCGGGAACTGGTCACCGGCGCGGTGAGCGTGCGGACGGCCTGGACCGGCGCGGCCGTCGCGCTCGTGGTGTTCCTGGCCGCCGCCGCCCTGCTCAACCCGCTCTGCCTGGTGCTCGCGCCGCTGGCCGTGGTGCCGCTGGTCGTCTACCCGTACGGCAAGCGGTTCACCAACTGGCCGCACGCCATCCTCGCGGTGGCGCAGGCGGTCGGCCCGGTCGGCGCCTGGCTGGCGGTCACCGGCACGCTCGACGGCTCCGGCCCGGCCTGGCTGCTCGGCGCGGCGGTCGGCCTCTGGATCGGCGGCTTCGACCTGATCTACGCCTGCCAGGACTCGGAGATCGACCGGGAGATCGGCGTGCACAGCGTCCCCGCCCGGTACGGCCGGCGCTTCGCGCTGCACGCCTCCACCGTCGCGCACGTGGTGACGTTCGCGCTGTTCATCTGGTTCGGCGCGTGGGTCGGCTTCGGCTGGCTGTGGTGGATCGGGCTGGCGCTGACCGCTGCCGCCTTCGCGTACCAGCACCTGGTGGTCAGCCCGACCGACCTGAGCAAGGTCAACCGGGCGTTCTTCACCGCGAACGGCTTCGTCGGCATCGCGTTGTTCGTCCTCGCGCTGCTCGACCTGGTGATCCGGCTCGGCCTGCGGCCGTAACGGCAACGCCGGAACGCGGTCAGGACGCCGGGGTGACCGGATAGCGGGCGCTCTCCAGCGTCCAGTCCACGGTGCCGCGCACGGCGGCGGCCAGGCCGTCGAGGTGGACGGAGACGGCGTCGTCGAGCGTCGGGCCGAACGACGGCGCCGCCGCGCGGAGCGCCGCGAACCGGTCCATCTCGGCCCGCCAGTGCCCGGCCACCAGGTCGACCGCCGCCGGCAGCGGCACGCCCCGCTCGGCGGCCACCGCCAGCACCAGGTTGTGCCCGCCGCCGGTGGCGTGGTCGCGCTCCAGCGAGGCGATGTCGTTGAACCAGGACAGCAGGTCGTTCGCGAGGTCCGCGAGCCGCCGCAGCGCCGGGTGGTGGTAGACCGCGTCGGGCAGCGGGCGTCCGGACGCGAACTCGATGAGCGGGTACGACACGTACGCCGCCGACGTGGCCCGGCGCAGCCGCACGTACTCGGCGACGCCCGGCGGACGGCCCGACCCGGTGGCGGTGGCCTCCCGGTGGACGCCGTCGAGGTGGTCGGCGACCGCGTCGGCGAAACGTAGCCGCCAGCGGGCCGGCATCCGGCGGCGGGGCTCCCGCCACGCCTGCACCAACAGGCGGCGCAGCGGGCCGGAGAAGCCCGGATGGCGGGCTCGCGGACCTTCGCGCAGCAACGCGAGCGCGCCGTCGCGCAACGCGCGGATCTGCCCCGGCGTCAGCCCGTCCCGCCCGTCGCAGGCGTCGTCGACCAGGAAGAACCAGGTGAACAGCGCGGTCAGCACCCGCAGGTCCGCCTCGGTGGCGTCCGGGTAGAGGCGGCCGGCGTACCGGGCGAACCCGGCCCGCGCCAGCCGCCGCCGGGTGGCCGGGTCGGGCGGCAGACCGAGCCGGTCGACCAGTTCCACCAGCCAGCCCTGCACGTCGTCCGCGTACGGGGAGAGGCGGGGCGTGATGGGGCAGTCGGAGCGCAGCGCCCGCAGCACCGCCGCAGTCATCACCGGCCCTTCCCACGGAAGTGGATTTGCCGATCGAAGAATTTCACGCCGAGGGAACTCCCGTGAACCCTCTGGACATCCCGGGCGGGCCGCCCGAACGGGGGTCGTGGTCCGCCGCCCGCGGCGACCAGGCACGCTTGAGGGCATGCGCGAACCATGGGTGGTGGGTGTCTCCGGCGCCTCGGGCACGCCGTACGCGGCGGCGGTCGTCCGGGCACTGCTCGACGCGGGCCAGGCGGTGGACCTGATCGTGTCCCGGGCGGCCCGGCTGACAGTGCTGGACGAAACCGGCCGGCCCTTCCGGGACGGGCACTGGGCCGAGGACCTGGCCGCCTGGCTCGACCGCGACCTCACCGGCGCGGACATCCGGCACTGGCCCGCCGGTGACCTGGCCGCCGGCCCGAGCAGCGGCTCCTATCGGGTACGTGGGATGGCGGTGGTGCCGGCCAGCACCGCCGCCTGCGCCGGCATCGCCATCGGGCTCTCCAAGGATCTGCTCCAGCGTGCCGCCGAGGTGAACCTCAAGGAGCGCCGCCCGGTAGTGGTGGTGCCCCGGGAGACCCCGGTGACCCGCAGCCACCTGGAGCACCTCATCGCGCTGCACGACGCCGGAGCCGTGGTGCTGCCGGCCAGCCCGGGCTTCTACGGCACCGGGGCGGCGGCCTCCGCCGGGCAGCTCGTGGACTTCGTGGCCGGCAAGGTGCTGGACGCGCTGGGCGTCCCGCACACGCTGTTCCGGCGGTGGGCCGGCGAGCTGGCCTCCGGTCGCCGGGAACCCGGCCCGGCCTGACCGGACCCGGCGTACGACGAGCGGGGCGCGGCCTCGATCGGACCGCGCCCCGCACGTTCAGTACATGCCGGCGTTCGCCGGGCCGGGGCCGGTGGAAGCGGTCGGGCCCATGTTGCGGGCCTTGCCCATGTCCTCCGCCTCGTCCAGCATGCCCTCCCCCTCGAGCAGGGCCCGCACCTCGGATTCCCGAAACCGGCGGTGCCCTCCTGGAGTCCGGATACTGCCGATCCGGCCGGCCGCTGCCCATCTGGTCACGGTTTTCGGGTCAACCCGAAACAGCGCAGCGACCTCACCCGGTGTCAGCAGGCGATCTCCAGTGTCCACAGCCCCCTCCTCGCGTCGACGAAGCCCCCGGCTGAACACACTGCCCCCGGCCGGTGCGAGCCCAGAGCCGTCATGAGGGACGTATGGCAATTACAGCACCGGCTACCGGACGTGTCCGCCAAACGCGAAAAACGCACACACTGGGAAGTTAGGAAATGGTACCGGCGGAGAACCCCCGTGAGCGCACGTTTGTGATAGGCGCGGCCCGACCTCATCGTCGCCCGGTGGCCGCAGTGCCGGGCCCCGATCGAGATAGGGTCACTCTCCGTGGACACGATCGACCTGAGCCTTGTGGAGCTGTTGCGAGGCAACGCCCGTCTGTCGTACGCCGAGCTGGCCCGTCAGGTCGGCCTCTCCGCCCCGGCCGTGCACGAGCGGGTCGGCAAGCTGGAGTCCAGCGGCGTGATCCGGGCGTACCGGGCCGAGGTCGAGCCGGAGTCGATCGGGCTCGGCGTCACCGCGCTCATCGGCATCATCGAGGACTCCGACGCGGACACCGACGACGTGCTGGAGTCGTTCCGGCGCATCCCCGAGATCGAGTCCTGCTACTTCATGGCCGGCGTCGAGTCCTTCCTGCTCAAGGCGCGGGTCGGCACGATCGCCGAGCTGGAGCAGCTGATCGTCCGGCTGAACCGGACGGCCGGCGTGGCATCCACCCGTACCAGCATCGCCCTGTCGACCAAGTGGGAGAACCGCCCGCAGCCGCTGGAACCGCCCACCGCCTGATCACTCTGGCCCCGGCGCGGGGATTGCGGTTACCGTGCGCCGATGACGATCTCGGGACGCGGCGCCGCAGTGGTCACCGGCGCGGCCGGCGGGCTGGGCCGGGCCATCGCCGTCGCGCTGCACGCCGACGGCTGGAACGTGCTGCTCACCGACGTCGACGCCGATGCCGTGGCGACCGCCGCCGCGCCGCTGGGTGGCTGGTCGCGCCCGCTCGACGTACGCGACGAGTCCGCCTGCGCGGACGTGGCCGCCGAGGCGGCGGCCGCACCCGGCGGCCTCGGGCTCTGGGTGAACAACGCGGGCATCCTGTTCACCGGCCCGTCCTGGGCGCACGACGCCCCGACCCGGCGCGCGGTGGTCGAGGTGAACGCGCTCGGCGCGATGAACGGCACGCTCGCCGCCGTCGCGGTGATGCGCGAGCAGGGCCGCGGCCACGTGCTGAACGTCGTCTCGCTGGCCGGGCTGATCGCCGCGCCAGGCGAGACGGTGTACGCGGCCAGCAAGCACGCCCTGCTCGCGTTCAGCCTCGGCACGCTGAGCGACCTGCGGATGGCCGGCGTCCGGGGCGTACACGTGTCGTGCCTGTGCCCGGACGGGATCTGGACGCCGATGCTGCACGACAAGCTGGACGACCCGGGCGCGCTGGCATCCTTCACCGGTTCGCTGCTCACGCCGGAGCGGGTGGCCGCGCGGGCCGTCCGGCTGGCCCGGCGGCCCCGGCCGGTGGTCAGCCTGCCGCGCTGGCGCGGCGCCCAGGTACGGCTGCTCGACGCCTTCCCCCGGCTCGCCCTGGCGCTCACGCCGGTGATCCGGGCCACCGGCCGGGCCGGTCAACGGCGGCAGGCCCGCCGGGTCCGGGAAAACCCGAGCCCACCTCGCTTGTAACGTTGCCGACGTGACTCATCTCGACCGGTGCGACGAGGCCAGCCGGCGCTGGGTGACCGAGGCGATCGCCGCTGTCGAGGCGGACGCCAACCGCTCCGCCGACACCCACCTGCTGCCGTTCCCGCTGCCCCGCGAGTGGGGGATCGACCTCTACCTCAAGGACGAGTCGGTGCACCCCACCGGCTCGCTCAAGCACCGGCTCGCCCGCTCGCTGTTCCTCTACGGGCTCTGCAACGGCTGGATCGGCCCGGACACCACGATCGTCGAGGCGTCGTCCGGCTCGACGGCGGTCTCCGAGGCGTACTTCGCGCGGATGCTCGGGCTGCCGTTCATCGCGGTCATGCCCGCCTCCACGTCACCGGAGAAGATCGCCCAGATCGAGTTCCAGGGCGGGCGCTGCCACCTCGTCCAGGACCCGGCGAAGGTGGTGGTGGAGGCGCGCTGGCTCGCCGAGGACACCGGCGGCCGGTTCATGGACCAGTTCACGTACGCCGAGCGGGCCACCGACTGGCGGGGCAACAACAACATCGCCGAGTCGATCTACGCCCAGCTCGCGCTGGAACGGCACCCGGTGCCCGCCTGGATCGTCGTCGGCGCCGGCACCGGCGGCACCAGCGCCACCATCGGCCGCTACGCCCGCTACCGGCGGCTGCCCACCAAGCTCTGCGTGGTGGACCCGGAGAACTCCGCGTTCTACCCCGCCTGGCAGGCCGGTGACTGGTCGGCGTGCACCGGCCGCGGCTCCCGGATCGAGGGCATCGGGCGGCCCACCGTCGAGGCGTCCTTCCTGCCCAGCGTGGTGGACCGGATGGTGCAGGTCCCGGACGCCGCGTCGCTCGCCGCCATGCGGGCCGGCTCGGCGGTGCTCGGCCGCCGCGTGGGCGGCTCCACCGGCACCAACCTGTGGGGCGCGTTCGGGCTGATCGCCCAGATGCTGGCGGACGGACGTACCGGCTCGGTGGTCACGCTCATCTGCGACCCGGGCGACCGGTACGGCGACACCTACTACTCCGACGAGTGGGTGGCCGCGCAGGGCCTCGACCTCGCCCCGCACCTGGCCACCATCGACCGGTTCCTCACCGACGGCACCTGGCCGGCGGCCTGAGCCGGACCCCGGACTGTCAGCGCGGGTCGACCCGCTCGGCCAGCCCCGGATAGCGCACCACGAAACCCTCCGGGTCGACCTCCAGGTCGGCCGTGAACGTGCCGCTGGCGTACCGGACCCGGCCCGGGCCGAGCGAGGTGTAGACCTGCTCGGCGGGGACCACGGCCAGGCCGGGCAGCAGCACCCAGGCCACGGTCACCGCCGTCGCCATGTCGGCGGGCAGCCGCCCCAACCCGATCCGGCGGATCGGCAGCGTGTTCGTCAGCGGGGACCCGCCCAGGTCGACGTCGAGCGCGTCGTCCAGCCGGCCCGGGTCGTCGGTGCCCGGCAACCCCGCCGGTGGGTGGCCCGCCGCGCTCAGCGCCGCGTCCAGGTCACCCTCCTCGCCGGTACGCACGCGCCACCCGTCCCGGCCCCGTTCCAGGCGTACGCTCCGCGACCAGCCCGCGCCCTCTGCCTCGACCTCCAGCTGGTCGGTCGACCAGTCGGGCGCGAGCGCCAGGCGGTAACGGCAGGTGTACGGGATCGGGTCCACGGCGAGTGCCACGCCCTGCGCGGTCAGCCCCTGCCCGCCGTCGAGCACGACGTGCTCGCAGCCGGCGGTGTCGGTCCGGGCCCAGAAGAGCGACTTCGGCATGGTCCGGACGTTACGCGACCCGGCCGTCGGCGGCAGCGGATGCGCGAACGCCGCCGCCGGCCGGATGGCCACTGACTACCCCTGCTCGTCGCCCTCAGTGGGGCGCGACGGCCGGTTGTGGCGGGCCCACTCGTCGACCTCGTCCGCGTCCCAGACGTTCATGCCGATCAGCCGGGCGAGCGGCTCGGGGAACCCGGGGCGGCGGGTGATCTGCAGGACCCGCTGACGCGATACGCCGAACAGGGCGGCCAGCTCACCGGGCCCGTACAGGCGTGGTCGTCTCACCCGACGAAGGTAGTCATGGTCGTGCCTCTTCGGGCTACTCGTCGTCGTCCGCCGGCCGGGGCGGCCGGTGCTCCCGGATGTACCGCTCCACGTCCCGCTTCAGCCAGACGGCGCCGACCGACAGCTCTTGATACGGCGCGGGGAATGCGGGATGCCGCCGGATCTCGCGGAATCTCGATCTGCCCACGCCGAGCATCTTCAAGATCTCACCGGCCGCGACGAGTTCGCCCGGTCCCGTCTCCTTGGTCACGACTTCGAAGGTAGGAGCGGGCCGACCCGACTATCTTGACGCGAACAAGAAATCGCACCTACGTGGGCCCGTCAACATTGACAGGGGGGCAAGGGAGCGATCTGATGGATCAGGCCCCCCGCCCGGTGGCGAGTTCGCGGCGGACGGGGGTGCCACCTGGAAGCCGACCCACGGCAGGAGGCCCCGAGTGACCCAGCGCCACGCTCCGCTGAAACCCCTTTGGGTCTGCACGGCAGACCTGCTCAACTGGCCGTGCGAAAACGCAAAGGTCGAGTTGGTCGCTGACTACAGGCACGACCGGCGTAACCTCGCCGTCGATCTGGCCGCCCTCATGCGGCAGGCGACCGATGACCTGGCCGGGCTCTACTCCGAGCCGCCGGATCCCGCCAAGATGCACATTCGATTCATGGGCTGGCTGCGGTCGGTGCGCGATGTCTGACCCGATCGGCACTGGTCTGCTGTTGTCCGCCGTCATCGCCCAGGCGTTCGGCTGCTGGGTGGCCTGGTCGTGGGGCCGGTCCGCTCGGCGAAGTCTCCGGCAGACCATCGATCAGACCATCCCGACACCGCCGCCCGACTGGCAGCCTCGGCATCGCCTGTCGATGTTGAACGAGCCGACCCGGCGGTATCCCGTCCTCGCACCGCGCAGCTAGAACGCCACCGGCCCGTTGACCCGCAGACGCACAGCCGCCGCCGAGCGGGTGCTCGGCGGCGGCGTCGTGGGTGCGCTCAGATCAGTGGGTACGCGCCGGCGGTCGCCCGCCGAAGCCGCGCCGGTCGTCCCGGCCCCGCCCCTCGGCCCGGAAACCGCCGCTCCGGCGCTCGGCCGGGCGCGCGTCGCCCCGGTCACCGAAACGCCGCTCGGCGTGCGGGCGGTCCTCCTGGCGACGGTCACCGAAGCCACCCGGCCGGTCGTCGTACCGCCGCTCGTCGCGGTCGTACCCGCGCCCGGCCGCCGGCCGGTGCCGGTCCCCGAACGGGCGGTCGGCGCGCTCGCCGAAACGCCTGTCGTCGCGCTGGCCGCCGAAGCGGTCGCTGCGCTGGCCACGGTCGTCGGACCGCTGCTCGCCGAAGCTCCGGCCGTCGGACCGCCGGTCGCCGAAGCTCCGGTCGTCGCGACGCTCCGGCCGCCCGAAGCGGCGCTCGCCGCCACCGGCCCGCTCGCCCGAGTAGCGCTCGCCCGCCGGCCGGTCGCCGAACCGGCGGTCACCGCCACGGTCCGCGAACCGGTCGCCGGACCGCTCGCCCGCGGGCCGGTCGCCGTAGCGGCGCTCGCCCCGGCCGTCGCGGTCGCCGAACCGGCGCTCGCCACGGTCGGAGAAGCCGCCCCGGCCACCCCGGTCGAAGCCCCGGCCGTCCCGGTCGCCGAAGCGGCGCGGGCCGCCGCGCCGCGGCTCCGGCTCGTCCCGGACGGGTACGCCGCTGGGCTCGCGCGCGCCGGTCAGCTCGGCCAGTGCCTCGTCGCCCGCCCGGACCCGGGTCTCGGCCGGCTCGACGCCCGCCTTCTCCATCATGGCCAGCGTGGTGCGGCGCTGCTTGGGCAGCACGAGCGTCGCCACCGCGCCCGACTCGCCGGCCCGAGCCGTGCGGCCGGCCCGGTGCAGGTAGTCCTTCGGGTCCTTCGGCGGGTCCACGTGCAGCACCAGCGACACGCCGTCGACGTGGATGCCGCGGGCCGCCACGTCGGTAGCGACCAGCACGGGCGTGCGGCCCTCGCGGAACTCGGCGAGCGTCTTGGTACGCATTCGCTGGGTCTTGCCGCCGTGCAGCCCACCGGCCCGCACGCCGACGGCCGCGAGCTGCTCGACCAGCCGGTCCACGCCGAGCTGCGTACGGGCGAACAGCATGGTGCGGCCCTCGCGGGCGGCGATGGACGCCGCGACCGCGAACTTGTCGTGCGGCGGGATCAGCAGCAGGTGGTGGTCCATGGTGGACACGGCGGCGGTGGCCGGTGCGGTCGAGTGGGTGACCGGGTCGGTCATGAACCGCTTGACGAGCGTGTCGACGTCGTTGTCCAGAGTGGCCGAGAACAGCAGCCGCTGCGCGTCCGCCGGGGTCTTCGACAGAAGCTGGGTGACCTCGGGCAGGAAGCCCATGTCGGCCATCTGGTCGGCCTCGTCCAACACGGTGATCTCGACGTCGTCGAGCCGGCAGACGCCGCGCTCGATCAGGTCGCCGAGCCGGCCCGGGGTGGCCACGACGATCTCCACGCCGCGGCGCAGCGCGTCGATCTGCCGGTCGTACGGCACGCCGCCGACGGCGGTCTTCAGGAAGACGCCCACCGACTTGCCGAGCGGCACGAGGGCGTCGTTCACCTGCATGGCGAGTTCACGGGTGGGGACCAGGACGAGCGCGCGGGGGTGCAGCGGCCGGGCCCGGTTGCGGTCGGCGACCCGGGCGATCACCGGCAGGCCGAAGGCGAGCGTCTTGCCCGAGCCGGTCTGGCCCCGGCCGAGTACGTCGCGGCCCGCGAGCGAGTCGGGCAGGGTGGCCCGCTGGATCTCGAACGGGGTGGTGATGCCCTGCCGGGCGAGCGCCTCGACGAGCTGCCGGGGCAGGCCGAGCGACGCGAAGTCGACGGCGTCGGAGTTCGGGTCGACGGACGGGGACGTGCTGGATTCAGCGAACGTGGTCAAGAAATGCCTCTCGAGCGGGGCGCATCTTCGCGATGGCCCGCCGCGGCCTGTCACGCCGCCGAATCGCCCGCAAGATCGCCCATGAGCGCGCAATCGGGGCGCGCCAGGTCAGTAATCGGAGACAAGTGTACGGCGCTTCGCCCACTCCGCCACGGCAGTGCGAGGCGGTAGTGGGCGGGCTCACCCCGTCACTCGATCGGCATGGCTCCGGTCAGGCCGCTGAGCGCGTCGTTGGCCAGGAAGACCACGAGCAGGCTGATCGCGATGAGCATGGTCAGCGCGACCGCCAGCACGATGATCACCTTGGCGTTGCCGCCCCGGGCCGCCGGGCTCTCCTCGGACCAGCCCTGAGCCAGGATGTGCCCGGTCAGCGAGCCGGAGTTCTCCAGCGGATTGCCCTGCGGAAACGACACGGTGGCGAAACCGGGTCCGTCCGTCCCGCCGCCGTAGACGGCGCCGGCGAGGTCCGTGCTGCCGGACTGCTGACGTACCGGACGGGTCGCGTCGGCGTCGCGGGCCGGCGTGGCCGGCGGCGGCCAGGTCGGCAGCGCCGGCGCCGGGACCGCGGGCGGCGGCGGGGCGGAGACGGGCGCGGCGGCCCACGCCGGAGGCGACTCGGCGGAGGACGCCGGAGTGCCGGTCGTGGCCGGCGGCGCGGACGGGAAGGGCGTGGTGGCCGGCGCGGGCGGCACCGCCGAGCCGGCCGACGGCGTGGCGAACGACGGCGGGCCCGCGGTGACCGGTGGCGTGACGAACGACGGCGCGCCTGGGGTGGCCGACGGCGTGCCGAACGACGGGCCTGCGGTGGCCGGTGGCGCGGGGAACAGCGGCGCGGGCAACGGGTTCGCCGCGGCCGTCATCGCCGGTGGTGGCGGGAACGGAGGCGCGGGCATCGGACCCGGTGGGGGCGGCGGCGGGGGCACCGCGGGTCCGGGCGGCGGCACCGGCGGCCCCGGTACGGGCGGAACCGGCCCCGGTGGGGTGGGCGCCGGCGCGGGCGGCGCGGGCGCGGGCGGCGTGGGCCGGAACGGCGGCTCCGGCTCCGGCACCGGCGGCGCGGGCGACGGCGGGGTCGGACCCGGTACCGGGGTCGGCGCCGGCTCGGGCTCCGGACCGTGCGGGGCCGGGGGCTGCGCGGGCTCCGGCGGCTGGGCGGGCTCGGGCGGCTCCGGGTTCACCGGACCCGCCCGGTAGACGGTCGCGGCGGCGGGAGCGGTCACCACCGAGGCGGCGATCTCGTCGGCGGACACCCGGCTCAGGCCGGGTACCGCGGCGCTGGCCCGGGCGTGCGCCGTCCCGCCTTGCCCGGCCGGCTTCGTGGACAGCGCCGCATTGAGCCCGGCGGGCTTCGCGGACGGCGCCGCATCGAGGTCGGCGGGCTTCGCGGAGGGCACCGCACCCGGCCCGGCCGGTTGCTCGGCGAGGGCGGGGGACGCGGTGCCGGAGTCGGCGGACCCGGCTGCCGGGGCGCCGTCCCGGGGATCGGTGGCGGTGCTTCCGGCCGCGTTCTCCGGCCCGCCCGGCGCGGCGTCGCGGTCCGGTCGATCGTCGGTCGCGACCGCATCCGCGCCGGCGGCGTCCTCACCCGGCGTCTCGCCGCCCGCCGGAGTGGACACGCCAGCCGGAGCGGCCGGTGTGGACGAGTCGGCGGGAGCGGAAACGGCGGGAGCGGACACGGCAGGCGGAACGGCCGGGGCAGCCGAGTCGGCGAGGGCCGTCGGAGTGGGCACGGGCACCCGGGCGGAACCGGAGACACGGGGAGCCGGGATACCGGCAGCCGGGCCGTCCGGCGTGGCCGGGGAGGGCGTACCCGCAGCGGGTGTGCTGATGGGGGCCTCGGGTGTCGCCGGGCGTTCGGCCACGGCGAAGGCGGACCAGGTCGACGGGGGAACTGTCGCGCCGGGCTGACGCCGGTCCAGCGGCGGGGCGTCCGCCGGGGTGCCCGCGCGGTACGTGGTTGGGCTCGACGGCGCCGCCGGCGGCTCGTCGCCTGCGGGAGGCGGTACGGCCGCCCCGGCGACGGTCACCCGTGCCCGCGCGACGGCCACCGGCCCGGGGCGGGCCGCTGCCGGGCTGTCGTCGGCAGGGTCGGCGGCGTCGGGCGTCGGTCCGGGGTGGACCTTCTCCGCCGGAACCTCGTGCTCGCCCATCTCGCCCCTCCGCACCTACGCTCGCCCCCGACCGTGGCGCCGGCCGAAAGTGCCTGGATCTCACCGTGCCATATTCCGGCCCGGGCGCACAGCCGGAGTGCGGGTTGGGTCAGTCGGCGCTGCCGCTCGCGCTGGCAGAGGCGCTGGCGGACGTGCTGCGCGACGGGGCGACGCTGCTGCTGCTCGGGGCGGCGCTGGTGCTCGGCGCGGCGCTCTTGCTCTCGCTCGGCGTCGGCGTCGGCTCCTCGGGCGGGCTGGGCGGCGTGCTGGGCGTCGGGCTGGAGGTCGTCGGGTCCGGCGTGGGCGTGGTCGGCCTCGGGGTGGTCGGCGTCGGCCTGGGGGTCGTCGGCGTCGGCTTCGGCGTGGTGGGCGTCGGCTTCGGCGTCGGGGACGACGGCGGCGGGGTGGTCGGCACGGGCGGCGGGGGAGCCGGGGTGGCCGGGGCGGCGACGGCTCCGATCACCCGGGTCGCGGCGTAGAGCCGGGACCAGCGGACCACCGAGATCTTGACGACGTCGCCGGTCCGGGGCGCCTCCACCATCTTGCCGTTGCCGATGTACATGGCGACGTGGTGGATGCTCGTCCAGCTGCTGCTGGAGGCGAAGAAGAGCAGGTCGCCGGGGAGCAGCGCGTTCGGTGAGACGGTGCGGGAGCGGGTGGCGTAGTACTGGTCCTTCGCGACCCGCGGCAGGCCCTTGTAGCCGGCCGACCGGTAGGAGGCGAGCACCAGGCCGGAGCAGTCGAACCGGTCCGGGCCCTCGGCGGCCCAGAGGTAGGGGTCGCCGAGCTGGGCGAGGGCGTAGCGGACCGCGGCGAGCGCCTTGGGGTCCGCCGCCAGACCGTCGATGCTCTGGTTGACGACGTACGAGCTGCCGAGCTGCTGCTCGGCGGCGTCGGCCAGGCGCTCGATCTCGAGCAGCTTGGCGGCGTTCTCCTTGCGCAGCGCGACGAGCGTCGTCTCCTGCTTGCGCAGGTCGGTCTCGGCGCGGGTGAACTCGGCGGCCTTCTCGGTCGCCCGGCGCTGGGCCGAGTCGTGCGCCTCCCGGGCGATCCGCTCGGCGTTCGTGGCCCGGAGGAGTTCGCCGGTCACCGACGTGGTGGCGCCCTCGGCCTTGTCGCCCCGGGTGATGCGCTGGAGGTTGGCGAAGTCACGCAGGCTGGCGCCGAACTCGCCCGGCGGCAGCGCCGCGTCGGCCTTGACCGCGTCGGCGGCGGCGCTCTTCGCGTTCTCCTGGGCCCGGGTGAGCGCGTCCTGGGCCTCCTTGAGCCGGGCGGCGGACTGGGTCAGCTCGGCCTGTGCGGCGTCCCGCTCGCCCTTGATCCGCAGCATTTCCTCGCCCAGCAGCCCGACCTGGGCGTCGAGCTGGTTGATCTGCGCGATCAGCGGGCCGTCGGCCGGGTTGGTGACGCCGGTGGTGCCGCCCGGCAGGCCCGGGACGGTTACTCCGGGCACGCCCGGAACGCTGCCGGGCAGGCCGGGGACGCTGCCGGGCAGGCCGGGGACGCTGCCGGGCAGTTGCAGGGGGCCGGTGACCTGGGGGCGGGAGCCGGTGCTGGGCACGGTGTCGGGCAGCGGGTCGGCCCAGGCCGGGGTGGCGAGCGCCGCCGCCGCGACCGCACCGAGGAGGGCGGACCAGAGGGCCGGACGCAGGACCGGTGAGATCACCGGCTGCCGGCCTCGTCGCCGCCGGGCCTTGGTGCTGTCGGACATTCCGCTCCCCGTCCGGTCTGGTGCCCGCCACGCGAGGTGGGGCGTGTCAGGACAGGACGGCACTGGTGTGTGTTCCGCCCCACCCTGTCTTACCTCACCGTCGCAGCGATGTCGATGTGCGGAGAGTGACGGCGGGTGAACTGGCTCGACCACGTCGGCGGCTGGTCGGACCCGCGACGTACGCTCGATCGGGAACCCAGGGGGAAGGACGTGGCTTTCGGATGGACGCCGGACTCAAGCGCGAACTCGAAGCGAAGGTGTACGCCGGGGAGCGGTTGACCCGCGAGGACGGCATCGCCCTCTACGACAGCGACGACCTGACCTGGCTGGGCCGGCTGGCCCACCACAGGCGTACGGAGCTCAACGGCGACCGGGTGATGTTCAACGTCAACCGGCACCTGAACCTGACGAACGTCTGCTCGGCGTCGTGCGCGTACTGCTCGTTCCAGCGCAAGCCGGGCGAGAAGGACGCCTACACGATGCGGATCGACGAGGCGGTCCGTAAGGCCAAGGAGATGGAGGACGAGCAGCTCACCGAGCTGCACATCGTCAACGGCCTGCACCCGACGCTGCCCTGGCGCTACTACCCGAAGGTGCTGCGGGAGCTGAAGGCCGCGCTGCCGAACGTCAACCTCAAGGCGTTCACCGCGACCGAGGTGCAGTGGTTCGAGAAGATCAGCGGGCTCACCGCCGACGCGATCCTCGACGAGCTGATGGACGCCGGCCTGGAGTCGCTGACCGGCGGCGGCGCGGAGATCTTCGACTGGGAAGTCCGCCAGCACATCGTCGACCACAACTGCCACTGGGAGGACTGGTCGCGCATCCACCGGCTGGCCCACTCCAAGGGCATGAAGACGCCGTCGACCATGCTCTACGGCCACATCGAGGAGCCCCGGCACCGGGTCGACCACGTGCTGCGGCTGCGCGAGCTGCAGGACGAGACCGGTGGCTTCCAGGTCTTCATCCCGCTGCGCTACCAGCACGACTTCGTCGACTCGGCGGACGGCAAGATCCGTAACCGGATCCAGGCCCGCACCACGATGGCCTCGCCGGCCGAGTCGCTGAAGACGTTCGCGGTCTCCCGGCTGCTGTTCGACAACGTGCCGCACGTCAAGTGCTTCTGGGTCATGCACGGCCTGTCGGTGGCGCAGCTCTCGCTGAACTTCGGCGTCGACGACCTGGACGGCTCGGTCGTGGAATACAAGATCACCCACGACGCCGACTCGTACGGCACGCCGAACACCATGCACCGCGACGACCTGCTGCACATGATCTGGGACGCCGGGTTCCGCCCGGTCGAGCGGAACACCCGCTACGAGATCGTGCGCGAGTACGACGGGCCGCCGTCGCTGGCCGAGCGCCGGTCCGAGCCGCAGCAGGTCTGGGCCTGAGCGGGCGATGAGCGGCGAGGAACAGCAGCGCGCCTTCCCCCGGCGTGACGCCGAGGGACGCATCCTGACCCTCGGTGACCTGCTCGGCGTGAGCCTCGCCGGCCTGGTCATCGGAGTGCTGGCGCTGCTGGTCTTCGAATGGGCGTTCGCCACCATCGGCGACAGCGGCTTCGGGGGCACGAACGGCTGGCTGGCGGTGATCCTGCCGCTCTGGTTGTTCTGGGACGAGTTCCGGGCCTGGGAGTTCGGCGCCGCCCGGGTGGTGGCGGCGCTGGCCGGCATCGCGCTCGGCGTGCTCGCCGGTCTGCTGGCCGCCGGGCTGGCCACGGGACTGCCCGCGCTGTTCACGGGAGCGTTGGCCGCGGCGGTGTTCACCGTGGTCTACGCGGTCGTCTGGTTTCATGGCGTGCACTGGCTGGCCCGGCGTACGGGCTGAGGCACGAAGAGAGTGGGAATGCGGGAATGAGCGCGGCGCTCAAGTACACGCTGGGCCGGATCGGGCTGTTCGTCGTCGTGCTGGCGGCCCTCTGGTTCGTCGACATGAACATGTTCCTGCGGCTGATGCTGGCGTTGATCTTCTCCGCCACGCTGTCGTTCTTCCTGCTCAAGGGCCTGCGGGACCAGATGGCCGGGGAGATGGCGGAGGCGGCGGAGCGGCGTCGCCTGGAGAAGGACCGGCTGCGCTCCGCGCTGGCCGGTGAGGACCAGGCCGAGCCGGAGGGCGAACGCCGCGACAGCTGAGCGGACCGGCGGGGCCCGGCGCGCGACGTCGCGCCGGGCCCTTCGCGGTTCACCAGCCGGTCGAGCGGTTCACCGGATGGTCGAGCCGCTCACCAGTTGGTCGAGCCCGGGACGACCGGCCACGGCCGGTCGACCGGCTTGATCAGGTACGCGATGCCGCCCGAGCCGGAGGCCACTGTGCCGTTGGCCCGGTAGCGCTTGGTGCGCAGCCAGATCTGCTCGAACTGCTCCCGCTTGTAGACGTTGCGCACCGCCTCGTTCGAGGAGGACGCGGGGTCGTTCACGATCACGTCGCCCTCGGCGGTGAAGCCGACGATCACGAACAGGTGCCCGGCGGTGCCGTAGTTGGCCCCGTCGAGTTCGCTGGCGAGGAACGACTGCGAGGTGACCACCGGGATGCCGGCCTTGATGAAGCGTTCCGCCTCGTCCAGCGAGTGCAGCCGGGTGACCCGGCCCTCCAGGCCGGGGAAGCTCGCCGCGTACGCGGTGTTGAACGGCCAGTTGCCCGCGCCGTCGTACTCGTAGTCGTAGGTCATCCGGGCGGCGTGGTCGACGGTCGGGTCGGGGTAGGCGGGGTCGACCCAGGAGGTGTCCTCGGCCGAGGGCTTGCGGCCCCAGTACTCGACCACCATCTCCGTCGAGGTGGGTGAGCACCACGCCTCGCCGCCGCCGTTGTACTCGGGGTACTCGCCGATGTGGACGTTCTGCGAGTAGCGCGGCACGGCCAGCTCGGTGCCCCAGGCGATGCCGCCCCGGCTCGGGGTGACGGTGAACCGGTCGGGCACGTTCGACGCCATCGCGCCGAGCATCCGCACCTGCGGCGCGGCGGCCTGGCCGGGCGCGCGGTAGAGCGTCAGCCGCAACTGGTACGAGCGCAGCAGCACTCCGGCGTCGGCGTCGTCGATCGAGAACGTGTCGGTCCAGATGCTCGACCAGGGGTCGCCCTGGCCGTCCAGCGTGGACCGCTTGATGTCCTGGTCGCCGGAGGCCCAGCGGCCCATGACGAACCACGGGGTCTGCGCCCCGGTGTTGTACGTGCCGTGCAGCTCGACCTGGATCCAGGTGCCGGCCGGGGTGGCGGCGTTCCAGGACGCGACCATCTCGCTGGCGTCGAACCCGATCCGCCGCTCGGGTGAGGTCCAGGTGGCGTACTCCCAGGTGCGGGTCGTGCCGGTGTGCTCGTCGGTGAACTCGGTGGTGCCCACCGGGCGGTCGATGGTCAGCGCGGGGTGGCGGCCCGGTACGGCGCGGGTGCCCTGGTGGGAGCCGCTGCGCCAGTCGGGGAAGCGGGAGAACTCCTGGAACGTGATCTGTTCGTCGTGTGTGACGCCCGGCCGCGGGGCTTGTGCCTGGGCCGGTGCGGTGGTGCCGAGGAGGGTGAGCGCGGTGAGGCCGGCGAGGGCGGCCGCGCGCATGGGTCGTCCGAACATGGCAGCTCCACGGGGAGACGGCATCGTTGCCGTTCACTGTCGCGCCTGGCGGGAAGTTTCGCCAGATGTTCAGGCATGGAAAATCATTGCCGAAGTGACGATCAGGTCGGGATGACTAAAGGGAGAGACAGATATTGATATGACCATGTGTCTCCTGGTGGAGTGTGCGGACAACGGGAGCTCTCCCGTACCCCCAGGAGGTTGTCCATGGCCTTCCGCACCTCTCCGTTCCGCCGCCGGCTGGCGCTCGCCGCCGCCGTCGGCCTGACCATCGTCAGCGCGGCCGCCGCGCCCGCCGTCGCCCGGCCCGCGCCGGAGGGCTCCGGCGAGCCGGCCACCGTCGCGTACCGGGTGCTCGGCCCCCGCACCGCCGCGGACCGCACCGCGGTCGCCGGCACCGGCGCCGCCATCGACTACTCCGAACACGGTGTGTTGCACGTCACGGCCACCAAGGCCGAGGCGAACGCGATCACCCGGCTCGGGTTCCGGCTCGAGAAGGACGTCGTGCCGGAGCACGACCACGCCGACGGGGGCATGACCGCCAACGCGTTCCCGCCCGCCGACTCGAACTACCACGACTACGCCGAGCTGACAGCGGTGGTGAACAAGGTGGTCGCCGACCACCCGACCATCGCGCGGAAGCTGAGCATCGGCACGTCCTACCAGGGCCGGGACCTGATGGCCGTGAAGATCTCCGACAACGTCGCCACCGACGAGGCGGAGCCGGAGATCCTGTTCAACGCCCAGCAGCACGCGCGTGAGCACCTCACCGTCGAAATGGCGATCTACCTGCTCAACCTCTTCACCGACAACTACGGCAGCGACTCCCGGATCACAAACATCGTCAACACCCGGGAGATCTGGATCGTCCCCACCGTCAACCCCGACGGCAGCGAATACGACATCGCCACCGGCTCCTACCGCTCCTGGCGCAAGAACCGGCAGCCCAACAGCGGCTCCACCGCCGTCGGCACCGACCTGAACCGCAACTGGGGCTACCAGTGGGGCTGCTGCGGCGGCTCGTCCAGCTCGAAGTCGTCGGACACCTACCGGGGCCCGTCCGCCTTCTCCGCGCCGGAGACCGCGGCGCTGCGCAACTTCGTCAACAGCCGGGTCGTCGGCGGGGTGCAGCAGATCAAGGCGAACATCGACTTCCACACCTACTCGCAGCTGGTGCTCTGGCCGTACGGGTACACGTACAACAACACCGCCACCGGGATGAACACCGACCAGTACAACACCTTCGCCACCATCGGACGGCAGATGGCGGCGACCAACAACTACACCCCGGAACAGTCGAGCGACCTCTACATCGCCGACGGCACCAGCATCGACTGGATGTGGGGCGCCCACAAGATCTGGGCGTACACCTTCGAGATGTACCCCGGCTCGGCCTCCGGCGGCGGCTTCTACCCGCCGGACGAGGTGATCCCGGCGCAGACCTCACGCAACCGGGAAGCCGTGCTGATCCTGTCCGAGTACGCCGACTGCCCGTACCGGGCGATCGGCAAGCAGAGCCAGTACTGCTGACCTCACCACCGGGTGGGAACCCCGGTTCCACCCCCGCCGGGGTTCCCACCCACCCCCACCGTCCGGACGATCTCCGCTGGTCGTGCGCTACCGTGGCACCGACCGTGCCACAGCGAAGCCGGTGCGAAACCGGCGCTGTCCCGCAACTGTGATGCCCCGTACGCGCGGCGTCGGCCTCCCGCCGGCGCCGACGGACGTGGGACGAGCCAGGTCGCCTGCGGCCCGGTCGCGACACGCGCTCTCGAGGAAGGGCGCCTCGCGGACGGGCCTCTCTTCCTGTCGGCGAAGCACCACACTCCTCGACCGACAGGAGGCTTCATGTCCCGACGTACCCCCCGGCTCTTCGCCACCGCGCTCGCGGCCGGCGTGCTGCTTCTCGGCGGTTGCGCCGAGAAGACCTCGACCGACACCCCCGCCACCGGCGCCTCCGGCGGCGCGTTCCCGGCCACCGTCGGCAAGCTGACGCTGGAGAAGCGGCCCGAGAAGATCGTCTCGCTCTCGCCGACCTCCACCGAGATGCTCTTCGCCATCGGCGCCGGCAAGCAGGTCACCGCCGTCGACGACCAGTCGAACTACCCGGCCGACGCGCCCCGCACCGACCTGTCCGGCTACCAGCCGAACGCGGAGGCGGTCGCCTCCCGCAACCCCGACCTGGTGGTGATCTCGGACAACCTCAACAAGATCGCCGACCAGCTCGTCGCGCTGAAGATCCCGGTGCTGCAGATCCCCGCCGCGGCCACGCTCGACGACACGTACCGGCAGCTCACCGACCTGGGCACGCTCACCGGCCACCGGTCCGAGGCCGAGGCCGTGGTGCAGAAGATGAAGGACGACATCACCGCGCTGACCAAGGACCTGCCCAAGCGCACCGAGAAGCTGACCTACTTCCACGAACTGGGTCCGGAGCTGTACACCGCGACCAGCAAGACGTTCATCGGCACCATCTACGCGCTCGCCGGGCTGGAGAACATCGCCGACCCGTCCGACGCCGACGGGAAGAACGGCGGCTACCCGCAGCTCTCCCAGGAGGTCATCGTCAAGGCGAACCCCGACTTCGTCTTCCTGTCCGACACCAAGTGCTGCAAGCAGAACGCCGACACGGTGAAGGCGCGCAGCGGGTGGGCCGGCATCAACGCGGTGAAGAACAACCAGATCGTGGAGCTGGACGACGACATCGCCTCGCGCTGGGGCCCGCGCGTGGTCGACCTGCTCAAGGTCATCGTCGACGCCACCGCCAAGGTCCCGGCCTGACAGTGGCCCTACGACAGGCGGACTCCGCCCCGAACCCGGCCGGAACGCCTCGGGCGTCCCGGCCGGGCATCCGGCCGCTGTCCCGCCCCGGGCGGCGCGGGGCGCCCGGCGCGGGCGGCGCCCCGGTCCGGCCCGCCGGGCTACGCAAGCGCTGGCTGCTCGCCGGAGTCGTGGCCGTGCTCGTCGCGCTGGTGGCCGGCGTCTCACTCGGCCCGGTCAGCCTGCCGCCCGGCAGCGTCGCCGCCGAACTGCTCAACCTGCTACCCGGGGTACGCCTCGACAGCGGGCTCACCGAGCGGGAAATCGCGATCATCACCGAGCTGCGGCTGCCCCGGGTCGTGCTCGGCCTGCTCGTCGGCGCGCTCCTCGCCCTGGCCGGCGGCTGCTACCAGGGCGTCTTCCGCAACCCGCTGGCCGACCCGTACCTGCTCGGCGTGGCGGCCGGCGCCGGCTTCGCGGTCACCACGGCGATCGTGCTCGGCGCCGGAGCCGGCGGGGCGCTGACCGGGCTGCCGATCACCATCCCGCTCGCCGCGTTCGTCGGCTCGCTCGGCGCGGTCGTGCTGACGTACCTGCTCGGCGCGGCCGGCGGACGGGACCGGTCACCGGCCACGCTGATCCTGGCCGGGGTGGCGGTCTCGGCGTTCTTCGGCGCCGGGCAGACGTACCTGCTGCAACAGCACTCCGACAACATCCAGCAGGTCTACTCCTGGCTGCTCGGGCGGCTCGCCACCGCCGGCTGGCACGACGTGTGGCTGGTCCTGCCGTACTTCGTGCTCACCGCCGTGGTGGTGCTGCTGCACCGGCGTGAGCTGGACGTGCTCTCCGTCGGCGACGACGAGGCCACCGGTCTCGGCCTGCACCCGCAGCGCTCCCGCTACCTGCTGATCGCCGCCGCGTCGCTCGGTACCGCCGCAGCGGTCTCCGCGTCCGGGCTGATCGGCTTCGTCGGCATCATCGTGCCGCACACCATGCGGCTGCTCTTCGGCTCCAGCCACCGGATCATCCTGCCGCTGTCCATGCTGTTCGGCGGCGCGTTCCTCGCGCTCACCGACGTGGTCGCCCGTACCGCCGCCGCCCCCGCCGAGATCCCGATCGGCGTGGTCACCGCGCTGCTCGGCGGCCCGTTCTTCGTCCTCGTCCTGCGTACCGCCCGCCGGGTGGCGATGTGAACGCCCCCGCCGTGCGCGTGCACGACCTGCGGGTCGCCCTCGGCGGCAACCCGATCCTGGCCGGCGTCGACCTCACGGTCTCCGCCGGTGAGTGGGTCACCGTGATCGGACCCAACGGCGCCGGCAAGTCGACCCTGCTGCGCGCCGTCGGCGGCCTGCTGACCGGCCCGGGCGAGGTCGCACTCTTCGGTACGCCGATCGGCGCGCTCCGCCGCCGCGAACGGGCCCGGGTGGTGGCCACGGTGGCCCAGTCCCCGGTGGTGCCGGCCGGCATGTCGGTCTTCGACTACACGCTGCTCGGGCGTACCCCGTACATCCCGGCGCTGGGCCGCGAGTCCGCCGCCGACCTGGCCGCCGTGCACGAGGTGCTGGACCGGCTCGACCTCGGCCCGTTCGCGCACCGTGAGCTGGCCACGCTCTCCGGCGGCGAGCGGCAGCGCGTCTTCCTGGCCCGGGCGCTGGCCCAGGGCGCCACCCTGCTGCTGCTGGACGAGCCGACGAGCGCGCTGGACATCGGGCACCAGCAGGAGGTGCTGGAACTGGTCGACCAGCTCCGCCGCGAGCACGGCCTGACCGTGCTGGCCACCATGCACGACCTCTCCATCGCCGGCGAGTACGCCGACCGCCTGGTGCTGCTGGCCGACGGCCGGGTGGCCGCCGCCGGTTCACCGGACGAGGTGCTCACCGAGGCCCTGCTGGCCCGCCACTACCGAGCCCACATCCGGGTGATCCCCGGCGACCACGGCCCCTTGGTGGTCCCCGTCCGCCCAACCTGACCCCACCCGCCCCGCCTTCGCGCCGTCGATCTTGCACTTCCGGCCCCGACAAAAGGTGCGAATGTGACGCCACGAGGGCCGCAACTGCAAGATCGGCGGACGGGGTGGCGGCTTTGCCGCTGAACAGCCCACCCTCAGGGAGCGCCGTCCCGAATCCTGGGCAGGTGTTCCGATTGCCGGGAGGGCAGATAGATCTTGGTACGAACAGGCCCTCCTGGGGGCCAACCCGTACCAAGATCTCGACCGGACCCGCCTCGCGCGCGGCGGAGGGGGTCAGCGGAGGGTGGAGATGGAGAAGAGGGCGCCGGACGGGTCGCGCAGGGCGGCGCTGCGGCCGGCCGGGTTGTCGCGCGGCGGGACCAGGATGGTGCCGCCCAGCTCGGCGGCCCGCGCGGCGGTGACGTCGGCGTCCTCCACCGCGAAGTAGACGGCCCAGTACGCGGGCAGGTCCTCCGGCATCGGCTCGGCCCGGGGCAGCATGCCGGCGACGATCCGGGCGCCGCAGCGCCACCCGGTGTACGGCACCGGCCCGGCGGGACGTTCCTCCGGGTGCCAGCCGAAGACCAGCGCGTAGAACTCCTTGGCGTTCTCCGGATCGGGGGTGACCAGCTCGTTCCAGCACATCGCGCCGGGTGCGTTGAACAGTTCGGCCCCGCGCATCGCCATCGGCTGCCAGACGCTGAACACCGCGCCCGCCGGGTCGGCGAGCACCGCCATCCGGCCCTGCGTGGCGACGTCGAACGGGGAGACCACCACCTGCCCGCCGGCCGCCTCCACCCGGGTCGCGACCAGGTCGGCGTCGTCGGTGGCCACGTACATCGACCAGACCGGCACCTGGTCCGGCGTGGCCGGCGGGCCGGCCCCGGCGACGGCCTTGCCGTCCTTCTGGAAGACGGTGTAGCCGCCCGCTTCCGGCTCGGGGGAGATCTGCCCCGTCCAGCCGAACAGCTCGGGGTAGAACCGTCGCGCGTCCTCCAGCCCCGGCGTGGCCAGGTCGGTCCAGCAGGGTGTGCCGGGCTCGACGCCGTTCACGGTGACCCCTCTCGCCGGGGACGGTCCCGCTGACCCGCCCTGTCGGCATCGTGGCACCGCCGGGTCGGCCACCGGGCCGGAACCGGACAAAAGGTCAGGTGAAGCGGCGTCCCTCGTCCCGCCGGTACGCCCAGCCGGCGGCCGCGGCGAGCACCAGCACCCAGACTCCCAGCATCACCAGCGACAGGGTGCCGGGCCGGAAGTCGGTGACCGCCGCCCAGATCAGTTCCACCGCGCCCCGGGTCGGCAGGTAGGGGGCGATCGCCTTGATGAAGCCGGGCGCGTCGTCCGGCCCGGAGAGCAGGCCGCCGCCGAACGCCAGCGGGAAGAAGATCACCTGCGCCACCACGATCGCCGCCTTGCTCGGCAGCGCGTAGCCGATCGCCAGGCCGAGCAGCGTGAACGGCACCGAGATCACCGCTACCGCGCCGAGCCCGAGCAGGAACTGCAGCGCGCTGACCCGGGCCTCGGTGGCCACCGCGGCGATCACCACCACCGGGATCATCGACACGTACGTCAGCACCAGCCCGGCCAGGATCCGCCCGGTGAGTCGCGGGGCCGGTCCGGTCGGCAGGGTCCGGGTGTACGGGTTCCAGGGCTGGTCGCGGTCCTCGGCGACACCCACGCCGTACTGGAAGATGTTGGCGCTCATCACCGCGAACGTCACCATGGCGGCGGTGGCGTAGGTGGCGCCGGTGGGGTCGTCGCCGGCGAACGGCACCACGAAGAAGAGCATCGCGGCCGCGGGGAAGAAGGCGCTGCCCACCACCGCCACCGGAATCCGGATGATCTCCAGGAGGTGGTAGCGGGCGTGGACGAGGGCGAGCGGCACGACTGTCTCCTAGGCGGGGGTGGGCGCGGGCCGGTCGCCGGCCGTGATGGCGAGGAACGCCTCCTCCAGCGAGGTGGGCCGGACCTCCAGGTCGCGGAACGCCACCCCGGCGGTGACCAGGTCGCGGACGAGCTGGTCGGCGTCGGTGGTGAGCAGGTGCACCCGCCCGTCGGCGCGTTCGGTGGCGACCACCCCGGGCAGCGTCGGCAGATCGTCGGCGACCAGGCTGACCCGGCGTACGCCGACCATCCCGCGGATCGCCGTCACCGAGTCGTCGGCCAGCACCCGCCCGTGGCCGATCACCACGACGCGCTGCGCGAGCGCCTCCACCTCCTCCAGGTAGTGGCTGCTCAGCAGCACGGCGCCGCCGTCGGCGTGGAAGCCGCGGATCGCGTCCCAGAGCGCGTGCCGCGCCTCCACGTCGAGGCCGGTGGTCGGCTCGTCCAGCACCACCAGCCGGGGACGGCCGACGAACGCCAGCGCCACCGCCAGCCGGCGACGCTGGCCGCCGGAGAGGCCGCCGGTCTGCCGGCGTACCTGGTCGGCGAGGCCGAACCGGTCGAGCAGCTCGCCCCGGGGCACCGGGTCGGGGAAGTGCGCGGAGACGAAGTCGACCACCTCGCCGACCCGCAGCGTGCCGGGCAGGCCGGTCTCCTGCGGCGTGACGCCGAGCTGCCGCCGGCTCGCCGGGTCACGCGGGTCGCCGCCGCACAGCTCGACCCGGCCGCCGCTCGGGCGGCGCAGCCCGACCAGCAGGTTGATCAGGGTGCTCTTGCCGGCGCCGTTCGGGCCGAGCAGGCCGACCAGCTCCCCGGCCCGGACGGTCAGGTCGACCCGGTCCAGGGCCAGCACGTCGCTGTAGCGGCGACTGACCTGTTCGGCGCGGGCCAGGATCATCCGGGGCTCCTCGGGCGGCGGAAGGGTGCTCGTGCACTCCCTGTCTACCGTGCCGGGGCAACCGTCGCCGCCCCCTGTGGAACTGCGCACATCCCCTAGGCTGGTGGCGCCGTCGAGGACGGTGGAAGTTCCGACCGGACACTGGGGAGGGTCCGTGACCAGTCCGAGCAGGAATCTCGCGGTGCAGCCGGAGGCGTTGACGGCGTTCGCCGCCGCCTCCCGGGACCGGGCCGGCCAGTTCCGTGAGCTGCACCGGCTGTTCCGCGACGGCCACGTGGCCCGGCACGCGTTCGGCGTGATGCCCGCGTCGTTCAGTCTCGCCGCCGCGTACGAGCAGCAGTTCGAGGCGTGCCTGGCAGGGCTGGAGGACGGCGCCGAGGTGATGGCGACGATCGCCGAAGGGCTCCGCGACACCGCCGAGGCGTACACCGGCACGGACGTTGCCAACACCGACATGTTCCAGCCGGGCGCCTGAGGGGGGCGGGATGAGCACCGAGGCGCTGCAGCGCAACAAGACCTACTTCGAGCAGATCGTGTCGGGCACGCCCGACCCGTTCAAGCCGCTCTCGAACGCCGTGCTGTGGCCGTTCGAGCAGCTGCTGGAACTGGTCGCCGGCGAGCCGGACGATCTGATGCGGGCGGCCCAGCTCGCGCTGACCACCGGCGACGCGGTCCGGCGGATCGCCGGCGACCAGGTCGCCGACCGGGCCCGGCTGCGCGGCGCCTGGGACGGCGACGCGGCGGACAAGTTCCACGCCTCGATGGAGTCGATCGAGGAGGCGATGGAGGAACTGGCCAAGGGGCTGGACGGCACCAAGGAGGTGCTGGTCGACGCCGCCAATGCCGCTGTCGACGCGTTCAACCTGCTGGTCGAGCTGATCCTGGAGTTCCTGCTCTGGTTCCTGACCGAGGTCATCATCGCCGCGGTGGCGGCAGTGCTGAGCGCCGGGGTGAGCCTGGCCGCCACAGTGGTACGGGTGCTGGCCCGGCTCGCCACCACCGTCGGCCGCATGGTCAAGATCGTGGCGCGGTTCGCGGAGATCCTCACGAAGCTCGCCACCAAGCTCCAGAAGGTCGCCGAGCTGCTCATGCGCTACCGCCAGGTGGTGCTGGAGCTCCGCAAGGCCAAGAAGGCGTACGGCGCGTTCAGTAAGGCCGGCTACACCAGGGAGGCGGTGCTGTTCAAGGCCAAACGCGCCGCCATCCTGTTCCCGGGCAAGTTCGCCATCAACCAGGCGTCACCGGTGAACATCCCCGGTATCGGCGGCGCCCTGCTCGACACCGGCATGGGGCTGCACGACATCTCCGACGGGCGCAAGGACCGCAACTACCTGGTGGACGGCACGTACCGCGAGGATCTCGGCCCGTACACAAAGGGCGTGCAGAACGTGTTCGACTCGATCGTGAACTGAGAGGCACCCATGACGTTCCCGGCCCTGGACCGGATCGAGGCGCTGGCCCGCAACCTGGACGGGTGGCAGCGCGAACTCGGCGCGCGGATGGCCGAGCTGGAGCAGAGCAGCGCCCAGGGGGTCAGCGACTCCGGCCTGGTCACCGTGGTGGCCGCCGCCGACGGCAAGATCCTCTCCACCGATATCAACGCGCGGGCCATGCGGTTCGACTCGTACACGCTGGCCGAGGAGATCACCGCCGCGGCGAACCGGGCGCAGGAGGCCGCCGCCGCCCGGGTACGCGAGATCGTCGGCGAGGTGATGGGCAACGCCCCGGCGGCGGAGCGCCGTACCGACGACGGCTACGGCGACGGCCGATACTGAGCCGATGGACGAGACCAGATACCGCGACCCGATCGACCGGCTCGTCGAGCCGGGCGAGCGCGTGCTGGCCCACGCCAAGGCCGACGTCGGCCAGGGCCTCGCTCCGGCGCCGCCGCCCGAACCGGAGTCCACTGCCGAGCCGGGTCGGCGGACGCTCGGCTCGGTGCTGCTGAACGTCCTCCTGCCGCTCGCCACCTGGGACCGCGGCGACCGGCTGGTCGATGCGATCGGCTGGGGGATCGCCGGCCGTGGCGAGCCCGGCTCGGCCGCCTCCCGCCTGCACCGCGCGCTCCGCCCGGCCCGGCCCGACCTCCAGGTCCGGGAGACGCTGCTCGCGGTCACCGACCGGCGGCTGCTGGTCTGCCGTACCGGCGGGGTCAAGCTGCTGGCCGGGCGCGAGGCCGAGGAACGCGCGCTGGCCGAGACGTCGGTGGCGTGGTCGGCCGCGCGTGCGGAGGTCGCCTCGGCCCGGGTCGGGTGGCACCGGCTCAACCCGAAGCGGCTGCGGATCGACTTCACCGACGGTTCCTGGCTGTCGTTCACCGTGCCGATCGCCGACTCCGGCCGGCCGCTGCGCGAGGTCGCCGCCGCGTTGAGCACCTGACCGGGCCCGCTCGCCGGGCCGCGACCAGGGGCCGGGCCGCAGCAGCCCGCCCAGGTCAGGTGGCCAGCGGCGCGGGCAGCGGCTCGCGGTGCAGCACGGCCAGGCGGGAGACCGCCCGGGTCAGCACCACGTAGAGGCGGTGCAGCCCACGCGGCTCCGCGGCCACGATCGCGGCCGGCTCGACGACCACCACGTGGTCGTACTCCAGGCCCTTGACCAGCGTCGCCGGGACCACTGTGACGCGCGCCGCGGCCTCGACGTCGTCGGCCGTCGCGGTTGCGACGCCCGCGTCGGCGAGCGCCGCGCGCAGCCGGTCCACCGCGTCGTCCGCGGCGATCACACCGACCGAGCCGTCGTGCGCGAGCGCCGCCCGCACCTCGGCCACCGTCGCGGCCGCCAGGTCCTCGGCGGTACGCACATCCAGCGCGCCGTCGTGGCGAAGCGAGCGGGCCGGGGGTACGTCGACGGCGAGCGCCGGCAGCAGCCGGTTCGCGAACGCCACCACTGCCGCCGGCACCCGGAAGCCCACGCTCAGCGGCACCACAGCGGCGTCCGGCTTGCCCAGGTGGGCCAGGGACTCCCGCCAGTCGGTCGCGGCCCACGGCGCGGTGCCCTGGGCGAGGTCGCCGAGAAGCGTGATCGAGCCGTGCTCGCTGCGCCGGGCGATGGCGCGGCACTGCATCGGGGAGAGGTCCTGCGCCTCGTCCACCACCACGTGCCCGAAGCCGGCGGGCCGTTCCAGCAGCCCGGCCACCTCGTCGATGAGCACCGCGTCGGCGGCGGTCCACCGGGTCGCCTTCGCGGTGCGCGCGGGCTTGCCGGACCGGAACAGCTCCTGCTCCTCGGGCGTGAGCAGGCCGTCCGCGGCGGCGGCGAGCGCGTCGGCGTCGGTGCGCAGCCGGTGCAGCAGCCCGTCCGGGGTGAGCGCCGGCCAGACCGCGTCGAGCAGGTCGGTGACCGGCTTGATCCGGCTCATCCGGCGCAGCCAGGCGTCGCTCGGCGACTCCGCCCGGCGCGCCTCCGCCTGCCGTTGCAGCAGCCCCACCACCCGCGCCCGGACCCGTTCCCGGCCGGTGGCGTAGGGCAGCCCTTCCTGGCGCGTCTCGGTGACCAGCCGGTGCAGCGGGTCGAGCCCGATCCGCCACCGGTACGAGCCGTCCGACACCATGATCGGCTCGGTGGGCGTACCGATGTGGGCCTCGACGGCCCGGCGCAGCACCTCGGCCATCCGGACGTCGTGCTTGAGCGCGGCGGCGGCCGGATCGTCGACCGCGCGGACCGGGACCCGCGCGACCAGGTCCTCCACGGTGGCCTGCTCGACCTCGACCTCACCGAGCGCGGGGAGCACCGCCGCGATGTACGACAGGAACGCCCGGTTCGGCCCGACGATCAGCACTCCCGAGCGGCGCAGTCGTTCCCGGTGCAGGTAGAGCAGGTACGCGGCGCGGTGCAGCCCGACCGCCGTCTTGCCGGTGCCGGGCGCGCCCTGCACGCAGATCGAGTCGGCCAGGTCGGCCCGGACCAGTTCGTCCTGCTCCGGCTGGATGGTGGCGACGATGTCGCGCATCGGGCCGACGCGGGGGCGCTCGATCTCGGCGGTGAGGATGCGGCTGGCGGTGCCGAGTTCCTCGCCCCGGTCCAGGTGCTCGTCCTCGAAGCTGGTCAGCACGCCCGCGCTGAACCCGAACCGGCGGCGTACGGCGACGCCCTGCGGGTCACGCGCGCTGGCCCGGTAGAACGACCGGGAGACCGGGGCCCGCCAGTCCAGCACCAGCGGCTCGCCCAGCTCGTCGGTGACGTGCCGCCGCCCGACGTGGTAGTCCCGCCCGGCGTGGTCCGGGTCCGTCTCCCCGAAGTCGAGGCGGCCGAAGAACAGCGGCGTGGTCGGGTCGTCGGCCAGCTCCTTGACCCGCCGGGCCATGTGCCGGCCGAGCTGCTCGGCGGTGTACGAGTCACCGGCCACCTTGTCGCCGGTGGCGAAGAGCGCCTCGGCGCGTTCCCGCATCCGTTTCAGCGCGGCTCGGGAGGCGTCGAGGTGGGCGCGCTCGGCGGCGAGTTCGGCGTCGAGGTCGGGCGTGGCGTCACGTTCGGGCGTGGTGTCAAGTTCGGTTGCGGGCACTGTGAACTCCGATGGCTCAACTGAGGCTCGCTCGCGTGTCCGGGGCGGTTGGCCTGCTCCCGGCGCGGGGACGTCCGCTGCGGTGCATGCTCACCGCGGCCGTCGGGCGGCCATCCACGCTACGGCCATCCAGCCGCCCGCACCACCGATTTTTCCTGCCGAGCGTGTCACTCGACCGACCCGGCTCTTAATAATATTCTTAAGTTCGGGGGTGAGAAGTGGAGTGGGAAATTCTGATGACCGGGCAGGTCGAGGACTTCCTCGATGAGCTCTACGCTGCCGACCGTGAGTCGCACCGCCTGGTGAACCAGGCAATCCTGGTGCTGGAACGCAACGGTCCCATCGAGGGGCGCCCGCTGGTCGACAGCATCACCGCATCTCGCCTCAGTAACCTCAAGGAGCTGCGGCCTCCCTCTGCCGGGCGCACCGAGATCAGGATTCTCTTCGTCTTCGACCCGTGGCGCTCCGCGGTTCTGCTGGTCGCCGGCGACAAGTCGGGGCAGTGGACGCGCTGGTACCGGGATGCCATTCCGGAGGCGGAGCAGCTCTACGACACCTACCTCAAGGAGCGGCAGGAGGAGATTCGATGAGCGGCGTCAAGCGGTGGCGTGACACCTCGCACCTGGGCCGGGCGGTGGAGACCGCCGGTGGTGTGCAGGCATTCGAGGCCGCGATCGGTGGCATGCTCGACGAGGCCCGCGGGTGGCGTCTCGCGGAGCTGCGCAAGCGGCGCGAGATGACTCAGGAGCAGGTCGCGTTGAGGATGGGTGTGTCGGTCGCGCGGGTGTCGCAGATCGAGGCGGGCAGTGTCGCGACCCAGGACGTGCTCGCGCGATACATCGCCGCTCTCGGCGGCACGCTCAAGCTGATCGCCGATTTCGGCGACGAGCAGCTCAAGGTCGCCTGAGTCGACGGGCTCCACCCTGCGTGTCCAGGTGTCGGCGGCGCGGGATCATTGGGGCATGACCGAGGCGCGGCCCGAGCAGCGCCGGGTGACGATCAGCGACCCGCAGGTGATGCGGGCGCTGGCTCACCCGGCCCGTATGGCGATCATGGAACATCTCGGCACGCTGGAGGGCGGTGCGACGGCCACCGAGTGCGCCGAGATCGCCGGGCTGTCGCCGAGCGCGACCAGCTACCACCTGCGTGAGCTGGCGAAGTTCGGGCTGATCCGGCAGGCGCCCGGCCGGGGGGACGCGCGGGAGCGGGTGTGGCAGGCGGTGAATCCGTCGTTCCACGTCGAGGTGGGGCCGGATGCCGAACCGGAGGCACGCGCCGCCGAGGCGGCCCTGGTCGAGGCGCACATGGTCCGCGACGCCCAGCGGGTCCGGGACTGGTTGCGCCGCGCGCCGGACGAGTCGCCGGAGTGGTACGCGGCGACCTGGTTCAGCGACAGCGTGCTGCTGGTGACCGCCGAGGAGTTGAGCGAGTTGAACCAGGCGATCCAGGCGCTGATGGAGCCGTACCGGCGGCGGCATCGGGCCGATCCACCCGCCGGGGTCCGTGCGGTGGCGGCTCAGTACCGGGCGATGCCCATCGATTGAGGGGTTGTGCGCACCAGGTGTGAAGGATTATTTTCGAAGTATGTCCTTCACACCTGGCTCCTCGTGCTGGCCGGACGTCTGGCTCGCGGCCACCGCGCGTGGCATCTCCAGTTGCGGGAACTTCCTGGTCACCAGCGCCCTCACGCTCGCGCTCCAGTCCGCCGGGGCCGGTGGGCTCGCCGTCTCCGGGCTGCTGCTCGCCGCGACGCTGCCGCTGGTCGCGCTCGCGCCGCTGACCGGCCGTCTCGCCGACCGGGTGGACAGCCGGGTGCTGCTGATCGCGACCGGGCTCGGTCAGGGGGCGACCTGCCTGGCGCTCGCCTACGCACCGGGTCCGGCGCTGGTGATCGCGCTGGTGGCACTTCTGGCCACCGGCCTCGCGGTCTCCCAGCCGGTGATCTCCGCGCTGGTGCCGGTGATGGTGCGGCCGGAGGACCTGCCCCGGGCCGGCGCGCTCAACCAGACCGCCGGCACACTCGGCGCGCTCGCCGGACCGGCGCTGGCCGGGCTCCTGGTCGGCCAGTTCGGCACCCGGGTACCGCTGCTCCTCGGCGCGCTCAGCTATCTCTCCCTGGTGGCGGCCGGGCTGCTCGTCCGTACCCGAAGGGGTGGCCGCCGGGTGACCGTCGGCGCCGCCGCGGCGGTCGCGCCCCCGTGGCGGTTCCGGCGCGACCCGTTGCTGACGGTGATGGTCGGCAGCGTGGCCGCGGTGATCGGCGCGGTCGGGGCGGTGAACGTGATCGAGGTCTTCTTCATCCGGGAGACGCTCGGCAGCAGCGCCACCGTGTACGGGCTGGTCACCGGCTCGTGGACGCTCGGCATCGTGCTCGGCGCGTGGCTGTTCGCCCGGGTCGCCCGCCGGCTCGCCGACGACGGCGCGCTGCTCGGCGCCGGGCTGGTGCTGCTCGGCGGATGCTGCCTGGCGGTGCTCGTGTCGGCGGCGGTGCCCTCGGCGTGGCTGCTCGTGCCGATCTGGTTGCTGGGCGGGGTCGGTAACGGCGGCGACAACGTCTTCAACAACCTCCTGCTGGCCCGGCGGGTGCCGGAGGCGGCCCGGGGCCGGGCGTTCGCGGTCTTCGGCGCGGCGGCACAGGGTGCCGCGATGGGCGGCTACCTGGTCGGGGGCCTGCTGCTGGAGGTGGCCGGCCCGCGCACGCTGATCGCCGGCTGCGGCGTGGCCGGCCTGCTGGTGGTGGCGGCGCTGGCCGGGCCGGTCCGCCGGGCGGTACGCGCCGAGCGCGCCGTCGTCCCCGCCGCAGCCGTGGCGGCGGAGGCCGCGTGAGCTGGTGTTAAGAAGGGCCCCTTCCGCTACCGGAGGCGTTAACAAGGGGCCCTTCCTTACCGCCGGGTGCGGGGTTCACCACTCCATCGGATCCCCCGGCGGCGGGGGAGAGGTCGCGGCGATACGGTCGGGTCATGGCCGATCGCATCGCCCGCCCCCGGGTGGGGCACATCCAGTTCCTCAACTGCCTGCCCATCTACTGGGGGCTGATGCGGTCCGGCGCGCTCATCGACGTCGACCTGCACAAGGACTCGCCGGACCGGCTCAGCGCCGACCTGGTCGCCGGTGACCTCGACATCGGCCCGATCACGCTCGTGGAGTTCCTCAAGCACGCCGACGACCTGCTGCTCCTGCCCGACCTGGCGGTCGGCAGCGACGGGCCGGTGCTCTCGGTGAACATGGTGTCCACCCGCCCGCTGGGCGAGCTGGACGGCGCCCGGGTCGCGCTCGGCTCGACGTCGCGTACCGGGGTGCTGCTGGCCCAGCTGCTGCTCGCCGAGCGGCACGGGGTGCGGCCGGAGTACTTCCGCTGCCCGCCGGACCTGACCCAGATGCTGCTGGAGGCCGACGCCGGGGTGCTGATCGGCGACGTGGCGCTGCGCGCGCTGTACGAGGCGCCCGCCAAGGGCCTCGAGGTGACCGACCTGGGTCAGGCGTGGCACGACTGGACCGGGCTGCCGATGGTCTTCGCCGTCTGGGCGGTACGCCGTGACTTCGCCGCCGCCCACCCCGGCCTGGTCAAGGAGGTGCACGAGGCGTTCCTGCGCTCGCGTGACCTGTGCCTGGCCGAGCTGGACCAGGTGGCGGAGGCGGCGGCCCGCTGGGAGACGTTCGACGCGGACACGCTCGCCACGTACTTCCGGGCGCTGGACTTCTCGCTCGGTGAGCGGCAGGTGGCCGGGCTGCGCGAGTTCGCCCGCCGGGCGGCCGCGTACGGGGAGGTGCCGGCGCTGCCGGCCGACGGTCCGGAGTTCTTCCAGGGCTGAGCGTGCGGCCCGGCTGCCGACCCCGCGGTAGGCGGCCGGGCGGGTCAGGTCGCCGGTCGCAGCAGCGCCTTGGTGATCCGTTCGCAGGCGTCCATGCCGTACTCCCAGCCGCCCTCGACACCGAACGGGCTGCGGATCATCACGCCCATCGTCCACGTGTCGCCGATGGCGAGGCAGTTGACGTGGTACTCCTCTTCCTTGTCCCGGTCGATCCACCCGTTCTTGATGGCGATCTTCTTCTGCTGGGCGGCCGGGAACGCCTTGCGGATGCCGAAGTCACCGGGGGCGCGTACCTGGCGCATCTCGTTGAGCAGCCACTTGGTCCACTTCGGCCCCGCCGCGCGGCCGTCGTCGATGCAGAGCCCGAGCCGGGCGGTGTCCCGGGGGGACAGCTCGGTGCGGCTCCAGCCGCCGTCGTCGGCGACCGCGCTGTCGGTGAGCTTGCAGATCGAGATGAGCCGCTCGATCGAGTCGGAACCGCCCACGCTCTCGTAGAACTCCTGGGCGCGGGTGTTGTCGCTGTCGCGAATGATCTTCGTGGCGTCGGCCAGCTTCGCCTCGCTCGGCGTCCTGCCGTCCTCGGCGCGCAGGCGCAGGTAGTCGGCCACCACCCAGGACTTGATCAGCGAAGCGGTCGTGCTGGTCTCGTCCATGTTCGCCGAGCCGATGATCTTCCCGGTGCGCTTGTCCAGCACGGACCAGGCGTACCAGCCCTTGATCTTCAAGCTGTCCAGGTTCTTCTCCTGGAACGGCAGCGGGGTGACCGTCGGTGAGGGGGCGACGCGCGGCGCGTTGCGGTCGACGGTTTGCCGAGCGGACCGCTCGCTCGTCGGCTCGGGATGCGAGTTCGCGGTGGCCTCCAGCGGCGAGCCGGGGATCACCCGCAGGGAGAGGCCGAGCAGTCCGAGGAGAACCACTGCCAGCGCGCTGAACGCCAGCGGGCGGCGATGGCTGCCGGGTCGACGCCGGGCGCCGGCCATCAGAGCTTCCCGGCCGGCTGTTGCGGCACCTTGAGCGCGGCGCCGGGCTGCGGCGTCACGAGCTGGGTGGCGACGCTGGCGCACATCTTCGCGCCGTACGACAGGCCGGCCCTGGCCGGGTAGCGCATCATGACCGAGAGACTCCACTTGTCGGTGAACGCCAAGCAGCTGACGTGCCAGTTGCCGTCGTAGGCGAGCCGCGTCCAGCCGTTCTTCATGTGCACCGGGCCCTGCGCCTTGATCGTCGCGGGCAGGCCGTCGATGATGCCCCACCGGCCGCCGCCGGAGCGCTCCTCCTGCTGCTTGACGCTGCCGGCCACCTTGGTCATCTCGCTGAGCAGCCACTTCGTCCACTTGGGCCCGGCGGCGCGGCCGTCGGCGATGCAGTCGCCGAGGCGAACGGCGTCCCGGGGGGACATCTCGGTGAAGCTCCACCAGCCCTCGTAGTCGGGCACGTCGCCGGGCCTGGTGTCGGTCAGGCCGCAGATCCGGATCGCGCGCGCGATGACCGGGTCCGGCTTGCCGCCCGGCTGCGGCTTGTAGGAGCCGCCGGCCGCCCGGTAGACCCGGTTGGCGCCGTCGTCGTCGCTGTCCCGGATCGCCAGGATCGCCGCCTTCTTCAGGTCGTCGCTCGGCTCCTTCTCGCCGAGCTGGCGCAGGTAGTCCGCGACGATCCAGGCCTTGAGCATCGACTCGGTGGAGCTGGTCTGGTTCATGTTCTTCGCGCCGGTGACGGTGCCCGTCTCGCGGTCCATCAGTGCCCAGGAGAAGAACTCGCCCTCGAACTTCACCGAGACCGGCGCGTCGGCGAGCGTCGGCGGTGCGGGGGCGGTCGGGCTCGGCGCCGGGACCTGTCCACCGCCGCCGATGCCGCCCTCGCCGCTGCCGCCGGCGAACTTGGCGTACGCGGCGGGCACCAGCATGACGCCACCGACGAGGACCGCCACGATGGCGAGCACCATGGTCACGCGAGGTCGCATGAGTGGTGAACTCCAGATGTATGGCCGGGGGGACCGGCGCTTCCGCAGGTTTCGCTCCGGTCGCCACAAGGCCGGGGGACGTTGGCCTGAACGGTGACGATCTTGGAGCCGAACGGCTTGCCGGGGGAAGTCTACTTCCGGACTGTCGATATGCCAGGTCTCGACACCCGCCGACTTGGTGGGAAGGGCGGGTTATTGACGTGCTTTGCCAGCCTTGGGAGGTTTCACCTTCATTGAGTGATCGACATCACAGTCACTCTCCGATTGCTGGCGATGACGGCAGGCGCTTGTCCGGTCGTGGAAGGCGGCTCGCGAATGCTGTTACACCCTCTGGTGTCAATCGTGCCGAGCTGTAACACTAGCTACATGTATGGCAATGACTTCGCTCCGCCGGAGGACGCTCCGGGCGGCGGCCTGCTCGGCGAAGTGGAGGCCGCGGAGGCGGCGCTGCGCGAAGCGGCGGCGCGGGCGCGGCGCGGCGGTCCGGCGCCGGACGAGGACGTCGAGGCGTACTTCGCCGACGTCATCGACGCGGACCAGAAGATCGAACCCCGCGACTGGATGCCCGAGGCGTACCGCAGGACGCTGATCCGGCAGATCGCGCAGCACGCGCACTCCGAGATCATCGGCATGCAGCCGGAGGGCAACTGGATCAGCCGGGCGCCGTCGCTCAAGCGCAAGGCGATCCTGCTGGCGAAGGTGCAGGACGAGGCCGGCCACGGCCTCTACCTCTACGCGGCGGCCGAGACGCTCGGGATCAGCCGCGACGAGCTGGTGGACCTGCTGCTCGACGGGCGGCAGAAGTACAGCTCGATCTTCAACTACCCGACGCTGACCTGGGCCGACGTGGGCGCGATCGGCTGGCTCGTGGACGGCGCGGCGATCGTCAACCAGGTGCCGCTGTGCCGCTGCTCCTACGGCCCGTACGCCCGGGCGATGATCCGGGTCTGCAAGGAGGAGTCGTTCCACCAGCGGCAGGGCTACGAGATCCTGCACACGCTGGCGCACGGCACCGAAGCGCAGAAGGCGATGGCCCAGGACGCGGTGGACCGCTGGTGGTACCCGTCACTTGCCATGTTCGGCCCGCCGGACGGCGACTCGACGCACAGCGCCCAGTCCATGGCCTGGAAGATCAAGCGCTTCTCCAACGACGAGCTGCGCCAGCGTTTCGTCGACATGTGCGTCGGCCAGGCCGAGGTGCTCGGCCTCACCCTGCCCGACCCGGACCTGCGCTGGAACGACGAGCGCCAGGCGTACGACTACACCCAGCCCGACTACGACGAGCTGATGCGGGTGATCAAGGGCAACGGGCCGTGCAACAGGGAGCGCATGGCGCACCGGCGCAAGGCACACGCCGACGGCGCGTGGGTACGGGAGGCCGCCGCGGCGTACGCCGCGAAGCGGTCAGATCGAAAGGAGCCGGTGGCGGCATGAGCGAACGCACCGAGCGCAGCGAGGGCCGTGAGGGCATGCCCAGCGGGCACGGCATGAGCAGCTCGTCCTCTCCCCTCTGGGAGGTCTTCGTGCGGGCCCGCCGTGGCCTGTCGCACACCCACGTCGGCAGCCTGCACGCCCCCGACGCCGAGCTGGCCCTGCGCAACGCCCGGGACCTCTACACCCGCCGCCAGGAGGGCGTATCCATCTGGGTGGTGCCGGCGAGCGCGATCACCGCGTCCAGCCCGGACGAGAAGGACTCGTTCTTCGACCCGGCCGCCGACAAGGTCTACCGGCACCCCACCTTCTACGAGGTCCCCGAAGGGGCTGCGCACCTATGAGCCGGTTCGACTTCACGCTCGCCATCGGCGACGACGCGCTCATCGCGGCGCAGCGCCTCGGCGAGTGGACCTCCCGCGCGCCGGAGATGGAAGAGGACATCGCGCTCGCGAACATCGCCCTCGACCAGCTCGGCGCGGCGCGGCTGCTGCTCACGTACGCGGGCGAGCTGGAGGGCGCCGGCCGCGACGAGGACGACCTGGCCTTCCTGCGCGACGACCGCGAGTTCCGCAACTGCCTGTTGGTCGAGCTGCCCAACGGCGACTTCGGCGTGACCATGGCGAAGCTGTTCTTCCTGGCCGCGTACCAGGTGCCGCTCTACACGGCGCTGGCCGGCTGCGCGGACGAACGGCTCGCGGCGGTCGGCGCGAAGGCGCGCAAGGAGTCGGCGTACCACCTGGACCACGCGGCGCTGTGGGTGAAGCGGCTCGGCGACGGCACGGAGGAGTCGCACCGGCGCATGCAGGACGCGGTCGACGAGGTGTGGCCGTACGTCCACGAGCTGTTCAATCCGGATCCGGCGGCGCCGGTCGACCCGTCCACCCTTCGGGCCGACTTCGACGCCACCGTGTCCGCCGTGCTGGACGAGGCGACGCTCACCCGCCCGGAGACGGGCTGGACGCCCGGTGGTGGCCGGGACGGCCTGCACACCGAGCACCTCTCGTACCTGCTCGCCGAGATGCAGGTGCTGCACCGCGCCCACCCCGGAGCGAGCTGGTGACAAGCGCGAGGAACGCCGCGGCGGCGGTGGTGGACCCGGAGATCCGGGTCATCACCATCGACGAGCTGGGCATCCTGCGCGCCGTCGACGAGGAGCCCGGCACCGGCCGGGTCGTCGTCACCATCACCCCCACCTACACCGGCTGCCCGGCCATGGACGTGATCCGGGCGGACATCCGCCGGGCGCTGGCCGCCGCCGGGCATCCGGACGCCGAGGTCCGCACCGTCTACCACCCGGCGTGGAGCACCGACTGGATCTCCGACACCGGCCGGGCCAAGCTCGCCGCCGCCGGCATCGCCCCGCCCGCGCCGCGCGGCGACGACACGGTGGTGCCGCTGACGCTGGCCGTACGCTGCCCGCGCTGCGGGTCGCCGGAGACCACCCAGATCAGCCGCTTCGGCTCGACCGCGTGCAAGGCGCTGTGGCGCTGCCGCTCCTGTTCCGAACCCTTCGACCACCTGAAGGCGCTGTGACTGTCACCATCACGCGGCCGGTTCGCCGCCGGCCGGTCTTCCACCCGCTGCCCGTGGCCGCCGTGGACCGGCTCACCGACGACTCGGTGTCGATCACGTTCGCGGTGCCGGAGGAGCTGCGCGAGACGTTCGCGTTCTCCGCCGGGCAGCACCTCACGGTCCGCCGCCCGGCCGACGCCGACGGCGGGGAGGTGCGGCGGTCGTACTCGATCTGCTCCACCCCCGACGAGCTGGCCCGGCACGGCCGGTTGCGGGTCGGGGTGCGTGAGGTGCCGGGCGGGGCGTTCTCCGCGTACGCCTGCGGCGCGCTGCGTGGCGGCGACACCGTCGAGGTGCTGCCGCCGCTGGGCCACTTCACCTCCGCGTTCACCCCGGACCGGGCCCGCCGGTACGGCGCGGTGGTCGCCGGTTCCGGCATCACCCCGGTCCTCGGCCTGGCCGCGACCGCGCTGGCGACCGAGCCGCGCAGCACGTTCACACTGGTGTACGGCAACCGCACGGCGAACTCGGTGATGTTCGCCGAGGAGCTGGCGGACCTGAAGGACCGCTATCCGACCCGGCTGCACCTGGTGCACGTGCTGTCCCGGGAGATGGGCGAGTCGGCGCTGCTGTCCGGGCGGATCGACGCCGACCGGCTGACCCGGCTGCTCGACACCGTCGTGCCGGGGGACGAGATCGAGGAGTGGTTCCTCTGCGGCCCGTACGGGATGGTGGTGGACGCCAAGGCGGTGCTGGCCGGTCGCGGCGTGCCGGACGCGGCGGTGCACACCGAGCTGTTCCACGTCGACGCCCCGCCGGAGCCGGTCCGGCGTGAGGTCGAGCGGCCCGGCGCGGGCACCGACGTGACGATCGTGCTGGACGGGCGCTCGTCCAGTTTCACGATGGGCCGGGACGAGCGGGTGCTGGACGCGGCGCTGCGGGTGCGCGGCGAACTGCCGTACGCCTGCAAGGGCGGGGTGTGCTCGACCTGCCGGGCCAAGGTGACGTCCGGCGAGGTGACGATGGCGCGCAACTACGCGCTGGAGCCCGACGAGGTGGCCGCCGGTTACGTACTGACCTGTCAGTCGAGTCCCGTAACCGACGAGCTGACCGTCGACTACGACGCCTAGCGGCGCCGCCGCTCAGATCACCACGGGCGGTGCCGTGGCGGCGCGGCCACGGGCCCGGCTGACGTGGCCGCGCCACCCGCCGACGAGCGCGAACAGGGTCCATCCCGCCGCGCCGAACACGAGCATGCCCCGCTTTCCGTCCGGGTCCACGTCCCGCGCGTCGGTCAGTTCCACCTCACCACGCGGGTCGACGAGCACAGTCAGCCGCTGGCCCACCCGGTAGCCGGGGGAACTGCCCCGGTAGACCAGCGGCTCGTCCAGCCGGCCGGCGTCGCCCTGGAGGGCGAACTCGTGCCGCTTGCCGGCCGTCTGCACGTCGGTGATGGTCACCTGCTGGGCGACGCCGCGCTCCCGGAGCACCGACTCGGGGGCGAGCTGGACGGCGCCCACCAGCACGAACAGGGCCGGCAGCACCGACAGGAGGGTCAGCCACCAGCCCCGGTGCAGCAGGCGCAGGCCGACCGCGAAGGCGAGGCAGCCGACCAGGCCGACGGAGATCGGCACCGCGATCGGGAGTCCCACGGTGAGGTGGCCGACCGCCGCGGTCACGACGATCACGGCGAGGCCGAAGCCGACGAGCACGGCGGTCATCGTGAGGGACCAGAGGGCGGAGCGGGCGCCGGCCACGCGTACGGGGGTGGGCGGGGGCGATACGACTGACACGCCGAGAGCGTAGACGGGCGACGCCAGCGCTCCGCTTCCCGCGGTGGCGCTTCGGGTCGACCACCATCCGTGACGGGTAGAACGTTACGTTCTACACTTGCCTGATGGAGCAGATCGCCGTCCGGGAGCTGAACCAGCACACCAGCCGGGTGCTGGCGCGGGTGCGCGCCGGTGAGACGGTCGAGGTGACCGATCGGGGTGAGCCGATCGCCCGCCTGGTCCCGGTGCTGGCCGGCGACGCGCTTCTCGGCCGGTTGGTGGCCGAGGGCCGGGCCACGGCCCCGACCACGACCGGCCCGGTCCCGATGCCGCCGGTGCTCGGGGATCCCACGGTGGACGCCGCGGCCGCGCTGGTCGAGGCACGCGACGAGGAGCGTTGGTGATCTACCTCGACTCGGCGGCGGTCATCAAGATGCTGCGGCGGGAGGCGGAGACGCCGGATCTGCTCGGCTGGCTGAACGAGCGCGCCGGCACCGCGCTGGTGTCGTCGGCTCTCGTCGAGGTGGAGGTGCCGCGGGCGTTGCGTCGTGCCGCTCCACAGGCGCTGGTGGGTGTCCCCTCGGTGCTGGGACGTCTCTACCGGGTCGAGATCGACGCCACGGTCCGTGCGACGGCGGGCGCGTATCCGGAGCCGATGCTGCGCAGCCTGGACGCCGTCCACCTCGCCACCGCCGAGGTCCTGGCCCGGCAGGCGGCGGCCGAGTTCGTCGCGTTCGTCACGTACGACAAGCGGCTGCTGGAGGCGGCCAGGGCGATCGGGCTGCCGGTGGCCAGTCCGGGGATGCCCTGACCGGGTGGGTCTCTCGTCACCGGGTGAGGAGTGGCGTTTCCCGCCGTCGGGCCCGCGACGTACGCTCGGGAGTGTGACGGCGAACCGGGAGATCGACGACATCCTGCAACGCGGCGCGGACGGCGGGCGCATCACGCCCGAGGAGGCGCTGCTGCTCTACACCGACGCGCCCTTCCACGCGCTGGGCGAGGCGGCCGACGCGGTACGGCGGCGCCGCTACCCGGACAACATCGTCACGTACCTGATCGACCGCAACATCAACTACACGAACGTCTGCGTGACGGCGTGCAAGTTCTGCGCGTTCTACCGGGCCCCCAAGCACAAGGAGGGCTGGACCCACCCGACCGAGGAGATCCTGCGCCGCTGCGGCGAGGCGGTCGAGTTGGGCGCCACCCAGGTCATGCTCCAGGGCGGCCACCACCCGGACTACGGCGTGGAGTACTACGAGGAGCTGTTCTCCTCGGTCAAGAAGGCGTACCCGCAGCTCGCGATCCACTCGATCGGCCCGAGCGAGATCCTGCACATGGCGAAGGTCTCCGGCGTGAGCCTGGACGAGGCCATCGCCCGGATCAAGGCCGCGGGCCTGGACTCGATCGCCGGCGCCGGCGCCGAGATGCTGCCGGACCGGCCGCGCAAGGCGATCGCGCCGCTGAAGGAGTCCGGCGCCCGCTGGCTGGAGGTCATGGAACTGGCCCACCGGCAGGGCCTGGAGTCGACCGCCACCATGATGATGGGCACCGGCGAGACCAACGCCGAGCGCATCGAGCACCTGCGGATGATCCGCGACGTGCAGGACCGCACCGGCGGCTTCCGGGCCTTCATCCCGTGGACGTACCAGCCGGAGAACAACCACCTGAAGGGCCGCACCCAGGCGACCACGCTGGAATACCTGCGGCTGGTCGCGGTGGCCCGGCTGTTCTTCGAGACGGTGCCGCACCTGCAGGCGTCCTGGCTGACCACCGGTAAGGACGTCGGGCAGCTGGCGCTGCACATGGGCGTGGACGACCTCGGCTCGATCATGTTGGAGGAGAACGTCATCTCCTCCGCCGGGGCCCGGCACCGCTCCAACCTGCACGAGCTGATCGGCATGATCCGGTCGGCCGACCGGATCCCCGCCCAGCGGGACACGCTCTACAACCGGCTCGCGGTGCACCACACGCCCGCCGACGACCCGAGCGACGACCGCGTGGTCTCGCACTTCTCGTCGATCGCGCTGCCCGGCGGCGGGGCCGGGAAGTCGCTGCCGCTGGTCGAGGTCAACTGACCTCGTTCCCCCGTTCGGCCGGTCGGCTCCCGTCGTGCGGCCGGAGCTCCGCCCGTTTCCGGTGAAGCTTCCGCCAGGGGTCTTCACCTGCGTGATCACCGGCGGCTAGCCTGCCCGCGCGACACCACCGATCCGGGCCGCGAGCAGGCAGGTAACAGGTCGGCGGCGACCCGGGTGAGCACCGCCCGGCAAGCCGGCGACGCCATTACGCTGGCGGCGTCCGTCGGGGACCGTCGTCCTCCATCGGCCCATGAGGGCCGTTCACATAACGCACCGCGGCAGGGGCGGGATGGGTGACCATCCCGCCCCTGCCGTCTGTCGAATCGATGGGAATTCCCACCGTACGACGCTGGCGCGGCGATGCGTCGCTCCGGTACCGTCCCTTCGTTCCGTGCGTTGATCGGCACGTCCCTACCCCCGGGGGAACCATGACCTTCCGCTACCGGTCCACGCTGGCGCGCGCCGGCGTGGTGGCCCTGCTCTCCACCGCCGGCCTCGGCGCGGTCGCCGGCCCGGCGTACGCCGCCGACAAGGCCGACCTCCAGCTCATCCCGCTCAGCTACCAGCTCGCCAAGGGCGTCACCGAGGCGAAGGCCAAGCCGTTCAAGTTCCAGGTGAACAACGCCGCCGGGACCGTCGACGCGAAGGGCGTCCGGGTCACCGTCGAGACGAGGGACCTCAAGCCCGGCAAGGTCGGCGTGCTGGCGCCGAAGGGCTGCGACATCCGCGGCACCGCCTTCTCCTGCCTGCTGGGCGACGTGCCCGCCGGGACCACCGAGGACTTCGGCATCCCGCTGTTCTCCACCGGCGGCAAGGGCGGGGCGGGCACGCTGACGGTGTCGATCAGCGCGGCCAACGGCGCCGGCGTGCTGGACACGGTCGAGCACGACATCACCGTCACCGACCCCGGCTACGACCTCACCACCTGGGTCCAGGACGTGTACGCCGACGTGGTCGTCGACGGCGACGACGCCGGTGAGGCGAACCTGCGCCCGGTCCGGCCGGGCCAGACCGCGCCGCTGGACTGGGCCGTGTTCAACGACGGAAGCGAGAACGCCACGGGCGTCGCGTACGGCATCACGCTGCCGGCCGGTGTCACCTTCGCCGAGCTGCCCGAGGGCTGCGTCGAGCAGGACCTGGGCGGCTTCGCCAACGCGTACTGCGAGGACCTGGGCGCGGTGCTCAAGCCCGGCCAGTACTACACCGCCGACGTGCGGGTGAAGGTCGGCGCGGACGTGACCGAGAAGCTGCTCCGGCCGGGCTTCGTCTGGGCCGCCGGGCTGGAGGCGGCCTCCGGCACGCCGGAGGAGCAGCCGAAGGCCGCCACCTCGGCGCAGCGTCGCGCGTTCTCCGAGGCCGACGACGGCGACAACACCGCCCAGTTCGACGTCTTCGTCGACCAGAGCCCGCAGTCGACCCCGAGCCCGACGCCGAGCGCTGAGCCGACCTCGACGCCGACCGCCGAGCCGACCCCGACCGGTAGCGTGACGGCGGTGCCGACGCCGACCTCCGGTGGTGGCGCGGGTGGCGGCACCGGCGGCGGTGGCCTGCCGGTGACCGGTATGCAGGTCGGCCTGATCGGCGGGATCGGCGCTGCGGTGGTCGCCGCCGGTGTGGCGCTGATGATGCTGTCCCGGCGCCGCAAGGTGGTGCTCGTCACGCCGGGCGAGGAGCGCACCGAGGACTGACACCGTCACCGTGGACACGGCGAGGGCGGGGTGGGCGACCACCCCGCCCTCTCGCGTACCCGGGGCGGGGCGGAAGGGGCGCGGCTGGCAGAGTGGAGGGGTGAGCCGTACCCCGCAGGGCCAGCGCGCCAGCCTGGACAAGCAGCCGCACGAGGTAGCCGCGATGTTCGACGGTGTCGCGGCCCGCTACGACCTGACGAACACCGTGCTCTCCTTCGGGCAGGACCGGTCCTGGCGGCGGGCCACCCGGGCGGCGCTCGGGTTGGCGCCGGGCGAGCGGGTGCTCGACGTGGGCGCCGGCACCGGTGTCTCGACCGAGGAGCTGGCCCATTCCGGGGCGTACGCGGTCGGCGCCGACCTGTCGCTGGGCATGCTGTACGCGGGCAAGCGCACCCGCCCGTCGGTGCCGCTGCTGGCCGGGGACGCGCTCCGGCTGCCGTTCGCCGACGCCAGCTTCGACGCGGTGACCATCTCCTTCGCGTTGCGCAACGTCAACGACACCGACGCGGCGCTGCGCGAGCTGGCCCGGGTGACCCGGCCGGGCGGGCGGCTGGTGGTCTGCGAGTTCAGCACCCCGGTCAACCCGGCGTTCCGCACCGTCTACCTGTCGTACCTGATGCGGTCGTTGCCGGCCGTGGCGCGTGCGGTGTCCAGCAACCCCGACGCCTACGTCTATCTGGCGGAGTCGATCCGGGCCTGGCCGGACCAGCCGGCGCTGGCCGCGCGGATCGGCGCGGCCGGCTGGGGCCGGGTGGCGTGGCGCAACCTGACCGGGGGCGTGGTGGCCCTGCACCGGGCCGTCCGAAACTGACCGGCCGACCAGGCGTTAGCCGGTCATTTCGTGAATATCCGGTTCTGGTCTACTTTGTCCCCGTAGGCTCGCCTGCATGACGGGACCAGACCAGGCCGCCACCGACGACGACGCCGCCGAGCTGATCGCCCAGCTCCGCGAGTTGGCCGGCGCGGATCCCGCTGATGTCCGGCAGGTCGTCGCCGAGGTGCTGGCGGCGCTCGACCGTGCGGCAGGTGGCGCGTTGCGTGACCACCTGCCCGAGGCGATCCGGCTCGACGCCGGGCTCGGACCGGCCGCGCCGGCTCGCCCCTGACCGGTTTCGGCCCGCCTACCGGCCCGTTTCCGCGAAGTTAGGCCCCCCTCAACGCGTCCTGGTGTAACAGCGGTCATAGACTCCATCCGGATGGGCTTGTGAAGCATTTCACGAGCATGCGGGAGGAGGCGCGGATGACCGCGGTGGAGAACGACGCCGACGTCATCGTCGTGGGCGCCGGTCCCGGAGGATCGGCCACGGCGTACCACCTGGCGCGGCACGGCGTACGCGTGCTGCTGCTGGAGAAGACGGAGTTTCCCCGGGAGAAGGTCTGCGGCGACGGGCTCACGCCCCGGGCCGTGCGCCAGCTCATCCGGATGGGCGTGGACACCTCGCCCGAGGCTGGCTGGCTGCACAACAAGGGCCTGCGGGTGATCGGCGGCGGGGTGCGCCTGGAGCTGGACTGGCCCGACCTGGCGAGCTTCCCCAACTACGGCCTCGTGCGGACCCGGCTCGACTTCGACGACCTGCTCGCGCAGCGGGCCGTCGCCGCCGGGGCGAAGTTGCGCACCAGCGTCAACGTCCTCGGCCCGGTGCTCGGCGCCGACGACCGGGTGATCGGCGTGCAGGCCGAGGTCGGCCCGGACAAGGAGCCCGCCACCTTCCACGCGCCGCTCGTGGTCGCCGCCGACGGCGTCTCCGGCCGCTTCCCGCTCGCCCTCGGGCTGGCCAAGCGGGAGGACCGCCCGATCGGCGTGGCGGTCCGCCGCTACTACCGCTCGCCCGCCAAGCACGACGACGACTACCTGGAGTCGTGGCTGGAGCTGCGGGCCAAGGGCAGCGACGCGCTGCTGCCCGGCTACGGCTGGATCTTCGGCCTCGGCGACGGCCGGGTGAACGTCGGCCTCGGCGTGCTGAACTCGTCCTCCGCGTTCGGCAAGACGAACTACCGCAAGCTGCTCACCGACTGGCTCGCGAACACCCCCGAGGAGTGGGGGATGACCGACGAGTCCAACGCGGAGGGTCCGACCCTCGGGGCCGCGCTGCCGATGGGCTTCAACCGGGTCCCGCACTACACCCGCGGGGTCCTGCTGGTCGGCGACTCCGGCGGCATGGTCAACCCGTTCAACGGCGAGGGCATCGCGTACGCGATGGAGTCCGGCGAGATGGCCGCGGAGGTCATGGTGCAGGCGCTGGCCCGCCCGGCCGGCGCGGAACGGGAGCGGGCGCTGATGGCGTACCCGCAGGAGCTGAAGGCCCGCTTCGGCGGCTACTACCGGCTCGGCGGCGTGTTCGTGAAGCTCATCGGCCGCCCCGAGATCATGCGGATGGCGACCAAGCACGGCATGCCGCACCCGATGCTCATGCGCTTCGTGCTCAAGCTGCTGGCCAACCTGACCGACCCGCGCGGCGGGGACGCGATGGACCGGGTCATCAACGCGATGACGAAGGTGGCTCCGGCCGTGTAGAAGACGACCGACCACGAGCCGGACAGAGATCGACCCCCCGACGACCGAGGTCTCAGGGACGTGAATAGTGTGATTTTGGCCAACCACCGAGGTCAGGGAAGGACGAGCAGGGGACAACGATGACGCTCTCTCCTTACGCACCCATCATCGGGCTGTTCGCCCTCGCTGCGGCGTTCGCGCTGTTCTCCGTGGCCGCTGCCCGACTCGCCGGCCCGCGGCGTCTGAACAAGGCCAAGCTCGAGGCGTACGAGTGTGGCATCGAGCCGAGCCCGCAGCCCGTCGGCGGCGGCCGGTTCCCGATCAAGTTCTACCTGACGGCGATGCTCTTCATCGTCTTCGACATCGAGATCATCTTCCTCTACCCCTGGGCGGTCTCCTTCGACGCTCTGCCGATCTTCGGCTTCGTGGAGATGGTCCTGTTCATCGTCGCGGTCTTCGTCGCCTACGCCTATGTCTGGCGTCGCGGCGGCCTGGACTGGGACTGAGGAGGTAGCAGATGGGCATCGAGGAGAAACTCCCCTCCGGCGTCCTGCTCACCAGCGTCGAGAAGCTGGTCAACTGGACGCGGAAGACCTCGGTCTGGGGCGCGACGTTCGGTCTGGCCTGCTGCGCCATCGAGATGATGGCGGCGGGCGGCCCGCACTACGACATGGGCCGCTGGGGCATGGAGGTCTTCCGGGCCTCGCCCCGCCAGGCGGACCTGATGATCGTGGCCGGCCGGGTGAGCCAGAAGATGGCCCCGGTGCTGCGCCAGATCTACGACCAGATGGCCGAGCCCCGCTGGGTCATCTCGATGGGCGTCTGCGCCAGCAGCGGCGGCATGTTCAACAACTACGCCATCGTGCAGGGCGTCGACCACGTCGTCCCGGTCGACATGTACCTGCCCGGCTGCCCGCCCCGGCCCGAGATGCTCATCGACGCCGTGCTCAAGCTGCGCGAGAAGATCATGCACGAGCCGCTGGGCCCGAACGGCCGCAAGATGCTGGAGGCCCGCCAGGCGCGCGGTGACGTGCCGGTCGTGCCGTACGGCTCGATGCCCTCGTCGTACCGCAGTGACAAGGCCCGCCGTGCCGAGTGGACGAAGGCCGTCCGCGAGGGGCGCGAGGAGCAGCTGCGGATCGAGAACTGGATGAAGGCGCAGAACCACCTTCAGGCGTCGCATAGGGGCCCGAAATGAGCAACGACAAGACCAACGACGGCGGGGTGCCGGTGCCGACCACCCCGGTCGGGGCCAGCTCCACCGCTCCGGCCGAGTACCCGCCGGCCAGCCCGGCCGGCCGGGGGATGTTCGGCAACCAGGGCACCGGTGACGTCTCCGGCTACGGCGGGCTGGTCCGCCAGCGCAAGCCGATCGAGGAGGCGACCCGCCCGTACGGGAGCTACTTCGACGAGGTGCGGGACGCGCTGGAGGAGGCGTACCCGGACTTCAACGACGCGATCGAGAAGGTCGTGGTCGACCGGGGCGAACTGACGCTGCACGTACGCCCGGAGCGCATCGCCGAGGTCTGCCAGGTGATGCGCGACGACCTGTCGCTGCGCTTCGAGCTGCTCTCGTCGCTGTCCGGCGTGGACTACCTGGGCGCGGAACGGCGCCTGCACGTGGTCTACCAGCTGACCTCGATGACCTACCGCCGCATCGTCCGGCTGGAGGTGGCGGTCTCCGCCGAGCAGCCGCACGTACCGAGCGTCACCGCCGTCTACCCGACCGCCGACTGGCAGGAGCGGGAGACGTACGACATGTTCGGCGTCGTCTTCGACGGCCACCCCGCCCTGACCCGGATCCTCATGCCGGACGACTGGGAGGGTCACCCGCAGCGTAAGGACTACCCGCTCGGCGGCGTACCGGTCGAGTACAAGGGTGCGGAAATCCCGCCGCCGGACCGTAGGAGGTCGTACCAGTGACCACGTCTAACTACGCGACCGAGCGCGAGACCACCGAGGGTAAGGTCTTCACCGTCACCGGCGGGGACTGGGACGAGGTCGTCTCCGGCACGGACCCGATCAACGACGAGCGGATCGTCGTCAACATGGGCCCGCAGCACCCGTCCACCCACGGCGTGCTCCGGCTGGTCCTGGAGCTGGAGGGCGAGACGGTCCGCGAGGCCCGCTCGGTCGTCGGCTACCTGCACACCGGCATCGAGAAGAACCTGGAGTACCGCAACTGGGTCCAGGGCTCGACGTTTGTGACCCGGATGGACTACCTCTCCCCGCTGTTCAACGAGACGGCGTACGCGCTCGCGGTGGAGAAGCTGCTCGGGATCACCGACGACATCACCGAGCGCGCGAACACCATCCGCGTGCTGATGATGGAGCTGAACCGGATCTCGTCGCACCTGGTCTGGCTGGCGACCACCGCCATGGAGCTGGGCGCGATCAACATGATGCTGTACGGCTTCCGCGAGCGGGAGTACGTCCTCGACATCTTCGAGACCATCACCGGCCTGCGGATGAACCACGCGTACGTGCGGCCGGGCGGCGTGGCGCAGGACGTGCCGGACGACGCGATCCGCAAGATCCGCGACTTCCTCCAGCTGATGCCGAAGCGGCTCAAGGAGTACGAGAACCTGCTCTCCGGTCAGCCGATCTGGCTGGAGCGGACGCAGAACGTGGCGGTGCTCGACGTGACCGGCTGCATGGCGCTCGGCGTCACCGGCCCGGTGCTGCGCTCCGCCGGCCTCGCCTGGGACCTGCGCAAGACCATGCCGTACTGCGGCTACGAGACGTACGAGTTCGACGTGCCGACCCACACCGACGGTGACGTGTGGGGCCGCTACCTGGTCCGGGTCGCGGAGATCCGGGAGTCGCTGAAGCTCGTCGAGCAGGCGCTGGACCGCTTGAAGCCGGGCCCGGTGATGGTCTCCGACAAGAAGATCGCCTGGCCGGCGCAGCTCGCCATCGGCGTCGACGGCATGGGCAACTCCCTGGAGCACGTCGCGAAGATCATGGGTCAGTCGATGGAGTCGCTGATCCACCACTTCAAGCTCGTCACCGAGGGCTTCCGGGTCCCGCCGGGCCAGGTGTACGTCGCCGTCGAGTCGCCCCGTGGCGAACTCGGCGTGCACGCGGTGTCCGACGGCGGCACCCGGCCCTACCGGGTGCACTACCGGGAGCCGAGCTTCGTCAACCTCCAGGCCCTCCCGGCGATGGCCGAGGGCGGCCTGATCGCCGACGTGATCGCCGGCGGCGCCTCGCTGGACCCCGTGATGGGTGGTTGTGACCGATGAGCACGTTCACTGAAGAGACCCGGCTCCGGGCGCGGGAGATCATCGCCCGGTACCCGGCCGACCGGTCCCGCTCGGCGCTGCTGCCGCTGCTGCACCTGGTCCAGTCCGAGGAGGGGTACGTCTCCCCGGCCGGTGTCGAGTTCTGCGCCGAGGTTCTCGGGCTGAACAAGGCCCAGGTCGGCGCCGTCGCCACCTTCTACACCATGTACAAGCGCAAGCCCACCGGTGAATACCTGGTCAGCGTCTGCACCAACACCATGTGCGACGTGCTCGGCGGGCAGAAGGTCTACGACGCCCTGGCCGAGCACCTCGGCGTCGGGCACGAGGAGACCACCGCCGACGGGAAGATCACCCTGGAGCACGCCGAGTGCCTGGCGGCGTGCGACTACGGCCCGGTCATGACCGTGAACTACGACTTTTTTGACAACGTGGAGCCGCAGGGCGCGCTCGACGTGGTCGAGGAGCTGCGGGCCGGCGGCCAGCCGATGCCGACCCGGGGCGCGCGCCTGTGCACGCTCAAGGAGATGGCGGTCCAGCTCGCCGGTTTCGCCGACGAGCGCGACGGCGCGGTGGCCGACGGCGGGCCGGGCGAGCCCAGTCTGCGCGGCCTGCGCCTGGCCGAGCAGCACGGCGTCTCGGTGCCGGGCTTCGACCCGAAGACCCCGATCCGCAGCAAGGCCGAGGCCGACCGGGCCGCCGCCGAGGCGAAGGCGAAGGCCGAGGCCGCGAAGCCGGCCCCCGCGCCCGAGCCGGCCAAGGCCGCCGAGCAGGCCTTGCCGGAGGCGGCCACCGGCAGCACCGCGCCGGACGTGAAGGCGCCGGACGCCAAGTCGCCGCAGGTGCGTACCGCCGAGACCCGGCAGCCGGACGCGGCCACCGCCGTACCGGACGCGCCGGGCACCAAGATCCCGGTGGACGGCCCGCCGCCGGTGCCGCGCGACGCGCAGGCGGCGGAGGCGGCCGGCACGGCGGCGAACCCGCCGGCCGGCGACGGCAAGCCCGCCGGCGACGCGGCCGGCGCGCAGGAGCGCAACCTCAAGGAAGCGGAGGCCGGTACGGGCGCGGACGGCGCCGACCCGGCGGACGCCAACGGATCGGGGGTCCGCAAGTGACCACGCCTCGGCCGGAGACGCTGGCCAAGCTCACGCCGGTGCTCACCAAGCGCTGGCTGTCGCCGGACGCCTGGCGGATCGGCACCTACGAGAACCTGGACGGCTACGCCGCCCTGCGCAAGGCGCTCAAGGCGCACCCGGACGACCTGATCCAGCTGGTCAAGGACTCCGGGCTGCGCGGCCGTGGCGGCGCGGGCTTCCCGACCGGCCTGAAGTGGGGCTTCATCCCGCAGGGCGACGGCAAGCCGCACTACCTGGTGGTGAACGCCGACGAGGGCGAGCCGGGCACCTGCAAGGACCTGCCGCTGATGACCTACGACCCGCACTCGCTGGTCGAGGGCGTCATCATCGCCTCGTACGCGATCCGGGCCAACCGGGCGTACATCTACATCCGCGGTGAGGCCGTGCACGCCGCGCGGCGGCTGCGCAGCGCGGTCGCCGAGGCGTACGCCAAGGGCTACCTCGGCCGGAACATCCTCGGCTCCGGGTTCGACCTGGACCTGGTGGTGCACTCCGGCGCCGGGGCGTACATCTGCGGTGAGGAGACCGCGCTGCTGGACTCGCTGGAGGGCTTCCGCGGCCAGCCCCGGCTGCGCCCGCCGTTCCCGGCGACCCACGGCCTGTACGCCAGCCCGACCGTGGTCAACAACGTCGGCACCATCGCCAGCGTGCCGTACATCGTGCTCGGTGGCGCGGACTGGTGGAAGACGATGGGCACGGAGAAGTCGTCCGGCCCGATGATCTACTCGCTGTCCGGCCGGATCGCGAACCCGGGCCAGTACGAGTGCTCGATGGGCATCACGCTGCGCGAGCTGATCGAGCTGGCCGGCGGGATGAAGCCGGGGCACAACCTGAAGTTCTGGACCCCGGGTGGCTCGTCGACGCCGCTGCTGACCGCCGAGCACCTGGACGTGCCGCTGGACTTCGAGGGGGTGGCGGGGGCCGGCTCGATCCTGGGCACCACCGCCACGCAGATCTTCTCCGACCAGGACTGCCCGGTGTACGCGACCTACCGGTGGCTGGAGTTCTACCACCACGAGTCGTGCGGCAAGTGCACCCCGTGCCGGGAGGGCAACTACTGGATGGTCCGGGTCTACCGGCGCATCCTGTCCGGCCAGGGCACCCACGAGGACCTGGACACCCTGCTCGACACCTGCGACAACATCCTCGGCCGCTCGTTCTGCGGTCTGGGTGACGGCGCGACCAGCTCGGTCACCTCGTCGCTGAAGTACTTCAAGCAGGACTACCTCGACTACATCGAGGGACGTACCGCTCCGAAGCTGTCGGAGAAGACCCTGGTAGGGGCGCACTGATGACCGACGTAGCCAAGCAGACCGAGACCGTCACGCTGACCATCGACGGCGTCGAGGTCACCGCCCCCAAGGGGGCGCTGCTGATCCGGGTCGCCGAGCAGCTGGGCACCGAGATCCCCCGCTTCTGCGACCACCCGCTGCTGGCCCCGGCCGGCGCCTGCCGGCAGTGCCTGGTGGAGGTGGAGGGCCAGCGCAAGCCGGTCGCCTCCTGCACCCAGACCGTCGCCGACGGCATGGTGGTGCGGACCCAGCTCACCTCCCCGGTCGCCAAGAAGGCCCAGGAGGGGGTGATGGAGCTGCTGCTCCTCAACCACCCCCTGGACTGCCCGATGTGTGACAAGGGCGGCGAGTGCCCGCTGCAGAACCAGGCGATGTCCACCGGCCGGACGGACTCGCGGTTCCACGAGCACAAGCGGGAGTACCCGAAGCCGCTGCCGATCAGCACCCAGGTGCTGCTCGACCGCGAGCGCTGCGTGCTCTGCCAGCGGTGCACCCGGTTCTCCGAGGAGATCGCCGGGGACAAGTTCATCGACCTGATGGGCCGCTCCTCGCACGAGGAGATCAACATCTACCGGGACGAGGAGTACGGCGAGGAGGGCGACGAGGGGGACGTCCCGTTCAACTCGTACTTCTCCGGCAACACCGTGCAGATCTGCCCGGTGGGCGCGCTGACCGGCGCGCAGTACCGGTTCCGGGCCCGCCCGTTCGACCTGGTCTCCACGCCGAGCGTCTGCGAGCACTGCTCGGCCGGTTGCGCCCAGCGCACCGACTGGCGGCGCGGCAAGGTGCTGCGCCGGCTGGCCGGCGACGACCCGGCGGTGAACGAGGAGTGGAACTGCGACAAGGGCCGCTGGGGCTTCCAGTACACCCGCGCGTTCGACCGGATCAGCACCCCGATGGTGCGCGACGAGAAGACCGGTGAGCTGCGCGAGGCGTCCTGGAGCGAGGCGCTGACCCGGGCCGCCGAGGGGCTGCGCGAGGCCCGTGACGGCGCGACCGGCACGGCGGTGCTGACCGGCGGCCGGCTCACCGTCGAGGACGCCTACGCGTACGCGAAGTTCGCCCGGATCGCACTGCACACGAACGACATCGACTTCCGGGCCCGCCCGGTCTCCCGCGAGGAGGCCGACTTCCTGGCCAGCAGCGTCGCCGGGGTCACCGACGTGACCTACACGGACGTGGAGAACGCGCCCGCCGTGGTGCTGGTCGGCTTGGAGCCGGAGGAGGAGTGCCCGATCCTCTTCCTGCGGCTGCGCAAGGCGTACCTGAAGAAGAAGCTCACGGTGTACGCGATCGCGCCGTTCGCGACGCGCGGCCTGGAGAAGCTCGGGGCGAAGCTCGCCCGGGTGGTGCCGGGCGAGGAGGCCGGCGTGCTGGCCGAGCACGCCACCGTGGCGGAGGCGCTGGGTAAGCCCGGCGCGATCCTGATCGTCGGCGAGCGGCTGGCCGAGGTGCCGGGCGGGCTGTCGGCGGCGGCGGACGTCGCCCGGCGTACCGGTGCCCGGCTGGTCTGGGTGCCGCGGCGCGCGGGTGACCGCGGCGCTGTCGACGCGGGCTGCCTGCCCAACCTGCTCCCCGGCGGCCGTGTGGTCACCGAGCCGGCCGCCCGCGCGGAGCTCGGCGAGGCGTGGGACATCCCGGCCGGGGTGATCCCGAGCCAGGCCGGCCGCGACACCGACGGCATCCTCACCGCCGCCGCGAACGGTCAGCTCGGTGCCCTGGTGGTGGCCGGTGTCGACCCGGCCGACCTGGCCGACCCGCGCCTGGCCGAGAAGGCCCTGGACGCGGTGCCGTTCCTGGTCAGCCTGGAACTGCGGATGAGCGCTGTGTCGCGCCGGGCCGACGTGGTCCTGCCGGTCGCGCCGGTGGTCGAGAAGGCCGGCAGCTTCCTGGACTGGGAGGGCCGGCTGCGCACGTTCGAGAAGGTGCTGGACACCGGCGCGATGACCGACGCCCGGATCCTGGACGCGATCGCCGCGCAGCTCGACGTGCGGCTGGGCACCGGCGACGTGCCGAGCATCCGCCGCGAGCTTGGCACGCTGCCGCGTACCCGGGTCGAGCGGCCGTCGGCGCCCTCGGTCGAGCCGGCCGCCGTCCGGCAGCCGGGCGCGGGCGAGGCCGTGCTGTCCACCTGGCACCAGCTCATCGACCTGGGCAGCCTCACCGACGGCGACGAGCACCTCGCCGGCACCGCCCGCCCGCCGGTGGTCCGGCTGGGCAAGGGCACCGCCGAGTCCCTCGGCGTGGCCGACGGCGACGCGGTCACCGTCGGCACCGACCGGGGCGCGGTCACGCTGCCGGCGGCGATCACCGAGATGCCGGACGGCGTCGTCTGGCTGCCGACCAACTCGCCCGGCTCCACCGTGCGGCGCAGCCTCGGCGCGACGTCCGGTTCGCTGGTGAAGGTCTCCGTCGGCGCCGCCGGCGGTTCGGCCGTCCCGGCGGGGCGGGTCGCGGCGGACGCCGCGGACCGGCCGGGCCCGCTGCTGAACACCGGGAGTGCACAGTGAGCGCGCGCAGGCAACGAGCGGAGCGAGTACGCCTCGCGGTCGCGAACGAAAGGTCGGTGCAGTGAATCTCTACCTCGCGGCGCAGGACCCGACGCTTGCCGACTTCGGCAAGGACCCGTGGTGGCTGGTCCTCGGCAAGATCCTCTTCGCGTTCGTCGTCGCCGTGGCGGCCACGCTGCTGGGCGTCTGGTTCGAGCGCCGGGTCGTGGGCCGGATGGCGGTGCGGCCCGGCCCCAACCAGGCCGGACCGTTCGGTCTGCTCCAGACGCTCGCCGACGGCGTGAAGCTGGCCTTCAAGGAGGACATCCTCCCGCGCAAGGCCGACAAGGTGGTCTACTTCTTCGCCCCGGTGATCTCCGTGGTCTGCGCGGTCACCGCGCTGTCGGTGATCCCGTTCGGGCCGATGGTGAGCATCTTCGGGCACCGCACGCCGCTGCAGGTCACCGACGTGTCGGTGGCGGTGCTGGTGGTGCTGGCCTTCTCCTCGCTGGCCGTGTACGGCATCGTGCTCGGCGGCTGGGCCAGCGGCTCCACCTACCCGCTGCTCGGTGGTCTGCGCTCCGCCGCCCAGTTGGTGTCCTACGAGGTCACCATGGGCCTGAGCGTGGTCGCGGTCTTCATGACCGCCGGCACCATGTCGACCAGCGGGATCGTCGCCGCGCAGGGCGACGGCACCCGGCTGAGCATCGGCGGCTTCGACCTCGCCGCGCCCGGCTGGTACGCGATCCTGCTGCTGCCCAGCTTCATCATGTTCTTCATCGCCATCGTCGGTGAGACCAACCGGGCGCCGTTCGACCTGCCCGAGGCGGAGTCGGAGCTGGTGGCCGGCTTCCAGACCGAGTACAGCTCGCTGAAGTTCGCGCTGTTCATGCTCAGCGAGTACGTCGCGATGGTCACCATGTCGGCGTTCACCGTGACGCTGTTCCTCGGCGGCTGGCACGCGCCGTGGCCGATCACGATCTGGTCGGGCGCCAACGAGGGCTGGTGGCCGATGCTGTGGTTCTTCGGCAAGGTCATCCTGCTGGTGTTCGTCTTCGTCTGGCTGCGCGGCACGCTGCCCCGGCTCCGCTACGACCAGTTCATGCGCTTCGGCTGGAAGGTGCTGCTGCCGCTGAACCTGGTCTGGATCATGGTGCTCGCCGGGCTGCGCTCGATCGAGGACTGGCAGGCCCGGGACCGGCTGCTCGTCACCGCCGTCGGCGCGGGCGTGCTGCTGCTGGTCACGCTCTTCTGGCCGAGCCGGAAGAAGGAGCTGAAGCAGTCGCCCCAGGAGCAGGCGGACAGCCGGCCGTACGGCAGCTTCCCGCTGCCGCCGATGGATCTTCAGGTTCCGCCGAGCCCGCGTACCAAGCGCGTGCTCGCCGAGCGGGAGCCGGCCAACGTGGTCGCCGGCCCGGACTCCAGGGAGGTGTGACGTGGGCGCGATCACCGGAACGTTCAAGGGCTTCGGTGTCACCTTCTCGCACATGTTCAAGAAGGTCGTCACCACCGACTACCCGTTCAAGCCGCCGGTCTCGGCGCCGCGCTACCACGGGCGGCACATCCTCAACCGGCACCCGGACGGGCTGGAGAAGTGCATCGGCTGCGAGCTGTGCGCCTGGGCCTGCCCGGCCGACGCGATCTACGTGGAGGGTGGCGACAACACCGAGGAGCAGCGCTTCTCCCCGGGTGAGCGGTACGCCAGCATCTACCAGATCAACTACGCCCGGTGCATCTTCTGCGGGCTCTGCATCGAGGCCTGCCCGACCCGTTCGCTCACCATGAGCAACGAGTACGAGCTGGCCCGGGACAACCGGCAGGACCTGATCTTCACCAAGGAGCAGCTGCTCGCGCCGCTGCTCGAAGGCATGGAGCAGCCGCCGCACCCGATGCGGCTGGGCGACAGCGAGAAGGACTACTACGTCGGCGCGCTGACCAACCCGGGCACCTCGGCCGGTGCCGAGCGCTCGCCGATGGGCCCCGGCCGGTACCAGGTGGAGGAGCACCCCGGCGTGACCTTCCCCGGCGCCGAGCAGGCCGAGCAGCGGTCCGCCGCCGCGGCGGGCAAGGGAGGCAAGGCATGACCTCGGCAACGGTGCTCGCCGCTGCGGGCCAGGTGTCCGGGGGTGAGGAGGTCACCTTCTGGATCCTCGCCCCGCTGGCCCTGCTCGGGGCGGTCGGCATGGTGTGGGCCCGCAACGCGGTGCACTCCGCGCTCTGGCTCGTGCTGACCATGCTCTGCCTGGGCGTGTTCTACGTGCTCCAGGCGGGGCCGTTCATCGGCATGGTGCAGATCATCGTCTACACCGGCGCGATCATGATGCTGTTCCTGTTCGTGCTGATGCTCGTCGGCCGGGACGCCTCCGACTCGCTCATCGAGACGCTGCGCGGCCAGCGGGTCGCCGCCGTCGTCCTCGGGCTCGGCTTCGCCGGCCTGGTGGGCAGCGGCCTGTACCGCGCGCTCGACGGCGTGCCGGTGGCCGGGCTCGACGAGGCGAACGCCGAGGGCAACGTGCAGGGCATCGCCCGGCTGCTGTTCACCAAGTACGTCTTCGCCTTCGAGCTGACCTCGGCGCTGCTGATCACCGCCGCGGTGGGCGCGATGGTGCTGGCGCACGTCGAGCGGCGCAAGGCGGACCGGATGGACCAGATCGCCACCATGAAGGCGCGGTTCCGCCCCGGCAACTACCCCGGCCCGAAGCCCGGCCCGGGTGTCTACGCCACCTCCTCCTCGGTGGCCACCCCGGCCCGCCTGCCCGACGGCCGGCTGACCGACCGCAGCATCCCGGAGATCCTGCCGGTGCGCGAGCTGACGGCCGAGGAGACCGCACCGAAGGGGACGGACAAATGACCCCGGACTACTACCTGATCCTCGCGGCGGTGCTGTTCACCATCGGCGCCGTCGGCGTGCTGGTCCGGCGCAACGCGATCGTGCTGTTCATGTGCATCGAGCTGATGCTCAACGCGGCCAACCTGACCCTGGTCACGTTCAGCCGGATCAACGGCGACCTGAACGGCCAGATCATGGCGTTCTTCGTGATGGTGGTCGCGGCGGCCGAGGTCGTGGTCGGTCTCGCGATCATCATGGCGATCTTCCGTACCCGGCGCTCGGCGAGCGTCGACGACGCCAACCTGCTGAAGTACTGAGGGGCTCGTGGTGGAACAGATTCTGACGATCGCCCAGTCTGAGCCAGCCGAGGCCGTCACCTTCGCCACGGCGGACGGGATGCTGGGCTCGGTCTGGCTGCTGGTGGCGATCCCGCTGGTCAGCGCGGCGATCCTGCTGCTGCTCGGCAAGCGGGCCGACCGCTGGGGCCACTGGCTCGGCGTGGGCGCCATCGGCGCCGCCTTCCTGCTCGGTCTCACCTACTTCTTCCAGCTTCGCGGCCTGGAGAACAAGCAGGTCGAGCTGAGCCTCTGGGACTTCATGGCGGTCGGCAACCTGAGGGTGGACTTCGGTCTGCTCTTCGACCCGCTGGCCGCGGTCTTCGTCCTGCTGATCACCGGGGTGGGTTTCCTGATCCACCTCTACGCCGTGGAGTACATGGCGCACGACGCGGGCCGGCGACTGTTCTTCGCGTACTTCAACCTGTTCGTCGCCGCGATGTTGCTGCTGGTGCTCGGCAACAACTACGTGATGCTCTACTTCGGCTGGGAGGGCGTCGGTCTGGCGTCGTACCTGCTGATCTCCTTCTGGTACGGCCGGCCGAGCGCGGCCACCGCCGGCAAGAAGGCGTTCCTGATGAACCGGGTCGGCGACGCCGGCCTGGCCATCGGCATCTTCATCATGTTCGCCATGCTCGGCACCACCCAGTACGACGAGGTGTTCAACGGGGTCGGCTCGATGACCTCGACCACCGTGCTGGTGCTCGGTCTGCTCCTGCTGCTCGGCGCGGCCGGCAAGTCCGGCCAGTTCCCGCTTCAGGCGTGGTTGCCGGACGCGATGGAGGGCCCGACCCCGGTGTCCGCGCTCATCCACGCGGCCACCATGGTCACCGCGGGCGTCTACCTGATCGCCCGCTCCAACGCGATCTTCTCGGCCAACGAGACGCTCCAGCTCGTGGTGGTCAGCGTCGGCGCGCTCACGCTGCTGATGGGCTGCATCATCGGCGCGGCCAAGGACGACATCAAGCGGGTGCTGGCCTGGTCGACGGTCAGCCAGATCGGCTACATGTTCCTCGGCGTCGGGCTCGGCGGCGGCGCGTACGCGCTGGCCATCGTGCACCTGCTGGCGCACGGCTTCTTCAAGGCCAACATGTTCCTCGGCGCCGGCTCGGTCATGCACGGCATGAACGACCAGGTGGACATCCGCCGCTTCGGCGGGCTGTCGAAGTACATGAAGGTCACCTGGCTGACGTTCATGATGGGCTGGCTCGCCATCATCGGCATGTTCCCGTTCTCCGGCTACTTCTCCAAGGAGCCGATCATCGTGGCCGCGTTCGAGCGGGAGGGCTGGACGGCCTGGCTGTTCGGCATGGCCGCGCTGCTCGGCGCCGGGCTCACCGCGTTCTACATGACGCGGCTGTTCGTGCTCACGTTCCACGGCCCGAAGCGCTGGACCGAGGACATCGAGCACCCGCACGAGTCGCCGAAGCTGATGACGATCCCGCTGATCCTGCTGGCGATCGGCTCGGTCGGCGCGGGCTTCCTGCTCGCCACCTCCGTGCCGGACTGGCTCACCGCCACCAACGGGCTCGGCGGCGAGAGCGGGGAGCACGCGCCGGTGCTGGCGCACTGGCTGCTCACCGCGCTGTCGCTGCTGGTCACCGTGCTGGGCGCCGGGCTGGCCTGGTTCCTGTTCCGGGGCGGTACGGCCACCGAGCCGCAGCCGGCCGGCGTGGTGGTCACCGCCGCGCGCCGGAACCTCTACACGGACGCCTTCAACGAGGCGGTCTTCGAGAAGCCGGGCATCTTCCTCACCCGGGCGCTGGTGTTCCTCGACAACCGGGGCGTGGACGGGCTGGTCAACGGCCTGGCCGCCGCCGTGGGCGGGGGCTCGGGCCGGCTCCGGCGGCTGCAGACCGGCTTCGTGCGGTCGTACGCGACCTCGATCCTGACCGGCGCGCTCCTCGTGGTCGCGGCGTTCCTGGCGGTGCAGGCGGGGTGGCTGGCGTGATCGACCTCAACGCGGCCGCCCCCGCCGGCGGGCCACGCAGTCACGACGGAGGTAAGGCCGAATAATGTCCAACTTCCCGTTCCTCTCGGTGCTGACCGTGGCGCCGCTGGTCGGCGCCCTGGTGGTGGCGCTGCTGCCACGCAGCCGTCCGGACCTGGCCAAGCTGGTGGCGTTCGGCTGGTCGCTGCTGGTGCTGGTGCTCTCGGTGGTGATGTGGTTCGCCTTCTCCGCCGGTGGTGACCGGTTCCAGTTCCGCGAGTCGTACCCGTGGATCCCGAACTGGGGCGTGAGCTTCACCTTCGAGGTGGACGGCATCGCGCTGGTCATGCTGATGCTGATCGCGATCCTGGTGCCGCTGGTGATCCTGGCGTCCTGGCACGACGCCGAGGCGTCGAAGCGCTCGGTGCCCGCCTACTTCGCGCTGCTGCTCGTCCTCGAGTGCACGATGATCGGCGTCTTCGCCGCCGCCGACGTCTTCCTGTTCTACGTGTTCTTCGAGGTCATGCTGGTGCCGATGTACTTCCTGATCGGCAGCTACGGCGGCCACCAGCGGCAGTACGCGGCGGTGAAGTTCTTCCTCTACTCGCTGGTCGGCGGTCTGTTCATGCTGGCCGCGGTGATCGGCCTCTGGGTGGTCGGCGGGAAGACCTTCGACTGGCAGGCGCTGAGCCAGGCGGAGTTCGCCACCGACACGGCCCGCTGGCTGTTCCTCGGCTTCTTCGTCGCCTTCGCGATCAAGGCGCCGTTCTTCCCGTTCCACACCTGGCTGCCGGACGCCGGTGGCGCGGCCCCGGCCGGTGCCGCCGCGCTGCTGGTCGGCGTGCTGGACAAGGTCGGAACGTTCGGCATCCTGCGCTACTGCCTCCCGCTGTTCCCGGAGGCGTCGCGGTGGTTCGCGCCGTGGGCGCTGGCGCTGGGTGTCATCGGCATCATCTACGCCGCGCTGCTGGCGGTCGGCCAGAACGACCTGAAGCGGCTGGTGTCGTACACCTCGATCGCGCACTTCGGGTTCATCGGCATCGGCATCTTCGCCTTCACCACCCAGGCCGGCACCGGCGCGGTGCTCTACATGCTCAACCACGGCCTGGCCACCGGCCTGCTGTTCCTGGTGGTCGGCATGCTGATCGCCCGGCGCGGCTCGGCCCTGATCAGCGACTTCGGCGGCGCGGGCAAGCTCGTGCCGGTGCTGGCCGGCGTGCTGTTCTTCGCCGGTCTGGCCTCGCTGGCGCTGCCCGGCACGGCGCCGTTCGTCTCCGAGTTCCTGGTGCTGATCGGCACGTTCACCGTCAACAAGCCGGTCGCGGTGATCGCCACGCTCGGCATCATCCTGGCGGCGGCGTACGTGCTGTGGATGGTGCAGCGCACCACGCAGGGCACGCTGAACCCGGCGCTGACCGAGGTCGAGGGCATGCGCCGGGACCTCACGCTGCGCGAGAAGGTCGTCGTCGCGCCGCTGATCGCGCTGATCGTGCTGCTCGGCTTCTACCCGAAGCCGGTCACCGATGTCATCAACCCCGCCGTCCAGGCGACCATGCAGGACGTCGGCAAGTCCGATCCCGCCCCTGAGGTCGGCAGCGTCCAGGAGGCCGCGAAGTGAGTGAACTGAAGCTGCCGTCGATCGACTACGCGGCGCTCGCTCCGATCCTGATCATGCTGGGCGCGGCCCTGGTCGGGATCCTGGTCGAGGCGTTCGTGCCGCGTCGGCTGCGCAACGCGGTGCAGCTCGGGCTCGCCCTGGTGGCGATGCTCGCGGCGATCGTGATGGTGATCCTGAACGCGGACGCCCGGCTGATCACCATCGGCGGGGCCATCGCGGTCGACGGGCCCACGCTGTTCCTCCAGGGCGCGATCCTGGTCCTGGCCGTCATGGCGCTGCTGCTCGTCGGCGAGCGCACGGTGGAGCGGGGCGGCGCGTTCGTGGCGCACGCCGCGGTCACCGCCGAGTCGGCCGAGGACCGCCGGCAGGCCGAGGGCGTCGGTGGCGCCACCGAGGTCTACCCGCTGATGTCGTTCGCGATCGCCGGCATGCTGATCTTCGTGGCGGCGAACGACCTGCTGACCATGTTCATCGCGCTCGAGGTCTTCTCGCTGCCGCTCTACCTGCTCTGCGCGCTGGCCCGCCGCCGGCGTCTGCTGAGCCAGGAGGCGGCGTTGAAGTACTTCATGCTCGGCGCGTACGCCTCGGCGTTCTTCCTGTTCGGTGTCGCCCTGATCTACGGCTTCACCTCCGGCATCCCGGGCCGTGGGGCCGGCGTCGACTTCGCCACCGTGCACGCGGCGGTCACCGACTCCTCGTCCAGCCCGGTGCTGCTCTTCGCCGGCATGGCGCTGCTCGCCATCGGCCTGCTGTTCAAGGCCGCCGCCGCGCCGTTCCACGTCTGGACGCCGGACGTCTACCAGGGCGCGCCGACCCCGGTCACCGGCTTCATGGCCGCCTGCACCAAGGTCGCCGCGTTCGGCGCGCTGCTGCGCGTCTTCCACGTGGCGTTCGCCGGGGCGTCCTGGGACTTCACCCCGGTGCTCGGCGCGATCGCGGTGCTGACCATGCTGGTCGGCGCGGTGCTCGCGGTCACCCAGACCGACATCAAGCGCCTGCTGGCGTACTCGTCCATCGCGAACGCCGGCTACCTGCTGGTCGGTGTGCTGGCGCCGAGCCGCGAAGGGCTCTCCGGCACGATGTTCTACCTGGCCGCGTACGGCTTCTCGGTGCTCGCCGCGTTCGCCGTGGTGACGCTGGTGCGCGACGCCGACGGGGAGGCCACCCACCTGTCCCGCTGGGCCGGGCTGGGCCGCCGCTCGCCGTTCTTCGCGGCGATCTTCACGTTCATCCTGCTGGCCTTCGCCGGCATCCCGCTGACCAGCGGCTTCACCAGCAAGTTCGCGGTCTTCGGCCCGGCCCTGGAGGCGAACCAGGCGTGGCTGGTGATCGCCGGTGTGCTGACCAGCATGGTGCTGGCCTTCCCGTACCTGCGGGTCGTGGTGATGATGTGGCTGTCCGAGCCGGGCGAGTCCACCCCGACGGTGACCGTGCCGGGCGCGCTCACCTCGGCGGCGCTGGTCATCGGCGTGGTGGCCACGCTGGCGCTGGGTGTGGTCCCCGGTCCGCTGCTCGACCTGACCACCGGTGCTGCCGAATTCGTCAGATGACCGACGTGATCCCACCGGGGGCCGGTACGCCGTGGCGTGCCGGCCCCCGGCCCGTATCCCCCTCGACGAGCAGGTCGAACGGGTGTGGCATGGTTGAGGACGTGGCGAATCCGGCTGGCGAGCGTTCAGGTCAGTTCGGCGCGCTCGGCCTGCACCTCGCGGACCCGCGCGTCGAAGCCTCGGTGCTGGGCGTGCTCGACCGGGTCGAGACGAGCCTGCGGGCGAGCGTGGCGAGCGCTGACCCGCTGGTGACCGAGGCGTCCCGGCACCTGGTCGAGGCCGGCGGCAAGCGGTTCCGCCCGCTGCTGGTGGCGCTGAGCGCCCAGTTCGGCGACCCGGAGGCCGCGCAGGTCGTCCCGGCCGCCGTGGTGATGGAACTCACCCACCTGGCGACGCTCTACCACGACGACGTGATGGACGAGGCCGCCGTGCGGCGGGGCGCGCCGAGCGCCAACTCCCGCTGGACCAACTCGGTGGCCATCCTGGTCGGCGACTACCTCTTCGCCCGGGCCGCGGACATCGCCGCCGAACTGGGCACGGAGGCGGTACGCCTGCAGGCGCGCACGTTCGCTCGGCTGGTGCACGGCCAGATCGCCGAGACGGTCGGCCCGCGCGACGACGACCCGGTCGCGCACTACCTGCACGTGATCGCCGAGAAGACCGGTTCGCTGATCGCCACGTCGGCCCGCTTCGGCGGCATGTTCGGCGGCGCGTCGCCCGAGCACATCGAGGCGCTCGCCGGGTACGGCGAGATCATCGGCGTCGCGTTCCAGCTCTCCGACGACCTGCTGGACATCTCCAGCGAGTCGATCCAGTCCGGCAAGACGCCCGGCACCGACCTGCGCGAGGGCGTGCCCACCCTGCCGGTGCTCTACGCGCTGGCCTCGGACGACGCGGACGCGGCGAGCGTACGGCTGCGGGAGATCCTGGCCACCGGCCCGCTGGTGGACGACGCGCTGCACGCCGAGGCGCTCGGCCTGCTGCGGGAGTCCCCGGCGCTCAAGCGGGCCCGGGAGACGGTACGCAGCTACGCCGAGGACGCGCGGGCCCGGCTGGCCCCGCTGCCCGAGAGCCCGGCGCGCCGCGCGCTGGAGTCCCTCTGCGACTACATCGCCGACCGCACCAGCTGACCCCCGCACCCAGGGCGAGGGCGGTCAGCCGAGCGCGGGGGCGCGGCGGAGCAGGCGGGCGCCGAGCAGCATCAGTACGGCGGCCACGAGCATGGCTGCCGCCGCCGTCAGCCACATCGCCGGGTAGCCGGCCGCGCCGGCCAGCGCGCCCAGGCCGAGCGGGCCCAGGCAGCCGCCCGCGTACACGCCGGTCTGGGTGATCGAGGTGGCGGCGGCCGGGGCCTGCGGGTGCAGCCGGACCACCGCGAAGTTCATCAGCCCGGGCCAGGCCCAGCCGAGCCCGAAGCCGAGCACCACGCCCGCGACCAGCGGCGCGGAGCCGGCCACCGCGAGCAGGATCAGGCCGACCGACCCGGTCAGCAGCATCCCGGCGATCAGCCCGACGTGCCCGTCGGCCCGCCGGTCGGCGAGCCAGCCGACGCCCACCCGGGCCAGCACGCACACCGCGCTGCCGAGCGTGAGCGTCAGGCCGGCCAGGCCGGGGGAGAGACCCCGCGTCGCCGCCGAGTCGACCAGGAACGTGCCCAGCGCGTTCGCCGCGGCTGCCGCCAGCGTCGCGGCCAGCCCGATGACCACGAGCGGGGCGGTGCCGCCGTAGCGGCCCCCGGAGGCGGCCCGGGCGTGCCGGTCCCGTCCGGTCCGGGGTACGGCCGGCAGCGCGGCCAGCGCCGCCCCGGCGGCGACCACGAAGGCCCAGCGCCAGCCGGCGGTGAGCGCGACGGTGGGGACCGCCACGCCGGCCAGCAGCGTCGCGACCGGGATGGCGGCCTGCTTCACGCCGAACGAGAGCCCCTGCCGGTGGGCGGGCACGTGCTCGGCGAGCGCGGCGTTGCTGGCGAGCTGTCCGAGGGCGTTGGCGGCGGCGCTGAGCGCCAGCAGCGTCACCAGCATCGGGTACGACCGGGCCAGCCCGGCCACGGCCAGCAGGGAGGCGGCGGAGAGCAGGATGCCGGCGCGGGCGACGGTGGCCGGGCCGTACCGCTCGACCAGGGCCCCGGATGGCACCGAGGCGAGCGCGCTCACGCCGAAGTAGATCGAGACGGCCAGGCCCAGGCCGGCCGGGCTGAACCGGAGTTCGTCGCCGAGCTGCACGGCGAGCCCGCCGACGAGGAAGACGGGCAGGACGCACACGATCGTGGTGACGGTGGCGCCGGCGCCCGCCCGGACCGCCCGCCGGGCCGACGCGGGCGCGTCTTGCGAAACTGTTTCAGTCATTGCGAGCACACCCTACGCCCGCACGTTTTGGCTGCTCATCGTGTCCGTAGACCTACCGTCTGTGTCCGGTGATCTGGCATCCTCCATCCGAACAGGCATTTCGCACTCGGCCGGTTTTTCATATGGTGTAAGTCCCCGGCGGCGGAGGTGGTTGTGCGCGACCCCTTGGCGGAACCCTCGGACCTGATCCGCAGCGTGTCCCGCGCGCTTCGAGTGCTCGAGTCGGTCGGCCGTGCGCCGAGAGGGCTCACCGTGAAGCAGATCGCCCGGCGTTGCGAGTTGACAGTCGCCACGACCTACCACCTGGTGCGCACGCTCGCGTACGAGGGCTACGTGATCCGGCGCGAGGACGGGACGTACATCGTGGGGTTGGAGGTCGCCGACCGCTACCGCGAGCTGGTCACCGCGTTCCGCGGGCCGCCCGCGGTCGGCGAGGCGCTGCGCCGCGCGGCGTCGGACACCGGCTGGAGCCACTACCTCGGCCGTTTCATCGGCGGGCAGGTGGCGGTGACCGCCTCCGCCGAGGGGCCGCGCTCGCCCTTCCTGGAAGACCTGGTGCCGGGCTTCGACGAGGGCGCCCACGCCACCGCGCTCGGCAAGAGCCTGCTCGCCACGCTCACCACCGAACAGCGCTTCCGCTACCTGCGCGAGTACGGCATGCGCCCGTTCACCACCGCCACCCTCACCACCGTGGAGGCGTTCGAGGCCGACCTGGCCGCCGGTGACCGGCGCGGCATGCAACTGGAACTCGGGCAGTTCCGGCAGGGCGTGGCGTGCGCGGCGGTGCTCGTCGCCCCGGACAAGGACATCGAGCGCCGGGTGGTGCTGGCGTGCGCGCTGCCGGCCGGCGAGATGATGACGTCGGCCCGGGTGGTCCGCGCGAAGCTGCTCACCGCCGCCAGGTCGATCGCCGACGGCATCGCCTCCGAGAACTGACGAAGGGCCGCCGACCTGGTGGGTCGACGGCCCCTCGCGGAGCGGACCAGCGCCGGACCGCTCCCGGGGTGGGTCAGCTGCCGACCGGGCCGCCGTCGAGGCGCCAGGTGACCACCACGCCGGGCTTGGCGAAGTCGCCGTCCGGCCAGGTGGAGGCCGGGTTCTCCACCGACGCGCCGGTCACCTCGCCCGGGTGCTGCACCGCCACGAAGACCGAGCGGTTGTCACCGGTGATGAACGGGCCGCAGGTCTCCGCGCCGAGCGGCACGGTGAGGAACTGCTTCAGGTGACCCCGCTCCGGGCCCTCCACGGCGGTGGCGAACAGGCCGTCGTTGCTGCCCAGCGCGTTGCCGTCGGTCGAGATCCACAGGTTGCCGGTGGTGTCGAAGGCGACGTTGTCCGGGCAGGAGATCGGCGAGACCCTGGTCTTGTCGTACCCGGCGAAGTACGTCGAGGCGTCGGCCGGGTCGCCGCAGACGATCGGCAGCGACCAGGCGAAGGTCTCGGCCGTGTTGTCGCCGCGGTCCTCGACCAGCTCCAGGATCTGCCCGTGCCGGTTGCTGTTGCGCGGGTTCGCCTCGTCAGCCGGGGCCTTGCCCGCCTTGCCGCGGTCGCTGTTGTTCGTCAGCGCCACGTACACCTTGCCGGTGAGCAGGCTCGGCTCGACGTCCTCGGGGCGGTCCATCTTCGTCGCGCCGACCTTGTCCCCGGCCAGCCGGGTGAACGTGAGCACGTCGGCGGCGGTCATGCCGTCGACGTACGAGCGGTTGCCGCTGACCAGCTTGATCCAGCGCCCCCGGCCGCCGAAACCGCCGTCGGCCGGGAGCTTGCCGGAACCGTCGATCTCGGCGGCCGGGCTGTCCCCCTCGATCCTGGCGACGTAGAGCGTGCCCGACTCCAGCAGCGTCAGGTTGTGCCGCCGGGCCACCGAGGACTTGCCCGGCATGAACTTCTTGTCCGACACGAACTTGTAGAGGTAGTCGAAGCGCTCGTCGTCGCCCATGTACGCGACCACGCGGCCGTCGCGCGCCACGATGACGTTCGCGCCCTCGTGCTTGAACCGGCCCAGCGCGGTGTGCTTGCGCGGCTTGGACTGCGGGTCGAACGGGTCGATCTCGACGACCCAGCCGAACCGGTTCGCCTCGTTGGGGTGCCGGGCCAGGTCGAAGCGCTCGTCCGCCCGGTCCCACTTGCGGCTGCCGCTCGGGTAGCGCACGTCGGTCGGGATGCCGTAGCGGGTCAACTTCGCCTTCTGCTCCTCGGCCACCGCGTCGCCGCCGACGAAGTACTGGTTGAAGTTCTCCTCGCCGGAGAGCACAGTGCCCCACGGGGTGACGCCGCCGGCGCAGTTGTTGAGCGTGCCGACGACGGTCCGGCCCTTCGGGTCGGCGGCGGTACGCAGCCACGCCGACCCGGCCGCCGGGCCGGTCATCTCGAACTTCGTCGCCAGCGCCGTGACCCGGCGGTTGTACTCGCGCCGACCGCGCCGGACCGGCTGCCACTGCCCGGTGTTCTCCACCCGCTCCAGCTCGACCACTGACATGCCGTGCGCGGCCATCGCCACCCGCACCTGCTCCACGGTCAGCGCGTCCTGGCTGGTGAAGCCGGGGAACATGAGGTCCTCGTTTGTGTACTCGTGGTTCACCACGAGCAGCGCGCGCCGACGGTCGATCGGCAGCACGCCGACGAAGTCGTTGTTGTAGCCGAACTGCTTAGACTGGGCGGCGGCGGTCTGCCGGCCCAGGTTGAACGCGGGCGCGCCGGGCACGACCTCGTCACCCCAGCGGATCACCACCGAGTGGTCGTACCCGTTCGGCACGACGAGCGTGTCGAGCTTGTTCGGCGGGATCGGCTTGAACGTCAGCGCGCCGCTGCCGGGACGACCCGCGCCGGTGGCGGCCACCCCGCCCTCGCCGGGCACCGGCGGAGCGGCGGGGGCGGCGGCCGCCGGGGACCCGGCCAGCGCGCCCGCCGCGGCGCCGCCGAAGCCGAGCACCAGCGCGCCGACCGCGCCGGCCCGGACCACGTCGCGCCGGGAGATCTCGGTGTCGACCACGTCCCCGAAGTACGGGTTGTCGGTCGGGTTGGGCACCGGGTGGTCGCAGGCGTTGCCGCACCGGTACAGACAGGTCATCGCGGCGCGGCTGCCGTGGCGGGTGCCACCGAGCAGCGGAAGCAGGCGAGGCCGGTCGCTCATGAGGTGGAGCCTCCAGATCGGACGAGGGGGAAGGCGCACGGGCGAGGGAGCCCGCGCTCACCCGCCGGACGCTGCCAGGGCGCCGTGAGCGGCGGTCGGCCCGCAGCTGAACCGGACGTGAACAGCTCCGTCGTGACCTGCGGCTGAACCGTTCGGCGACACGGCACGTATGGAAGGGCGTACACATCGCCGGTCTCCCCGCCGCCGGAAGCGAGGTACCGCCATCAGCGACCACGACGCCCAACTGCTGCGCGCGCTGCACGACGAGCATGCCGACGCGCTGTACGCGCACGCCCTGCGGCTGGTCAACGGCGATCGGCCCCGCGCCGAGGACCTGGTGCAGGAGACGCTGCTGCGCGCCTGGCGGCACCCCGAGTCGCTGGACCCGCGACGCGGCTCGGTACGCGCCTGGCTGTTCACCACGGCGCGGAACCTGGCCATCGACGCCTGGCGGCGGCGTTCGGCCCGGGTCGGCGAGGTGTACACGGACGAACTGCCGGAGACCGCCGAGACGGTCGACGAGACGGAGCGCGCGGTGGAGGCGTGGACCGTGGCCGAGGCGCTCAACCGGCTCAGCCCGACCCATCGGGAAGTGCTCGTCGAGTGCTTCTACCAGGGGCGTTCGGTGGCGGAGGCGGCGGCGCGGCTGGGCGTACCGCCCGGCACGGTGAAGTCGCGTACCCACTACGCGCTGCGCTCACTACGGTTGGCGCTGGCCGAGATGGGGGTGACCGGATGACACGCTGCGAGTTCGCGCACGACGACGGGGCGTACGTGCTTGGTGCCCTCGCCCCGGCGGACCGGGTCGCCTACGAGCGGCACCTGGCCGGCTGCGCCCAGTGCCGGGAGGCGGTGGCCGAGATCGCCGTGCTGCCCGGCCTGCTGGGCCGGCTCGACCCGGCCGGCCTGGAGCAGTTCCTGGAGGTCGGGCCGGAGACGTCGCGGGTGCCCGCGCTGCTCGACGCCGCGCGGGAGCGCAAGCGCCGCGAGCGGTCCCGCTCCCGCCGCCGGTACGCGCTGACCGCGCTCGCCGCCGCCGCGCTCGCGGTGCTGGCCGGCGTCGGGGTGGCGCTGGTCCAGCCGCCGGCCGAGCCGTCCACGCCGCAGGTGGCGTTGACCTCCATGCGGCCGGTGGCCGGGACGGTGCCGGTGCACGCCGAGGTGGGGCTGACCGAGACGCCGTGGGGCACCGAGGTCACCATGCACTGCGGCTACGACAGGCGGGCCGGGCACCGGGAGGCGTACACGTTCCGGCTGGTGGCGCACGGCCCGGACGGCGCGACGGAGCAAATCGGCTCCTGGCTCGCCGCCCCCGGCGACGACCTGCGGTTCTCCGGGGTAACCCGGTTCACCAGGGGTGAACTGGTCCGCCTGGAACTCCTCCGAGGCGCCAATTCCCCAGTCCTGGCTTACGACTTCCGCTGACCGCCGTCCCCTCCCCGTTGATCTTGCAGTTGCGGCCCTCGGCGCGGGTGATTGGTCCCTTTCGCCGGGGCGGTAAGTGCAAGATCAACGGGACGGGGTGGGTGCGGCGGCCGGGGTGGGGGTGCGGGTGGCCTGGCGGGTGCGGTGGGAGTGGCGCAGGGCGTCGGCGGTGAAGACCATCAGGGCCAGCCACACCAGCGCGAAGCCGGCCAGCCGGACCGCGGGCATCGGCTCGTGGAAGATCAGCACGCCGCAGCCGAGCTGGAGGATCGGGGCCAGATATTGCAGCATGCCGACAGTGGACAGCGGCAGCCGGTTCGCCGCCCCGGCGAACAGCAGCAGCGGGATCGCGGTGGCGGCGCCGGCCAGCACCAGCAGCGCGGTGTGCCCGGCCGAGACGTGCCCGAACGTCGAGTCGCCGCGCGCCGACAGCCAGCCCAGGTACGCCAGCGCGGGCAGCGCCAGCACCGCCGACTCCACGAACAGCCCCTCCGTGGCGGGCAGCGCGAGGCGCTTCTTGACCAGGCCGTACCCGGCGAAGCTGAACGCCAGCGTGAGCGCCAGCCAGGGCAGCCGGCCGTAGTCGATGGCGAGCACCGCCACCGCGAGCCCGCCGACGCCGAGCGCCGCCCACTGCGCCGGTCGCAGCCGTTCGCGCAGCAGGAAGACGCCGAACAGCACCGACACCAGCGGGTTGATGAAGTACCCGAGCGCCGTCTCCACCACCCGGTCGGAGTTCACGCCGTAGATGTACGTGCCCCAGTTGACGGCGATCAGCGCGGCGGCGAGCCCGATGCCGGCGAGCGCCCGCGGCCGCCCGGCCAGCCTGCGCAGAAAACCGGCGTGCCGCGTGGCGGCCAGCAGCAACGCCACGAACGCCACCGACCAGAGGATCCGGTGCGCGAGGATCTCCATCGGCCCGGCCGGGCGCAGCAGCTTCAGGTAGATCGGGAAGAAACCCCAGATCAGGTACGCGCCGACGCCGTACAGGTAGCCGAGCCGGAGCTGGTTCACCGCTCCACCGTAAGTGGTGGATCTGTCTGCTGATCCTTATCGGTGACCGGCGTCACCCGCTGATCCAGCTCCATCCACCGATCCGGCGCGACCGGGCGGAAGCCGAGCTTCGCGTAGACCCCGTGCGCGTCGAGCGTCGCCAGCAGGATCCGGCGTACGCCCAGCTCGGCCAGGTGGTCGCGGACCGCGCCGGCCAGCCAGGTGCCCAGTCCGCGACCACGCTCGGCCGGGTCGACGTAGACGTCGCAGAGCCAGGCGAACGTGGCCCGGTCGGTGACCACCCGGGCGACAGCGACCTGCCGCCCGTCACTGGCGCGGTAGACGCCGAAGCCGATCGAGCCGGCGAACGAGCGCGCGACCGTCTCCCGCTCCCGCCCCCGCGCCCAGTAGGCGTCGCCGGCGAGCCAGGCGTGCACCCGGTCCAGGTCGATCCGGTCCGGGTCGGTACTGATCTGGTAGCCGTCCGCGCGGGTCACAGTGAACACCCGCCGACGCTAGCGCCGACACAGGGGCCGCTCGCCAGCCAATTCCCTCCTGGTGGACCCGGCCGGTCGCCGTCGCGCCCGGCCGGGACCGGGGGTGTCAGTCGCGGTCGAGGACGGCGCCCAGGATCCAGGTGACGATGCCGACGAACAGCGCGCCCAGCACCGCCTCCGGCCAGAACCCGTCCACGTGGAAGGGCAACCCGGCCTCACCGGCGATCCAACTGGTGAGCAGGAAGAGCAGGCCGTTCACCACGAGCGCGATCAAACCGAGGGTGAGCAGGTAGAAGCCGCAACCCACGGTCTTGATGATCGGCTGGAGCACCGCGTTGACCACTCCGAAGATCACCGCGACGAGAACCAGCGTGATCACCGTCTCGGTGGCCGACCCGGAGTCCAGCGAGATGCCGGGGATGAGCAGCGTGGCGAGCCAGAACGCCACTGCCGTCGAGCCCACACGAATCAGAAGACCCTTCAGGAAATCCATGGCCGGGATCGTGCCACGGACGTACCACCAGGGAAAGCAGCATGACGCCCCCGCGCGCCTCAGCGTCGCGGGTGACCGACCAGTTGCGACTCCACAGGCGTCGGTGAGAGCAGCGCCCACCGCAGGGCCCGCCGGTTGACCACCGCCACCATGTCGTCGCGGATGCGGGTCAACCAGTCGGCGGATCCGCCGAGCCCGAGTGCCGCTCCGGCCAGCGCCGCCTCGTCCGGGTCGAGTGGCTGAAGGATCGCCAGGTCGGCGCGGGCCAGCGTCGCCGTGTCGGCCGCGGTCAGCTCGTCGCGGACCACGAGCACGGACTGCCAGGCCGCGTCCGGCCCGGCCTCCGGCGGCACCGGGCCGACGTCGACCACCACCAGCAGCGGGCACAGCGGTGAGGCGGGCGCGCCGCCGGGCGGACGCCCCGGCGGAAGCAGCGGTACGCCGCCACCGAGCGTCCCGACGCCGCGGACGAACGGCTCCCAGGCCCGGGGACGGCCGGTCTGCACCGCCACCCGGGCGCCCAGCGCCAGCGCCCGCAGCACGAGCAGTTGAGCGGCCGGCACACCGCCGATCAGCAGCACCCGTGTCGGGGCGGGCCGGAACAGGCGCACGGTGAGCGCGGCGCCGTGGCGGTTGGCGCCCACCATCAGGCCGGCGGTGGCCGGGGGCAGTTCCAGTGCGGGCGGCGGCGACCCGGACCCACCGGTCACCCCGAGCGGCAGCGTGGCGGCGAGCCCGGCCAGGTGCTCCCCGTCGAGCCGGCGCAGCTCCCCGCCGACGTCACCGGCGACGCGCCGAAGCGTCCGATCCACCGCCGACAACTCGTCCGCGCTGCCGGCGGCGACCCGCACCGCCAACTCGGCCGGGGCCGGATTCGTCCCGGCGCGGGGTCCGACCGTCAGCGCGACGGTGGTGGCGGTGGCGGGCACCGCGAGCAGCCGGGTGACCAGCCCCGGGGAGGGCTCGCCCCGCGGATCGGGCCACCGGCGCAGTCGCCAGGTGGCCTGCGCCAGCCCGCCCACGGTGAGCAGCGGCCACGTCTCCCGGACCGGGGCGCCGGGCTCGTGATGGGCCAGCTCGGCGATCACCCGCAGCGCCGCGTCCCCGCCGAGCGGCCGGGCGGTGAGCGGCCCGAGCCGGCGGACGATCCGCCGCAGCGTGCCGGAGAGCGCCCGCAGCAACTCCTCGTCCGGCCAGCCGTCCGCCCGCAACACCTGGACGGCCAGGACCGCGCGCGTCCGCCCCGGCACCCGGCCGTCGGTGAGCTGCCGGTAGGACGTCCCGGCGGGACCGCCCGCGACGGCCGGCACGGGCGCGGGGGAGGACGAGAAGACGAGCTGCAACCGGACCGCTGGGGCGTCCGGGCCGCTCGGCGGGAGCAGGTCGGACGGTACGGGCAGCCGGCGCGCGTGGTCACCGAGCAGGTCGTCCGGGTCGCCGAGTTCCAGCAGCGCGGTCAGGCCGGCGGCGTCGTGCAGCACGGCGGCCGGACCGCCGGCCAGCTCGGTGGAGCCGGCCACCGCCCCCGGCCGGACCAGTTCCAGCAGCGCCGCCGGATCGGCGGCCGACGGCAGGGCGCGGCGCCGGGTCAGGTACGCGACGGCGGTGACGAGCCATTCGTGCAGCCAGCGGCCGCGTACCCGGATCCACGCGGCCGGCAGCATCAGCGCGGCGGTGAGCAGCGCGGCGGCGGTCGCCACGAAACCCCGCCCGGCGGCGGCCACCAGCACGGCCGCCGCGACCTGTGTCGCCACGACCTGACCGGCCCGCTGCCGCGCGCCCGGCCGCCGTGTCCACAGTGGGGCGGACGCGGCCGGCCGGGTCGTTGTCGTCGCGGCCACCGCACCTCCTCGCCCGGGTCCCGCTGTGACGTCACCGTGGCACATCGTAGTGGCCGAGTTGTCCACAGGGGAGCCCGAGGGGGTAGCAGAACCGGAGTGGGGCGGCTACCGTCAGCGACGAAATCGTCGAGTCGCGTGTCCGCCGCCGCCTGGTCTTCCCCTCCACCGGCCCCGGGCGCCCCCGGCGAGTCCACGGTGGTCACCGGGGTGACCAGCCACGACCGAGGAGACGAGGTGACGTCCGGGATGTCCCAGACCCATGCAGAAGCCGCGGTGATGCAGCAGACCGCCGCGAAGTTCGAGCAGGTCGACCAGTCGCTGCAGACCATGCTCAGCGGCCTGATGGCCGAGCTGGAGGTGCTGCAGCAGGCCTGGCGGGGCGCCGGAGGGCGCTCGTTCGCGCAGGTCAAGCAGCAGTGGGCGCAGGACCAGGCGGCCCTGCAGCGGGCGCTGCGGGAGACCGCCACCGCGATCCGCACCGCCGGCCGGCAGTACGACCTGTCCGACACCGAGGCCGCCGGCCGGGTGGCGGGCACCAACCGCGGCATCCAGCTGCCGCTCTGACAACCGGAAGGATCGAACTCATGGAGCACGGTGTGCTGGTCGTCAACTTCGCCGCCCTGCAACAGGCCGGCGCCGACATCCAACGGGCGCTGTCCACCCTGGAGAGCCAGCTCGGCCAGTTGGAACGCGACGCCGCCCCGCTGGTGGCGAGCTGGAACGGCGCCGCCCGCGAGGCGTACGAGGTGCGGCAGTCCCGGTGGCGGGCCGCCTCGCAGGACCTGCAGGCGATGCTGCGCGACATCAAGCTCGCGGTGGAGGATTCCGCGGCCGACTACCTCGACACCGAGAAGCGCAACACCAACCTGTTCCAGTGAAGCGTCCCGTGCGGCCCGGGTCTGCCGATCCGGGCCGCACGGCGGTTCAGGCCGGGTCGGCCGCCCGCCAGCGGCGCCGTGCTCCGCGCGGCAGCACCAGGGCGAGCGCCGCCACGAGTGCCACGGTCCCGCCCACGACGGCGGCGGTCAGCAGCGCCCGGTCCCGGGCCGTCCCGCGGCGAGCCTCGCGGGCCAGCGCGGCCGGATCCGGCCGGTCGGCGGGCAGCGCGGCGCCCGGCCGGGGCCGGGAGTCCACCACGCCCGCCGACTCGGTCACCGCCCGGTACGGGTTGAGCACCCCCGCGCCGTAGCCGGTCTCCCGTCCCGGGGCCGGGTCGGCGGCGGCCACGATCCGGGCGGCCACCTCGTCCGCGCTCAGCCGGGGCCGGTACTGACGCAGCAGCGCCGCGGTGCCGGCCACGAACGGAGTGGCGTAGCTGGTGCCCTCCGCCCGGTGGTGTCCCTGGCGGGGCGCCGCCATCAGCACCTCGCTGCCCGGGGCGACCACGTCGACGTACGGGCCGGTCTGGGAGAACGCCGAGCGGGTGCCGTCCGGGCCGATCGCGCCCACCCCCAGCACGCCGTCGTACGCGGCCGGGTAGGGCCGGGGATCGCCGTTGTCGTGCAGGTTCCCGGCGGCGGCCACCACCACCACGTCCTGTCGCAGCGCGTACGCGACGGCGGCGCGCACGTCGGGGTCGTCCGCGTACAGCACGACCGACAGGTTGAGCACGTCGGCGTCGTGGTCCACCGCCCACCGGATCGCCCGGGCGAAACCGGCCGCGTCGACGGTACGCCCCGACTCCCGCCCCTCGACCACCTGCTGCTCGCTCACCCGTACCGGGAGGATGCGCGCGTCCGGCGCGAGGCCGCGGAACGCGACGCCGGGCTGCGGGGCGGCGGCGACGATGCTCGCGACACCGGTGCCGTGCCCGGCGCAGTCCCGGGTGCCGTCCCCGCCCGGGTCGAGGAAGTCGGCGCCGGACAGGACGCGCCCGGCGAGCTGCGGATGGGACCGGTCCACGCCCGAGTCGATCACCGCGACCACGACTCCGGCGCCGGTGGCGAGCGGGGCGAGCCGGTCCGGGGCGTACCGTTGCTGCGGCCACGGCTGTTGCGCGACCGGCCGCGCCGGGGCGGGTGGCGAGGCACAGCCGGCCGGCGCGCGAGCCGCCGCGGGGGCGACCGGAGACCCGACGGCGAGGAGCGTCGCCAGGGCGGCCACGGCCGGGTGCGCGACAGGCCGATACATCGACGACCTCCGTAACGTGTCGGCTCCGGGACGGGATGTTATCGCCTCGTGGACATCGGGGCGGACCGTCGATGGCCAGAAGTCCTGATCTTGCTGCCACCTTGTAGGTTGTAGGCGATGCCTGTGGCCTGTTCGCGGAAGGAGAGGTGGCCGTGACCGGATGGGAGCCGGCCACCGAGGCCGAGGTGGCGATGCGGGACGCGCTGCGCGCCCAGGACCAGCAGCAGTACTTTCGGGTGCTGACGCGCGTCGATCTGTTCCTGCCGGTCACGGGCGGCCCGGCCGGCGGATGGGGCACCTGGACCTCCGGCGGCCGCACGCACGTGCTCGCCTTCACCTCCGCCGCCGCGCTGCGGGCCAGCCTGGGGGAGAACGCCGGCACGGCCCGCCGTGTCCCCTACCCGGACCTGGCGGACGGCTGGCCCAACCCGGAGTGGTGGCTGGCGGTCAACCCCGGGCTGCCGATCGAGGGCTACCTGCCCGCCTGGTACGTCGCTCAGCTCTCCCGGGGCGACGTCCGGCTGCCCGGGCGGACCATGGGCGCTCGGGCCCGGCTGGAGCGGGTGGAGGGCGCGGCCCGGAGCGCGCGCAACGGCGTACCCGATTCCGCGCCCCGCCCGTCCGCCGTACCCGTCCCGCCGGCCGCCGTCCCGCCCCCTGTCGTTCCGGCTCCCGCGGTTCCACCCGCAGCCGTTCCGCCTCCCGCGGTGCCGCCTCCGGCGGTGCCGGGCGACCGGGGCGGACGGCGGACTGCGGACGACGAGCCGCCGACGGTGCCGGTACGCGGCGGTTCGGTGCTGGGGCGGCGGCTGCCGACCGTGCCGCCCCGCCGCCGGGAGCCGGACCGGGACAGCCCGGGCCGCGCCGACCCGGGCGACGAACCGGGTACGGACGCCCTGGACGGCTGGCTCACCGACCTGCGCCGCCGCCCCGACGAGCCGGACCCCTTCGCCGCCGAGCCCGCGTCGACCGACGAGCCGCCGCCGACCCCCACGCCACCGCCACCGTCGCGGTCCTTCTTCGAGCCCGCCTCCGGTCGCTCGGCCCGGCGCCCGTCACCGCTGGACGCGCCACGGCGGGCCGCCGACCGGGCCACCCCGCCGACCCGGTTCGCCGGTGGCCAGCCGTTTCCGCGTCGCCGTCCGCTGAACGAGCCGGTACGGGAGGACCCCACCCAGGCGTTCGCGGCGCAGGCGGACGAGCCGCCTCCGGCGCTCCGGACCGACGAGGCGACCCAGGCGTTCCGGCCGAGCCGCCCACCCGAGGACGCCATCGGGACGCTGCCCCGGCGTCACTCCGGCCCTGCCACCCCCGCGACGGACACGTGGGCCGACCCGGTCGGCCCCGACCGGGAGGCCCCGCCCTGGAACGCTGCCGAGGACCCGACGGAGGCGCTGTCGCCCTCGATGGCCGAGCCGGTGTCGAGCCCGCCCGCGCCGCGCCGGGACTTCACCCCCATCGTCATCGAGGGCACGGTCATCGAGGCCCGCGACCTGACCGAGCCCGATCAGCCCTGGTCCGCGCAGTACGCCGACCCGGTGCGTGCCGTGCCGGCCGATCACGCGGCGGCACCCTGGGCCGGTGACCCGACCGCGCCGCTCCCGGCCGACCCGCTGCTGACGACCGGCGACGAGACGATGAACCTCACCGAGGCCGCCCACACCGTTGCGCCGGCCGAGACGGCGCCGTTCGACCGGGCCGGGCGGCTCGACGATCCGACGGTGTCGTTCACCTCGACGGCCGAACCCACGGTTTCCCTGTTCGAGGCGCACACGCCGGCTGCCGAGCCGACCACCTCGCTGTTCGCGCCGACGCCGCCCGAGCAGACGGCGGCCCTGTTCGCGCCGGCCACCGCCGGGGAACAGGCCACCGTGTCGCTCTTCGAGCCGGCCGCCGACGCCGAGCCGGCCACGCAGCCGGCCACCGAGGCCGAACCGGCGGCCTTCGACGACTCCGTCACCACGTCGCTGTTCGCGCCGGGTGAGCCGACCGTCGCGCTGTCCACCCCGCACGAGACGCCGGACACCTCGGCGCCGCCCGCGCCCGTGGCGGAGCCGGCGCCGATCGACGGCGACCCGGTGAGCGCCGCCGCTCCGGCCGACTTCGTGCCGGCGAACAACGTGGAGGAGGAGTTGCTGGCCGCCGCGGGCAGCGGGAGCACCGACGGCTTCCTCACCACCCTGCTGCTGGCCCGGGTGCTGCTGCCGGCCGCGCCCGACTCGGCCGCGGGCAGCCGGCCGGGTGAGCCGGGGTTCGTCTGGCACACCGAGTCGGTGGACGGCGAGACGTCCGTCTCGGTCTACACCTCCCCGGAACGCCTCGCCGAGCACGCCGGAGACGCGGTCGAGACGGTACGGGTCAAGTTCGTCCAGCTCATTCGCAAGTGGCCGGACGTGTCCTGGTCGTTCCGGGTGAACCCGGACAGCCCGGTCGGCGCGACGTACCCGGGGGAGCAGGTTCTCGCGCTCGCCAACTGGGCGGCCGAGGTGGGCCTCGGCGACGACCCGGAGCCGGCCGCCGCGCAGCAGCCGGCGGAACGACAGCGCCCGGAGGCGCCGACGATCGCCGCGAACCAGCCGGTGACCATGCAGAAGGCGATCGCGCCGAGCCAGCTCGCGTACTACCTGGAGCGTGGCTACGACCGGGTCTCCGGCTTCGTGCACCGGGCCGGGGAACTGGCGCACCTGAACAGCCCGGCGGAGCTGTACCGGGCGCTCGGGCTCGGCCACCCGGGTTCGCCGTTCTCCCCGGACGACGAGGAGATCTACCTGCTGCGCTGGCCGGCCTACCGGCCGAGCCTCTACCGGATCCCCTACGGCGGGCCGAACGAGGCCGCGATGCGGGCGATGGAGGGCTGGGTGATCGAGCGGCCGCCGTTCCGCGGCAACGGCTTCGCTCCCGGGGAGAGCAGCGACGTGATCGCCGAGTTCAAGGTGGACAGCGCCCGCCTGCCGCACGGCGCCGAGCTGTGGCGGCTCGGCGCGGACGGCGCCACGCGGCTGGTCGCGGTCCTGGACACCGACGCGCTGGTCTGGCGGAAGGCGGACGAGGCGTGACCCGCGACGGCTACGTGGCCCGCTGGCGGGGGCGGGAGTACCAGGCCAGCCCCGACTGCGACGACATCCGCCTCTACCAGCCCGGCCCGGAGGAGGGGTTCACCGAGGTACGCCCCGGCCGGTACGTCCGGGTGGTGCCGGCGGCCGAGGTCGACGATCTCGCGTACGTGCGGACCACCTGCACCTGGCAGGGACAGCCGTTCATCGTGCTGGCCGAGCACGAGGGCTGGCTGCGGCTGGAGTACACGGGTGGGCGCTGGCCGGTGGCCGAGGCGATGGGGCTGGAGGCGTTCGACTTCGGCGTCTACCAGGGCTGGGCGCCCGCGACCGAGGTGGCCGACCTGGGCGAGCAGCGGGTCTGAGTCAGGACTTCGCCCAGCGCAGGACCTCGCCGAGCACCAGGTCACGGGCCTCCACGTGGGGGAAGTGCCCCACGTCGTCGAGCAGCCGCCACTCGTACGGCGCGCTGACGTAGCGGCCGGAGCCCTGGGCGGTACGGGGAAGCGACGCGCGGTCCAGCGCGCCGTGCAGTTGCAGGGTCGGCGTGACGAGCGGCTTCTGCATCAGCTTCACGAAGCGGTAGCCGTGCAGCCGCAGCACCGAGCGGAACGCCCAGCGGTAGCCCTCCATCGCGCAGAACGCGGCCTGCGGGATCTGCATCGCGACCCGGCAGCAGTGGGCGTAGGCGGCGAAGTCGGGGCTGTCCGCCCAGCGCGGGCCGCCCCACCGGCGCAGGATCTCCTCCACCTCGGCGGCGTCGTCCCGGGTCAGGACGTGCTCGTAGCGGGGAAGCTGGAACTTCAGCGTGGCGGTGGCCGAGGCGAACTGGCCGCGCGGGTCGGCGAAGATGGCGGCCCGCAGCCGCAGCGGGTGCGGCGCGCCGAGCACCACGAGCCGCCGGACCAGGGTCGGGTGGAAGGAGGCGGCGGTCCAGGCGATGAGCCCGCCCGCGCCGGTGCCGACCACCGTGGCCGATCGCTCGCCGAGTGCGCGGATCAGGCCGGCGACGTCGGCGGCGAGCGTGTAGCCGTCGTACCCCCGGGGTGGTTTGTCGCTCGCGCCGTAGCCGCGCAGGTCGACGGCGACCGCCCGGAAGCCCGCGTCCGCGACCGCCGGCAGCATCTCGTGCCAGGCGTACCAGTACTCGGGGAAGCCGTGGAGGAAGAGCACCATCGGACCGGCGCCCGCCTCGACGACGTGGAACCGGCTGCCGTTGGCACCGACGAACCGGTGCGTCCACGGCCCCTCGGGCAGGACGCAGGACTCGTCGACGGGTCCGCCGCGCTGGTCGGTCATGGGGCACAGCCTAGGGCCGCCGATCGCGCATCGGGCTCGCAGGTGACCAGGATCAGGGATTTCTCCGGGAGGTGACCCATGTGGCCCGGCGACCGCTTGCGGGGTCAGGATTCGGCGACGCGCATGGGGATGCCGGGCCCGCAGTCCACCGAGCGGTCCCGCGCGGTGAGCCGCAGTGAGACGAAGTCGCCCTTGCGCAACTCCCCGGCGTCCGGGCCGTACACGGCGTACTCCGTGCCGTTTTCGTCCATCAGGCCGTAGCAGGGTCCGGCGCCGCCCCGGGTGATCCATCCGGCGACGACGCCGGCCGGGCGGTTGTCGGTCGGCTTCCTCGGCGGGCCGGCGGGACGCCGCAGCGTCGGCAGTTCGGTGGCGGACAGTGGCGTGGGCCGGTCGGCGGGCGTGCCGGCGCCGCTCGCGGCCGGCTGGTGGTCGTCGGACACGGATCCTCCGTCTCGGCCGCGCCGTCGATCAGCGCCATCGTGGGGCGGCCGGCAGCGTGGGGCGGGTGTCGAACGGATGGGACGCGGGCGGGGTACGCCGGGTTCCCGGAAAGGGCGATGCCCGGGCGGTGAGCCCGCCCGGGCATCGCGTGGCGCGTCGATCAGTGGATCAGGAGAAGCGGACCTTCAGCGAGGTGCCGTTCTGCTCCAGGACCTTGATCTTGGTGCCGGTGGCCGGGAGCTTGACGCCGTGGTTCGGCAGCTCCGGGTACCAGTACTGCTTGGTGTCGTCGAACAGCGGCTGCGCGTCCTGACCGCGGATGTACTGCGGCTGGCTGTTGATGTGCAGCGTGAACGAGTCGGCCTTCTTCAGGCTGAACGGCGCGTCGTAGACCTGGACACGGGCCCGCCAGGGCTGGCCGGTCAGGTTGTAGATCGGCCGCGGGTGCGCGTCGATGATCATGTTCCGACCCTCACCCGGGTGCGCGAACGTGTCGTTGTCCGCGAACCGCAGGTTCCAGTAGGAGATCAGCAGACCCTCCTGGTACGCGTAGTGGTCCACGTAGTCCGGGCGGGTGTTCGCGTAGCCGAAGAAGTACGGGCCGGTCTTGAGGTACTTGTCGTACGAGACGTACGACCGGTGACCGGCGATGTAGTAGTTGTCGAACTTACGGGTGTAGGTCTCCTCGACGATGCTGAAGCCGCTGAGGGTCCAGCCGTTGGCACCGGCCTCGGCGCCGTCGGTGAGGAGGGTCTGACCGTCGGCGGTCACGGTGATCGCGTCACCGTAGAAGCCGCCCTCGGACACACCGCCGTCCGTCTGGTAGCGGAGCCGGAACTGCACGACCTTGCCGGCGACCGCGTCCATCGGGATGTTGACGTCGACCCACTGGTCGTTGCTGGAGCCGTCCAGGGCGTAGCGCCCGGGGGAGATCTCCTTCAGCGGGGTGCCGTTGGCCGTACCGGGCAGCGAGGTCCAGGTCTGGCCACCGTCGGTGGACGCCTCGAAGAACAGGTAGTCGTAGTCCGCCTCGATGCTGTAGCGACCCTTCATCGACAGCGCGGCGCTGGTCTTCCCGGTGAGGTCGACAGTGCGCGTCATCGTGTTGTTCAGGTCGTCGTCGTTGCCCGAGAAGAACTGCTTCGTACCCTCGAACGGCTTGCCGTTCTGGAAGGTGTACTCCCGCTGCGGCAGCACCACCACGGCGCCCTGGGCCTTGTTGGAGTTGTACTCCTGCGGCCCGAGTTCCAGGGTGCGCTTCTGGCCGGCCACGATCACCTCGTAGTCGAGCCAGCCGAGCTGGAGCTTGTTCCAGGCGCCGAGGTCGCCACCGCGCTCGCCGATGCCGCCGTCGTTCTTGGCGCCGAGCCGGCTCTGGGCCATCAGGGTCCAGTGCTCGTTGTTGTTGTCCCCACCGCTGACCACGTTGTAGTCGTCCGGCAGACCGAGGTCGTGGCCGTACTCGTGGTAGAAGACGCTCCGGCCACCGTTCTCCGGCTGGATCGTGTAGTCACCGATCCAGACGCCGGTGTTGCCGATCTGGGTGCCGCCGGCCGGGAAGTTCTCCGGGCCGGTGTTGCCCTGGTCGCTGGCGAAGGCGTACCACCGGTGGCTCCAGATGGCGTCCTCACCCTGGTACGGGTCACCGTCGGCCTCGTCGCCGCCGGCGTGGACGATCTGGAAGTGGTCGATGTAGCCGTCCGGCTCGTTGAAGTCGCCGTCGCCGTCGAAGTCGTACCGGTCCCACTGGTCCATCGCCTTGACGTCCGCGGCGATCTCCGCGTCGGAGCGGCCCTGCGCCTTCTGGTCGGCGACCCACTGGTTGGCGGCGTCGCGGACCAGGGCCCAGGTGTTGGTGCAGACGTTCGAGGCACACGGGTAGCCGCCGGAGCGGCCGTAGCGAGCCTCGTTGTACCGCACCTTCACCCAGTTGGTGACCTCGCCGTCGACGCTGTACCGACCCGAGGACTGGGCCTCGTAGTACTGCTTCAGCGACTCGTCGCCCGGGTTGGTGCCGAAGTACAGCTGCCGGTAGTAGTCGGCGCTGTAGTCCGCCTGCCAGACCGTGGAGTTGTCCACCGCGCGGTTGGGCTGGGGGATCTGGTTGCGGAGCGGACCGTCGAACCGGGTCGGGCCCGGGGTGTCCGGGTCGGTGTCCTGGTCCGGGTAGTTCGGGTGCCGCTCGTCGCCGAACTCCGCGAGGATGACGAAGATCCTGTCGGTCCGCTCGCGGGAGAGTTCGACGTACTGGTCCTTGGTCGGGCCCTTGCCGGCCTTGGTGCTCTTGGCTGCCTTGCCCGCCGCGGGACCGGCGGCGGCCCGCTCGCCGACCTTGACGACCGTGCTGCCGTTGATCTTCTGGGCCTTCGCCCTGCCGGACAGGACCTCGCTGAGGCCTTCCTGGCGCAGCGCGCGCCGCTTCTCCTCGAGCGGGTTGGGCAGGTCGTGCTCAGCCTGCGCAGGCTCGGCCACCGACGGAGCGGCGGCCGGCAGCTTCGGCGTCGGCGCGGCGCTGGCGGCCGTGCCTGCCACCAGCCCCGTCGCGGTCAGCGAAAGCCCGAGCAGACCCACTGCGACTTTGCGCACGTGGTACCTCCGGTGTGAGGGAACCGGCCCAACTGGGGGTACGGGCCGGTGGAACGGTCCACTGGTGGGACCAAGGGTGAACATAGACACTGCTGCGACTGGTGGGAAGACGCGTGCGTCGATTTGTTGCAACTTTTTGTTGAGAACGCTTTTCACCGTCACACACCTGCCCGTCACCGAGTCGTTGACCAGCGACGATGCGCGGAGCCGCGATTGCAGAGACATGCATGGATTAATGGGTTAGCGGAAGGGCCGGGAGCGCTCACGCTCCCGGCCCTTCCCCCATCGAGCTAGATCAGATCATTTTTCGGTCATTCCGGTTCCGCTTTGACCGCGCCCGTTTCAGGGACGCGGCGGGACCACGTACACCTGGGCGTACGAGTTGTCCTTGGCGGCCCGCTTGATGATGATCGAGACGCCGTACTGGACGCCCGCGTCACCCGGGTTGCCGGTGCCGAGCACGATCGCCCCGCCACCCAGCGTCGAACCGTAGTAGTCGGTGGCCGGAGTGCCGTCCGGGTTCACCACCCGGGTCGTGTACTGCTGGTTGCCCCGCGACGGGACGACCACCGATGCGTCGTTGTCCCGCGCGTACGCGGCGCCGTCACGGATCTCGATGCCCGGGTACCAGCCCTTGGCGTCGGTGAAGCCCTTCACCGGCGCCTGCGGGCCGAACTTCGTGCAGTACTCGCTGTACGGCTCGTCCGCCGCCTCCAGGCACTCCTTGAACGGGTACGTGGGCTTGAGGCCGAACGCGGCGTTGGAGGACTGCGGCCGGCTGGGCAGGTTCTTCAGCACCGACGGGTCCTTCTCGGCCGCGGTGCCCTTGCGGCGCAGCGGGTCGTTGTGCGAGTCGACGATCAGCAGACCGCCCTTGGCGCCGTAGCTGGGCAGCGCGGTCATCTGCGCGGTGACGTGGTTGACGTCGCCGAGCTGGGTGTCCCGGTACCAGACCAGCATGCCCGGCGCGTTGTACGCGATCCGGTCGACCTTCCACGCCTCGTGCGAGTAGACGGTGTCGTAGGTGTACTTCAGGCCGTTGTCGAAGCCGTCGAAGTTACGCCACTCGGCCAGGTAGTAGTGCGACTTGACCTGGGTGCCCGAGTCGATGTACCAACCCGCGCCGCTGGTGTCGGTGAAGGTGCCGCCGGTCTGGGTCCAGCCCGCCGCGCCGCTCTCCACGTCGTCGCTCCAGGTGGTGGCGCCGCCGCCGGTCACCGAGAAGTCGTCGGCGAACCAGCCGCGCTCGACGAACGCCTCGTCGGTGGCGTACCGCAGCCGCACCTGCACGGTCTGCCCGGCGAACGACGACAGGTCGACGTAGTCGTGCCGCCAGCCGCCGGTGCTGCCGCTCAGGCCGTACTTCTTGTTGCCGAAGTCGACCATCCGGCCGTTCGGGTCGGCGTAGCCGTCGTTTGTGGAGACCAGCGCGCCGCCCTCGGCGTACACCTTCTGCTCGTTCCAGGTGGCGCCGCCGTCGGTGGAGACCTCGACGAAGCCGAAGTCCCAGTCCGCCTCGATGACGTAGTTGTTCCACATCCAGAACTTCGCGTCGGCGGCGTTCGGGACGGTCACCGTGCGGCTGAGCTTGACGTCGGCCCAGTTCTGGTCCGCGCCGGAGTACCACATGTTGCCGCCGCTGTGCGGCGTCGCCAGTGAGATCACCTTGTCCGGCAGGTCGATCTTGATGCCGTCCTCGGTGCCGACCGGCGTACGCGACGTCTGCCCGAGCTTGACCAGTTTGGACCGGTCACCCGGCCCGAACGTCTTCGGCTCGGCCCAGCCCAGCACCCACTTGTCCCACAGGCCCATGTGGGTGGGCAGCGCCTGGAAGATCTCGCCGGAGTGCGAGCCGGACGCCATCAGGTCCCAGAAGTCCACGTCCGAGTCGGCGTTGCCGGAGGTGTCGTAGAGGTCCGGCAGGCCCAGGTCGTGGCCGAACTCGTGGGCGAAGACGCCGACGCCGGCGTCCTCCGGCTGCACGATGTAGTTCGACACCTTCAGGTTGGTGCCGGGGATCGTGTAGCCGCCGGCCACCGTCGAGGAGTGCGCCCAGACCGAGTAGATGCCGATGTCGCCGCCGCCACGGGACTTGCCCTGGTTGGCGTGCACCAGCACCAGGTGGTCGATCACGCCGTCCGGCTCGTGGTAGTTGCCGTCGCCGTCGCGGTCGCTCTGGTCCTCGATGTCGTAGTCGGCCCAGGGGAAGTTCGGGTCGGCCGCGGCCAGCGCGTCGATCGCGTCGGTGGCGAGGCGGCCGGCGCCCTGCGGGTTGTCCGGGTGGCCGTTCATCGACTGCTCACGCCCGGCGACCCAGTTGCCGTTCTCGTCCTGGAAACAGCGCGACGCGGCGTACCAGCCCTCCGAGTGCGGCACCGTGATCCACGGGGTGGCCTGCCCGTCCACCGTGTACGCGCCCTTGGACATCTCCAGGTACATGTTGTGCATGGTCCGCCCGGCGAGGCTGATGCCCGGCTTGCCGTCCGGCCCCTTGAGGTCCTTGCGGACCCGCTCGGTGATGCCCTTCTTGCTGTAGAGCATCTTGTCGTAGTGGGCCGGCGAGAAGTCCGGCACCCACATCGAGTTGTTGTCCTTGTGCGGCAGCGTGGCCGGGTTCGGGATGGTGTTGTGCCGCGGCCCGTTCTGCACCGTGCCGGGAACGCAGGTGCGGTCCTCGAACACCGTCTTCGGGACCATCACGCCTGTGAAGTCGTCGTTGGCGTTGTCGTTGAACTCGACGAGCAGCGTCAGCAGCTTGGCGGTCTGCGTACTCTTTGCCTGCTTGATCTTGCGAGGGCTCTTGCCGGTCCGGATGGACTTGGCCTCCAGCTTGGCCAGCTCACGGGCCGCGATCGGGTTGCCCCCGGCGTACTTGCGGTCGTAGGCGCGGGCCTCGTCCGCGGGCGAGGTGAAGACGCCGTCACGGCCCTTGATCTCCTTGCCGCCGGTGTCCGGCTGCACCTCGGGCTCGGCGTAGTTGATGTAGTGCTCGTCCGCCCCGATCGTGACCGGTGCGGACCGGGACGGCTGGGCCGCCGCGCTGCCCGTCACGGTCAGCGACGTGGCCGCGAGCGCGATGACGGGCAGCGCGACGAGTAAGCGTCGCCGTGCCCTGTGCTGCGACATGGGGAGCATGCCACTCCGTTCGTAGGGAATGGTGGGGAACCGGCCGTCTCACTGACGCTCGTCGAAATCCGCCGGTGCGGCTGAACGTAACCGACAACAAGCGACATCGACAGTGGTGGAAAAGTGCTCTGGCCGATCAGGTCAGATCGGGTCCCCCGATCGACCGGCGCGGATCCCGGATACGACGAAGGGGGCGGACCGCGCCGCGGTCCGCCCCCTGGTCGGCTGTCGTCAGTCCTCGTCGGACTTGCCGCCACTCATCCCCGACGAGATCAACTCCATCACCGAGGAGTCCTGGAGCGTGGTCACGTCGCCGAGCGACCGGTTCTCCGCCACGTCCCGCAGCAACCGGCGCATGATCTTGCCGGAGCGGGTCTTCGGCAGCTCCGGCACCAGCATGATCTGCCGCGGCTTCGCGATCGGGCCGAGCGTCTTCGCCACGTGGTTGCGCAGCTCGGCGATGAGCTGCTCGCCCGCGTCGCCGGCGGTCTCCGCGGTGCCGCGCGGGATGGCGAACGCGACGATCGCCTGCCCGGTGGTCGGGTCGGTCGCGCCGACCACCGCCGCCTCCGCCACCGACGGGTGGCTGACCAGCGCCGACTCCACCTCCGTGGTGGAGATGTTGTGGCCGGACACCAGCATCACGTCGTCCACCCGGCCGAGCAGCCAGATGTGCCCGTCGTCGTCCTTCTTCGCGCCGTCACCGGCGAAGTAGACCCACTCGTCGCCGATGTTGGCGCCCGCGCCGAACCGCGACCAGTACGTCTCCAGGAAGCGGTTGTCGTCGCCCCACACCGTCCGCAGCATCGACGGCCACGGCTCCTTCAGCACCAGGTAACCGCCGCCGCCGTTCGGCACCGACTCACCCTGGTCGTCCACCACGTCGGCGACGATGCCGGGCAGCGGGCCCATCGCCGAGCCGGGCTTCGCCTCGGTCACACCGGGCAGCGGCGAGATCATGATGGCGCCGGTCTCGGTCTGCCACCAGGTGTCCACCACCGGCAGTTCGCCGCGGCCGACGTGCTGCCGGTACCAGATCCACGCCTCCGGGTTGATCGGCTCGCCGACGCTGCCGAGCAGACGCAGCGACGACAGGTCGTACCCGGCCGGGATGTCCTCGCCCCACTTCATCATGGTGCGGATCAGCGTCGGCGCCGTGTACAGGATGGTCACCTTGTACTTGTCGACGATCTCCCAGAACCGGCCCTTGTGCGGGGTGTCCGGCGTGCCCTCGTACATGACCTGGGTGGCGCCGTTGGAGAGCGGGCCGTACACGATGTAGGAGTGCCCGGTCACCCAGCCGATGTCGGCCGTGCACCAGTAGACGTCCGACTCCGGCTTCAGGTCGAACACCGCGTGCGTGGTGTACGACGCCTGGGTCAGGTAGCCGCCGGTGGTGTGCAGGATGCCCTTCGGCCGGGCCGTCGTGCCGCTGGTGTAGAGGATGAACAGCGGGTGCTCGGCGTCGAACGGCTGCGCCTCGTGCTCCGGCGCCGCCGTCTCCACCGTCTCGTGCCACCAGTGGTCCCTGCCCGACCAGGCGACCTCCTCACCGGTACGCCGCACCACCAGCACGTGCTCCACCGACGGGCACTTCGCCACCGCCTCGTCCACGGTCGGCTTGAGCGCCGACGGCTTGCCCCGCCGGTACCCGCCGTCCGCGGTGATCACCACCTTGGCGCTGGCGTCCTGGATCCGGTTGGTGAGCGCGTCCGCGGAGAAGCCGCCGAACACCACGCTGTGCGTGGCGCCGATCCGGGCGCAGGCGAGCATCGCCACCGCGGCCTCCGGGATCATCGGCATGTAGATCGCCACCCGGTCACCGGCGGTCACGCCCAGCTCGGTCAGCGCGTTCGCCGCCTGGCAGGTGAGCCGGTGCAGGTCGGCGTAGGTGACGGTGCGGGTGTCGCCGGGCTCGCCCTCCCAGTGGATCGCCACCTTGTCGCCGAGGCCCGCCTCGACGTGCCGGTCCAGGCAGTTGTACGCCACGTTCAGCGTGCCCCCGGTGAACCACTTCGCGAACGGGGCGTTCGACCAGTCGAGCACCTGCTCCCACGGCTGGGCCCAGGCCAGCCGGCCGGCCTGACGCGCCCAGAAGGCCAGCCGGTCACCGGCCGCCTCCTCGTACGCCTCGGCGGTCACGTTGGCGTTCGCGGCGAGTTCAGCCGGCGGCGGGAACTGGCGCGTCTCGTTCAGCAAGTTGGCCAATGCCTCGCTCATGCGGTGACTCCTTCGTCGCGTGACCTGCGTCTCCTACTCCGGGGAAGGTTAGTCCCGCCGTACCCCGGTCGCGACCGCCCGGCCCCGCACCGCGCGCCCAGCGGCCCTCCCCTCGCGCCGAGGTGTAAGGAAGGGCCCCTTGTTAACGCCTCCGGTAGAGGAAGGGACCCTTATTAACAACCCCGGGCATGGGGGGAGCCCGGCGGTCGCTAGCGTGACGGGGTGACCACCGATCCGCTCGCCCCGCTGCTCGCGCTCGCCGACGTCGCCCCCGCCGTCGAGCAGGCCCGCGAGCGGGTCGACCTGGCCCACCGGCACCGCGCGCTGCGCCGCCAGGGCGGCCAGGTCGCCGCCGAGGTCAGCCTCCGCTCCGCCGTGGCCAGCGCCGCGCTGGAGGGCCGCGTCCACGACCGCGAGGAGGTACGCGCCGGCACCGTCACCGACCCGGTGATGCAGGGCGCGCTACGGGTGGCCGGAGCGCTGCCCGGGCTCAGCGACCTCTGGCCCAAGGCGCCCCGGCAGGTGCTGGCCCGGCTGCACGTGCTCGCCGCCCGCGACGTGGTGACCGAGGAGGAGCTGGGCCGGCCGGTCGCCGACCCGGTGGTCGCGGCCCGCCTCGACGGCCTGGCCGCCCTGGTCGCCGGCGGCACCAAGGTGCCACCGCTGGTGCTGGCCGCCGTCGTACACGGCGAGCTGCTGAACCTGCGCCCGTTCCCCGGCCCGTCCGGGGTGGTGGCCCGCGCCGCCGCCCGGCTGGTGCTGATCTCCACCGGGTTCGACCCCCGTGGGCTGGTCGCTGTCGACGTCGGTCACCGCGAGCGCGAACCGGAGTACGTGGGCGCGGCCGGCGCGTTCGCCACCGGCACGCCCGACGGCCTGCGCTCCTGGCTGCGGCACTACATGACGGCTGTCGAGGTCGGCGCCGACCAGATCACGCTCATCGGCGACGAGATCCTCGCCGCGTCCTGAGGTCGCGGGTGTCAGGCGGTCGGCGCGGCGGCGCGGGTGCGGCGGTGCCGGCCGTACCAGGCGATGCCGATGGCCACGCCGACTCCGACACCGAGCGCCGCGGCCGCGACCGGCACGGCCGGCCGCTCACGCAGGCGGCGGCCCAGCGGAATCGGGTGCCGGAACTCCAGCACCGGCCACGAGTTCTCCACCGCCAGCTTGCGCAGCGCCCGGTCCGGGTTGACCACCGTCGGGTGCCCCACGCACTCCAGCAGCGGCCGATCCGAGTACGAGTCGGAGTACGCGTACGAGTCGCTGAGGTCGTAGTCGCGTTCCAGAGCCAGCTCGCTGACCGCCTCGACCTTGCTCGGACCGGCGGCGTAGAACTCGACCTCACCGCTGTAGCGGCCGTCCACCACACCCATCCGGGTGGCGATCACGTCGGTGATCCCGAGCAGCTCACCGATCGGCCGGACCATCTCGTCACCCGACGCGGAAACCAGCACCACATCCCGGCCGGCGGCCTGGTGCTCCTCGATGAGGGCGGCCGCCTCGGCGTACACATAGGGGTTGATCAGCTCGTGCAGCGTCTCCGCGACGATCTGGCGGACCTGTTCCACCGGCCAGCCCTTGCAGAGGGTGGCCAGGTAGTCCCGCGTGCGGGCCATGGTCTGCTCGTCGGTGCCGCCCAGCCGGAACATCAACTGCGCGTACGCCGACTTGACCACGTCACGCCGAGTGATCAGCCCGTCCCGGTAGAACGGCCGACCGAATGCCAGTGCGCTTGACTTGGCGATGACGGTCTTGTCGAGATCGAAGAAAGCGGCGCTGCGGCCCACGGCGCGAAAGTCTAGCCCGACAGCGGCGCGGAGGCGTCCGCCCAGGGTCATGGAAGTGGATGAGCACCCGCAGGAGTGACGGCGGTCACATCTGATGTGCAAGAAATTAGCTTTGCGTGGACTGAACACCACTCGACGTATAAGGGTCGGCTGCGGCATGCTTGTCCTCGCGACGGGAGTTCACATTCCCGACGCCGCAGGCCTCGGCGGTTGCACCCCCCGTAACCGCTGAGTCGGTTCGGCTCGACCCCCCCGGAGCCGAACCACAAGACGACCCCCGTCTCCCCCCGACGGGGGTCGTCCCTTTGCGCCGTGAGCGTTCCGCCGCAGGTCACAGCCCCTCCCCGTCGCCTACGGGTGGCGTCCCCGGCATCGGGCGGGCTGAAACCGTACGGCTTCCCGCGATGCCCGGACTCCGGCCTGGTTGCAGATCGGTCTCAAGGCCCTGTCGCAGAACCAGCAGGCCGACATGATCGTCCGAGGTGGCTTTCTGCGGTACGGGGAGGAACGGCGTGGGCGCGAAGACGGCACTGCTGGCGTTTACTGACGGCGACATTCGTCCGGCGCTGCGTGGCGCCGGGCGATCGGCGCGAGCCGAAGTCGAGGCGTTGATACGTCGAGTCCACCCCGGCCACGTCGTCGAACCAGCCGACGACGACACCCTGCTCGACGGCGTCTACCCGCCGGACGGTGTCACGTACGCCACCGTGCTGGCCGGGGCGGAGCTGTACTGCGACCGACGGGTCATGCTCGACCGCCCGTCCGAGCTGCCGGAGCACCTTCGCCTGGCCGGAGCAGGCCGGCGAATCATCATGCACGGGATGCACTCTGCCGTGGACTGGCTCGGCTTCGCGGAGTGGGAGGACGGCGTACTGGTCAGATCGCTGAGCCTGTCGCCCGGCGGCAGCATCCAGGAGAACATCGGCGAGCCGTACGACTTCGAGCTGCCGTACTGGGCCGGTGAGCATCGCGTCGAGCCGGGCCCGTACCCGTTGCCGTTTCATCCCCTCGACCTCGGCGAGGAAGCGTTGCGTGCGCTGTTCGGCTTCGTCGTCGAGGGCCGTCCGTCCCCCGACGACATCGACCCCGACGATGTTCATCTGCACGGCTTCCGCGTGAGCGACCCGTCCGGCGAGGAACAGGCCGCCCGTCAGGCCGCATATGCGGAGGCACTGCGAGCCATGGGACCGCCGCGGAGGTACCGCATGGGACCGGACGGAACGATGCACGAGATCAGCTCCTGACCCGCCGACGGGCGGACCAGCAGGCGCGTGCCCGGTCAGGTGGGGCCGAGCGCCGTGAGGAGTTGCGTGAACCTGGGCGCCACCAGCCGCCAGGAGCATCGGGTGGGGTCGGTCCAGAAGTCACTGGCGACGACCCTCGGGTCGGCGACGTCGGTGCGGTAGTCGAGCGCGAGGGCTACATCGTCTCCAGGGTCCCGGTTGACCGCGATGAACACCGCGCGATCGGCATCGAGCCACGGCAGGGCGACCGGACGATTCATGCGGCTGCCGCGGGTCACTCGAAACAGCTGCGACAACGGGGCGTCGTCGGCGAAGAGGTCCAGGGCATTGTTCTCGAACCGCATTCCGTCAAGACTGGTGGGGAACATCAGTGGGTATTCGAACCACGGCATGACGCTCCGGAGCACGTGGTCTCCGGGGTGCCGCCAACGGTCCTGTTCCAGCAAGGTGGCCAGCGTGGTGGGCAGGGGGAGACCTCGGACCGTCCAATCCTGTGGACGAGGGCTCTTGTGCACGTCACCTCGCAACGTCAGATGTCGGCAGGGCGGCCAGAGTAGCTGTTCACGGCGCGTAGGCGGGGTCGGCGACGGCCTCGGCGATGCGGGTGAGCCAATGCAGGTCGTTGGCCCGGGACTCCGGACTGGCCCCGGGCCTCAGGATGCTGCGAAGGAACTCGGCGGCATCGTCGAGGTGTCGCTCGCCGCGGTAGTAACTCAGCAACCTCTGATCCGGCTCGACCGGGCCGTAGCCCCGCCGGAAGAGCTCGGCCCGGCGCGCGTCGGCCGGGTGGTCGCCGAAGTCCCGGCTGTAGACGAACATCAGGTCCCGCTCGCGCGGCGCGAGCATCGGCGCGTCCCAGTCCACGACGTGTAGCGGACCGTCGCCGTCGGCGATCAGGTTGCCCGGGTGGATGTCGGCGTGGGCGATGACGTGCCGAGCGCGCGTGACACCGGACGCAAGCTCATCCACCGTGTCCGCCAATCGGTGCAGCGCGGTGCCGTACCGTTTCCAGAACGCGCCGAGGGCGTCGCTCGCCGCGGCCTGATCGCCGAGCGTTCGCAGCCGGTCGCCCGCGGTCGACCGGTAGGTCTCCACCGGCAGGACGGCGGCGAGTTCGGCGCTCGGCGTGACCTGGTGCAGCCGGCCCAGGAACTCGCCGTACCCGATCCACTGGCGGTCGGTTAGACCGCGAGCCCACAGACTGCCGCCCTCATGGAACGGGTAGAGCAGCAGCCGGTAGCCCTCGAAGCCGTGTACGGCGCCGCCGTCCGGCAGGTCGATCGGCGCGACGACCTGCCGGAGGCCTCGCGCGCGGAGGAATCCTGGCAGCGCGACGGCGGCCCCTGTGAACTCGCCGCGGCGCAGCTTCAGGAAGTACCGCGCACCGCCGGTCGTGTCCACCCGGTACGCCCAGGCGTTCCCGTCGAGCCCCACCGGCAGGAACACGAGGTCGGCGACGCTCAGGGCCCAGGCGGCGGCCACCTCGGCGGCCAGCAGCGGCTCGTCGACGCCAGGTCTGTCGATCACGGCCGGAGCGTCGCAGCCGGGGTCCCGGCCGGCAAGCGAGTTGTGGTCGGGTCAGCGAATCACCGCGCGCGAGGTGTGCCTGGCCGGCTCGAAACACACCAGCGCTCCGCCGCGCTCGTCGGTGACCACCCAGGGATGACCGACGTACGTCTGCTGCCGGTAGGACTGCCCAGGCTCGAGCAGCGCGTACCGCTGACGCCGCCCCTCGTAGTTGAGCCAGTAGACGGCTACGCGCTCCCGCCGGGCGTTGACGAAGTCGATGAACGTCTCCGGTCCGCCGCCGTGTGAACGCAGCCTCCGTTCGCGTGACGGCGACAGCGGTCTGAGCTCGTCGGGCCCGATGACAGGCGGCTTCGGCCGGGAACGCGAGGGCTTCGGCGACGCCGGCCGGCTGGTCGGAGCGGCGGACCGGCTCGGCTCGGCCGTCCGGGTGGGCAGGACGGAGCGGCTGGAGAGCGACACCGGCGGCGGCGACCAGGACGCCTCCGGTGGTTCCGCGGCCCCCTTGGACAGCGCCGGGGATGCCAGGATCGCCTGCCCCTCGATCGGCGGTGGAAGGTCGGGGCGGCGGGGCGTCGCGAAGGCGCTGACGATGCTGGCGAGCACCACTACCACGAGCCCGACCGCGATCGCGGCGAGCGCTGCCGGTGACGGATCGCGCAGCCAGGCCTCGCCGCCGGTCGGTCCGTCGGGCAGCGCGTGGCGCGGAGGTGGGGGAATCGCGAGGGGATGCGATGAATCGGTCATGGCCTCGAATCCGCAAAGCCGGTGCCGTCCATGGAGCGGCGAGGGGTCCCCGATTATCCGTTACTGATCATCCCCGTAGTCAATGGCTGACCGTGCGTTCGCTGCTCAACCCTCGCGCCACATAGCAGATCCACTCCTCCGCCGAGGTCTGTCCACATCGCATTCCGCCGTCCACAGGGGAGTCCACATCTCCCGCATTCGGCTCATCGGCCGGGCAGGCTGCCGGGCACGTCCGAGTCCGACCGAGGGAGACAGCCATGCCGCCCCGCACTCCGCTCCCGCCGTACCGTCGCCTGCCTCTGCTCGTCACCTCCGACGGCGACCTTCTCGACGAGCTGTTGCGACTCGCGGCCGCCGGTGGCACCGAGGTCGAACTGGCCGCCGACCCGGCGGCCGCCCGGGCCCGCTGGGCGCCGGCGCCGCTGGTCCTCGTCGGCGCCGACCAGGCGGCGGCCTGCCTGCGGGCACGCCTTCCCCGCCGCGCCCGCACGGTCCTGGTCGGTCGCTCCGGAGAACTCGATCCGGGTACGGAGTTGGCCGAGCTGATCGGCGCTGAGCACGTCGCGACACTGCCGGCGGCCGAGCCCTGGCTGATCGACCGGTTCGCCGAATGCGGGGCCGGCCCGGCGGGTCCGCCGTCGGGGCGGGTGGTGGCGGTGCTCGGCGGGCGGGGCGGCGCCGGGGCCAGCGTGCTCGCCGGCGGGCTCGCCGTCACCGCGGCCCGGTCACGCCTGCGCACCCTGCTTGTGGACGCCGACCCGCTCGGCGGAGGCCTCGATCTCGTACTCGGGTGGGAGCAGCTCGACGGGTTGCGCTGGCCCGAGTTGGCCGGCACGGACGGGCGCGTCGACCCGCCGTCGCTGGTCCGCGCGCTGCCCAGCCGAGGCGACCTGGTGGTGCTCTCCTGGGATCGCGGGGACCTGCGGCACCTGCCGGCCGAGGCGATGGCCGCCACTGTCGACGCCGGCCGTCGCGGGCGGGACCTGGTCGTGCTAGACCTGCCTCGGCACCTCGACGACGCGGCGGTGATCGCGCTCCAGGCCGCCGACCGCGCGCTGCTCGTCGTACCGGCCGAGCTGCGGGCGGCAGCCGCGGCGGCCCGGGTCGCCGCCCTCGCCGCGCCGCACTGCATCGACCTGTCGGTGATCGTGCGCGGCCCGGCGCCCGGCCGGCTCCGCGCGGCCGAGGTGTCCCGGGCGCTGGGCCTGCCGCTCGCCGGCACGCTGCGGCCCGAGCCGGGGCTGTGCCGAGGACTAGAGCGGGGCGAGGCGCCGGGCGCGAGCGGCAAGGGCCCACTCGCCGTCCTGTGTCAGCGGCTCGTGGACGAGCTGGTCGGGTCGTCGGCGGCGGGTGCGGCATGACCGGGCCGGCCGACCCCGGGGAACTGGCCGTCCGGGTCCGGCACCGGTTCGCCGCCGAGGCGACGCCGGTCACCCCGGCGGCGATCGTCTCGGCCGTACGCGCCGAACCGGCGACCGCGGTGCTCGGCGACACCACGTTGCTGCGGATCGCCGACCGGGTCCACGACGACCTGATCGGCGCCGGTCCACTCGCGCCGCTGCTCGCCGACCCGCAGGTCACCGACGTGCTGGTGAACGGGGTACGGGTCTGGGTCGACAGGGGGCAGGGGCTGCGTCAGGTGGCGGTGCCGCTGGGCACGCTCGACGACGTACGCCGGTTGGCGCAGCGCCTCACCGCCGCTGCCGGACGCAGGCTGGACGACGCCGCGCCGTACGCCGACGCGCGGCTGCCCGACGGCACCCGGTTGCACGCCGTGCTGCCGCCGGTGGCGACCGACGGGCCGTACCTGTCGCTGCGTACCTTCCGGCAGCGGCCGTTCACCCTCGACGAGCTGGTGGATCGGGGCACGGTTGCCCGGCCGGTCGCGCCGCTGCTCGCCGCAGTGGTGGCCGGCCGCCTCGCGTACCTGGTCAGCGGCGGCACCGGCTCCGGCAAGACGACGCTGCTCAACACGCTGCTCGGGCTGGTGCCCGGCACCGAGCGGATCGTGCTGGTGGAGGACGCCGCCGAGCTGCGCCCGGTGCACCCGCACGTGATCGGGTTGCAGGCGCGCACCGCGAACGTCGAGGGCGCCGGGGCGGTAGGGCTCGGTGACCTGGTCCGGCAGGCACTGCGGATGCGGCCGGACCGGCTGGTCGTGGGCGAGTGCCGGGGCGCCGAGGTGATGGACCTGCTCGCCGCGTTGAACACCGGCCACGACGGCGGGGCGGGGACGCTGCACGCGAACGCTCCGGCCGACGTCCCGGCCCGGCTGGAAGCGCTCGGGATGCTCGGCGGTCTGCCGCGCCTCGCACTGCACGCGCAGGTCGCCGCCGCGCTGCAGGTCGTCCTCCAGCTCCGCCGGACCGGCGAGGGACGGGTGCTGGACTCCATCGGCCTGCTGCTGCCCGACGGCCCCGACCGCGTGGTGACAGTGGTTCCGGCCTGGGTACGAGGACGGGGTCCCGGTCCGGCGGCCCGTGCGCTCGGCGCCCTGCTGCGGCAGCGGGGTGTGCCGGTGCCGCCGGTCCTCCAGGTGCCCGGGGCGGAACCGTCGTGACCGCGCAGCTCGGGCTGGTGGCGCTGCTTCTCGCGGTCGCGGCAGCGGCCGTCGCCTGGCCGGTACGCGCGGGTCGCGCCCGGCGACTGGCGGTCCTGGGCGGCGGTCCGGCCCAGCGGGCAGGCGGTTCGCGCCGTCCGCTCGACGCCGGGCCGCAGTCGTCCGGCCAGCCACCGGGCCGCGCTCGGGAACCACGTCGGCCCGGAGCCGGGCACCCGGCACATCAGTGGATCAGCCCCGGCCCTGCCGCCGACCGGGCAGGGCAGTGGACCGGCGTCGGGCCTGCTCCCGAGCCGGCGCAACGGGCAGGGAAGCGGGCCGGCCTCGGGCCTGCGTCCGCGCTGGCGCATCGGGCACGGCGGTGGGTCGGCCTCGGCCCGGGGACGCTCGCGGCGGACGGCGACCGGGCCGCCGGTCCGCCGGTCCTGTTCACGCCTCGACGCGCGCTACCCGTGGCGGCGCTGCTCGGCGCCGTGTCCGGGGCGCTGCTCGGCGGTCCGGTGGCGGCCCTGGCGCTGGCCACCTACGGCGTCCTCGCGGCCCGGGCGGTGCTGCGTCGGCGTACCCGAAGGGCGGCCGCGCTCGCGCATCGCCGCGACCTCGACCGGCTCGCCGCCGTCGCCGCCGACCTGCGGGCCGGGCTGCCGGCCGACCTGGACGACGGGCCGGGCCGGGTCGCGCGCCTGGCCCGGGCCGCCGGGAAGCTGGCCGACCGCACCGGAGCGCCCCTGGCCGACCTGCTGGAACGGATCGAGGCCGACGCCCGCGCCGCCGACCGGGGGCTCGCCGCTGCCGCCGCCCAGGCCGCCGGGGCCCGGGCGACCGCCTGGCTGCTTGCCGCGCTGCCCCTGGGCGGGATCGGCCTGGGCTACGGCATCGGGGTGGACCCGGTGACGGTGCTCCTGCACACGCCGGTAGGTGGCGGCAGCGCGCTGGCGGCCGTCGCGTTGCAGGTCGGCGGGCTGCTCTGGGCGGAGCGGCTCGGCGTCACACCCGGGCGGGCCGTCTGATGTCCCGCCAGGTGCTGGCCGCCGTGTGCCTCGGTGGCGCCGCGTCGCTCCTGGTCGTCGCCGTTCCGGCGGCCCGCCCGGCCCGGCGGTTGCGCCGGCTCGCCCCGGCTCCCCGGCGGCCCCGCCCGGCGTGGTGGCCGGATCGGGTACGGCTGGGCGCGGCGCTGGCCGGGCTGGCCGTGCCGGTGGTGGTCGGCGGCTGGACCGGTCTGTTCCTCGGGCTGCTGGCCGGTGTCGCCGCCGATCGCCTGCTCCGGCGGATCGAGCCGCGCGCCGTCCGGGACCGACGGCTGCGGGAGACGGCCGATCTGCCGCTGGCCGCGGACCTGCTGGCCGCCGCGCTGCGGGCGGGCGCGCCGGTCGACCGTTCGGCGCTGGCGGTCGCCGAGGCGCTCGGCGGTCCGCTCGCTGACCGGCTCGGCCGGGTGGGCCGCACGCTGGGCCTGGGCGGTACGGCAACCGAGGCATGGGCGCACCTGAGCTGCGTGGCCGGGGCCGAACCCGTGGTCGCGGCGGCGGTCCGGTCGTCGAACAGTGGTGCCGCGTTGGCTCGCGCGTTGACCCGGCTCGCCGACGACCTCCGCGCCGAACGGTCGACCGCCGCGGAGGCGGCCGCCCGGCGCGCGGGTGTGCTCATCGTGCTGCCGCTCGGGCTCTGCTTCCTGCCCGCCTTCATTCTCGCCGGTCTGGTGCCGGTGATCGTCGCTGTTCTCGGCGACGTGCTGTGAACCATCGAGAAGGGACTACGACATGCGCAAACTCCTCACCCGCCTGCGGGGTGACGCCGGCATGAACACCGCCGAGTACGCCGTGGGCACGCTCGCCGCGGTCGCCTTCGCCGGCATCCTGTTGAAGGTGCTGACCTCCGGCAACGTGCAGTCCGCGCTGACCGCCGTCATCGACCGGGCCCTGAAGTGATCCGGCGCCGGTGGGCCGGCCGCTGGTTTCCCGCTCCGGCGCACCCGCTGGGCGTCCCGGCCGAAGCGGGCCCGATCCGCGGCGCTGCCGGCATCCGGGCCGGGGCGGTCGGGCGTGCCCTCGTCCGCCTGCTCCGCCGGGGACGTTCGTGGGCAGCGTGCGAGCGGGGCTCCTTCACCGCCGAACTGGCGGCCGGCCTGCCGGCGCTCATGCTGCTGCTCGTCGCGGGGCTGACGGCGGTGAACGCGGTCGGTACCCGGGTCGGCTGCGTCGACGCAGCCCGGGAGGCGGCGCTCGCTGCGGCCCGGGGCGAGTCCGGCGAGGTCGCCGGCCAGCGGTACGCCCCCGAGGGCGCCGAGGTGTCGGTGTCTGTGGCAGGCGACCGGGTCACGGCGACGGTTCGGGCGCCGGTCCGGACGTTCGGCGCGCTGCTGCCGCGACTGAGCGTGTCGGGGCAGGCGGCAGCGGCTGTGGAACCCGGCGCGCCGGGGCCGGTGCCGTGACGGCCGTCCGGGCGTCGCGCCGAACCGCCGCCGAGCGGGGCGGTGCCACTGTGTGCCTGCTCGCGATCGGGCTGGTGTTCGTGCTGGTCGGGATGTTCGGCGCGGCGCTCGGGGCCGCCCGCTGTGCTCGGCACCAGGCCCGCAACGCGGCGGACTTCGGGGCGCTCGCCGGTGCCGGGCGGGTGCTCGACGGCGTCGAGGGCGCGTGCGCTCGCGCGGCCGAGCTGGTGGCGGCCAACGGCGGCCGGATGACCGGCTGCCGGATCGACGGGCTCGATCTGATCGTCACGGCGCGGGTACGTGTCGAGCCGCTGCCCGGGCTGACCCGGGACGCCACCGCGACGTCCCGGGCCGGGCCGGCCCGAGACACCGACGGTTGAGGCGGCCGAGCCGGGGGCGTCGATCGCTGGCGCTCCGGGCTCGGCCGGCGGGTGGAAAAGGTGGCGCGGGGTCAGCGGGACTGGAGCGCGTCCAACCCGACGGCCATCGCGATGACCAGGCGACGGTCGATCTGCGGGTGGTGGATGTCGACGACGTACCGGTCGCGCAGGCCCCACTTCTTGTCGACCGAGAACACCGGCTGGCCACCGGCCACGAAGTCGAAGTGGTACGGCAGCCAGGAGAGCGAGTCGACGAACCGGCGCAGCAGCGCGACCGGCAGGCTGCGCTCCTGCCCGGTGGCCGGCGGCAGCCCGGGCTGCTCGACGTGCCACGTCGAGCGCAGCAGCGACTGCGCGAAGTCCTTGCGGAACAGCCCGATCGGGTTGCCGGCGTGGTCGGTCACGTCGTATGTGGCGCCGAGGTCGAGCCGCTGCCGGGCCTTGAACCCGAGAAGGGGGTACTGCTTGGAGTCGTCGGTGTAGATGGTCACCTGCTCCTTGAAGGCGAGCCGCTTCTGCTGCGCGAACGCGAGCAGCCCGGCCTCGGAGCCGTCGGGTGCCGCGGCGTGCACCTCGTACTGGTTGACCATCATCCGGATCCGCTGTCGGACGATGAACCGGTTATGGGCCTGCAGGTTGTCGAGCGACATCAGATCTCCTTCGAGGGGTCGCCGGAGTCTCGCACAGCAGGCCCGCCGCCGCTTGCCCCCGCTCGCGCCAGGATCACCGCTCGCGAGGGCCTCCGGCTTCCGGGCACCCACCCACCCCACAAGGCGAACGACGACGAAAGGTCAACGGCCGCCGTCGACCGTGGCCTTCATCGCCCAACTGTTCAGCACCTGGTGAATGCCGCGCAGGCGCTCGTTGATCTGCTCCAGCCGCTCCGCCTGGGCGAGCGTGGCCAGCGCGGTGCCCAGCGCGATCTGCTGGTCGGGGGTTAGGTTTTCCTGGTCGATGGTGTAGAGCAACTCGACGGTCTCGGCGATCGTGTCGGCCACGGCGGCACCTCCGGCGGGACGGGTCTGGGGTCACCTGCGCTACCGGAAATGATGCATGGAAGCGCTCCCATACATCAATGCCCCGAGGGCCCTGCCCTCATGCACCCGTCCCACCAACCAGACTCCCGGGGCCACGGCCCACCTTGATCGACACCAGTTCGGCGAAGTGGCGGGGTCCAGCACCCGCCGATACAGCAACCTCCCCGAACTGGCGGGAGGCCCCACCCGACGGGCGCGGACCAGGTCAGGCGGGTGGGCCACCGGCCGTCTGAGCTGGGCGGGCCACCCGGTCGCCTTGCCGGGGCAACACCTCGCCGCTCCCCGGGCCGCCCGCCTCCGGGCCGGCACCCGCCTCCGGGCCGTCCGCCTCCGGGCCAGAGGTGGGCGGGTCCGGGTCAGACACCGCGTCCGGGCCGCCGACCGTGGCGAGATTCGCCAGCACCACGTCGAGGACCTTCACCGCCTCTGCCTTCGCCAGCGGATTGTTGCCGTTTCCGCACTTCGGGGACTGGACGCAGGACGGGCACCCGGTCTCGCACCCGCACTCGGCGATCGCGTCCCGGGTGGCGCGCAGCCAGGCGGCGGCGGTGCCGTACGCCCGCTCGGCGAAACCCGCCCCGCCGGGATGCCCGTCGTAGACGAAGACCGTGGGCGCCTCGGTGTCCGGGTGCAGGGCGGTGGACAGCCCACCGATGTCCCAGCGATCGCAGGTCGCCATCAGCGGCAGCAGGCCGATGGCGGCGTGCTCGGCGGCGTGCAGCGCGCCCGGCACGTCGGCCGCCTCGACACCGGCGGCGGTCAGCGACTCGGGGGAGAGCGTGAACCACACCGCGACGGTGCGCAGCTCCCGGGCCGGCAGGTCGAGCGGGCGGGTGTCGATCACCTCGCCGGTGGCGATGCGCCGCCGCTGGTACGACACCACCTGGCTGGTCACGTCCACCTCGCCGAGGAAGAGACCGACCGGGCCGGCGTCCACGTACGAGCGGACCGACACCACCGACAGTGAGGTGACGTCGCGGGCGTGGGTGGACCAGTCCGGCTCCTCGGCGTGCACGAGCGCGCACCCGTCGGCCAGGTCGAGTGAGTCGACCACGTACGAGACGCCCTGGTGCAGGTAGACCGCGCCGGTGTGCAGCAGGAAGTGCGACGATCCGCCGTCGACGGTGCCGAGCAGCCGGCCGGTGGACTCCTCCACCACGCAGACCGGGGCGCCGCCCTCGCCGCGCAGGTCGACCTCGGGGCGTTCCCGGTGCCGCCAGTACCAGCCGGTGGGCCGCTGCCGCAGCGCCCCCGCCTCGACCAGCGAGTCCACCGCTTCCTTCGCGCCCTCACCGAACAGGTCAAGGTCGGCGGGGGTGAGCGGGGACTCGTGGGCGGCGCAGGCGAGCTGCGGCGCGAGGACGTACGGGTTGGCGGGGTCGAGCACCGTCGCCTCGACCGGCCGCCCGAACAGCGCCTCCGGGTGGTGCACCAGGTAGGTGTCGAGCGGGTCGTCCCGGGCCACCAGCACGGCGAGCGCCTCGTCGCCGGAACGCCCGGCCCGCCCGGCCTGCTGCCACAGCGACGCGCGGGTGCCGGGCCAGCCGCAGATCAGCACCGCGTCCAGCCCGACCAGGTCGACGCCGAGTTCGAGCGCGTTCGTGGAGGCGAGCCCGAGCAGGTCGCCGTGCAGCAGCGCCCGTTCCAGCTCGCGGCGTTCCTCGCGCAGGTAGCCGGCCCGGTAGGCGGCCACCCGCTCGCCCAGCCCTGGTACCGCCTCGTCCAGCGACCGCCGGGCGTTTGCGGCGACCACCTCGGCGCCCCGGCGGGACCGCACGAACGCGAGCGTGCGTACCCCCTCGACGACGCTGTCGGCGAGCAGGTCGGCGGTCTCCCGCAGCGCGGAGCGCCGGACCTGGACGAGGTCGGCGTCGGGAGCCGAGTCGGAGGGCGGCAGCAGCGGCGGCTCCCAGAGCGCGAACGTCACGCCGCCGCGCGGCGACGTGTCCTCGGTGACGGCGGTGACTGCTAGACCGGTGAGCCGCCCGGCCGCCGTCGCCGGGTCACCCGACGTGGCCGAGGCCAGCAGAAACACGGGGGTACGCCCGAAGCGCGCGCACTGCCGCCGCAACCGCCGCAGTACGTGCGCGACGTGTGAGCCGAAGACGCCCCGGTAGGTGTGGCACTCGTCGACCACCACGTACGCGAGGCGGCGCAGGAACCCGGACCAGTGGGCGTGGCCGGGCAGGATGCCGTGGTGCAGCATGTCCGGGTTGGTCAGCACGAACCGGGAGTGCCGCCGGATCCACTCCCGTTCGGCGCGCGGAGTGTCCCCGTCGTAGGTGGCGGGGCGTACCCCGTCGAGGTCGAGACCGGCGACGGCGCGGAGCTGGTCGGCGGCGAGCGCCTTGGTCGGCGCCAGGTAGAGCACAGTGGCGCGCGGGTCGGCGAGCAGCGTGCTCAGCGCGGGCAGCTGGTACGCCAGGGACTTGCCGGACGCCGTGCCGGTGGCCACCACGACGTGATTGCCGGCGTACGCCAGCTCGGCGGCCTCGGCCTGGTGCCGCCACGGGGCGGTGACGCCGCGCCGCGCGAACGCCGCCCGCAGTTCCTCCGGCGCCCAGCCGGGCCACCCGACCGGCTCGCCGGCCCGCGCCGGGACGCGCTCGACGTGGGTGACCGGGTCGGTGGGGTGCCGCAGCCGCAGCCGGCGCAGCAGCTCACCCGGAGCACGCCGCGGGCCGGGGCTGTGGTCGGTCACGTCCTGCACTCTCGCACTGGTGTTCGGAATTGGGAACCGCAGGGTGGGGGTAAGGGAGGGGCGTGGCCGGTGATCCGAGAGGGCCGCACGGGGGATGGTTAGATGCCCTGGAGAGTTTACCGAGGAGGGGCCGATGGAGCTGTCGCTGGCGACCCGCGCCGTGGGGGAGCACACGGTGCTCGAGGTCGGTGGTGAGGTGGACGTCTACACCGCCCCCCGCCTGCGGGAACGGCTTCTTGAGCTGATCGACGGCGGGGCCCGCCACGTGGTGGTCGACCTGGGCCGGGTGGACTTCCTCGACTCGACCGGACTGGGCGTGCTGGTCGGCGCGCTCAAGCGGCTGCGCTCGGCCGGCGGCTCGTTCGCCCTGGTCTGCGACAAGGAGCCGCTGCTCAAGATTTTCCGGATCACCGCCCTGGACCAGGTCTTCCCGCTGCATCCGACGGTCGACGCGGCCATCGCCGCCGACTCCACCGGCGCGTGATGGCCACCGTCAAGCTTTCCTTCTCTCCGGCCCCGGTGCACGTGCGTACCGCACGCCTGGTCGGCGTCGCGGTGGCCCGGCGGGCCGGCGTACGCGAGGACCTGCTGGACGAGGTGCGCCTGGCCATCGGTGAGGCGTGCACGCGGGCGGTCGCGCTGCACCGGCAGTACGGCCTGGCGGATCCGGTGTACGTGGAGATGTCCGACACCGGTGGCTACACGGTCCGGGTGGTGGACCGGGCGCCGATCGAGGCGGGCCTCGGCCTGGCCGCGCTCGGGCCGGACGAGCTGGCCAAGGAGTCGCTGAGCGAGGACGCGCTCACCACCGGGGTGGGCTTCGCGCTGCTCGCCGGTTTCGTGGAGGACCTCCAGGTCCGCCCGGTCGACGAGGGCGTCGGCACCGAGGTCCGGATGACCTGGCCGGCTGGACGCGCCTGACCTTCCCGTTCACGTAGGCCGCGTTCCCCGCACGGGGAGCGCGGCCTCGTCGTGTTGACCGGGCCATATATCAGATTTCTTCGTATAACACAGTTACGAAGATCATCGAGACACGGTGCCCCCTGCCTGTGACCCTCGCCACGCCGGAGGGCTACAGTACCCGGGTTGTCAGCAAGTGATCCCGTCCCGTAGCCAGCGGGAACGGTCCGCCGGAGTGGGTTGGCGCGCGCTTGCGAGTCCGCATCCAGGCGTCGGCCCGTGCGTCTCCACCGGCCGGCGCGAGTTGTTCGGTACAGGAGGACATAGATGTCCGGGACCTTGGCCGCTGACGGCGGCGCACTGTCCCTTACCGGAGCCAACGTGACGTACGTCGTCATCGCCGCGGTCATCGCGCTGGTGGCGCTCGTCTTCGCGGCCGCCCTCACCAGGGCGGTCCTGGCGGCCGGTAAGGGAACCACAAACATGCAGGAGATCTCCGGCGCGGTGCAGGAGGGCGCGTCGGCGTACCTGCTGCGGCAGTTCCGCACGCTGGCGATCTTCGTCGTGATCGCCGTCGTGCTGCTGTTCCTGCTGCCGGTGCACGACACCGACGGCAACGAAACGCTGGTGAAGCTCGGCCGCTCGGCGTTCTTCGTGGTGGGTGCGCTGTTCAGCGCGTTCATCGGCGGCGCCGGCATGTGGCTGGCCACCCGCGCCAACCTGCGGGTGGCAGCGGCCGCGCGGGAGCGCGAAGGCGGACGCGAAGGCGCCATGAAGATCGCCTTCCGCACCGGCGGCGTGGTCGGCTTCCTCACCGTCGGCCTCGGTCTGTTCGGCGCGGCGCTCGTCGTGCTGATCTACCGGGGTGACGCCCCGACCGTGCTGGAGGGCTTCGGTTTCGGCGCCGCGCTGCTCGCCATGTTCATGCGGGTCGGCGGCGGCATCTTCACCAAGGCCGCCGACGTCGGCGCCGACCTGGTCGGCAAGGTCGAGCAGGGCATCCCGGAGGACGACCCGCGCAACGCCGCCACCATCGCCGACAACGTGGGCGACAACGTCGGCGACTGCGCCGGCATGGCCGCGGACCTGTTCGAGTCGTACGCGGTCACGCTCGTCGCGGCGCTGATCCTGGGCCGGGCCGCGTTCGGTGAGACCGGCCTGGTCTTCCCGCTGATCATCTCCACCATCGGCGTGCTCGTCGCGATCGTCGGCGTCTTCATCACCCGGCTGCGCGCCAGCGACCGCAACGGCCTGACCGCCATCAACCGGGCCTTCTACCTCTCCGCGCTCATCGCCGCGGTGCTCGTCGCGATCGCCGCGTTCGCGTACCTGCCGGCCACGTTCGCCGAGCTGGAGGGCGGGCTGACCGACGTCGACCGCAACCCGCGGCTGGTGGCCATCGGCGCGGTCGTGATCGGTATCGTGCTGGCCGCCGCGATCCAGGCGCTGACCGGCTACTTCACCGAGACCAACAGGCGCCCGGTGCAGGACATCGGCAAGAGCTCGCAGACCGGCCCGGCCACCGTCATCCTCGCCGGCATCAGCGTCGGCCTGGAGTCGGCCGTCTACTCGGCGCTGCTGATCGGCGCCGGCGTGTTCGGCGCGTTCCTGCTCGGCGGCAGCTCGATCACGCTGTCGCTGTTCGCCGTCGCGCTGGCCGGCACCGGCCTGCTCACCACCGTCGGCGTCATCGTCGCCATGGACACGTTCGGCCCGATCTCCGACAACGCGCAGGGCGTGGCCGAGATGTCCGGCGACATCGACGAGCACGGCGCGCGGACGCTCACCGAGCTGGACGCCGTCGGCAACACCACCAAGGCGATCACCAAGGGCATCGCGATCGCCACCGCCGTGCTGGCCGCCACCGCGCTGTTCGGCTCGTACACCGACACGCTGCGCTCCTCGTACGAGGACGCGGGCGTGAACGACGTCGGCAACGAGATCCTCAACTCGCTCAACGTCGCCAACCCCCGCAACCTGGTCGGCCTCATCATCGGCGCCGCGGTGGTCTTCCTCTTCTCCGGCCTGGCCATCAACGCGGTGTCCCGCTCGGCCGGCGCCGTGGTGATGGAGGTACGCCGCCAGTTCCGTGAGCTGCCCGGCATCATGGACCGCACCCAGCGGCCCGAGTACGGCAAGGTCGTGGACATCTGCACCCGGGACGCGCAGCGTGAGCTGCTGACCCCCGGCCTGCTGGCCATCCTGGCCCCGATCGCTGTCGGCTTCGGCCTCGGCCCGGGCGCGCTGGCCGCGTACCTGGCCGGCGCGATCGGCGCGGGCACGCTGATGGCGGTGTTCCTGGCCAACTCCGGTGGCGCCTGGGACAACGCCAAGAAGCTGGTGGAGGACGGCGCGTACGGCGGCAAGGGCTCCGACGCGCACGCCGCCACCGTCATCGGCGACACCGTCGGCGACCCGTTCAAGGACACCGCCGGCCCGGCGATCAACCCGCTGATCAAGGTGATGAACCTGGTCTCGCTGCTGATCGCGCCCGCCGTGGTGGCCTGGAGCGTGGGCAACGACCAGAACAACCCGCTGCGCATCACGATCGCAGTGGTCGCCGCGCTGATCATCGCGGGGGCCGTGGTGTTCAGCAAGCGCAAGGGCGTGGCGATGACCGACTCGGACAGCGACGCCGGCAAGCCGGACCAGCGCCCGGAGACGGTCAACGCCTGAGGTCCACGCGACGGCTCCCGGCCGGTCCCGGCCGGCCGGGAGCCCCGTGCCCGGCAAACCTGAGCGGTGGCGGTTCCGCCCGGAGGTCGTACGCTGCAACGCATGCGTACGCGCCGGGCGGCAACCGCCGGAAAGCTCACGGTGGTCCTGGCCACGCTGGTCCTCGTCGTCGCCGGGTGCGGCGGCGGCCCGAGCCCCCGGGTCTGGGCCGCGTCGGTGTGCCAGGCGCTCACCCCGTGGCGCGCGGAGATCTCCAAGCTGACCAGCAGCACCCAGCAGCAGATGACCGCGCAGACCACTCCGGCGCAGGCCAAGGAGAACCTGGTCCGGCTCTTCGCCGGCGCCGAGCAGGCCAGCGAGACGGCCCGGCGCAAGGTCGAGGAGGCGGGCGTGCCCGAGGCCGAGCGCGGCGCCGAGGTGTCCGCCGGGTTCCTGGGGTCGCTGAGCAAGATGCGCGACGCGTACGGCCGGGCCCGGTCCGCCATCGACGGGCTCGACACCGCCCAGGCCGGCCCGTTCTACGACGGCGTGCGCGCCGCCGTGGACACGCTCAACAAGGAGTACGACGCGAGCGCGCTGGACACCAGCAAGCTCAACTCGACCGAGCTGAAAGAGGCCTTCGACGAGGTCCCGGAGTGTCGCTGACCCCTCCCACCCCGAACCCGGCCCGCCAGCCCTCGCTGTTCTCCACCGAGGCGGCCGATCCCGTGCTGGCGGATCTCGCCGGCCTGCTCGCCGGGCCGGGTGAGGTGGGGCGGATGGGCGGCACGGCCCGGATCTCCGTGGTGGTGGACGCCGCCTGGCGGGTGCACGTGCTGGTGGCGGAGCTGGGTGCCCGGGGCGTGCCGGCGAGCTGGGAGCCGACCGAGGACGGGCGGCACCGGGTGCGTACCGCGTACACGAGCATGCTGGCGCCGCTCGCGCGGGCCTGGCTGCGCGGGGCGGTGAAGCGGCCACCGGCCCGATTCCACCTGGACGGGCGGCGGCTGCGGCTCTGGGTGGCCGCGGCCGGCACGGCCGAGCCGGCCGGGTTCCGGCTGCGGCTCGGACCGGCCGACGAGCCGTGCTGGCCGGTGGTGCGCGCCGCGCTGGCGGCGGTCGGCCTGCCGGCCGCGTTCGTCGAGCCGGACGAGGGCGGGCCCGCGTTCCGGATCGGCGGGCGGCGCATGTCGCGGCTGGCCGAGTTGGTGGGGGAACGGCCGGTCACGGCGCCGGCGGCGGAGTGGCCGGGCGCGCCCGGCTGACCGTCCGGTGTCCGAACCCGGACACCCGGCGACGGCTCCGCCGGGTGTACGCGATCGTCACAGTGACACGCCTGCCGCCCTACCCACGGTGTACCGTGACGCCGTCCGGCAGGGTGCGGCCGGCGGTGGCCGGGAGAGCGGCCCGTTTGCCGCCCACGAAACCCGGAACGCGGACGGCGCGTTACGTTGGACATCCGGACCGCCCGTGGTCCGGGTGGCGCAACACGGCCCGAAGCGGGCATGGCGTAGGAGTGAGGTCGGGGAGAGACGTGCCGAGCAACGCTGGAACCACCCGTCTGGTCATCGTCGAGTCTCCGGCGAAGGCCAAGACGATCTCGGGCTACCTCGGCCCGGGGTACGTCGTGGAGGCCAGCTTCGGCCACGTCCGGGACCTGCCCCGCAACGCCGCCGACGTCCCGGCGAAGTACAAGGGTGAGCCCTGGGCGCGTCTCGGCGTCGACGTCGACAACGGCTTCCACGCGCTCTACGTGGTCTCGCCCGACCGTAAGCAGCAGATCAGCAAGCTGGTGAAGCTGGCCAAGGAGGTCGACGAGATCTTCCTGGCGACGGATGAGGACCGCGAGGGCGAGGCCATCGCCTGGCACCTGGTGGAGACGCTCAAGCCCAAGGTGCCGGTCAAGCGGATGGTCTTCCACGAGATCACCAAGCCGGCCATCCAGGCCGCGGTGGCCAACCCCCGGGAGATCGACCGCGACCTGGTCGACGCCCAGGAGGCGCGGCGCATCCTCGACCGGCTCTACGGGTACGAGGTATCGCCGGTGCTGTGGAAGAAGGTCATGCCGAAGCTGTCGGCGGGCCGGGTGCAGTCAGTGGCGACCCGGATCGTGGTCGAGCGGGAGCGCCAGCGGATGGCGTTCCGCACCGCCGAGTACTGGGACATCCTGGCCACGCTCGCGGTGGCGAAGCCGGGCGAGGGCCCGCGTACGTTCAACGCCACGCTCGTCGCGCTGAACGGTGACCGGATCGCCACCGGCAAGGACTTCGAGCCGACCACGGGTCGTGTTCGCGCCGGAGCGGGTGTCGTCCACCTCGACGAGGGCGGGGCCCGGGGGCTCGCCGCCCGCCTGGCCGACCGGCCGTTCACCGTCACCCGGGTCGAGGAGAAGCCCTACCGCCGCCGCCCGTACGCGCCGTTCATCACCTCCACGCTCCAGCAGGAGGCGGCCCGCAAGCTGCGGTTCTCGTCGCAGCAGACGATGCGCACCGCGCAGCGCCTGTACGAGAACGGCTACATCACCTACATGCGTACCGACTCCGTGAACCTGTCCGAGACGGCCATCGCGGCGGCCCGCCGGCAGATCGTCGAGCTGTACGGCGAGCGCAGCGTGCCGCCGGAGCCGCGCCGCTACACCGGCAAGGTGAAGAACGCGCAGGAGGCGCACGAGGCGATCCGCCCGGCGGGCGACAACTTCCGCACCCCGGGCGAGGTGGCCAAGGAGCTGTCCGCCGAGGAGTACAAGCTCTACGAGCTGATCTGGCGGCGCACCATCGCCTCGCAGATGACCGACGCGGTCGGCTCCAGCGTGTCGGTGCGCATCCGTGCCGTCTCCTCCGCCCAGGAGGAGGCCGACTTCGGGGCGACCGGCAAGACCATCACCGACCCGGGCTTCCTGCGCGCGTACGTCGAGTCCAGCGACGACGAGAACGCCGAGGCCGAGGACGCCGAGCGGCGGCTGCCCACGCTGGTCAAGGATCAGCCGCTGACCGCCGACGAGCTGGCCGCGCAGGGCCACCACACCCAGCCGCCGTCGCGCTACACCGAGGCGTCGCTGGTGAAGGCCCTGGAGGAGCTGGGCATCGGCCGCCCCTCCACGTACGCCTCGATCATGCAGACGATCCAGGACCGCGGGTACGTGACCAAGCGCGGCCAGGCCATGATCCCCACGTTCCTGGCGTTCGCGGTGATCGGGCTGATGGAGCGGCACTACCCGCGCCTGATCGACTACGACTTCACGGCCAGCATGGAGAACGAGCTGGACGAGATCGCCGGTGGCGACCACGCAGCCGTCGACTTCCTCACCTCCTTCTACTTCGGCAGCACCAACGGCGCCGGCGACCAGGCCATCGCGCACGCCGGTGGCCTGAAGAAGCTGGTCACCGAGAACCTCAGCGAGATCGACGCGCGCAGCGTCAACTCGATCCCGCTGTTCACCGACGACGAGGGCCGCGAGGTCGTCGTCCGGGTCGGCCGGTACGGGCCGTACCTGCAGCGGGCGCTCCCCGGCTCGGTTTCGGGCACGGCCTCGGTTTCGGGCTCGGCCTCGGGTGAGGGCGAGGGCGAGGAGGGCGGCTCGCAGGGTGACCGGGCGCCGATCCCGGAGGGCCTCGCGCCGGACGAGCTGACCCCGGAGAAGGTGCACGAGCTGTTCCTCGGCGGCGGCGGTGAGCGCAAGCTCGGCGACGACCCGTCGACCGGCGAGCCGATCCTGCTCAAGTCCGGCCGGTTCGGCCCGTACGTGGCCAGCGGTGAGCGCAAGTCGTCGCTGCTGCGCTCGCAGTCGCCGGACAGCCTCACCCTGGAGCAGGCGTTGCAGCTGCTGCGCCTGCCCCGGCTCATCGGCGTGGCACCGGACGGCACCGAGGTGTTCGCCAACAACGGCCGCTACGGCCCGTACGTCAAGCGCGGTGACGAGTTCCGCTCGCTGGACTCGGAAGACAAGATGTTCACCGTCACGCTGGACGAGGCGCTGGCGCTGCTGGCCGCCCCGAAGACGCGCCAGCGCCGGGCCGCCGCGCCACCGCTGCGGGAGATGGGCAACGACCCGCTCACCGAGAAGCCGCTGGTGATCAAGGACGGGCGCTTCGGGCCGTACGTCACGGACGGCGAGTTCAACGCGTCGCTGCGGCGCGGGCAGACGCCGGAGGAGCTGACGCTGGAGCAGGCGTCGGAGATGCTCGCCGAGAAGCGCGCGAAGGGCCCGGCCCCGAAGAAGAAGGCCGCGAAGAAGGCTGCCCCGGCCAAGAAGACGACGGCCGCCAAGAAGACAACGGCCGCCAAGAAGACGACCGCGGCGAAGAAGGCCCCCGCGAAGAAGGCGGCCCCCAAGAAGGCGACCTCAACCCCGAACGAGTGATCTTGGAAGGAAAGGGCCCCTAGGACGGCCCTTTCCTTCCAAGATCTCGTGGTTGTCCACAAGGGCGGCGAAGCAGCCGCGTTGGGGCCACCGTGGGTGGGTGGGGAAATCGTGGGCGGGGATGCGGCGGGCGCTGCCGTCGGATGATGCGGACGAGCTGACCTGGCTGCTCTTCCGGCAGGAGGACGTGCTCAGCCTCCAGCAGGCACGGGCGCATCTCACCCGTGGGGCGATCCGCCATCGGGTGGCGACCGGCCGGTGGCGGCAGGCGCACCGGGCGGTTCTCGTCGCGCACAACGGACCGGTCGGTGCCGCTCAGCGACGGTGGATCGCGGTGCTGGCGGCCGGGCCCACCGCACTGCTGGGTGGCGTGACCGCTGCTCAGGCAGGCGGGCTGCGGGGGTTCCCGGACCGGGTGGTCCACCTGCTCCTGCCCGCCACGACCCGTCGGTCACCGCTGCCGGCCGGCGTGCTCGCGCACCGGACGACCCATCTGCCCGACTCCGACGTGGTGCCGGTCGCGGCGCCGCCCCGGACTACGGTGGCCCGGTCGATCGTCGACGCCGCGCAGTGGGCACCGACCGACATGCAGGCCCGGGCGATCGTCGCGGCTGCCTTCCAGCAGCGGCTCGTGGGCGGTGACGACCTGCACGAGGTGGCGGAGCGGATGCCCCGTATCCGCAGAAGGCGGCTGATCCTGTCCACTGCCACCGATGCGGCGGGCGGCGCGCACTCCCTGGGCGAACTCGACCTGCTCGGTCTCGCCCGCCGCGCCGGTCTGCCCGAACCGACCCGGCAGGTGGTCCGCCGGGACTCCGCCGGCCGGCGGCGATACCTCGACGCCTACTTCGAGCAGTGGCGGGTGCACGTCGAGGTGGACGGCGGACAGCATCACGACCCGGCGCACGCCTGGGCGGACATGCGCCGACAGAACGACCTGTGGGTCGAGGGCGACCGTGTTCTCCGGTTCCCCGCCTGGGTCCTGCGCGCCCATCCGGAAGAGGTGATCGCGCAGCTTCGCGCCGCCCTGCGAGCGGCGGGCTGGCGAGGCGGAGCGTGAGCCGAGATCTTGGAAGGAAACGGCACCTATGACGGCCCATTTCTTCCAAGATCTTCAGGAGCCTAGGACCTGGGTCAAGTACGGGTTCTGGAAAAGGTTGTGGGGGTCCAGGCGGGTGCGGACGGATCGGAAGTCTTCGAATCTCGGGTAGGCGGTGGCCAGCGACTCCGCATCGCGCCAGTGCAGCTTGCCCCAGTGCGGGCGACCACCCAGCTCCGTCGCCACCTGCTCGAACGCGCGAAAATAAGGCTCGTACGGCATGCCCACGTACTGGTGCACGGCGATGTACGCGGAGTCCCGCCCGTACGAGTGGGACAGCCAGATGTCGTCGGCGGCGGTGAACCGCACCTCGACCGGGAACAGCACCTTGAACGGCAGCCGCTCCACGATCCGGCGCAGCTCGGTGAGCGCCGTGGGCAGCGTCTCGCGCGGCAGGCCGTACTCCATCTCCACGAAGCGGACCCGGCGTGGTGTGCAGAAGACCTGGTCGGAACGGCCGGTGTAGGTGCGTTCGGTGAGCGCGCGGGCGGAGACGGCACTGATCGTGGGGGCGAGGGCGGGTACGGCGCGGCCGAGGCGGCAGGCGCCGGCGAAGACGGTGTTGGAGAGGAACTCGTCGTCGAGCCAGCCGCGCCAGCCGGGCAGCGGCCGGTCGTCGGCGGGTACCCGGTCGTTGGTCTTGACCTGCACCCGGTCGGTGTACGGGAACCAGTAGAACTCGGCGTGGTCGTGCGCCTCGTACAGGCCGGGCAGGTCGCCGAGCACCTCGGCGAGCGGGGCGGGGCGTTCGTGCGCGCGCAGCACGAAGGCGTCGACGCAGCGCAGCGTGACCTCGACCAGTACGCCGACCGCGCCGAGCCCGACCCGGGCGGCGTCGAAGACGTCGCGGTTCTCCTCGGCCGAGCAGCGCAGCACCTCGCCGGTGCCGGTGACGAGCGTCAGCCCGGCCACGAAGGTGGACAGGCAGCCCAGTTTCGCCCCGGTGCCGTGGGTGCCGGTGGAGAGCGCACCGGCGATGGTCTGGGCGTCGATGTCGCCGAGGTTCGGCATCGCCAGGCCGTGCCCGGCGAGCAGTTCGTTGAGCGTGTGCAACGTCATTCCAGCCGGTACGGTGACCAGGCGGCGCGCCACATCGACGGTGACGTCTGTCTCCAGTTCGGCGAGGTCGATGCGGTGCCCGTCGGCCACAGCCGTGGCGGTGAAGGAGTGGCCGCTGCCGGTGGCCCGGACGGTCCGGCCGGCCGCGGCGGCCTGACGGACCGCCTCGACGACGTCGGAGACGCTACGCGGGCGCACGGTGAGGAGCGCGGAGCTGTGCTGGTTGCCGGCCCAGTTGGACCAGGTGGCGGTGGTACCGGTCATCGCGGCCACTCCTCGACATGAATATGAACTGAATTCATATCAGGAACGTTGTGCCTGGTAAATACCGCAATCGAGCCCGGCTCGTTGTACCGGTAGTCACAGACTCGTGACGTGCAGATATGTTCATCCGTCGAAGGGGGGTGGCGCCGAGTGTCCACACCAGCCGCCACGACCGGGCCGCTGCGTCGGGTACCGGTGCAGGGTCGAAGTGTCGCGCGGGTCCAGCGGATGCTGGACGCCTGCGCCGAGCTCGTCGACGAGGTGGGGTACGAAGGGCTGACCACGACCCTGCTCGCCGAGCGCGCCGAGGTGGCGATCGGGTCGGTGTACCAGTTCTTTCCGGACAAGCGGGCCATCGTGCAGGCGCTGACGCTGCGGACCATGGAGTCCTACCTCCAGCGGCTCGACGAGCGGTTCGCGTCGGACGATCTGACGCACTGGTGGGACGGCGTCGACGCGGCGATCGACGAGTACATCTCGATGCACCGCACCGTCCCCGGTTTCCGTACCCTGCACTTCGGCGACGTGGTCGACCTGCATCTGCTGGACGACCAGCGGGACAACAACGGTGTCATCGCGGAGCAGCTCGCCCGCGTACTCACCGAGCGTTTCGGCCTGGCCGGGGTGCCCGACCTGCGGTTCCACCTGGAGGTCGCGGTCGAGGCGGCCGACGCCCTGATCAAGCTGGCCTTCCGCCGCCGCACCGACGGCGACGAGCGGGTGCTGGTCGAGGCGAAGGCCCTCATCCGGGAGTACCTGCACCGGCAGGTCAACGCCCCGGCCGAGGCCGTGTCCCAGGGCTGAGCGGCACGCCGAGCGGCGGGTTCCCGGGTGCGCCGGGGCCCGCCGTCGTCACGCCGGCGGCGGGTCAGAGGAAGGCGTGGCCCTCGCCCCGGTAGGTGGGCACCGTCGCGACCACCGCGTCCCCGTCGACCAGGTGCACCTCGTTGACGTGCTCGCACATCTCGCCGGCCTTGGCGTGGCGGAACCACACCCGGTCACCGACGCGCAGGCCGTCCGCGGCGTCCCCGGCGAGCGGCGTCTGCACCTCACCGGCGCCCTCCGCGCCGAGCAGCTTCAGGCCGTCCGGCAGCCAGGGCCGGGGCAGCCGGCTGCTCGCCGCCTGGCCGGAGGCGATCCAGCCGCCGCCGAGCACCGTCGCCAGCCCGGGCGCCGGGCGGCGGACCACCGCGCAGGCGAAGAACGCCGCCGGGGTCGGCCGCCAGGCACGGTACGCGTCGAACAGCGTCGGCCCGTACAGGCCGGAGCCCGCGGTGACCTCGGTGACCGCGGGGTCGGCGCTGGTGGCGGCCACGCTGCCGGTGCCGCCGCCGTTGACGAACTCCAGGTCGGCGTGTTCGCGTACCGCGGCGACCGCGTCCGAGCGGCGGGCCAGCAGTTCCCGGTACGACCCGCGCTGCGCGACCCGGATCGCCGAGCCGAGCACCGCCTGCCCGGGTGGCGCGTCGCCCAGACCGGCGATCTGCGCCTCGTACGACATCAGGCCGACCAGCCGGAAGCCCGGCCGGGCGGCGACGGCGGCGGCGAGCGCGCCGGCCGCCGTGGCGCTGTGCACCGGGGAGCGGCGCACGCCGACGTGCACCCGGCCCCGCAGCGGCCGCCAGGAGGCGTCCAGGTCGAGGCAGACCCGCAGCGCGGGGCGGCGCGCGGGCGGGCAGACCTGGTCGATCAGGTCGAGCTGGGCGGGGTCGTCGACCATCAGCGTCACCGCGTCGGCGAGCGCCGGGTCGGCGGCCAGTTCGGCGAGGCCGGCCCGGTGCGCCGTCGGGTACGCCACCAGCACGTCGTCGCTGACGCCGGAGCGGGCGAGCCAGACCGCCTCGGGCAGGGTGAAGGCCATCACGCCCTGCCAGCCGGGGCGGCCGAGCACGCGGGTCAGCAGCTCGCGGACCCGTACCGACTTGCTCGCCACGCGCAGCGGCTTGCCGTCGGCCCGGCCGGTCAGCGCGCCGGCGTTGGCGTCGAACGCGGAGAGGTCGACCACCGCGTACGGCGGGTCGAGGTGAGCGGTCGCCCGGTCGAGACGCTCGCGAAGTTTGTCACGGTCGATGGCCACGTCTGCACGCTAACTGTCTGGGCGAGAATGCGAAATACCCTCGCGTCTGTCCGGGCTGCGGGCGGTGGTCCCGGCGGCCTAGGCTCAGCGAGCAGGTGAATGTCGCGCAGGCCTGCTCCTCCCGCGCGACTAGAGTGTTCCACCGGGGATGCCCAAACCTGGGCCGGCACGTGGAGGTACGGCCATCGAAAGCCAGAACAACGGCGAGTCGCCCGGCGTGTCGTCGCCCGGGACAGCCGCCGACCACTCCGGCGTCGCCGCCATCCGCTCGGTGCTGCGCATCCGGCCGTTCCGCAGGCTGTGGATCGTCCTCAGCGCCGCCTCCTTCGGCGACTGGCTCGGTCTGCTCGCCACCGCGCTGTTCGCCGCCTCCCAGGTCTCCGGCAGCACCGCCCAGGGCGCCGCGTTCGGCGGTGTGACAGCGATCCGGCTGCTCCCGGCGCTGGTGCTCGGCCCGGTGGCGGGCGTGTTCGCCGACCGGTTCGACCGCCGGTGGACGATGGTCATCTGCGACCTGCTGCGCTTCGTGCTGTTCGCCTCGATCCCGCTCTACGCGCTGACCGGTGCCGCCGGCGGGCTGGTGGTCGGCTGGGCGCTGATCGCCACGTTCCTGATCGAGTCGATCACGCTGATGTGGATCCCGGCCAAGGAAGCGGCGGTTCCCAACCTCATCCCGCGTACCCGGCTGGAAGCGGCGAACCAGCTCACGCTGATCACCACGTACGGCCTCACGCCGGTGGCCGCGGCCATCGCGCTGGCCGTGCTGGACCGCGGCGTCCGCGGCGCGGTCGGCGGCGACCTGCCGAACTGGGCCGAGCCGGCCCAGCTCGCGCTCTGGTTCAACGCGTTCTCCCGGCTGGCCACCGCGCTCGTGGTGGCGTTCGGGATCAAGGAGATCAGCCACGCCCAGCGCGGCGAGGCCGAGCGCTCCGAGCAGAGCATGTTCCGGCAGTTCTCCGAGGGCTGGAAGTACATCGGCCAGACCCCGCTCGTCCGCGGCCTGGTGCTGGGCATCTTCGGCGCGTTCGCCGGCGGCGGCATCGTGGTCGGCACGGCCAAGTTCTTCGCCAACTCGCTCGGCGCCGGTGACGCCGCGTTCTCGCTGCTCTTCGGCGCGATCTTCGTCGGCCTGGCGCTCGGCATCGGCCTCGGTCCGATGATCGTGCGGGACATGTCCCGCCGCCGCTGGTTCGGCATGAGCATCGTGCTCGCCAGCGCCTCGGTGCTGGTGCTCGCGTTCGCCATCCACCTGTCGATGGCCATCCTCGGCGCGATCCTGGTCGGCGCGGGCGCCGGCATGGCGTTCCTGGCCGGCACCACGCTGCTCGGCGGCGAGGTCGCCGACGAGGTACGCGGCCGGGTCTTCGCGGTGGTGCAGATCGGCACCCGGCTGGTGCTGATCCTCGCCATCGCGCTCAGCAGCCTCCTGGTCGGCGTCGGCGGCTCCCGCCAGCTCACCATCGCCGACCTGGGCATCTCCATCTCCTCGACGCGCCTGCTGCTGCTCGCCGCCGGCGCGGCCGGCATCATCGCCGGCATCAGCGCGTTCGGCCAGATGGACGACAAGAAGGGCGTGCCGGTCCTCGCCGACCTGTGGGGCTCGATCCGGGGCCGCCCGCTGATGCCGGCCGAGCCGTTCGTCTCCAGCGGTCTCTTCGTGGTCTTCGAGGGCGGCGAGGGCGCCGGCAAGTCCACCCAGCTCGCCGTGCTCGCCGAGCGCCTGCGCGCGCAGGGGCGGGACGTGGTGGTCACCCGCGAGCCGGGCGCCACACCGGTCGGTGAGCGGATCCGCTCGCTGGTGCTGGACACCGGCACGGACGAGGCGCCGTCGCCGCGCGCCGAGGCGCTGCTCTACGCCGCCGACCGGGCGCACCACGTCGCGACCGTCGTCCGCCCGGCGCTCGTGCGTGGCGCGGTGGTGATCAGCGACAGGTACGTCGACTCGTCGCTCGCCTACCAGGGCGCCGGCCGGACGCTTCCGGTGGACGAGGTCTCCTGGCTCTCGTCCTGGGCCACCGGTGGGCTCAAGCCCGATCTGGTGGTGCTGCTCGACGTCGAGCCGCGTACCGGCCTGAGCCGGGTGGAGACGCGCAACGAGGGGGCCGACCGGCTGGAGGCCGAGTCGCTGACGTTCCACGAGCGCGTCCGGTACGCCTTCCTCGACCTGGCCGCCGGTGACCCGAAGCGTTACCTCGTGCTCGACGCGTCCCGGCCGGTGGACGAGATCGCCGACGCGGTGGCCCGCCGGGTGGGTGAGCTCCTCGCCGACCCGGGCGGGATCGTGCACCCGCGTCCGGCGCAGGGCCCGGACACCTCGGTCCAGCCTGAGTTATCCGACGCGGAGCTGGTGACGATGGAGCAACCCCGAAGATGACCGACGTCTTCGGCGATCTGGTCGGGCAGGACGAGGCGGTGGACACGCTGCGGCGGGCCGCCGCCTCGGCCGCCGCGCTGCTGCGCGCCGCCGTGCCCGTCGCGGCCGGCGCGCCGGCGGGCGGGTACGACGACCTCGACGCGCTCGCCGAGGAGCTCGACGGCACCGACGCCGACTCAGGTCCGGCACCCGCCGCTGAAGCCGATCCCGGCGCCGGGATGACCCACGCCTGGATCTTCACCGGGCCGCCCGGATCCGGCCGGTCGGTGGCCGCCCGCGCGTTCGCCGCCGCCCTGCAGTGCGTGCACGGCACCGGATGCGGCAGCTGCCCCGGCTGCCACACCACGCTCACCGGCACGCACGCCGACGTGCGCCTCGTCGTTCCGGACGGGCTCTCCATCGGTGTCGGCGAGATGCGCGCGCTGGTGCTCAGGGCGGCGAGCACGCCGTCCGGTGGCCGGTGGCAGGTAGTGATCATCGAGGACGCCGACCGGCTCACCGAGGCCGCCGGCAACGCGCTGCTCAAGGCGATCGAGGAGCCGCCGCCGCGTACCGTCTTCCTGCTCTGCGCCCCGTCCACCCACCCCGACGACATCTCCGTGACCATCCGGTCGCGCTGCCGCGTCGTACCGTTGCGCCAGCCGCCGCCGGCCGCGGTGGCCGAGGTGCTGGTCCGCCGGGACGGCATCGCGCCGGACGTGGCCGAGTGGGCCGCGGCGGCCGCGCAGGGGCACGTGGGCCGGGCTCGGCGGCTGGCCCGCGACCCGGAGGCCCGGCAGCGGCGCGACGCGGTGCTGGCCGTGCCGCGCCGGCTGACCGGCGTGGGCGCGGCGTTCGACGCCGCCTCGGCGCTGATCGAGGCCGCCGAGGCGGAGGCCGCCGCCTCGGTCGTCGAGATCGACGAGGCGGAGCGTACGGCGTTGCAGACCGCGCTCGGTGCGGGCGGCACCGGCCGGGGCGCGGCCGGCGCCATGCGCGGCGCGGCCGGCCAGCTCAAAGACCTGGAAAAACGGCAGAAGTCGCGGGCCACCCGTGCCCAGCGGGACGCGCTCGACCGGGCGCTTGTCGACCTGGCCGGGTTCTACCGCGATGCGCTCACCATGGCGTTGCGGGCGCCGGTCGCCCCGGTGCACACCGACACCGCGGCGCTGGCCGGCGCGGGCGCGCAGAAGTGGGACGCCGAGGGCTCGCTGCGCCGCCTGGAGGCGGTGCTGGAGTGCCGGGCGGCGATCGAGGCGAACGTCAAGCCGCGAATCGCGGTGGAGGCGATGATGCTCGCCCTCTGGCGCGGCTGACCCACGCCCGCTCCACGCTGTCCACAGGGCATCGACACGCGCGATTGGCGTGCGGTACGGTCCCCGGTGATGCCGCCGTGATCGAGGCGGCACGCTCAGTGATGTTGGGGCCGACCGGCCGGGAGGAGTCCGCCGATGCCGCGGGGCGAGATCGACGAGGCCTGGATCGAGGAGGCGGTGCGGCGCTACCGCCGCATCGAGAACCTGCAGGCCGAGTTCGACCAGGCGGTGGCCACTGTCGAGGTCACCGTCCGCTCGCCCGACGGCCTTGTCGAGGTGGTGGTGACAGCCGGTGGGCGCATCACCGACGTGCGTTTCCTCGGGCCGCTGCACCACCGCAGCCCACGTGACGTGGCCGGGTCGGTGCAGGCGGCGGTCACCGCCGCCGCCGACGCGGCGCAGTGGGCGCGGGAGAAGCTGCACAACGAGACGTTCGCGGCCTACCGGCCGCTGGCGGGAGCCTGACATGGAGACGCTGCGCGCCCTGGCCGCCCGCCTCGACGAGACCGGCGCGACCCTCGCCACGCTGGCCCGCACGGTCACCGCCACCGACCCGCCGCACCCCGCGTTCGGCGCGCACGCCGCCGGCCGGCCCGGTGAGGTGGGCCGCGCGCTGCACCGGCAGTGGACCGCCGCCACCGCCGACCGGGCGCGCGAGGCACAGGCTGCCGCCGTCCGGCTGGCCGCCGCCGCGGCCGCGCTGCGCAGCGCCGCCGACCGCTATGCCGCCGCCGACGACGGCGTGGCCCGGCGGCTGGCCCGGGAGGCCTGATGGACGCGCTCGACCGCCTCGCGGAGCCGGGGCTCGACCTGCTCGCCCGCGTCGACACGCTGCTCGCCGCCGGCGCACCCGAGGGCCACCGCCTCTGGCCGCTGCTGCGCCGCATGCAGGTGCTCCCCGGCGCGGCCGTGCGCGAGTTCCTCGACCTGCACCCCGCGCCGCTGACCGACGCCGGCCACGCCGTGCGCCGGCTCGTCCGGGGGTACGACGACACCTGCGCCCTGCTCGGCGACCAGGTCGCCTGGTCCGGCGCCGCCGCGTCGGCGTACGACGAGGCGCGCGCAACGCTGCTCCGGCACCTGGACGAGGGGCCGGAGAGCCTGGTCGGGCGGCTGGAGTCGACGGCGAGTTACGCGGACGCGCTGGCCGGCTGGGTGGAGGGCAGCCGGGTCGCGCTGGCCCGCGCGCTGGCCGAGGTGCTGGGTTCGTCCGAAGCGGTCGCCGTGCACGCGGCGACCCGGCCCGGCGTCCACGCCGGACCGGCCGGGGCGTCGGCCGCGGCCGAGATCGCCACCCGGATCCTGGGCGTGCTCGGAGTCGCCTACGACGGCGCCGAGACGCTGCTGCGTCAGTGGGGGCCGAGCCTCGCGGAGACGGTCTGGCGGGATCGGCCGGCGGTCGCGCCGCACTACGGCGGCACCACCCGAATCGGCTACTGACGGTCCACGGCGCCGCGCGCCGGACCGGCCGTGGCCGGGCAACGGCGGCGACGCCGTGGACTTCCCCTGCACCCCCCGCAGGTATGTCTTCACTCAACGCTGTCGGCAGACGCTTGTCCCGGCGGCGGGCGAGGTTTCAGCCGTCCGGGCGAGGCGAAGGGGCGATTCGGCCGGGTCGACGGAGCCGATCGCCGCTGTCGGTGACCGTACGGCGACCGCCCGCCGTACGGCGGGCCCCGATCCGCGTAGGGTGGGGCGCATGGGCATGCTCTGCGCGGTCAGTTTCAACCGGTACGGGCGCCTCTACTACCTCGACCCGGGCGAGCTGCGCCCGCAGGTGGGCGACCGGGTGCTGGTGCCCACCGACGAGGGGCCCGAGGTGGCCGAGTGCGTCTGGGCGGCCCAGTGGGTCACCGAGGACACCGACGGATTCCCGAAACTCGCCGGGCTCGCCGAGGACGACGATCTGCGCCGCGACGAGATGCTGCGCCGGCGCAAGGCCGAGGCGAAGGTGGCCGCCAAGCGGCTGATCCGCGAACACGGCCTGCCGATGAAGGTGGTAGCCGTCGACCACGTCCTGGCCACGCCGGAGAACGGCAGCGACCGCACCACCATCTACTTCACCGCGCCGCACCGGGTCGACTTCCGTTCCCTGGTCCGGGACCTGGGCGCCACCCTGCACTGCCGGGTCGAGCTGCGGCAGCTGTCCGCCCGCGACTCGGCACGGGTGCAGGGCGGCATCGGCTCCTGCGGGCGTGACCTGTGCTGCGCAACGTTCCTGACCGACTTCGAGCCGGTGACCATCCGGATGGCGAAGGACCAGGACCTGCCGCTCAACCCGCTGCGCATCTCCGGCGCGTGCGGGCGGCTGATGTGCTGCCTGAAGTACGAGCACCCGCTGTACCAGAAGTTCCAGGAGACGGCCCCCGCGGTCGGCAGCCGGGTGTCCACGCCGCAGGGTGAGGGCAAGGTGGTCGGCCACAGCGTCCCGCGCGACGCGGTGACGGTCCGCCTGGACGCCGACGGCTCCCGCTCGATGTGCTCGCGGGCGTCGGTCTGCGGCCCCAGACAGGCCCACGACCAGCACTACCCCCAGCCCTGACCCTCCCGCCCCTTCGGCGGCGATCAGGGGTCAGCGGATGACGATGGGGGGTTCGGCCAGGCGGGGGGTCAGCCGGGTCTTCGGGGTCAGCCAGGAGGCGGTGGGGGACTGGTCGGGGTTGAGCTGCCAGTCGTGGGACACCTTGTCCACGGCGATCGGGTAGATCGTCAACGTGCCGTCCGGGTCGATCCGGAACCGCAGGAACGCCTTCGAGTCCTCGATGCCCTGGGCGGCGAACAACTCGTTCAGGTTGACCCCGAACGCGCCGGCCACCAGCAGGTACAGCGCGACGAGCTGGCTGGCGACCAGACCGCTCACCGGCCCGTAGAGCACCGCCGCGGCGACCGCCGGCAGCGGCCACGGCCAGTCGTAGAACGGCAGCTGCAACCAGACCCACGTGCCGCCGGCGGCGAGAGCTATCTGGGCCAGTCCGTGCGCCACCCCGAGGATCCAGTGCCGGGCGTGCCGCTTCCCGCCGGCCGTGGGCGGCTTGGCGAAGAACACAGCGCCCATCATCGCCACCACCAGCATGATCGCCAGCGGCACGCTGAACAGCCGCTGCTCGGTGGTGCCCACCCGCTGCACCGCCACGCCGGCCATGGCCAGCATCAGCAGCGTGTGCAGGGTGCCGAGCAGCGTGGTGAAGCCCGGATTGCGGAACGGCAGCCGGGCGAAGATGCCCCAGCCGTACCGGCGGGAGCGCGCCTTGTCCGGGTAGCGCGCGGCCAGGTCGTACTCCTGGGTGTTGCTGGCCCGCCGGGTCAGCGTGTCACGCGGCGGGACCTCCAGCTTCTCCGGCAGCCGGTGCGTGGGGTAGAGGTAGGCGCCGCCACCTCCGCACGTGACGAGCTGCCGGTCCGCCCCGGCGTAGCGGGCGTAGTGGTGCAGGTCGCCGGAGACCAGCACCCGCACCTGCGCGCCGGTCGGCGCGACGAGGGTACGGATGAAGTAGTCGATCGAGTCGTACGCGTTGGGGTGGTCCACGGCCTTGACCCACGTCGGCGCCGGCACCGCCAGGATCACCTTGGATTCCGGGGTGAGCTTGCGGGCCACCTCGTCGAAGTAGGTGAGCTGCGGGTCGTCCAGGTACGAGCCGGACTGGTCGTCGAGGCCGAGCAGCCACCAGCCGGCCGGCAGCTCGACCGCGAAGTACGAGCGGGACTGGCCGGTGCCCCAGCCGCCGAAGTGCCGGTCCCGGGTCCGCACGAACAGCCGCAGGAACGCGGTCAGCCCGTCGTACCAGTCGTGGTTGCCCGGCACCGCGAACAGCGTCGGCTGCTCCGGCGGAGCGACCGGCAGCGCGGACTGGTACGGGCCCTTGCAGCGGTCCTCGTACGCCTCGTAGCCCGCCGCCGGGTAGACCTGGTCACCACCCATCACCAGCGTCTGCGCCCGCGGAAGGCGATGCCCGTCCACCGTCAGCTCCGGCTGGGCGAGCAGGTACGCCACCGAGTACGTGGCGTCGAAGCCGTCACCCAGGTCGGCCACGTAGTCGAGCCAGAGCCCGCCGTCCGGCCCGACCTGCCGGAACGTGCCGTCGCCGAACGCGTTCTGCAGCTCGCGCTTGTCCAGGTACGCCCCGAACAGCATCGCCAGCAGCGTACGCAGGCCGGTGCTGATCAACAGCAGCGGCGCGAGCCAGGGCACCGGCCGGCGCGGGGTGAAGCCCAACTCCTGCGGGTCGATCTTGCGGGGGCGGCGGGTGGCGCGCTCGCCGGGATGCGCCTCGGGGGCCGCTGGCCGCGGCGGTTCGTCGGTCACCCGCCGCAGGGTAGTCGGGACGCGGCGCGAAGTCTCTCCCGTGACGGGGCGGATGTGGCTCGGTGTCCGGGGTTCGGAGGCGGGGGGATCCGGTTCGGCTTCGGCCGGGGAGTGCCGTACACTTTACGATCGTTGCCGCCTTAGCTCAGTCGGCTAGAGCGACGCACTCGTAATGCGTAGGTCGACGGTTCGATTCCGTCAGGCGGCTCGGTACAGAATCCCAGGTCATCGGCCTGGGATTCGCCGTTTCCGGGGCGGACAACAGCGCCCTTCGACGGAGATGGGCTTCCGGAAGAGGAGTGGTTGGCGGCAGCGCGGCCTACGCTGCCGGAATGAAGGTGGGCAGGGTCTGGCGGGTGCACCACCGCAGCGAGTTGGTCGGTGAGGTCGATGAGCGGGAGCTCGACTTCCCCTGGATCCGCGGCCGCTTTCGGCCAGAGCCTGCTTTCCGACCACTGCGACCGATTTTCGCGGCATGGATCGAGGCCGTGAACTCCGGGGATGTTGAGGCATTGCGCCAGGCGCACGAGGCCATCTATCCGGCCGTGACGATGACTGACCCGACCGGGCGCGAGGTGCCATGGTTCATCTTGGTCATCGAAGGGGACGAGGCGCGCTTCCGGTGGCGTGATGAGCCCGTCACTGATCGGTAGCAAACCGGCCAGCACGTGGGCGGGCGGGGCCTGCCGAGCCACCCTCAGTCCAGCTTCGGTTGTTCGTACAGTTCGCGGGCGGACAGGATCACCGCGCTGCCGTCTGCGAGGCGGACGGTCAGTGTGGTGGTGTTGCTGCTCGACTCATCGAGGCCTTCGGGGTACCAGGCGCCGAAGTAACCGTCGCGAACGGTTGCGCGCGCCGTCCGTGACGAATCGCCATCCTCGGTCCGCAAGTTGATCTCCACGCTCGTCACCTGTGAGCCGACGTGTCCCGCCATGATCCGGACGTAGCCTTCGTCGGTGCGTAGCTGACCCCACGAGTACAGCTCGACACCCCCGGCGCCGAGCCGCTCGGTGCTGGTCAGCACGGTCAGGATGCTGGTATTCGTCACGTCCCCGTTGCGATCGCGGAAGCATGTCTGGCTTCCAGCCGGCGACACGGCGTTCACGTATGCGTACTCGCCGCGTTTTTCACCGATGACCACCCTTGCGACGCTCGCGTCCTGGGCAGGCAGGCATTTGCCGGCGATGTCGCGTGCCTCGGTATCCGAGATCGGACTCGGCTCGGGCGTCCACGACGCAAACGCGGGACCAGCGTTGAGAAATGTCAGGGTGAAGGCGACAGCGGCGGCGAGCGCTCCGGCCGCGCCGGCGATCGCCAGGCGAGGCCGACGGTGCGGTGTGCGCGCTGGTGCCGGGCGCGGTCGCCGATCAGTGGCGACGATCCGCTCGAGCAATTCTCGCGCGGGTTCCTGCGCGACGCGTGCGGGCACCGGGACGGCGGCAGAGCGGATTGTCCGGGCGAGGACGTCGTCGTGGGTCATGCGGAGCCTCCGCGTCGTGAAGGGCCGGCCGGTGCAGGGACGTTTGTGGGTTCGCTGATCGGCCGCTGACCAAGATGCTGACGCAGGCGGCGACGGGCGCGCAGCAGGCGCAAACTGAACGCGGGCCGGGAAATGCCCAGTACGTGTGCTGCCTGCGGCCCGGTGAGGTCTTCGATCGCGGTCAGCGTCAGCACTTCCTGATCGGCCGATGACAGGCGCTGCCAAGCCTTCACCAGGTCGACGCGGGTAGCCGCGAGGTCGGCCTCGGCGCTGCTCGGAGCATCGGATTCCTGGAGGACGCGAAGCGCGAGGCTCTGCTGCCGCTGGTCGCTGCGCTGCCGATTGTGCAGAACGTTGCGGGCGACGGTGAACAGCCAGGCGCGGGCCTCGCCGAGTGACTTCGGTACTTCGTCCAAGCGGCGCCACGCTATCAAGAACGTCTCGGCGACCACGTCTTCGGCAACGGCGAGGTGTGCACGGCGTTCGACGAAGAGCAGCAAATCGTCATACGCGGCCTCGAACAGCTCGCGGAAGGCGGAATCGGCCTCCGCGGTCGTCGGATCCACACCCTTCCTCGTGTTCGGCGCGTGGCGTCTGGTGCTCATAGTCGTCGCCGGTCCAATACGAAGCCGCGGATCAAGGGTGCGAGTGGGCGCTCGACGAAGCGATGGACAAGCCAGGCTGCCGCCAGCAGCCCAAGCACGGTGCCGCCGATCAGTATCGACGCGGGAAGGTTGGTTTCCTCGTACACGTTGCGGATCACGCTGTATCCAATGCGCGGGTGCAAGAGGTAGAAGGGGTAGCTGATGGCACCCGCAATGGCCAGCCAGCGCATTCTCACCCGGTCGGTGTAGCCGAGCGCGATGACGAGCATCAGAAGGTACACCCCGGTGAGCAGTACCGGTGCCGGCCAGACGGGCACCTCGAAGCCGGGCTTCAACTCCAGGGTCCGCCCGTACACGCGCTGCAGGCTGACCAGCCACGTGGCGAGTAGCAGCACCCACAGCCATGGATCGGATCGGTTGCGGCGAAGCAGGAACAGGGTGATTCCGGCGATGAAGTACGGCGCGAAGTCGGACATCACGACCTCGTCCAGGGCGGCGCCCCGGAAGACGGGCATGACCACGGCGACTGCCAGCCACACGGCAGCGAATATTTTTACTCCCCGCTCGGTCGGCTTGGCCGCAAGAATGCACGCCGCGATCAGATAGAACCGGAGCTCGATCCAGAGGGTCCAGTACACGGTGTCGACAAGCGGCGTGTTGAGGGGCTCCGCCAACATGGTCAGGTTGACCAGCACGCCCCACCCGTCCGGCAGAGGTGGGAAAGGCAGCCCGCCGCTGATCGGCAGCACTGCCGCCACGGCTGTCGTGGTCAGCACGCACACCCAGAACGCCGGATAGAGTCGCGCGACGCGGGAGGCAGCGAACTCGCGAACGGTACGCCCCCAGCCGCTCATGAGGATCACAAATCCGCTGATCAGAAAGAACGTCTCGACTCCGAGGAAGCCATAGATCAGCACCGGTGCCGCGTCCGGCAGGAAGTATGCCGGCGGGCGCACGCCGTCCAACCTCCATGAGTCGCCGAAGTGGTATCCGGCCACCGCAAGAGCACAGATCAGCCGCAACCCGTCCAGCACGTACAACCGGGGCGCCCGCCCGGGAGGGCTGCTGACGGGCGGCGGCGTCGGCGCGCGGTCGAGCACCGCGGTCGTCATACTCTGCTCCTGTCCTGGATACACGACTGCATCCAGGACAGACATGTGCAGCACCGCGTCAAGTGCTACAGGTGATCACCGTCACGGGTGGTTCGACCGGATCTGGCGCCTCTGGCCTCAGCCGATGCGTAGCAGCAACACCTGGTCGTCGCGGAGTTCGGAGATGCTGTCGCGCAACAGCCTCAGCCCATCCAAACCGGCCGTGCCGCTCTCCTCGAAGTCCAGTCCCATTTCCTCGAAGTGGGCGGCCAACTCCGCCTCGCGGTGCCCGGCGGGGTCGAGCTGATCCAGGAACCGCTTGTGTGCGGGAGTGATGAGCACGGTCAGGTCGTGCACCTTGTTGATGGCCGCCGACTCGGCATCGAACTCCGACTGCTCCAGGTCTACGTCGCGCTCCTCCAGATAGCTCAAGACGTGCAGCATGCAGTACCCGGACCAGTCGTACTCCTCCCGCGGCTCGCGTCCGTGTTCGGCGAGGTAGGAGCCGAGTGACGACGACGATGTGCGGGCGAGGCGGGCCAACTCGGGGATGCTTCTCCTGGGAACCAGGGTCAGTGACGCGACAGCAGACAACGCACCCTCCGTCGTACGGACTCTGCCGGGCAGGCTACGGGGAGGGAGCGACAACGTGTCAGCGGATCGTTGCGGCGGCCGATGGCTCCCTAGCCATCTGTACAGCTAAGGAAAGCCGCAGGCGCTGACGGCACCCGACCCATGTCGTAACCGCCTGTTACGGTGCGCCGCAGTTGGCCGGTCAGAGCAACCCCACGCAGACCCACGAGCCCGAGGTGAGCGGCCCGCATCCAATCCGCATCTCGCGTTGCGACCGCCTTGCCCAGCCGGTTGGCGACGGCGTCCAGGTCGTCACCGAACAGAGCCACGTACACCTCCAAGTGATGGTGCGGGGGAGCCGGACAAGACGGCGGCAGCGGCCCAGGCCAGCAGCAAGCCCATGGTCAGGCCGGGCGGCAGGTACCAGAACGTGAGGAAGCCGGCTGGTGGCGTCAACGGCAGTGCCGCGACGAGCGCCCATGCGACGCGGCGCGACAGCACGCCGCGACGCAGCCCCTGCAGCCCGCACCAGACGGTGCCCACCAGCGCCGTCAACAGGGCCACGAGGTCGAACAACCACCCGTACCCGGGGCTGCTGTATTCCAGGCCGATAGCGATGGCCGCGGCGAGGAGCCCGTACCTCGTGAGGCGGCGGGGCGTCGCGGTGGTGCGGCCGGTCACCGTCCAGACGAGCGGCAGCGCCAGCAGCACGGACACGAAGAAGGGCCCGCGCCAGATCCACGCCGGCTCCCCACCGTCGAACAACGGCAGGTTCTCGGCCATCCATCGCGACGGAGCGGGTAGGGAGCTGACGGCGCGGCCGCCGCCGACCTCCCACTGCGTGGCCATCGCGGCGCCGAGCACCGCCGCGATCACCGGCGCGAGAACCGCCAGGACGCGCCGCCAGCGGGCGACCGGCACCTTGCCCTCGACGCCGGTCGGGCCGGCACGATCGGGTACGCGCTGCGGATGCTTCTGTCGCATCGGACGATCGTCATTGCGTCGCTGGGAATTCTCATCAGGGGAACAGCCGGGATCACCATCGGCGTATCGGCGGTCCACGTGGGTTGTCTCGGTCCGCGGCGGTCAGCGCACCAGCAGGTCGATGACGCCCGTCAGGTCCTCCTCGCCGCTGCCCTCGGCCAGGCGGCGGCGCATCAGCTCGAAGTAGGGGCTGAGCAGTTCCGGGCTGACCCCCTGCTCTGCCGCGGTGCGCAGGAACGTCGGTGTGCCGGCCACCTGCATGGCGAGATTGGAGACGACGCCCTTCGTGTAGTCGCCGCTGCGCAGCTGGTCGGCGGTCTGGTGAACGGTCGGGGCCATCGCGACGAGCCAGTCGACGAGCAGCGGGGCCAGCGACGCGGGGTCGATGTCCTCCCGGCGGATCAGGGCGAAAGCGTGCGCTGCCCCGGCGAACATGCCGTACATGGCGCTGAGCAGGGCGACGTCGTGCAGGGCGGCGAAGCCTGCGTCCGGGCCGACGTAGGTGGTGCCGGCCGGGACGGCGAGCGTCTCCCGGTGCCGTTCGAACAGCTCGCGGGAGCCGCTGTAGAAGACGTAGCCGCCGGCGTCCGGGACGCCGATCATCGGAGGGACGGCCATGATTCCGCCGTCCAGGTAGCGGGCGCCGCGCTCGCGGGCCCAGTCGGCTCGGGCGCGGGCCTGGGCGGGCGTACCCGTGGTCAGGTTGACCAGGTCCCTGCCGGCCAGGTCGGCGTCGGCCAGCACCTCCTCGACCGAGGCGTCGTCCAGCAGGCAGACGACGACAAGGGTGTTCGCGGCGACGGCCTCGGCGGCGCTGTCGGCGACCGTCGCTCCCTCGGCGGATATCGCCGCGGCGCGGGCCGGGGTGCGGTTCCAGACGGTGAGCGGGTGGCCGGCGGCGAGCCAGGCGCGGGCCAGCGCGGCGCCCATCGCGCCGAGGCCCAGCAGCGTCACGGGCGTCTTCTCCACAGTGTCGGGTGCCATGCCGTTCAGGCTGGTCGCAGGCCCGCAGGCGATCAAGTACGCACTTCGGAGTAGGTGGTTACCCTGTGGTGAGCGAGCAGGTCGGAAGGGCGGGGGCATGACGACGTTGAACCGGCCGGGCGCACCGGACGGCCATGTCTGCGGGATCGACGCCGCGATGGAGGTGATCGGGGGCAAGTGGAAGGTGCTGATCCTCTGGGCACTCCACGAGCACCCGTACCGCCGCTTCGGCGAGTTGCGCCGGCTGCTGCCGGGGATCACCGAGAAGGTGCTAGCCGCGCACCTGCGCGAGATGGAGGCGGACGGCGTCGTGCGCCGCGTCTCCTACGACGAGGTGCCGCCCCGCGTCGAGTACTCGCTGACCGAGGACGGCGTACGCCTCAACGACGCGCTCGAGCCGCTGGCCGCCTGGGGACGCGAGCGGCCGTCGAGGACCGCAACCGGCACGGTCGCCTCGTAGCGGCGGGCCCAGGCGTCACCGCTGCTTCGCGCGCTGGCGGGCGGCCTCGTACAGCGCCACCGTCCCGGCCGCCGCCGCGTTCAGCGAACTGGCCGCCCCGACGATCGGGATGCGTACCATCCGGTCGGCCGCCTCCTGCCAGCCCTTGCTGAGTCCGTGCGTCTCGTTGCCGACGAGCAGAAGAGTGGGCCCGGTCAGGTCGTGCTCCGCGACGTCCACGTCGCCGTGTTCGTCCGTACCAATGATCTGGATCTGTGGTCCCTGCTTTCGCATCGCGGCGACCCAGTCGAGGACGGCGTGGTGGCTGGGGACGCGTACGGCCGGTACGGCGAACAGCGACCCGGTGCTGGCCCGTACCGCCTTCGGGTCGTACGGGTCGGCGGCGTGGCCGGTGATCACCACGCCGGACGCGCCGAAGGCGTCGGCGGACCGGATCAGCGTGCCGATGTTGCCCGGGGTCTTGGGGCGGTCGAAGACCACCACGAGCATGTCGGGCCCGACCGGGACGCGGGCCAGGTCGTCATCGGGCTGCGCCACCACGGCCAGCAGTTCGGGGGACTCCTCCTCCTTGCCGCTGAGTTCCCGCATCAGCTCGGGCGCGAGCGCGACCCGCCGGGCGTCGGCGCGGTCGAGCAGTTCCCGGCACCAGCGGGACAACTGTTGCCGGTCCGGGTACAGCAGCGCCCGGATCTCCCAGCCCTGCTCCAGGGCGACGGTGATCGGGCGTACCCCCTGAACCAGGAACTCCCCGGAACGCTGGCGCTTGTTGCGGTTGGTCAGCAGCGCCTGCCACTGCTGGAAGCTCGCGTTCCGGGTGGTGATCGTCAAGGTCTTCGCCACGCAGCCGATTCAACCCCATCGGGGGTCGGCCCCGGGGTTGCGGGCCCCGGCGACGATGGCGCGGTGATCAACCGTCGGTCGTTCCTGATCCGCCTCGCATGCGTACTGCTGGTGGCCGGCGGCGGCGCGTTGCTGTGGCTGCCGTTCCACACCCAGATGGAGCTGGACGACTGGGCGGTGACGCTGCGCGAGCGGGGTACGCCCGCGCGGGCGGTCGTCGTCGACCAGGTGACGGAGAGCGGCGGCAACCGGAGTCCCTCGTCGAGCACCATGTACTTCAGCTACGAGGTGGACGGCCGGACGCACGCGCAGGAGGTGGCCTGCTTCGAGGTGTGCCGGGCCGCCGGAGCGGAGGTGTCGATCTGGGTGAACCCGGCGGACCCGGGTGACTTCGTCACCGACTTCGGTCAGCTCAGCGGCCACCGCGGCCGGGTGCAGGGCGTCCTCGGCGTGGTCGGGCTGGCCGCCCTGGGCGTCGGGGTGGTGCTGGCCCTGTCCGGTATCAGGCGTCGGCGTGTCACCCCGCCGCGCCGCGACCGGCCGCGCCGGGTGGAGCCGGCGACGGGCGGTCGCGGGTACGTGGGCCGGGGCAAGCGCAAGCGCAACGTCCGGCCCTGACCACGGGACTCAGCGGTACAGGGTCTCCAGGTACGCCGGGCCGTAGTGGCGTTCCAGGTCGGCCAGGCTCTCCGCCGGGGCCTCCACCTCTTTGATCAGCCGGGCCCGCGTCGGCAGCACGTCCGGCTGCCAGGTCTCCGGCTGCCACAGCTCGGAGCGCAGGAACGCCTTCGCGCAGTGGTAGAAGATCTGCTCGATCGCGACCTCGACGGCCAGCACCGGCCGGTGGCCCTTGACCTCCATGTCGGCGAACCACGGCGCGTCGGCGATCAGCCGGGCGCGCCCGTTGATCCGCAGCGTGTCGGTGCGGCCGGGAATCAGGAAGATCAACCCGACGTGCGGGTTGGCCAGGATGTTGCGGTAGCCGTCGGCCCGCCGGTTGCCGGGCCGCTCCGGAATCGCGATCGTGGTGTCGTCGAGCACCAGCGCGAAGCCGGGCGGGTCACCCTTGGGGGAGACGTCGCAGGTGCCGTCCGCGCCGGCGGTGGCGATCAGGCAGAACGGTGACGCGGCGAGCCACTCCCGGTCGCGTTCGTGCAGCGTACGGCGGTCCTTGGCGGCAGCGCGCGGCATCGGCGTGCCGATCAGCTCGCGTAGTTCGGCCTCGCTGGTGATCTCCCGGGTCGTCACGTCTTCCTCCCCCGTCCGTTGATCGTCACGACGGTTCCGGCCCGCGACGGGCCGCGTTCCGCCATGGTCAGCCTAGGAGAGCGCGTCGAGTGTCGGGTTTGCCCCCGGGGCCGGCGGGTAGGGACCGGTTCGCAGCGTGCGGCCGGACGTGACGGATGGAGGCCGAGATGGAGAGCCGGCTCAAGGTGCTCGGCCATCCCGTGCACCCGATGCTCGTGATGTTTCCGGTGGCGCTCTTCGTGACCGCCGTGATCTTCGACGTGGTGGACACCGTGGGCGGGCCCGGCTTCCTGGCCGAAGTCGCGTACTGGAACATCACCGTCGGTCTGATCGGCGGCCTGCTGGCCGCGGCGGCCGGGGCGTTCGACCTGCTCGCCCTGCCGGCCGGCACCCGCGCCAAGCGGGTCGGTGTCACCCACGCCGCCGCCAACGTGGCGGTGATTCTGCTGTTCGCCGCGGTCTGGGTGGTCCGGCTCAACGCCGACTCGCGGGCGGCCGGGGGCGCGCTCGTCGCCATCGAGGTGGTCGCCCTGGCGATCCTCGGCGTCAGCGCGTGGCTCGGTGGTGAACTGGTGGACCGCCTCGGCGTCGGCGTCGACCCGGAGCACGATCTCAACGCGCCCAGCTCGCTGCGACCCCCCTCGGCGACCCAGCGGATCGGAGACGCGCGATGACGGAACAGGGCAGCGGACGGGGCTGGCGTGGCCGCCAGCAGGGCTGGGACCCGATGGGCGAGCTCCAGTCGCTGCGCTCCGAGCTGAGCCGGCTGGTCGGCGGACGCTCCGGCAGCCAGGACGTGGATCTGGCCGAGACGGCGGACGGCTGGGAGGTGGTCGTCCGGCTCCCCGGTGTGGCGCCGGAGGAGGTGGCCGTCGAGCTGGACGACCGGGAGCTGTGCGTACGCGCCCGGTCGGAAGCCGAGGTGAACGCCGACCACGGCATCCCGGGCGGGTTCACCACGCGTGGCTTCGAGTACCGCGTCGACCTGCCGTCCCGGGTGGACCCGGACCGGATCGACGCGGTGATGGACCACGGCCTGCTCCGGGTGCGGTTGCCCCGGGCGGCCCGGCCCGCGCCGCGCACCATCACCGTCGGCCGCACCGGCCCGCGCGCGGGCGTCGACCGTACGCCGATGCCGGCCGACCCGGCCGCGGACCGGGAGCTGCACCACCCGGACACCGCGCTCGACGAGATCGACAGGCCGTAGGGGCCGCGTGACCAGCCCGTCGGGTGACTCCGACCCGCCGCGCCGCGACCCGGAGCCGTCGCTGCTCGGCCCGGTCGGCGAGCGTGTGCCCGACGTCGAGCGGATCGCCGTGCTGCGCGCCAACGCGCTCGGCGACTTCATCTTCGTGCTGCCGGCGCTGGACGCGCTGCGGTCGGCGTACCCGTCGGCGGAGATCGTGCTGCTCGGCGCGCCGTGGCACGCGGCGCTCTGGCGCGACCGGCCCGGCCCGGTGGACCGGGTGCTGGTGGTGCCGGCAGCGCCCGGCATCCGCGATCCGGGCCCGGGCGAGTCGCCGGGCGACGTGCCGGGCTTCCTGGCCGCGGCCCGCGCCGAGCGGTTCGACCTGGCGTTGCAGGTGCACGGCGGTGGCGCGAACTCCAACCCGCTGGTGGCGGGCCTCGGCGCGCGGGTCACCGCCGGCCTGCGGGCCGAGGGCGCGCCGCCGCTCGACCGCTGGCTGCGCTACGTCTACTACCAGCACGAGGTGATCCGCTACCTGGAGGTCGCCGCGCTGGTCGGCGCGCCCGCCACCACGATCACCCCGTCGCTGGCGGTCACCGCCGCCGACCGGGCCGAGGCCGCCGCCGTGCTCGGCCCGCCCACCCGGCCCCGGGTGGCGCTGCACCCCGGCGCCACCGACACGCGGCGGCGCTGGCCGCCGGAATGCTTCGCCGAGGTCGCCCGCGCGCTCGCCGGAGACGGGTACGAGGTGCTTGTCACCGGCACCCCCGCCGAGCAGGAGACGGTGGACGCTGTGGTGGCGGCGGCCGGCGTGCCGGTGCGTCCGCAGGTCGGCACGCTCAGCCTCGGCGCGCTGGCCGCCGCGTACGCGGACTGCGCGCTCGTGGTCTCCAACGACACCGGCCCGCTGCACCTGGCCGCCGCCGTGGGCGCGCCGACCGTCGGGGTGTTCTGGGTCGGCAACCTGATCAACGGGGCGTCGCCGCTGCGTGGGCGGCACCGCCCGATCGCCGCCTGGACCACCCACTGCCCGGTCTGCGGCGTCGACTGCACACCCGGGATCTACCCGCACCGGCCCGGCGACGGGGAGTGCCCGCACCGGGTGTCGTTCGTGGCCGACGTGCCGGCGGCCGAGGTGATCGAGGCGGCCCGCGAGCTGCTCACACCTCCGCCGTCGACTCGCTGAGCACCACTTCCCACGCCTCCACGTCCCGCTCGGTGACTGTGGTCGGCGACTCCAGGTGGTAGGCCCCGCTGGGCAGCACACCGGCGCCGCCGTGGCGCTCCAGCACGGCGAGCTGGGCGGCGACGTCCTCGCCCTGGTGCCGGTCGGGCAGCCGCTCCCAGAAGTCGAAGCCACCGGCCTCGACCAGCTTCGCCCGGTCGTAGAGCACGCAGCCGCCGATCCAGGAGACCTTGTACGCCCGCCACTGCCCGGGCGGCAGGTTCAGCTTCTCGGTGACGTGCAGCAGGTTCGCGGCCGGGTGGATCGACGCCCGATGCCACTCCGGCGTGCCCGGCATGATCCGTTCCGGTACCGGCCGTCCGGCCCACTCCTCGTAGTGCTGGTGCGTCTCCGGGCGGACGTCGTCGGCGTAGGAGAGCCCGTGCACCGCGTTGCCGACGAACCCGCAGCCCAGCTCGTCCAGCGCGGTCATCAGCCGGGACAGCGTGCCCGGCTCCAGCCACACGTCGTCGTCGAGGCAGAGCACCGCGTCGGCGGCCGACTGGGCCAGCAGGTAGCACCGGTGTTCGGCCAGGCCGCGACGGGGCAGCCGCCGGGTCAGCAGCACCGGATGCCCCCGGTGCCGCAGCGCCCGGACCATGGTGGCGGCGGCCGGGTGCGCGTACGCGGGCTCGCCGTCGGACTGGTCGCTGACCACCACCCCGAACCCGGGTACGCCCTCCTGCGCGGCCAGCCCGGACAGCGTGACAGCCAGTTCGGCGGGCCGATTGCGGGTGGGAATGAGCACGTCGAGGCGGCGGCGCTGCCGGAACTGCCCGGGCGTGCCCGGGTCGAGCGGTCGGGTCACGCCGGCCTGCCTTCGCCCACGGGGCTGTCCTCGCTCCGCTCGGTGCGTTCGCTCATGAGCGACTGGGCGCGGATCCGGTCGATGATCGCCGAGGTGGAGCGGTCCGGCACGTACCCGAGCGTGCGTACCTGCCCGCCCAGCCGCCGCACCAGCGGCGCCTCCGGCACCATCTCCGGCGGGTAGTCGCCGCCCTTGACGTAGACGTCCGGCCGGACCGCCTCGATCAGCCGGGCCGGGGAGTCCTCCTCAAAGACCACCACGTGGTCGACGCAGGCCAGCGCCGCCAGCAGCGCGATCCGGTCCTCGACCGGGTTGACCGGCCGGTCCGCGCCCTTGAGCCGGCGGACGCTGCCGTCCGAGTTGACCGCCACGATCAGCAGGTCACCGAGCGCGCGGGCCTGAGTCAGGTAGCGGACGTGCCCCGGGTGCAGCACGTCGAAGCAGCCGTTTGTGAACACCACCGACCGCCCGGCCTGCCGGTGCTCGTCCACCAGCGCGGCCAGTTCGTCGGCGCCGACCAGCGCCGGGTGCCCGCCGTCGTCCGGGCCGGTGCCGAGCGCGGCGAGGAGGTCCTCGCGGCGGCACACGCAGGTGCCGGTGTCGGCGACCGTGATGGTGGCGGCGAGCTGCGCGAGCTGGGCGGCGGTGGGCAGGCCGGCGTCGGCGGCGAGCGCCAGCGTCATGGCCGCCAGGTACGCGTCCCCGGCGCCCACCGCGTGACTGGCCGGGACCGGGGTGCTGTGGCTGCGCCGGGGCTCGCCCTCGGCGCCGCCGACCACCGCGCCCTCGGTGTCCAGGGTCACCGCCACCACGTCCGCGCCGGTGTGCTCGCGCAGCTCGGGCAGGCGCGACTCGGCCAGCACAGCCCGGTCTACGCCGGTGCCGGCGGTCGCGCTCACCGTCACGCCGGTGCCGGTGACGCTCAGCCCGTCCCCGGTGAGCGCCACCCGCTCCTCGCCGGGCGTCGGCTCGCCGGTCGGGCCGGTCGAGCCGCCGGACGTCGCTGCGGCGGGCGCGCCCGAGGTCGGGTGCGGGCTGCCCGGCGCGCGGTCGCCGGACCCGCCGGGCGCCGCGCCGACCATCAGCTCGGACGGGCCGTCGGCCTCCGCCGGGTGGTCCAGGTGCAGGTCACCCCCATTGGGTACGGCGTTGCGCTCGCCGTGTGCGAAACCGGCGGCGGCGCGGGCCAGCAGCCGGGTGGCCTCGGCGAAGCTCGGCGTCACCACAGTCGGGTTCAGTCCACGCCAGTCGGCCAGGTCGTGCGCGTCCAGCGCCACGGTGCCGTAGCGGTCCCGGTTGGCGACCAGCCAGGCGCGTACCGCCGAGGGCAGGGCGCCCAGGCCGTAGTCGCAGACCACGAGCGTGAGCGGCTGTCCCGGGGCCACCGCGCGCAGCTCCTCGGTGGCGCAGTGCAGGGCGGTCAGCAGCCGTGCCACCCCGTCGTCGTCCAGCGCGTCCTCCGGGCCGCCGGAGTCCTCCCGGAGCAGGATCTGGTTGCCGGCGAGCATCCGCCGCTTCACCGGCGTGGGCCGGCCGGGCTGGCTCACCGTACGGTCCCAGACCGCGGCGCGGTCCAGGCAGTCGTGCAGCTCGTCACCGGCCACGTCGGCGCCGACCGGGGCGACGAGCGCCGCCCGTCCACCGAGCGCCGCCACGTTGACCGCCGTGTTGGCGGCGCCCCCGGCCGCGGAGATCCGCCGCCGCAGGGTGAGGACCGGCGCGGGCGCCTCGCGGCAGAGCCGCTCCGACTCGGCGAACCGCCACTCGTCCAGCATGGCGTCCCCGACGACCAGCACGGGACGCTGCTGCCAGCTCGCCACCACGGTGGCCAGCCGGCGCTCTTCCGCTGCTGCTCCTGCCATGCCTCTGCGGATCCCCCCGCGCCGTCGGGCCAAACGCGACGCGGGCCACCCGGTGCGCCCGGTTTCGCCGCATCGGCCGGGGGAACGGTGCAGACATACCCCGGAGAGGAGAGAAGAGCATGGCAGCGACACTTCAGGGCAAGCGCATCGCCTTCCTGGCCGCCGACGGCGTCGAGGAGGTCGAGTACACCCAGCCCCGGGAGGCGGTGGAGAACGCCGGCGCGCAGGTTGAGCTGGTCTCCCTCGACTCCGGCTCGATCCAGGCCTTCAACCACCTGGACCACGGCAAGCAGTACCGGGTCGACGTCACCGTCAAGGAGGCGGACGCCGGCGCGTACGACGGTCTGGTCCTGCCCGGTGGCGTGGCGAACCCGGACTTCCTGCGCGCGGACCCGGACGCGGTCCGGTTCGTGAAGTCGTTCTTCGACGCCGGCAAGCCGGTCGGCGTGATCTGCCACGGCCCGTGGACGCTGGTCGAGGCGGACGTGGTGCGGGGCCGCACCATCACCTCCTGGCCGAGCCTGCGCACCGACCTCACAAACGCCGGCGCGAACTGGGTCGACAAGGAGGTCGTCACCGACAACGGGCTGGTCAGCAGCCGCAAGCCGGACGACCTGCCGGCGTTCTGCGCCAAGATCGTGGAGGAGTTCGCCGAGGGTCGGCACGCCGCCTGAGGAAAGTCACAGGCCCACCGGGGGCATGATCCGCCCCCGGTGGGATAGGAAGCGGGATGACCGCCCAGACCGCCCCGCCCGCGCTGCCCGCCCGCCAGATCCGCCTGCTGATGTTCGGTCTGATGACCGGGATGCTGCTGGCGGCGCTCGACCAGACCATCGTCGGCACCGCCCTGCCGACGATCGTGGGGGAGTTGGGCGGCATCAACCACTACTCGTGGGTGGTCACCGCGTACCTGCTGGCGTCGACCGCCTCGACGCCGCTGTACGGCAAGATGGCCGACCTGTACGGACGCCGGCCGGTCTTCCTGTTCTCGATCGGCATGTTCCTGCTCGGCTCGCTGCTGGCCGGGCTGTCGCAGGACATGACCCAGCTGATCGTCACGCGCGGCGTGCAGGGTCTCGGCGCGGGTGGGCTGATGACGCTGGCGTTCACCATCATCTCGGACGTGGTCTCGCCCCGGGAGCGCGGCCGCTACCAGGGGTTGTTCGGCGCGGTGTTCGGCGTCTCGTCGGTGGCCGGGCCGCTCGTCGGCGGTTACTTCGCGGAGACCAACTGGCGGTGGATCTTCTACATCAACGTGCCGCTGGCGATCCTCGCCATCGTGGTCTGCTGGCACGTGATGCGGCTGGTGCCGTTCGAGCGGCGGGAGCACACGGTCGACTGGATCGGCGCGGCGCTGCTGGTGGCCGGCGTGAGCTGCCTGCTGCTGGCGCTGAGCTGGGGCGGCGCCGAGTACGCCTGGGGCTCCGGCGTGATCGTCGGCCTGTTCGCCGCGGGCGCGGTGCTGGGCGTGCTGTTCGTCGTCCAGGAGGCGCGGACCAAGGAGCCGATCCTGCCGCTGCGGCTGTTCCGCAGCGCCACGTTCGCGCTGGCGAACGCGGCGGGTTTCGTCCTCGGTCTGGTGATGTTCGGGTCGATCATCTTCATCCCGCTCTACCTCCAGATCGTCAAGGGCGCCTCGCCGACGCGCAGCGGTCTGCTGATGCTGCCGATGATGGCCGGCGTCATCATCACCTCGATCGTCACCGGCCGGGCGATGAGCCGGATCGGCAGGTACAAGTGGTTCCCGGTGGCGGGCGCGGCCGTGCTGGTGGTCGGCATGCTGCTGTTCCAGCAGCTGCGGGTGGCCACCTCGCTCTGGGCCGCGTTCGGCTACATGGTGGTGATCGGGATCGGGCTGGGCCTGTGCATGCAGTCGCTGATCCTCGCCGTGCAGAACGCGGTGAGCGTGCGCGACCTGGGCGCGGGCACGTCCTCGGCCACGTTCTTCCGGTCGCTCGGCGGCTCGTTCGGCGTGGCCATCCTGGGCGCGGTGCTGTCGTCCCGGCTCACCACCGAGCTGGCCGGCCGGCTGCCGGGCGCGCTCGCGCAGCTTCCGCCGGAGCAGCGGGCCGCGGTGTCTGCAGGCGGGAACTTCTCGATCAATGACCCGGCGGCCATCCTGGCCCTGCCCGCCCCGGTACGCGCCGCCGTCCAGGCCTCGTTCGTCGAGTCGCTGCACCTGGTCTTCCTGACCACCGGGCTGATCGCGATCGTCGCGGTGCTGGTCACGCTGGCCATGCCGAACCACCAGTTGCGCGGCACCGGTCCGCAGGGCGCCACCGGCGGCGCCGACCCGATCGGCGGCAAGGCCCCGGCGCCCGGCGGCAAGCCGCTGACGAAGGAGTCGAAGGAGGAGGCCGCCGCCGACATGGAGGCGAAGTCGCAGACGATGCTGTGACCGGCGGCTACTTGAGGATCAGCCGGTTGGTCTGCTCGAACACGTCCAGGTCGGCGAGCGTCTCGTGGACGCTCGACGAGAGCGGGTGCGGGAAGTCCGCCGGACGGAAGAAGGCGGCGTCGGTGGTCTCGTCGGTGAACCGGTCCAGCTCGCCGTCCCACTCGTCGACCCGGAACGCGGTGGTGAAGACCTGGTACGTGTGTCCGTACATGTTGGTGTGGGTGCGGTCCGGGCCGGTGTAGAGCGCGAACGCGCTGACCCGCAGCGCCCGCAGGCCGGTCTCCTCCCGCACCTCGCGAACCGCGCAGTCGGCGATCGACTCGCCCAGTTCCATGGCGCCGGCCGGCAGCGCCCACTGGCCGTTGTCGGAGCGCTGGATCAGCAGCACCCGGGCGGCGTTGTCGCGCACCACGGCGCGGGCGCCGACGAACATCAGGGTGCGGTCACCGGCCAGGGCGCGGAGCTGCCCCACGTACGAGTCGGCCCACGAGATGCTCACCCGGACAATCTACGCATCATCCGTGATCACCTCGGTGGTTCCGGGGGGTTCCGTAGATGTGACCGCCGCCACTACGTTGTTACCCATGCGTAGCACGATGATGGACGCCCCCCTCCAGGTCGCCCGGATCCTCGAACACGGCTCCACCGTGCACGGCGCGGCGGAGGTGGTCACCTGGACCGGCGCCGAACCGCGCCGGATGACGTACGCGGAGGTCGGCCGTGCCGCCGCCCGGCTGGCCCACGCGCTGCGCGACGAGTGCGGCGTGACCGGCGACGAGCGGGTCGCGACGTTCATGTGGAACAACAACGAGCACCTGGTGGCGTACTTCGCCGTGCCGAGCATGGGGGCGGTGCTGCACACGCTCAACATCCGGCTCTTCCCCGACCAGGTCGCCTACATCGCCAACCACGCCGAGGACCGCGTGGTGCTCGTCGACACCACGCTCATCCCGCTGCTCGCCCGGGTGATCGGCGAGATGACCACCGTGGCGCACGTGGTGGTGGTCGGCGGCGGCGACCCGGCCCCGCTGCTGGCCGCCGCCGGTGACCGGATCACCGTGCACCACTGGGACGCGCTGCTGGCCGACCGCCCCGACCACTTCGACTGGCCGGAGGTGGACGAGCGGGACGCGGCCGCGCTCTGCTACACCTCGGGCACCACCGGCCACCCCAAGGGCGTCGCCTACTCGCACCGCTCGATCTACCTGCACTCGCTCCAGGTCTGCATGCCGGAGGGCTTCGGGCTCGGGCCGAACGACCGCGAGCTGGCCATCGTGCCGATGTTCCACGCCATGTCCTGGGGCCTGCCGTACGCGGCCTTCCTCTCCGGCGCCTCGCTGATCATGCCGGACCGGTTCCTCCAGGCCGAGCCGATCGCCGCGATGATCGCCGCCGAGCGCCCCACGCTGGCCGGGGCGGTGCCGACCATCTGGACCGACCTGCTTGCCTACCTGGACGCGCACGAGGTGGACCTCTCCTCACTGAAGGAGGTCATCGTGGGCGGGTCGGCGTGCCCGCCGGCGCTGATGCACGCCTTCCACGACCGCTACGGCATCGACGTCATCCACGCCTGGGGCATGACCGAGATGTCGCCGCTGGGCTCGGTGTCCCGGGCGCCGGCCGGCGCGACCGGCGACGACGCCTGGCGCTACCGCTACACGCAGGGCCGCGTACCGGCGGGCGTGACCGCGCGGATCGTCGGCCCTGCCGGTGAGCCGCTGCCCGCCGACGGGACGTCGGTGGGCGAGCTGGAGGTGCGCGGGCCGTGGGTGACCGCCCGGTACATCGGCGACGACGTGCCGGAGGAGGAGAAGTTCCGGGATGGCTGGCTGCGGACCGGTGACGTCGGCACGCTCTCGCCGGACGGCTACATCACGCTCACCGACCGCGCCAAGGACGTGATCAAGTCGGGCGGGGAGTGGATCTCCTCGGTCGAGCTGGAGAACGCCCTGATGGCGCACCCGGCGGTGCTGGAGGCGTGCGTGGTGGGCGTACCGGACGAGCGCTGGGACGAGCGTCCGCTGGCCACCGTCGTGGTTCGCGAGGGCGCCTCGGTGACCGCCGAGGAACTGCGGGACTTCCTGGCCGGCTCGGTGGCCCGCTGGCAGTTGCCGGAACGCTGGGCGTTCATCGACGCCGTGCCCAAGACCAGCGTCGGCAAGTTCGACAAGAAGGTGGTGCGCTCGCGGTACGCCGACGGCGGGCTCGACGTACGGGAACTGACCGCGTCGTAACGTTTCGGGGCGTACCGTCGCCTACACGGGCAGGAACACGTTTCCAACGGGCATTCCTCCCAGAGGGCGGCCCCGGCGTTCGCACCGCGCCGGGGCCGCCCGTCCGTTACGGGCTGACCCGCACCGTCATTGTTGCGAAACTTGTTCGCGTCTGTCCGGCTGTCGGGGAAATCCGGTCACCTACTCGTCCGCGGTGGTGACCAGCACCTTGCCCACCACGCTGTCCTGCACCGCCTGCTGGGCGGCAGCGGCGTCCGCCAGCGGATACCGGTGCAGCGGCAGCCCGGCGTCCTCACCGACCCGGATCGCGCCCTGCGCCACCGCCGCCGCGATGTCGGTGACCGCCTGCGCCTTGGCGACCTTCGGCGCGGTGTAGATCAGCACGAACTGCCAGCGCGCGTTCGGAACCATCAGCGGCCGGATCGGCAACGTGATCTCGTCGCCGCCGTCGTCGGCGTACACGCAGACCGCCCCGCCGGTACGCAGCATCCGCACGTCGGCGGCGGCGTTGCGGGCGGCGGAGACCTCGACGATCGTGTGCACCCCGTCGGGCGCGACCTTGCGGACCTCCTCGACCACGTCCTGCTCGCGATAGTTGATCACGAAGTCGGCCCCGGCCGCCGCCGCGAGCTGTGCCTTCTCCGGGCTGCTCACAGTCGCGATGACGCACGCGTCGGCCCAGCTCGCGAGCTGGATCGCCGCGTTGCCCACCGCGCCCGCGCCGCCCTGCACCAGCACCACATGGTCGCTCAGCGCGCCCGCGTGCAGCTTGTCCGGCATGTACTCGCCCGCGGTCAGGCAGCGGTGCGCGGTCATGAACGGGATGCCGAGCGCCGCCCCCAGATCGAACGACGCCGGACCGAGCGGCACCGCGTGCCGGACCGGAACCAGCGTGTACTCCGCGGCGGTGCCCCACGGCCGCTGCCACGCCGCCTCCCACACCCAGACCCGCTCGCCGATCAGCGTCCGGTCCACGCCCTCACCGACCGCCTCGACCACCCCGGCGCCGTCCTGGTGCGGAATCTGCCAGCCGCTCGGCAGCGGCCACGCCTGGCGGGCCTTCCAGTCGGTCGGGTTCACCCCCGACACGGCCATCCGCACCAGCACCTCGCCCGGCCCGGGTTCCGGCACGGGCCGCTCGACCACCTGGAGCACCGAGGCGTTCCCGCTGCGCTCGTACACGATCGCCTTCATCGCCGTCCCTCCGCCGTCCTTCCGGGTGCGCTACCCGGCAGCCGCCCGAACATGCGGCCCAGGGCGCACCCGGCCACCGTACGACGGCTCGTCAGGCGGCCGGCTTGAGCACGACCTTCGAGTAGCCCGGCTCGCGGCGGTCGAAGCGCTGGTACGCCTCCGGCGCCGCGTCCAGCGGCAACTCCTTGCTCACCACGAAGCTCGGGGTCGCCCGCCCCGCCATGATCAGGTTTCGCAGGTACGCATTGTAGGTCTTCACGTTCGCCTGCCCGGTGCCGATCCGCAGGCCCTTCTCGAACAGCTTGCCCACCTTGAACAGCAGCTCACCCCGGGCGGAGTGCTCGTCCGGGGCGCCCGGGTCCGCCGCGAGGTAGAGCCCGACCACGCCGATCGCCCCGGTCGCGCGCACCACCTCCACGAGCGTGTTCAGCACCAGCGCCGGCTGCTCCTCGCCGCTGGGCGCGGACGCCTGGTATCCCACCGCGTCCACGCCGTGATCGGTCCCCACCCCGTCGGTCCGGTCCCGGATCTGCTCGACCGGGTCGCCCGCGCTGAAGTCGATCGGGGTGGCGCCGATCGACTCGGCCAGCCGCAGCCGGTCCGGCACCCGGTCCACCACGAACACCTCGGACGCCCCGATCAGCACCGCCGAGTACGCCGCCATCAGCCCGACCGGCCCGCCGCCCATCACGGTCAGGTTCTCGCCCGGCCGCAGCCCGGTCATCGCCACCCCGTGGTAGCCGGTCGGAAAGATGTCGGCGAGCATCGCGTAGTCGTTCTCGTGTTCGGCGCCGGGCGGCAGCTTCAGGCAGTTGAAGTCGGCGAACGGCACCCGCAGGTACTCCGCCTGCCCACCCCGGTACGGCCCCATCGACACATAGCCGTACGCGCCGCCGGCGAAGCCCGGGTTCACCGTCAGGCAGAACCCGGTGCGCTGCTCCCGGCAGTTGCGGCAGAACCCGCACGCCACATTGAACGGCATCGAGACCCGGTCACCCACGCGCAGGCTCGTCACGCCCGGCCCGGTCTCGACGATCACGCCCATGTTCTCGTGGCCGAACACGATGCCCGGTTCGGCGGCCGTCCGTCCCTCGTACATGTGCAGGTCCGAACCGCAGATCGCGGTCGTCGTGACCTGGACGACCACGTCGTTCGGATCCTCGATCCGCGGGTCGTCGACCTCGTTGACGGCCACCTCGTGCGGCCCCTCGTACACCACAGCCCTCATGTCACCGACCGTAGGCCGGGTGGTGGCGGCGGGTGGGTGGTTCAGTCGATCCCCGCCACCACAGCGGGCGTGAGCGCGCCGATCGAGGGGAGCAGCACGGTCGCGAGCGCCTCGGCGTCCGGATCGAGCGGGTACGACCCGTGCGGCACCGCCACCACCCGGCACCCGGCGGCAGCTGCCGAACGGACCCCGTTCGACGAGTCCTCCACGGCCACGCAGCGGGCCGGGTCGACTCCCAGCCGCCCGGCCACTGCGAGCCACACGTCCGGCGCGGGCTTGCCCCGGGCGGTCTCCTCCGTCGACAGCGTCGCGCCGAACGAGCCGGCCAGGCCCGTCGCGTCCAGCGCCGCCGCGATCAGCCGGGTCGGGGAGGAGCTGGCCAGCCCGAGCGGCCACCGCGCGGCGATGCGGCGCACGACCTCCTCCGCCCCGTCGATCACGGGTACGCGCTGCGCGTACCGGCGGGCCATCTCGGTCACCACCTCGGTGGCGACCTGCTCGGCCGACCTGCCGACGCCCAGCTCACCGCTGAGGTACTCGGCCCACTCGCCGGTGCTCATGCCCATCAGCCGGCGCTGCGTGTCCGGCTGCCAGACGCCGCCGTGCTGCGCCACGTACGCGCGCCGGACCTCCTCCCAGACCGGCTCGGAGTCCACGATCACGCCGTCCAGGTCGAAGAGCACCGCGTCCACCATGCCGCCATCCTGCCCCAGCCGGCGGCCCGGCTCACCGTGGCAGCGCGGCTCCGACCGACCGCTGCGCCGGCAGGCCGATCGGCGCCTTGGCCGGGATGATCGTGCGGCAGCGGGTAGCGATCGGCTCCAGCAGGTCCCGCAGCCGGGCGGTACGTTCCGCGCCCAGCGCCCGCCACGGCCCGGCAGCGGCCCGGTCGGTGGCCTCCTCGACCACGCGGAACGTCTCCGTGGCGTACGGCGTGGCCGTCCGGTCGGGGGTCAGCCAGCCCTTCTCCACCAGCCGCTCCTCGGCCGCGGTCCACTGCTCGTCGGTCCAGCCCCGGGCGGGCTGGTGGAACTCGCGGGACTGGTCGACCCGGCACCGCCAGGCCACCACCTCGGCCGGTTCCAGCCCGGTCGTCACCAGCGCCGCCACGTGGCCGTCGCCGCGGTGCTCGCGCAGCGTGGTGGCGGCCTGCCAGAGCCGGGCCAGCGGGTACTCGCCCCGGGGCAGTGCGGCGTTCACCGCGCCGAGCACCCGGCCGGCGACGTCCACCCGCGCGGCCGCCTCCTCCAGCAGGTCGGCGGCCTCGACCAGATGCGACTCGGGCAGCTCGTAGGTGAACTCGGCGAGCGCCTGCACACCACCGGTGAGCCGCGCCCGCAGCGCCTCCTCCGGGGTGGCCAGACGCCACACCGACGGCAGCGCGCGGGCCACCATGGCCGGCGCGAAGCTGAAGAACGCCGCGGTCACGGCGGGCGCGTCGACCGCGCCGAGCGGCGCGGCCCGCCCCGCGAAGTAGCCGCGCCAGTAGCCGCGCAGCCCGACCGCCTCGAACGCGGCGCGGGCCCGCGGATGGAAGTAGGTCACCGCGTGGACCGGCTCGTACAGCGTCCACATCTGCCGGGTCGCCCCGGCCCCGTCCAGCGCCGCCACGTGCACCTCCGCGTCGGTGAGCAGATCACCGCGGACGGACGTGCCGCCCGCGGTGACCATGAACCTACTGCCGCAGGGTGACCGGACGGAAGCCTGGAGTGAGCTACTGCGCAGCCAGCACGTCGACGACGAAGCGCAGCGGCCCGGCCGGGCGGCCACCGGCGGCGTCGTTGCCGTACGCCAGATCGGCCGGCAGGTCCAGCTGCACCCGGCTGCCCACCGGCACGCCGACCAGGCCCTGGTCCCAGCCCTTGATGACCTGGCCCACGCCGATCTGGAAGGTGGCCGGCTGGCCGTTGTCCCAGGACGCGTCGAACTGCTTGCCGTCGGAGTAGAACACGCCCACGTAGTTGGTGGTGATGTTCTGCCCGGCCTTCACCGCCGGCCCGGTGCCCTTCACCAGCGTGGTGACGGTGAGCTTGGTCAGCTCGCCGGTGCCGGCCTGCACTGTCGGCTTGGTCTTCAGCGCCGGGTCGATGCCGGCGGGCAGCTCCGGAGCGGGCATCTCGGTGGGCTCGACCGGGGCGGTGGGGCTGGCCGAGGAGCCGGCGGTGGCCGCCTTGTCGTCGTCCCCGCTGTTCAGCCAGACCAGGCCACCGACCAGGGCCACCACGGCGAGCACGCCGACAGCCGCGCCGAGCATCGACTGCCGGCGGCGACGCGCCTCGGCGGCCTTCTTCTCGGCCAGCTGGGCGGCCAGCCGCCGCCCTGCCTTGGTGGCCGGGGCGGCCTGGCCCTCCGACCGGTTCTCCACACGCTCGCTCACGTCGACTCCCTGCAGGGTGGGTGGGTGCGCCCCCGGCGGGCCGCCGCCGAGGCCAGCGCACACGGTACCCGCCCGGAGCCCCAGCGTGCCCATACGCCCGCACCGATCAGGACACGGAGACCGATACGGGGGCACCGCACAGGGTACGTTTCGGGCATGGCGATCCTCAGCGAAGAAGACCTGGCCCTGCTCGGCGAGCCGCAGCTCGCGCACGTGGCGACGATCGAGGCCGACGGCACCCCGCACGTCACCCCGGTCTGGGTCGACACCGACGGCGAGCACATCGTGTTCAACACGGCCAAGGGGCGGCAGAAGTACCTGAACATGGCCCGCAACCCGGTGGTCGCGGTGTCGGTGGCGGACAAGGCCGACGACTTCCGCACGCTCTGGATCAAGGGCACCGTCGAGTTCGTCACCGAGGGCGCCGACGAGCACATCGACCGGCTGGCGAAGAAGTACCTCGGCCAGGACACGTACCCGTGGCGGCGCCCCGGCGAGGAGCGCGTCATCGTCCGGGTCACCCCGACCGAGAAGCTCGGGCGAGGCTGAGCGGCCCGGCCCCGCCCTCCACCGAGGGCGGGGCCCCGGCCGTACGCGCGTCAGGCGCTCTTCTTCGCGGCGGCCTTCTTCGCCGTCGTCTTCTTGGCGGCGGTCTTCTTGGCCGGTTCGGTCTTCTTCTCCGCCGTCTTCTTCGCGGGGGTCTTCTCGGCGGCCGTCTTCTTCGCCGGCTCGGCCTTCTTCTCGGCCGGCTTCCGGGCCGGGGCCTTCTTCGCGGCCTTCTTCGCCGATCGGGCCGACGAGATCGGCGTCGGCTCGGCCCCACCGCCGGACGGCGCCTCGCCCCGGGCCGCCCGGGCCCGCTCCACGGATGCCTTCAGCGCGGCCATCAGGTCCACCGCGGCGGCCGGCGCGGCCTCTTCCTCCTCCGGCTGCACCACCTCGCGGCCCTCGACCTTCGCGTCGATGACCTCCTGCAACGCCGCCCGGTAGTCGTCGGTGAAGGCGTCCGGCTCGAACTCGCCGGCCATCGAGTCGATCAGTGAACTGGCCATCGCCAGCTCCGGCGGGCGTACCTTCAGGTCCTCGTCCAGGAAACCGAAGTCGGGCCGGCGGATCTCGTCCGGCCACAGCATGGTGTTGAGCAGCAGCACGCCCTCGCGGACCCGCAGCGTCGCGAGCTGCTCCCGCTGGCGCAGCGCCACCTTGACGATCGCCACCCGCTCCGAGTCGGACAGCGCGTCGCGCAGCAGCACGTACGGCTTCGTCGCCGAGCCCTCCGGCTCCAGGAAGTACGCCTTGTTGTAGAGGATCGGATCGACCTGCTCGGCCGGTACGAACTCCAGCACGTCGATCGCGTGCGACGTGCTCAACGGCAGGTCGGCGAAATCCTCGTCGGTGAGGATGACCATCTCGCCACCACCGATGTCGTACCCCTTGGCGATGTCGTCGTAGGTGACCTCCTCGCCGCAGACCGAGCAGGTGCGCTTGTAGCGGATCCGGCCGCCGTCCTCACGGTGCACCTGGTGGAAACGGATGTCCTTCTCCTCGGTGGCCGAGTAGACCTTCACCCCGATCGACACCAGGCCGAACGACACCGCTCCTTTCCAGATCGCCCGCATTTCGCGCTCCTCTCCCCGGTTGACCACCAGAATCGCAAACGATCGAACGGGACGCACGCGCTTCCGCACCCAACTACAGTCGGAACGTGCCCGGCGCGCCGTTGAAGCCGATGCTCGCGACGACCGGGCAGCTCCCGGTCGGCGCCGCCTGGTCGTACGAGTTCAAGTGGGACGGCGTCCGCGCGCTCGCCGACATCTCCCGCGGCGACCGGCACTTCTACGCCCGCTCCGGCGTCGAGATCACCACCGCGTACCCGGAACTGCTCAACCTGGCCGAGCAGGTAGGTGACGCGCTGCTCGACGGCGAGGTGGTCCTCTTCACCGACGGGCAGCCCTCGTTCACCGCGCTCGCCGAACGAATGCACGTGCGCAACCCGGCCAAGGCGGCTCGGCTGGCGGCGACCGTACCCGTCACGTACATGATCTTCGACCTGTTGCGGCTCGACGGCGAGGACCTGACCGCCCGGCCGTGGCGGGAGCGGCGGGCGGCGCTGGAGTCGCTCGGGCTCGGCGCCGCCCGGTGGGCGGTGCCGCCGGTCTTCGGCGACGGCCCGGCCACCTACGCGGCGGCCGGCGAGCACGGGCTGGAGGGGGTGATGGCCAAGCGGGTCGACTCGCTCTACCGGCCCGGCGTGCGCTCCCCGGACTGGGTGAAGGTCAAGCTGGAGGTCACCGGCGACTTCGTGGTCGGCGGCTGGCGGCCCGGCGCGCGGCGCGTCGGCGGTCTGCTCGTCGGCGTGCCCGGCCCGGACGGGCGGTTGATCTACCGGGGGCGGGTCGGCGGCGGGATCGGCGCGGCCATCGAACGGGAACTGCTGCGTGAGCTGGAACCGCTGCGGGCCACCGCGTCGCCGTTCGCCGCCGGGGTGCCGCGCGAGGATGCCCGCGGCGCGATCTGGGTAACTCCCCGGATCGTGGTGGAGGTCAAGTACGGCCAGCGCACGCCGGACGGGAGGCTGCGCTTCCCGCGCATCCTGCGCCTGCGCCCGGACAAGCCGCCCGAGGAGGTCGACGATGCCGGCTGACCGGCTCAAGGTCGAGGTCGAGGGGCGCTCGCTGGAGCTGTCCAACCTGGACAAGGTGCTCTTCCCGCAGGCCGGCTTCACCAAGGGCGAGGTGATCGACTACTACACCCGGATCGCCCCGGTGCTGCTGCCGCACCTGCACGACCGCGCGCTGACCCGGATCCGGTTTCCCAACGGCGTCGACGGCGGCTCGTTCTTCGAGAAGAACGCGCCCGCCGCGACCCCCGGCTGGGTACGCACCGAGAACCTGCCCGCCCCCGGCTCCACGAAGGGGCGGGAAACCATCGACTACGTGGTCTGCGACGAGCTGCCCACGCTGGTGTGGCTGGCGAATCTCGCCGCGTTGGAGCTGCACACTCCGCAGTGGAAGATCGGCGCGCACCCGGACATGATGGTGGTCGACCTGGATCCGGGCGCTCCGGCCGCGCTCAAGCAGTGCTGCCAGGTGGCGCTGCTGATGCGCGACCGGCTGGCTTCCGACGGGATCTCCTCGTTCCCGAAGACGTCCGGGAAGAAGGGCATGCAGCTGTGCTGCCCGATTGCCGGTACGCAGGACGCCGAGATCGTCTCCGACTACGCCAAGCGGATCGCGCAGGAACTGGAGCAGGCGCACCCGAAGCTGGTCGTGTCGAAGATGGCGAAGAACCTTCGGCCCGGCAAGGTCTTCATCGACTGGAGCCAGAACAACGCGGCGAAGACGACAGTGGCGCCGTACTCGCTGCGGGCCCAGCCGGTGCCGGCCGTGTCGACGCCGCTGACCTGGGACGAGGTGGAGGCCGGGGCGGCCGGGAAGCGGCCGTCGACGCGGCCGTACACCGCCGGGGAGGTGCTCAAGCGGGTGGAGAAGCAGGGCGACCTGCTGGCGCCGCTGCTCGACGGCGGTCCCGAGCTGCCCGTGCGCTGATCCGGGCCGCTTCGGTTGCTCCGGACCGGCGGCTCGGACGGTTAGGGTGAGCGGACCGGCAGACAGGAGTTTCGCGCATGGCCCACCAGGCAGCCGTCGCCGTCGCGCCCGACGCGGTCGGGTACCCGCTGCTCAGCTACCACGACGACGGGACGGGCGAACGCACCGACCTGACCGCCGCGCAGCTCGGCGAGTGGACGGCCCGCAGCGCCGGGCTGCTCCGCGACGGTTGCGGGCTGCGCCCCGGTGACCGGGTGGCGGTGCTGCTGCCGCCGCACTGGCGTACCGCGGCGGTGCTGCTCGGGGCCTGGTCGGTCGGGTTGACGGTGTCGTTCCGTCCCCGCGCGCTGGCCGGCCTGCCGGTGCTGGAACCGGGCGCGGACCGGCCGTACGACGCGGTGTTCGTGACGCCGGAGCGCCTCGACGACTGGCTGGAGGACGTGCCCGAGGGGACGCACTGCTACCTGGTGGGCACCGGTCCGGGGCCGCTCGGCGAGGTGCCGCCGGGCTGGCTGGACTGGTCGGCCGAGGTGCTGCGGCACCCCACCGACCCGCCGGACTACACGGCAGTCGACCCGTCCGGCCCGGCCACCGCGGACGGCACCAGCTTCGGCGCGTGGCGTCGCCTGGCCGCCGAGATCGCCACCCAGCTCGATCTGCACCCCGGCGACCGCCTCCGGGTGGACCCGACCGAGGACGAGCAGCCCCTGAAGTGGCTCTTGGCCCCCCTCTCCGCGAGTGCCACGGTCCTGATCCACGCCAACTCCGCCTCCGCATCCGCCTCCTCGCCTCGCTGATCTTGCAGTCGCGGCCCCTCGGGTGCCGGGTTTGTGGCTTGAGTCCGGGCCGCAACTGCATGATCAACGGCACTCCTGGCGTTTCGCGTCGATCCACGAAGAGATCTTGGAAGGAAGCGGTCGTCATGAGGGCCCTCTCCTTCCAAGATCTCCGCGAGTCCCAGTGAGCGAAACGCTCGTCTCATGTTGCGGGCGCGCGGGGTAGTCGCGCACGGCCCTCTTCTGCGCTGCCCACGCGCTCGCGCCGATCTTGGAGTTGTGGTGCCTCGCGTAAGCCGTGAAGCGGGCATCTGAGGCGCCACAACTCCAAGATCGACGCGGGGGTGGGTGGGTGGGTGGGTGGGTGGGGAATCCGGTTGACCGTGAGGGACGGGGTTTGGCCTACTGCGTCGGGGTGCCGGGCCGTGGGGTCGGGCGGGGGACGGGAGTGGGCGTGGGCGGGACGGGTGCGCTTGTGTGGCGGGAGGTCGGCGAGGACGACCTGCCCGCGTTGACCGGCCTGGCGCAGGCGTGCCTCGCCACTGACGGCGGGCTGTCGCTGTTCGGGCGTACCCCGCTGGTGCGGGCGCGGCTGCTTCAAGCGCGTACCCACGGGGCGTGGTCCGGCGGCGACCTGGTCGCGGCCGTCGGGGTCGGCGCCGGGCGGACGCCGGCCACCGCCACCGGCCTCGTGCACCCCGCGTGGCGCGGGCGCGGGCTCGGCGGCGCGCTGCTCGACTGGGCGGAGAAGCACGCCGGCGACGCTGGACTGCTGGTCACCACGGAGACGTGGAACGTAGGCGCGGAGGAGTTGTTCGCCAAGCGCGGCTACACGCGGACGTTTCTGGAGTGGGTGCTGCGGCACGACCTCGACGCGCTGCCCGAGGTCACCGCGCCGGACGGCGTCACGGTGGAGCCCGCCACGCTGGGGCCGGAGCTGTTCGCCACCTACCGCGCGTCGTTCGCCGACCGGCCCGGATTCGTGGAGCCGGAGGCCGACGAGTGGCTGGGCGACCTGCGCGACGACGAGGACTTCCGGCCGGAGTTGACGCTGCTCGCGCGCGGCCCGGACGGCGTGGCGGCCGGATTCGTCACCGTGCTCGACAACTGGATCGACCAGGTCGGCGTCGTGCCGGACTGGCGCGGGCGGCGGGTCGGCGCGTACCTGGTGGCGCGCGTGCTGCGCGGCCTCGCCGACGCGGGCGCGGACGCCGCGTGGCTCTGCGTCAACGACGACAACCCGGCCGCCGGGCTGTACCGGCGGCTCGGCTTCCGCGACTTCGGCCGCCGCGCCCGCTACCTGCGTGGCTGACCCGGCGCGGGAGGCGATCCTGCGCGGGCTGGCGGCGCTGAGCCGCTGTCCGAGCGCAGGTACTCGGGCAAGTTCAACCTGCGGGTCGGCGAGAGCCTGCACCGAGAGTTGGCCATCCACGCCGTCGAGGAAGGCATGAGCCTGAACCAGTACCTGCTGAGGAAGCTGAGCGCCGCCTGACCCGTCCGGAGCGGTCCCTGCCGGGGACTGTTGCCGAGGCCCATTGACGTGGTCTTATGGCGGGACGACGACGTCATCGATCCGCAGCTTTGACAACCCCGCGTCGGTACTCCTTTCATGCCTTCCGAAAGGTGCAACGATGCACAGGAAACCGACGATTCACCTGGCAGTGCTCGTCGCTGCCGCCGCCACCTTCCTGACCGCCGGCGGAGCCCCCGTCGCGGCCACGGCCGCCTCTCCCGCCGCCGCCGAGTGCGAGCCGGGCGCGGACAGCCACAGCGCCGCCCGGGTACGCGAGGGCGCCATCGCAAAGGAGCCCGCGCTCTACTCGACGAACGAGGCCAAGGCGTACGGCGTCATCAAGGACTCGCCGCGCCTCGCCAACGGCAGCGTCACCGTGCCGACGGTCTTCCACATGATCTCCGACCACGAGCTGAGCGCGGCCGAGAAGGCCCGCTGGAACACGCTCATCTCGGCGCAGATGACGGTGCTCAACGACTCGTTCGCGGGTCGTACCGCGGCCGACGCGTCGGACACGCCGTTCCGCTTCTCGCTGGTCGACACCACGTGGACCGTCAACAGCACCTGGTACACGGTGGTGCCGGGCAAGAACGAGCGGGACATGAAGAAGGCGCTCTACACCGGTGACTCCCGCACCCTGAACGTCTACGCGGCGAACATCGGTGACGGGCTGCTCGGCTGGGCGTACTTCCCGAAGGGCTACAACAACGGCCGCGACTACATCGACGGCGTGGTGATGCTGGACGAGTCGATGCCGGGCGGTACGGCCGGCAAGTACGCGCTCGGTGACACGCTCACGCACGAGGTGGGGCACTGGCTGATGCTGGAGCACACGTTCGCGCACGGCTGCTCCGCGTCCGGCGACTTCGTGGCGGACACGCCGCGTGAGGCGGCGCCGCAGTTCAACTGCCCGATCGGGGCGGACACCTGCACCGCGCCGGGGCTGGACCCGATCCACAACTTCATGGACTACACGCAGGACTCCTGCATGAACATGTTCACCCCGGGCCAGGCCGACCGGATGAGCGACGCCTGGGTCGCGTTCCGCGCCAGCGGCAAGGGCTGACCGCGAGACCGGGCGGGCCGCACCACGGCGGCCCGCCCGGCCGCGCGCCGGTCAGTCGACAGTCGGCAGCGTCGGCCCGAGCACGTCGTCGGCGTCCACGATGGTGTACGCGTACCCCTGCTCGGCCAGGAAGCGCTGCCGGTGCGCGGCGTACTCGGTGTCGATGGTGTCCCGGGAGACCACCGTGTAGAAGTGCGCCTGCCGCCCGTCGGCCTTCGGGCGCAGCACCCGCCCGAGCCGCTGCGCCTCCTCCTGCCGGGAGCCGAACGTGCCGGACACCTGGATCGCCACCGCCGCCTCGGGCAGGTCGATGGAGAAGTTGCCGACCTTCGAGAGCACCAGCGTCCGCAACGAGCCGGAGCGGAACGCGTCGAACAGCCGCTCGCGTTCCTTGTTCGTGGTGGAGCCCTGCACGATCGGCGCGTCCAGGTATTCGCCCAACTGGTGCAGCTGGTCGAGGAACCCACCGATGACGAGGACCTGCTCGTCCGGGTGCCGGTCCACCAGCGCGCGGACCACCGGCAGCTTCGTGCGGGCGGTGGCCGCCATCCGGTAGCGCTCCTCGGCCTCCGCCGTCGCGTACGCCATGCGCTCGGCGTCGGTGAGCGTCACCCGTACCTCGGTGCACTCCGCCGGGGCGATCCAGCCCTGCTGCTCGATGTCCTTCCACGGCGCGTCGTACCGCTTCGGGCCGATCAGGCTGAACACGTCGCCCTCGCGGCCGTCCTCGCGTACCAGAGTCGCGGTGAGGCCGAGCCGGCGGCGGGCCTGGAGGTCCGCCGTGAAGCGGAAGATCGGCGCGGGCAGCAGGTGCACCTCGTCGTAGACGACCAGGCCCCAGTCGCGGGCGCCGAACAGGTCCAGGTGGGTGAACGCGCCGCCGCGCCGCGAGGTGAGCACCTGGTACGTGGCGATGGTGACCGGGCGGATCTCCTTGCGCTCGCCCGAGTACTCGCCGATCTCCTCCTCGGTCAGCGACGTGCGGGCGATCAGCTCCCGCTTCCACTGCCGTCCCGCCACCGTGTTGGTGACCAGGATCAGCGTGGTCGCCTTCGCCTCGGCCATGGCCGCCGCGCCGACCAGCGTCTTGCCGGCGCCACAGGGCAGCACCACGACGCCGGAGCCGCCGGCCCAGAACGCCTCGACGGCTTCCCGCTGGTACGACCGCAGCGTCCACGGCTTGCCGCCGTCCTTGCCGGCCTCGGCCAGCTCGATCGGGTGCGCCTCGCCGTCCACGTACCCGGCCAGGTCCTCGGCCGGCCAGCCCAGCTTGAGCAGCGCCTGCTTGAGTCGGCCCCGCTCGGACGGGTGCACCGCGATGGTGTCGTCGTCGAGCTTCGCGCCGAGCATGCCGGCGAGCTTCTTGCTCTTGGCGACCTCGATCAGCACCACCCGGTCCAGCGCGCGCAGCACCAGGCCGTGCACCGGGTCGTTGGCGAGCTGGAGCCGGCCGTACCGGTCCATCGTCTCGGCCACGTCGACCAGCAGCGCGTGCGGCACCGGGTAGCGGGAGTACTTGATCAGCGAGTCGACCACGCCCTCGGCGTCGTGGCCGGCGGCCCGCGCGTTCCACAGGCCCAGCGGCGTCAGCCGGTACGTGTGCACGTGCTCGGGGGAGCGTTCCAGCTCGGCGAAGGGCGCGATGGCCATCCGGCACGCCTGCGCGTCGGGGTGGTCGATCTCCAGTAGGAGCGTCTTGTCCGACTGCACGATCAGTGGTCCACCGCTCACGCCAGCGTCCTCTCGCATCGCCCGGAACCCCGCTGCCCGGAACCCCGCCGCACCCCGGCTGACCTGCCGGAGGCCGACCAACCAGTGTTGCACGCCGGAGGGCTGCGCAAAAAAGTCCGGCTGGACAGGCAACGTCATACTCGTCCCACACGTCTAGCAAGCGGGACGACTGTCCAGGGAGGGCCCATGCAGCGTGTCCGGTTTCTCGCCCGGGTCACCGCCCTGGCGGTGGTCGTGCTGGTCGGTGTCGGCGCCTGCGCGCTCGATCCGCAGGCGGACGGCGCCGGGGGGAGCACCCCCGGCCCGGTCGGGCTGACGGAGGGAGCATCGGGGGCGAGCGCGTCGCCCACGCCGGAGCAGCCGGTCACGTCCCCGTCGGCGCAGCCGAGCCGGACGGCCTCGCCGAAACCCTCCCGATCGCCGGAGGCGACGAAGACGACGAAACCCGGGCCGAAGCCGAGCGCGTCCGCCGGGTGCCCGCAGGGCGAGCACCAGCGGGCCGTGGAGACGTACCTGACCCGGCTGGGCGGCTTCGGGACGCTGACCGTGGACGGCGAGCAGTCCGCCGCCGACTGCGCCGCGATCAAGAAGTTCCAGGTCCGGTACGGCATCAGCCCGTCCTCGGGTCGCGCCGGCCCCACCACGTACGACGTGGCGAAGCGGCTGGCCGCCACCGACACCGCGCGGTGCAAGGCCGGTTCCCGGCTGACGTTCTGCGTCGACCTGACCCGGCAGACGGTCTGGGCGATGCGCGGCGGCGAGGTGGTGATGGGCCCGACAGTGACCCGCACCGGCATGTCCGGCTACGCCACCCCGGCCGGCACGTACTCGGTGGGGCGGAAGAACCCGCGCGAGTGGTCCAACCCGTACGAGGTGTGGCTGCCGTACTGGCAGCAGTTCAACGGCGGGATCGGCTTCCACGAGACCACGACATACCTGCACAACGGCGCGATCGGCTCGCACGGCTGCGTGAACCTGCTGCACCGCGACGCGGTACGCCTGTGGGAGCTGGGTTCGGTCGGCACCCGCGTGGTGGTGATCGGCCGCCGCCCCGGCACCTGAACCGGCCCGGAACCCGCCCTCACCCGTGACCGGACGGCCCGGATCAGGGTTTTAACCCCTGTCCGCCCGGTCCGGCAGGTGCCACTCTGGAAGCCGGGTCCAAGCCGGGACGGGGAGGGACTGCCATGACCGTTGACCAGGACGTGCTTCCCGACGAGGAGCGGACGCAGCAGCAGGAGGTGCCCACGGCGGTCCTGTTCGGCTACGCGGCCGCCGCCGTCGGGGTGTTCGGCTGGTTCCTGTTCGGGCTGTTGGTGCAGCAGCAGGGCTTCGTGGACTCGGTCGGCGAGTCGGCCGGCGCGGCGTTCGCGTTGCTGCTGGCCGTGTCGGTGGTGGGCACGTTGCGCCGCAACGGGGAGTGACGCCTCACTCCTCCAGCACGGCCGCGGTGATCCGGTGCAGCGCGAACGTGTGCAGCATCTCCGTCCGGTCGTCCTCGGCGCGCAGGTAGCCGGCGCCGATAGACACCGGCCGGACCAGCCGGGACGCGGTCGCCCCGTGCGCGTCGACGTAGCCGACCCAGACCAGCGCCTTGTCCCGTACCGCCTGCTGGAGCACCGCCAGCGCGTCACCGTGACCGGGCACCGGGGCGGGACCGCCCGCCGCCGCGCCGCCCCGGACCACCGCCGGGGCCCGCCGCGCGGCCCGGGCCGCCGCGTCGCCCCGGCGGATCTGCTCCACCACGCCGAGCAGACGGGGCATCGGCAGCTTCGGCGTGGCGAGCGGGTCCACCGCGCGGCCGATCCCGGTACGGGCCGGCGCCCGCCGGGTCTTCGGCCGGGCCAGCACCGTCGCTCCGCTGGCGTCCTCGGGCACCGGGGCGTACCCGGCGTCGCGCAACGCGGTGAGCATCCGGTTGACCTGGTACGGCGTGACCAGCACGGTGGGTGCGAGCCGGCGGAACGCCAGCGGCTCCAGGCGCCGGTCGGCCTGCACCTCGGTGAGCAGCGCCTCGTCGTCGCTGCGCACGTATGCGCCGGACGACCCGACGCGCAGCCCGCCGTGCTTGCGGGCCACGTCGTCGACCAGATAGGTCAGGCCCTGCGGCACCGGGGTACGGGACCGGCGGCGGAACAGCGCGTGCAGGTCCTCCGCGGTGTAGCCGGCGTCCAGCGCCCGCCGGATGCTTCCCGTGGTGACCCGGTGCACGCTCGCCCCGCCCGCCGACTCGTGCTCGGCCACCACGTCCAGTTCGGCGGCGAGCGCCGGGTCGGGCGGGCCGGGCACCACCACTGTCAGGTCGGCCTGCACCAGCACGTGGTCGACCGGGGCGGGCAGCAGCCCGTCCAGCGCGCGGACGGTGGTCGACGGGTCGCCCGACTCGGCGTCGGAGCGCAGCCCGAGCGGGTCGTCGCCGCGTTCGTCGGCGTCGGTCAGCTCGGCGAGCAGCAGCCGCCCGTACGTGGTGAGCGCGCCGAGCCCGGTCACGCCCAGCGAGGCCGCCTCGGCCAGCACCTCCCGGTGCGCCGTCTCCCGCCCCCGGGCCCGCCGGGGCGCGCGCCAGTCCAGCAGTTCCAGCACCTCGTCCGGGGTGGGCGCGGTGCCGGCCGGCAGGTCGGCGAGCACGGCGAGCACCGCACGCCGGGCGGCGGGCGCGCCGGCTCGTTCCGCCTCGGCGGAGAGCACCGAGATGGGCCGGTCCCGGTCGTCGCGCTGCCCGATCAGGCCGGCCTGGCGGGGCATCGACATCCAGGCGCGGGCGAGCTGCTCCCAGCGCTGGGCCAGCGACGCCGCGCGCCACACCTCGTACCCGCCGGTGGGCAGGATCTGCTGGTCGCCGCCGTAGCGGGTGGTGGCCGCGCCGGTCAGCTCCATCTCACCGGTCAGCCCGGCCGCATACGCGACCTCGAACAGCAGCGCGGTGGTCGTCTCGTCCAGCCCGAGTCCACGGGCGAGCCGGCGCAGGTCGCGGACGCCGACGCCGCCGGAGCGCAGCACCGGGGCCGGCTCCACGATCAGCGCCTCCAGCAGCGCCTCGGTGTGCCGGACCACCTCCATGGTCTGCCCGGCCCCGGCCGAGTCGACGGACTTGACCTCGCGGGGCGGGCCGGACACCGCGGGTGGGCTGGTGCGCAGCGGGCCGAGCGGGCCGGAGTCGCGGCGCAGCACCAGCCCCACCTCGCGGGGCAGCTCGACGGTGCCGTTGCGGCCGCCGGACATCCGCACCAGCAGCCGGTGCTCGACCAGCCAGCGGATCGGGGAGCCGGTCGGCGCGCCGCCGTTCACCAGGTCCGGCGGGAGCACGTCCTCGGCGCCGGTGGCGGGGGCCTCCAACGCGCCCGGCGCGACGGTGCCGACCGGCGGTCCGGCGGCGAGCCGGTCCAGGACGGCGCGGGCCGAGGGCGGGGCGGACAGCAGCGTCCGCCGCAGCTTCGCCGGGTCCGCGCAGAGGGCCGCCACGCGCGGGTCCAGCTCCGCCGCCGGCCGGCCCAGCCCCGCCGGGTACGGGGACACCTCGTCGATGCCCCCGGCCACGCACAGGTCGTGCTCGGGGCCGTACAGCAGGAACCGGGCCCGGAGCCGGTCGACGGCGGCGCGGACCGCGGTGGGCGCGGGGGGTCGTGGCCCGGCGGTGGCCATGGCCAGGATCTGGTCGGTGGAGGTGGCGCCCTCGGGGCCGCGGGTGAGGCGGGCGGCGTCGAGGATCTGGAGGGTGAACTGGTCCAGCCCGTCGAGCGCCCGGGCCACGGAGACCCGGGACTGGGCGCGCAGGGCGAGGGCGGACACGTCGGCCGGCACCGGTACGACGAGGTCCGGCCGCAGCTGGAGCAGCGCGGCGAGGGACTCGTCGGGGAGGGCCCGCAGGTGGTCGGCGAGTGAGGTGGTCATCGTCGTACCACGCTAGCCCGCTGGGTAGGTTCTCGGCATGCCTCCGCTGATGGTCGGCTTCGACCTCGACATGACACTGGTCGACTCCCGCCCCGGGATCGCCGCTGCGTTCCGGGCGCTCACCGCGCGGACCGGCGTGCACGTGGACGGGGATCTGGCGGTGTCGCGGCTGGGCCCGCCGCTGCGCACCGAGCTGGCGCACTGGTTCCCGCCGGAGCGCATCGAGGAGGCGGTGACGCTCTACCGGGAGCTGTATCCGGCGTACGCGATCACTCCGACGGTGCCGATGCCGGGCGCGGATGCCGCGCTGCGCGCGGTGCAGGCGCGCGGCGGCCGGACGATGGTGGTGACCGCGAAGATCGGCCGGCTGGCGAAGCTGCACCTGGACCACCTCGGGCTACCGGTGGACGAGCTGGCCGGGGACGTGTTCGCCGAGCAGAAGGCGGTCGCGTTGCGCGAGCACGGCGCGACGCTCTACGTGGGTGACCACGTGGCCGACATGGCCGCCGCGCGAGCTGCGGGAATCCCAGGCGTGGCAGTGGCGACCGGTCCCTGCTCGGTCGACGAACTGACCGAGGCCGGGGCGTACCTGGTGCTTGATGATCTCGTCGAATTCCCGAGGGCGCTGGACCGGATCATCGGGCTAGCCTTGGAGGGGTAGACGGTTCGAGTGGAGCGGGGTTCAACAGGTGCCGACGGGTCGAGTGAAGTGGTACGACGCCGCCAAGGGGTACGGGTTCGTCACCAGTGACGAGGGTGGCGACGTGTTCCTGCCGAAGGGCGCGCTACCGGCGGGTGTCGCCGACCTGAAGGGTGGCCAGCGGGTCGATTTCAGCGTCGTGGACAGCCGGCGGGGCGCCCAGGCGATGGGGGTCAAGCTGCTGGAGGCGCCGCCTTCGGTGGCGGAGCTGCGCCGCCGGCCGGCCGAGGAGCTGCACGGCCTGGTCGAAGACATGATCAAGGTGCTGGAGGCGAAGGTCCAGCCGGACCTGCGCCGGGGTCGCTTCCCGGATCGGAAGACCTCCCAGAAGATCGCTCAGCTGGTCCACGCGGTGGCGCGCGAGCTGGAGGTCTGAGGGACGAGCCCGGCGTCGGCGGCCCGGTCCAGCAGCGCCTCCACGGCGGCGAAGCCGGCCTCACCCAGGTCGGCGGTGAACTCGTTGACGTAGAGGCCGATGTGCCGGTCCACCACGTCGGGCTCCATCTCCTGCGCGTGCGCGAGGACGTACTCGCGGCTCGCAGCCGGGTCGGCCCACGCCTGGCGTACCGACTCGCGGATCCAGGCGGCGGCCTCGGCCGGGTCGACAGCGCCCCGGCGGGCCAGGATCGCGCCCAGCGGGATCGGCAGCCCGGTGTCGCCCTCCCACCACTCGCCCAGGTCGACGAGCGCGGTCAGCCCGTGCCGCGGGTAGGTGAAGCGCGCCTCGTGGATCACCAGGCCGGCGTCGTACCGGCCGGCGGCCACGCCCGGCATGATCTCGTGGAACGGCACCACCTCGATGCGCGCCGGCGCCTGGTCGGCCGCCCAGAGCCGGAACAGCAGGTACGCGGTGGTCCGCTCGCCGGGCACCGCCACCGTCGCGCCGGACAGGTCGGTCCGGTCGCCGCGGGTCAGCACCAGCGGGCCGCAGCCCCGGCCGAGCGCGCCGCCGCAGGGCAGCAGGTGGTAGTCGTCCAGCAGCCAGGGCAGCGCCGCGTAGCTGACCTTCACCAGGTCGAACGCGCCCCGCTCGGCGGCCGTGTTGGTCACGTCGACGTCCGCGTAGGTCACCTCGACCGGCGGCGCGCCGGGCACCCGGCCGTGCACCAGGGCGTCGAAGACGAACGTGTCGTTGGGGCAGGGGGAGATCGCCAGGGAGAGCGCCACGTCCCCACCGTAACCCCGGGGACCGGGCCGCCCGTCACAGCGTCCGGTGTGACGTCCAGCCGTTCCGGTGCAGCCGTTCGATGCCGTCGAGCAGCAGGTCCAGCGCGAACTCGAACTCGAACTGGTCGTCGCAGCCCGGCCCGACGACCGAGTCGCCGTCGTGCGACGCCGCGGTGGCGATCGCCGCGAGGTTGGGGAACCGGGCGGCCATCTCCGGCGGCAGGTCGGCCGGCGGCTCGGGCACTGTCGCGCCGGACCGGCCGGCCTGCCGGGTGGCGTCGAACAGTTCCTGGCTGAAGCCCAGCACCCGGCTGCCCATCGCGTGCATCACGTGGTGGGCGAGGTCGGTGGAGAACCCTCCGGCGCGCAGCGCCCCGACGGTGGAGTCGAGGTACGCCAGCACGGCCGGCGTCGCCGTGCTGCGGGACTCGATCGCCAGCGGCGCCCAGGGGTGGCGCAGCAGCACCTGTCGCGCCGAGAGGATGCGCCGCCGGATCGCCTGCTTCCAGTCGCCGGGCTCCGGCGGATCGATCTCCGCGACCACGACGTCGATCATGCCGTCGACCAGTTCGTCCTTGTTCGCCACGTGCTTGTAGAGCGCCATCGGCACGACGCCCAGGTCTTGGGCGAGGTTGCGCATGCTGAGCGACTCGATGCCGGTCCCGTCGGCGAGCGCGACGGCGGCACGCAGGATCCGGTCCCTGCTCAGCGGTGCCCGGCGCACCTTCTCCGCCTGCTTCGGCATGTGGTTCCTCGCCTTCCCGGGGGCGGTTGTCACAGTATCCGCCTTGACTGGTGTACGGCGTACACCTAGCCTGGTCCCATCGAGGTGTACGCCGTACACCTGGGAGGGAGCGGGACCGTGAGAGCGATCGTCCAGGACCGGTACGGCCCACCCGAGACACTCGCGCTGGCCGACGTCGACACGCCCGTACCCGCCGCCGACGAGGTGCTGGTCCGGGTCGAGGCGGCCGCGCTCAACGCGTACGACTGGCACGTCATGCGCGGCGATCCCCGGCTGTCGCGGCTGGCGCTCGGCCTCACGCGGCCCCGGGCGCGCATCCGTGGCCGCGACGTGGCCGGGCGGGTCGAGGCCGTCGGCGCCGGGGTACGGCAGATACGTCCCGGCGACGCCGTCTTCGCCGACCTCGGCGAGGCCGACGGCGCGTTCGCCGAGTACGTGTGCGTACCCGAACGCCTGGTCGCGCCCCAGCCGGCGAACCTGTCCCCGGAGCAGGCCGCCGCCCTGCCGCTCGCGGGCGTCACCGCGCTCCAGGGGCTGCGCGACGCCGGGCAGGTCCGGCCCGGCCACCGGGTCCTGATCAACGGGGCGTCCGGCGGCGTCGGCACGCTCGCCGTCCAGCTGGCCAAGGCGCTCGGCGCGACGGTGACGGGCGTGTGCCGCACCCGCAACATCGACCTGGTCCGTTCGCTCGGCGCCGACCACGTGGTCGACTACACCCGCGACGACTTCACCCGCGCCGGGCGCCGGTACGACGTGGTGTTCGACCTGGTCGGCAACCGTTCGCTGCGCGCGCTGCGGCGCGCGTTGACGCCGACCGGGACGCTCGTGCTCTCCGGCGGCGGCGTCTACCGCGGCGGCAGCCTCATCGGACCGGTCGGGCTGCTCGCCCGCGGACGGCTGACGGCGCCCTTCGTCCGGCAGCGCATCGTCGCGCTCGCCACCTCACCCGGCCGGGCGCACCTGGACGCGCTCCGCGAGCACGCCGAGGCCGGCCGGCTCACCGTGGCCATCGACCGTACCTATTCGCTCCACGAGGTGCCCGACGCCATCCGCTACCTCGAAACCGAGCACGCGCGGGCGAAGGTCGTCGTCACCATCTGAGGCCGTCGTCCCCAGCCCGGCGAGTTGTCCACAGGGTTGTCCACAGGTGGACAAGATCAGTGGAGGGCGGCTGCGGCGCTGGTCAGCGTGGCGAACGCCTCGCGCATCCGCCACGCGCTCCGGTCGCGCGGACCGATCGGGTTGGAGACCGTACGCAGCTCGGCGAAGGGCACACCGGCCTGGGCGGCGGCGACCGCCACGCCGTACCCCTCCATGGCCTCGGCCACCGCGTCCGGGTGCCGTTGCGCGAGCGCCGCCGTGCTCGCGGCGGTGCCGGTCACCGTGCTCACGGTGAGTACCGTGCCGACAGTCGCCCCCGGCAGGGCGGCCCGCAGCCCGGCCAGCAGGCCCGGGTCGGCGGGCACGATCCGGCCGCCGCCCAGCAGCTCGGGGGGCATCCCCAGGTCCTCGACCGGGATGAACCCGCCGGGTGACTCGGCGCCCAGGTCGGCGGCGACACTGCGGTCGGCGAGCACCGTGCCGCCCACCGCGACCCGGCCGACGAAGCCACCGGCGATGCCGGCGCTGACCACCGCCCGGTACGGCCGCCCGGCCGCCTCGGCCAGCGCCAGCAGCCGTGCCGTGGCGGCAGCGGCGACAGCCGGGCCGACACCGACCGGCAGCACCGTCACGTCCGGCGGTGCCGTCCCGTCCGGCGCGGCGGATGCGGTCAGGCCTGCGCGGATCGCCTCGGCCTCGGCGGGTACCGCCGTGACCACGAGCAGCCCGGTCACGCCACCGGCCCCCGGGGGTCGCGCCGCTCGGTGTCCTCGACGCCGGAACCGCCCACCGATGAGGAGGGCCGGTAGATGTGGAAGCCGGGCGGCGCGAGCCCGTCGTCGTCGGGCGGGCCGGCACGCTGGGGCGCCGGTGACGTGGGCGCCGGGTCGTCGAACGAGGTGGTGGCCGGTTCCGCGGCCCGGGTGGCCTGCTCCGCCGCCAGTTCCTCGTCGCCGAGCGGCCGGCCGACCAGGTGCTCACCCCGCAGCTTGCCGGCGACCAGCACGCCGCGTACGGCCACCAGCGCGGCCACCACGGCGGCGACGGTCACCCCGATCAGCCCGGTGAACGGCACCAGCCCGAGCCCGCCCCCGGCTACGAACGCGAGCATCAGCGCGGTCTCCGAGTGCGCGAACGAACTGGCCCGCAGCCGCTCCGGGATGCGTTCCTGGATCGAGGCGTCCACCGTCAGCTTGGCGATCCCGCTCATCATCGCCGCCACCAGGCAGAGCAGCGCCACCATGGGCAGGGAGAACTTCAGCGCGGCGAGCACCGCCACGCCGGCCACCACTATCGTGCCGCTGGACTGGAGCGCGGTCGGCCGGTGGATGCGCAGCCGGGTGCCGATCGCGGTGGCCAGGAACGTGCCGACGGCCAACGCGCCGCCGACCAGGCCCAGCGCGCCCTGGGCGCCGAGGTTACGGCCGAAGAAGTCGGTGGTCAGGTCACCGGCCTTGATGGCGAAGGCCAGGAAGAGCAGCAGGAAGCCGTAGAGCCCGCGCAGCGCCGCCGCGCCGATCAGCGTGGCGATCACCAGGCGGCCGGCCGGGCGGCCCCGGCCCAGCGGGCGCTCGCCGTCACGGCGGCGCATCGCGCGCAGCGGGTGCGGCATCCGCTCCGGCGGCTCGGAGTCGGCCTTCGGCGGCAGCCGCAGGGAGATCACCATGCCGACCAGGAAGATCACCGACGCGACCCGCAGCGGCCACTGCGGCCCGAACCAGAACGCGGCCAGCCCGATCGGCGCGACGAGCGCGCCCGCCACCGTGCCGTAGACGCTCGCCCGCGCCCCGACCTGGGACAGTCCCAGGCCCTCGGGCAGCAGCCGGGGGACCGCTGCCGAGCGGGCCACGCCGTACGCCCGGGAGAGCGCGAGCACGCCGAACGCCGCCGGGTAGAGCCCGAAGCCGCCGATGTAGTCGGAGATCAGCCAGGCCAGGAACGCGCGGCCGAGCATGGTGGTGGCCAGCGCGTACCGCCGGCCGTGGCGGAAGTGGTCGAGCAGCGGGCCGACCACCGGGGCGAGCATGGCGAACGGGACCATGGTCACCAGCAGGTAGAGGGCGACCTTGTTGCGTGCCTCGCCCAGCGGCACGTCGAAGAAGATCGTCCCGGCCAGGCCGATGGCGATGAGCGTGTCGCCGGCGCAGGAGAGGGCGTGCAGGTCGAACAGCCGGACCATGCCCACCTCGTTGCCGGCGCTGCGGGCCCGGGCGGTGCCGGCGCGGCGGGTCATCCAGCGCCCGCCGTGCAGAGACCCGCGCAACAGCAGCCGGGTGGCGCGGATGCCGGTGCCGACGGTCCGCCCCAGAAAGGAGCGGCCGGAGCGGGAGGACAGCGCCATGCGTCCCATCCTCGCCCATTCGATCCACGCGCGCCGCATCACCCGCGGAGAACGACTCCGGGGAGTGCCTGTCACCCGTGGACCGGCATGGGGAACAATGGTCCGGTGACCAGGCCCGCCTCCGCCCGCGCTCCCCGGCTCGACCAGGTCTGCGCCGCCGCCGTCGAGGTGGCCCGCGACGCCATCACCGAGGTGGAGCCGACAGACATCGGCGACCATCTCCAGGCCGTCGCCGAGGGCGACCGGGTCGTCACCCACTACTTCGAATGCCGGATGGCCGGTTACCGCGGCTGGCGCTGGGCCGTCACGGTGACCCGGGTGCCGCGCAGCCGGCACGTCACCATCTGCGAGACGGTGCTGCTGCCCGGCCCGGACGCGCTGCTCGCCCCGGGCTGGTTGCCCTGGCAGGAGCGGCTCAAGCCGGGCGACCTGGGCCCGGGCGACCTGCTGCCCACCCCGGCCGACGACGAGCGGCTCGCCCCCGGCTACCTGCTCTCCGACGACCCGGCGGTCGAGGAGACCGCCTGGGAGCTGGGGCTGGGCCGGGCCCGGGTGCTGTCCCGGGAGGGGCGCGCCGAGACCGCCCAGCGCTGGTACGACGGTGACCACGGCCCGGACGCCGCGATCTCGACGGCCGCGCCGGCCGCCGCCCGCTGCGGCACCTGCGGTTTCTACCTGCCGCTGGCCGGGGCGCTGCGACTGGCCTTCGGCGCGTGCGGCAACTTCTACGCGCCCGACGACGGCCGGGTGGTCAGCGCCGACCACGGGTGCGGCGCGCACTCGGAGACGCTTGTGGAGACGCCCGAGACGCCCGTCGAGGAGCTGCCCACCGTCTACGACGACAGCGCGGTCGAGGCCATGACGGTCAGCCGGGCCCCCGGGTCGGTCGAGGCGTCCGAGCCGGCGGAGCCGTACGGCCACCCCTGACCGGTCAGCGCGGCCGCTGCGCGGCGGCCGCGCGTCGGCGACGCCGGTTGGCGTCGTGCCGCATCATCACCGCCAGGCCGGGAAAGCCCCACAGAAAACCGGCCAGGCAGGTCCAGAGCCAGTTCTGACGCCCGGACTCGGTGAGCCAGTCCCGGAAGAAGATCAGTAGCACCAGACCGGCCACCGCCCAGGCGATCAGCCCGGCGACGGCGAACGGCACCATCGGCGGGTCGAGCGGCTCCGGCCGCGGCTGTTGCTCCTGTGACACCGGCCCAGCCTACGTGATCGTTCTTCCCTGCCCGCCAGGTGATCTGGGACGATGCGCGCGACAAAACCCGGCCGATGACCAGATGAGGAACCATGTCCATTGCTCCACCGCCGGATCACGGCACTCCGCCCGATCCCGCGCATCCACGTAACGGCTTCGACCGCTTCTTCCTGATCTCGGCACGCGGGTCCACGCTGAGCCGGGAGCTTCGGGGCGGTTTCGCCACGTTCTTCACGATGGCGTACATCGTGGTGTTGAACCCGCTGATCCTGGGCAGCGGGAAGGACGGCGACGGCCGTTCGCTGGCGATTCCGGCGCTCGCCGCGGCGACCGCGCTGGTCGCCGGCCTGATGACCATCCTGATGGGCGTGGTGGCCCGGTTCCCGATCGCGCTCGCGGCCGGCCTGGGTGTGAACGCGCTCGTCGCGTACGAGATCGCGCCCCAGATGACCTGGGCGGACGCGATGGGCCTGGTGGTCATCGAGGGTGTGCTGATCGGCATCCTGGTGCTCACCGGACTGCGTACCGCGGTGTTCCGGTCGGTGCCGACGCAGCTCAAGACCGCGATCGGCGTCGGCATCGGTCTGTTCCTGACCATCATCGGCCTGGTCGACGCCGGGTTCGTCCGGCGTGTGCCGGACGCGGCGAACTCCACCGTGCCGGTCGGGCTGGGCATCAACGGCAAGATCGTCAGCTGGCCGATGCTGGTCTTCGTGGTCGGCCTGCTGATCACGCTGGTCCTGGTGGTACGCCGGGTCCGGGGCGCGATCCTGATCGGCATCCTCGCCTCCACCGTGCTGGCCATCGTGGTCGAGGCGATCGCCAACGTCGGCCCGTCCTTCGTCGACGGCAAGCCGAACCCGAAGGGCTGGGCGCTGAACGTGCCCGAGCTGCCGAAGCAGATCGTGGACGTGCCCGACCTGTCGTTGCTGGGCCAGTTCAACGTGCTGAACTCGTGGAGCCGGGTCGGCTGGCTGGTGCCGCTGATGTTCATCTTCACGCTGCTGATCACGGACTTCTTCGACACCATGGGCACGATGGTCGCGATCGGCCAGGAAGGGGACATGCTCGACGAGACGGGCACCCCGCCGAAGGCCAAGGAGATCCTGCTCGTCGACTCGATCGCCGCCGCGGCCGGTGGCGCCGCCTCGGTGTCCAGCAACACGTCGTACATCGAGAGCGCCGCAGGTGTCGCGGAGGGCGCCCGGACCGGCGTGGCCAACCTGGTCACCGGCAGCCTGTTCCTGCTGGCCATGTTCCTCGCGCCGCTGTCGTTGATCGTGCCGTTCGAGGCCGCGTCGACGGCCCTGGTGGTGGTCGGCTTCCTGATGATGACGGCGGTCCGCACGATCGACTGGACCGACTACGAGATCGCCATCCCGGCGTTCCTCACCATCGCGCTGATGCCGTTCACCTATTCGATCTCCAACGGCATCGGGGCCGGCGTGATCAGCTTCGTGCTGCTGAAGGTGGCGAAGGGTAAGGCCCGGGAGGTCCACCCGCTCCTGTACGGGGTCGCCGCGCTGTTCATCGTGTACTTCCTGCGCGGGCCGGTCGAGTCCGTGTTGCTCTGACGCTGGTGAGCCTGGTCATAACGCGTGTCGTTAGCCAGGCTCATTAGTTAAGCTAACTACCGTGACGGAGCGGACGGTGACGGCGAAACGCGTGCCACCGGCGCAGCTGGCCCCTCAGCTGCGAGATGCGATCACCCGGCTCAACCGGCGGGTCCGACAGGCCCGGCCGGTCGGCGACCTCACAGTCACCCAGCTGTCGGCGCTCACCAGCCTCAACCTGGCGGGCGCCCTCACACCACGGGAACTCGCTGATGTCGAACGGGTGCAGCCGCCCACGATGACGAAGATCGTCGCGAAGCTGGAGGAGCGGGGCCTCGTGCAACGCACCCCCCACCCGACCGACGGACGGCAGGTCATCCTGGCGGCTACCGAAGGGGGACGGGCCGTACTCGACCAGTTCGAGCGGGCCCGCAACGAGTGGCTGGCCACCCGGCTGGCCGAGCTCACCGAGGACGAACGCGAAACGCTACGGCGCGCCGCGGACATCCTCCAGGGCATCGCTCGCGCCTGACACCGCCGCCCGCGGTTCGCTTCGTCAGCTGTGGATGAAGCGTACCGACGCAAGGAGGCGCACCTAGAGTGCAGGCCAAATTGAGCACGATGTTCCAGTCCCTACGGGTCCGTAACTACCGACTCTTCGCCACCGGGCAGCTGATCAAACTGATCGGCGTCTGGATGATGTTCATCGCCCAGGACTGGCTCGTGCTCGAGCTCAGCGACAACTCGGCGACCGCGCTCGGCGTGGTCACCGCGTTGCAGTTCACGCCCGTACTCCTGCTCACGCTGCTCTCCGGACGGCTCGCCGACCGCTACGACAAGCGGATGCTGCTCTTCGTCGCCAACGCGTTCTGGACCGTGCTCGCGCTGGCCATGAGCGTCCTGGTCCTGACCGGCCTGGTGCAGCTCTGGCACGTCTTCACGTTCGCCGCCCTGCTCGGCGTCTCCAACGCGGTCGAGACACCGGTCCGTCAGGCGTTCGTCTCCGAGCTGGTCGGCATGCCGCTGCTGCCGAACGCGCTCTCGCTCAACGCGGCAGTGTTCAACTCCGCCCGGATCGTCGGCCCCGCCGTCGCCGGCCTGGCCATCGCCGCCGTCGACGTCGGCCCGGTCTTCCTGGTCACCGCGCTCAGCTCGATCGCCCCGCTGGTCAACGTGGTCCGGATGCGTACCGAGGAACTGCACCGCAAGGACCTGCCGCCGGTCGGCGAGCGGGACCAGGCCCGGGTGGTCGACGGCCTCCGGTACGTGGCACGCCGCCCCGACATCCTGCTGCCGATGGTCCTCATGTCGGTGATCGGGATGAGCCTGTTCAACTTCCAGCTCACCCTCGCCGCGCTCGCGAAGACCGTGTTCAACACCGGCGCCGCCTCGTTCGGCCTGTTCAGCACCGCGCTCGCGGCCGGTGCGCTGGTCGGGGCGTTGGCCGGCACCGGACGGCGCAGCCGGCCCTCGGTCTGGCTCGTGCTCGGTGCCGCGATCGGCTGCGCGGTCTTCGGCACGCTCGTCGGGCTCGCCCCGGCGTACTGGCTGGTCGTGGCGCTGCTGCTGCCCGCCGGGTTCTTCATGATCTACTTCGCTCAGGCCGCCAACCAGCGCGTCCAGCTCGGTGTCGACGCCTCCTTCCGGGGACGGGTGATGGCGCTGTGGGTGCTGGTGTTCCTGGGCACCAACCCGGTCGGCGCGCCGCTGATCGGCTGGGTCGCCGAGCACTACGGCGCGGGCGCGAGCATCTGGGCCGGCGGCCTGATCTCGCTGACCGCCGCGCTGCTGGCGCTCACCTGGCAGCTGCGCCGCTCCGGCGCCCGGCTGCGGATGCGGGTGCTCCCGATGCCCCGCTTCTACGTCGTGTCGCCCGGAGCCAAGTAGCCCCGATAGCCGGTCGTACCGGCCCGATTACCCAAACGGGTGGCGGGCCGGTGCGGCAGGGCTTAGCGTCGATGTGTGGAAGTGGGGCAGGGACTGCTGCTGGCGCTGGCGATCCTCGCCGTCTGCTGCCTGCCCGCCCTGTTCGCGCTGCTGTTCTGCGCTGACGAGATCATCGACCGGGTCGCGTGCGGGTGGGCCGAGTGGCGGGAGCAGCGCCGGGAACGCCGTACCATCGCGCGGCTCGACCGGGCCATCGAGGCCGAGGCGCTGACCCGCGACATCGACCTCACCGAGTTCGACCGGGACGGCCGACGGCCGCTGGACCAGCTCGCCACCGACCTGCGCCGCCTCGGCGGCCACCGGCTCGCCGCCAACGACCGCAGCGTGGTGTGGCACGGCGCGGTCATCGAGGCGTACGACGAACGGCTGCGCGCCGCCTGCCGGGCGCTCGGCATCGACGAGCACCTGGCCGAACTGGACGGCGTCGACCGGGAGATCGAACGGGTACGCGTCGAAGGGCTGCTGCACGCCGCCGGGCTGACGTTGCCGGCCGCCCGCGCCGCGCACCACCAGCGGCACCGCTGACCTGGTGCGTCTCTTCGCGGCGATCTACCCACCTGCCGTGGCGGTCGAGGACCTGACCGCCCGGGTCAAGGGCCTGCGGGTCGCGGCCGCCCGCCACGCCCGGCTGGCCGATCCGGCGGACCTGCACCTCACGCTGGCCTTCCTCGGCGAGGTGCCGGACGTCCGGCTCCCCGACGTGAAGCACGCGCTCGCCTCGGCCGCCCGGACAGCTCGTACCCCACTGCTGCGCCTCGCGGGCGGCGGCAGCTTCGGTCAGGGCCGGTCCACTGTGCTCTGGGTCGACGTACGCGGCGACGTCGAGGCGCTCGACGCGCTCGCCCGCTCGATCCGCGGCGGGCTGCGCGAGGCCGGGCTGCCCTGCGACGACAAGCCGTTCCGGGCGCACCTGACCATCGCCCGCCCCGGTGACCGGGTGCCCGAGGCCGACCTCCACGCCGACCGGGACACCCTCAACGGGTACGCCGGCCCACAGTGGTCGGCCGGTGAGGTGATGCTGACCCGCAGCCACCCGGGCAGTACGCCCCGCCACACGCGCATCGCCGCGTGGGCGCTCGCGCCGGCGCGTTGATGCGGGCGGCGTGCTAATTCGGCGGCGTGTTAAGAAGGGGCCCCTTCTCTACCTGAGGCGTTAAGAAGGGGCCCTTCCTTTCACCAGGCCCAGGCCTCGGGGCCGGGGCCGCCGTTGCCTACGGGCGGGAACAGCTCGTCCAGGCGGGTCAGCGTGGGCTCGTCCAGGTGGACGTCGAGCGCGCCGAGGTTGCGGTCGAGCTGGTCCATGGTGCGCGGGCCGACGATCGGGGCGGTCACACCCGGACGGGACAGCAGCCACGCCAGCGCCACGTCAGCCGGGTCGTGGCCCAGGTCGGCGCAGAGCTTCTCGTACGCCTCGATCGTGCCGCGGTGCTCGGCCAGCGCGTCGGCCGAGCGGCCGGTGGTGCCGCGCGCCGCACTGCCCTCGGCCATCTTGCGGATGATGCCGGAGAGCAGCCCGCCGTGCAGCGGCGACCACGGGATGATGCCCAGCCCGTAGTGCTGGGCGGCCGGCACGACCTCCAGCTCGACGTACCGGGTCAGCAGGTTGTAGATGCACTGCTCGGAGACGAGGCCGAGGAAGTTGCGCTTACCGGCTGCGGCCTGCGCCTGCGCGATGTGCCAGCCGGCGAAGTTGGACGAGCCGACGTAGAGCACCTTGCCCTGCGCGACGAGCGTCTCCATCGCCTGCCAGATCTCCTCCCACGGCGTGGCCCGGGAGATGTGGTGCATCTGGTAGAGGTCGATCGTGTCGGTCTGGAGGCGGCGCAGCGAGTCCTCGCAGGCCCGGATGATGTGCCGGGCGCTCAGGCCCTGCTCGTTGGGCCACTCGCCCATCTTGCCGTACACCTTGGTGGCGAGGACGACCTTGTCGCGGCGCCCGCCGCCCTGCGCGAACCAGCGGCCGACGATGTGCTCGGTGACGCCCTCACCGAGCTTCCAGCCGTAGACGTTTGCGGTGTCGAAGAAGTTGATCCCGTGTTCGAGCGCCCGGTCCATGATGGCGAAGCTGTCCGGCTCGTCGGTCTGCGGACCGAAGTTCATCGTGCCGAGGCAGAGTCGGCTCACGGACAGGCCGGTGCGTCCCAGGTTCGTGTACTCCATGACTCCACCCTGGCACGCCGGCACTTGGAGTGCCCTCTCAACGAGCCAGGGTGGAGCTTGCGGATCAGGAGGATTCGCGGGCCGCCGGGCCGGTGCCGAAGAGCACGTCGTCCCAGCTCGGCAGCCGCTTGCGCGGCTTGCCACCGGCCTCGGTGGACTCGCCGCCCGCGCCGCCGGTCGCCGCCGCGGCACCGGTGCGCCGCGGCCGCAGCACTGCCAGCGAGGGTACGGCCGGGATCTCCTTCGGCGCGTCCGAGTCGTCGTCGAAGGCCGAGCCCTGCCCGCCCCCGAGCAGCGCGGCGGCGCCACCGGCGACGGCCCGCTGGCGGGGCGCCTCCTGCGCGGCGGGGGAGCGGGTGTCGAGACCGCGCCCGGACGTGCCGCCGAGCGGCCGGTCCAGCGAGGCGAGCAGCGCGTCCCGGCCGGCGCGGATCGGGTCACGCCCCGGACGGGCGTGCTCGGAGGCGGCCGGCAGGCCGTGCCCGCCCCGGCTCGGCTCGCCGCGCGACGGACCGGGCAGCGCGTGACCGCCCCGCTCCGGTGCCGGCTCCTGGCCGAGGATCGGCGTGGGCCGCTCGGCGCAGAGGTATTGCGCCATGTCGTCGTGCGGGGCGACGTTCTGCCGGGTCTTGTCCAGGTCCCACACCGCCTGCGCGGTGGCCTTGCCGGACGGCCAGGTCGCGATGATCCGCCAGGTGCCGTCGTCGCGGCGGTAGGCGTCCCACGAGATCTTCTCGGTGTCGATGCCGTGCTGGGCCAGCCGGCCGTTGACGACCTCGGCCAGCGGGGTCGGCTTCTCCGCGCCCTTCAGGCGGGTGCGGCGGGCGTGCTGGGCGAGCATGGCCCGCTCCTGGAGCACCGGACCGGCGTAGCGCAGCACCCGGTCGACCGGCACACCGGCGATGCGGGCGACGTCCTCCGCGGACTCGCCGGACCGGATCCGGGCCTGGATGTCCCGTGGGGACAGCGACGGCGTCGGGTCGGTGGCGCTCGGCACCACCGCGAGCGGCGGGGCGCCCGGCTCGGCGTGCAGCGCCGACGCGATCCGCTCGTCGATGGGCAGCGCCAGCAGGCGCCCCACCTCGTCGGCGAGCACCAGGGCCTGGCCGTCCTCGGAGAGGGCGACGAAGCGTACTGGGCGCATGGGCTTGCCTCCGTCCCGCTTCGCTGGCCGTCACGCCACGGGAGCCGGCCACCCGGGCGTCTCGCACCACCGTACGCTCATCTACCCGCCGATGGGGACTGCGACACCCCGGCATGTCGTGACTGAGCTGCGGTAATGATCACGGTGGGTGGCCGCCGGAGCCCTGACGGCCACGCACCGTGACGGCGTGATCAGAGTCGCTCGACCACGTAGTCGATCGACGCGGTGAGCGCCTCGACGTCGGCCGGCTCGACGGCCGGGAACAGCGCCACCCGCAGCTGGTTGCGGCCCAGCTTGCGGTACGGCTCGGTGTCGACGATGCCGTTCGCGCGCAGCACCTTGGCGATCGCCGTGGCGTCCACCCCGTCGGCGAAGTCGACGGTGGCGACCACGTTGGACCGCAGCGCAGGGTCCGCCACGAACGGGGTGGCGAACGACGAGCGCTCGGCCCAGCCGTACACGATGCCGGCGCTCTCGGCGGTGCGCTTGGCCGCCCAGCCCAGCCCGCCCTGGGAGTTCATCCAGTCGGTCTGCTCGGCGGCCAGGAAGATGGTCGCCAGCGCCGGGGTGTTGTACGTCTGCTCCAGCCGCGAGTTGTCGATCGCGGTGACCAGGTCGAGGAAGGCCGGGATGTAGCGGCCCGACTCCTTGATCTCGGTGGCCCGGGCCAGCGCGGCCGGCGACATCAGGGCCAGCCAGAGGCCGCCGTCGGAGCCGAAGCACTTCTGCGGGGCGAAGTAGTAGACGTCGGTCTGGGCGACGTCCACGTCCAGCCCGCCCGCGCCGGAGGTGGCGTCGACCAGCAGCAGCGAGCCCTCGTCGGCGCCCGCGACCCGGCTGATCGGCACCGCGACGCCGGTGGAGGTCTCGTTGTGCGGGGTGGCGTAGACGTCCACGCCCGCCTCGGCGACCAGCGTCGGGGCGCTGCCCGCGTCGGACTTGCGCACCGTCGGCTCGCCCAGGAACGGCGCATCCTTCACCGACTTGGCGAACTTGGCGCCGAACTCGCCGAAGCTGGCGAACTGGGCCCGGTCACGGATCAGGCCGAACGTGGCGACCTCCCAGAACGCGGTGGTGCCGCCGTTGCCGAGCACCACCTCGTACCCCTCGGGGAGGGAGTAGAACTCGGCCAGGCCGCGGCGCAGCCGGGCGACCTGGTCGCGGACCGTCTTCTGCCGGTGCGACGTGCCCAGGTAGCTGGTGGCGACGTCGGCGAGGGCGGAGACCGCGGCCGGACGGACCTTGGACGGGCCGCAGCCGAATCGTCCGTCGGCGGGCCTGATCTCGTCGGGAATCCGGATGGTCGGTGCGTCAGCCACGGTCTTCAAGATCCTTCCGCATGGGCGAGAGGTGAGCTGGCAGGGCGCGGACGAGGTGCTGCCGCGTGGCGGCGGGCGTCCGAGCCCGTTCCGGCGACACTGCCACGGCAATCCTCGCACCTGCTCCGGGCCGTCCGGCGGCCAGTCCCACGCCGGTCGGTGAGGCGTCCGCCACACGGGCCGCGAGCCGGTCCCGGACGTGCCGGAGCCCCGCTCCACCGGCGGGTGGAAGCGGGGCCCCGGGCGAGACGTCAGACGCCGTGCGGGATGGCGTCCCAGCCCTCGACCTCCTGCGGCTTGCGCGAGCCGTGGCCGACGTACGTCGCCGACGGGCGCACCAGCCGCTGGAGCTTCTTCTGCTCCAGGATGTGCGCCGACCAGCCGCCCATCCGCGCGCAGGTGAACATCGAGGTGAACATGTGCGCCGGCACCTCGGCGAAGTCCAGCACCACCGCCGACCAGAACTCGACGTTCGTGGCGAGGACGCGGTCCGGGCGGCGGGCCTGCAGCTCGGCCAGCGCGGCCTTCTCCAGCGCCTCGGCGACCTCGAAGCGGGGCGCGCCCAGCTCCTTGGCGGTGCGCCGCAGCACGCGGGCGCGCGGGTCCTCGGCCCGGTAGACCCGGTGGCCGAAGCCCATCAGCCGCTCGCCCCGGTCGAGCACGCCCTTGACGTACCCGTCGGCGTCGCCGCTGCGCTCGACCGCCTCCAGCATGCTGAGCACCCGGGACGGGGCGCCGCCGTGCAGCGGGCCGGAGAGCGCGCCGATGCCGGAGGAGATGCAGGCCGCGGCGTCCGCGCCGGTGGAGGCGACGATCCGGGCGGTGAAGGTGGAGGCGTTCAGGCCGTGCTCGGCGGCCGAGATGAAGTACGCGTCGACGGCCTTGACGTGCCGCGGGTCGGGCTCACCCCGCCAGCGCTTCATGAACCGCTCGACGATGGTCTCCGCCTTGTCGATCTCCTTCTGCGGCACGGCCGGCAGGCCCAGGCCGCGCGCCGACTGGGCGACGAAGGACAGCGCGGTGACCGACACCCGGGCCAGGTCCTCGCGGGCCTGCTCGTCGGAGATGTCGAGAAGCTGGCTGAGCCCCCAGTACGGCGCCAGCATGGCGACCGCGGACTGCACGTCGACGCGGATGTCACCGGAGTGCACCGGCACCGGGAACGGCTCGGCCGGCGGCAGGCCGGGGCCGAACCGGCCGTCCACCAGCAGCGCCCAGACGTTGCCGAACGAGACCTGGCCGATCAGGTCCTCGATGTCCACGCCCCGGTAGCGCAGTGAACCCCCCGCGCGGTCGGGTTCGGCGATCTCGGTCTCGAAGGCTACGACGCCCTCCAGGCCCGGTTTGAAATCGGACATGTCGTCTCCTGGCTTCGGCTCGGCGCGCCCGGGCGGGCTGATCGAGCCCCGCAGCTCAGGCGACCCTTCAGGGATGTGGTTCGGAACATCTTGCCCGGTGGGTAACAGACTGCGCGACCCACAGCCACTGTGCGCCACACGACATCCCCGCCGCTGGCCGTCGGCGAGAGAGGGAGAAGACTGGGTACCGGGGCCTGGCCAGCGTCGGGGGACGCCGGCACGCCCGGGAGAGGGACGAGCACAGTGACAGGCGACACACCCGCACCGGCCGGTATGCGTAACGAGTACGCCGCCGACCTGGGCCTGACCGAGGCGGACCTGGCGCCGGACTGGCACACCCAGTTCGCCCGCTGGTTCGCCGACGCGGTGGCACATCCGCTGCCCGAGCCGAACGCGATGGTGCTCGGCACCGCCGACGCCCGGGGCCGGCCCAGCGGGCGCACCGTGCTGCTCAAGGGGTACGACCCGGAGGGCTTCGTCTTCTACACCAACCACGGCTCGCGCAAGGGCACCGAGGTGACCGGGAACCCGTGGGCCAGCCTGGTGTTCCCCTGGTTCCCGATGCAGCGGCAGGTGACGGTGACCGGCCGGGTCGAGCCGGTGGACCGGGCCGAGACCGAGGCGTACTTCGCCAGCCGGCCGCGCGGCTCGCAGCTCGGGGCGTGGGCCAGCGCCCAGTCGACGGTGGTGCCGGACCGCGCCGCGCTCGACGAGGCGTACCGGGCGGCGGCGGAACGGTTCGCCGACGTGGACCCGATCCCCGCGCCGCCGCACTGGGGCGGGTTCCGGGTCCGGCCCGAGACGGTCGAGTTCTGGCAGGGCCGGGCCAGCCGGCTGCACGACCGGCTGCGCTTCCGGCGTACCGGGAACGGGGTTTTCGTCGTCGAGCGGCTCGCGCCGTGACCGACGTCACGCAGGCCCGGCGGCGGGGTGCGCGCCGCTGGGCGATCGACCTGCGCCCGCTGCGCGTGCCCGCGTACCGGCGGGTCTGGACCGGCAACGCGATCGCGATGTTCGGCTTCCAGTTCACCGCCGTGGCGGTGCCGGTGGAGATGTTCGACCTGACCGGCGGCTCGCTCTGGGTCGGCCTGCTGGGCATCGCCGGTTTCGTGCCGCTGCTGCTGTTCGGGTTGTGGGGCGGCGCGATCGCCGACGCCCGGGACCGCCGCCGGGTGCTGCTCGTCGGCGGTTGCGTGCTCTGGGCGTCGACGCTGGGGCTGCTGGTGCAGTCGCTGGCCGGCGTGCGCAGCCCGCTGCTGCTCCTGCTGCTCGTCGGCCTCCAGTCGACGGCTTTCGCGATCACCTCACCGGCCCGCAGCGCGATCCTGCCCCGGCTCGTGCCGGCCGAGCTGGTCCCGGCCGCGACCACGCTGAACTTCACCACGTTCACCGCCGCCGCCGTCTTCGGCCCGCTCGCCGCCGGCCTGATCTTCGCCGGGTGGGAGGTGGGGACGGCGCTGCCCATCGCGTACGCGGCGGACGCGCTGCTGTACACGGCGGCGCTCTGGGCCACGCTGCGGCTGCCCGCGATGCCGCCCGCGCCGGACCCGGACGGCGGCGTCCGCAAGGCCGGGCTGGCCAGCATCGTCGACGGTTTCCGCTACCTGGCCACCACGCGGGTGCTGCTGCTGTCCTTCGCCATCGACCTGATCGCGATGATCCTGGCCATGCCGCGGGCGCTCTTCCCCGAGCTGGCGCAGGAACGCTTCGGCGGCGCCTCGGCGGTGGGCTGGCTCTACAGCTCGATCGCCATCGGCGCGATGCTGGGCGGCCTGACCTCCGGGTGGATCGGCCGGGTCCGCCGGCAGGGCCTCGCGCTCACCGTGGCGGTGGTCGGCTGGGGCGTCGCGATCGCGCTCGCCGGGCTGGCCGGGCAGTTGTGGGTGGCGGTGGTGCTGCTCGGCGTCGCCGGCGCCGCCGACCTGGTCAGCGCCACGCTGCGCCAGTCGATGCTGCTGGTCTACGCGCCGGACCGGATGCGGGGCCGCCTCCAGGGCGTGAACACCGTCGTGGTGGCCGGTGGCCCGCGTCTGGGCGATCTGCGGGCCGGCGCGACGGCCGCCGGGTTCGGCACCGGCGTCGCCATGGTCGGTGGTGGCCTGGCCGCCGCCGTACTCGCGGTGTTGCTGGTGGTGGCGTTCCCGGCGCTGCTGCGCTATCGCTCGACCACCCCCGCCGAGGAGCGCCACTGACGGTAGGGTCGCCGACATGGGGATCGACGTGCAGCCACCGTCCGGTACACAGTGGACCATTTCCGCCGACGGCCACGAGGCCGTCGTGGTCGAGGTGGGCGGCGGGCTGCGGGCCTACCGGCACGACGGCGTGGACTACCTCGACGGGTACGCCGAGGACGAGGTCTGCCCCGGCTCGGCCGGTCAGGTGCTCGCGCCCTGGCCGAACCGGATCCGGGACGGCGTCTACTCGTTCGGGGAGCGGTCGTTCCAGCTCGACCTCACCGAGCCGGAGCGGCACAACGCGCTGCACGGCCTGGTGAACTGGGCGCGGTGGCAACTGATCGAGCAGTCGGCCCAGAGCGTGACGATCGGCTACGACCTGCCGCCCAGCCCCGGCTACCCGTGGGCGCTGCGGCTGCGGGCCCGGTGGAGCGTCGGCCCGGACGGGCTGCGGGCCGAGCACGAGGCGACGAACCTGTCCGGCGAGCCGGCGCCGTTCGGCTTCTCCGTGCACCCCTACCTGCAACTGCCGAAGGCCGGCGTGGACGGGATTCGGCTGCACCTGCCGGCCCGGCGGCGGGTGCTGGTGGACGGCCGCCTGCTTCCGGTCGGTGCGACCGAGGTGACCGGCTCCGAGTTCGACTTCACCAGCCCGCGCCCGATCGGCGACCTGGTCCTCGACACCGCCTTCGGTGACGTCGAGCGGGACGCCGACGGCGGCTCGGCGGTGACGCTCGGCTCGCCGGACGGCTCGTCCGGGCTGCGGATCTGGGCGGACCGCGAGTTCGGCTGGTGGCAGGTGTTCACCGGCGACACGCTCGGCGGGGAACGGCACCGCCGGTCGGTGGCGGTCGAGCCGATGACCTGCCCGCCGGATGCGTTCCGCTCCGGCAGGGACGTCATCACGCTGGAGCCGGGGCAGACCTGGCGGGGCGCCTGGGGCGTCCGGCCGGAGGTCTGAGCGTGGAGTTCGCCGAGGTAGTCCGCCGCCGCCGGATGGTGCGCAACTACGACCCCGACCGCCCGGTGCCGCCGGAGGTGGTGGACCGCCTGCTGGACCACGCGGTCCGCGCGCCGTCGGCCGGGTTCGCCCAGGGCTGGGGCTTCCTGGTGCTGGAGGAACCCGAGGACCGGGAACGGTTCTGGGCGGCGACCACGCCCGGTGGCGGCGGCCGGGAACGCTGGCTGGCCGGGATGCGCCGGGCGCCGCTGATCGTGGTGCCGCACGCCAACCGTGACGCCTACCTGGACCGCTACGCCGAGCCGGACAAGGGCTGGGCGGACCGCGCCGAGGACCGCTGGCCGGTGCCCTACTGGTACGTGGACACCGGCTTCGCGGCGCTGCTGATGCTGCTCACCGCCGTGGACGAAGGGCTGGGCGCCTGCTTCTTCGGCATTCCGCCGCAGCGGATCGAGGCGTACCGGGAGGCGTTCGGGGTACCGCCGGAACTCAGCCCCGTCGGAGCCATCACAGTGGGTTATCGGGCTGTTGACCATCGGTCACCGTCGCTGCGTAGAGGGCGGCGTCCGGTGCAGGATGTGGTGCGGCGGGGACGGTGGACCTGAGCGGTTAGGCTGACATCCACATCGTCAGCCGGGCCTGGGGGAGGAGAGCACGCCGTGATCTTCAGGGCGGTCCGGGACGGGCGTCCCTACCCGGAGCACAACCTCACGCTGAAGCAGTGGGCCGAGATCCCGCCGCGCCCGCTGCGGCTGGACCAGCTCATCACCACCAAGCGCGAACTGGCGCTGGACAAGCTGCTCGCGGAGGACTCCACCTTCTACGGCGACCTCTTCCCGCACGTGGTCCAGTGGAACGGCGGCCTCTACCTGGAGGACGGCCTGCACCGGGCGCTGCGCGCGGCGCTGCAGCAGCGCAACCAGATCCACGCGCGCGTGCTGGTCCTCGGCGACCAGGGCGAGTGACGCCCGGCTGAGCCTTGGTTAAGGTGACGCCATGACTCCTCTGGACCTGCTCGACATCGATGCGTCGCTCAGCGAGGAGGAGCGGCAGATCCGCGCCGTCGTGCGCCAGCTCGTGACCGACCGGGTACGCCCGCACGTCGCCGGCTGGTACGAGGACGGCCAGGTGCCGGCCCGTGAGCTGGCCCGCGAGTTCGGCAAGCTCGGCCTGCTCGGCATGCACCTGACCGGCTACGGCTGCGCCGGCGCGTCCGCCGTCGCGTACGGGCTGGCCTGCCTGGAGCTGGAGGCCGGCGACTCCGGTGTCCGCTCGCTGGTGTCGGTGCAGGGATCGCTGGCCATGTACGCCATCTGGCGCTTCGGCAGCGAGGAGCAGAAGCAGCGCTGGCTGCCCGCCATGGCGGCCGGCGAGGCGATCGGCTGTTTCGGGCTCACCGAACCCGACCACGGCTCCGACCCCGGCTCGATGGCCACCCGGGCCCGCCGCGACGGCGACGACTGGATCCTCAACGGCAGCAAACTGTGGATCACCAACGCGCCGATCGCCGACGTGGGCGTGATCTGGGCGCGCACCGACGAAGGGGTGCGCGGCTTCGCCGTACCCATGGACACGCCGGGGGTGACGGCGCGCGAGATCCGGCACAAGATGTCGCTGCGCGCGTCAGTGACCGGCGAGATCGCGCTCGACGACGTCCGGCTGCCGGCCGACGCGCGACTGCCCGAAGCGATCGGGCTGAAGGCGCCGCTGGGGTGCCTGACCGAGGCCCGGCACGGCATCGTCTGGGGCGCGCTCGGCGCGGCCCGCGACTGCCTGGAAACCGCATTGGAGTACGCGACCACGCGCACCCAGTTCGGCCGCCCGCTCGCCGGTTTCCAGCTCACCCAGGCCAAGCTCGCCGACATGGCGGTGGAGTGGAACAAGGGGATGCTGCTCGCGCTGCACCTGGGCCGCCTCGCCGACGCCGGCACACTGCAGCCCCACCAGGTGAGCGTGGGCAAGCTGAACAACGTGCGCGAGGCGCTCGCCATCGCCCGGCAGTGCCGCACGATCCTCGGCGCGAACGGCGTCTCCGGCGAGTACCCGGTGATGCGGCACGCCAACAACCTGGAGAGCGTGCTCACCTACGAGGGCACCTCCGAGATCCACCAGCTCGTCATCGGCCAGCGGCTGACGGGCCTGTCCGCGTTCGCCTGACCTGCGGTTTCACCCGATCGGGACGCTCGGCGAGCGACTGTCGCACGGTGGCCGTACCGTCTTTGTCAGTCGATGTGTCGGACGAGGACGGTGAGGGCGATGGCCCGCGACGGTGACATCAACGAGCCCACCCGGGAGTTCCCGGACTACCCCACCAGCGAGTCCCTTCGCGACCGGGCGGAGGGCTCGCCCGACCTGGACCGCGACCCCGATCGCGAGCCCGGTCCGGGCACCCCGGCGTCGGGCGGCGGCGCGGCGCGCGGCCTGCTCTGGGTGCTCGGCGCGGCGGCGCTGGCGGTGGTGGTGCTGCTCGGCGTGCAGGCCACCGGCCTGCTGCCCGACTTCCGCAACCCGTTCGCCAAGGAACAGACCGACCGCAGCCAGCCGCCGCTGCTCAAGTCGATCCGTGACCTGAGCCGCTACGTCGCCGCCGAGGGCAACTTCCAGGTCGTGGTGGACGTGCAGAACGACCGGCGCAACGTGCCCGACTTCCTGCTCAACGAGCGCACGCTGTTCGTCGGGGCGGGCCGCGTCGAGGCGTACGTCGACTTCGCGAAGATCGCCGACGGCGCGGTGACGGTCTCCGAGGACGGCAAGTCCGCCGAGATCAAGCTGCCCGCGCCGCAGCTCGGCGAGACCGACCTGGACATGGACAAGAGCTACGTCTTCGCCCAGCAGCGGGGCCTGATCAACCGGCTCAACGACCTGGTGGCCGGCGACCCCAACCGGCAGCAGCAGATCTACAAGCTCGCCGAGGACCGGATCACCGCGGCGGCCCGCGACAGTGGGCTCGCCGCCCGCGCCGAGGAGAACACCCGCAAGATGCTGGAAGGGCTGCTGCGCTCGCTCGGCTACGAGAAGGTGACTGTCACCTACACCGCGCCCTGATCTTCGTGCGCTGACGCCGCGCGCCCGCCCCGATGGTCCGGGGCGGGCGCGTCGCGTGTGTGCCGGTGTCCCGGCTTCGTGTCGCGTCAGCGGGTGGCGAGGTAGCGGTCCTCGTTCGGCATCAGAACCCACAGGATCAGATAGATGATCACCTGCGTGCCGGGCAGCAGCAGCGACAGCAGGAACAGCAGCCGGACCAGGCCGGCCGACATGCCGAACCGCTGTCCCAGGCCGGCGCAGACACCGGCGATCATGCGCCCCTGGCGGGGCCGGACCAGTTTGCGACTCATCGTCGTCTCCCACTTCTGCGGCGATCCGCCGCGCTGATTCCACGGTAGAGAGGGGTGCGCGCCGCGCCCTCGGCCCCGAGGATGATCGGCGACCCGGGCACCCGTAGGTGCATACCCCGGACCGTCCCCACCGACTCACCGCGGAGACTCCCGGGTCGCCGCCGCGGTTTCCGGTCCGAGGTGGTCCCGCAATCACGGGTCGGGGAACTGCGGTTCCTGCTCAGCGCTTCCGCACTGCTGGCCACACCATCAGCCCTACCTCCCGCCCCCTCCCGCTCCCCCTCCCGTCTCCCGCCTTCCGCCTTCCGTCTCCCGCCTTCCGCGATCTTGCACTTGAGGCCCTCGACGTGCCCTATTTGCTCTGGATTGACGGGGCGGGAAGTGCAAGATCGCGGCAGTTGACGGGGTGGCGTGCGGTGGGAGCCGCGTTCGGTCGCGTGTTGCGGCGAGTGCGTTCCGTAGTGCGGGACTGGCGTTCCGTTGAGTGGGATTCGTGGAGATCTTGGAAGGAAAGGGTCCCTATGGGGGCCGTTTGGTTCCAAGATCTGCCGGGAGCCGGGAGCCGGGAGCCGGGAGCCGGGAGCCGGGAGCCGGGAGCCGGGAGCCGGGAGCCGGGAGCCGGGAGCCGGGAGCCGCTCTCCCGCCGCGCTGTGCGGCGATCTTGGAGTTGTGGCGGTTCACGAAGGTCGTAAATGCCGCCATCCGGGCGCCACAACTCCAAGATCGACGGGGGGAGTGGGGGCCGGAGGGGACAGCGCTTCCTCGCGGGCGGGCATGGGGCGGAGTGGGGGCGGGTATCACGAGGGCGGGGTAGGCTCGCGGGTCGGGCGCCCCCACCCTGGGCGCCGGCCGTCCCGCCTGGCGGGGGCGGCAACCCCACGCACCGGCTCGGATCCGCACAACGGGGACGACGGCGAGGAAAGCAGCAAATGATCAGTGTTTTCGATCTTTTCAGTGTCGGTATCGGGCCGTCCAGCTCGCACACGGTCGGGCCGATGCGGGCGGCCCGTACGTTCGTGGCGGGTTTGAAGGCTGACGGGCAGCTCGCCGATGTGGCGCGGGTGCGGGCGGAGCTGTTCGGCTCGCTCGGCGCGACCGGTCACGGGCACGGCAGTGACCGGGCGGTGCTGCTGGGGCTGGAGGGTGAGGTCCCGGAGACCGTCGACACCGACTCGGTGGGGCCTCGGGTGGAGCGGATCCGTAGTCAGCGGCGGCTCGACCTGTTCGGCAGTCAGGGGGTCGACTTCGACCCGGACACGGATCTGGTGCTGCACCGCCGGCGGTCGTTGCCGTACCACCCGAACGGGATGACGTTCGCGGCGTACGACGTGGCCGGGAACGAGGTACGGACGCGCACGTACTACTCGGTCGGTGGCGGGTTCGTGGTGGACGAGGCGGCCGCCGGGGCGGACCGGATCAAGGCGGACAGCACCCGTGTGAAGCACCCCTTCCTCACCGGCGCGGAACTGCTGACCGTCACCTCCGAGACGGGTCTGTCGATCAGTGAGGTGATGCTCGCCAACGAGCTGTCCTGGCGTAGCGAGGCGGACGTGCGGGCGGGGTTGCTGGAGATCTGGCGGGTGATGCGCGAGTGCGTGGAGAGCGGCTGCACCCGTGACGGCGTACTGCCGGGTGGGTTGAAGGTCCGGCGGCGCGCGGCGGAGATGCGGCGCAGCCTGGAGGCGGAGACCGGCGCCCAGGACCCGCTGCGCGCGATGGACTGGGTGACGTTGTTCGCGCTGGCGGTCAACGAGGAGAACGCGGCGGGCGGGCGGGTGGTCACCGCGCCGACGAACGGGGCTGCCGGGATCATTCCGGCCGTGCTGCACTACTACACCCGGTTCGTGCCGGGCGCGTCCGAGGAGGGCGTGGTGCGGTTCCTGCTGGCGGCGGGCGCGATCGGTGTGTTGTTCAAGGAGAACGCGTCGATCTCGGGTGCGGAGGTGGGCTGTCAGGGTGAGGTGGGTTCGGCGTGCTCGATGGCGGCGGCCGGGCTGGCCGAGGCGCTGGGCGGGACGCCGGAGCAGGTGGAGAACGCCGCCGAGATCGGCATGGAGCACAACCTGGGGCTGACCTGCGACCCGGTGGGTGGCCTGGTGCAGATCCCGTGCATCGAGCGCAACGCGGTGGCGAGCATCAAGGCGATCACGGCGGCCCGGCTGGCGTTGCGCGGGGACGGGGTGCACCACGTGTCGCTGGACAAGGTCATCAAGACCATGCGGGAGACCGGCGCGGACATGAAGGTCAAGTACAAGGAGACCGCGCGCGGCGGACTCGCCGTCAACGTCATCGAGTGCTGACCCCGTTGGGGTGATCCGGCGCGTGCCCGAGCCGCGACCGCGACGGACGGGGCGACGATGGTGCGGTGACGTCAGGCGTCGCGGCGCTCTGGTCCGCCCGCACCTCGCTGCGCATCCTGGTCCGGCGGGACCTCGCGGTGAAGTACCAGCAGTCGGTGCTGGGCTACTTCTGGTCGCTGATCGAACCGCTCGGCATGGGCCTGATCTACTGGTTCGTCTTCGGCGTGCTCTACTCCGGCGCGACCCGGCGGCATCTGGGCGAGGCGGCCGGGTCGTACCCGCTGTTCCTGATCACCGGGATCTTCGCCTGGATGTGGGCGAGTTCGGCGCTGACCGAGGCCGCGAACGCGCTCACCGGGCAGGCCCGGCTGATCACCACGATGAACCTGCCCCGGCCGATCTTCCCGATCGGGCGGGTCACCGGGCGCTTCGCCGAGTACCTGGCCGGGCTGCCGATCCTGGTCGCCGTCGCGGCGATCTACGCGAGCCAGGGGAAGATCCGCCCCGGCTGGAGCCTGCTCGCGCTGCCGCTGGCGGTGGCGGTGCAGTTCGTGCTGCTGGTGGGCCTGGCGCTGCTGCTGTCGGCGGGCAACGTGCTGATGCGCGACATCGAGCGCACCATGCGGCTGATCATCCGGCTGCTGTTCTACGCGACGCCGATCATCTATCCGCTCGACCTGGTGCGGGAGTCGGGCATGCCGGGCTGGCTCAAGATCGGGTACGAGCTGAATCCGCTGGTCGGGATCTTCCAGCTGCACCACGCGGTCTGGTACCCGGACGAGTTCCCGGACGCCCGGCTGCTCGTCATCACGGTGACCGGCAGCGTGGCAGTTCTGGCGCTCGGCTGGTGGGCGTTCCACCGCCTCGAACCGGCAGTGCTGAAGGAACTCTGAATGGCCCCGATCATCGAGGCGGACGGGCTCGGCATCCGGTTCGTCCGCAACCGGCGCCGCCAGCTGCGGCTGCGGGAGCTGATCGTGCACCGGGGCGCCCGGGACCCGGACGCGGGCCGGTTCTGGCCGCTGCGTGACCTGTCGTTCCGGATCGAACCGGGCGAGACGGTGGGCGTGGTGGGGCGCAACGGCACCGGTAAGAGCACGCTGCTGCGGCTGATCGCCGGTGTGCTCATCCCGGACGAGGGCTCGATCCGGGTGCACGGCCGGGTGGCGCCGCTGCTCGAACTGTCCGCCGGGTTCTCCGGGGACCTGACCGGGCGGGAGAACCTGTACCTGGTGGGCGGGCTGCACGGACTGTCGTCGGCGTACCTGCGGGAACACTTCGACGAGATCGTCTCGTTCGCCGGTGAGCAGGTGGAACGCGCCATCGACACGTCGGTGCGGCACTACTCGTCGGGGATGAAGGTGCGGCTGGGCTTCGCGGTGATCGCGCACCTGCCGCACCCGGTGCTGCTTGTGGACGAGGTGACAGCGGTCGGGGACGCGGAGTTCCGCGCGAAGTGCTATGCGACCATCGAGCGACTTCTCGCGGAAGGGCGCACGCTGGTGCTGGTGTCACACAACGACAAGGACCTCACCCGGTTCTGCCGTCGGGGGCTGTACCTCGACGCCGGACGGCTGATCGTCGACGGGACGATCGACGAGGCGCTGGCGGCCTACGCCGACGCGGCGAAGCGGTGACGCTCGCGATCGTGCTCGCCGCCGACCCGGCGGCGGGCCACCTCACCGAGCCCGGCCGGCCCGCCGGGGAACCGCTCACCGAGCGCCTGGCCGCGCAGTGGTGCCGGGCCGGGGCGGACGACGTGCGTATCGCCGCCGACCTGACCGAGCTGGCCGACCTGGTGGCCGCCGCGACCGGCCCGGTGCTGGTGAGCGGCGCGGACCTGGTGGCGCACACCGCCGTACTCAAGCATCTCGCGACCAGCCCGGTGGGGCCGACGGTGGCGCTGGTGCTCACCGATCCGCCCGCTCCCGGGCAGGCCACCGTGCGCGAGGAGCGCGGCCAGGTGGTCGAGGTCGACGCCGCCGACGCGAGCGGCGTGTTCGGCGGCGCGCTGCGGGTGGGCCCGGCCGACCTGCCGGCGCTCGCCGACGCCGCCCGCCGCGCCGCAGGCGCCGCGCCGGATGCGCCGGACGCGCGCCTGACCGACCCGGCGTCCGCGCCGGGCGTCGGCGCAACGGACGGCGGGCCGCGGAACGCGGTGGACCGGCTCGTGGCCGACCTCGCCGCCCGGGGCACGCTGATCTTCGCCCAGAGGGTACGTCTGCTCGTGGCGCACCGGGTCGGCGACGAGGCGCAGCGGGATGCGGCCGAGGCGGCGGTGGCCGCTGTCGACGAGGACCGGGCCGAGTTGAAGCTGTCGGTGAAGGAGCGGGACGACTTCTTCACCACGTTCTTCGTCAGCACCTGGTCCCCGTACGTCACGAAGGCGGCGGCGCGCATCGGGATCGGCCCGACCGGGGTCACCATGGTCTCGGTGGCGTTCGCGGTGGCCGCGGCGGTGCTGTTCGGCGTCGGTGGACGGCCCGCGCTGGTGGCCGGGGCGGTCCTGCTCTACCTGGGGTTCGTGCTCGACTGCGTGGACGGGCAACTGGCCCGCTACACCCGGCACTTCAGCGCCTGGGGCGGCTGGCTGGACACGATGGCCGACCGCTTCAAGGAGTACGTGGTCTACGCCGGGCTCGGCTTCGGGGCCACGCATGCCGGGTTCCGGTACGGCTGGGCGCTGGCGCTGGCCGCGATGACGTTGCAGACCGTGCGGCACATGACCGACACCTGGTACGGGGCGTTGCACGACGAGGCGGCCCGGCGGCCGAAGGTGGTGACCGCCGACGCGGGCGGCATCGGCGGGAAGCTGAACGCCGCGTCGACGCGGGTGCAGGCGGACACCGGCTCGGTGTCGTACTGGCTGAAGCGCACTGTGGTGTTCCCGATCGGGGAGCGGTGGGCGCTGATCGCGATCGCCGCCGCGCTGTTCGGGCCGCTGGTGGCGCTGGTCGCGGTGCTGGTCTGGGGGACGCTGGCGTTCGCGTACACCGGGGGGTTGCGGACCTTGCGGGCGCGGTGGATGCGGGTGCCGGTGATGGCCACTGTGGACGCGGGTCTGCACCGTGACGACGGCGTGCTGGCGCGGACGCTGCCGACCACGCGGCGGCCGCTGCTGCTGGCGGTGCTCGGCGCGCTCGGCTCGGCGGGGACGCTGGTGTGGGCGCTGCTCGCGGTGCACGGCGGCGGCGACCTGCCGGTCTGGGTGCCGGTGCTCGCGCTGGTGCTGCTGCTGGGTGCCGCGCAGGCTTCGCGGGCGCCGCACGAGGGGTCGCTGGACTGGCTGGTGCCGGCTGCGTTGCGGGCCGCCGAGTATCTGTTCGCCATCGCGGTCGGGGTGGCGGGCCGGGCACCGGCCTGGCTGATCTTCGGGTACGTGCTGGTGCTGACGCTGCACCACTACGACCTGACCGCCCGGCTGGAGAAGCGGCAGTCGGCTCCGCCGCTGCACGCCGCCACGCTGGGCTGGCCAGGGCGTTCCCTGCTGCTGGCAATCGGGCTGATCGCCGGATATGCGAGTATCGCTCTGGCTACACTCGGTGCGTACCTTCTCGTGGTTTTTGTCGCGAGCGTGGTCCTCGCCTGGGTGGTCCTGCCGGCCCGCGCCCGTGGGGGTGTGCGCTCGCCGGGCTGACGGAGGGCGGGCCGGGGTGACCTTGATCAGCTTCGTCGTGCCGGCCTTCAAGGTGCAGGGCTACCTGCGGGAATGTCTCGACTCGATCCTCGACCAGCCGTTCGCCGACATCGAGGTGATCGGCGTCGACGACGCCTCCCCCGACGACAGCGGCGAGATCCTGGCCGAGTACGCGCTGCGCGACCCCCGGGTCCGCCCGGTGCGCCTCGCCGAGAACGTGGGGCTCGGTCCGGCCCGCAACATCGGGCTGGACCGGGCCGTCGGCGAGTACGTGTGGTTCGTCGACGGGGACGACTGGCTGGTGCCCGGCTGCCTGCCGCACGTCGCGGACCGGCTCCGCGACACCGCGCCGGACGTGCTGATCGTGGACCACGTCCGGGCGCACTGGAACAACATCGGCACCCGCAGCGCGATGCGCGAGGTGTTCCCGGTGCCGCCCGGCGCGACGACGTTCACGCTGCGGGACCGGCCGGAGACGCTGAAGCTGCTGCACACCGCGTGGAACCGGGTGGTACGGCGGGAGTTCCTGATCGAGCACGGGCTGCGCTTCGAACCGGGCTGGTACGAGGACGTCTCGTTCAGCTATCCGGCGCTGATGGCCGCCGGGCGGATCGGCGTACTCGACCGGATCTGCCTGAACTACCGGCAGCGCCGCACCGGCGCGATCACGAAGACCCGGGGGGACCGGCACTTCGAGGTCTTCGCCCAGTGGCACCGGGTGTTCGGGCTGATGGACCGCTGGCGGGTGACGGGGCTGCGACCGGCGGTCTTCGAGCGGATGATCTGGCACTACCTGACGGTGCTCGGCAACGGCGACCGGATCGCGCCCGAGCTGCGGGCGCCGTTCTTCGCCCAGATGCACGCCGACTACGTGCGGTTCCTGCCGCCCGAGGGCTATCCGGTCCCGCCCGGCCCGGAAGGGCTCAAGCACCGGCTGGTGGCGGCCGGCCGATGGCGGACGTTCAGCGCGTTGCGCGAGGCGCACCAGGCGACGGAGACGGCCCGGCGGACCGCGCGGCGGGCCCGGCGACGGGTCACGCCGGTGGTGCGGCGTACCGCCCGGCGGGCCCGTGACCTGGCGCTGGGCGAGTACTACCGGGCCGAGCTGCACCGGCCGGTCGACCCGACGCTCGCCGTGTACGCGGCCTACTGGTATCGGGGCTACTCGTGCAACCCGGCGGCGATCTACGAGGCGGCCCGCCGGCTCGCGCCGCAGGTGCGCGGCGTGTGGATCGTCCGCCGCGACCGGGTGGCCGCGCTGCCGCCCGGTGTCGAGTACGTGGTGGCCGGCACCCGCGAGTACCACCGCGTGCTGGCGCGTGCCCGCTGGCTGGTCAACAACGTCAACTTCCCGGACTTCGTCCGCAAGCGGCCGGGCTCGGTGCACGTGCAGACCCACCACGGCACGCCGGTCAAGGTGATGGGGCTGGACCAGCAGCGCTACCCGGTGGGCGCGATGGGGATGGACTTCGCCGGGCTGCTGCGCCGGGTCGACCGCTGGGACTACAGCATCACCTCGAACAGCTTCTCCACGCAGATGTGGGAGCGGGCGTACCCGGCGGACTACACCACGCTCGAGGTCGGCTACCCGCGCAACGACCGGCTGGCGCTGGCCACCGCCGAGGACCGCGGCCAGGTCCGCGCCGCGCTGGGCATCGCACCCGACGAGTACGTGGTGCTCTACGCGCCGACGCACCGCGAGCACCTGCCCGGGTGGCGGCCACCGTTCGACCCGGACCGGATGCTCGACGTGCTCGGGCCCCGGGGCCGGCTGCTGATGCGCAGCCACTACTTCCACGACCGGGAGCGGCATCCCCGGGGACCGGCGGCGGACGGCGTGCTGGACGTGAGCGCGTACGACCGGGTGGAGGACCTCTACCTGGCGGCGGACGTACTGATCACCGACTATTCCTCGGCGATGTTCGACTACGCGGTGCTGGACCGGCCGATAGTGGTCTACGCGCCGGACTGGGACGCCTACCGGGTGGCCCGGGGCGTCTACTTCGACCTGCTGGCCGAGCCGCCGGGCACCGTCGCGCTGGACTTCCCCGGGCTGCTCGACGTGTTCCGGTCCGGCGCGGTCGACGACGAGGCGGCCGAGCGCGCCCGGGCGGCGTTCCGGTCGCGGTTCTGCGCGCTGGACGACGGGCACGCCGCCGAGCGCGTGGTACGCCGCGTGTTCCTCGGCGAAACGCCGTAAAAGTGGTTACCGGCAGGTCACTTAACTGCGGAGCCCGGCGAATACCGCTTAATAGGACTGTCACGAGCCGAACATGGCACGTTTACCCGATGTGCGAATCAGATGATCCTGGTCACAGTCATTCCCGGGTTTGGGGAGAGAAAACTGGGGAGGTGGCGGTGGCGACCGTCGCGCTCAAGGATGTCACCAAGGTGTTCCCGGATGGAACAGTCGCGGTCGACACCATCAATCTGGACGTCAACGACGGCGAGTTCATGGTGCTGCTCGGCCCGTCGGGCTGCGGGAAGTCGACGGTGCTGCGCATGGTCGCCGGGCTGGAGGACCCGTCCTCCGGCGCGATCCTGCTCGGCGGTGAGCTGGCCAACGACCTGCCGCCACGCGACCGGAAGATCGCCATGGTCTTCCAGGACTTCGCGCTCTATCCGCACATGACGGTCGGCGACAACATCGGCTTCCCGCTGCGGCTCTCCGGCATCGAGCCCGGCCCGCGCGGCGAGCGGATCCAGGACGTGGCGAGCGCGCTCGGCATCGGCGACGTACTCGCGCGCAAGCCCAGCCAGCTCTCCGGCGGCCAGCGGCAGCGGGTCGCCATGGGGCGGGCGATAGTGCGCCGGCCCGGCCTGTTCCTCATGGACGAGCCGCTGTCGAACCTGGACAGCGGGCTGCGCGCCGAACTGCGGGCGGAGATCTCCGGCCTCACCCGCGAACTCGGCGTCACCACCATCTACGTCACCCACGACCAGGCCGAGGCGCTGACCATGGCCGACCGCGTCGCGATCATGCGCAAGGGCGTGCTCCAGGACGTGGGCACCCCCACCCAGGTGTACGGGCGGCCGGCCACGCTCTACGTCGCCGCGTTCCTGGGCAGCCCCCGGATGAACCTGCTGGAGGCGTCGGTCTACGTGCACCTCGACCGGTACGTCGCGCTGAACCTCGGCGAGCAGTCGCTCTACCTGCCCTGGGACGACATCCGCAGCCGGGCGGTGGCGCACTACCACGGCGAGCGGATCGTGGTCGGCATGCGGGCCGAGGCGCTCACCCCGGTCGCCCCGGACACCGCCGGTGACGTGCTGCACGGGCGCATCCGCTACCTGGAGCACCACGGCCACGAGTCACTCGCGTTCCTCGACATCGGCGCCACCGCGATCGTGGTCGACGAGATGGGCACCCAGGTGGAGCAGGCCGCACCGGGCCAGCGCGGCCTGCGCCGGTTCAACCAGGTGATGCAGCGGCTCACCGGCCGCGCGACGGAGGCGTCAGCCCCGGCGCCGGAGGCCGGCGGGGGTGGCGGCAACCGCACCAGCGTGCTGCCCGACCCGGGCCGCCACCACCGTCGTCCGGCGGAACTGGCGGTACGGCTCGCGCCGTACCCGCAGGTGTCGCCCGGGCACCCGCTCGCCGTGCAGGTGCGGATGGACGCGCTGCACTTCTTCGACGAGCGAGGCGACCGCATCGACGTCGGCTGGCGGTGAAAGGAAGGGCACCCTGTTAACGCCTCCGGTAGAGGAAGGGCCCCTTATTAACAGCCGCCGCCCGGAGGGACGGGCGGGTGACGGCGGTACGGGCCCCAGCCGACGAAGCGGGCGAACATGTCGGCCGGGGCGGGCGCGTCGTTCGGGTTCAGCCGGTAGAGGTCGCGCGTCGCCTCGTACAGCAGCCCGCACAGGTAGATGGACAGCCCGATCCGGTTGTCCTCGTACTCGCTGCGCAGCAGCAGACGGGCCGTCGGGCACGGCCACGGCTGGCCGCAGGCCCGGCAGCACCACATCGGACGCAGCGGCGTGTGCGGGGTGGCGTGCAACGGGTACGGCCGGGGTCGATCCGGCTTGGGTCCGTCCGGCGGCTGCCCGAGCTGGTGGCTGATCACCGAGGCTCCTCGTGGCCGTCGCGCCGGTTGCCGGCGTCGCCGCCGCGCTGCTCCGGGACCGGCCAGCGACCGCCGTTCGCCCGCCACTGCTGGGCCGGGGTGAGGTTGCCGACCCGGCCGGGACCCATCGTCGGGAGTGGACGGGTGGGTTGCCGCATCCAGTCCGGCAGATTGTCGCCCCGTACCCGCTGGGGCAGTGTCGGTGCCGACGCACCCCGGCAGCGGAACCAGCGCAGTCGCACGGCGCAACTCCTCTCGGTAGCGGGAATCGGACGAATTCGATTCCACTGCGTGACAGTCTCGTCACCGCGCCGCTAGGGTCGGAAGGCGTTCCACCCCCACCTTCCCGGCCGTCCGACCGGCCGATTTCCGTGTGCAGCCGTGTGCAGAGGTGTGCAGATGATCCGTGTGCCGTTGTGGGAACTGTTCGCCGGTGAGCTACGTCGGTTACGTACCGATGCGGGGCTTACCCAGGAGGCGCTGGGCGAGCGGGTGAGCTATTCGGCGTCGCTGGTGGCGGCCGTCGAGCAGTGCCGCCGCGCGCCGCGCGCCGAGTTCACCGAGCGCTGCGACGAGGTGCTGAACGGCGGCGGCCTGCTGGTGCGGATCCGGGACGCGCTGATGCAGGAGGCGCTGATGCCGTGGTTCCGCGAGTGGGTGAGCATCGAGCAGGAAGCTGCCTCACTGCGTAGCTTTCAACCGCTGGTGGTGCCCGGCCTGTTGCAGACTGAGGAGTACGCCCGCGCACTGCACGAGGGCGCTAGCCCACTTGTCGGTGATGCTATGGAGCAGCAGGTGGCCGCACGGATGGCGCGGCAGGTGGTGCTGGACCGTCCGGCTCCACCGCAGTTCGTGGCAGTGATCGACCATTCGGTGCTCACTCGCGCCGTCGGCGGTCCCAAGGTGATGCGGGAGCAGCTGGCGCATCTGGTCGAGGTGGGTCGTCGGCCTCGCGTGCACCTCCACCTGGTGCCGGAAACGGTCGGTGCCTATCCGGGGCTCAACGGTGCTTTCGTGCTCGCGACCCCGGCTGACGGTGACGACGTGGGCTACTTGGACAACCAGTTGCACGGCACGATTGTGGAGCGGCACGCGGACGTAAAATCACTTCGGCAAACCTGGGAGTCGGTGCGCGCGGAAGCTATGCCGCACGGGGCGACTCTGGCGGCGATCTCGGAGGCGGCGAAGCGATGGAGTTGACCGGCGCGATCTGGCGCAAGAGCACCCGCAGCAGCGGCAATTCCGGCGATTGTGTCGAGGTGGCGGACAATCTGCCCGGCGTGGTGGGGGTGCGGGACAGCAAGGACCGGCAGGGGCCGGCGCTGACGTTCACGTCGTCGAGCTGGGCGGCGTTCGTCGCGTACGCCAAGCGCGCCTGACCCGTAGCGGTCAACCGGCAGCCGGGTCGCGAACGCTGGTCCGACGATCAGCGTTCGTGCTCGGCTCATCAATGAGTGGCAGAGCTGGACGTCGTGCCGTGCGGAGGCGATGCCGCACGGGGAGACTCTGGCGGCGATCTCGGAGGCGGCGAAGCGATGGAGTTGACCGGCGCGATCTGGCGCAAGAGCACCCGCAGCAGCGGTAATGGCGGCGACTGCGTGGAGGTGGCGGACAATCTGCCCGGCGTGGTGGGGGTGCGGGACAGCAAGGACCGGCAGGGGCCGGCGCTGACGTTCACGTCGTCGAGCTGGGCGGCGTTCGTCGCGTACGCGAAGCGGGGTTAGGCAGCGACCGCCGTCGTCACCCGGCGGCGGTGGTCCGCCGTTCCGGCGCGAACGGCCACTCCTCGAACGACTGGCAGCGGCCGTCCTCGGCGAACCGCATGATCCAGAGGTCGCGCCACTCCTGGTGGACCGGGTCGCCGTACCGGACCTGCACCCGGGCCACAGCGGTGTCGCCGTCGACCGCGACGACCTCCGAGGTCATCTGGAAGACCTCGTCGGGTCCGTCGCGTTCGCTGTCCCACATGCGGACGATGGCGGGCAGGCCGACCACCGGATCCCGGTACGGCCCCTGCTGGTAGGTCGCGTCGGGCGTGAACATCGTGCCGAGCGCCGCAGTGCCCGGTGTGCGCCACGCCTGCTCGTACGCCGCGATCCAGGCGGCCACCCGATTCCTGTCCATGGCTGCCAGCCTGCCATCCAAGGCCGCCCGGATCGCCCACATCGGCCGCCCGGGGTCGTCGTTGTGCACCACGACGTCGGCGTGCTCGGCCGGGCGGGCAGTGGCGAAGTAGAGCCGCTGGGCGGGAAGGTAACGCTCGTGCCAGCGCCGCTCGACGTCGGCTCTCGTCGACACGCGGCTCTCGCGGATCACGGCCCGGTCCACCGTCTTGTCGAGCGCGGTGGACACGAAGACGCGCAGCTCCCACCGGTCGACCAGTTCCGGGCGCAGGAGGAAGACACCGTCGAACACCAGCACGGCGTCCGCCGGAGCGGTCGTGGGCGGCGGAGACAGCACCGTATCCGTCGCGTGGTCGTAGACCGTGTGCCGGAAGCGTCGATCTCCGCCCGGGCCGAGCGGATCGAGCAGCACCCGGTTCAGCGACCCGTGATCGTGGGTGTCGACGTAGCAGCCCTCGGCCGAGAACTCGCCGCGCCGGTAACGCCGGGCGCGGGGGAAGAGGAAGTCGTCCACCGTCGCGCGGATGACGTACCGGCCCCGGGCGCGCAGGACGGCGGCCAGCTCGTCGGCGAGCGTGGTCTTGCCGGCAGCGGGCGGCCCGTCGACCGCGACCCGGGTCGGGTGCGGCACGGTGACGGACCCGACCGCGTCGGCCAGGAGGCCGATCAGCTCCCGGCGGGGATAAATGGATTGCCCCTGCGCCCGGCCGGGAGTTTCACTGCCGTCCATGCCGTCCCCCTCACCGGTCTTCGTCGCGGGCACAGGTCGTTCGGGCACCTCGCGGATCGCCGACGTCATCGGCCAGCACCCGCTGATCCACCGGATCCCGATGGAAACCAAGTTCATCGTCGAACCCGGCGGCCTGCGGGACCTGGCCGACGCGCTCACCGAACGGTACGACCCCATCGTCGGCGAGGACGCCCTGCAGCGGCTCAGCGACTTCCTGACCGTACGGGTGCCCGGACGGCGTGACGACCGAGGCAAGACCGTGCCCGAGCTGGTCGGCGAACGGCGCTACCGGGACGCCGTACACCAGCTCTGGCCGCTGTTGATCGCGGACGCCTTCGAGGAGCCCGCGCCCGCGGCGGGCTTCGGCGACGGCGACCGGCCCACCGGGCCGTTCGGGCCGACGGGCCGACGACGGGTCGTGCCGAGGTACTTCCGCGACCGGGCCGAGCTGATCGCCGTCCTGCGCGGCCTGGTCGAGACGCTGTTCGGCGGCGCGGCGGCCGACGCGGGCAAGCCGACGTGGTGCGAGAAGACGCCGTTCAACCTCTTCGCCATGGACTTCCTCTGGGAGCTGTTTCCCGAGGCGACGATCGTGCACATCACACGGCACCCGGTCTCGGTGCTCGCCTCCCACCTGGCCCAGCCGTGGGCGCCGTCCACCGTCGACGGGGCGCTGGCCTACCTCGTGCCGGTCTATCAACGATGGCTGGCCTGGAGGAACGCGGCCGACCTGACGACCCGGCGGTACGTCGAGGTGAAGGCGGAAGACCTCGCGGCCGACTGGGCCGGGCAGCGGCGCGCCCTGTTCGCACGGCTCGGCGTCGAGGACGCCGTCACCGCGTCGACGTTCCAGGCGGGCAGGCTCGCGCACCGCGACGACCAGTTCGACGCCGGCACCCGCGCGTACGTCGAGCGGGAACTGGGCGAGATCATCCCCGCCATGGGCTACGAGTGACGGCCGAGCTGTCGAGGGCCGGCCCCGCTGTGCGGAGCTGACCGGCCCGATCAGGTGATGCGGCTCCGGATCACGCCTTGCGGCGCAGTTCGCGGAGCACGCCGTGCCGGCGGAGCGCCCACGCCAGTCGCCGCGCGCTCGGGTGCCGGACGAACAGCACCGCCGCCCGGCGGACCAGCCCGAACCGGTTGTCGCTCACCTGGTCGTCGGCCGCCCGCCAGATCAGCTCGCGGACGCCGGGGCTGTCCAGCATCGCCCTTACCTCGTGGCGTACCCGGGGGTCCTCGGCCGCGGACGTGACGGCGGTGACCAGGCCGGGACGGTCGGCGAGCGGCTCCACCGCCGCGGCGACGAGCGGCCGGCGTACGGTGTCCCGCTCCAGCAGCAGCAACACCGCCTCCCGGACCTCGGTGCTGTCGAGCCCGGACCGCAGCAGGCCCAGCGCGCTGCGCTCGACCTCGCGGTCGCGGTCCGGAAGGGACAGTGCGGCCAGCAGCACTGTCACCTCGTCGAGGTCGACGAGGTGACGCAGCCCGTCGCGGAACTCCGGGAGCGCCCACGCCACCGTCAGCCCGCGCGCGAGATCGCGGTTCATGGGCCATTCGCTACCCGGAGTCGACAGCCGCCGAAACGCCGCGACAGCGCCGTGAAATAAGCCGTGGTTACAAGCGTTCACCTGAGCCGGTCGTATTGGCAGCCTCGGTTGCGAGAACGACCGGCATGGCCGGATAGGGGTCGCTGATCGGTTTGCGCTGAGCATGGACTCTTTCCCGCACCGTCACCAGCGTGGGGCCGGCGACGTAATGCCTGCCCCGCCGCTCACCTCGTGCTTCCAGAAGGCCCTGCTCGACAAGGCTGGCCAGATCCCGAGATGCGGTCCTGTCCTCGACATCGGCAAGTTTGACGTACCCGGAGCGACGGATGCGATAGCCCAGGACTGCCTCGTAGAGGAGATCGGTCACCCGCTCAGGGAGCCTGTTCTCGGCAACGATCGCGTCCAACTCCGACCAGATGCCGGACGCCTCCTCGAAGCGGCGAGCGACGGTCTGCGCCTGCATGTGATGGGCGCGCAGGTTGAACGACACCCAGAGGTGCGCCGAACCTTCGGGGTTCCAGCGGCCACGTCCGGTAACCGCCAACACCCGGTAGTAGTCCTCGGTGTTGCTGCCCAGCCATTCCTCGATGCTGGAGAAAGCAGGCTCGACGATCGCGCGTCGGGAGAGCACCAACGTCTGAAGGGCGCGTGCCATTCGCCCGTTGCCATCACGGAACGGATGGATCATCACCAGGTTCAGATGCGCCATGGCTGCTTTGACGAGCGGAGAGGCGGTGACATCCGACCGTAGATCTTCGGTTAGCTCCTCCATGAGGTGAGGCACGTGGTCGGCGTCCGCGCCCTCGTACACCCGCTCATCGGTTCGCTCATCGTGGACGTAGATCGGGCCCTTGCGATATTGCCCCGGGCTCTTGCCCAGATCGTGCGAGAGCATCATGTAGTGCATGCTGCGGATCACCGACGTGTCGAACCGGAAGTGCGGATCCCCGGCGGTTTGCAGCACGTATCCCAGAGCCTGCCGATAGCCCCGGATCTCGGCGAAGGTCCGGTCGTCGGCGCTCAGCGGCTCCTCGCCGTCTAGCGCGGCGGCGGCGTCGTCCTCGGCGACCACGTAGCCCTCGATGCTGTTGGAGCCGAGAATCGCGCGGGCCAACATCGTGCGCCGGAGGCCGCCGGTCCACCGGCGAGGAGTGCGCAGGACATCGGCGAGCATGCGGCGCATGTCATGCACCTCGGCCAGGACGGTCTCGTCGCGATCGTTGAGTTCTGGGGTGGCGTAGATCATCTCATGTCCCAATGTCTCTTAATAAGAGACAAGGCTAGCGTCAGGCGACGTGGATGTCACTTATTTAGTGACATTCGGCCAACGTGTTCCGGTGTCTTGCCGGGGAAGTTACCGGCGAGTAGCGTTCGGGCATGAGCATCGACTCTCGCCAGGTCGCGGCCGGTCTCCTCGACGCCGTGCCGTTCGCCCGCACGCTCGGGATCGAGTTCGTCGAGGTGGCGCCCGAGGCCGAGGGCGGGGTCCGGGCCGTGGTCCGGCTCCCCGACGACCCGGCGCACCACAACCACGTGGGCGGCCCGCACGCCGGAGCCATGTTCACGCTGGGGGAGACCGCCTCGGGCGCGGTTGTCCTGGCCGCGTTCGGGCAGGTGCTCGACCGGGCCGTACCCCTGGCCGTGACCGCGACCATCCGCTACCTCAAGGTGGCGGTGGGGCCGGTGCTGGCGACGGCGCGGCTCGGCGGTGTCCCCGCCGAGGTGCTGGCCGAGCTGGACGCCGGGCGACGGCCCGAGTTCCCGGTCGAGGTGGAGGTCCGCACCGAGGACGGCACGCTCACCTCCTCGCTCACCGTGATCTGGACGCTGCGCCCGAACCGCTGAGCCCTGAACGGGTTTGCCCGGGGCGAGCGCCGGATAGATTCAAGCGATGCTGGGCCTCCCCGCGCACGTGAGCGCGTGTCTCTTCGATCTGGACGGTGTGCTGACGCAGACCGCCAAGGTGCACAACGCCGCCTGGGCGGAGACGTTCGACGCCTACCTGCGGCGACGGTCCGTCGAAACCGGCGAGCCGTTCCAACCGTTCGACCCCGGACCGGACTACAACCGTTACGTGGACGGCAGACCGCGCGCCGACGGGGTGCGCACATTCCTGGCCTCGCGCGGCATCACCCTGCCCGAGGGCTCACCCGACGACCCACCCGAGGCGGACACGGTCAACGGCCTCGGCAACCGCAAGAACGTCGTCCTGCTCCAGCGGATCGAGCAGCACGGCGTCGAGGCGTACGAAGGTTCGGTTCGCTACCTGGAGGCCGCCACCGCGGCCGGGCTGCGGCGGGCGGTCGTCTCGGCCAGCGCCAACTGCGCCGCCGTGGTGCACGCCGCTGGGCTGGACCACTGGCTGGAGGCGCGGGTCGACGGCGTGGTCGCCCGCGCGAACGGGCTGCGCGGCAAACCGGCCCCGGACACGTTCCTGGAAGGCGCGCGGCTGCTCGGCGTCGAACCGGCGCAGGCCGCCGTCTTCGAGGACGCCCTCGCCGGCGTGGCCGCCGGACGGGCCGGCGGATTCGGGTACGTGATCGGCGTCGACCGGGTCGGCCAGGCCGACGAGCTGCTGGCGCACGGCGCCGACGTGGTGGTCACCGACCTCGCCGAACTGCTCGCGGCGGAGCCGGCCGCGTGATCCGGGAACGGGCGTATCCGGTCGAGCCCTGGCATGTCCGGGAGGTACGCCTCGACATGGACGTGCTGGCCCAGTCCGAGTCGGTGTTCGCGCTCTCCAACGGGCACATCGGGCTGCGCGGCAACCTCGACGAGGGCGAGCCGCACGGCCTACCCGGCACCTACCTGAACTCCTTCTACGAACTGCGCCCGCTGCCGTACGCGGAAGCCGGCTTCGGCTTCCCCGAGTCGGGGCAGACCATCGTCAACGTCACCAACGGCAAACTGATCCGGCTGCTCGTGGACGACGAACCGCTCGACGTCCGCTACGGCGAGGTGCTCGCCCACGAGCGGGTCCTCGACATGCGCGCCGGAACGCTCCAACGCGACCTGCACTGGCGTTCCCCGGCCGGGCGCGAGGTCAAGGTCCGCACCACCCGGCTGGTGTCGTTCACCCAGCGCTCGGTCGCCGCCATCCACTACGAGGTGGAGCCGGTCGACGGGCCGCTGCGGCTGATCCTCCAGTCCGAGCTGGTGGCCAACGAGACGCTGCCGCCGCAGAGCCGCGACCCCCGGGTGGCCGCCGTGCTGGAGTCACCGCTGCAGGCCGAGGAAGAACTCACCACCGACGACGGCGGCCTGCTCATCCACCGGACCAAGGTCAGCGGCCTGCGGGTCGCCGCCGCCATGGGCCACGACGTGCACGGCCCCGAACGCACCACGATCGAGAGCGAAGGGTACGAGGACTGGGTCCGCACCACCATCGGCTGCGTGCTCAAGCCCGGCGAGAAGCTGCACGTGATCAAGTACCTCACGTACGGCTGGTCCAGCCGCCGGTCGCTGCCGGCGCTGCGCGACCAGGTCGGCGCGGCGCTCGCCGCGGCCCGGCTCGACGGCTGGGACGGGCTGCGCCGGGCGCAGCGGGAATACCTCGACGCGTTCTGGGACGCCGCCGACGTGCGCGTCGAAGGCGACCCGGAGGTCCAGCAGGCCGTCCGCTTCGGCCTCTTCCACGTGCTCCAGGCCGGCGCCCGCGGGGAACGGCGGCCGATCTCCGCCAAGGGCCTCACCGGCCCCGGGTACGACGGCCACGCATTCTGGGACACCGAGATGTTCGTGCTGCCGGTGCTCACGTACACCCAGCCCGGCGCGGTCCGCGACGCGCTGCAGTGGCGGCACGCCACGCTCGCCCAGGCCCAGGAGCGGGCCCGCACGCTGAACCTCGAAGGCGCCGCCTTCCCGTGGCGCACCATCGAAGGACCCGAGTCGTCGGCGTACTGGCCGGCCGGAACCGCCGCGTTCCACATCGCCGCCGACGTCGCCGACGCGCTGCGCCGCTACGTGCTGGTCACCGGCGACGAGACACTGGAACGCGAGATCGGACTGGAACTGCTTGTCGAGACCGCCCGGCTGTGGCGATCCCTCGGCCACCACGACCGGGCCGGGCAGTTCCACATCGACGGCGTGACCGGCCCCGACGAGTACACAGCCGTGAAGAACGACAACGTCTACACCAACCTGATGGCGCAGCGGAACCTGCGTACCGCCGCGGACTGCGCGATGCGCTACCGGGACCAGGCCCTCGACCTCGGCGTCACCGAGGAGGAAGCCGCCGCGTGGCGGGACGCCGCGAACGACATGCACGTCCCGTACGACGCCGAGACCGAGGTGCACGAGCAGGTCGAGGGGTTCACCCGGTTCCAGGAGTGGGACTTCGAGCACACGCCACCGGAGAAGTACCCGCTGCTGCTGCACTACCCGTACTTCGACCTCTACCGGAAGCAGGTCGTCAAGCAGGCCGACCTGGTGCTCGCCATGCACTGGCGGGGCGACGCGTTCAGCGCCGCCGAGAAACTGCGCAACTTCGTCTACTACGAGCGGCGCACCGTACGCGACTCGTCGTTGAGCGCCTGCACCCAGGCGGTGCTCGCGGCCGAGGTCGGCTTCCTCGAACTGGCCCACCGCTACCTGCGCGAGGCCGCGCTGATGGATTTGCACGACCTGAACGAGAACACCCGCGACGGCGTGCACATGGCGTCCCTGGCCGGCGCCTGGATCGCGCTCGTCGCCGGATTCGGCGGCCTGCGGGACCACGACGGGACGCTCTCCTTCGCGCCCCGGCTCTCCAGCCGCCTCAGCCGACTGGAGTTCTCGCTCCAGTGGCGCGGGATGCGACTGCGCGTCGACGTGCGGCCGCACCAGACCACGTACTCGCTGCGCAACGGCGGCCCGGACACGGTGGTGGAGCTGCGGCACCACGGCGAGCCGCTGCGGGTCACCTCGGCGCAGCCGGTCACCGTGCCGATCCCGCCCGAGCACCCGACCGAGCCGCAGCCGGAGCAGCCGCAGGGCCGCGCGCCGCTGATGCACCTGCCGGAACGCATGTAGCGGTCCCGCCCCGAAGAGGCGGGACCGCTCGGTACGCGTACCCTCAGAACTGGCGGCCGTTGGACGGGCGCCCGCCGGCGTCGCGCGGCGCCGTGGCCCGCGGATCGTCGGATGTCCGCGCCGTCGAGGCGCGGTCGGCCCAGTCCGGCGAGCCCTCAAGCTCCCGCTTGCGACGCTCCTGGTCGGTGAGTTCCTGTTCCCGGGACCTGTCCTGTTTCGCCATGACGATCCTCGCGATCCGTCGGGGTCCGTGGTCACCCCGCGCGTTCCCGCCCGGCGGCGGCTCAACCGTCCAGGTGGCGGGCGAAGCTGCGCCGCAGGTGGTCCTTGGGGCGGGAGCCGACGATCGAGCCGACCACCTCGCCGTCCCGGAACACCAGCATGGTCGGCGCGGACATGATCCGGTGGGCGCGGGTGGTGGCCGGGTTCTCGTCGGTGTTGAGGGTGACGAAGCGCAGCGCGTCGCCGAACTCCTCGGCCAGCTCGGCCAGGTGCTTCGACACCACCCGGCACGGCGGGCACCACTCGGCCCAGAAGTCGACCACCACGGGCCGGTCGGCGGCCAGCACGGTGGCCGCGAAAGTGTCGTCGGTGACCGGGGTCAGCCGGCCGGTCCCCGTGTCCTGAGGCATGTTTCCTCCCGTTGGGCGATCGCGTGGGCGAGCTGGTCGTGCAGGCGGCGGCGGACGTCGCCCAGCCGGTCGAGGTAGTCGTCCACCTCGGCGAGCTTGCGCCGCAGCACCGCCACCGAATCGGGGCAGACGTCACCGGAGTCGTTCCCCGCGCGCAGGCAGGCGACGAACGGGCGGATGTCGTCCAGGCCGAAACCGATCGCCAGCAGGGAGCGGATCTCGCGGACGACGCGCAGTTCCGCCTCGTCGTAGACCCGGTACCCGTTGGCGGACCGGCCCGGCCGGACCAGGCCGTGGGTCTCGTAGTAGCGCAGGGTGCGGGTGCTCGTACCGGCCCGCCGCGCCAGCTCCCCGATCCGCATCCGCCGCCCCCGTCCCTGCCTGGTGAATCGACGCTAAACCTTGCCGCCGACGTCAACGCAACCCCGCACGCGCGGCCTCCCCGCGCGGCGTTCCCCGCGCGGCGTCCCCGCGCGGCGTTCCCCGCCGGGATCCCCGCTGGCTGTCCCCGTCGATCATGAGGTTGACGGCGTTGTGGATCTCCAAATCTGCCGCCAACTTCATGATCGACCCCGTCGGGGCGGGGTCCGGTGGGGCTGGGGTGGCGTCCCCGTGGATCTTGGTACGAAACGGCCCCTCCAGGGGCCGTTTCGTACCAAGATCTCCCGTGGTCTTGCCCGGATGGGCGTGATCATGAAGTTGGCGGGGAGGGGGCGCTTTCTGGGCCGTCAACTTCATGATCGTGCGGTTGGGGGGTATCGGGTGGGCGGGGGGTGGAGGGATATGCGTGAGGTTTCGGTGCCTGTTGTCGACGGAGGGCTCGTCGGGGATGTCAGTGTGCCCGGCGGGGCCGGTGGGGTGGTGCTGTTCGCGCACGGGAGCGGCAGCTCGCGGCACAGCCCGCGCAACACGGCCGTCGGACGCGCGCTCAACGACCGTGGGCTGGCCACCGTGCTGGTCGACCTGCTGACCGCCGACGAGGAGGCGCGGGACGAGGTCACCGCCGAACTGCGCTTCGACATCGGGATGCTGGCCGAGCGCCTGGCCGGGATCGTCGACTGGATGGGCGCCGACCCGGAGCTGGGGCGGCTCCCGATCGGGCTGTTCGGGGCCAGCACCGGCGCCGCCGCCGCCCTGGTCGCCGCGGCGGCCCGGCCGGACCGGGTGGCCGCGGTGGTCTCCCGGGGTGGCCGGCCCGACCTGGCCGGAAGCTCACTGACCGCGGTACGCGCACCGACGCTGCTGCTCGTCGGCGGCCTGGACGAGCAGGTGATCGTGCTCAACGAGCAGGCCCGGGACGCGCTCGGCGAGGTGGCGGAGCTGCGGATCGTGCCCGGCGCCACCCACCTGTTCGAGGAGCCCGGCACGCTGGAGCAGGTGGCCGACCAGGCAGGTACCTGGTTCACCACCCACCTGCGCCAGCCGCACCCCGCCTGAGCGGCAGCCCGTCAGCCCGCGGCTTCGACGGCCGGGTCCGGCCCGGCGGCGCGGCCGGTTTCGGCGCGGTGCCGCTGCACGGTGTCCAGCACCCGCCAGAGCACCGCCGCGATCGGCACCGACACGAACGCGCCGGCCACCCCGGCGACCAGCGTGCCGGCGGTGACCACCACCAGGATGACCGCCGGATGCAGTTGCACCTGCCGCCGCATCACCAGTGGCTCCAGCAGGTTGCCCTCGATCTGCTGGACGGCGATCACCGCGGCGAGCGTGAGCAGAGCCGTGGTGGGACCGTTCGCGGCGAGCGCGACAAGCACCGCCACCGCGCCGGCCACCGTGGCACCGATGATCGGCACGAAGCCGCCGAGGAACGTGATCAGGGCGAGCGGCAGGGCCAGCGGGACCCGCAACACGACAAGCGCCAGTCCGATGCCGATGGCGTCGATGGCCGCGATGATCATCGTGCCCCGGCTGTACGCGCCGAGCGTGCGCCAGCCGGCCCGGCCCGCCTCGGCGGTCAGCTCCCGGCGCGGACCGGTCAGCCGGCGCAACACCCAGTGCCACATCGAACGGCCGTCCTTGAGCAGGAAGAACAGCAGCACCAGCGCGAGCAGGATCGCGCCGGCCACCTCGGCTGCCTTGCGCGCCCCGGCCACCGGGTCGGGCGTCCCGCTGCTCAGGCCCTGCCGGATCTGCTCCACCAGCCGGTCGAGCTGCTGATCGGTGACCGGCAGGCTGGAGGTGACGAAGTCGCGGGTGCGTTGCAGCCCCTCGTCGAGTTGCTGGCTCAGCTCGCCGAACTGGCTCGCGGTGAGGTTCCAGACCAGTACGCCGGCACCACCGAGGACGCCGAGCAGCAGCAGGACGGTGAGCAGCGCGGCGAGCCCGGCCGGCACCCGCAGCCGGCGCAGGCGTACCAGGACCGGATCGAGCAGCGCGGTGAGGAAGAGCGTGCCGGCCAGCGCCACCGCCAGCGGCGCGAGCAGCACCGCGATCTGCCCCAGCAGCCACAACCCGGCCGTCACCACGAGGAGACAGGCGCTCCAGGTGACAGCGGTCCGTACCGGCCAGGGCAGCCCCGCCCAGGTCTGCCGGGGGCCGGTCGTCGGTGCCGGCCGCGTCGGCTCGGATCCATCAGCGTCCACGTCGCCTCCTCGATCGTGGCCGTTGGTACCCGACGCACGTCGATCCGACACCCCGGCGGGAATCGCCCACCCGGTGTTTGTGCCCCCAGCCCCAGGGAAGGCTTCCAACGTATCGAAGGGAGATCCGACATGAGCGACTTCATGGACAAGGCCAAGGACTTCGCCGACAAGCATGACAAGCAGGTCGACCAGGGCATCGAGAAGGCGGGTGGCGCGGCCGACAAGCGCACCGGCGGCAAGTACGACGCCCAGATCGACAAGGGCGTCGACATGGCGCAGCAGCGGACCGGCGAGGGTGACACCGGGCGCTGACCCCGTACACCCGCACCGGCTCCGGACACGACGGCGGCCACGCCCCCTCAGGGAGCGTGGCCGCCGTGGCGTCGGGGTCAGGAGCTGTAGCCGCGTCCGGCGATCCAGTTGGCCAGCTCGGTCACGTCCATCCAGTACGTCGGCGTGTCCGGCCGGGCCGGGTCGGCGATGAGGACGGTGTCGGCGTCGCCCTCGTACCGCACCACGGTCAGGTAGTGGCCGGGGTAGCTGTGCTCCACCCCGTCGATGTCCCGGGCGCCGCCCAGGATGTTCGCCACCACCGGCCGGTCGTCGTCCACGGCGGTCCGGATGTCCGCGCGCAGGCGGGCCACCTGCTCCGGGGTGGCCACGTCGTCGCGGATTTCGGTGGTCCGGTACTTGCCGCCGGTGTACTCGTTGAGCACGCGGGTGATGTCGATGGCAGAGTCGGTGCCGTTCTGGGTGGTGCCCAGCTTCGCCGCCAGCTCGTCCTGGCTCACGTCCTTGCCCTCGGCCGAGAGCGCGATGCGGGCCGAGGCGGGACCACAGTAGAAGAAGTTCGGCTGAGCCTGGTACTCGTAGTCGGCGGTGCGGTCACCCTTGCCCTTGACCGGGGCCGCGTGGGCGGCAGCCGGGCCGGCGACGGCACCGCCGGCAGCGGCGAGACCGGCGACGGAGAGCAGGCACTTGCGGATGATCGGGTTCATGTCGAGGCTCCATTCGGGGGTCGACGGCTCCGTGCGGGAGACGCGGCACCAGGAGTGGCGCTCGGCGTACGGAGAGTTCAACCGCCCTGCTTCCGGGCCTCATTTCCAGGCGTGACCGGGGCCACCGCGAAACCGGACAGAGCGCCTCAATCGGGCAGGCTGCCCAGGAGCCGGGTCACCGCGATCTCGATGACCACCCGCTCCGGATTCGGACGCGGGGTGCGATAACGCTCGGCGTACCGCCGTTCGGCCTCGGCCACCGAAGCCGGGTCGCGGCGCAGCGCCGCCCGGCCCTCCACGGTCAGCCACCAGCGGCCGTCGACCTGGCACACCGCCACCGGAGTGCCGTCCGGTCCGGCCGCGGCGACGTGCCGCGCCTTGGCCGACCCCGCCGAGGTGATCACCCGGGCCAGGCCGGCCTCCGGGTCGAAGGTCACCCCCACCGGTACGACGTGCGGGGTGCCGTCGGCGCGCAGCGTGGTCAGCGTGGCGAGATGCCGGTCCGCGAAGAAGCGGGCCACCCGCCCGTCGTGCGGATCCAACCGGTGCCGTCCCGCCATGCCGTCTCCTCGTTCGCGTGTCTCATCGGCGGGGCGCCGCGCCGGGCGGCAGCGCCGGGGACTTCCCGGTGGCCCGCTGTTCCACCTGGGCGGCACGATGCTTGACGGCCAGCCGGCCCAGGTAGAACAGCGCGCCGGCCAGCACGCCCATGTCGTCCAGGTAGATCGGGTCGGGCAGCAGGTCCACCGGCAGGATCGTGTAGATCAGCGCGCCGTAGAACGCGACCTTGCCGCCGGCGCCGAGCGCGCCGAGCATGCGGCGGGTGCGGACCAGCCGGACGGCGAGCACGACCGCCCCGGCCAGCATGGCCGCCGCGACGACGGCGGCGAGTACGACGAGCACCCAGGCTTCACGGGACACGCCCTCACGCTAGCCGAGCCGGGTCGATGCCGCCCGCGGGTCGTGGCCGTGACGCCCCGGGTCGTGGCCCGGGGCGCTCAGGCCGCCACGGCCGCCCGTCCCCGGGCAACCGGGGTCAGCTCGCGGGTGATGTCGACGGCGGCCGAACCGGTCGGCAGTTCCCGGGTGGTCTCCGGCCCGGCGAACCCGACGATGGACAGCTCCGCCTGCGGCTCAGGGGCCGGGTGCAGCGCCGCGAACGCCTCGTCGCGCAGGCTCTGCGCCGCCGCCGCGGCCCGCTCGGCGGCCTGCCAGGCGGCCTGTTCCCGCTGCGTGGCGGCCCGGTGCCGGGCGGCGAGGTTGTCCCGAACCAGCCGGCGCAGCAGCAGCTCCTGCTCCACCGGGTGCCGGCTCGGGTCCCAGCCGTTCCCGCCGAGGATGTCGCTGAGCTGCCGCACCGTGATCTCGTTGCGCCACTGGGCGTCCATCGCCGCCCGGTGCAGCCAGCGCTCCCGGTCCGCGTACTCGGCCGGGGTCCGGGCGGTCCGGGGCAGCGGCAGCGCCGCGGCGGCGGCCAGGCGCCGCACGTCGTCCTCCGCCGCCTGGTACGCCTGCCAGGCCGCCTCGGCCTCCTCCTGGGCGGTCAGCCACTCCGTCCGGCTCCGCTCGGCGGTCGCCGCCGCGCGGGCGGCGGCCACCGCCACCTCGTCGGCGTACCGGTCCCGCTCCCGATCCTGTACGCGGGCCCGCTCGGCCTGATCGATGCTGCTCGGCCGGGCGGCGTCACTGATCCGGTCGACAAGCTCCGAGCGGAACCGGGACGGGCGGACGATCAGGGCGGCGACCACTGTGGCGGCCACGGCGAGCAGAGCCAGCCAGATCACGGCGGCAGCGGGGACGTCGGGCAGGACGGTGGAGAAGACGGTCTGCATCACCAGCACCTCAAGGTGGAACGACTGACGAACAACGGTTTGTGGCCCGGTCATCCGGGTGGGGTGCGTCTCGCTACGGAGACGCGGCAGGGCGCGCGGGTGCGGCAGGTGTGGCCGCGCCGGGGCGTACCGGAAAGGTGGCCCGGTCAGGCGCGCGGCGGACCGCGGCGGGCGATGGCTGCCCGAGCCGGGTCGGCGACGGCGACGGCCTCGACGCCGGGCACCCGCCCGGCGGCTGTGGATTCGGTGCCGGCCGCGTCGGCGGCGGGACCGGAGGTGGACCGCGGCGCGCCGTCGGCCGTCGTGCCGCCCGCCGCGACCGTCGTCAGGCCGACCTCGGCCGGAACCGGAGACGCGATCACGCTCGGCGCGGCGGCGGAGGCGACAGTGACCGCGACGGACTGCTCGGTCACGGCGGCATGGGCGGGTGCGGCGGCGATGCCCTGGAGGCCGACGATCAGCACCAGGCCGGCCACGGCCGTGCGGGCGATCCGGCGCAGCGTCGCCGTCCAGGTGGACGGGGCGAACGCTACGGGCAGCACCAATTCAACCTATCGGTCAGCGGACGATTTCGCAGCTCAAAGATCTTGCTGGTTACGTGAGCCGTCCCACGGGTCGCTGTGGACGGACCGCTGCCTCGATGCCGCTGTCAGTTGCCGCCGAGCACCGGCGGCGGAGCGCCGTCGCCGTCGCCCCAGACCATCTCGTCCTCGGTGAGCCAGGTCAGCCGGCCGTCGGACTCGTCGTCGCCGTGGCTGCCGCGACCACCGAGCACGCCGCCGCGGCCGGCCATCGCGGGCCGCCCGGTGCCGCCGGCCCGCTCGCCGGACCTGCCCCCGGCCTCGACCACCAGGCCGCGACCGGAGGTGAGCCGGCCGGTGCCGGCCGCCGCGCGGTTCTCCGCGCCGGGCGCGCCGCCGAACCGGGCCGAGGACGCAGAGTTGGGACCGGTGCCCGCGAGCGACCCGGTGCTGAGCACGCCGGGGGCGCCGTAGAGCCCGCCGCCCCCGCCGGCCGTCATCGTGGCGGGGCCGCCGCCGGAGCCGAAGCCCGCGCCGCCGCCGATCGTCGGGCCGCCGGTGGTGCCGGTCAACGGGCCGGCGCCGGCCAGCGAGGTGCCGCCCGGGTCGACGGTGCCGCCGGTGGTGACCGAGCCCGGAGCGCCCGCGCCGGGGTTGCCGCCCGGTGTGCCCGCGCCCGGGGCGCCCGCACCGGGCGTGCCGCTGGTCGGCGCCGTGTGGTGCACGCCCGACGTGGTGGCGGTGGCGCTCGCTCCCGGGCCGAAACTGCCCAGGCTAGGGCCGGACGACGGCGTCTTGACCGAGGGGCCGTTCTGCAGCGTCGGGTCGCCGTTGCTGGTGTTGCCGGGCAGCTCGACCTCGGGCGGGTCCGGCACGACGATCCGGCCGTACGCCGAGAAGTCGTAGCCCTCGGCGAGCTTCGCCACGACCTGCACCATCCGCTGGTGCGCCTTCTCCTGCTCGGCCTTGTCCTGCTGGTGGCCGACGATCCCGCCGATCACCGCGCCGGGGGCGCCGCCGAGCAGGAAGCCCTTGCCGGCGCCGGAGAGCAGCTTGTCGTTGTCGTCGGTCTTCTCCGGGCTCTCCGCCTTGGACTGCGCGGCCCGCAGCTCGCTGGACATCATGTCGAGGCCCTGCCGGATGCCCGTCATGCCCTCGGCGAGGTTGCCGGAGTAGCGCACGACCATGTCCAGCCGCCTGGTGAACTCGCGCGCGGCGTCGCCGGTCCAGCTCTTGGACAGCGCCTCCAGGTCGGCGGTGAGGTCGCGGCCGAGGTCGTCGAGCGTGCTCTTGAGGGAGGTCCACTGGGCGCTGAGCGCCTCGATCTGCTTCGGGTCGCCGGCGTTGACGCCCTGGTAGAGCTCCTCGTGGCTGACGTGCTCGTAGCGCCGGGTGTACTCAGACACGCGGGTCCTCCTTCGGCTGCTTCATCGCCTCGTTCAGCCCCGAGAGGGCGGCGGCGATGTCGGCCGCGGCGGCGGCGTTGCGGGCCTCGGCGGTCTTGTAGTTCGTCATGATCTTGTGGGTCGCCTCGCGGGCGGCCAGGATCGCCCGGCGCAGCCGGTCGACGTGGTTGACGTAGCTCTGGTGCGTCTCGGAGTAGCGACGTGCGTTGTCGGTCGCGTCGGTGAACGTGCCGAGCGCGGGCGGGCGGCACTGCATCTGGGTGTTCAGCTTGCGCAACACCGACTCCGCCTCGTCCAGCCGCCGCTCAAGTCGCTGGTGGAAGTCCTCCAGGGACAGTACGTCTACTGTCGTGCGCCCCGTCATGGCTGCATCCCCGTAGTCATCGTCGATAACCTTCGCCGCACTCAGGTTAGTCGAAACGCGCCAACCCGGGCGACCCGTGACAGGCCCCATCCACATCGGACCCGGGCGGGGCCGGTCAACCGCCCTGGACCTGGGCCGCGGCGCCGCCGGTGGAGGGGGTCGCGGTGGGCGCCGCCGGGGTCGAGGCATCGAAGTACGCCATCGCGTCCTGGCGCGACAGCGTCGGGCCGGTCGGCACCAGCGCCAGCAGCGAGGCGGGTACGGCCAGCGGGGTCACGTCGCCGTACCCGAGGGCGCTCTTCGCGTCGCCCCCGGCGGTGCCGAGCGGAAAGCGGATGCCCTGGGCGGTGATCAGGTAGACCGTCGACCCGGCCGCCGGCTTGCCGCTCTCTCCGGCCGTGGCCTGCGCCAGCACGCCCTTGCCGCCGGGCAGCAGCACGTTCTCGGCGGTGCGTACCGCGTCCCGGCCGCCCTGCCGCGACGGCATCGCGGTCGCCTCGGTCAGCTCGGCCGGCGGGGAGTCGAAGACCTCAAGCGTGGTGGTCGGCGGCTGGCCGGCCGGGCCGGGCCGGTAGGTGGCGCAGAGCACCGTGCGCCCCGGGCGGACCTCGTGCGGCGTCGGCAGCCGGGCGGGCAGGCCGTCCGGCTCCAGCCGCTGGTCGGTGAGGAGCCGGCCCGCCTCGTCCGGCGTGATCTGCGCCACCTCGCCACCCCGGCCGAGCAGCAGCAGCGCGGTCACCTCCCGGACCGTGGCCAGGCCCTGCCGGGTGAGCACGTAGTACTGGCCGGCCGCCTGGTAGACCTGGCCGATCCGGGCCGGCCGGCCGCCCACCGTGAGCCCGCTCGCGCCGCCGTCCCCGTCGATCGTGGGCTTGCGCAGCACCGGCCCCACCGGCACCGCGTTCAGCAGCTGCTGCCCGACGGTGAGGTTCGTGACGCCGGCCATCTTCAACGCCACCAGCGCCTGGTCGTCGCCGGCGACACGCAGCCGCGAGCCGCCGGTGAGCAGGTAGCGGGCGTCGCCGGTGCGCACCACGACGGCCCGGTCGGTGAGCGCGGTGCCGCCGGGCAGCGTCCGGTCGATCACCAGGTGCGTGGTGGAGCGCTGCGTGTCGTTCGGGTCGGGCACGTCGCACACCGACCAGGGGAGCCCGACCAGGGACTTGCGGTCCGGCAAGTCGTCGGGGGCGCCCACGATGCCGACCAGCCGGCCGCGCGGCCGGTCCTTGATGGACGCCTGGGACATGGTGCGGGGCTTCGCCGCCGCGTCGTTGACGATCAGCCGCGCCGAGGCGTAGTTGAGCGTCGGGCGCAGCACCCGGTCCTCGCCGAAGTAGTACGTCGCGCCGGTCTCCCGCTCGATCACCAGCGTGTTCGGCTCCAGCGGCGCCGAGTTGCTGGTGAGCTGCCCGTACGCGCCCACCCCGCCGAGCACCACGGCGGCCGCGATCACGCTGCCGAACACCGCCATGCCGAGGCGGCGCATCGGCAGTTCGTTGGTCTCCGGGTCGCCCGACAGCAGCGCCGAGACGATGCGGCGGGTGACGAAGCGGTACGCCTGGACCTGATCGCGGCGGGTCCGCATGACTAACCTCCGGCGGGGTGGGTCCAACGACGACAGGGCCGAGCGGCGTCGCGGGCTTCCCTACGATAAGGGGCCACCGGGGGTGCGCCGGACCCCGTCCGCCGCCCGAACGCCGCACCCCGCCGGCGGATGTCCAGGATGTCCAGAAGGGACGCTCACCGATGACGCAGCTGCAGGCGCCACCCGGTCGTACGGCCACCGCCCCCGCCGTACCGGTGGACCGGCCGGTCACCCCGGCCGACAAGCGCCGCCGGGGCCGGCTCGGCCCGGTCGTGGTCGGGCAGCTCGTCGTGGTGGAGTGCGCCGCGCTGGCGGTCTGGTTCGCCACCGCCGGCCCGCCCTGGCTGCTCGGGGTGGTGGGCGGGCTGGCGCTGCTGGCAGTGGTCGCCGCGTTCGCGCGCCGGGGCGGCCGATGGTGGTACGAGGACCTGATGCTCCGCCGCCGGCTGCGCCGCCGCCGCGACCGGGCCCGGGGCGCGACGCCGGGCGGCGACCCCCGGCTGGCCGCGCTCGCCCCGGAACTGACAGTGGTGGAGCTGACCGAGCGCGGCACCCGCCTCGGCATCGGGCAGGACGACCGGGGCTGGTTCGCCGCGCTGGCGCTCACCGGCCGGCCCGGCGCGCCCGCGGGCTCGATCGAGGCCGCCGTGGTGGACCGCGCGCTCGCCGTGCTCGCCGACTTCTCCGGCCCGGTCACCCAGACCCAGGTCGTCTCGCACACGCTGGTCTGGTACCCGGCCCCCGGCGCGCCGCCGTCGGCGTACCGGACCGTGTGGGTGGCGCTGCGACTGTCGGTGGCCGACGCGCGGGCCGAAACGGTGAGCCGGGGCGGCGGCCTGCGCGGCGTGCACCGGACGGTGGCGGCCGGGGTGGGCCGGCTCGGCAAGGCGCTCAACGCCGCCGGTCTCGGCCACCGCGTGCTCGGGCGGGACGAGCTGCACGCGGCGGTGGTGTCCGGCGCCGGGCTCGACCTGGCGCCGGAGGCGCCGGTGGAGACGTGGACCAGCGTGCGCGGGGGCGGCTGGACGCAGCGCTGCCTGGCCCTGCGGGTACGCCCCAACGGCTCGCTCGGCGCGCTCGTGGACGCGGTCACCGCCACCTCGGCGCCGTCGCACACGGTCGCCGCCGTGGTGCTCCCGGGCGGCCGGCGGGTTCCGCCGCTGCTGCGGGTGGCGGCAATGGACGGGCACGCCGAGGCGCTGGTGAAGGCGGTCCGGGACATGGCCGGGCGCGCGGGTGTGCCGGCCCGCCCGCTGGACGGCCAGCACGGTCCCGGCGTCTACGCCACCGCGCCGGTCGGCACCGCGATGGGGACCGTCACGGTCGAAGGTTGACGATCCAGCCGTACATGCCGCACACCCACACGGCGAGCGGCACCAGCGCGATGATCAGCAGGATCTCGACGATGTCCAGGGTCCGGCCCCAGACCGGCGAGATCCGCTTGCCGGCCACGGTCAGGCCGTAGACCAGGCTGATCACGGCCACCACGGCCAGGCCGCCGAGGACCAGCCCGAGCCGGACCGCCAGCGAGCCGGCGGCGAACGTGGCGGCGGCGACCAGTCCCAGGCCGACGGTGCCGGACAGCAGCACCGGCGTACGCTGCCCGCGGCCGAGGAACGGGCGCGCCCGCAGCAGCGACAGCAGCGCCAGGACCAGGCAGAGCAGGACCGCCGGCAGGCGGCCGTCCTCGGCCAGCACCACCTCGCCGCCGAGCACCAGCAGCGAGACGGTCCAGAGCAGGCCGGTGAGGAAACCGTCGGCGCGCTCGCTGTTGCGCAGCACCGACGGCCCGTCCACCGACTCGGTGTCGGTCTTCAGGTCGTCCGGCCCGGTGGGGATGGACGGCACCGGCAGCCGGGCGAGGCGGTAGGCGAGCATCGGCAGCGCCGGCAGCGCGCCGAAGGCGACTGTCGCCACCACTGCCGCCGACGCCGCCGCGCCGATGCCGAAGGCCAGGCTGAGCACCGCGCCGAGCCCGACCGCCGCCCCCACGCCGACCGCGCCGAGGAACAGCGGCAGGCGGTCGCCGACGGCGAGCGCGGCGATCGCGCCGAACACCACCACGGCGGTGCCGGCGAGCAGGACGTGCGGGGCGGCCAGCTCGCCGAGCGTCCGCTCACCGGCGAGCACCAGCAGGCCGCCGACGCCCGCGTAGCCGATCCCGACCAGGGCCAGCACCGCGCCGGTGCGACTGTCTCCGGCCGCCCGGGACAGCACCGCGGCGCCGACCAGCAGCGCCACCGCGACCACGAAGGCGGCCGCCGCGCCGGGCAGGTGCGGCGGGCCGGTGAACAGCGCCGCCACCGCGCCGCCGGCAAGCGCGGAGGCGGCCAGGAGGACCGCGAACGCCCGCGTGGTGCCCACCTGCCAGGCGCCCGCCCGCTGGGTGGTGGAGGTGGCGACCGCGTCCACCACGTCGTCGAAGACGATCTCCGGGGCGGTCGCGGCACGGGGGTTGAAGTAGAGCACCTCGCCGTCGCGGACCCCGAGCTGCGCGGCGGTACGGCCACCGTCGAGCGGCTGGCCGCCGAGCCGGGACAGGGCCCAGCCGCCGTGCCGCACACCCTCGTCGGCCAGGTCCTCGCCCGCGTAGCGCAGCAGCGTGGGCAGCAGGTCGGCGAGCGGCACGTCGGACGGCAGCGCCAGATCCATCCTGGTACGTGGCGCCACGATGGTGATCCGGCTCAGCCCACCGGTCGCCGTCTTCGTCGCCACAGTGGCCTCCTCGTTGCTCGCAAACGATCCGCTCGGCCCACGGCGTCGCCCCCACGGGTCCACGACGCCTCCGGGAGATTACCTACGATGGCGGTCGCACAGGTTGCCCACCCGACGCTCACCGGCGGTGGCAGACCACGATCAGGGCCGCTTCTGGGGAGGGGAGAGCCGTGAGTACGGTGGTGTTCCGCCGGCTTCCGCGTCAACCGGGGCCCGCGCTGCCGCGCGGCGAGGTGCTGCTGGAGTCCCCGCCCGAGCTGCCGGAGCCGAAGGCCAAGGGCATGGGGCAGGTGCTGATGATCCTGCCGATGCTCTGCGGTGTCGGAGCGATGGCCTTCCTCTACGCCGGCCGCGGCGGCGGCATGATGACGTACGTCGCGGGTGGCCTGTTCGGTGTGTCCATGTTGGGCATGGCGATCGGCACGCTCGGCAACGGCGGCAACGACAAGGCCGAGCTGAACGCGCAGCGGCGCGACTACATGCGCTACCTGGCGCAGATGCGCAAGCGCACCCGCCGGGCCGCCGAGCAGCAGCGCGCCGCGATGACCTGGCGGCACCCGGAGCCGGACGCGCTCTGGTCGATCGCCGCCTCCCGCCGGCTGTGGGAGCGGCGGATCACCGAGGACGACTTCGGCGAGGTGCGGATCGCGCTCGGCCCGCAGCGGCTGGCGGTGGAGATCGTGCCGCCGGAGACCAAGCCGGTGGAGGACCTGGAGCCGATGAGCGCGATCGCGCTGCGCCGGTTCGTCCGGGCCCACTCCAGCGTGCCGGACCTGCCGACCGCGTTGTCGCTGCGCGCGTTCAGCCGGATCGCGTTGCGCGGCGACCGGGAGCCGGTGCTCGACCTGGCCCGGGCCGCGCTGGGGCAGCTCGTCACGTTCCACGCCCCGGAGGACCTGCTGGTCGTCGTCGTGGCCGCGCCGGACCGGCAGCCGGTCTGGGACTGGGTGAAGTGGCTGCCGCACGCCCAGCACCCGGGGCGTACCGACGCGGCGGGCGCGCGCCGGATGGTGTTCGCCGCGCTGGACGAGGCGGAGACCGCGCTGGCCCAGGAGCTGGGCGGGCGGCCCCGGTTCGCGCCGGAGGCGAAGCCGCTGACCACCGCGCCGCACGTGGTGGTGGTGCTGGACGGCGGCGAGGTCTCGGCGACCTGCGCGCTGACCGGGCCGGGCCTGCTCGGCACCACAGTGGTCGACCTGTCCGGCACGGTGCCCCGCGACGCCGGGCGCTGGCTGCTCTGCCTGGACGCCGGCGACGGCACCGGCCTGGACCTGGTCCGCGGCACCGCCACGTCCCGGCTCGGCAGCCCGGACCGGCTGTCCCTGTCCGCCGCCGAGGGGCTGGCCCGGCAGATCGCCCCGTTCCGGCTCTCCCAGCAGCAGGGCGCGAGCACCGAGGAGCCGCTGGCCCGCAGCATGGAGCTGCCTGACCTGCTCGGTGTCGGCGACGCGGCCACCGTGGACGTCCGGCAGACCTGGCGGCCGCGCAGCCACCGCGACCGGCTGCGCATCCCGCTCGGCCTGGGCCCGGACGGCAACGTGGTCGAGCTGGACTTCAAGGAGTCCGCGCACGAGGGCATGGGCCCGCACGGTCTGGTGATCGGCGCGACCGGCTCCGGCAAGAGCGAACTGCTGCGTACGGTGGTCGCCGCGCTGGCCGTGACGCACTCCTCGGAGGAGCTGAACTTCGTCCTGGTCGACTTCAAGGGCGGCGCCACGTTCGCCTCGCTGGACGCGCTGCCGCACACCAGCGCGGTGATCACCAACCTCTCGGACGAGCTGCCGCTGGTGGACCGCATGCGGGACGCGCTGGCCGGTGAGATGAACCGCCGGCAGGAGGTGCTGCGGGCGGCCGGCAACTACGTCTCCCGTTACGACTACGAGAAGGCGCGGGCGGCCGGGGAGCCACTGGAGCCGATGCCGAGCCTGCTGATCATCTGTGACGAGTTCTCCGAGCTGCTGGCCGCCAAGCCGGACTTCATCGACCTGTTCGTGATGATCGGCCGCCTCGGCCGGTCGCTCGGCGTGCACCTGCTGCTCGCCTCGCAGCGGCTGGAGGAGGGCAAGCTGCGCGGCCTGGACACGCACCTGTCGTACCGGATCGGTCTGCGCACGTTCTCGGCGGTGGAGAGCCGGATCGTGCTCGGCGTGCCTGATGCGTACGAGCTGCCCAGCGCGCCGGGTCACGGTTACCTGAAGACCGACACCGCCACGATGCTGCGGTTCCGTGCGGCGTACGTGTCCGGCCCGTACCAGGCGCCGGGGCAGGCGCAGCGCTCCACCCGGGCGCAGGTGCAGCGGCGGATCGTCCCGTACGGCATCGACTACGTACCGGCGCCGGCGCTGCCGAGTCCGGCGGAGGCCACGCCGGAGCCGGAGCAGTCGGGCGACGGCAAGGCGGTGGCCATGCTGGACGTGCTGATCGACCAGCTCAAGGGCCGCGGCAAGCCGGCACACCAGGTCTGGCTGCCGCCGCTGGCCGAGCCGTCCGGGCTGGCCGAGCTGCTGCCGAAGCTGAGCGTGCACCCGACGTACGGCCTGACCACCGCCGACTGGCCGGGCCGCGGCCGGCTCGCCGTGCCGGTCGGCATCGTGGACCGCCCGTACGAGCAGCGCCGCGACCCGATGATGGTCGACCTGGCCGGGGCCGGCGGCAACGTGGTGATCGTCGGCGCGTCGCTGAGCGGCAAGAGCACGATGTTGCGCTCGATGCTGGCCTCGCTGGCGCTCACCCACACGCCGCGCGAGGTGCAGTTCTTCTGCCTCGACTTCGGTGGTGGCGCGCTGCGCAGCCTGGACGGGCTGCCGCACACCTCGGGCGTGGCGGGGCGGCGGGACACCGAGGCGGTCCGGCGGACGGTCGCCGAGGTGGTCGCGGTGATCGACGAGCGGGAGAACCGGTTCACCCAGCACGGCATCGACTCGGTGGCCAGCTACCGGCGCCGCCGCGCGGCCGGTGAGTTCGCCGACGACCCGTTCGGTGACGTCTTCCTCGTGGTGGACGGCTGGAACACGCTGCGCCAGGAGTACGAGGAGCTGGAGCAGACCATCACCAACCTGGCCAACCGGGGCCTCGGCTTCGGCGTCCACGTGGTGATCACGGCGGTGCGCTGGGCGGAGATCCGGATCAACATGCGGGACCTGCTCGGCACCAAGCTGGAGCTGCGGCTCGGTGACCCGTCGGAGTCGGAGATCGACCGGCGGGCCGCGCAGAACGTGCCGGTCGGCGCGCCGGGTCGCGGCCTGACCCGGGACAAGCTGCACTTCCTGACCGCGATCTCGCGGATCGACGGCAAGCGCGACATCGAGGACCTGACCGAGGCGTCGGTGGCGCTGGCCGGGCACGTCGCGGCGAACTGGCCGGGCCGTCCGGCGCCGAAGGTCCGGCTGCTGCCGCGCAAGCTGGCGGTCACCGAGCTGGCGAAGGTGGTCGACCGGTCCGTCCGGGGCATCCCGATCGGCGTCAACGAGTCGGCGCTCGCCCCGGTCTACCTGGACCTGGCGAGCGAGCCGCACCTGACCGTGTTCGGCGACGCCGAGTGCGGCAAGACGAACCTGCTGCGGCTGATCGCCCGGGGGATCGCCGAGCGGTACACCCCGGCCCAGGCGCGGCTGGTCATCGCCGACTACCGGCGCGGCCTGCTCGGCGCGGTCGAGGGGGACCACCTGCTCGACTACGCGCCGTCGAACCAGGTGTTCAGCCAGGGTCTCGGCTCGATCCGCAGCGCGTTGCAGAACCGGCTGCCCGGCCCGGACGTGACCACCGCGCAGCTGCGCGACCGGAGCTGGTGGAAGGGGCCGGACCTCTACATCCTGGTGGACGACTACGACCTGGTCGCCTCCGGCGGCAGCAATCCGCTCAGCGCGCTGCACGAGCTGCTGCCGCAGGCGCGGGACATCGGCCTGCACCTGATCGTCACGCGGCGGGTCGGTGGTGTGGCCCGGGCGCTGTACGAGCCGGTGCTGCAACGCCTGCGTGAGCTGGACTCACCGGGACTGCTCATGTCCGGCAGCCGGGAGGAGGGCGCGGTCTTCGGCAACCTGCGGCCGACCCCGCAGCCGCCGGGCCGGGGCACGCTGGTGCGCCGCCGCGACGGCCAGCAGCTGATCCAGACCGCCTGGACGGAACCGGTCTGACGGGACGGACGGCAGGCGTCACTTCCGGTAGCGTCGGCCCGATCGATCGTCGCGATTACGGGGAGAGCCGGAGTTGAGCAGCCCGTCGGGTATCGGTGGTGCCCTGGAGGGCCTGTTGCGGCAGGCGCAGGAGCAGCAGCGGCGGCTGGCCGAGCTCCAGCGGCAGCGTGCGGAGCTGCGGGTCACCGGGGAGAGCCCGGACGGGCTGGTGCGGGTGACCGTGGACGGCGACATGAAGGTCGGCGGCATCGAGCTGAACGCGCGGGCCATGCGGCTGGACAGCTTCTCCCTGGCCGAGTCGATCCAGGCCGCGATCGACGCGGCCTACGCCGCCTTCGAGGAGCGGCAGCGGGAGATGCTGGGCGAGATGCTCGGCGACTCCGAGACGGTCCGCCGGGCGCAGGACGGCACGCTGACCCCGGAGGACTGGTTCCGTCAGTTCGGGGTGGATCTGTCCGACCCGACCCGCAATCTGCGGCGCTGAGCGAGAGGGGACGACGATGCCGAACACCGTCGACGTCGACGCGATCCGGAAGGCGAGCCGGATGCTCGACGCCCCGGACGGGCCGATCCAGTACCTGCGCAACGTCGAGGCGCTGCTGGCCGAGGTCAAGCTGCCCGGCGGCGCGCTGAGCTGGTTCGGCACCGGGGCGGTGGAGCGGCACAACGCGGCCGTGGACGGGCACCTCGACAACGTCCGCACCGGCGCGGAGCATCTGCGCAAGGCCGCCGCGCAGCTCGAACAGAGCGCGCAGAACTGGGAGAAGTCGGATCAGCCCTGGGTGGTCAAGTGACCGGCCGGGCCCGCCAGGGGAAGGACGCCTGATGCCACCGGAGATCCTCATCGCCAACGCCTCGGGGACGGTGACCGGCTCGGTGTCGGTCGCCCAGACCACGGCGCCGGTACGGTCGGCCGCGGCCATCGCCCGGGGCAACCTGGTCTGGATCGCCGCCTCGGCGGCGCTGATCGGCACCATCCTCTACCTGGAGTCCTTCGACAACCAGCAGGTGAACGAGTCCATCAAGAAGTGGGACGAGGCGGCCCGCCTGCTCGGCGCGGACCAGTTCGGCGCGGCGATGGCGGCGGTCCCGCCGGAGGCGTCGGAGTGGGACTTCGACGACCGGGACGCGTTCGACCAGTTCATGCGCAAGCTCGGCGCGGAGATCAACTCGCTGGCCGAGGCGTTCGCCGCCAACCGCGACACGCTCACCGCGGCCCGGGACGCGTACAACGACGCGGTGTCCGGCCTGGCGCAGGCGCTCATGCCGATCCTGGTCGCGGTGATCGCCTCGATCGCGCTCCAGTTCTTCCCCGCGACCACCGCGCTGGCCCAGGCCATCGGCATCGCCGGCCTGGCCGCCACCGCCGCGATCCTGGTCCTGGTCTTCGGCGAGATCAGCGCGTTGCTGCACGCGCTGATGGCCGCGTTCCACACGGACAGCCGGTTCACGTTCACCGCGGACTCCCGGCCCGGCTGGGCGCCCGCCGGCTCCGACCCGGACATCAAGGACATCAAGATCGACTGGGTTCGGGACTCCGCGTTCTACAGGTGACGGGAGCGGGGCATGGACACTCTGATCTTCGTACTGTTCCTGTACGTCCTGCTGACCATCCCGGTCTTCGTGCTCCTGATGCTGTTCGCCGTGCTGACCCGCTCGGCGCGGCTGCGGCGGGCCGCCGAGGTGGTCTCGCTGAGCGCCTGCGCGGCGCTGCTGGTGCTGACGTTCGAGCGCGCGTTCGAGAAGCCGCTGCTGTGGATCGTGGTGGTACTGCTGGTCGCGGTGCTGGCCTTCGGTGTGTCGACGATCGTCAAAGCCGCACGTGAGCGGCCCTGACCTCGGGACGGACCGTCCAACTCGTACGGACAGCGCCGGATCGCCTTGCCGATTCCGGGCTGTCGGAGTACGTCGATGGGCCGGCAGGGCTGCGCGGGTTGGACATCGTCCGCTACGGTTCGGATGAAGTGTCCGTCGGTGGGGTGTGTTCGCCTTGCCGCGGGGGAGGGCGCGGCGGAACCGCCGCCACAAAAGACGGAAGGGTGTGAAGCATGGCGTTCGAGGTCAGTGCAGCGACTCTGCACACCGCCGCGAGTGACGTGCGGTCCACGCGCAGCGAGGTTGACGGTGAGCTCAAGAAGCTGTGGAACGTGGTCGACGACCTCGCGATGGCCTGGAAGGGCCAGGCGTCCACGGGCTTCCAGAGCCTGATGACTCGCTGGACCGAGGACACGAACAAGCTGCTGACCGCGATGGACAACATCGCGGACCTGCTCGACAAGTCGGGCACCACGCACCAGGTCAACGACGAAGAGCAGCAGCAGATGCTGGACAAGTTCCACGCTGCTCTCAACCCGTGATCCGCGAAGACAGGCAGAGGAGGAATCGATGAGCATCAAGGTTGACTACGCTGTTCTGGAGAGCAGCAACCAGCAGATGCAGGCCATCTCGCGGATCATCGACGAGAAGCTGGACACGCTGCGGGCGATGCTGACCAAGCTCGAGTGGGAGGGCCAGGACCGGGCCGCCTACCAGCAGCACCAGGCCCAGTGGGACGCCGCCGTGCGGGACATCAACAAGGTCCTGAACGAGATCGGCGGCGCGGTGGGCATCGCGCGCGAGAACTACATGACCACGGAGATGAGCAACTCCAAGGTCTGGGGCAGCTGACCCCCGACCGGTCCACGACGGCTCCGCTCCGGCTCGTGCCGGGCGGAGCCGTCGTGTATTCCGGCCCTGTCTCGTGTATTTCCGGCCCGGCCGTGCGGCGCGAGGCGACCGGTCAGGCGTCCTGCGGGACGTCCCGCCGGCCGGGGCGCCATCCGCGTCGCCGGCCGCGGGTCAGGATCGGCCGCAGCGTCAGCAGGACCCCGGCGAGCAGCCCGCCGACGACGGCGACCCAGATCGCGACGGTGCGCTGCCAGGCCAGCGGATCGGTGGGCGGCGCCGGCGGCGGCATGGCGCCCAGCGGCGGGTCCGTGCGGGTGCCGAGCAGGCTGGTCACCGCTCGGTAGGGGTTGACCATCCCGTAGCCGACGTCGGCGTTGTGCCCGTCGGGCGGGTTGTCGGCGGTGCGGGTCAGCCGGTAGGCGACCTCGTCGGCGCTGATGTCGGGGTGCGCGGCCCGCACCAGCGCGGCGACACCGGAGACGTACGCGGTGGCGAAGCTCGTGCCGCCCTGCGGCTCGGCCCGGTAGCCGGACCCCTGCGGCGCGGGCCCGAGGATGTTCAGCCCGGGGCCGGCGATGTCCACATAGTCCCCGCTGACCGAGCTGCCGACGTGGCCGCCCTGCTCGTCCACACCGGCGACGGCGATGACCCCCGGGTACGCGGCCGGATAGGCCGGCCGGTCCTCCCGGTTCTCCTGCCGGTTGCCGGCGGAGGCGACGACCACCACGTCCTTGCCGAGCGCGTACTGCACCGCCGATTTCAGCTGCGGGTCGTCGAGCGTGACCAGGGACAGGTTGATCACGTCGGCGTCGTTGTCGACCGCCCAGCGGATCGCCTTGCCGATCTCGCCCGGCACGTCCGGGTCGAAATTCTCCTTGTTCTCGGCCAGCACGCGCAGCGGCAGGATGCGGGCCTCCGGCGCGATGCCGGTGTACGGCGAGCCGGTGCCCTCCCGCCCGGCGATGATGCCGGCCACCAGGGTGCCGTGCCCGACCAGGTCACACTGGCCCTGAAGCCGGACGAGCTGGTTGAAGTCCTCGCCGGGGAGCACCCGCCCGCGCAGCAGGGGATGCGACGGTGAGACCCCGGAGTCGATCACGGCGACGGTGATCCCCGCGCCCTTGCCGACCCGCCACGCGGAGGCCGGGTCGAGGCGGCTCAGCGCCCACGGCGTCTCGGTGGGCGCGGGGCCGCCGGTCGGCCCGCACTTCGGGGCGGCCACGGCGGGCGCGGGCACCGCCAGCGCGCCGCCGAGCAGGGCGGCTGCCGCCGCTGCCGAGAGGACGGTCCGGATCGGGTGTCCGGCCCGGGCGCGCCTCTTTGTCGCGCCCGGCCGCAAGCTGTCGCGCACGCGGTGAGATTACCGTCGCGCCGGCCCGCGCGGGCGCACGCGGTCGCGGGAACCGGTCACCGGTCGGCGGTGACGTCCCCGGCCGGCTCGGCGGCGAAGAGGGCCAGCAGGGCGCCGACCTGCTGGTCGGCCTCCGCCGGGTGCCGGAAGCGTCCCTTCGGGTTGATCGTGTACTCGTTGCGCCGCCCCACGCGGGTGCGCCGCAGGTAACCCCCGGCTTCCAGGTCGGCGACGATGGCCTGGGCCGCCCGCTCGGTGACGCCCACCTCGTCGGCCACGTCCCGCAGCCGCGCCGTGGGGTTGCGCGCGATCGCCAGCAGCACATGTCCGTGATTGGTGAGGAAGGTCCAGTTGCGGCGGCTCCCGTCCTCACCTGGTGTCGTCGCCATGGTGGCCATGCTATGGCCATCGACGCTGCCGACCCGAATCGGACGCGGGCCGGCACGGGAAAGTATGAAATGCGTATCACGAATCTTGACGTGCCCCTGACGCCGTGTGACCGTGAAGTCGCGAGGCCGTCCGGCCTGGTCGTTCCGCAGGTAGACGAGGTGAGGCAGATGACGCCGAGAAGCCCGGAGCAGGCGCTCGCCGAGCTGCGTGCCGGCAACCACCGGTTCGTCACCGGTGTGCCGCAGCATCCGAATCAGGACGCCAGGCACCGGGCGGCGGTGGCCGACGGCCAGCACCCCTTCGCGGTGATCGTCGGCTGCTCCGACTCGCGGCTCGCCGCGGAGATCATCTTCGATCGAGGTCTCGGTGACCTCTTCGTGGTGCGTACCGCCGGGCACACCGCCGGGCCCGAGGTGCTCGGCAGCGTCGAGTACGCGGTCACCGTGCTGGGCACGCCGCTCGTGGTGGTGCTCGGGCACGACTCCTGCGGCGCGGTCCAGGCCGCCCGGGAGGGGGTCCGGACCGGCGCCGCTCCGGCCGGGCACCTGGGAGCGGTGGTGGACGCGGTCTCGCCCAGCCTGCTGCGCGCCGCCCGGCAGGGCATCGACGACCTCGACGGCATCATCGACGTCCACATCGCGCAGACCGTGGAGACGCTGCTGGCCCGGTCCTCCGTGCTGGCCGAGCGGGTCGCGGCGGGCCGGTGCACGGTGGCGGGGATGTCGTACCGGCTCTCCGGCGGCGAGGTGCGGACAGTGGCGCAGGTCCCGGCGTCACTGCCCGCTCCCTCGTCGCCGGCGGACGCGGACGCGGCGCTGGCCGGCTGACCGGAGCGCCGGACGACGAAGGGGCCGCCCACGGGGGCGGCCCCTTCTTGCTGCGTCCAGGTCAGAGCATCGACATGTGGACGTGGTCGGTGTGGTTCGACGGCCCGCTGTACGACCTCCAGCCGGTGGCCGGGAACCAGATCTGCCGGTTCCAGATCACGTAGTAGATGCCCAGCCGGTCGGCGTTGCGGATGAGGAAGGCGGCCACGTCGTTGCCGTACTTGCGGGTGTCGTTGTTGTGCCAGGGTGAGAAGCCGCTGTTCTGCAGCGACCAGTCGCACGCCTTGCCCTTGGGGTGCTCCCACGGCCCGCCCGGCCGGTAACAGCCCACGAAGCGCGTGTAGCCGGCGCGCCGGACCTCCTTGTAGGCGTGCAGCGTCCGCGGCGTGATGCAGCCCGAGGTGGTCGGGTCGTTCTCGCTGCACGACTCGGCCTTCCAGCCGCCGTCGGCGGTGCGGCCGGGGCCGATCTTGGCGACCGGTGAGGTGGCGTCGACCAGGCCGCCGGTGAAGCCGAGGCCGCCGACGAGCTTGAGGGCGCGTTCGGCCTGCACCTTCTCGCGCTCCATCGCGTTCTTCTGCTTCTCCTGCTCGCGCACCTCGGCGTCGAGCGCGATCTTGGCCGTCTCGGCGCGGTTCTTGACCGCGTTGATGGCGGCCAGGCGCTGCGCGTTGAGGAGGTTCAGCTCGTCCAGGGCGTTGACGCGGCGGACGAACGAGTCGGGCGAGTTGCTCTCCAGCAGCATCGCCATCGCGCCCATCCGGCCGGTCCGGTAGGACTGGGCGGCGAGCTGGTTGACCTGCGGGCTGAGCGCCTCGAGTTCGGCCTGTGCCGCCTGTACCTCGGCGGCCAGCCGCCGCTGGCGGTCCTGCGACTTGGCCAGCTTCGCCTTCGCCTGGAGGAAGTTCCGGTTGGCGCTGTCGATCGCCTCGGTGATGAGCGGTGGTTCGCCGTCCTCCTCGTGCCCGGACGGCTTCGGGGCCGCCGCGGCGGGGGCCGCCGTCGCCGAGTTCGGCCCGGCCAGCACTGCCAGCGAGGCCAGCACGGCCACCAGGGGTGTCAGCCAGCGGCGCAGGGGTGGCGTCACAGTGTTCCCTTCCGTCGGCCGCCGACCGGGTTAGCTGACGGGTTCGGGACGGAAGTGGCCCCTACCGCTCGCGCGGATTCACCCCATGTACCTGGTTCCCCGGCTCGCCCGCAGGCGATTGGGCGGCGGCACCGCTGGCGCCGGTGCGCGCCTTCGGCGGTGACCGGCAGCGAGGTTACCCGACAGCACTCCTGCGGATCTACGTCCGGAAGCCGACCAATAGCGAGATTTCGCCGTGGCGCACCGTGACCAGCGTCGCGTTTGAAATCGATGGTCACCGTGCGGAGTGTCACCATGTCGCCTCCGTACTCTTTCCGCCGCCGAGCGCCTCCAGCGCGTCGTCGCGTCCGGCCGGCGGACGGGGCGGCGGGGGCACGGGCGACGCCGGCTCCGGACCGGGCGCGCGCCGTCCGGCGGTGGTCACGATCGCGGCCAGTGCGGTCGTCAGCGGTACGGCGGCGATCAGGCCGAGCGTGGCCACCGCGCTGCGGACGATCTCCTGGGCGAGGAACTCGCTGGTGAGGATCTGGCTCACCGGGCGGGAGTCGGCGACCAGCAGGAGCAGCAGTGGCAGCGACGCGCCCGCGTACGCCAGCACGATGGTGTTGACGGTGGACGCGATGTGGGCCCGGCCGACGCGGGTCGCCGCCCGGTAGAGCTGCCGCCGGGACAGCCCCGGGTTGGCGTGCGCGAGTTCGGTGACGGTGGCCGCCTGGGTGACGGTGACGTCGTCCAGCACGCCCAGCGAGCCGATGATGATGCCCGCCAGCAGCAGTCCGTGCAGGTCCACGTCGCCCTGGAACATGGACAGGGTGGTGGCGTCCTCGCTGCCGAAGCCGGTCAGGTGGGTGGCGGACGTGGCGAGCAGGCCGAGCACGCCGGTGATCACCAGGCTGCCGAGCGTGCCGAGCACCGCCACCGACGTCTGCGCGGTGATCCCGTGCGTCAGGTAGAGCACCACGAACATGATCAACGCGGCGCCCACGATCGCCACCAGCAGCGGCGGCTGGCCGCCACCGATGCCGGGCAGCACGAAGCCGAGCAGGATGGCGAAGCTGGCCGCCAGGCCGCCGAGCGCGGCGAGCCCGCGCCAGCGGCCGAACGCCACGATCGCGGCGGCGAAGAGCACCAGCAGCCAGATCAGCGGTGTGCCGCGCTGGTGCTCGGCGATGTTGTAGGACTTCACCGAAGGGTCGGCCGGGTCGATCAGCTCGACCAGGACGATCTTGTCGCCGACCTCGACCCGGGGCGCGCCCGGTCCGGCCGGGAGCGGCGTCTCGACCTGCCGTCCCGCGTCCGGGCCCTGCTCGGCGGCGACGGTCGCGGTGCCGCAGGGGCCGCCCGCGCCCTCCGGGGCCTCCGGCGTCGGCGGGCAGGGTTCGGTGACCACCCGGGTCACGGTGCCGTGGTAGCGGGGGACGTCCGCGCCGCCGACCGGCTCCCGGTCCTGCCGGGGCCAGAGCACCAGCGCGGCGATCACGGTGAGCGCGAACAGCGGCACCACCACGGCGACGAGCAGCCGCCGTACGCCCGGTGGCGTGGGCGGTGCGGGGCGGGTGTGGTCGGCACCCAAGTCGTCTCTCCCAACGGTCGCGGCGACGCCTGGTCCGCCGGACCGGTCTGGTCACCGGGCCGGCGCGGACGTGTCGACCACGTCCGGGTCGTCGCCCCGACATGGTAGGCAGCCCGGCTGGGTGCTCCCGGACACCGTGACCGGTGACGCGCGCCCCGCGCGGGTCAGGCCAGTCCGGCCCGGCGTCGCCGGTACTCGTCCTCGTCGATCTCGCCGCGGGCGTACCGCTCGTCGAGGATGCGCCGGGCCGCCGTCGGCCCGGACCGCTGCGGGCCGGTCCACCGCACGGCCAGCCAGAGGAGCCCTGCCAGCACCGCCAGCACCGCCAGGGACCAGATCCACATCCAGCCCATCATCGGGCTCTGCCACATCATCGGGCCGCCCTCCGTCCGTCACCGCGGGTCCGCCGGGGCCGGCCTGCCCGCCACTTCGACGGTACGGCCGCACGGACGCGTCGGCGCGGGTCGATGTGCCCTGCTCGGAGAGGCGGAGGTCCCGTTCAGCCGCGCTTCATCAGGCGGCCGACGGCGGCCATCATCTCGGTCGCCATCTCGTCGGCCCGGCCCTCGGCGGCGCCCTCGTGCATGCAGTGCCGCGCGTGCCCGTCGAGCAGGCCGAGGCCGACCTTGTCCAGCGCCGCCTGGATGGCCGAGATCTGGGTCAGCACGTCGATGCAGTAACGGTCGTCCTCGACCATCTTCTCGATGCCACGGACCTGACCCTCGATCCGGCGGAGCCGGGCGAGGAGCTGGTCCTTGCTGGCGGTGTAGCCCCGGGTCGGGCTGGACGGAGCGGTCATGAGAACGAGGATAGCGTACCCCTCGGGGGTATGCTAACGTTCCGGCTGTACCCCCAGGGGGTATGAGATCGGAGGGCGACATGGAGAGCACCTACCAGGTGAGCGGCATGACCTGCGGCCACTGCGTCAACTCGGTGAGCACCGAGCTGAGCGCGCTTCCGGGCGTCACCGGCGTCCAGGTCGACCTGGCCACCGGCCGGGTCACCGTCACCAGTCAGAACCCGCTGGACACGGACGCCGTCCGCGCGGCGGTCGACGAGGCCGGCTACGACCTCGTCGGTGCGTGACGGGTCCACGGGACCCGCAGAACCGAGGAGAAACCATGAACACGGCGACGAAGCTCAGCGGCTTCGCGCTCGGCCTCGTGGCGGTCTTCGGCGCGGCGTACGGGATCGGCAACCTGGCCGATCCCGTCGCCCCGGCCGCCGAGACCCGCCACGACGACAGCGGCAGCGACCACGGGACCGGCGGCACCGGTCACGGTGACGAGAACGGCGCCGACGCGCACCTGCCCGGCGGGCTGCTCGTCTCCGAAGACGGCTACACGCTCCAGCCCGCCACCGCGCCGGCCGGGCAGTTCGCCTTCCGGATCACCGGCCCGGACGGCACGCCGGTCACCCGCTTCGAGGTGGCCCACGACAAGCGCATGCACCTGATCGTCGCGCGCCGGGACCTGTCCGGCTTCCGGCACGTCCACCCGGAGATGGCCGGCGACGGCACCTGGCGGGTCGCCTCCCCGCTCGACGGCCCCGGGGTGTGGCGGGCGTTCGCCGACTTCACGCCCGAAGGCGGCGAGCCGCTGACCCTCGGCCTGGACGTCACGGTCCCCGGCGAGCTGGCCGCCCGGCCGCTGCCGGCGCCGGTGACCAGCACCACCGTCGACGGCTACACAGTCACGCTGACCGGCACGCCGGAGCCGGGCCGGACCAGCCGGCTCACGCTCTCCGTCAGCCGCGACGGGCGACCGGTCACCGACCTTCAGCCCTACCTCGGCGCGTACGGGCACCTGGTGGCGCTGCGGCAGGGCGACCTGGCGTACCTGCACGTGCACCCGGAGGGCACACCCGGCGACGGGCGCACCCCCGCCGGTCCGGCGATCACGTTCGCCGCCGAGGTGCCCTCGGCCGGGGCGTACCGTCTCTACCTGGACTTCCGGCACGGCGACGCGGTGCACACCGCCGAATTCACCGTCCTGGCCGGCGACCCGGCCGCGCCGGTATCCACCACCGCACCGACCCCGGACGCCGGACACGGCACGCCGGGGCACGGGCACAGTTGAGCGCCGGAGGTGCCGCGATGACTGCCACAGGAAAGACGCTGCCCACCGCGCCGAACCTGATCGAACTGGCGATCGGCGGGATGACCTGCGCGTCCTGTGCCGCCCGGATCGAGAAGAAGCTCAACCGGATGGACGGCGTCGAGGCGACAGTGAACTACGCCACCGAGAAGGCCACCGTCCGGTACGCCGACGACATCGCGCCGGCCGACCTGATCGCCACCGTCGAGAAGACCGGTTACACCGCCGTGGTGCCGCCCCCGCCCGAGCAGGCGGCCGCAGCGGCCGGGGAGCCGGCGGACGAGCTGCGCGTCGCGCGTACCCGGCTCTGGGTCTCCGCCGTGCTCACGCTGCCGGTGATCGTGCTCGCCATGGTCCCGGCCTGGCAGTTCGACTACTGGCAGTGGGCCTCGCTCACGCTGGCCGCCCCCGTGGTGGTCTGGGGCGGGCTGCCGTTCCACCGCGCCGCGCTGGTCAACCTGCGGCACGGCGCGGCGACCATGGACACGCTCGTCTCGCTGGGCACGCTCGCCGCGTTCGGCTGGTCGCTCTGGGCGCTGTTCCTCGGCGACGCCGGCATGCCCGGGATGAAGCACCCGTTCAGCCTCGACATCACCCGGGGCGACGGCGCCGGCAACATCTACCTGGAGGCCGCCGCCGGGGTGACGGTGTTCATCCTGGCCGGGCGGTACTTCGAGGCCCGCTCCAAGCGCACCGCCGGGGCGGCGCTGCGCGCCCTGCTCGAACTCGGGGCCAAGGACGTCGCGGTGCTGCGCGGCGGCCAGGAGGTCCGGGTCCCGGTCGACCGGCTCGCGGTCGGCGACCGGTTCGTGGTCCGGCCCGGCGAGAAGATCGCCACCGACGGCGTGGTCGAGGAGGGCACCTCGGCCGTCGACGCCAGCATGCTCACCGGCGAGTCGGTGCCGGTCGAGGTGGGGACGGGCGACACCGTGACCGGCGCGACCGTGAACGCCGGTGGCCGGCTGGTCGTCCGGGCCGCCCGGGTCGGCGGCGACACCCAGCTCGCCCAGATGGCACGGCTCGTGGAGCAGGCGCAGACCGGCAAGGCGGCGGTGCAGCGGCTCGCCGACCGGATCTCCGGCGTCTTCGTGCCGATCGTGATCGCGCTGGCCGCCGGCACGCTCGGCTGGTGGCTCGGCACCGGCTCCGGTGCGACCGCCGCGTTCACCGCCGCGGTGGCCGTGCTGATCATCGCCTGCCCGTGCGCGCTCGGCCTGGCCACGCCGACCGCGCTGCTCGTCGGCACCGGACGCGGCGCGCAGCTCGGGGTGCTGATCAAGGGGCCGGAGATGTTGGAGTCCACCCGCCGGGTCGACACCGTGGTGCTGGACAAGACCGGCACCGTCACCACCGGCCGGATGGCGCTGGCCGAGGTGCTGCCCGCCGACGGCGAGGACGCCGACGAACTGCTCCGGGTGGCCGGCGCGCTGGAGGCCGCCTCCGAGCACCCGATCGCGCGGGCCGTCGCCGAGGCCGCGGCCGAAGCCGGACCGCTGCCGCCGGTCGGCGGGTTCGCCAACGCCGAAGGGCTGGGCGTGACCGGCACCGTGGACGGCCGGACCGTGGTGGTCGGCCGGGCACGGCTGCTGCGCGAGCGGGGTCTCGACGTACCCGAGGAGATCGCGCGGGCCGCGACCGGCGCGGAGGCCGCCGGCCGGACGGCGATCCTGGCCGGCTGGGACGGGCGGGCCCGGGGCGTGCTCGCGGTGGCCGACGCGGTGAAGCCGACCAGCCGGACGGCGGTCGCGCGGCTGCGCGAACTGGGGCTCACCCCGGTGCTGCTCACCGGCGACAACGCCACGGTGGCGAAGGCGGTGGCCGCCGAGGTCGGCATCGACGAGGTGATCGCGGAGGTGCTGCCCGCCGAGAAGGTCGCGGTGGTCGAGCGGCTGCAGGGCGAGGGCCGGGTGGTCGCGATGGTCGGCGACGGGGTCAACGACGCCGCCGCGCTGGCCCGGGCCGACCTCGGGCTGGCCATGGGCACCGGCACCGACGCGGCCATCGAGGCCGCCGACCTGACGCTGGTCCGGGGTGACCTGACCGCCGCCGCGGACGCCATCCGGCTCTCCCGGCGCACGCTGGCGATCATCAAGGGAAACCTGTTCTGGGCGTTCGCCTACAACGTCGCGGCGTTGCCGCTGGCGGCCGCCGGGCTGCTCAACCCGATGCTCGCCGGGGCGGCGATGGCCTTCTCGTCGGTCTTCGTGGTGGGTAACAGCCTGCGGCTGCGGCGCTTCCGCCCGATCGGGTGAGGGGATTGGGCGGGCGGTCGACGGGGTAACCAGTTGTCGTCAGGCAATCGCATCAGTGGAGGTCATCATGGGTCTCGACGACAAGATCGACAACACGTCGCAGGACGTCTCCGGCAAGGTCAAGGAGGGCGTCGGCCGCGCCACGGACAACGAGCGCCTGGAGGCCGAGGGCCGCAACGACCAGGCCGGCGCCAAGCTCAAGCAGGCCGCCGAGAAGATCAAGGACGCCTTCAAGAGCTGACGTACGCGACGCACACCCACCGGGTCGGCCCACGGGCCGGCCCGGCGTGCTGTCCGGGCGCGGATCAGCGCGGCCCGTCACCGGCCAGGCGGGCGCGGGCCTGCAGGTACCGCCGTTCCGGCAGGCTCGTGGTGGCCCGGGCGGCGGCCAGGTACGCGGCCCGCGCGTCCGCCCGGTCCCCGGCCAGGTCGAGCAGATGCGCGCGGACAGCGGTGAGCCGGTGGTGGCCGGCGGTCCGGCCGTCGGCGTCGAGCGGCTCCAGCAGCGCGAGCCCGGCGCGCGGGCCGTCCACCATGGCCACCGCGACCGCCTGGTTCAGCGTGACCATCGGGTTCGGCGCGAGGTGGGCCAGCACCCGGTAGAGCGAGACGATCTGCGGCCAGTCGGTGGTCCCGGCGGTGGGCGCCTCCGCGTGCACCGCCGCGATGGCCGCCTGCACCTGGTATGGGCCCGGCGACGACCAGGTCAGCGCCTCGGTCACCAGCGCCACCCCCTCCTCGATCGCAGCCCGGTCCCACCGGCCGCGGTCCTGCTCGGCCAGCGGCACCAGCTCGCCGTCCGGCCCGGTACGCGCCGCCCGGTGCGCGTCGGTGAGCAGCATCAGCGCCAGCAGCCCGGCCACCTCGCCGTCGTCCGGGAGCAGCCGGCGCAGCTCCCGGGCCAGCCGGATCGCCTCGGCGGTCAGCTCCGCCCGGTGCAGCGCCTCGCCGCTCGACGCCGCGTACCCCTCGTTGAAGACCAGGTAGAGCACGCGCAGCACCGCGCCCAGCCGCTCGTCCCGGTCGGCCGGCGAGGGCAGCGTGAAACGCGCGCCGGCCGCCTCGATCCGCTGCTTCGCGCGCCGGATCCGCTGGCTCATGGTCGCCTCCGGCACCAGGTACGCGCGGGCGATCTCGGCGGTGCTCAACCCGCCCACCGCACGCAGCGTGAGCGCCACCTGCGCGCTGACCGGCAGCGCCGGATGACAGCAGAGGAACAGCAGCTTCAGCGTGTCGTCCCCGCCGGGCGGCTCCTCGTCGGCGGGCGGCGCGACAGTCGCGTACGCGGGCTGCCGGACCGCCACCGCGACCTCGCGTGCCCGGCGGGCGTGCTCACCGCGCCACTCGTCGGTGAGCCGGCGGGTGGCGACGGTGACCAGCCACGCTCGGGGATGGTCCGGCAGGCCCTGCTCCGGCCACTGGACGGCGGCAGCCAGCAGCGCCTCCTGGACCGCGTCCTCGCAGGCGTAGAACTGGCCGTGCCGGCGCACGAGCACGCCGAGGACCTGCGGCGCGAGCGTGCGCAGCAGGTCCTCGACCGCAGGTGAGGTCACATCTCCGTCCCGGCCTGCTCCATCACCGCGCGCACCTCCAGCACGCCGAAACCGTGCCGCACGTCCGGCCAGCGCGCGGCGATCTCGGCAGCCCGCTCCGGTGTCTCGCAGTCGACGGTCAGGTAGCCCGCGAACTGCTCCTTGCTCTCCACGAACGGCCCGTCGGTGATCTCGGTGCCGCCACCGGCGGCCGGACGGGCCGTACGGGCCTGCGACGGGTGCGCCAGCGCCTCACCGCCGACCAGCTCACCGGACTCGGACAGCTCCTTCATGATCTCGTCGACCTCGCCGAAGATCGCGTTGCGTTCCGCCTCGGACAGCTCCTCCACGAAGCCGGGCCGGTTCCAGATCAGCAGCATGTACTTCACCGTGCACTCCTCGGGTTCGGGCCACCGTCGGTGGCGCCTCGCAGACGGGTCGGAGCCGGTCCGCCCGAACCGACATCATCGGCCAGGAAGTCAGCGAGAACCGCGCACCGGGCGGCGTGCCGGGCGGCCCGGATCGAGCGAGGCGCGGTCGGCGGCGCTGGTGCCGGAGACCCAGCCCTGTTCGTCGCGCACCTGGAGCCGGTGCCGCGTGGTGCCGGGAAAGAGCTGGTCGACCCGCTCCCGGACGGCGTCCGAGCGGGCCGCGAGCACCGGCAGCAGGCGGTCGTCGTCGCTCTGTCCGGCCGCCGCCGCGCTGGCCTCCCGCAGCCGGTCGCCGATCCGCAGCGCGAACGCGTTGAGGAACGACTCGTCGTAGCCCTTGGTGCGCCGCCCGCCTGCCTTTCCGCGCTCGCGCCGGCCGCGCAGCATCGCGGCGGTGGCCTGCACCAGCAGCGAGGTGTGCAGCAACTCCACCGCCGCCAGGTCGGCCGGGAAGCCGAGCACGGTGGCGAAGCCCAGGTCGTCGGACCAGACCGACTCACACCGGTTCGCCGCCGCCACCTCCTGGACCAGCAGCGCCTTCGCCGCCGCGTACGGGGCGTCGACCCCGATCCGGACGCCGCCCGGACCGCCGGAGCGCTCGGCGGCGGCGTCGAGCAGCGCCGCGTCGATGCTGTGCCGGGCCATCAACTCCTGCGCCTTGGCGGTGAACGCCTCCGCCTCGGCCGGGTAGGCGGTCGACTCGGCCTTGGCGAGCAGCGCGCGTACCCGGTCGAGCATCCGGGAACCGCTCGGCGTCGCGGCGGCGCGGGGGGCGGCGGCCGAGCCCGGCGGGGGGCGCAGCGCCGCGATCGGCGGCAGCCCCGCCACCAGGACGAGCGCGTCGACCGCGTCCCGCAACGTGGTGATCCGGTCGCCGTCGGCGCGCCGGTCCAGCCAGCCCGCGTCGTCGTCCCAGCGGGCGCCGGCCTCGGTGAGCTGCGCGTCGAACCAGTCCGGGACCGGGACCGGGAGGGTGAGTCGCTGCGCGGCCATGGCGTCGCGCAGCAGCCGGGCACCGCGCGGGGTCAGCCGCCGGACGGCGAGCCGATCCAGGTCGGCGGGCTGCCAGCCACGCGGCCAGAGCCGGCCCACGTCCCGCGTGAGCCGGGCGAGCAGCGCCGCGTCCACCGCCGCGCCGTCGGCCACCACCAGCCCGTCGAGGGCCCGCTCGGCGGCGCGTACATCGGTGCCGCGCGCCGTCGCGACGGCGTCGTCGAGCAGTCGGTCGGCTGGTGACACGGGTGGCTCTCCCTGAACTCCGGCAGGCGGCCTCTCGCTCACCCCGGCACCGACGGTACCCGGCCGGCCCGTTCAACCGTCCGGGCCTGCCGTCCGTACTCCTGCCCGAGCGCGTGGGGGCGACGGACGGAGATCGACGTGGGCGGGTACGACCGAGGGCTGCACCGGCGACGGCGGAGGCCGCGATCACTGCGCATCCTGGCGGTGGTACTGGTCGGGGCCGCGCTCGCCGCCGGCGGGTACGCCGCCCGGCACCCGGACCTGCTGGACCGCGTGGACGTGCGGCGGACCGTGCAGGCGGCGGCACCGACCCCGCCGGACGCGCGTCCCGCGCCGACGACGGTGCCGACGCCGGTCCCGGCGGCCGGGCGGGTGGTACCCGGCATCGTCTACCCGACCCGGGGCGGCGGCACCTTCCGCACCGCCGACACCGTCGGCGCTGTGGCCGGGCGCTCCGGCGAACTGCTGCGCTACCGGGTCGCCGTCGAGGACGGCATCCGCAACGTGGACGTGGAACGCTTCGCCAGTGAGGTGGCGGCGACGCTCGCCGACCGGCGGGGCTGGACCGGCGACGGCCGGTGGCGGCTGCAACGGGTGGGCCGCGACGACCCGGCCGACTTCACGGTGCTGCTCACCACGCCGGTGACCCGGGGGCGGCTCTGCGGCGACCCGAACGACACCTACACGTCCTGCCGCAACGGCGACCGGGTGGTGATCAACGTGGCCCGCTGGGTGTACGGGGTGCCGCACGTGGCCGACCTCTCCCGCTACCGGGAGTATCTGCTCAACCACGAGGTCGGCCACCGGCTGGGCCGGGGACACGAGCTGTGCCCCCGGGCCGGCGGTCCGGCGCCGGTGATGGTGCAGCAGACGCTCGGGCTGCACGGGTGCACGCCGAACCCGTGGCCGATCGTGGGCGCCGAACCGTTGACCGGACCGCCCGGCCAGTACGACGACCCCGTCCCGGCCGGCGACCGCTGAACCGGCGGCGGGCCGTCAGCGGGAGAACGCGGCCCAGATGTTCTTGGTGGCGTCGGTGGCGTACCAGCCGACGTCGAGCGAGACCGACTGGGCCAGGAACAGTCCGCGCCCGCCCGAGTCGGTCGGGCTGATGTCGGTCAGCTCCGGCACCGAGCTGACGTCGTGGTCGGCGACGTCCAGCAGGAACCGGTCGTCGGTGGCGAGCAGCGTGACGATGGTCGGCGGCCGTCCGTGCCGCAGCGCGTTGCTGGCCAGCTCGGTGGCGACCAGCACGACCAGGTGCGGGACCTCGTCCAGGTCCTCGCCCTGCACCAGCCCGTGCCGGTTCAGCGCGTCCCGCAGCGAGGCGCGCAGACCGCGCAGATCCTCGGGACTGTCCAGCACCCATTGCTCCAGCTCAGTGGCCTCCGGCGGCGGAGGCGAGGTGCGCAACTGTCCCATGATCTGTCTTTACCCTGCGTAGCCGTTCGTTAAGCAGCTCACCGGCGCAGCAGCGCGAACACTCCCCACCCCAGGTACTCGCGCTGGAAACGGACGTATCGCAGCGGGTCCTCGGTCAGCTCCCGGCGCAGCTCCGGGGCCAGTTCGTCGTCCGGATTGGCGTCCAGCCAGCGACGCAGGTTCAGCCAGTGCGCGGCGGCGTACCGGTCCCAGCTGTCCTGGTCGGCGAGGACCATCTCGACCAGGTCCCAGCCGCACTCGCCGAAGAGCCGGACCAGACCGGGCAGATCCTGAAACTCGTCCCGGGACCGGGCGTGCGACCCGGTGACGGCCTCCTCGTCCGGCGGGTCACGCCGCCAGTAGGGCTCCCCGACGAGCGCCATGCCGCCCGGCCGCAGCGCCCGGCCGAGCAGCTCCAGCGTGCCCGGCACCCCGTCGCCGATCCAGGTGGCGCCGACGCAGGCGGCCACGTCGACCGGCCGCTCCGGCGAGTACGCAGCCGCGTCGCCGTGCACGAAACGTACCCGATCGGTGACGCCGAGTCCGGCGGCGCGTTCCCGGGCGGCGGCGGTGAAGGCGCTGCTGATGTCGACGCCGGTGCCGGTGATCCCGTGGTCGCGGGCCCAGGTGCAGAGCAGCTCGCCCTTGCCGCTGCACAGATCGAGCAGCTCGTCACCGGGGCGCAGCCGGATCGCGCGGCCCAGCGTGGCCAGCTTGACGTCGTCGAACGGGTTGAGGATCCGCAGGTCGCCCTCGCGGATGGTGAACTGGCGCGGCAGGTCCGGTGCTGTCATCCGGGGAGCGTCCCGCCGTACGGCCGGCGGTGGCAACCAATTTGCGTCTGTGCTGCTCCGGGTCTCCTGCGGTACGGTCACGGCATGGTGGTCGAGGAACACTGGTGGAACGGCGTCAGCAACCCTCGCGGACGGCGCGACGTCTACATCCGCACCGACGGAAGCCAGTGGCAGGTCCAGGCGCAGATCGGTGGGGCCAGCGGCCGGTCCCGCATCCAGCAGTGCCCGAGCCGCGGCTCGGCGAGCATCCTCGCCGGGGCGTGGCGGGCGAGCGGCTCCGGCTGGCGGGCGATGCCCCGCTGACCGCGCGCTCAGTCACGAGGCCCGTGCACCGTGCGATCGACGGGTGACCCGGCGGCGTGAAACCGTCGTGAAACCGCGCTGATCCCGCCGGCCGCGACGGTTGCGGGCATGACGACGACGAATTTTCCCGGCGCGATGGTCGAGGTGTCCGGGCTGCGCAAGGCGTACCGGAGACAGGTCGTGCTCGACGGTGTCGACCTGCGCGTACCCGAGGCCACCGTGTTCGCCCTGCTCGGCCCGAACGGCGCCGGCAAGACCACCACCGTGCAGATCCTCTCCACACTGATCCGCGCCGACGCCGGCACCGTCCGGGTCGCCGGCCACGACGTGACCGCCGAACCGGATCGGGTACGCGCCGCGATCGGCGTGACCGGCCAGTTCTCCGCCGTCGACGCGCTGCTCACCGGCGCGGAGAACCTGCGGCTGATGACCGACCTGCGGCACCTCGGCCGGGTCGAGGGACGGCGGGTGGTGGACGACCTGCTGGCCCGCTTCGACCTGACCGAGGCGGCGGGCAAGCCGGTGGCGGCGTACTCGGGCGGGATGAAGCGCCGGCTGGACCTGGCGATGACGCTCGTCGGCCGCCCCCGGCTGATCTTCCTGGACGAGCCGACGGCCGGCCTGGACCCGCGTAGCCGCCGGGCCATGTGGCAGATCGTCCGGGAACTGGTGGCCGAGGGCGCCACCGTCTTCCTCACCACCCAGTACCTGGAGGAGGCCGACCACCTGGCCGACCGGGTCGCGCTGCTCGACGGCGGTCGCCTGGTCGCCGAGGGCAGCCCGGCCGAGCTGAAGCGGCTGGTGCCCGGCGGCCACGTACGCCTGCACTTCACCGACGCGGCGCACCTGGCCGCGGCGGCCGGGCTGTTCCCGGCGGCCACCCGGCACGACGACGACCTCACCCTGCGGGTGCCGGGCGACGGGAGCGTCAGCGGGGTACGGGCGCTGCTCGACCGGCTCGACGCCGCCGGTGTCGCTGTCGATTCGCTGAGCCTGCACACCCCCGATCTGGACGACGTCTTCCTGGCCCTCACCGGTCACCCCACCGAGGAGAAGGTGACCGCATGAGCACGCTCGCCCACACTGTTGGGGACTCGGCGACCATGCTGCGCCGCAACCTCAAGCACGCGGTGCGCTACCCATCCTTGACCGTCATGGTGATCGCCCTTCCGGTGATCTTTCTGCTGCTGTTCGTCTACGTCTTCGGCGGCACGCTCGGCAACGGACTCGGTGGTGTGGCCGGGGGCCGGTCCGCGTACGCCGACTACGTGACCCCCGGCATCCTGCTGCTCGCCATGGCCGGTGCGGCACAGGGCACCGCGATCGCCGTGGCCATGGACATGACCGAGGGCATCGTGGCCCGGTTCCGCACCATGTCCATCGCCCGCGCGGCGGTCCTCACCGGCCACGTCGTCGGCGCGGTGGCGCAGACGCTGCTCGGGCTGGCGGTGGTGGTCGGTGTGGCGCTGCTGGTCGGCTTCCGGCCGGACGCCGGTCCGGCGCAGTGGCTCGCCGCAGTCGGGCTGCTCACCCTCACCGCGTTCGCGATCACCTGGCTGTCGGTGGCGCTGGGCATGGTGCCCAAGAGCGTGGAAAGCGCCAGCAACCTGCCCATGCCGTTGCTGCTGCTGCCGTTCCTGGGCAGTGGGTTCGTGCCGACCGACTCGATGCCCGCGTGGCTCGGCTGGTTCGCCGAGCACCAGCCGTTCACCCCGATCATGGAGACGTTGCGCGGCCTGCTCCTGGCCGGCCAGGTCGACGGCGGCGACGCGGTCGCGGCGGTGGCCTGGTGCGCCGGGATCAGCCTGCTCGGCTACCTGTGGGCGCGCCGGCTGTACGACCGGGATCCGTCCCGCTGAGTTCTGCCACGGCGGCGAGCCGCAGCTCGTCGTGGTCGAGGGCGGCGTACGACGTGCGGGCCGCGTCGTACGCCGCCGCGTCCGCGTCGCGCGCCGCCCGGCGGGCCGCCGCCGAGGACATGGTGGGCTGGAAGTTGCGCAGGTAGCCGAAGCGTTCGGGCGAGCGCGACCAGCCGGCCGCCGGCCGCCCGGTCGCCGCCCGACCGGCCCAGTTCCACCAGGCCGAGGGCCAGCAGCAGTGACCCGTGAATCGGTAGCTGCACGAGAAAGCCGGGCGGTTCGGCGATCGGGTCGGCCAGCAGCGCCACGCTCCGGCGGCGCAGCGAGTCGGCGAGCCCCGGCACCAGGTCCAGCCGGCCGTGCCGGGCGTGTGCGGCCAGGGCCGCCGCCCGGATCTCCAGGTGCCACGGCGCGTCGCCGGGCGGGCCGGACCAGATGAGCGGGTTCGACGGCCGCCGCAACCCGTCCAGCGCCTCCCGCCAACCGGTTAGCCCGGCCTCGACATCGCCCCGGGCCAGCGCGAACTCGGCCCTGATGCCGCGCTCGTACGCCCGCATGCCGTACTGGTCGTCCGGCACCGGCGGTGCGTCGTACCGGCTGTCGCAGGCGTCGGTGGTGGCCAGCCGCAGCCAGCGTTCCGCCTCGTCGACCTCGCCCAGCGCCAGGTTGACCAGCACCAGGCTCCAGCGGATCTGGAGGCGGTCCCACCACGGGCCGGAGTCGGCCAGCAGGTCCAGCGCGGCGGTGAGGTGATCCCGGGCCTCCGCCGAGCGTTCGGCCTGCATGCAGAGTTCACCGACCCGGGAGTGGGCGAGCACCAGCAGCCACCGCAGCGGCCGGTGCGCCAGCGTGTCGAGCATCCGCCCAGCGGCGTCGAGCGCGTCGTCAGGCCGCCCGGCCTGCTCCAGCAGATAGCTGGCCAGGGCGTTCGCCATCGCGGCGACAAGCGGTTCGCGGTGCGCACGCAGCGCGGTGAGCACGGCCGGGTCGGCGTCGATCTCGGGGAGCGCGCCCAGCACCACCGCCATCGCACCGGCGACCGTGTCCGGCGGTGGCGGCGGAAGGCGGCGCAGCACGACCAGCGAGCGGGTCGAGCGGCGCCCGGCGATCATCAGGGTGTGCGCCACGCCGAGCACGGCAACGGTGCGGACCGGTGCCACGAACTCCGGCGGCGGACGGTAGTGAGAGAGCAGGAAATCGGTGTCGGCTACCAGCGCGAGCATCCGGGTGTAGCTGGTGTCGAGCGTCCACACCGCGGCCAGTGCGGCGGCGACACCCGCTACTGTCGGTGCGTCGGACCGGGCCACTGCCAGGCGCAGCGCGGCGACCAGGTTGTCCTGCTCGGCGCGGACCGTCACGACGGCGGTGAACGGTTCGGCGCCGAGCAGCGCCTCGTGGTGCCCGAGGCCGAACTCGCGGGCCCAGGCGAGGTACGCCGCCAGCACCCGCTCGTCCTCGCCGGCCTCGGCGCGGCGGGCGGCGCCGAACTCCCGCACCGTCTCCAGCATCCGGAACCGGATCGCGTCCGCCGTCTCCTCCACCCGCAGCAGTGACTGGTCGACCAGGTGTTCCAGCACCGGCAGCGCGTCCCCGCCGAGTACCCGGTCCGCCGCAGCGGCGCTGAACCCGGCCGGGAACACCGACAGCGCCCGCAACGCCGCCCGGCCCTCCGGCCGCAGCAGGTTCCAGCTCCAGTCGACCACCGCGTGCAGCGTGTGGTGGCGCGCCGGCGCGTCCCGTGGGCCGCCGCGCAGCAGCCCGAACCGGTCGTCGAGCCGGCGGGCCAGCTCCGGCACGCTCATCGCCCGCACCCGGGCGGCGGCCAGCTCGATCGCCAGCGGCATCCCGTCCAGGTGCCGGCACACCTCGGCCACCTGGTCGGCGGGCAGCACCACGCCCGGCCGGGCGGCGCGGGCCCGCTGCGTGAACAGCTGCACCGCCGTGTCCAGCGGCAGTTCGGGCAGCGCGTGCACCGCCTCCGAGGTCAACCCCAGCGGGGTGCGGCTGGTCGTCAGCACCCGCAGCTCCCGGGTCGCCGCCAGCAGCGCCGCCACCAGCTCGGCGACGCCCCGGACCACCTGCTCGCAGTTGTCCAGCACCAGCAGCACCGACCCCGGTCCGAGCGCCGCCACGATCGCGGCGACCGGGTCGGCGGGCACCGGCAGTGCGCCGACCGGCCCGGCGACCGGCTCGCCGACCCCCAGCGCCGCCGCGAGGGCCTCGGGCACGTCGCCGTCGGTGGTGACCGCGCCGAGCGCCACCAGGCGTACGCTGCGCTGCGGCGCGCGCCGGGCCACCGCGTACGCGAGCCGGGTCTTGCCCAGCCCGCCCGGTCCGACGACGGAGACCACACGGGAGCCGGCGAGCAGGGACTCCACCGAGGCCAGGTCGCCGTCGCGGCCCAGCAGTGGGTTCGGCTCGTACGGGATGCCGGGCCGGGACACCCGGCTCTCGCCGTCGAGCAGTTCCCGGTGCAGCTCGCGCAGCGCGGCTCCCGGCTCGGCGCCCAGCTCGTCGCGGAGCGAGCGGCGGTAGTCCTCGTACCGCGTCAGCGCCGCCGACCGGCTCGTCACCGCTGCCTCGCACCGGAGCAGTTCGGCCAGCACCTCCTCGTCCTGCGGACCTCCGGCGGCCAGCGCGTCGAGACCGGCCAGTGCCTCCGCGGGCCGTCCGAGCCGGGACAACGCGAGCGCCCGCGCCCGGGACAGTTCCCGGTACGTGGCGGCCCGGTCCGCGCGCAACGCGGTGAGCGGATCGTGCTCGCCCGGGTCATCGCCGGGCGGACCGGCCCAGTACGCGAGTCCCGCCTCCGCCTCGGCGAGTGCGGGGGCGTGCGCACCCGCGCGGGCGTGCCGGGCCGCCGCCGCCGCGTGCCGCAGCACCGCCGCCGCGTCCACCTGCGCGTCGGTGAGCGCCAGCCGGTAACCGGTGGCGGTCCGGACGATCAGGTCGGCGCCCAGCTCGGCGCGGGCCCGGGAGACCAGGATCTGCAACGCCTTCACCGGATGCCGGGGCGGATCGTCCGGCCAGAGCGCGTCGACGAGCGCGCCGGTGCTGCAGCCGGACCCGAGCCGGCCGGCCAGCAGGGCCAGCAGCGCGCGCAGCCGGGCGCCGCCCACCGGCACACCTCGGCAGACCACGTCCGACAGCATGGTCAGTTCGGTGGTCACCGGGCCAGCGTAGGCGGCGGACCGGCCCGTCACGGTCCCCGCGCCGGGCGGTCCGTGAAGGCGGCGTGAAAAGTCCCGGCCCGCCCGTACCGGATCCGTCAAAGCCGTCGACCGTGCCCACCCGGCCCGGCTGGTATGGCCCGCGAGGGACGTACCGACGCGGGAGGCGGACATGGGACGAGAACAGGCGGACGGGTGCACCGGATTCCGGGTGGCCGCCGGCGCCGTCGTGGTGGTCGGCGCGGCGCTGGTGGCGGCCGGGGTGTTCACACCCGACGAGCGACCCGGGCGGGTCCTGGTGATGGCGGGCGTCGTCGGGGCGTACGCCGCTGTGGTGGCCGATCTGCGCGCGGTCGCGGCGGTGGCCGCGCTGGGTGCGGCGGTCTTCGTCGGGTTCCTCGCCCACCGCTACGGCGAGCTGACCGGCCCGGGTGACGCCTGGTCCCAGGCCGTGCCGATCGGGTTCGCCGCGGTGCTCGGCACCGGCTACCGGCACCTCCGGTCGATCGGGGCCGAGGCCCGTCCGGTGACCCGGATCACCGCCCACGGAGGCGGCGTGAAAAGCGCGTCAAGAAACCGCCGTCGCGCGTGATGGTCGCGTCAAGACCCCTGTCGGTCCGGCGGATACGGCGTTGTGATTGCCCGGCGCGGCCGGGAGGCGGTCGCGAGGACATCTTCCGCTAGGAGAGATCAGCCGTGTCTGACGTGCTGTTCGTGTTGCTGACGGTGGGGCTGTTCGCGGCTCTCGCCCTCGTGGTGAGGGGCGTGGAGAAGCTGTGAGCGCCGTCAACGCCGTCGGCCTGGTGCTGGCGACCGGGTTGGGCGTGTTCCTGGTCGTCGCCCTGCTGTTCCCGGAGCGCTTCTGATGAGCATGACCACAGCCGGCGTGCTCTTCGTCCTGTCGCTGGTGGTGGCGCTGGTCGCCGTGCACCGGCCGTTCGGCGACCACATGTACCGCGTGGTGGCCGGAACCCGGTCGTCCCGGGTCGAGCGGGGGATCTACCGCCTGGTCGGGGTCGACCCGGCCGCCGAGCAGACCTGGGGCGTGTACGCCCGCTCGGTGCTGGCCTTCTCGGCCGTCTCCCTGCTGTTCCTGTACGCGTTCCAGCGGCTGCAGAACCACCTGTGGCTCTCGCTGGGCTTCGACCCGGTGGTGCCGCACGGCGCCTGGAACACCGCTGTGTCGTTCGTGACCAACACGAACTGGCAGTGGTACTCGGGCGAGTCGACGATGGGCCACCTGGTCCAGATGGCCGGGCTGGCGGTGCAGAACTTCGTCTCGGCCGCCGTCGGCATCGCCGTGGCGGTGGCGCTGGTCCGGGGCTTCGCCCGTAGCCGCACCGGCGAGCTGGGCAACTTCTGGGTCGACCTGACCCGGGTCACGCTGCGGATCCTGCTGCCGATCGCGGTGCTCGGCGCGCTCGCGCTGATGCTCGGCGGCGTGGTGCAGAACCTCTCCGGCGGCACCGACGTGACCACGCTGACCGGCGGCGCCCAGACCGTCACCGGCGGACCGGTGGCGAGCCAGGAGGTCATCAAGGAGCTGGGCACCAACGGCGGCGGCTTCTACAACGTCAACAGCTCCCACCCGTTCGAGAACCCGACCGCGTGGACGAACTGGCTGGAGATCTTCCTGATCCTGGTGATCCCGTTCAGCCTGCCCCGGGTCTTCGGCCGGATGGTGGGGCAGAAGCGGCAGGGCTACGCGATCGTCGCCGTGATGGCGATCCTGGCGCTCGCCAGCATCACCCTCACCAACGTCTTCGAGCTGACCGGCGACGGCACGGTGCCGCAGGCGGTCGGCGCGGCGATGGAGGGCAAGGAGGTGCGCTTCGACGTGTCGAATTCGGCCACCTTCGCGGCGGCCACCACGCTCACCTCGACCGGCGCCGTCAACTCGTTCCACGACTCGTACACCGCGCTGGGCGGCATGATGACGCTGGGCAACATGATGCTCGGCGAAGTCGCGCCCGGCGGCGTCGGCGCGGGCCTGTACGGGCTGCTGATCCTCGCGGTGATCACGGTTTTCGTGGCCGGCCTGATGGTCGGGCGCACCCCGGAGTACCTGGGCAAGAAAATCGGCTCGCGCGAGATCAAGTTCGCCTCGATGTACTTCCTGATCACCCCGGCGCTGGTGCTCACCGGCACCGCCGCAGCGTTCGCCACCGGCAACGCCTCGACAGCGCTGAACGTCGGGCCGCACGGGCTGTCCGAAGTGCTCTACGCGTTCACCTCGGCCAGCAACAACAACGGCTCCGCGTTCGCCGGCATCACCGTGAACACGCCGTGGTGGAACACCGCGCTCGGGCTCTGCATGCTGCTCGGCCGGTTCCTGCCGATCATCTTCGTGCTCGCGCTGGCCGGCTCGCTGGCCCGCCAGCAACCCACACCCGCCTCCGAGGGCACCCTGCCGACCCACCGGCCGCTGTTCGTCGGCATGGTCGTCGGCGTCACGGTGGTCCTCGTCGCGCTCACCTTCCTTCCCGCGCTCGCGCTCGGCCCGCTGGCCGAAGGGCTGTGACCACCATGAGAGACAAGGACATGACAGCACCTGTGCAGACCGCCGACGCGCCGGTGGCAGGTACGCCGGGGCGCCGCGACGACCGGGTCGGCGGCGGGCTGCTCGACCCTCGCCAGCTGATCGCGTCGCTGCCGGACGCGCTGCGCAAGCTCGACCCGCGCACGCTGTGGCGCAACCCGGTGATGCTGATCGTGGAGATCGGCGCGCTGTTCACCACTGTGCTCGCGGTGACCGACCCGTCGTTGTTCGCCGTGGCGATCACGGTCTGGCTCTGGCTCACGGTGATCTTCGCGAACCTGGCCGAGGCGGTCGCCGAGGGGCGCGGCAAGGCGCAGGCCGACACGCTGCGCCGGGCCAAGCAGGACACCGTCGCCACCCGACTGGTCGGCTGGACACCGGGCGCCGCCGCGAACGCGTACCGGGACGAGGCGGTGCCCGCGCCGCAACTGCGCCAGGGTGACGTCGTCCTGGTCGAGGCCGGGCAGGTCATTCCCGGTGACGGCGACGTGGTGGAGGGCATCGCCAGCGTCGACGAGTCGGCGATCACCGGCGAGTCCGCCCCGGTGATCCGGGAGTCCGGCGGCGACCGCAGCGCGGTCACCGGCGGCACCCGGGTGCTCTCCGACCGGATCGTCGTGCGGATCACCCAGAAGCCGGGCGAGAGCTTCATCGACCGGATGATCGCGCTGGTCGAGGGCGCCAACCGGCAGAAGACGCCGAACGAGATCGCGCTGAACATCCTGCTGGCCGCGCTGACGATCGTCTTCCTGCTCGCCGTCGTCACGCTCCAGCCCATGGCGATCTTCGCGAAGGGCTACCAGGCCGCCGCGCCGGACACCGCGGCGATCACCGACTCCGGCGTCACCGGCGTCGTACTCGTGTCGCTGCTGGTCTGTCTCATTCCGACCACCATCGGCGCGCTGCTGTCCGCTATCGGCATCGCCGGCATGGACCGGCTCGTGCAGCGCAACGTGCTGGCGATGAGCGGCCGGGCGGTCGAGGCGGCGGGCGACGTCAACACGCTGCTGCTGGACAAGACCGGCACGATCACGCTCGGCAACCGGCAGGCCGCCGAGTTCCTGCCGGTGACCGGGGTCGACGCGGCCACGCTCGCCGACGCGGCGCAGCTGTCCAGCCTGGCCGACGAGACCCCCGAGGGCCGCTCGGTGGTGGTGCTCGCGAAGAACGGGTACGGGCTGCGCGAGCGCGAGCCCGGCCTCATCCCGCACGCCACGTTCGTGCCGTTCACCGCGCAGACCCGGATGAGCGGCGTCGACCTCGACGCCGGCGGCGGCGTCCGGCACGTCCGCAAGGGCGCCGCCGCCGCGGTGATGAAGTGGGTACGCGACAACGGCGGTCACCCGACCGAACAGGTCGGTGAGCTGGTCGACGCGATCAGCGGCACCGGCGGTACGCCGCTGGTGGTGGCCGAGCACGTGGCGGGCGAACCGGCCCGGGCGCTCGGCGTCATCCACCTCAAGGACGTGGTGAAGGCCGGCATGCGGGAGCGCTTCGACGAGATGCGCCGGATGGGCATCCGCACCGTGATGATCACCGGCGACAACCCGCGTACCGCGAAGGCGATCGCCGACGAGGCGGGCGTGGACGACTTCCTCGCCGAGGCCACGCCGGAGGACAAGCTCGCCCTGATCAAGAAGGAGCAGGAGGGCGGCCGGCTGGTCGCGATGACCGGCGACGGCACGAACGACGCGCCCGCGCTGGCCCAGGCGGACGTCGGCGTGGCCATGAACACCGGCACGTCGGAGGCGAAGGAGGCCGGCAACATGGTCGACCTCGACTCCGACCCGACCAAGCTGATCGAGATCGTGGAGATCGGCAAGCAGTTGCTGATCACCCGGGGCGCGCTGACGACGTTCAGCATCGCCAACGACATCGCGAAGTACTTCGCGATCATCCCGGCCATGTTCGCCGGCATCTACCCGTCGCTGGACCGGCTGAACATCATGCGCCTGGCCAGCCCCGAGTCGGCGATCCTCTCCGCCGTCGTCTTCAACGCGATAGTCATCGTGGCGTTGATCCCGCTGGCCCTGCGCGGTGTGCGGTACCGCCCGGCCAGCGCGTCCGCGCTGCTGCGCCGCAACCTGTGGCTCTACGGCCTCGGCGGCATCGTGGTGCCGTTCGTCGGCATCAAGCTCATCGACCTGCTCGTCCAGTTCGTCCCGGGGATCTCGTGATGCGCCTTCCCAGTTGGCTCTCCCAGCACCTGGCCGCCCTGCGCGCGGTGCTCGTCTTCACCGTGCTGCTCGGCCTGCTCTACCCGCTCGCCCTGGTCGCCGCCGGCCGGCTCCCAGGCCTCGACGGCAGGGCCGACGGCTCACTGCTCACCGTCGACGGCCGTACCGTCGGCAGCTCGCTGATCGGCCAGTCGTTCACCGACGCGGACGGCAACCCGGTCCCGCGCTACTTCCAGTCCCGCCCGTCGGCCGCCGGGGACGGCTACGACCCGACCGCCACCGCGGCGAGCAACCTCGGCCCGGAGAGCGTGGTGGACACGCTCTCCGCCGACCCCGCCGGCTCCACGTCGAGCCTGCTCACCCAGGTCTGCGCCCGCAGCAAGGCGATCGGCGAACTGGACGGCGTGGACGGGCGGCGCCCGTACTGCACGCCGGACGGGGTGGGTGCGGTGCTCGCCGTGTTCCGCGCCGACGGGCTCACCGGCCGGATCACCCGCGTGGTGAGCGTCAACCAGGCCGCGCCCGCAACGCCGTTCGTCGCCACCTGGCAGGGCGTACCGGTGGAGGCGGCGCGGCCCGGTCACGACTACGTGGCCGAGGGCGGCATCGTCACCCCGGTCCGCGGGGACGCCCCGGCCCGGCCCGCCGTACCGGCCGACGCGGTCACCGCCAGCGGCAGCGGCCTCGACCCGCACATCTCCCCGGCGTACGCCCGGCTCCAGGTGGCCCGGGTGGCGCGGGAGCGCGGTGCGGACCCGGCGGCGGTACGGCGGCTGGTCGCCGAGCACACCACCGGCCGGGCGCTGGGCTTCATGGGCGAGCCGGGGGTGAACGTGCTGGAACTCAACCTCGCGCTGGACGAGGCGTTCCCGGCGCGCTGACGGAAGTGTTAAGAAGGGCCCCCTTCACCTCGCGAGGCGTTAACAGGGGGCCCTTCCTTGCACTCAGGGAGGATGGGGGCGTGGGCAGGGGTGAACTGCGGATCTATCTCGGGGCCGCCCCGGGCGTCGGCAAGACGTACGCGATGCTGGAGGAGGCCCAGCGCCGGGCCGAGCGCGGCACCGACGTGGTGATCGGCCTGGTCGAGACGCACGGGCGCCGGCACACCGCCGAGATGATCGGCGCCCTGGAGGTGGTGCCGCGCCGCCCGATGACGTACCGGGGCGTCGAGTTCACCGAGATGGACCTGGACGCCGTGCTGGCCCGGCGGCCCGAGGTCGTCGTGGTGGACGAGCTGGCCCACACCAACGTGCCCGGCTCCCGGCACGAGAAGCGCTGGCAGGACGTGCAGGAGCTGCTCGACGCCGGCATCAGCGTGCTGTCCACGGTCAACGTGCAGCACCTGGAGTCGCTCAACGACGTGGTCGCGCAGATCACCGGCACCACCCAGCGGGAGACCGTGCCGGACCAGGTGGTCCGCGCCGCCGAGCAGGTCGAGCTGGTGGACATGACGCCGGAGGCACTACGCCGCCGGATGGCGCACGGCAACATCTACCGGCCCGACAAGATCGACGCCGCGCTCGGCAACTACTTCCGGGTCGGCAACCTCACCGCGCTGCGCGAACTGGCGCTGCTCTGGCTGGCCGACAAGGTCGACGAGCAGCTCGACGCGTACCGGGCCCAGCAGGGCATCTCCGACACCTGGGAGGCGCGGGAACGGGTGGTCGTCGCGCTGACCGGCGGCCCGGAGGGTGAGACGCTGATCCGCCGGGCGGCCCGGATCGCCGCCCGCAGCAAGGGCGCCGACCTGCTCGCCGTGCACGTCGCCCGCAGCGACGGGCTGGCCGGCGCCGACCCGGCCCAGCTGGCCCGGCAGCGGGTGCTGGTGGAGAGCCTCGGCGGCACGTACCACCAGGTGCTCGGCACCGACATCCCGGCGTCACTGCTGGACTTCGCCCGGGGCGTCAACGCCACCCAGCTCGTGCTCGGCGCGAGCCGCCGGGGCCGGTTCGCGCAGGTGTTCGCCCGGGGCGTCGGGGTGACCACCACCGCGCTGTCCGGCCCGATCGACGTGCACCTGGTCACCCACCCCGAGGCGGGCCGCGGGCGCCGGGGCACGTCGGTGCCCGCCGCGCTGTCGCGACGCCGGCGACTGATCGGGTACGCGCTCGCGGTGCTCGGCATGCCCCTGCTCACGCTGCTGCTGCGGACGCTGCCCGACCTCACGCTCACAAACGACATCCTGCTGTTCCTCGCCGGTGTGGTGGGCGTGGCGCTGGTCGGCGGGCTCTGGCCGGCGCTGGTCGCCGCGCTCGGCGGCTCGCTGCTGCTCAACTGGTTCTTCACCCCGCCGTACCGGACGCTGACCATCGCCGAGGCGGACAACCTGCTCGCCCTCGGCGTGTTCGTCGGTGTCGCCATCGCGGTGAGCTGGGTGGTCGACGTGGCGGCCCGGCGTACCCGGGAGGCGGCCCGGGCCTCCGCCGACGCGCAGACCCTGGCCACCGTCGCGGGCAGCGTGCTGCGCGGCGAGCGGCCGCTGCCCGCCCTGCTGGACCGGCTGCGGGAGACGTTCGGGTTGCGCGCGGTGAGCGTGCTGGAGCTGACCGACGAGGCCGGCGGACGCCCGGCGCGCGCCCGGGACGCGGACGCCTGGCGGGTGGTGGCGAGCGTCGGCGAGCGGCCGCCCGGTAGCCCGGGCGCGGGCGAGACGGTGGTGCCGGTCGACGACCGGCTCAGCGTGGTGCTCGCCGGCCGGCGGCTGGAGGCGGCCGACCGCCGGGTGGTGGAGGCGTTCGCCGCGCAGGCCGCCGTCGCGCTGCGCCAGGAACGGCTGGCCGAGGAGGCCGCCACCGCCCGCCCGCTGGCCGCCGCCGACCGGATGCGCACCGCGCTGCTCGCGGCGGTCAGCCACGACCTGCGTACGCCGCTGGCGTCGGCCAAGGCCGCGGTGAGCAGCCTGCGCAGCCACGACGTCGAGTTCGACCCGGACGACCGGGAGGAACTGCTGGCCACCGCCGACGAGTCGCTGGACCGGCTGGGCCGGCTGGTGGCGAACCTGCTCGACATGAGCCGCCTGCAGGCCGGCGCGCTGGGCGTCACCACCACCGCGATCGGGCTGGAGGACGCCGTACCCCGGGCCCTCGACGAACTGGGCCCGGCGGCGGCCGAGGTGACCACGGACATCCCGGCCGACCTGCCGGCGGCGCTGGCCGACCCGGGCCTGCTGGAGCGCGTGCTGGTAAACGTGGTGTCGAACGCGCTGCGGCACAGCCCGCCCGGCCGCCCGCCGACGATCACCGGCAGCGCGCACGCCGGGCAGGTCGAGCTGCGGGTGATCGACACCGGGCCGGGCATCCCGGAGGACCAGTGGGAGCACGTCTTCCTGCCGTTCCAGCGCCTCGGCGACCGGGACAACCAGACCGGCGTCGGCCTCGGGCTGGCGCTGTCCCGGGGCCTCGCCGAGGCGATGGGTGGCAGCATCACCCCGGAGACCACGCCCGGCGGCGGACTCACCATGGTGTTGCGGCTGCCGGCCGCCCCGCACGCGGAAGGGCCGCAGGAATGACCCGGATCCTGGTCGTCGACGACGAGCCGCAGATCCTGCGCGCCCTGCGGATCAACCTGCGCGCCCGGGGCTACGACGTGGAGGTCGCAGGCAGCGGCGCCGCCGCGCTCAAGGCCGCCGCCGGGCACCCGCCGGACCTGGTGGTGCTCGACCTGGGCCTGCCGGATCTGGACGGCACCGAGGTGATCCGGGGCCTGCGCGGCTGGACCGCCGTGCCGATCATCGTGCTCTCCGGCCGGGCCGGCAGCGAGGACAAGGTGGCCGCGCTCGACGCGGGCGCCGACGACTACGTCACCAAGCCGTTCGGGGTCGACGAGCTGCTGGCCCGCATCAGGGCGGTGACCCGGCGGCTCGCCCCGGCCACGCCCGCCGTGCCAGCGCTGCGGATCGGCCGCAACACCGTCGACCTGGCCGACCGGACCGTCACCCGGGACGACGGCGTCGAGGTCAAGCTGACCCCCACCCAGTGGGCGATGCTGGAAAAGCTGCTGCGCAACCCGGGCAAGCTGGTCAGCCAGCGCCAGCTGCTGCACGACGTGTGGGGGCCGGAGTACCACCAGGAGACGAACTACCTGCGGCAGTACATGGCCCAGTTGCGGCGCAAGCTGGAGGACGACCCGGCCCGGCCCCGGCACCTGATCACCGAGCCGGGGATGGGCTACCGCTACCGCCCCTGACGTTTGCGACCGCCTCGGCGGGGGACTCGGCGAGCCGGTCGGGCTGCGGGGGAGGGGCATGGCGGGCAACCGGTCCTCGGAGGGGTTCGGCCGGCAACTGGACGAACACGCCATCGACGCCGGCGCGGCGGAGCCGGAGCGCCCCGACGGGCTGGTCGACAGCGGCGTCTACGTCGGCGGGGTACGGCGGGCGTCGCCGGTCAGCCTCGCCGACACGTACCGCTGCCTGCAGCAGCTCGACGACGCGATGGCCTGGATCGGGCTGCTCCGGCCGGGCCGCGAGCAGATCGCCTCGCTCGCCGCCGAGTTCCAGCTCCCCGACCTGGCCGTCGAGGACGCGATCAACGCCCATCAGCGCCCCAAGCTGGAACGCTACGGCGACACCCTGTTCGTGGTGCTGCGCGCCGCCCGCTACCTGGACGAGCGGGACGCGGTCGAGTTCGCCGAGCTGCACCTGTTCCTGGGGCCCGGATTCGTGATCACCGTGCGGCACGGTGGCACGCCCGACCTGGCCGGCGTACGACGGCGGCTGGAGGCCGAGCCGAACGTGCTCGCGCTCGGCCCGGAAGCGGTTCTCTACGCCGTGCTCGACCGGGTGGTGGACGGCTACGCGCCGGTGGTGGCCGGGCTGGAGAACGACATCGACGAGGTCGAGACCGAGGTGTTCGGCGGCGACCCGAACGCCAGCCGCCGCATCTACGAGCTGAGCCGCGAGGTGATCCAGTTCCAGCGGGCCGCCCGCCCGCTGCTGAAGGTGGTGGACGAGCTGGCACACGGGTTCGACAAGTACGGCACGGACGAGGAGCTGCGCCGTCGGCTGCGCGACGTGGCCGACCACCTCACCCAGGTGGTGGAGCGGGTGGACGGGTTCCGGCACCTGCTCCAGAACATCCTCACCGTCAACGCCACACTGGTCTCACAGGCGCAGAACGAGGAGATGCGCAGCCTGACCGCCGCCAGCTTCGAGCAGAACGAGGAGATCAAGCGGGTCTCCGCCTGGGCCGCCATCCTGTTCGCGCCGACCCTGATCGGCACCGTGTACGGGATGAACTTCGGGCACATGCCGGAGCTGGGCTGGCGGTACGGCTATCTGTTCGCGCTCGCCCTGATGCTCGCCGTCTGCGGCGCGCTCTATCTGCTGTTCAAGCGCCGCGGCTGGCTGTGAGCCGGGCCGGCCGGGCCTCGGCCGTGACCGCGCGCCGTCGGTGATCCACTAAAGTGTCCGGGTGACTACCCCCCGTCGTCCGTACGTTGCCCGGACCTCGTGTCGTGGAGGTAGGCGCTGATCGGGGACACGGTGCCGACCCCGCGCGGCGGTCGCCGGACGAGCACGGGGAGGCGAGGGCTGGCGGGCCACTGTGCCCGGCTCGTCGCGTCCCGGCCGTTCGAGGTGGCCATCGTGGTGCTCATCATGGCCAACGGAGTGGTGCTGGGTATCGAGACGTACCCGAACCTGGGCGCCGCCGGGCCGGTGCTGCGGTGGACGGAGCTGATGTTCCGGGCCGCCTTCGTCCTGGAGATCACCATCCGGATCCTCGCGTACGGCCGCCGCCCGCAGGACTTCTTCCGGCACGGCTGGAACGTCTTCGACCTGCTGGTCACCGCGGCCATCTTCATCCCGGGACTGCACGGCGACTCGGGCGTGCTGCGGTTCATCCGGGTCGCCCGGGTGCTGCGGCTGGTCCGCTTCTCGCCCGGCCTGCGGACCATCGTCACGGCGCTGTGGCGCAGCCTGCCCGGCGTCGCCGGGTTCCTCGCGCTCGCCGCCGTCACGCTCTACGTGTACGGCATGGCCGGCTGGCTGATCTTCGGCGACCGTTACCCCGAGCAGTACGGCGACATCGGCCGTTCCCTCGTCACGCTGTTCGTGCTGCTGTCCCTGGAGACGTTGCCGGACCTGCTGGAACAGGGCCTTGAGGTGTCACCGTGGACGCTTCTCTACTACGTCAGCTTCGTGATGATCGCGGTCAACCTGCTGCTGAATATCCTCATCGCGGTCATCGTCAACTCGATGGAGGAGGCGCGCCGGCTGGAGATGACCGAGGGGCTGGCGCCGGACTACGACGAAGACGGCGACGGGATACCGGACGAGGTGGACCGGATCGCGATCAGTCAGCGCCTGGACGACCTGCGCATGGTCATCGCCGAGTTGGAGCGGGAACTGCGCATCGACCGGGACGAGCCGCCCGGCGCGCCGCGCCGCCGCCAGTACTCGGAGCACTGACCGGCCCGGTCATGACAGTTCTGTGACGAAATCGGACCGTACGTTTGGCCGGACGGTTGATCGGGGCAACCAGCGAGGCGCCAACACATCCGAGGGAAGGGACGCCTCTCGTGGAGATCACGGGCTTCTTCACCGCGCTCATCATCGGCCTGGTCATCGGTGCGCTCGGGCGCCTGGTGGTGCCGGGCAAGCAGAACATCCCGATCTGGCTGACCCTGCTCATCGGTGTGGTCGCCGCGCTCGTCGGCACCCTGGTGGCCGGCGCGTTCGGCGTCGCCGACACTCCCGGCATCGACTGGATCGAGCTGGCGCTCCAGGTCGGCTTCGCGGCCATCGGCGTCGCGATCTTCGCCGGCCTGTACGGTCGTCGCCGCGTCTGACCGGACCGAAGGAAGGGCCCCTTCTTAACGCATTCTGCATAAGAAGGGGCCCTTCCTAACGCCTGCGTGCGGCTACTCCCGCCAGCCGGTCAGCTCGACGCCCTTGGCCAGCTCCACCCGGAAGCCCAGCGCGATCTCGCCGCTCTCGCCCGGCGCGAGCGACAGCCGCCAGGTCAGCTCGCCCAGCTCCGTACGCTCGGCGGGCGGCGGCGTCAGCATCGTCTCGCGTACCACCACCGACTCGTCCCGGGACACCGGCAACTGGTCGCGCACCTCGACAGTGGCCGGGCGGGGCGTGTGGTTCGCGACAGTGATCCGGTACTCCACCTCCCGCCGCCGCGTCGACCCGAGCGTCGCCCTGCTCTCGGTGCGCCGGTGCAGCTTCCGCTCCACCCGTACCCGGTCGTCGACCCCCAGCGCCAGCTCGGTCTCCTCGCCCGGCGCCCACATGGTCAACCGCGTCGCCGCGACGAAGTCCGCGCCGTGGAACACCGACGCCGGGCCGGGCAGCAGCGTGTGGTCGGACGTGTTGCGTACCGTCGCCCGCAGGTGCGCCTCGGCGGCACGTACCGGCACGCTGACGTGGTCCAGCCGGGCCGGCAGCTCCAGCGCCGCGACCGTCACCCGGTGCGCGCTGCCGTCGGCCGGCACCACCACCGGCCGGGCGGGCCGGTAGGTCGCCGCCGTGACGCCCTGCTCGACCTCGGCCACGTTCTCCCGCACGGCCGGCCGGACCGCCGCCGACCGGGCCGCGCCGGCCCGGCCCGGCGGCGGCGCCGCGCCGGGCGCCGGGGGCGGCACCATGCCGTCGAACGACGCGGCTGACACGGCCATCGGCGGCTGCGGGCGGAGCCGGTCGAGATACCAGGGCGACAGTTCGGGTACGCCGCTCGCCGCCGCCGGGCGGGCGGTGGAGAGCAGGAGTTCGCACTCCGGCCAGTCCTCCCCGGTGTCCTGGCTGACCAGCCCGAACCAGGTGACGGTCATGGTGTCGCCGACCAGCCGCAGGTCGTAGGAGGGGGTCCAGCGGGCGCCGTCCACCAGGTAGGTCAGCTCCAGCTCCACCTCGGCGTCGTCGGCGTCCACCGAGACCGACACCTCGGCGGCCAGCCGGTCCGGCGTCCGCTTGCCGCGCGCCGCCGCCAGCTCGCGGTCGACGGCGGCCAGCTCCTCCGCCAGGTCGGTGCGCCGCCGGGCCAGCCCGCGCCGCCGGGCCCGGGACTCGGCGAGCTGACCGGACACCGACTCGGTGAAGGCCGCGACGTCGGCCGGGGCCGCGTCGCCGGCGGCCAGGGCCCGGGCGTACGTGCCACCGGCGCGCTCGGCCAGCCGGGTGAGGAACTCGCCGCGCTGGGCCTCGATCGCGTCCGTGTCCTCGACCTCGGCCACCTCGTCGGCGAGTTCCCGCCGCCGCCGTTCCAGCTCGACGACCTGCGCGTCGGTGCTGCGGGCCTGCCGGTGGGCGGTCACGTCGACACCGAGCACGGTGGCCGGGCCGTGACCGCCCACCCGGATCGAGTCCCGCCGCAGGCCCAGCGGGAGCGGCGCGACGCGTACCCGATGTTCCCCTGCGGCGAGCCGGAGGCCACCCCGGCGGGTGACCCGCGCGCGGTCCGGGTAGACGGTCACACCGACGACTGGCGCATCGATCTCCACAGTGTTCACGGGCGCGAGGGTAGTTCAGCCGCGCCCACCTCGGGGCTACCCAAGGTGCAGCCGCTGGTCGACGGCGAGCGTCGCCAGTTCGCGCGCGGTGAACGGCAGCGGGGACGCGGATGTCTGCCTGTCGTACGCGCCCTGCGCCACGAAGACCACCATGCCGTCGGGGTGCCGGTAGGCCGCCCACTGGTCGAACCGGTCGTCCGCGCCGGGACGAACCACCACACCCACAGTCGCGTCGCCGACGGTCATCGGCTGGCACTCGCCCCCCATGCCCCCCATGCCCCAGAACGCGCGCGCCAGGCCACACGGTTCGGTCGGCAGCGGGTTCCCCGGTGTGTGCACCTCGGTGAGCAGGCGTCCCCTCCACGTCCCCTTCGCCACGTCGACCGAGGCCGTGTAGCTCCACAGCTCGGCGCCGTCGGCCCGTCCGATGAAGTTGGCCTCGTGCGTGCCCAGCGTCTCCTTCCCGGTCTTGCTGGAGACGGTCTTCTCAGCGGTGTAGCCGGCGGGCACCACTGTGACGAGCTGGTCGAGCAGCAGGACGGCCTTGTGGTACCGGGTGCCCGCCCGCGCGGTGCGGTCCTCCTGGGGCAGGCCGTCGGGCCCGGTCGGCATCGGCTCGGCGCTGTCGTCCGGCGACGGGGCGGTCTGCGGCAGCGCGGCGGGCGGGCGTCGGTCGCCGCCGTCCGGGGTGGCGAGGGCCACGACACCCGCGACGGCGAGTACCGCCGTCGCCGATCCGGCACACGCCCGGATGACCCGGCGCCGGTTGCGTGCCCGGCGGGCGGAGCGCAGCATGCCGTCCGTGCTCGGTCGCGGCGGCGCGGCGACGCCGAGCATCTCGTCGCGAAGCGCCTCGCGCAGCTGGTCTCCGTTCATCGTTGCCCCTTCTCGCTCGATGAGTGCATGGGTGACAGGAGGCCGCGCAACGTGTCCAGGCCCCGGGCGGACTGGCTCTTCACCGTTCCCGGCGAGCAGTTCAGCAGCGCCGCCACCTCGTCGACCGGCAGGTCCTCCCAGTAGCGGAGGACCAGGACGGCGCGCTGCCGGGGCGGTACGGCGGCGAGCGCCTGGAGCACCACGAGCCGGTCCTCGGACGGACTCGCGGGCGCCGGTGGATCGGCGTCGGGCGTGCCCACCCGTTCCCGCCGCCACCAGCCCCGCCGCCGTTCGTCGAGGAAGGACCGGACGATGATCTGGCGCACGTAGGAGTCGAGCGCGTCGTGCCGGTCGACCCGGTTCCAGACCAGGTACAGCTTGGTGAACCCGGTCTGGACCAGGTCCTCCGCGCGGTGCCAGTCACCGCAGAGCAGATACGCGGTGGCGCGCATGGCGCGGTGCCTCGCCGAGAAGTACTCCGCGAACGCCGTGTCGCGATCACTCATCCGGACCTCCGATCAGATTCGGGATAGTCACGCCAGGTGAGGCTCCCGGGGTTGCTCGAAGCCCGGAGGAATCCGCGTCGCCGACGGTCAGCCGCGGAAGCTGCGCGCGAGCAACCGGAGCCCGTCGGGCACGTCGGCGGTGCCGACGGCGCCGTAGCCGAGCACCAGACCGGTCGGGCCGGGCGGGCCCGCCCGGTAACCGGCGATCTCGCGTACCGTGACGCCGGCCTCCGCCGCCCGGGCGACGACTTCCGGCAGGTCGACGCCGGTCTCCGGGCGCAGCCGCGCGCACAGGTGCAGGCCCGCCGTCGACGGCACCGGGTCGAGCCAGTCGGCGAGGTCGGATCGCAACGCGGCGTCGATCAGGTCGCGCCGCTCGGCGTACACCCGGGTCGCCTTGCGGATGTGCCGGGCCAGTTCGCCGGAGTCGATGAACCGGGCCAGCGCGGCCTGAGTGGTGTGGTCGCCGTGCCAGTCGGTGAGCTGCCGGGCGGCCAGCAGCGCCGGGCGAAGCGACGCCGGGGCGACCAGGAAACCGAGGCGCAGCATGGGCAGCAGGGTCTTGGAGAACGTGCCGACGTAGACGACCTTCCCGGCCCGGTCCAGCGTCTGCAACGGGTCCAGCGGGCGGGCCGAGAAGCGGAACTCGGTGTCGTAGTCGTCCTCCACGACCACCGCGTCCCGGGCCGCCGCCCAGTCCAGCAGCGCCGCCCGGCGGGCCGGGGACATCCGGACGCCCAGCGGGAACTGGTGGGACGGGGTGACGTAGACCAGCCGCGCGTCGCCTGGTAGCGCGCGAACGTCGAGGCCCTGGTCGTCGACGGGCACCGGCACGACCCGCGCGCCGTGGCCGGCGAACAGCCGCCGGGCGGGGGGATAGCCGGGCTCCTCCACCGCCACCCGGTCGCCCGGTTCGAGCACCACCCGGGCGATCAGGTCCAACGCCTGCTGGGCGCCGTGGGTGACGACGACGTCCTCGGGCGCGGCCCGTACCGCGCGGGCGAGTCCCACGTAACGGGCGACGGCGGTACGCAGGCCCTGGTGCCCGGCCGGGTCGGCGTATCCGCCCCGGATCGTCGCGGTGCGCAGTTCCCCGGCGACCAGCCGCCGCCAGGTGGCCAGCGGGAACAGCCCGGTGTCAGGGGTGCCGGCCCGGAAGTCGTGGCCCGGTCGGGGCGCGGCGGTGGGGGCCGGCGCGGCGGACGCCCAGAACCCGCGCGGGCGTACGCCACCGGCCGGTGCCGGACGGGTCCGGGCGCGGGCGACCGGCTCGCCGGCGACGAACGTGCCCGCGCCGACCCGGGCGGTGAGCAGGCCCTCGGCGGTCAGCCGCTCGTAGGCGACGGCGACCGTGTTGCGGGAGACGTCGAGCCGCCGGGCCAGCTCGCGGGTCGGTGGCAACCGTTCGCCGGGCCGCAGCCGGCCGTCCAGGATCGCCTCCAGCAACTGCCTGTGGATCCGGGTGGCGCGGTCGCCGGGGCCGGCCAGGCTCACGTGTACGTCCACCGCGACGACCCTACATTGGCCCAATCGAATCGCCTGGAATCGGCGCTTCTGTGAGCCAATCCGCAGGTCTTGGATGGAGGAAGGAGCACGGCGAACGGGGGACGAGCAATGACCGATGTCGACACCGGCCGCCGGGTCCGGGTGCTGGCCCTGGCCCAGCTCGCCAACTCGGTGGGTGACGGCGCGTTCTACGCCTGCTCGGCGCTGTTCTTCATCCGGGTGGTCGGGTTGTCCCCGGCGCAGGTCGGGATCGCCCTCACCGTGGGATGGTCGACGGGCATCCTCGCCGGAGTGCCCGCCGGCCAGCTGGCAGACCGCTACGGCGCGCGGCGGATGACAGTCGTCTTCGCCGTCGCCACCGCCGCCGCACTCAGCGGCTTCCTCGTGATCCGTTCCTTCCCGCTGTTCGTGCTGCTCGCATGTTGCTACGCCGCCTGTCAGGCCGGGCTCACCGCCAGCCGGCAGGCGCTGCTGGTCGGGCTGATCGAGCCCGCGCGGCGCACCGCGGTACGGGCCCGGTTGCAGTCGGTCTCGAACGCCGGCCTGGCCGCCGGGGCCGGGCTGGGCGCGCTCGTGCTCTGGGCGGACAGCCGCCCGGCGTACCTGTCCGCCTTCGCGCTCGACGCGGCGAGCTTCCTGGCCGCGGCCCTTCTGGTGCGCCGGCTGCCCGAGGCGGCGGCGCCGGTCCCGGCCGGATCCGAGCCGGGCCGGTTGGCCGTGCTGCGCGACCGCCCGTACGCGCTGATCACCCTGCTGAACGCGGTGATGTGCCTGAACATGCCGCTGCTGAGCCTGGCGTTGCCACTGTGGATCGCGGAACGGACCGACGCCCCGGCGCCGATGGGCGCGATCGTGCTCACCGTGAACATGCTGTGCGTGGTGCTGTGGCAGGTCCGGGTGGCCCGCCGGGTGACCGATCCGGGCACGGCGGCGCGGGCCAGCGGGCACGCCGGTTGGGTGCTGCTTGTCGCTTGCGGCGCGTACGCGGTCTCCGGGATGGTCGGCGGCGCGTGGGTGGCCTCGGCGGTGCTGCTGGGCGCGGCACTGGTGCAGGTGTTCGGCGAGATGGTGCAGGCGGCCAGCGGCTGGGAGGTCGGCTTCACCCTGGCCCGACCCGACCGGCAGGGGCAGTACCAGGGCTTCTTCGGCATGGCGCCGCAGCTCGCCCGGATGCTCGGCCCGGTGCTGCTGACCTCGTTGCTGCTCGGCTGGGGCACCCCGGGCTGGCTGGTGCTCGGCGGGCTGTTCGTGCTCGCCGGCCTGGCGATGCGGCCGGCGGTACGCCTCGCCGAGCGCCGCCGGGCCGCCGCCGAGGTGTGGATCCCCGCTCCGGTACCGGGCTCGACCGGCACTGAGGGGTCCTCCACCACGTTGCGGCGAGGCCGCTGAGCCGTCGCGCACCTACGGGAGGCGATCAGGGCGGATATCTGGCACGGTGGGTAGAAGTGTGGTGCCGTCGGCGGCGCGGTAGAGGGGGCGTGGTGGAGTTCTCGGTGACGACCCGGCAGGGGCGCGTCGGCCCGGTGATCGAGGTCGTCGGCGATCTGGACATGGCCAGCGCGCCTCAGTTGCGTGACCGGCTGCTCGAGGTGGTGGAGACCGGTGCGCGGACGGTGGTCGTCGACCTGACCCAGGTCGGATTCGTGGATTCCAGCGGCTTGGGCGCGCTGGTGCTCGTCTACAAGAACCTGCGGGAGCGCGACGGCTGGCTCGGTCTGGCCGTCGTACGCCAGTCGATCCGCAACGTCTTCTCGATCACCTCGGTGGACCGCGTCATCCCGCTCTTCGGCACGGTCCGCGAGGCCGAGGACGGCTCACCGACGGCGGTGCGCTGAGCGCTCCTCGTCCGGGCTGACGCGGGCGCTGTCCGCGCCGGCGGTGCTGCGGCGTGGCCCGTGGCCGCCGTACCAGTCGACGACGAGCAGTGTGGCGTCGTCGGCCAGAGCCGGCCCGGCGATCTCCAGCATCGCGTCGGACAGTGCCCGGACCGCCTCGCGGGGATGCAGGTGGGCGAGGCGGAGCAGGGCGGCGGCCAGGTCGAGGTCCGCGGCGTTGCGTTCGCGCATGCCGTCGGTGACCACCACCAGCCGGTCGCCGGGCAGCAGCGGTAGCTCCGCGCTGCGGTAGCTCTCGCCGGGGAACATCCCGAACGGGAAGTTGCCCGGCAGTTCCACGGGTACGACCCGGCCGTCCCGGACCAGCAGCGGCGGGACGTGCCCCGCGTTCAGCAGCTCGCAGCGCCCGGTGGTCAGGTCGATACGGCCCAGCACGGCGGTGACGTACGCGCCGCGTACGTTGGCGTGCTCCGCGACCGCCCGGTTGGCCTCCTCGGCCTGCGCGACGAGACCGAGGCCGCGCCGGCGGGTGTTGCGCAGGCTGCCCACGCCGAGGGTGGCGGTGAGCGCGCTCGCCACGCCGTGGCCCATCGCGTCGGTGACGCTGAGGTGCAGCAGGTCCCGGGCCAGGCTGTAGTCGAAGGTGTCGCCGCCGACGCTCGCGGCGGGTTCCAGCCAGCCGGAGAGAGCGAAGGCGCCGGCCTCGCAGGTGAACGAGGCGGGCAGCAGGCGGCGCTGGATCTCGGCGGAGAGGGTGAACGGGGTGGTGCGCTGTCCCCACTCGAACAGGTCGGTGTGCCTGCGGTTGGCGATGACCACGAACGCCAGCGCGTGCGCGGTACGGGCGACCCAGTTCACCACGTCGCCGTCCGGCTCGTCGGGCAGGTCGATCTCCAGCAGGCCGATCGCCTCACCGCGGTCGGTGACCGGCGCCAGCACGGTCCACGTGCCGTCGCCGGGGACGACCTCGGGGGCCTGCTGACGGAGGGTGCGTTCGTAGGGCCCGCCGTCGAACGGGAGGACCTCGGCCTCCTCCTCGCCGTGGCGTCGCCCGGCGCCGCCGCCGTCCGGCTGGTGGGTCAGCCGGACCAGCGCGCGACCGCTGAGGTCGGCGATCAGCAGCGAGACGCCGCGCGCGTTCAGCGCCGTGGCGATGACGCCGGTGACGGCCTCGACCGCCTGCACCGGGGCGGCGTCCTCCGCCGACTGCAACATCCCGGTCAGCACCGCCTGCTCGCTGTCCTCCACCCCTTGAGCATATTCAGCGGGCAGCACGGCCGCCTTGTGAGCGAGACCGGGGGCCGGCGGGTCACCGCCATCGACCGGCCGGTATTGCATATAGTTGGCAACTACAGAAGAGTGGCGGTAGCGGGCGCTCGGGCACGCGATGATCGATCCTCGCCGGAGCGCCCGCCCGGCTGCCATCCGCAGACGAGTGTTCGAGGGGTTGCCGGTGGCGATCAGACCCAAGCCCGTACGCGTGGCAGCGGTGCTCGCCGCCGCCCTGCTCGTCGCCGCCGGCTGCTCGTCACCCACGGCGTCGACCGGCGGCCCGGGCAACTCCGGCACGCTCGTGGTCGCCACCGCGGGCGAGCCGGACACGCTCAACCCGGTGCTCAACTACGGCGTCGACGGCGCGTCGCTGATCTTCGACGGGCTGGTCGCCCGGGACGCCCGCAACGACCTGGTGCCCGCCCTGGCCCGCGAGCTGCCCACCGTCTCGGCGGACGGGAAGACAGTCACCGCGAAGCTGCGCGAAGGCGTGCTGTTCCACGACGGCAGCCCGCTGACCGCACAGGACGTGGTGTTCACCTACCAGGCGGTGCTCGACCCGGCCGTCGACTCCACGCTGCGGTCCGATCTGGACATGCTCGCCTCCGTCACCGCGCCCGGCCCGGCGACGGTCGTGTTCACGCTGAAGTACGCGTACGCGCCGTTCCTGCAACGGCTGGCGCTGGGGATCGTCCCGGCGAAGGCGTTCGCCGGGCAGGACATCAACAAGGCGGCCTTCAACCGCAAGCCGGTCGGCACCGGCCCGTACCGGTTCACCTCCTGGACCCCGGGTGACCGGCTCGTGCTCGCGGCGAACGAGACGTACTGGGACGGCAAACCGGCGAACTCGGGCGTGGTGGTGGCGTTCGTCGCCGACGACAACGTCCGCGCCCAGCGGATGCGGGCCGGCGAGTTCGACGCGGCGGAGCTTGCGCCGAAGCTCGCCTCCGGCTTCGAGAGCCGCGACGGCTACCGGGTGCACAAGGTGCCGACCGCCGACTACCGGGGCGTCATGCTGCCGATGGGCAACCCGGTCACCGGCGACCCCGCGATCCGGAAGGCGCTGAACGTCGCGGTGGACCGGCAGGCCATGGTGACCGGCGTGCTCGGCGGCGCGGGGGAGCCCGCGTTCGGGCCGGTGCCGCCCACGTCGGAGTACGCCGAGCCGACGATCGCCGGCAAGCCTGGCGCCGACGTCGCCGCCGCCACGGCGGAGCTGGACGCCGCCGGGTGGAAGCCCGGCCCGGACGGCATCCGGGTCAAGGACGGGCGGCAGGCCGCGTTCACGATCCTGTACCCGGCCACCGACAGCCTGCGCAAGGAACTCGCACTGGCCGTCACCGCCGACGCGAAGAAGGTCGGCATCACTGTCACCCCGGAGGGCCTGACCTGGGACGCGATCACGCCGCGGATGAAGCGCGACGCGCTGATCATGGGCTACGGCACGCCGTACGATCCGGACTTCGTCACCTACAAGCTGTTCAGCTCGGCCTTCGCCGGGCAGGGCTTCTTCAACCCCGGCTCGTACCGCTCGGCGGTCACCGACGCCGCGTTGCAGGCCGGCCGGGACAACGCCGACCCGGCCGCCCGTAAGGCCGCGTACGCCACGTTCCAGAAGCAGCTCGCCGCCGACGTGCCGTGGGTGTTCCTCACCTACCTCCAGCACACCTACGTGCTGAAGGACGCCGTGACCGGGGTGACGCCGCGGGTCGAGCCGCACGAGCACGACGTCGCCAACAGCATCTGGTGGAACGTGCACACCTGGACGAGAGAATCGTGACCGGACGGCGGCGGCTGGCCGGGGCGGGCACTGTGGTCCGGCGGCGGCTGCTGGTCGCCGTGCCGGTGCTGGCCGCCACCAGCATGGGCATGTTCGCCCTGGGCGCCGCCTCCCCGATCGACCCGGCCCAGCAGTACGCGGGCGCGGCGGCGTTCACCACCAGCGAGGAGAACCTGGCGCAGATCCGCGCCAACTGGGGTGTCGACGACCCGCTGCCGGTGCAGTACGCCCGCTGGGTCGGCAACCTGCTGCGGGGCGACCTGGGCTGGTCCACGAGCCGGCACGAGCCGGTCACCTCGGTGCTGGCCTCCCGGGCCGGATGGACGCTGCTGCTCGTCGGCACCGCGCTGGCCCTGGTGCTGGTGGCGAGCGTGCTGCTGGGCACGCTGGCCGCGTACCGCCGTGGCGGCTGGTTCGACCGGGCGCTGCGCGCCGTCGCGTACGCCGTGCAGTCCATGCCGGTGTTCTGGATCGGCCTCGCGGCGATCGCCGTGTTCGCGCTCAGCCTCGGCTGGCTGCCCGCCGGCGGGCTCACCGACATCACCGCCACGAGCACCGACCCGGCCGACGTGGCCCGGCACCTGGTGCTGCCGGTGACGGTGCTGGCGATCTCCCAGGCCCCGTGGTTCGTCCTGTTCGTCCGTGACGCGGTCGCCGAGAGCCTGCGCGACGACCACGTCCTGGCCGCCCGCGCCCGGGGACTGCCCGGCCGGGTCGTCCTGTTCGGACACGCGCTGCGTACCGCGTTGCTGCCGTTCCTCACCCTGGTCGGCACGCACCTGCCCGAACTCGTCGGCGGCGCGGTCCTGGTGGAGACCGTGTTCTCGCTGCCCGGCCTCGGCGCGGTCACCGTCGAGGCGGCGCTGGGCGCCGACTTCCCGCTGCTCGCGGCCACCACCCTGGCCACCGCCGTCGTGGTGCTGACCGCGAACCTGCTCACCGACCTCGCCTACGCCGCCGCCGACCCCCGGGTACGCCTCGATGACTGACCTCGCCCTCCCCGCGCGCGTCCGGCGCCTGCGCCGCCCCGGCAGCGCGGGCACGACAGTCGCCGTCGTGGTGCTCGCCGGTGTGGTGGCCGCCGCGCTGCTCGCCCCGGTCCTGTGGCCGCTGGACCAGAGCGCCGTCGACCTCTCCCGTACCCGGCTCGCGCCGTCGGCCGACAACCTGGCCGGCACCGACGACCTCGGCCGCGACGTGGCGTTGCGCAGCCTCTACGGCCTGCGCGTCTCGCTGCTTGTCGGCGCGGTCGCGGCGCTCGTCGCCGCGGTCATCGGCGGGCTGGTCGGCGCGCTCGCCGGCAGCGTCGGCGGCTGGGTCGACCGGGCGCTCATGCGCGTCGTGGACACCGTCGCCGCGCTGCCGCACCTGCTGCTGGGCATCTTCATCGTGGCGATGCTGCGCCCCAGCCTGGGCGCGGTGATCGCGTCCATCGCGTTGACACACTGGCTGTCCACCGCCCGGATCGTCCGCTCCGAGCTGCTCAGCCTGCGCAACCGGCCGTTCGTGGACGCCGCCATCTCCGGCGGCGCGAACCGGGCCCGGGTGCTCACCCGGCACCTGCTGCCGCACGTGCTGCCGCGCCTGGCGCTGGCGACCACGCTGATGGTGCCGCACGCCGTCTGGCACGAGACCGCGCTGTCCTTCCTCGGCCTCGGCCTGCCGCCGCACCTCGCCTCGATCGGCAACATGATCAACGACGGGCAGCGGTCGCTGCTCACCGGCGCCTGGTGGGCCAGCATCGTGCCCGGCCTCCTGCTCGTGGCGGCCACGCTGGCGCTCGCCGTGCTCACCGGCCGGTGGCGCGACCGCCTCGACCCGCGCGTACGGGCGGAGCTGCAGCTGTGACCGCCCCGGCGCTGCTGACCGTCGACGGGCTGACCGTCCGCTTCCGGCTGCGTGACGCGCTCGTGCACGCCGTCACCGACCTCAGCCTCACGCTGCGGCCCGGCGAGCTGCTGGCGGTGGTCGGCGAGTCCGGGTGCGGCAAGTCCGTCCTCGCGCACGCCCTGCTCGGCCTGCTGCCGCGCAACGCCACAGTCACCGGGCACGCCCGCCTACGCGCGCCGGGACGCGACGACGTCGACCTGATCGGCGCGGGGGAGCGGCACCTCGCCCGGCACGTACGCGGCCGGGGCGTCGGGCTGGTCCCGCAGAGTCCCGCCACCGCGCTCACCCCGGTACGGACCGGGCGGAAGCTGCTGGAGGAGACGCTGCGCGCGCACGGGCACACCCGCCGCGACGCGCCGGCCGCCGCCGACCGGATTGCCGCCGACGTCGGCCTCGACCCGGCCGATCTGGACCGGTACCCGCACGAACTGTCCGGCGGCATGGCCCAGCGGCTCGCCACCGCGCTGGCGCTCGCACCCGACCCGCCGGTGCTGCTCGCCGACGAACCCACCACCGGCCTGGACCGGCCGCTCGTCGACCACACGCTGGACCTGCTGCGCCGCCGCTGCGACACCGGCGCGGCCGTCCTGCTCATCACGCACGACCTGGCCGCCGCGCGCCGCGTCGCGGACACCGTGGCCGTGATGTACGCCAGCCGGATCGTCGAGCACCGCCCCACCGGGGCGCTGTTCGACGCCCCGGCCCACCCGTACACCGCCGGGCTGCTCGACGCGCTGCCCGACCGCGCGTTCGTGCCGGTACCCGGCCACCCGCCGGCGCTCACCGACCTGCCCGGCGGCTGCGCCTTCGCCCCGCGTTGCGCCCGCGCCACCGACACCTGCGCGACAGTGCCCCGCCTCGACGCCGAGGGCGCGGGCCGGGTCGCCTGCCACCATCCGCTGCGCGAGGAGGTACCGGCATGACGGTCACGGTTCCGGACGCCACCGACGCCGTCGCCCCGGGCGCCGCGCCGGCCGCCGGGCTCGCCGCGCACCAGGTCTCCGTCGCGTACGGCCGGCAGCGCGTCCTCGACCGGGTCGACCTGCGCATCGCCCCCGGCGAGACGGTCGGGCTACGTGGACCGTCGGGTAGCGGCAAGTCCACACTCGCCCGCGTCCTCGCCCTGCTGCACGCACCGGACAGCGGGCACCTCACGCTCGACGGGAGTCCCGTCCGGGGCGCCCGGCACCGGCTGCCCGCCTCCGTCCGCACGCGTGTCGCGATCCTGTTCCAGAGCCCGCGCGCTGCCACCGACCCGCGGCTCAGCCTCGCCGACATCGTCGCCGAGCCGCTACGTGCCACCGGCACGCCGCGCGAGCAGGCCGCCGCCCGTACGGCGGAACTGGCCGACCTGGTCGGGCTGACAACCGACCTGCTGACCCGCCGCCCGCACGCGGTCAGCGACGGGCAGCTGCAGCGCGCCTGCCTCGCCCGCGCCCTGGTGCACCGGCCGGACTACCTGCTCTGCGACGAGGCCACCGCGATGCTCGACGCCTCCACCCAGGCGCACGTCGCCGCCGTCATCGGCGACTACCAGCGCCGGCAGGGCGCCGGGGTCCTGGTCATCACCCACGACCCGGCGCTCATGGCCCGCTGGGCCACCCGGGTGGTGGACCTGCCGGCGGCGTGACGTCGCGTCACTCCCGCACCGGGCGGCGTACGGTGCCCAGCGCCCCGGCGACGACGGTCCCGAATCCGACCGCCATGAGCGGCATCCCCATCTCGAACGGCAGCTCACCGACCCAGTTGATGCTGTCGCGCTCCGGCAGCGCGCCCAGGCTCACCGCGACCACCGCGCCGGCGAGGAACATCCCGGCCACCGCCGCGCCGACCGAGAGCTTGGCGCACGCCACGCTCCGCCCGGCCCAGAGGCCGGCCAGGACGGCAATCGCCAGGGCCACCACGACCAGCCAGGTCCAGCCGCCCTCGGTCTCCAGATAGGCCCAGCCCGAGTACGACCACTGGTGCATGCGGCTGGCGCGGAACCACGGGATCAGGTAGCCGAGCAGCGCGGTGGCGCTGCCGACCGTGAGCAGCAGGTCAGGGACCGGGCGGTACCAGCGAGGGGAGTCGTCCATGCGTCCGGAAGGTAGCAGTGCCATGATCCACGCGCACGATCAGCACCAGCCGTTTATCGGCCCGTTTACACCGGTGGAGAGGTAGGCGTCGGACACCCAGCTGCCGTCGCTGAGCCGGTCCCACAGCGCCGTGGTGCCGTAGCGGCCGGTGTGCGAGGTGCCGTTGGCGGAGCAGGAGACGGTGACGGTGGCGCCGTCGGCGACCGACCCGAGGACGCCGTACCCGGTGCCCGGTCCGGAGCGCCGGGTCAGCGTGCCGCCGCCGTTGGCGTCGACGACGCCCTGGTTGAAGCCGAGCGCGCCGTAGTTGTAGACGCCGCCGCCCGCGCCGACGTAGGCGGACCCGTGCCGGGCGCCGCCCTGGTACGCCGCCGCGCCGCTGACGAAGTCCCACTTGCCGATGCCGTGCCCGGCGATCGGGACGTACGCCGAGTTCTGCCGCAGTCCGAAGTGCACGTGCCGGCCGGTGGCGGAGCCGCCGCAGGTGACATCGGTGCCGGTGTTGCCCAGGAACGCGCCCTGGGCGACGCCCGCGCCGTTGACGGAGATGCTGTTCCACAGGTGGTAGTAGTCCGTCGAGTAGCCCCGGTCGTGGATGACCCGGATCCAGCCGGTGCACATCGTGTACGCGGTGCCGGCCCGCGCGGCGCGGACGACCTGGTCGCCGCCGGCGAGGTCGACCGAACTCCACGGCGCGGCGGCGCCGCCCCAGCCGTGCGGCCCGGAGGTGAGCGTCCACGTCTGCCCGACCGCGAACGGCAGCGCCATGCCGGTACGGAAGTCGCTGCCCGCGTACGTCGGTGTGACGGGCGTGGTGAAGACGGCCTTCTCGGTCTCGCTCACCAGCGGCGACGCGGCGGCCAGGTCGCCGAACGCGGCCTCCCCGTCGAACGCGACGGTCCAGCCCCTGGCGTCGGCCCGGGCGAGGAAGACCGAGCCGGTGGGGTGCGCGTCGGCGGACCGGTCCGCCGGCAGCACCGCGGTGCCGAAGGCCCACCGGCCGTTCGTGCGGGTGACGCTGATCCGGGCCTGCTGCGCGTCCGCCGTACGGGCGGCGGCGTCGGCCGAGCCGAGAAGCTTCGCGGTCACGGCGTCGGCGACGGGGCCGGGTGCCGGGCGGGGAGCGGCGGTCGCGGGTGCCGGGGCTGTTGCCCAGGCGCCGATGGCCGCCAGGGCGCAGGAGAGCATGAGCCGTCGCATGGAGCCTCCTTATCGACATGTGTCACTGAATGGAGGCTATCGACGGTGGTGAAAGTTGTCTACGACTATCGATGCAACGGTGAAGGATCTATGCATCGGGGGTACCCGGAAGTGGATCTTCCGGGTGGCGGGGTTCCGAGGCCGGCGCTGTCGCGCGCGGCTCGACGGCGCGGCATCCGTTTCCGGTCGCCATTTCTGATCCGCCTTCAAAGATTCGCGGAAGTGACAATGCCGGCCGACGGTGGAGTAGAGATTTGACCGCTTCGGGTGGTTCATGCGGCCGCACCTAATCGTAGTGATGTCGGTATCGTTCCGTCATTGTGGTGACCAGTCCCTTTCTGTGGGTTGTGGTGCGATGTCGGAAAGAATCGGCGTTCCGACATCCGGTGAAACAAAGGCCTGCCGTATTCGAGATCTTCGACATCTCCCGATGCTCCCGACGGTATAGTGCGACCATCCCCTATGGAGTGCCGGAAAGCGTCTGATCTGCGTGATGACACCTGGGCTGGAAAATGCGCCAACGGGCCCGTGCTTCGTCGGGCGGGGAGCACAGTTGGCGCGTATCGGAAAAGCCCAGGCCGCCGCGCTCGGCCACGGCCGGCAGATGGTCTGCGAAGTGGTCGGAGAGCCGGGCATCGGCAAGACCCGCTTCGTCCGCGAGGCCCTGGAACGATGCGCCCCCACGGTCCCGTGGGCCGTCGGGACGTGCGCGCCGGACGAGCGAGGAGTTCCCTTCCATGTGTTCCGGCACGCCCTCACGAAGGGCCAGCCACCCCGCCGCGGACTGCGTGCCGGGCGACCCGCACCGACCTGGGCGGAGCCCGCGGGCGCGGTGCCACCGGCGTCGGACGCCCGGCGGTTCCGGACCTACCAGGCGGCCCGCCGGCTGATCGGCCTGGCCGCCCGGGACGGACTGGTGCTGGTCCTCGACGACCTGCACTGGGCGGACGCCCCCTCCACCGGCCTGATCGCCCACCTCCTGAGGTATCCGGTGCCCGCGCCGCTGCTGCTCGTGCTCGTCTACCGCCCGCGCCAGATGGCGACCCCGATGCCGTTCGGCCCACCGGAATCCGACGAGAACGCCGATCCGGAACCGACGTCCCGTGACCGGATCGAACTCCGCCCGCTCGGCCTCGCCGAGGTCGCGCTCCTGCACCCCCACGTCGACCAGGCGGAGCTGCGAGCCCGGTACGACCTGACCGGCGGCAACCCCGGTTACCTGGCGGCGCTCCCGGCCGGCCCCGCTCCGGCCGCCGCCGACCCGCTCCGGGAGGCGCCTGGTGTTCGGCTGCCCGACGCGGCGGTGGCCGTGCTGCGCCGCGAGTGGGCCGACCTGCCGTCCGTCGAACTGGCCTGCCTGCGAGCCGGAGCGATAGTGGATGCGCCCTTCGCCCCGGACCTGCTGGCCGAGGTCGCGCAGGTGCCGGCGGCACTGGCGGTCGCGGCCGGCTGGCGGTTGGCCCGGCTCGACCTGATCCGCCGCGTCCCCGGCACCGGACGCTTCGCCTTCCGGCACCCGGTGCTGCGGATGGCGGTCGCCCAGGACACCGACCCGGCGTGGCGGGTGGACGCCTGCGCGCGAGCGCTCACCGCGCTCGTCGACCTGGGCGCGCCAGCCGCGGACCGGGCCCGCTACGCCGAGCGTCTGCTCGCCCTGCCGAACGGCCGCTGGGCCGGACGCTGCGTCGACGTGCTCTCCCGGGCCGCCCAGGAGATCCGGCGCGAGACACCGGACCTGGCCATCCGCTGGCTGCGGCTGGCGTTGCGGGCGCTGCGGCCGACGGCCGGTGAAGCCCAACGTCGCCGCGACGTGTCACTCGCGCTGGCCCAGGTCACCGGCGAGGCGGGCGACCTGGCCGAGAGCCGGGCCCTGCTCCAGGAGATCGTGCCGCTGTTCCCCGCCGACCCGGAGGGACGACGGGCCCAGGCGGTAGCCCTGTGGGCGCGCGTGGAACGCCTGCTCGGCAACTACGCGGAGGCGGTGGCGATCAGCCGGCGCGAGCTGGCCGCGCTGCCGGCCGGCACCGGGCCCGCCGGCGGCTACCGGCTCGCCACCGAGATCGGCGTCGCCGGCATCCTGGCCGGCCGCCCCGTGGCCGGGCTGCCCGACGCGCTCACCGCGGATCCCGGCGGCCCGGGCGTGGACCGGGCCGGCCTCCTGGCCGTACGCGGCCTGGCCGCCGTGCACGACGGCGCGCTCGACGACGCCCGTGGGCTGCTCGACGCCGGCGCCCGGATCGTCGACTCGCTGCCGGACCGGGACCTGCGGGACCACCCCGACTGCCTCACCGCGCTCGGCCTGACCGAGCTGTACCTCGAACGGCAGGCCGACGCGGTGCGGCACCTCGACCGCGGGCTGACGCTCGTCCGCGCCTCGCACCGCGACGACGGGTTGTGTCAGCTTCTGCTCGCGCGCACCGAGGTGGCGTACCACGCCGGCCGGCTGAGCACGGCCATCGGACTGGCCACCGAGGCCGGCATCGTCGCCCGGCGCATCGGCAGCCGCCACCTGCTGAGCTTCGCCCTGGCGTTCGAGGCGGAGGCGACCGCCTGGCGTGGCGGTCCTCGGGACGACGACCGGGCGGTGGCGCTGGCCCGCAGCGCCGTCGGAATCGCCACCGACCCCGCCACCTGGTGCGGTCGTACCGCCGCGACCGCGCTGGCGACGGCGGCGCTGCTGGCCGGTGATCCGGCGACCTGTGCCGAACTCGTGCGCTCGGCCGGCGGCGACAGCCGGCTCAGCCGCCTCCAGACCACCCTCCGTCCGATGTGGCACGAGCTGCTCTGCGCCGCCGCGCTCGCCGCGGGCGAGGTGGACGACGCCGAGCAGCAGGCCCGGCAGGCGGTGGCCGAGGCGGAGCAGGTGGGCCTGCCGGGGCAGCGGGGCTTCGCCGAGTCGGCGTACGGCGAGGTGCTGCTCGCCCGCGGCGAGGTCCCGGCGGCGCAGCTCCACCTGGAGGCCGCTGCCGACCTGTTCCGCTCCGGCGGCATGGCGCTGCGGCGCAGCCTCGCGCTGGCCTCCCTGGCCCGGGCGGCCGAAGCCGCGGACCAGCCCGGCCCGGCGGCGCGGGCCCGCCGCCGGGCGCTGGAACTGGCCGGGTGGTGCGGTACGGAACGGGTCGCCCTGCGACTGGCGCGTCCGGTCGGCCCGCGCGAGGCCGCCGCGCTGACCGACCGGGAATGGCACATCGCGCGGCTGGCGACGACCGGAGTCACCAGCCGGCTGATCGGGCGGCAGCTCAACATCAGCCCGCGCACGGTGGAAGCGCACCTGACCCGGATCTACCGCAAAGCGGGCGTCGCGTCCCGGTCGGGCCTGGTCGCCTGGGTCGCCCGGCTCGACGACACCGATCGGTGACCGCTGTCCGGGCCGGATGACATCGTTCCGTGCAACGCCCGCGGACCGGGTAGCACGAGGCCGCGCCGCCACCGGCCCGGGCCGACGGTCGCTCACATACTCGACTGCATCGGGCGCGATTCCCGCGCACCGGCTGTGGATGGAGGACGAGATGCTGGGCAGAAGATCCGTCAGGAGCCCGCGTACCCTCGCCGCGCCGGTGCCGGCGATGCCGTTCGCCGCCGCCGCTGCGGCGCTGCTGATGCTGACCGGCTGTGGCGGCGAACCGGTGGACGCGGCCACCCCCGCGCCCGAGGGCTCGGCCGGCTTCGGCCGGGACCGGGCCGCGCTGGTGCTCACCGCCTTCGACCAGGCCGACTCGGCCGCCTCGGTGGCCGGCGACATCGAGACGCTGCGGACCCAGGAGGTTCCGCCCTCGCTGGACCTCAGCGTCGCCGCGGTCCGCCGGGCCGCCTACAACCAGCAGGCGCAACCGTCGTTCCAGCACATCAACCCGGCGTTCGCGGTGCCGCCCGGCGACCCGGCGTGCTTCCTCGTCACGGCCACCCTCAAGCTGGCCGGCTCAGAGCTGGCCCCCACCGACGTCAGCCAGTTCGTGCTCGGCACGGACGGCCAGTGGAAGCTCAGCCACAACGTCCAGGTCACCCAGCCTGCGCTGGTGGCCGCCCGGAGCATCGACGGCCGGCCGGCCACCGAGGGCGGCACCGCCCTGGACGAGACCAGCCGCCGGGCGCTCGCCGCCGAGGTGTTCGCCCGCAGCATCGGGTCGACCACCGGCAACCGGTCCCTGATCGCGTCCAGCCCGCTGCTCGACGGCCAGTTCGCCGGCGGCTGGGAGGTCTACGGGCAGCAACTCGCCGGCGTCGGCGCGGAGGTCCGGCGAACCCTGGACCGGGCGGAGTGGTCGGACTGCGCGGTCACGACGCCGACCGGCACGCTGACCTTCCTGACCGTCCACGCCACCGACACGCTGCGCCCGGCGCCCGGCGGTCCGGCCACCGTCCGGATGGTGCCGCAGAGCCCGGACCTGATCGCCACCGGTCATCGCACGGCGGTGAGCGGAAAATCCATCCGGGTCAACCGGGTGGAGACCTTCCTGCTGCTCGTACCGGCGCAGACCACCGGCACGTCGGTGCTGGGACTCAACGACACCGCGTTGACGGTCACCGCCGGCTGACCGCGCACCGACCCCGCCGACGGCAGAAACCGGTGGCATCACTCGGGATCGGAGGCCGCGGACCGCGACGATGACAGCAGCCGTGATCGCCGGCGGGGCCGGTGGTACCCGCGGCCCGGCCACCAGGCTCGGGAGGAACCATGTGGCGTCCGCGCTTCCGATCGGACTACGTGCCGGTGCGGCTGCCCGACGGCCCGCTCGTGGTGCTGGGGGAGACCCGCAGCCTGCTCGTCGACGATCCGGTCGCCGCGGACCTGGCCGACCAGCTCGACGGCGCCGCGCCGCTGGCCGACGTGGTGGCCCGGCTGGCCACCCGGCACCCGGTCGCCGCCGTCGCCACCGCCCTCGCCCGGCTGCGTGACCACGGCCTGCTCACGTCCGGCCCGGCGCACACCTCGCCGGCCGAGGCCGCCGGCTGGGACGCCCGGGGCGTCCCGCCCGAGGCGGGGCGGCGGTGGATGGCCGGTGGCCCGGTCACCGTCGTGGACCTCGGGGCGCCCCGGGTGGCCGAGACCGCCGACGCGCTGCGCGCCCTCGGACTCGCCGTGACAGTGGTCGGGCCGGACGGACCGGACCCCGGCCCGGACGACGCCCAGGTGCTGGTGCTGCCGTCGTCGATGCTCGACCCCCGGCTGGCGTCGATGAACGACCGCCACCTGGCCGCCGGTCGCGCCTGGACCCTGGCCCGGCCGCACGGCAACGTCGTCTTCCTCGGCCCGCACCTGGTGCCGGGCCGTACCGGCTGCTGGGCCTGCCTGCGGCAACGCTGGCAGGAGAACGAGCAGGTGAACGCGTTCCTCGGCGGGCAGGACCTGGCCGGTCCGCTGCCGCAGCCCGGACGGGCGGTCCTGCCCGGACTGGCCACCACCGCCGCCGGCCTGCTCGCCGCCGAACTCGCCGTGCTCGCCGTGCGGGGTACGTCGCCCCGCCTCACCGGCCGGATGGTGGCCCTGGACACCCGGGACCTGAGCACGGAGAGCCACCAGCTCGTACGCCAACCGCAGTGCCCCGCGTGCGGCGACCCGGACCTCGTCCGCAAGGCCGAGCCCCGGATCGACCTGCCGCCGAGCGGCGCCCAGCCCAGCCGGGCCGGAGACTCCCGTACCCGGGAACCCGCCGAGACGTACGCGGCACTCGCCCACCACGTCAGCCGGTACCTGGGCGTGGTGAGCCGGCTGACCCCGCTGGAGGCGACCGACAACGGCGTCACCCACACCTACTCCGCCGGGCACAACTTCGCCCAGCCCCGCGAGCTCGCCGGGCTGCGCCGCAACCTGCGCGGGCAGAGCGGCGGCAAGGGCCGGACCGACCTCCAGGCCCGGATGAGCGCGATCGGGGAGGCGGTGGAGCGCTACTGCGGGGTGTGGCGTGGCGACCGACCGGTGCACCGGGCGACCTACCGGCAGCTCGGTCCAGACCGCGCGGTGCACCTGCGCGAGCTGCTGCTGTTCTCGGACCGCCAGTACGCCGACCGGGACCGGCTCAACCGCGACCTCGGCCACCTGCACCGCGTTCCCCGCCCGTTGCCCGACGACGTGGAGCTGGACTGGACGACGGGCTGGTCGCTGACCCGGCAGACGCCGCGCGAGCTGCCCGCCGCGTACTGCTGGTACGGCCACCCGGAGCTGACCGGTCTGGGGGTGTGCTCGGCCGACTCGAACGGCTGCGCGGCCGGCGGCAACCTGTCCGAGGCGATCCTGCAGGGCTTCTGCGAACTCGTGGAGCGGGACAGCGTCGCCCTGTGGTGGTACCACCGCTCCCGGATGCCCGGCGTGGACCTCGCCTCGTTCGCCGACCCGTGGACCACCGCCTGCGTCGACCACCACGCCACCGCCCTGAGCCGCGAGCTGTGGGCCCTCGATCTGACCGCCGACCTCGGCGTACCCACGTTCGCCGCGGTGTCCCGGCGGGCCGACGGCGGGACGGAGGACGTCCTGGTCGGCTTCGGCGCGCACCTGGACGCGCGGGTCGCGCTGACCCGCGCGCTCACCGAGGTGAACCAGTTCCTGCCCGCCGTGCCCGGACCCACCTCCGAGCGCAACCGGTACGGCGGCGACGAACCGGACACCGCGCGCTGGTTCGGCACGGTGCGGGTCGCCGAACAGCAGTGGCTGTCCCCGGATCCGACCCGGCCGCCGCGCACCGCCGCCGACCACCCGACGCTGACCACCGGCGACGTGGGCGACGACGTGCGCCGGTGCGTACGCCGGGCGGAGCGGGCCGGCCTGGAGGTGATCGTCGTCGACCAGTCCCGCCCGGACGTCGACCTGGCCGTGGTGAAGGTCGTCGTGCCGGGCCTGCGGCACTTCTGGCGCCGGCTCGGCCCCGGTCGGCTGTGGGACGTGCCGGGCCGCCTCGGCCGGGACCCGCTGGCCGCCGACGAGACGTCGGCCAACCCGCTGAACGTGTTCTTCTAGCCGGCGCTCCCGGCCCGCCGGTGAACGTGGAAGGGATGGTGGGGGATGACCACAGTGGCGGACCCGACCGGTCGGCGGCGGTCGTCGTGAACGGCGCCGGCGGCGGTCCTCCGGTCCAGGAGTCGTACCGGCTGCGCCGTGACGCGGAGCTGCGACTCGGTGAGGACGGCTCGCTGCTGCTGCGGCAGACCCGTTTCCGGCTCACCCTGGAGCGACCCGGCATGGGCCGGCGGGCGCTGCTGCTGCGCCTCGCCGCCGACTGGGTCGGCGACGTCGAGGTCGGCCGGCTGATCAGCGGTCTGGAGGGGGAGAGCCGGGTGCTGCCGGCGCAGTTGCTGCTGCGCCGGCTGCTCGCCCACTCCTGGCTGGAGCGCCGCGTCCAGGTCGACGACCGGGCGCTGCTCGACCTCGTGCCCACCGGGCTGGGCCGGGGCAGCCTGCCGGAGAGCCGCCCGCACACCCCGGGGGTCCGCTACCGGCTCTCCCGCTTCGCCACCCTCCAGCACGATCGGGGGATGCTGATGGCCGCGTCGTCGCTGAGCACCCTCACCGTCGGTTGCGCCGACGCCGCCGCCGGCGCGGTGCTGGCCGCCGCCGTGCCGGGCCTCGGACCCGACACGGTGGCCCGCATGCTCGGCGTGCCGCCGGAGGCCGCCGGGCGGGTGCTCGACGAGCTGGCCACCGCCCGGATCCTGGTCACCGACGCCGAGTACGAGGCGGAGCACGACGACGCGCCGCTCGCCTACTGGTCGCCGGAGGAGCTGCGGCTGCACCACCGCTCCCGGGCCGGCCGGCACGCGCTGCCGGTGGGCGGCACCTACCGGATGCGGGAACGCTTCGCGCCGCAGCCGCTGCGCCGCCCGTACGACGGGGGCCGGGCGGTCGAGCTGCCGCTGCCCGACCTGGCGACGATCGCCAAGGCGGATCCCGCGTTCAGCCAGGTCGTCGCGGACCGGCGCAGCGTGCGCGAACACGACGACACGGCGCCGCTGCCCCTGGAACGGCTGGCCGAGTTCCTGTACCGGTCGCAGCACACCACAGTCGTCGGCGAGGCCGGTGGACAGGAGGTGGGCCACCGGCCCTACCCGGGCGGCGGCGGCGTCTACGAGCTGGAGATCTATCCGCTTGTCGCACGCTGCGCCGGGCTCGACCCCGGGCTCTACCACTACGACGGCGTCGGGCACCGGCTGGAGCCGGTCGCCGGCTGGGGCGCGGCCGCCGACCGGCTGCTGGCGTACGCCCGGGCGGCCGGCGCCATGCCCCGGCCGCCGCAGACGGTCCTGGTGGTCACCGCCCGGGTCCAGCGGCTGATGTGGAAGTACGAAGGGATGAGCTACGCCATGATTCTCAAGGACGCGGGTGTGCTGACCCAGCAGATGTACCTCGTCGCCACCGCCATGGGGCTGGCGCCGTGCGCCCTCGGCGCCGGGGACTCCCAGGCCTTCGCCGAGTTGTCCGGGCTCGATCCGCTCGTCGAACCGAGCGTGGCCGACTTCCTGCTCGGCTCCCGCCGTCCCGCCGACACGGGGGCCCGGCCGTGAAGTTCCGGCGGCAGGCGCTGCGTCAGCTGGAGGCGCCCGAGCAGCTCGACCGCGCGGTCCGGCTGACCACGGTGCCGAACTGGCTGGCCACCGTGGCGCTGGTCATCGTCGTGGTGGCCGCCGGGGTCTGGTCGGTGCGTACCGTGGTGCCCCGGACCGTCGAGGCCGCCGGGGTGCTGATCCACTCCAACGGGATCTCCGCCCTCGACGCGCTCGACAGCGGCCAGGTCACCAAGGTGTGGGCGTCGCCGCACCAGCGGGTCACGAAGGGCACGCCCCTCTACAGCCTGCGCACCATGGACGGCAAGGTGCGGGTGGAGAACGCGCCGGGTGACGCGTACGTCGTGGCCTGGCTGGTCTCGGAGGGCGAGATCGTCACCCCCGGCACGCACCTGGCCGACCTGGAACGGCTCGACACCGCCGGGGACGCGTTGCAGGCCGTCGTCTACGCTCCCGCCGTCGCCGCGCCCCTGCTGCAACCGGGCGTACCCGTCGAGGTGGCCGCCGCGGCGGCGCCCCGCAACGTGTTCGGCACCCTGGCCGGCCGGGTGACCACCATCGGCGCCTTCCCGGAGACCGAGGCCTCGCTGCGCGCCTTCCTGGGCACCGGGCCGGACGTCCGGCGGCTGCTCGCCCGGGGCAGCGTGGTCCGGGTGACAGTCACCCTGGAGCCCGACCCGGCGGCCCCGGGTGGCCTGCGCTGGACCAAGTCCCCGCCGCCGTTCCAGCTCAACTCGGCCAGCGAGGTCACCGCCTGGTTCACAGTGGACCAGGAACACCCGATCGACTGGTTGCTGGGACGATGAGCGCGCCCCCGACCGCCGCCACCGGAACGCCGGAGCCTCCCCGCATCAGGCGTCGACGGGTCCGTACGCCCACCCTGATCCAGATGGAGGCGGTGGAGTGCGGCGCCGCCGCGCTCGGCATCCTGCTCGCCCACCACGGCCGGCACGTACCCCTGGAGGAGCTGCGCCGGGTGTGCGGGGTGAGCCGGGACGGCTCCACAGCGGCCACTGTGCTCCGGGGCGCCCGCCGGTACGGGATGGTGGCGAAGGGCTTCCAGATGGACCTGGCCGGCCTGGCCACGGTGGCGCTGCCGGCGGTGCTGTTCTGGCGGTTCGAGCACTTCGTGGTGCTGGAGGGGCTCGGCCGCAAGGTCTTCATAAACGATCCGGCCACCGGCCCCCGCGCGGTGAGCTGGGAGGAGTTCGACGGCGCCTTCACCGGCATCGCGCTCACCATGGAGCCCGGCCCGGAGTTCCGGCCGGGCGGCACCCGCTACCGGCTGGTGCGGGCGCTGGCCGAACGGTGGCGCGGCCCGGGCTCGGCGATCGCGCAGATGCTGCTGCTCGGCCTGCTGATCGCCGTGGTCGGCTTGACCATCCCGGTGATGGCGAAGGTCTTCGTCGACCGGGTGCTGCTCCAGGAGGACCGGGCCGCGTTCGCCGGCCTGGTGGCGGCGGTGGCGGTGGCCACCGTGCTGACCTTCCTGGCCGGCCTGCTCCAGCAACGCCTGACCGTACGCGCGGAGACGGCGCTCGCCCTGAGCAGCGCGGCCCGGTTCTTCCGACATCTGCTGCGGCTGCCGCCGGCCTTCTTCGACCAGCGGCAGGCCGCCGACCTCAGCCAGCGGGTCCGGGGCAACGAGGTGGTCGCCGAGGTGCTCACCCGCCGCGCGGCCACCACGGTGGTGGACACCGGCCTGGTGCTGGCGTACGGGGCGCTGCTCTGCCAGTACGACCTGCTGCTCGGACTCTGCGCGGCGGTCCTCGCCGGGCTGAACGTGAGCGTGCTGCGTTACGTCGCCTCGACCCGGTCGACAGCCGTCGCCGGGCTCCAGGCGGACCGCAGCAAGCTGGTGACCACCGTCTACACCACGGTCCAGATGATCGAGACGGTGAAGGCCGGTGGCGAGGAGGAACGCGCCGTGGCCCGGTTCGCGGCGCGCCACGCCACAGTCGCCACCCGCCAGCAGCGGCTGGGGGTGCCCACCGCTGTGCTCTCCGTCCTGCCCGCGTTCCTCGCCTCCGGGACCACCGCCGTGCTGCTGGGGCTGGGCAGCCGGCAGGTGGTGGCGGAGGCGATGAGCGTCGGCGTGCTGGTCGGCATGCAGAGCCTGGCCGCCGCGATGAACCGGCCGTTGGGCAACCTGACCGCGCTGGGCTCGCGGCTGCAGGACATGAGCGCCGACCTCAACCGGCTGCGGGACGTGGAGCGGTACCCGCTGCCGTCGGCCGGGGACCGGCCCGCCGGGCCGTTGGCGCCGATGGAGGGGCACCTGCGCATCGAGGACGTGACCTTCGGCTACAACCCGCTGGGCCGGCCGCTGCTGGAGAACTTCAGCCTGGACCTGCCGCCGGGTGCCCGGGTGGCGCTCGTCGGGCGGTCGGGCAGCGGCAAGTCGACAGTGGGCCGGCTGGTGGCCGGGCTCTACCGCCCGTGGACCGGGCGGGTCACCGTGGACGGCCTCGAACGGCCGGGGAGCGACGACGGCCTCTGGGCGGCCACGGTGGCCATGGTGGACCAGGACCAGCGGCTGTTCGAGGGCACGGTGCGCGACAACGTCACCATGTGGGACCTCACCGTCGCGGACGAGGACGTCGTCACCGCGCTGACCGACGCCTGCCTCTACGACGAGGTGGCGGCCCGGCCGGGCGGCCTGGCCAGCCCGGTACGGGAGAACGCCCGCAACTTCTCCGGCGGGCAGCGGCAGCGGCTCGAGATCGCCCGCGCGCTCGTCCGCAATCCCCGGGTTCTCGTGCTCGACGAGGCGACCAGCGCGCTGGACGCCGAGACCGAACGCCAGATCGACAGGCACCTGCGGCGGCGGGGGGCGACCTGCCTGATCGTGGCCCACCGCCTGTCCACGGTCCGCGACTGCGACCTGATCGTCGTGCTGGACGGCGGCCGGGAGGTGGAGCGCGGCACCCACGAGCAACTGGTCGCCCGCGACGGCGCGTACGCGCGCCTGGTCCGGGACCACTGACCACGACGACCCGAGGAGACGCTGATGAGCGGCGCGGTGGAGAATCCCTCGCCCGGCAATCTGATCGGCTTCTGCGCCGACGGCGTACGCCAGGTCTGCCGCCTCGACGACCCGGTGGCGGGCTGGCTGGTGACCGGCGGCGAGGCCGACCTGTTCGCGGTGCGCCGGGCCGGGACGAACCCGTCGCGCCGGCACCACGTGGCCCGGCTGCCGGCGGGTGGCCTGGTGCCGACGTCCACCGCGATCGGTGTGTGGCAGCTGATCCTGGTGCCGCTGCCCGGCACGGACCTGCGCGGGCTGTCCCGGCCCCACCTGTCGCTGCTGGAGCGGCAGGTACGGCCCGGCCTCCCGGCGGACGAGGAGGTGTCGCCGCGGGCGCGGCGCGCCGCGGCGGAGCTGGTCGCGGCGGTGGACCTGGTGCTGGTGGCCGTCGCCGACGCGCTGCGCCGCGGGCAGGCGCCCCGGGAGGCGTCCACCCTGAGCGGGCGCGAGATCGTGTCGCTGGCGCAGGGGAGCGCCCTCGTCTCCACCGGCGGTGCCTGGTGGCTGCGCAGCGCCGGCGGGCAGTTGCGCCGCAACGACGGCGGTCCGGCGGAGATGTCGGGGGAGCGGGAGCTGTTGCTGGTCGCCGAGCGGGACTGGGTGGTGGCCGAGTCGCCGTGCGCGGTGGAGAGCCACGGCAGCTGGGACCTGCTGGTCAGCGGTCAGCTCCGGTCGGCGGTCGACCAGCACGTGGTGCGGCTGCTGCGGATGGTGGAGACCCGCGTCGAGGAGGCCGACGTGGCCCTGCTGAGCGGCGTGGAGCGGCGCCGGCAGATCGACGCCGAGGTGCTCGCCGCGGCGGCCCGCCGGTCGCTCGGGGTGATCGGCGCGGGCGGTTCGCTCCCGGTTCCGGACACCGAGGCCGGCTTCGACAGGTACGGGCGGGCGGCCTCGGTGGTCCGGGTGGTCACCGAGGGGATGGGCAGCCCGGTCAACGAGCCGGCCGACCGCAGCGGCACGCCACTTGACGACCGGGTGGCGGTGCGTGCGGTGTCCCGGGCGTCCAGCCTGTTCCTGCGCGAGGTGCGGCTTCCGGACCGGTGGTGGCGGCGGGACCTGGGGCCGCTCGTGGGGTGGCGGACCGGCGACGACCCGTCCCGTGCCGTCGCGGTGCCGCTGGTGTTCCGCCGGGGCCGCTACCACCACGTCGACCCGGAGACCCGGGCGTACGGGCCGATCGACGCGACGATCGCCGCGACGTTCGCCGCCGAGGCGACCCAGGTGCAGGCGCCGCTGCCGCAGGCCGCCCGGATGCGCCACCTGCTGCGGGCCGGGCTCGTCGGTGCGGCCCGCGACGTGCGCGGGCTGCTCATCGCCGCCGCCTGCGTGGCGCTGCTGGGCCTGGGCGTGCCGCTGGCCACCGGCGAGGTGCTGGGCCAGTTGGCCCGGCAGGGCGAGGTGGACGGCCTGTTCGGTTTCCTCGCGCTGATGCTCAGCGCCGCTGTGGTCGCGGGACTGGTCGGCGTGGTGCAGAACCTGCGGCTGCTGCGGTTGGAGGGCCGGTTGCAGTCCGGCGCGCACCTGGCGCTCTGGGACCGGCTCATGCGGCTGCCCGCCCGGTTCTTCACCGGTCGCAGCAGTGGTGAGATCGCCAACTCGATGTTGGGGATCTCGTTCGTCGGCGAGGCGCTGAGCGCGCTGCTGCCGCAGCTCGTCTCCGCGGCCACGACCGTCGCGGTGACCCTCGGCCTGCTCCTGGTGGTCGAGCCCGTGCTCGGGCTGTGGGGGGCGGGGATCGTCGCCGTCACCATGCTGGCCTTCGGCGCGTTCGCCGTCCTGATCGTCCGCCGGCAACGGATCGCGCTTCCGGCCGAGCACCGGGCGGCGGCGATGACCAACCAGTTGCTCGGGGGAATCGTCAAGATCAAGGTGGCGGCCGCCGAGGCCCGGGCGCACGCCCGCTGGTCGGAGGTGGCCGCGGTGGCCCGGGCGGCGCTGCAACGGGTCCGGCAGAGCCAGGCGGGCCTGGTCGCGTTCGCCACGGTGCTGCCGGTCGCCGGTCAACTGGTCCTGTTCGCCGTGCTGATGGGACCGCTCGCCGGCCGGGTCACGCCGGCCGACTTCTTCGTCCTCAACGTCAGCTTCGCGATGCTGCTCGGCGCGCTGCTCGTGCTGGTGTCGGCCGGGGTCGAAGTGATCGCGGCGGTGCCCCGCCTGGGCGGCCTGCGGGACATCCTGCGCGCCGACCCCGAGGCCCGGCCGGACCGGGTGGACCCGGGCGAGCTGCGCGGTGAGGTCGCACTGCACCGGGTCACCTTCGCCTACCAGCCGGACGAGCCGCCGGTGCTCGTCGACATCGACCTGCACGTGCGCCCGGGTGAGTTCGTCGCCATCGTCGGGCCGAGCGGCTGCGGGAAGTCCACACTGCTCCGGTTGCTGCTCGGTTTCGAACGCCAGCAGCAGGGCGCGGTGCTCTACGACGGCCAGGACCTCGCCGAACTCGACGTGCACGCGGTCCGCCGGCAGTGCGGGGTGGTCCTGCAGGACGGCCAGCTCTTCGCCGGCTCGGTGCGGGACAACATCTGCGGCGCCGGCAGCTTCCCGCTGGACCAGGTCTGGGAGGCGGCGCGGATGGCCGGCCTCGCCGACGACCTGGAGGCGCTGCCGATGGGGATGAGCACCATGGTGCCGTTCGGCGGCGGGACGCTCTCCGTCGGGCAGCGTCAGCGGGTGCTGATCGCCCGCGCGCTGGCTCCCCGGCCCCGGATCATCTTCCTCGACGAGGCGACGAGCGCGCTGGACAACCGGACCCAGGAGGTGGTCACCAGGAGCACCGCGGACCTGGCCGCGACCCGGCTGGTGATCGCCCACCGGCTGTCCACGGTCCGCGCGGCGGACACCATCGTGGTGCTCGAAGCGGGGCGGATCGTCCAGCGGGGCACCTACGACGAGTTGATGGAGCAGCCCGACGGGCTGTTCCACCGGCTGGCGCGACGGCAACTCGTGGACCAGCCGGAACGGTCCGACGCCGTGGTGGAGAGCCGGCAGCCGGACGGGCAGCCCGCGACGGGCTGAGGCCCGGTCAGCCGTTGTCGATGACCGCGCCGTCCTCCACGCACACGTCCGTGCCGAGGTGGTTCTCCAGCAGTTCCGCGACGTGCGCCTCGGCCTGGTTCTCCACGGCCAGCCGGAACGCCTCGGTGAGCACGCCGACCACGCCCTGGGTCAACAGCAGGGTCTCCCGGTCGAGGTCGGCCCAGGACGATCGGTTGCCGCTGCGCACCAGCTCCGGCGCGAGGGCCAGCAGCCGGGCGGTGACGGCGGCGACCAGATCGTCGGCGACCGGCCGGAGGCTGTCCAGCACCTCGCTGAGGGTCTGCAACGCCGGCACCGTGCCCACCCGTACCCGATGCAGGTCCAGGGCGGCGCGCAGCGGACGTGGCCGGGAGGTGCGGACGGTGCCGTCGTCGGCCCGTCCGATCACGCCGTGCCGGGTCAGCGCATGGGCCAGCGCGGGACGGTCGGCGGCCAGGCGCTGCAGCATCGCGGTCAGCCCGTCCGGCGCCTCGTCACCGGCCCGGACCCCGAGCATGGCCTCGATCGAGACCAGGTTGAAGCCCTGCCGCTGCAGGGCGAGGATCGCGTCCAGCCGGCGGACGTGGGAGTCGTCGTAGAGCGCGGCCCGGCCGTGCCGAACCGGTGGGGGCAGCAGCCGCCGGGCCTGGTGGGCGCGGATGTTGCGCGGCGACATGCCGACCTTGCGGGCGAGTTCGTCCACGCTGTACCCGGCCGGGCCGCCGGGTGTCGTCGTCACCTCGTCGATGGTCACGGTGGCCTCCGGCAGCACTCGGTGACGGAACACGGCAGCCGCCGGACCGCTGTCACAGTGGGCGATCCGACGATCGCAGCGTAGGTGCGGGCGCCGCGCGGGTGACAGGCGAGGAATTACTACTTGTTCACACTGATGACAATCATTAGAATCGCCAATCCGCGTCACGCCGTTGATTTCCATTACCCGGCTTTCGCCGCGGCGCGGACCTGTCGCGGCCGCATTCGATGAAATTCCCACTCGTCGGGCGGGCCGGAACGGCCGGTGGCCCACGATGAATCGGAACCGGCGGCCCGGACCCTCCCGCGCTGCCTGTCGCCGCCCCCGGTGTCGTCGTGGGCGGCCGACCGTCGAAGGGAGCAGGGGTGTGACAAATGTCGATCGAGCGGTCTTCGTGGCCGCGTACAGCCGGCTGGTCGCCGACGTCTGGGCCGACCCGGCCAAGGAGCAGGCGCTCGACCGGGACCCGCGGGGGTTCCTCGCCGGCTATGGCCTTCACCTGCCCGAAGAGGTGCAGGTCCGGGTGGTCCGGGACGTCGCCGACGCCGATCCGGACCTCGAGGTGCAGGTCAAGTCGTGGGAGCTGGCGGAGTCCAGCTGCGCCTTCGTGCTCTTCGTGCCCTCGCTGCTGCCGGTGGCCGAGGCGGAGCTGGCCGAGGACGAGCTGGACAGCGTCGTCGCCGGCCTGGACTCCAGCTGCGCGTGCTGCTGCCCGTGCTGCTGCACCTGACACCGATGTCTGCCGCCCGCCGGCCGGCACGGCAGATTCTGATGGCAGTCAGCGGAAATCCTTGATTGCCGAACCTCGATCTTCCTAGCGTTCTCGCCACAGCAATTAACCGCCCGGCCCGCAGCCCCAGGAAAGGACCGAACGATGAGCAACGACGAGCAGGAATACGGCGCGAGATTCGTGACCAAGTACTCGGAACTGGTCACCGCGGTGTGGCGCAGCGACGAGGAACTGCAGCGGCTCCTCGCCGACCCGACCGGCTACGCGACGGCGGCCGGCCTACCGGTCGCCCCCGGCGCCACCGTCGAGGTCGACCGCGCCCAGCCCGCCACGCTCTACACCAAGGAGCAGATCGTCGCCGACTGGTCCGGTACGCCCGGCCGGCACGTGCTGCACGTGCCCGAGGTGCCGCTGGTCGACCTCAACGAGCTGACCGAGGCCGAGCTGGAGACCGTCGCCGGCGGCGTAGCGCCGGCGGCCGACAACAACGTCAACATCATCGCCGTCCTCATCGTCTGAGTTCCCCTCCGCACCCCGCCGGGAGCCTCGATGACTGACACGACCGAGACCATCGCGTTCCGATCCGGCACCTACCGGACGGCCACTGTGGAGCAGACCTGGGCACGGGTCGGCGGCATGCTCGACCGGTTCCGGATCACCCGGGTCGCCGACATCACCCGGCTCGACGAGATCGGCCTACCGGTGCACGTCGCCTACCGGCCGGTCGGAGCCACCATGGCGGTGAGCGTCGGCACCGGCGCCACGGCGACGCAGTCCCGGGTCAGCGCGGTGATGGAGAGCATCGAGTCCTGGCATGCCGAGAACCTCCGGCCGGGGACCGCCGTCCGGTCCCCGGCCGAGGCGCTCGACCTGCCGTACGACGTCCGGTGGCTGCACCTGGCGGAGCGGTCGCCCCTGACCCCCGCCGTCGAACTCGACTGGGTGGCCGGCCGTGGGCTGGTGACCGGAGCGCCCTGCCTGGTGCCGCGCGCCACGATCGAACTCGACTTCACCGTCCGGCGGGGCTGGGACCGCGCCCTGTTCACCCCCAGCAGCAACGGGCTGGCCACCGGCAACACCTTCGCCGAGGCCAGCCTGCACGCCCTGCTGGAGGTCGTCGAGCGCGACTGCATCGCCCCTTACTGCACCTCGCCGCTCGCCGAGCGCACCTACACCGATCCGGGCACCGCCACGAACGCGATGACCCGCACCGTGCACGAGGCGCTGGTGCGGGCCGGCTGCTGGGTGGAGGTCTGCGACATCACGAACGCGGTCGGCGTGCCCTGCTACGCCGCCTCGATCTGGTCCCCCGACCTGCCGGTCACCTTCGGCGGCTTCGGCTGCCACGTGGATCCGGAGATCGCTGTCGGCCGGGCCATGTCGGAGGCGGCACAGTCGCGGCTGGTCATGGTCTCCGGGGCCCGGGACGACATCGACGCCACCGCGTACCACGACGTCGGCGCGCCGCCGGTGCCGCCACCCACCGTCGACCGGCCGGTCCGGCCGGTCCGCCGCGACCCCCCGCCCGCCGGGGACGTGACCCAGGTGCTGCGCGAGCTCGCGTCGCGGGTGCAGCGGATAACCGGCGTCGAGCCGTTCAGCGTCGACCTGACGCACGACGACATCGGCATCCCGGTGAGCAAGGTGTTCGCCCCCGGCCTGCGGATGTTCGACGAGCGGGCCCTGAGTACCCGACCAGGAGTGCCCCGTGACTGACGTCGTCTTCATCGGTCCGAGCCTGCCGGCCGACGAGGTCGGCCGGCTGCTGCCCGACGCGGTGGTGCTGCCGCCCGTCGCGCACGGCGACCTGCTCCGCCTGGACGTCGGCCCCGGCGACCGGGTCCTCGTCGTCGACGGGTTCTTCCTGCAACACCCGCCCGTACGCCACCGGGAGATCCTCGACCTGCTCGACCGCGGGGTGACAGTGGCCGGCGCGGCCAGCATGGGTGCGCTGCGCGCCGCCGAGCTGTGGCCGTTCGGCATGCGTGGCGTGGGCGAGGTGTTCCAGCTCTACCGCGACGGTGTCGTCACCGGCGACGACGAGGTGGCGGTGGTGCACGGGCCCGCCGAGGAGGGCCACCGCACGTTGAGCGAGCCGCTCGTGAACATCCGGGTCGAGCTGCGCCGCGCCGTCGCCGCCGGGGTGCTCGGCCAGGCCGAGGCCACGCTGTTGCTGGACGTCGCCCGGGACCTGCCGTTCCGGCGGCGGTCGTACCGCGCGCTGGAGCGCTCCGCGCCACCCGGGGCCGCGGCCGTGGTGGACCGGTTCCTGACCTGGCGCCGGCGCGACCCCTGGGACGCCAAGGGCGCCGATGCGCGGCTGCTGCTGTCGATGGCGGCGGACGACGCGCCGGAGCTGTGCCCGGCGCACGCCGGCGACCAGCCGATCGACAACCTCCACACCCGCTTCCTCGACAGCTGGCGGTCGCGGTTCGCCGGGAAGCCGGTCGGTGGGCACTGGGTCAGCGACCGGGACGCCGCGGCGGTGCTGATGCTGCTGCACCCCGAGGCGCCGGCCTGGCACCGGCGTGGGGTGCTGGCCGGGCTGGCCGAGGTCGACATCGCCGACCCGGCGGTCGAGGAACGCGCCCACCAGGCGGCGTGCGAGCGCGGCCTGACCGGCACGGCGCCGGGTGGGTGGGACTGGCTCACCGACCGGGAACGGGGCATCGGCGACCGCGAGGCGGTGCTGCGGGTGCTGGTGCGGGCGTTCGGCACCACGCCGTACCGCAGCCTGGCGCTGTGGATGGTCGCGGCGCCGCTGCGTACCCCCGCGTTGCTCGCCGCGGCGCGGCAGGTCGCAGCGACCGCGGCGTCGCTGAACGAGACGCTCGTCCCGCGTACGACGGGACACCGCCGCCCGGGCGGCCGGCTCCACTTCCGCACCGAGGTGGTCGACGAGTGCTTCGCGCGGTTGTGGGGCTGCGACGCCGACGGGCTGGAGTCGGCTGCGTGGGACCGGGGCTTCGACGGCCTGGCGTCGTTCCGGTACGCCGCCGAGCCGATCGTGGCGTACGTCAAGGCGTTCGGCGCCCCGCGACTGCCGGCGGTGGCGCAGGGCGCGCAGGAGGACATTCCGGCCGGTTGCACGGCCCGGGTCGGCTGAGGAGGCGTCGATGAGCGGAACGGTGAAGGCGGCACTGGTCTACCCCCCGCTGACCGACCCCACCTCGGGGTACCACTCCCTGAACTACCTCGACTCGTACGCCCGGGCACAGGGGCACCGGCCGGCGGAGATCATCGACGCCAACATCGAGGCGTTCCACCACTCGTACACGCCGTCGGCGTACGAGTGGCTGCGACGGGAGCTGTCCCGGTCCTCGACCGACGACCTCAGCGGCCCGGACGCGCTGATGGCCCGGGCGAACCACCTCGGCCTGCCCGACCCCGATCCGGAGCGGCTGCGCCGGTCGATCGGGGTGTTGCAGGATCCGAACCTGTTCTACGACTACCGGCACTACCAGGACGCGGTCGAAGGCGTGATCTCCTGGATGGACGCGCTCGGCGCGGTCGGGTTCCCCGGCCAGTTCCGCGCCGGCTTCCGGCTGCAGCCACCGCCGATGATCTCGATCGGCTCGGTGGCCGCGCTCACCGACGAGGCGCTGCTCGGCCGGCTCAACAAGCCCTTCCAGCCGTACTACGAGGACGTGCTGATCCCGCGGCTGGCCGCCGGTGGCCACCAGGTGATCGGGATCAGCGCCACCTATCAGTGGCAGCTTCCGTTCGCGCTCTGGATCGCCCGGCTCGTCCGCCGGGCCTGCCCGGACGTCTTCCTCGTCGCGGGCGGCACGGAGATCTCCGACGTCTGGAAGTGCGCCAGCAGACCCGAGTACGTCTTCCAGGTGCTCGCCGACTTCGACGCGATCGTGGTCGGGGAGGGGGAGAGCGCGTACACGGAGATCCTGGACGCGGTGGCGACCGGCACCCTGCCGGCCGGGCACCCCAACGTCCGCCTGCACCCCAAGTACGGCCGCCAGCGCCAGCTGCCCCTGCGCTACGAGCGTCTGGCGCAGGTGCCGGTCCCGGACTTCTCCGGTCTGCCCTGGGACCTCTACCTCAGCCCGGAACGGTTCGTCTACTACTCGCCGACCCGCGGCTGCTACTGGAACAAGTGCACGTTCTGCGACTACGGCCTGAACACCGACGGCCCGACGAGCCCGTGGCGGCAGGACACGGTCGGCAAGATGATCACGGACGTCACCGAGCTGTCGAAGTTCGCCAAGTTCATCTACTTCTCCGTGGACGTGCTCGCTCCCGCGACCATCCTGCGCTTCGCCGAGCAGGTCGTGGAGCGCGGGCTCGACTTCCGCTGGGGCGCCGAGATCCGGCTGGAGAAGTACTGGTCGGACGAGCGCTGCGAGCTGCTGCGGCGCAGCGGATGCGTGGCCGTGTCGGTCGGTTTCGAGTCCGGCAACCAGCGCATCCTCGACCTGATCGACAAGGGCACCAGACCGGAGCAGGTACGGCGCACCATGACCGCGATGACGAAGGCCAACATCGGCGTGCAGATGATGGGCTTCACCGGCTTTCCCACCGAGACCCGCGAGGAGGCGCTGGACAGCATCGCGTTCCTGCGCGACAACCCCGACCTGTGGACCCTCGGCGGGCTCGGCGACTTCATGCTGACCCCGGGCGCCATCGTCGCCAAGGAGCCGGACCGGTTCGGCATCACGAACGTGCGGCCGGTGGAGGGTTCGGACATCGTCCGGATGCTCCGGTACGACGAGCCGGTGACCGAGGCGGCGCAGGCCGAGGTCGCCCGGGCCAAGGCCGACCTCAACCCGGGACACTTCCACCGTCCCTGGCTGGGCAGCACCGACACCCCGCACACGTTCTTCTACCACGACCGGTACGGCACCGCGGTACGTGGTGTGCTCGCCCACGACCGGGTGCGGCACGACACCGACGACCGGACCGAGTTCCTCGCCAACGGCGCGTTCGTGGACCGCGACGACGAGCAGGTCTGGGACGCGTACCGGCGGATCCGGTCCGACGAGCAGGAGGGCGTCCCCGGCGACCTGCCGGCGAACCGGCACCTGTTCCGCCGCACCGACGGCCAGGTGTTCGCGCTCAACCGCAGCAGCCGTCTGTTCCTGGACCTGTTCAGCACGCCGCTCACGCTCGCCGAGGCGCAGCGTCGGCTCTGGATCGTCGAACCGGCGGTCGCCGACCGGGTCTGGCGCACGTTCATCGGGCAGCGGCTGATCCGCCGGCACCAGCTCCCGGCCCCGGCCCGGCCGACGCGGTGACCCGAGCGCCGGTCGGGCCGGCGCACCCCGACGAGTGGGATTTTGCACTCCCAGTGCACTTGTTTCCGGTTTCGCTGCTGCCTAGCGTCAGGCCATGGCTGACTCGTGGACGTTCGCTGTGGCCCGTGACGACCTCTCCCGCACCACACTCGCCGACGGCGCGGTGCCCGCCCTCGCCGACGGGGAGGCGCTGCTGCGCGTGGACCGGGTCGGCCTGACCGCCAACAACGTCACCTATGCGGTGCTCGGCGAGGCGATGCGCTACTGGGAGTTCTTCCCGCCCGAGCCGCGCGGGCTCGACCAGCGGTGGGGACTGCCGCCGCTGTGGGGCTTCGCCGAGGTGGTTGCATCCACAGTGTCAGGAGTCGAGCCGGGCGTGCGGATCTACGGCTACCTGCCGCCCGCCGGCCACCTGGTGGTACGCCCGGAGCGGGTGGACGGGACCGGCTTCCGGGACGCCAGCCCGCACCGGGCCGGGCTGCCCTCGCCGTACAACTCCTACCGGTCGACCACCGGCGACCCCGCGTACCGGGCGGAGCAGGAGGACCTGCTGATCCTGTTCCGGCCGCTGTTCTTCACCTCGTTCATGCTCGCCGACCAGGTCGTCGACAACGACTGGTACGGCGCGGAATCGCTGGTGCTGTCGTCGGCGTCGAGCAAGACGGCGTACGCCGCCGCGTTCGAGCTGCACGGCCGCGGCCATCGCCTGATCGGGCTCACCTCACCCGGCAACCTCGCCTTCACCAGGTCGCTCGGCTGCTACGACGATGTCCTCGCGTACGACGACATCGCGGCGCTCGACGTCGTGCCGACGGTCTACCTCGACCTGTCCGGCGCGCCCGCGCACCGGGCCGCCCTGCGGGCCCACCTCGGCGACCGGCTCGTCCGGGACATCGCCGTCGGCCTGACCCGGCAGACGCCGAACGCCGACGCCGCCGAGGAGGTCTTCTTCGCGCCGGTGCAGATGCGCAAGCGCAGCCGGGACTGGGGCCGCGACGGCCTCGACGCCCGGTTCGCCGACGCCTGGCAGCGGTTCTCGCAGGTGGTGAGCGGATGGCTCGACGTGCGGGCCGGCGCCGGTCCGGAGGCGCTGCGGGACGCCTGGCTCGACGTCCTCGCCGGCCGTACGCCGCCCCGGGTGGGCCACGTCGTGCAGCTCTGAGAGCGTCAGCGGTCGAGGTAGGCGGACAGGCCGCCGAGCTCCTCGTTGGCGATGAAGACCGAACGGACGTTGATGACGGCTTCCTCGACGTGCACCGGGCAGCCCCACGCCGAGTCGCCCCACGAGTCGGCGACCTTGATCTCGGCGGGCGCGGCGCAGCCGTCGCTGCCGCCGAGCTGACACCGCTCGGGGCGGGGAGTGGCGGCCTGCGCGGCGGCGGCGGCGCGCAGCCGGGCGGTGAGTTCCGCCGCCGCGGCGGCGCGCTGTTCCGCCTCGGCCCGTAGCTCCCGCTCCGCCCGCACCACCCGGGCCAACTCGTCGTGGGCGGCTCGCGCACGGGCGTCCGCTTCGGACTTCGCCTGTTCGATGTGGTGACGTTCGATGGCCAGGGCGGCGGTGCCGGTGAAGACCCGGGCGAGGGCCAGATCGGTGTCCCGCGGGACGCGCGGGGTGCGGTGGTACATGGCGAACGTGCCGAGCAGGCTGCCGTCGCGGGCCAGGATCGGCGTGGACCAGCAGGCGGCGAGTCCGGCCCGCTCGGCCAGATCGCGGAAGTCGGCCCAGAACGGGTCGGTGGCGATGTCGGTGACGACGACCGGCTCCCGCCGGTGCGCGGCGGTGCCGCACGATCCGACGCCCTCACCGGTGGCGATCCCGTCGATGGCCTCGTTGTAGAAGTCGGGCAGGCTGGGCGCGGCGCCGTGGCGCAGGTGCCGGCCGTCGGCGTCGGCGAGCAGGACGGAGACGAGCACCTCCTGCGGCGCGAGGTTCTCGATGCAGCGGGCCATCCCGTCGAGCACCTCGGTCAGGGGCGCCTGCCGGGCGATCTGCTCCAGCATGGCGCGGTGCTCGGCCATCAGCCTTTGCGCGTGCTTGACCTGCGTGGTCTCCACCCCGATCACGCGGATCCCGGTCACCGTGCCGGCGGGGTCGCGGCGCGCCTCGTAGGTGAAGTCGAAGAACGCCTCCCGCGCGTGCGAGCCGGTGCCCAGCATGATCCGGGCGTCGTGACCGGTGTAGGACTCGCCCGTCCGGTAGACCTCGTCCAGCAGGGCGATGAAGCCCTGGCCGTCCAGTTCCGGCATCAACTCGGCGAGCGGAACTCCGGTACGTGCGCGTTCCTCACCGATGGCGGCGAAGAATGCCGGATTCGCCGCCTCCACCACGTGCGTCGGCCCGGCGAGCGCCGCGAAGACGGCGATGGACTTGCCGAACAGCGTCCGCAGGTCCTCGTCCGCCGGCCTGGGCAGGTCCTGGCCTGGTAGCGCCGTCATGCCTGGTCTTCCTCCCACGCCCGCTTCGTCGACCGTCGCAAGATTACGGGTCAGTGACCGACGTTCACATCTTGGCATCGACGTCCGCCTCCGTTACCGTCGTGGGAACGCTCCCACGAACTTAGATACGTCGATGTGATCAGGAGGAAACACGTCGTGGCTATCCTCTCCGCCCGCCGCAGGTCAGCGGCCATCAGCGTGGCGGCCGTAGCGGGTCTCGCCGCCGCCGGCGTCGGCCTCGCCGTCGGCGGCGCGTCCGCCGGCACCGTGTCCGGATCGCTCTACCGCGACCCGTCCTCGGCAGTCGTCCGCTGGGTCGCCGCCAACCCGGGCGACTCCCGCGCCGCCGTCATCCGCGACAAGATCGCCAGCCAGCCGCAGGCCCGCTGGTACGCCAACTTCAACCCGTCGACCATCCAGTCCGAGGTCTCCAGCTTCATCGGCGCCGCCAACGCGGCGCAGCAGATCCCGGTGCTGTCGGTGTACGAGATCACCAACCGCGACTGCGGCGGCGCCAGCGCCGGTGGCGCGCCGGACCTCAACCAGTACCAGACCTGGGTGTCCAACTTCGCCCGCGGGCTCGGCAACCAGACGGTCCTGATCATCCTGGAGACCGACTCGCTGGCCCTGCAGACCTGCCTGAGCGCCAGCGAGCTGAACGCCCGCAACCAGGCGCTCACCACGGCGACCCAGACCATCAAGTCGGGCAACCCCAACGCCAAGGTGTACCTCGACGGCGGCCACTCCACCTGGAACAGCGCGAACGACACGGCCAACCGGCTCCGTGCGGCCGGCGTGCAGTACGCCGACGGCTTCTTCACCAACGTGTCGAACTTCAACCCCACGTCCAGCGAGGCGAACTTCGGCCGGGCCGTCATCTCCGCCCTCAACGGCATGGGCATCTCCGGCAAGCGGCAGGTCATCGACACCAGCCGCAACGGCGGAGCGGCCGGGGACTGGTGCGCCGACGACAACACCGACCGGCGCATCGGGCAGTACCCCACGACGAACACCGGCGACGCCAACATCGATGCGTACCTCTGGGTGAAGCCGCCGGGTGAGGCGGACGGCTGCCGCTACACGGCCGGTTCGTTCCAGCCGGACCTGGCCTTCAGCCTGGCCAACGGCGCGCCCAACCCGCCCACCACCGCGCCGCCGACGACCAACCCGCCGACCACTGCTCCGCCCACCACCGCGCCGCCGACGACCGCCCCGCCGACCACGGCGCCCCCGACCACGCCGCCGCCGGCCGGTAACGGCTGCTCCGCCTCGGTCGCGATCAACCAGTGGAACGGCGGCTTCACCGCGAGCGTGAACGTCACCGCCGGCTCGGCGAGCATCAACGGCTGGACCGTGACCGTCGCGCTGCCCGGCGGCGCGGCGATCACCGGCACCTGGAACGCCCAGGCCAGCGGCACCAGCGGCACCGTCCGGTTCACGAACGTCGGCTACAACGGCCAGGTCGGCGCCGGGCAGACGACCAACTTCGGCTTCCAGGGCACCGGCACCGGTCAGGGCGCGACGGCCACCTGCGCCGCCTGACCCGCACGACACCTGCGGGCCCGGCACGGAGGAACACTCCTCCGCGCCGGGCCCGTCCCCGTGCTCCTGGTCGACGCGGCTCGCCCAGGCGGCCGGCGAGGGTTAGGCTGTCGATGCGGGGTATCGACGGCTGATCGCCGACCCCCTGCCCTTCCCACGGTTTCCCAGCCGCGACGACTGAGTCGAGTGCTGCCGTGCAGATTCCCTTGGAGCACGACGTGCCCGACAAGACGTTCGCCCTGAACCCCTTCAGCATCGAGGGGGGCAAGGCCACCGACGAGGAGCGCAGTCCGGCCGCGGACATCAGCGCCGCCTCCATGACCCGCCTGCGCAGCCCGTTCGCCGCGGAGGAGCCCGCCCGCGAGCGGGCCGGTGAGCGCACGCGGCGCTGACGCCGAGAGTCACGGCTGCGCGTGGCGCCGCGCTCTCCTCAGGTTGAGGGCCAGCTCCTCACGGTTCTGGTGCGCGTGCCGGATCCACGCGGGCTGACCCGGGCCGGTGCGCCACGACTCGCTCAGCGGGCTGTTGTCCACGGTGTCGAAGCCGAACTGGTCGTACAGCCGCGTCACCAGAGCAACCGCCTCCGGGAAGTTGCTGGAGACGGAGAGCGCCAGCCGGTCAGGGGCGCCGGCAGGCCGGGCGGAGGTGAGCAGGCGGGGCGCCTGGATGTGGGTGAACGCCTTGGCGACCTTCGACGTGGGGAGCTGCTCCTGACGCAGTTCGTGGACCGTCTTCTCACCCGAGTCGAGGACCGGGATGTGCCCGTCACGCCAGACCATGTAGTTGTTCGTGTCCAGGACGATCTTGCCCGCGAGTTCCTCGGCCGGCATGTCGTTGACGACCTTCAGAGGTACGGCGACGACGGCGAAGTCGCCCGCCGCCGCGGCCTCCCTGGCGTACGCCGCCCGCGCCGACGGACCCAGCTCGGTGACGAGGGCCGCCAACGTCTCGGGCCCGCGCGAGTTGGCGATGACGACCGAGTACCCGGCCGCGATCGCCGCCCGTGCGATCTGGCTGCCGACCTCGCCCGCGCCGATGATGCCGATGGTTGTCATGGGTTCCCCTCCCGGCTGTCGGCTGCGGCTACCAGTTCAGGTGCCCGAACTCGTCCTGGAGCGTCCCGGTCGGGCCGTCCGTGGGCAGCGTCGCCAGACGTACGACGATCCGGGCGCTCTCGGCCGGTGACCTGCCACCGCCGAGCGCGGCGGTCATGTCGGTGGCGGTGAAGCCCGGCTCGACCGCGTTGAACTTGATGCCCGGCTGGGACCGGGCGTACTTGACGGTGATCATGGTGGCGGCAGCCTTGGACGCCGAGTAGAGCGGGAACCCCAGATCGAACTCCGGCCGGTCCGGGTTGTTCGTCGCCCAGAAGGAGCCCGCGCTGCTCGACACCGTGACCACGGTGGGGTTGGCGGATCTGCGCAGCAGGGGCAGTGCCGCCTCGGTGACCCGGATGATCCCGACCACGTTGGTGTCGAACACCCGCAGCGCGGTGGGTCCGTCGACGGGGCCGCTCTCGACGATGCCCGCGTTGTTGACCAGGACGTCGAGCCGGCCGTGGGCCGCGTCGATGGTCGACAGGGCCTCGGTCACCGAGGCGTCGTCGGTCACGTCCAGGTGCAGGAACCGCGCGCCGAGCGTCGCTGCCGCCTCCTCGCCCTTGCGCTTGTCGCGCGCCCCGACGTAGACGATGTGCCCCAGGTCCCGAAGCTGCCCGGCGGTCGCGAAACCGATGCCCTTGTTCGCGCCGGTGATCAACGTGACGGTCATGCGTCTCCCTCGGTCTTTTGTACTGATCGGTTGTGACGTCACCGTAGCAAGGTTCTGTACCGATCGGTTGGTGCGCTGCGTCACTTCTGTACCGAGCGGTAGAGTAGGTGCATGGGCACTTCGACACCGGGACGGCCGCGAGCCTTCGACGAGCAGACGGTCCTCGACCGGGCCGCCGAGGTCTTCTGGCGGCACGGTTACGAAGGCGCGTCGCTCAGCTCCCTCACCAGCGCCATGGGCATCAACCGGCCGAGCCTGTACGCCACCTTCGGCAGCAAGGAGGAGCTGTTCCGGCGTGCCTTCGCCCGCTACCACGAGACCAACCTGGCCAACGCCCGCGCCGCACTAGAACAACCCACCGCGTACGCCGCCGTGGAGAGCTTCCTGCGCACCAGCGCCGACGCGCTCACCGCCGACGACCACCCCGCCGGCTGCCTCTCCATCCAGGGAGGGCTCTCCTGTTCCCCGGAGAACACCCGCATCTCCGAGATGCTGGCCGCCGGCCGGGCCGCCACCGAGACAGCTCTGGAGGAACGGCTGTCCCGCGCGGCGAAGGAAGGCGACCTCCCGGAAGGCGTCGACAGCCGGGCGCTCGCCCGGTTCGTGATGGCGCTCAGCGAGGGCCACGCCGTGCACGCCGCAGCCGGCGCGAGCCGCGAAGACCTCCAGGCCTCGGTCGACGTCGCGCTGCGGGTGCTCAACCTCGTACCCGGCCCGGCGACCCCCGCCTGATCTCAGGAGAACCGATGCGGGAGGACGAACTGCGGGGCCTGGTGCGGCGCAGCCCTTGGCTGATCCGGGCGCTGGGCGTCGTTCGGGACTGCGGCCTCCCGGACGCCTGGATCGGCGCGGGCGTCATCCGCGACCTCGTTTGGGGCGAGCGGTACGGCCACGGGTTCGACCCCTCGTCGGTGCGCGACGTCGACGTGGTCTTCCTCGACCCGGCGGACCTGAGTCGTGACAACGACGACCGGGCCACCCGGCGACTGGTGGCGGGATGGTCGGATCCGCCGTGGGAGGCGAAGAACCAGGCCGCCGTGCACACCTGGTATCCCGCCAAGTTCGGCGGTGGCCCGGTGAACCCGCTGCGCACCGTCGCCGACGCGGTCGCCACCTGGCCCGAGTACGCCACCGCCGTGGCCGTACGCCTCGACACGTACGACGAGATCGCGGTGTGTGCGCCGCACGGCCTCGACGACCTGCTCGACGGCGTGTGGCGACGCAACCCGACCAGGGTCAGCCCGGAGGTCTCCCGGCAACGACTGGCCCGTCACCGCCCCGCCGAACGCTGGCCCGGCGTCCGCGTCGTGACCTGAGCCGGTGCTCGCCCGGCTCAGCGCGGGCCCAGCCCGGTTCGCCCGTCGATGAGTTCGCGCACGACATCCAGGTGGCCGGCATGTCGGGCGGTCTCCTCGATGACGTGCAGAACAATCCGACGCAGGTCAATGGTCTGCGACGCCAGCGGCTCCTCCGGGTGCCGGCCGATTGGTTCCGCCGTCAACGGCGCCGCGGCGATGATCGCGTCGGAGATCCGGCACTGGTCGCGATAGAAGTCGAAGACCTGGTCCGGCGATCGAGACGTGCGCAGCGGTGTGTTCTCGTCCGGCCAGGGCAGTGGCTCCACCGAACCGCGAAAGACCTCCTGGAACCAGTGGCGCTCCGCGTGACCGAGGTGCTCCACCAAGCCGAGCGGCGACCATCCGGAGGGCAGGACAGACGTCCGCAGCGCGGTCGGGTCCAGATCAGCCAGGATGGCTCGGACGCTGGCGCGCTGGTGTTCGAGGAATTCGCACAGCGCGGCCTTCTCTGCATCGATCTTCGTCACGCCGGCAGGCTAGCGACCGACGCCGACACTTCCGGGGGGTTGTGATCTCCGATGAGGTGCGCGGTGGGCTCAGCCGCCGGCGCGGCCCGCACGTGCCTGCTGGGGCGCGCGCCGCTGACCCTGAGGGCGGTCGACCAGAAAATCTAGGTCGGAACGCCTAGACATTCTCGGGGATGTGGAATAATCTTCCTCGAGTCGAGAGAGAAGATCCGTCAAGACGCAGACGGGACCGCCCGGCCGTGAGGTCACGACGGACGGTGAGAAGCGGAATTCGTTCCGCGTAGAACGGCAGTAGGAGCACGTCAGCCCCAACGCGTGATGCGCGATGGGGCACGCAGGTGGGGCCAAGGCTTGCTCAGGGCTCCAGCTGATGTTCGCCGCACGTGTCGGGGCCATGAAGTCGCGTGGGCTCCGGCGCCGGCGGACCGTACGACCGCAAGGGTAAGAAGTAGCAGAGGAAAGGGAGGGCCGTACACCGTTGGATCGCCCGCCAGCAGCTGTCATTCCAGGCTCGGCGGACACCGCAGTTTCCATCGAACGAGAGGTGGTCTCCGGTCACGCATATGCGATCCTCGCACCCGAAGCCTTCGATGGCTGGTGCGGATACGACAAGCCGACTTTCCTGTCGGTAGATGGTGTTCTGACCCGTTAACCCTGGGCCCCGGCGCTTATGCGCCGGGGCCCTCGATGTGGAGGTGACATGGGGCGAAACCCCGATGACATGTTCGGCGACGAGAACACTCCGGCCTACACCATCGGTCAGGCCGCAGAGATGCTCGGCACCACGCAGGACTTCCTGCGCCGCCTGGACGAGGCGAAACTGATCAACCCGCACCGCTCTGCCGGCGGGCACCGCCGCTACTCCCGCTACCAGTTGCGCCTGGCCGCCCGGGCCCGCGAGATGGTGGATCAGGGCACGGCGCTGGAAGCCGCCTGTCGGATCATCATCCTGGAAGACCAGCTCGAGGAAGCCCTGCGGCAGAACGAGAAGCAGTAGCGTGGGCCACGGCGGCAGACTGGCCGGCCCGCTCCCGGCTCGGTCCTGGTAGCACGTACTCCTGCTTGCGCGCCTCTTCGTATCCCGGCCATCGGCCGGGATGTTGCTGTTCGTAACCGGCGGTCGAGGCGGCTGTCGGCCGCCGGTGGCCGAGCACGGCGTGGATCCGGGCGCGCCTCCGCAGGGAAGCAAGCTCAGTGACTCCGGTCCTGCGAGGCTGATCCTGGCCGACGGCGCCTGCATCTCCGGCATGGCTTCCCTCAGCACCAACCAGCGCGGAGGACTCAACGGCTGTTCCGTCCAGACGAGATCACGGCAGACCTTCGCAACGCAGACCAGGGGCTGCAATTGGAGTTGCCCTACGACCGGGTGGGGACAGTCGCCGTCACCCGCATACGCAAGCTACTCGCCACGCAGGTATTGATGTCGCGTTCGGAGCCACTGAACCAGCGCCGTCGGCCGGACCCCGAACCGGCACCTCGCGCCCGGTGCTGAAGATCAGCAGACCACGCCCTCTCGGTCCTCGGAGTGCCCGGTACCACCACCTGCTCGACCGCGACGATGCTCTCTTCAGAGCGCGTCGGCGCGACCGTAGAACCCGCTCGATCATCCTGTCGATCCGTCCACTTCTTCGAGCGGTGCAACTTTCCGGGTGGGCGGTTCCGTTCTACCTCCGTCACGAGGAGGCAGCGCACTTGATAGCCGAAGACGAGCAAGCATTCCGCGAGTTCGTGACGTCAGAAATGGCGTCACTGCGCAAGCTGGCGTACGTGACCTGCGGCGACTGGCACGCGGCGGAGGACGCCGTGGCCAATGCTCTGGTCAAGCTCTATCCCCGCTGGCGGAAGCTGGACCGGCCCGATCTCTACGTCAAGACCATGGTCTACCGGGCCGCGGTCGACGAGACCCGTCGGCCGTGGCGGCGCGAGCGGTCGGCCGGTGACGCCATGCCGGACATCGCGCTGCGCGACCCCGCCGGTGCGAGCGACGAGCGGATGCGCCTGCGGGCGGCGCTCGACTCGGTGCCACCCCGGCAGCGAGCCGCGGTCGTGCTCCGGCACTACCTGGATCTGAGCCTGGAGGACACCGCCAGCGTCCTGAACTGCACGGTGGGCACGGCCAAGAGTCAGGTGTCCCGTGGCCTGGCGAAGCTGCGCGAGTCACTCGGCGGCGACCGTACCGATCTCAACGGACCATCGATAAAGGAGTGGACCCATGCGGTTGCATGATCTCGTGGACGCGGTAACGGGCGATGAGCCGCCGATGTCCCGCACCGTCGACGACATCATCACGGCAGGGCGGCGGGCGCAGCGTCGCCGTCGGGCCGGATTCGCGTCAGCCGGCGCGGCGGGCCTCGTCGTGGCCGTGGTCGCCGGTGCGTTCGTGGTACCGGCCCTGGGTGCGCAGCAGAGCCCCCCGGCCGCGCCGTTCGCGGCCGGGGCGGCGGCGTCCGAGCCGGCCGGGGCCGAGTGGCCCGACGCCGCGTCGTTCACCTTCACCTTCACCGGGTACGACGCCGGCACGCTGCATGTGCAGGACCCGATCGTCGCGTCCACCGCGTACCAGATCGCTCCCGTCTACTCCGACGGTCACACCTCGAACGACAAGCCCATGACCGCCCAGGAGGTGGAGGAGCAGGGCGACGCATTCGAGCAAAACAGGAAGAAGGCTGCCGCCGGGAAGCCGTCCCTCTGGGCGTACCTGACCGTCTACCGGCCCGGTGCCTTCGACCCGGCCGGGATCAAGGACGGCGCGAACGTCACCGTGGCCGGGCGCAGGGCCGTGCAGGCGACGCTGCCGGTCGGCCTTGACCCGCAACGCCCGGTGGATGGCGGCAACAAGCTCTTCGCCTGGGAGTACGCCGACAACGCCTGGGCGGCTGTCACGTCGTACTCCGGCGACAAGGCCACGCCGAGCTTCGAGGAGCTGGGCGGCCTGGTCGAAGGCCTGAAGCCCAGCAGGCCGACGCCGGCCCTGGTGCCCTTCACGGTGGGCTACCTGCCGGACGGTTACGTGCCGTTGCAGATCGGCACTCACGCCACGGCGGGCCTCGGCGGCATCGCCTCGGCCCGCGGCGGCGACTACGGCGGCGCGACGTACACCAGGTCCGCCGCGCCCACCACCGGGCTGACCGCACCGTACGAGGCGAGCGAGGGTGGCATCAAAGACGGGTTCCACATCTCGGTCATCCCGAGCAGCAGCGCGAACCAGACGCCGGAGCCCGGTGTGACGAAGTGCTACGACGTACCCGACCGGCCCGGGTGGGACGGCCCGCAGGTCGACATCTGGTGCCAGTTCCGGAGCGCCGACGGCGCAGTCGTAGTCGAGGTCAGCCCCGATAGTGCCGGTAACACGCTGCCGCGGGTCGAGCTGGAGAAGATCGCCAAGGGGATCACGGTCGCCGACGTCGAGGACGAGTCGACCTGGACTCCGGCCGCGACCGCCCTGCGGCCATGACGGCCGGCGCCGGCACCACGACGGTGCTGTTCCGCAGGGCCGCTTCAGCGGCTCCTGCCGCGAAGAATGAAGGCTTGGGATGAAACGGAGAGCAAAGGCCGGTCTGATTGCCACGGCAACAGCGGCTCTGTGCGTACAGGTGGTGCCTCTCGCCGAGGCGAACACCGCGCCGAAGTCCGACGCGGTGCCGGTCGGACTGGCGGAGTTCTACGCGCAGCGTCCTGCGTGGGGACCCTGCCCCCGCCCGCCGGTGCCACCGAGGCGGTCACCGGATGCTTCGGCGTCCGCGCTTCCCCGTGCCGGGAGCGCGTCCCCGGCGGTGGAATGCACGACTGTGCGGGTGCCGTTGGACTACCGGCGACCGGACGGTCCCCGGGAGACCGTCGAGCTCTCCCGGCGCCTGGCGAGCGATCAGCCGAACCGGCTCGGCGTACTGGTCGAGGTCCCCGGCGGGCCGGGCGGGCAGGGAATCTACGCGCCGGAGGACCCGGCGTACGAGGCGCTGTCAACGCGGTACGACATCATCGGGTACAACCCGCGCGGTGTCGGGCAGTCGCAGCCTCTGCTGTGCGAGGGCACGAGCGTGCAGGTGTCCGGTAGGACGCGCTTCACCGACGCGCAGATGCGGGCGTACACCGAGGAGTTCCGCAGGCGTGATCAGCAATGCGAACGCGCGGACGGTGCCCGGCGTCCCTACTTCACCACCGCCAACAACGCCAGAGATCTCGACATCGTCCGCGCGGTCCTGGGTGAGCGTCAGCTGAACCTGATGGGGAAGTCCTACGGCACGTACGTGACGGCCGTCTACGGCACGCTTTTTCCGAAGCGACTGAACCGCAACGTCCTGGACTCCGCGATCCACCCGCAATGGATATGGCGGGAGGCGTGGAAGCAACAGGCAATCGCCCAACGTAGGACCGCCGACGCCTGGATGACGTGGGTGGCCGAGCGCAACGGAATCTACGGGCTGGGAACCACCCGGTCGCAGGTGCGCACCACGATCGAACGGACCCGGGCGAAGCTGGAGCAACGCCCGATCGACCAGGGTGATTTCGTGTACGACGGCACCGAGTTCGACGGCCTCGTCGGGGCCACCAACGAGGTGGCGTACTGGGACTTCTTCGCAGCGACGGCGAGCCGGCTGCGTCAGCAGGTCGAGACACCCTCGGACGTGCCGGGTGACCTGGGCCGGGCGTTGGCTCTTCAGCAAGAGATCCAGGCCGACCCGCCGCCGACCAGCAATGGCGTCTGGGAGGCAGTCAACTGCGAGGCCGAATGGCCCGCCGACCTCAAGGTGTACTACGCGGACATGCGCTACTTCTCCGAGCACTTCCCCTACGGCTGGGGTGCTTCGGCGGTTTCTCCGCGTGAGTGCACCTTCGGCTCGGTGGAGCGGGTCGAGCCGCTGGTGAAGCTGCGCCGCAGCGGCTACCCGACAGGGCTGGTCGTGCAGGAGGAGTTCGACCCGCAGACGCCGTACGAGGGCGGTCGGGCGATGGCGGACCTGCTCGGGCACCGGCTCCTCAGCGTTCCGCGCGATGGCTACCACGTCGTCCACGGCACCAACGCCTGCGTCGACGCCGCCATCGACGACTACCTGCTGAACGGAAAGCTGCCGAAACGGGGAGCGGAGTGCGAGGGAACGCCGGTCCCCGAGGTTCCGACGGATGGTTCGGCGCGGGTGGGTGAGGGCGACCGCCCGTCCCTCGACGAGCAGACGACTCTCTTGTCTGGCCGGATCCCTCGTCCGCTTCAGGCTGGTGGTCGTGCGCCCTCCTGATGTCGACGCGTGAGGGCTTGACATCCGCGCCGTTCTGGCCGAACGCCTCCGCAGTTCCGTGGTACGTCACGGCTGGCCAGGTGGTGGATCTGTTCCACGGCGCGCAGACCCGCGGGCACGGCGACCTGAAGGTCGCCGTGCCCAGCGCACTTTGCGCCCGCGCCACGGTAGATACCGCCGGAGTACGCGCGCTGGTTGATCACCTTGAGGTGGTGTGGGCCCGCTGTTCCCGCCCGTGCGTAACGTCGGCCCGGCCGAGGATCTGGCCGGTGACGGTGTCCCGGGCCTCGAGTCCGATGCGGTAACCGCCATCGGCCAGGCTGCCGGTCGCGCAGCCAGCCCGGCCGGTCGCGGGACAACCCAACGGGCCGGGCATTTCGGCGATTGCACACTCCGATCTCTCGGTGTTGATGGGCGGACCGCGCGAGCAAGGAAAGAAACCATCGGCAAGCCATCCTCGCTCTCGCCTGGTGACGCGCGTTGACGTTGTCCGGGCACTCATCCGCGACCTTAAGAATTCACTCGACCGGCACCGGTGATCCGCGCCGCAGCCTGAACCAGGCTGCTCGCCGCCGACGCAACCCCATCCGCGCCAGCCGGCCCACCCTGCCCGCCGAGATCAATTGAAGTCACATGGAGACTGCTCAAGCGGATGCCAACCCGGGTCAACCGGTGCCGACGCGGGTCACCGCGACCGACCGCCGGTCGCAACCCGGGGTTCGTGTGCTCCGCGGGTGGTCCTGGGCTGGGCGAACGACGGTCCGAGGAACGTAGGTGAACGTGTGGGTACTGCGGGTGCAGGCTCAACGTTGCCGTGAGTCGGAAGCCGAGTCACCCTTCCTCGTAGTCGAGCAGTTCGCGGCGCCACTCCGCGAATCGGCTTAAGAGATCGTCCAGCGCTGGGCCGGTGACGCCGTACTGGGCGAAGTCGTCGGGATCGAGCTGGGTGGCTTGTGCGAGGGCGTCGGCGAAGATGCGCGGGTCGAACCCACGGTCGGCGCGCTGCGCGAGGGCGAGGAGGGCGTCGCGGGTGTAGCGGCCGGATCGGAGCGTGGCGTCGATGTCGATGAAGTCGCGGGCGAACGCTCGTCCGTAGAGGGCGCTCATCTTGTTCGCGACCGCGTCGTCGGGGTGGAGGACGGGTCCGATCGCCATGAGGATCGGTTCGTTGGCGCGCCAGTCCACGCCGAGTTCGACCTTGGAAACCCGCGCGCCATCGGTGACTGTGAGCCGGGCGAAGGTGTCGTACTGCCGCTCGGTCTCGACGGTGAGGCCGTCGTCTCGGTAGGCGTGTACGACGGCGGCGACTGCGGCGGTGAATTCGTCGCGGCGGTCCCAGGCGGTGAACAGGTCGACGTCCTCGCTGGGCCGCTCCAGGAGCCCAGCGGCCTGGACCGCGTAACCGCCGGCCAGCGCGAAGCCGTATCGGTCGGCCGCCGCGAGCCCGGTACGGGCGAGGCGTTCGTGGAAGGGGTCCACCGCTATGCCGCGTTGCTGCGTGTGGCGGCGAGTTCGGGGAAGGCGTCCTCCCAGCGTTGGCGGAGCTGGGATGGCAGCCAGAGAGTGGGCCAGAGCCGCCGGAGGAGGTCGGCATCGAGCCAGGTGTGCAGGTCCTCGACGGTGCTGGCTTCGGTGAGCACCACCTTGTACATGCTGGCCAGGCGTGCGGGCCGGTTCAGGTCGTACTCGGCATGCCCGGACCAGTCGAGGTGACGCGGAAGCGTCACGGAGCCGTCGGTCGGGCCGTGCAGATCGGCGAGGGTTTCGGCCACCACGTAGGGCTTCCGGTCGCCGTAGGGCTGGTAGTCCGCTGGCGGCTGGGGTGACATCCTGCGCCGGCTGAGGTTCGTCGCCCGCCGGACTTCCGGTCGTAGCGCCTGACGGATCGTCTCCCGGCTGTACCCGGTGACGCGCTGCAGATCCACCGGCCGCCATCCGGCCGCGTGAAACGCCCGCAGCTGCTCGTCCCGCTCGGTCAGCGCGGCGGCCCGCGTCGCCTCATACCGGGAGACAACCGCCTGCAGCTCATCCTCGGAGAACCGGCCCATGGCCTTTAGCCTACCAGGCTAGGCCCAGCACGCTTGGCGTACGTCATTCTTCGGAAGCCGGCGGACCAGTCATGATGATCGCGAGGGGATGTACTCATGTTCTGGTGAAGCCGAGGGCCCGGTATCCGGGCATGCGGCGTGGGAGTGAGGCGGCGAGGATGGGAGTGGCCGGGTCGTGGTAGTCGTGGACCTCGGCGAGGTCCTTGCCGGGCGCGGCGCGGATGACGCGGCCGGCGCATTGGACGAGTAGGCCGTCGTAGGAGATCGGGCCGGCGAGGAAGAGGGTGTCGAGGGCGGGGGCGTCGAAGCCCTCACCGATGAACGGCGTGGTGCCGATGACGAGCAGGCCGGCCTTGGCGCCGTCGAGCCGGTCAACGACTGTCCGCCGTTCGCGGGTGCTCATCGCGCCTTGGAGCACAAGCGCCGGTCGTACGAGCGGAGGTCCATCGACCCGCGCAGCACCATCGCCTCCCGCAGCAGGACCGTGCCGACGGCCCGCGCGGTGGCCGCGGCAACAGCACCGGTGAAGAAGACCCACACGTGGGCACCACGGCCTGACTGGGAGACCTCCAACGCGGCCGGCACCGCGCTGGCTCGCGCCGCCTTCACGTACGCGAGGGCGTCGAGCATCGCCGTCGGCCCGTCGAAGTCGGCCACGACGAAGTGGCAGGTGTTGCCGGGCATCAGCGGGTATAGGCCCATGAACACGTCGCCGACCAGATGCGCCGCGACGACCTCCGTCGTGCGGGGCAGGTAGGTGGCACCGCGCCGGTCCATACCCTTACGCCAGCCACCGGCGACTGCGGGCATCCACCCGGCAGCGCCGGTACGGGCGTTGTCCCACCGCACGGCGTACACGTCGGCCCGGGCCCGGAACCGGTCGGCGAACAACGCCAGCTTGTCCCGAGTCGGCGAAGCCATGGTGACCAGCCCTGGCGGCTCAACCGGCGCGGACAACTGCTCCGGCGCCGCAGTCGTGTCCTGGCCGCGCAGCTCCAGCAGACGTCCCAGTCGGGCGTTCTCTGCCCGTAACCGCTCCACCTCCCGCCGAAGATCGACGAACTCGGCCACCGAACCCATGCCGACCATCCTCGCGCATCGGGCGTCGAACATCCCGGCACCGGTCCGTTATCCTCCGCCGATGGCATCGAAGGACAACGCCGCGCTGGAGGCGATGATCGAGGAAGCCACCGCCGACACGGACGGTCATGAGGACGAGCGCGCCGGCCTGTTCACCATGATCGAGGAGCATCTGGCGGTGCCGTTCACCACCACCGTCCTCGGCGTCGAGGCCACCGTACGGAAGGCCGAGCTGGCGGCGGACAACATCGTCGCGGTCTGCGCCCGAGGTCGCCACCGGCAGAGGATCGATCTCCTCGACCTGCCGTTGCTCACCCCCGCGCCGGACGGCGCCGCGTGGATCGACGCCTACCGGCACTGGGCCGGACGGTAGGCCACGGTGAGCGAGTACCAGTACTACGAGTTCACCGCCGTCGACCGGCCCCTCACCGGCCGGGAGCGGGCCGAGCTTCGGTCGCTGTCGACCCGGGCCGACATCACCGCCACCAGCTTCGTCAACACCTACGAGTGGGGCGACTTCAAGGGCGACCCGCGCACGCTGATGGAGCGGTACTTCGACGCGCACCTGTACCTGACGAACTGGGGCACCCGCCAGCTCATGCTGCGGCTACCGAAACACGTGCTCGACCCCGCCACCGTCTCCCAGTACTGCCAAGGGGACAGCGCATCCGCGTGGACCACCGGCAAGCACGTCATCATCGACCTGCACGACGAGGACGAGGACGGCACCGACGAGTGGGACCTCGACGGCCACGGCCTCCTCGCCTCCGTCATCCCGGTCCGGGCCCGCCTCGCCGCCGGCGACCTGCGCCTGCTGTACCTGGCCTGGCTGCGCTGCGTACAGTCCGCCGAGATCGCCGACGACGAGCCTGAACCGCCCGTCCCCGCCCGGCTGGGGACCCTCGACGCGTCCCTCACCGCCGTCGCCGAGTTCCTACGCATCGACCCCGACCTGATCGCGGCCGCGGCGGCCGGACCGCCGCCGGCCACCTCCGGCGAACCGACCGCTGCGCAACTACGCACCTGGGTCGTCGGGCTGCCCGCTCGGGACAAGGACGCCATCCTGACCGACCTGATCACCGGCGGCGACAGCCACCTGCGCAACCGACTGCTGCGCCGCTACCGCGACGCACACCGCACTGATACGCCCACCCCGGCAGCCGCCCGTACCGCCGGGGAACTGCTCTCCACCGCCGCGGGGTTGCGCGCCGAACGGGAACGACGGGACGCTGAGCAACGCGAACGCGACCGGATCCGCCGCGAACGGTCCGCCGCAGCAGCCCGGCAACGGCACCTCGACACCCTCGCAGTCGACCAACCCGCCGCCTGGCAGCGAGTCGACGAGCTCATCGCCACCAAGAAACCCCGCGAGTACGACACCGCCGTGCAACTCCTCATCGACCTGCGCGAACTCAGCGAACGCGACGGGGACAGTTCGTCGTTCCAGCACCGGCTGGCCGAGCTCCGGGCGGCGCATGCCCGCAAGCCCAGTTTGCTCGAACGCCTCAACCTCGCAGGCCTCGACACCTGACGCATGGTTCTTCGCTGACCGTCGCCAAGGTGTGGCAAGGATCGTGGAGGGCCGGTGCGGCGTGTCAGCGTGACGCCCCAGACAGTCGACGCCGGCCACTTCATCCTGCCCGCCAAGATCAACCAGAGTCACCTGGAGACTCCTCCAGCGGATGCCGACCGGGGTGGACCGGTGCCAACGAGGGTCACCATGGCCGACCGCCGGCCGCAAACCGGGGTTCGTGTGCTCAGGTGTGCTCCTGGGCTGGGAGAACGGCGGTCCGGGGAACGTGGGTGAACGGGGGCCACTCCCTGCCACCCCAGGTGAACCCCAGGTCGCTAGACTGTGCCCTCGCGCCCTCGTAGCTCAGGGGATAGAGCATCGGTTTCCTAAGACCGTCATCTATGCATGTCGGTAGGCCGACTGCCTGCGATTCAGCCGTTCATTACCTCTGTTTGTTGGTCGCATTGGATAGCTGCTGCGCTCCGTTGCTGGCGGTTACAGTAGCAAACCGGCCGCCTCTGTTGCTTTTTGTGTCAACTTTCTCGATTCTAAATCCTCGTCACGGCATTTTGCGACTTGACGTAGCGAGGATGCTGTCCGGGGAAGCACGTGCGATCCTCGCCCAACCCGCTCCTTTACGCCGCACGCCGAGTTACGCCTGGGCACCGGAGTCGGAAGTGGGCGCAAACGCGTTGCCAGGCTGATGCGCCAGGCCGGGCTGCAGGGCTTCTGCCGGCGCTGCCGTCAGGGCTGCAAGGTGCGCGAGTTGGACGCGTGAGTGGATGCCGAGCTTCCGGTAGACGCGGGTGAGGTTTGCTTCGACTGTTTTGACACTGATGGTGAGGGCGGTGGCGATGTCGCGGTTGGTCGCTCCGCTGGCGGCGAGCTCGACGCAGCGCTGTTCGGCGGAGGTGAGGCAGGGGAGCGTACTGCTGTGCGCGGGGACGGGCTCCAGTTGGTGGAGGGTGCGGGTGGCGGCTTCGATCCAGGGGTGTGCCTGGTGCGTGCTGAAGAGGTCGGCGGCGCTCTGCGCCGCGGTGCGGGCGCTGGCGCGTCGGCGTCCGCGTCGTTCGGTGTGGCTGAGGGCCAGGAGGGTTCGACCGTGTTCGATGGGCAGGTGGCGGAGGTGGTCGGCTGCTGCGGTGAGGAGGTCGGCGGCCGCATCGTAGTTGCCCAGGGTGGCTTCCAGGAGTGCCTGGGAGCGGTCGAGCACGGGGAGGACGCAGCTTCTATCTAGATCAGTCGCGGTGCGACGGGTATCGGTCAGCAGTTTGCGGGCTTGGTCGAGGTAGCCGAGGGAGATGAGGGCTTGGGCGAGGTCGGCGTGCCAGCGCAGGACGGACGGGTCGCGGACCTGCTGGCGCTTCTCAAGCGTACGGACCTCTTCCAGCGCCTCCAGGGCTTCTTTCGGACGCCCGGTGACCAGGAGAAGATGTCCGAGGACGAAGAGGTTTCGGGAGAGGAAGACTTTGTTGTCCTCCCGGCGGGAGGTGTCCGCCCCGCGGCGTGCGTGAGCGAGGGCGGAGTCGGTGCACGAGGCGGTGCCCTCGACCAGGGCGGAGGTGTAGCACGTTGGTGCGGGGTCCAAGGCGGCTCTGTCGGTAAGCGACAGGGCGCGGCCGGCGTAGTCGAGGGCCAGTCCGCACCGTCCGGCGCGGATCTCGACTTCGGCGAGGCTGCGCAGGACATCCACGGTGGCTTCGGCGTCTCCGGTCCGCTCGGCTTCGACGAGCAGAGGCAGCAGTGCGCTGCGGGCTTCGTCCAGACGGTCGTCGAAGATGGCGTGCCGGGCGGAGAGCTGTTCGGGCCTGGCGTTGACGGGGATGTGAGTGCTGCGTGGCAGGGACAGGGCGTGGCCGAGCGTGGTCTCGGCTTGGGGGCGGCCGAGGATGCGTTGGATGCGGGCCTGCATCGTGAGGGCCATGGCGGTGGTGGCGGTGTCGCCAGCGCTCCGGGCGAGGCTGGCGGCCCGGGCAGCCTGGGCGCACGCCCGGTCGGGATCGCCGTTGACGTTGGCCCAGATCGCCTGGCGGACGAGGATCTGCGCGGTCAGGTCCGGATGTCCGGCCGCTTCGTGAAGTGCGTCGGCGAACAGCTTGTCGCCGTTGTACAGGTGCTGTCCGCCTGAGTCGATCAGGGCGATGAGGGCGTTGACGCGGTTGGCGGGGCTGCTGTCGTGGTTCAGGACGAGGCGGACGGCAGCCTGGCCGCGGGGCAGGTCGCCGTTGTGGGCGGCGTCGCGTACGGCGGTCAGCGCCCGTTCGGTGAGCAGGTCGGCGTCGGTCTCCGGGGTACGTTCGGCGGCGAGCAGGGAGAGCTCGGCCGCTAGTGCGGGTTCTCCGCGCAGCCGGGCGCGGGCGGCGGCGCGGTCGGCGCAGTCGGCCGACTGCGGGTCGTTGGTGTCGGCCGCCAGCGTGGTGTGACGGTCGCGGCGGATGCTGTCGCGGCTGGCTTCGGCCAGGCGGGCGTGCAGGAGCCTGCGTGTGGCGACCGGCGGTCGGGCCGCGAGTTCGGCACCGATCGCGGCGGCGGCGAACCGGATCTTCCCGTCGACCTGCCCGATGTTGATCAGTCCGGCTGCCTCGGCCTCTGCGAGAAGGTTTTCGGCGGGCGGGCCGGCGAGGCGGCTCAGCAGTTCGCGGTCGGGCCGGTCGTCGAGTGCGGCGACCGTCAACAGTTCCTGAACTTCGGCCGACACAGTGCCCAGCCATTCGTTCACCAGTCGGCGGGCGGCCGGCGGCAGGACCAGGTCGTCTACGAGACCCTGAGCGGCCGGCAGGTCGGTGGCGCGGCTGCGGGCCCCGGCGAATGCGAGGGCTAGGGCCGGGTTCCCTCCGCTGCGGATGTGGGTCTGCGTGACCTCGTAGGGGGTTAGCCGGTACGGCGACAGCAGGGTTGCGACCTGATCGGGTGTCAGCGCCGGGATGCGTACCGCACAGGGGTCCTCGCCGCACCAGTGGCCTTCGCTCCCCGGGCGCCAGATTCGCTCTGCGGCTATGACGGGAAGGTCGGGAGCCAGGCGCAGTGCCCAACGCAAGACGGCCGCGCTGGCCGTATCCAGCCACTGGGCGTTGTCCACCACCAGTGTCAGAGGCGGGGTGTCCAGCAGCAGGGTGGCGGTCAACCGGCGCAGCCGTAGAGCGGTCCCGGCGGGATCGGCAGAGCCCGGCACTCCGACGGCCTTGTCGATTCCGGTCGCGAGTTCCCGCGCGGCCGGCAGCGGTTGGAGGGCCAGTGCGAGTTCGAGCAGTCCGGTGTAGGGGACCTGGGCGTCCTGTGGGCTCGGAGCCAGCCTTAGGACAGGCATGCCCAGCTGCTGCCCGAGTACACCGGCCGCAGCGGTCTTGCCGATCCCGGGCGGACCGAACAGCACCACCCGACGGGCGCCGCGCACGACGCCCGGTACCACCGGCAGCATGGTGCCGGTGGCCCCCTGATGCGCATTCACTGCCGTCGCAGAATCTGGCACCGGATCATAGTGCGCCCGACGGTCCTTCGCGCACCAGAGCAAGGGGTTGCCCTGATTTCGGCCAGCCTCCGCCGTTCCTAGTGTCATCGCCAAAGCCGAGCTGTCACCGGTTGCCGGAGATCCCATCAACACGGGCCCTGCTGCCACACCCCTCAACCCATCTCGGCGGGAGGATTGCGATGTATCGAAGAACTGCCATGGCGGCCGCTGTCGCGGTTGCGCTTACCCTGGGCACCGTGACCGGGGTGGCCACCCAGTCGACCGCAGCCACCCCGCCCCCTACACCCACGGTTGCGCAGAGCCCGCTGTCGCTGGCGATCTCCGCGGCCGACCGGGCCGCCGACGGCGGTCACGACGCGCTGGCGAAAGGCCCCTTCGAGCAGTACGACCGGCGCATGGTGATCCCGTGGGTCGACGGGCTGTTCTCCATCGCCTACACACGCACCTACCGGGGCCTGCCGGTGGTCGGCGGCGACGCCGCCGTGCTCGCCGACGGCAAGGGCGCGATCCGGGCGATCTCGGCCGCCACCAAGACGAAGATCAACGTGTCGGTGGTGCCGACGGTCGCCGTCGACCGTGCCGAGCAGACCGCCAAGAGCCTGCTCGCGAAGGTCGACCGGGTCGAGTCGCGCACCCTGGTGGTGCACGTCAAGGACAGCACCGCCCGCCTCGCGTGGGAGGTCGTCGTCGCCGGGCGCACCGCCTCGGCGCCCAGCCACCTGCATGTCTTCGTGGACGCGCGCACCGGCCAGGTGCTGGCCAAGCAGGAGGACGCCGCGGCCGGTTCCGGCACCGGCAAGTGGAACGGGCCCAGCCCGTTGTCGATCACCACGTCGCAGTCGGGCAGCACGTACTACCTGCGCGACACCACGCGCACCGGCCTGAACTGCCAGGACTACAGCACCAGTACCGTCTTCTCCGGCGCGGACGACAGCTGGGGCAACGGGGTGGGCACCAGCAAGGAGACCGGCTGCGTCGACGCACTGTACTCGGCGCAGAAGGAATGGGACATGCTGTCGGCCTGGCTGGGCCGCAACGGGCACAACGGCAACGGCGGCAGCTGGCCGATCAAGGTCGGCCTGAACGAGCAGAACGCCTACTGGGACGGCTCCACGATCACGATCGGCAAGAACTCGGCAGGCAACTGGATCTCGTCGATGGACGTGGTCGGCCACGAGTTCGGCCACGGCCTCGACCAGAACACCCCCGGCGGCACCAGCTCCGAAGCCGGCCTCGGCGAAGCCACCGGCGACATCTTCGGCGCCCTGACCGAGGCATACGCCAACCAGTCCGCCACCTACGACGACCCGGACTACCTGGTCGGTGAGGAGATCGACCTCGTCGGCAGCGGCCCGATCCGCAACATGTACAACCCTTCGCTGGTCGGTGGCCACCCGAACTGCTACTCCTCGTCGATCCCGAACACCGAGGTACACGCGGCCGCCGGCCCGCTCAACCACTGGTTCTACCTGCTCGCCGAGGGCAGCGCGCCGGGCGGCGGCAAGCCGAACAGCCCCATCTGCTCGGGCGGCCCGTCGTCGGTCACCGGCGTCGGCATCCAGTCCGCCGGAAAGATCTTCTACGGCGGCATGCTGCTCAAGACCTCCGGCATGACCCACAAGAAGTACCGCACCGCGACCCTGACCGCCGCGAAGAACCTGGACTCCTCGTGCGTCCTGTTCAACCGGACCAAGGACGCGTGGAACGCGGTCGCGGTCCCGGCCCAGACCGGCGACCCGACCTGCACCGCGACCAGCACCGACTTCTCGATGTCGATCAGCCCCACCTCGGGCGGCGTCAACGCGGGCTCCTCGGTGACCGCGACGGTCAACACCGCCACCGTCTCCGGCAGCGCGCAGACCGTGTCGCTGACCTCCTCGGGTGCCCCGTCGGGGGTCACCGTGTCGTTCAGCCCGTCGTCGGTCACCTCGGGCGGCAGCTCCACGATGACGGTGGCGACCACGTCCGGCGCGGCCGCGGGCACGTACACCATCACCGTGACCGGCACCGGGTCGGTCACCCACACGGCCCAGTACACGCTGACGGTCAACGGCGGCACCCCCGGTGGCACCGCGCCGGACATCGACGTCGCCAACGTGCAGGCGCACCTGACACAGCTCAGCACCATCGCCACCAACAACGGCGGCACCCGCCGCTCGACCGGCCAGGGCTACCTGCAGTCGGTGGCGTACGTCAAGGGCAAGCTGCAGGCCGCCGGCTTCACCGTCACCGAGCAGCCCTGCACCTCCGGCTGCACCAGCGGTGCAGGCCCGAACCTGATCGCCGAGTGGCCGGGCGGTAACGCGAGCAACGTCTACATGTTCGGCGCCCACCTGGACGGCGTCTCGGCCGGTCCGGGCATGAACGACAACGGCTCCGGCTCGGCGGCGCTGCTCGAGGTCGCCCTCGCGCTGGCCGCGCAGAACCCGACCATGCTGAACAAGGTCCGCTTCGGCTGGTGGACCGACGAGGAACAGGGCCTCAACGGCTCCAAGTTCTACGTCAACTCGCTGACCAGTACCCAGCGAACGGCGATCAAGGCCTACTACAACTTCGACATGATCGCGTCGAAGAACGGCGGCTACTTCATCAACAACATCACCTCGACCGCGTCGCAGCCGATGAAGGCGTACTGGGACTCCCTCAGCCTGCAGCCGGAGGAGAACGTCGAGGGCCAGGGCCGTTCCGACGACTACTCGTTCCAGAACGCGGGCATCCCGACCTCCGGTTACGCGATGGGCGCCAGCGCCACCAAGACGTCGGCCCAGGCGTCGAAGTGGGGCGGCACGGCCGGTCAGTCCTACGACTCCTGCTACCACTCCTCGTGCGACACCCTCAGCAACATCGACGCCACCGCGCTGAACCGGGCTGCCGACGGCATCGCCTACACGCTGTGGAACCGGGCGGTCGGCACCTCGACGCCGACCAACGACTTCTCGATCTCGGCCAGCCCCGCGTCGGGCACCGTGAACGCGGGGTCCAGCACCACGACCACCGTCGGCACCGCCACCACCTCGGGCAGCGCCCAGACGGTTACCCTGACCGCCAGCGGCGCCCCCACGGGCGTAACGGTCTCGTTCAGCCCGTCGTCGGTCACCTCCGGCAGCTCGTCGACCGCCACCATCGCGGTCGGCTCGTCGGTGGCCGGCGGCACCTACACCATCACCATCACCGGCGCGGGTTCGGTGTCGCACAGCACCACGTACACGCTGACCGTGACCGGCGGGCCGGGCGGCTGCACCGCCGCCCAGCTGATCCTCAACGGCGGTTTCGAAAGCGGCACCTCGCCGTGGACCGGCTCCACCGGCGTGATCGGCACCTCTATCGGGCAGGTGCCGCGCAGCGGCACCCGGTACGCGTGGCTCGGCGGAAACGGCTACACCGCGACCGAGGCCATCAGCCAGACCGTCACCATCCCGTCGGGCTGCACCAGTGCGGTACTGACCTACTGGCTGCACATCGACACGAGCGAGTACTGGGCGCTCGCCTACGACGTGTTCACGATCAAGGCCAACGGCACCACCGTGGCGTCGCTGTCCAACATGAACGCTGCCACGGGCTACACGCAGCGCACCGTCAACCTCGGCGCGTACGCCGGCCAGACGGTCACGCTGACCTTCACCGGCACCGAGGACGCCTACCTGCAGACCAGCTTCGTGCTGGACGACGTGACCCTGCAGATCGGCTGAGTTCAACGGCAGGGTGGGGCGCTCGCCCCACCCTGCCGCAGGTCCTGCGCCCCTGTTCCGCTGCCGGACCGGACCTTAGCCTGAATCCGTGGATTGGATTCTGGGTGCGTTGTCGGGTTGATCTAGCCGATTGGGGGTGTGATGGATCCGCTGGCCCTGGTCTCCGTAGAACGCCAAGTAACCCGGCTCCGCCTTGACCTGGCGAGAGGCGAAGTCCATCGCCTCCGGGCGCAGATCTGCCCAACCTCGCGGGAAGCGGCCGTACCGGTCGTAGAACCTCCGCAACAGCGCGAACCCGGCCGTATCTCGCCATGCTTGGACGCAACCAGGTCCAGCTCAGCAGGGACAAGGGTCCAGTGCTCGACCAGCTCGCCGATGCTCAGAGGAGATCGACTCACAGCGGTCAACCATCGTGGCAGCGATCAGGGACCGCGCAGACCCCCAAAAAGATCAACTATTTGGCCCCTGGTCGCAAGATCGTTACTAAAGCCCCTGCGGATGGGGCCGGCGTGGTTGGTCGTGAAGGGCCCGTCGGCGTGTGACCAGGTCCAGCGAAGCCGTCGGTGGGTCAGCCACGCGCCGGTCTGGCCGGCGAGGTCGCGGTGCCGGCGCTGGGTCCTGTTGGTGTCAGCGCTGTCGGTGGTGAAGGCGAGCAGGGCGTAGCCGCCGGGGATCCCGGCGTCGGGCTCGCCGGGGTGCCGGCTGCCGTCGACGGAGAAGTGCACGCTAGCCAGGGCCGGTGCGCCCTGTCCGGGCAGAGTCTGCAGCATGTGGACATGGCCGTGGTCGACCAGGTGCCATCGGCCGTCCAGGGGCAGCCCGAGCGTGGTGCGGGCGTGGGCGAACAGTTCGTAGGCGTCGACGGGGTCCTGCACGACGAGGGTGGTGGTCACGGTCATCGCGGTCACCGGGCCCAGATGGGCCACTCCCTGCCACCCCGGGTGAACCGGCAGGCCGCTAGACTGGGCACTCGCGCCCTCGTAGCTCAGGGGATAGAGCATCGGTTTCCTAAACCGTGTGTCGCAGGTTCGAATCCTGCCGGGGGCACCAGGTCAGGTGTTTGATCAACGATCACTGTGCCGCCTTCCGGAGCTTGCGTGCCCGATCGCCTCGCCGAGATCTGCTGCAGCAACGCGGTTGTGTGAGCGGGACTGACAGCAGCGGCCACCCTCGCTCGTCGCTGACCCGTTCGAAGAACTGCAACAGGTCGTCCTTGCTGACCCCGAATTCCGCACAGACGCCAACGGCCGCCACTAGATGAACCTGGCCTTGAACTGGCCGGAGGCGCGAGGCAGGCGCCGGATGCGGGGCGCTCCTACGACCGACTGACATGGTCTGCGGTCGACCGTAGGTGACACGGCGAGCCATGCCAGAGCCTGCCACCCGCCATGGACAAAGCCGCAACAGGCACCCGCATGCCCTTCTCACATCACCTGATCGACACCGTAGACGGCCTGTGCGTGCGTGTACCCCTCGAATTCCAACTGCTTGATCAGGCCCGAACGAGAGAACGGCTGGGTGTCGAGGTAGTCCTTCGCCATCTTGGCAGCCTGTTTCTTGTAGTCAACCTTCAGAGAATCCACGGCCTGGGTTGCGATCTTCCTCGGGTAGCCCTCGAACTCCAACTGCTTGATCAGGCCGGAGCGGGAGAACGCTTGATATTGCAGGTAGTCGGAGGCGGCCCTGATGGCGTTCTCCTGCTCTACGGACACCTTCGGCTCGGTCGGCGCCTTGGTGGTGGCCTTCGGCTTCGGCTTCGGTGTTGTTGTCGTAGGAGCTGCGGTGGTGGGTGTTGGGGTAGTGGGTGCTGCGGTGGTGATCTCCACCGACGGTGCTGCTGTAGGGCTTTCTGCCGGGACGGACGCGGCAGCGGTCGCCTCCGCGGCGGCGCTCCTTGCGGGGGGTGAGTCGCCACCGCCGACTGCCGCAGCGATGGTCACTCCGCCGCAGCAGAGCACCAAGACACCGCCGACGGCCGCTGCGATGATGAGCCGCACGGGGCGCTTCTTCGGAGGCTGCTGCAAATGCGTAGCTGGGTAACCGGGGGGCGGCGGAGCGCTGTAGCTCACTGATGGGACCCTTCGGGAGACTGTGCGTAACCGCGTATACGGCGAGTCTGCTCAGCCGGGCCATCTATAACCATCCCCGCTTCAGCCGATGATCTCCTCAGCCGTTGCTGGTGGAATGTCGTCCGACCGCTGACGCGTTCTGCTGCATGAGTTGGCCGGCGCGGGACGTGCGGTTGCGATTGCCGTACGTCACTTCGTTCCCGACGGGACGGCAGCGTCCACCCGTGTAGAGGACGCGCGAAGGGGCTCCGTCTCGGAATCGTTGCCGGTCAGTGCGGAAGCGGGTGAAAACCCTGCCGGCGGTGCCTGCATTCACTCATTTCCCGACCGTTCGTCGCGGTTCTGATCATGGCCGGGGCGGCGGGGCACGCTCTGTTCGGCCGTCCCGGCTCACGTGCTCACCCGGGGTTCCAGCGGCGAGTAGGCGACTCTCCCGGGCCACAAACGAGCAAGGTGACAGTGCCCGTCGCGAGGTGCCAGGTGAGGTGGGCGGCCAGATAGCCGATGCGCACACGGTCAAGTCCGAGCCCGGCGACAAGAGTTGCGCATGCTGACCATCCGGCGAGGTGATCGGGGCCGGTACGACGACGCCTGGAGCGGTAGGTTGCACGTCGATGTTTCTCGTCTTCTTCGCACTTGTGCTGCTCGCTCTGGCCTGGCCGGTGTTCGCGGCCGCTGCCCTCGTGTTCGTGGTGGTCGCACTGTTGGCGCTCCGTCGCGACCCGCACCTCCGGGGCAGGGCATGGGCGCTGAGGCGGGCGGGATGGTTCCTGGCCGCCGGTGCGGCGTTCACCGGGGCCGCCGCTTACGGTCGCGGGTTGGCGGCGACGACCTTCGGGATCCTGGATCCCGATGACGCTTGCATGCTGCGGCGGCCGGAAGGCTACAGCCACCGCATCGGCGCGTCGGCTGACGGGTCGTCGAGCATGTGGCCGCTGCGCGACACCACGTGCGGCCCCGACCTGGTGCCCGGTTACGTCAATCCCCTGGTGGCCGGGTCGGCAGGGCTGTTCGTGGTGCTCCTGGCGGTCCTGATCCTGGCGGAGGTCAGGTCCCGGCGGCTGCCGGACGGCGACGCAGCCCGCCGGTGACAGTGGCCGCGACGCGGCGCGCCGGCGACATTGGACGACGAACCGGCGACGAGGCGGTGACGCGGACGGCCCCGCGTCCGGCCGGAGCCGGAGCGCGGGGCCGGCGGGTCAGCGGACCAGCGCTGCCACCAGCGTCCCGATGCAGGCGACGACGGCGGCGATGATCGGACTGAGCGTCTTGATGTACGCCAGGATGAGCCGGTGCCGGTCGGTCGGCTCGGCAACGGTTTCGTCCTCGTCCTCTGGTGTCTCGAAGTCTGACCCGTGAGGGATTACAGTCAACGTGACTCCTTCCGTTGCAGCGGTGGAGTCGAATGCGGCGTCCGGTGGCAGCCGGGCGCCGCCCTCTGTGTGAGGCGACGCAGTGCCGTTCGACGGTTCGAGCATCCTCTCGCCGGACAGCTAGCACAAGAGCGGGCAATTCACTGTCGGGTACCTGACAAGCAGATGCATCGCATCGAGAAAATTTCGGTGCCACCTCTTGCCAAATGCAATTTTCCGTGAACGAGTTCTACCGAACGTGACCATCCCGAAGCTTACGGTGAGCAGTCGTGTCGGCAAGCGCGCCGACTACGAGACGAGGAAGCCGGTGGAGGGGCGGGTCAGGACGCCGGTCATCGGGAAGCGGGTGGAGCCGTTCCACCAGTGCCACACGACGCGCGCGGTGCCATCGGCGGCGTCGAAGACGTCCATCCCGCCGGGGCCCTGGTGGTTGCCGGGCAGGCCGCGGATCGGGTTGAGTCCGGCGCTGCCGGTGTAGCCGAAGAAGGGCCGGGACACGCCTTCGCGGATGGGGGTGCAGCGGGAGCCGGGCAGGGGAGTCGCGCCGCAGCGGGCGATGCCGGTGGAGTAGCGCGCGCTGTCCCAGTTGTTGCCCGAGTACATCAGGTACCAGTCGCCGTCGGCGGCCTTCCACATCGCCGGGTTCTCCACCACGTGCGTACCGCCGCTGATCTTGGCGGTGTCCCAGGTGATGTCGGTGCTCTTGAGCATGTCCCGGCGGGTGTCCCAGATCGCGCGGCCCTCACTATCGGTGCGGACCGTGGAGATGCCGGTCTCGGCGCCGGAGGCGATGGCGTCGTCCCGGTAGGTCACGTACAGGTTCCCGCCGGCCACGAAGGGGTTCGCGTCGAGTGCCCACCGCCCGGCGTCCGGGCAGGCCCACTCGCCCTGGTTCTGGAAGGGGCCGCGGGCGCTGTCGGAGACGGCCCGTCCGATGCACTTCTGGCCGGAGCCCTTGCGGGAGGCGGTGTAGAACATGAAGAACCGGTTGCCGAAGCGGGCGACGCCGGGTGCCCAGACCGCGCCGCCGGGCTCGGCCCAGGCGCCCGGGCCGGAGGGCAGCGCGTCGTGCGAGGCGCAGTCGGCCATGCCGACGCTGCTGCCGGAGCCGTGGACGAGGACGGGTACGTACAGTCTGCCGGTCGCGCCGCAGCGCGCGCCGGTGCCGGCGCCGACTGTGGTGCCGTAGGTGACGTAGGAGCCGTCCTTCGCCAGCAGGGTGTCCGGGTCGGCCAGCGGGAAGGTGGACGAACTCGCCAGCGTGGACAGGCCGCTGCCGGGCGCGGCCGTGGCGGGTGTTGCCGCTGTGGTGGTCACCAGGGCGGTCGTCACGAGCGCGACGAGCGCCTCGCGCAGTCGTAAAATTCTCACCGCTCAGCCTCCATCGATGAAGGTAATTGTCGACGCGAGGCTATCGACGGTGAGTGATCGAAGTCAATGAATCAATGCGACGCGAGGTGCGTGGGTCGGGCCGGGAGCCGGTAGATCGACACGTGGGAGCGCGATTCGGCGGTGAACTCCGTGCCGGACCAGTCCGCGTACCGATGCTCCAGGGTGAAGCCGGCCAACTCGCCCATCAGGTCCAGCTCGGACGGCCAGACGTAGCGGTGCGGGCTGCGGAAGACGCGCGCCTCGCGGCCGTCGCCGAACTCGAAGTGGTGCGAGACGAGGTGTTGCCGCAGCACGTCGTAGGTGTCCACGCCGACGTATCCGGGCTCGCTCGCGAAGACCGCCGCCCGCTGCCCGGGCGGCAGTACGCGCAGCTCCGGCACCTCCAGCTCGATCACGAACCGGCCGCCGGGCTTGAGGTGGCGGGCGGCGTTGCGGAAGCACGCCACCTGTTCGGCCTGTTCGAGCAGGTTGGAGATGGTGTTGTAGACGAGGTAGACCAGGCTGTACTCCCCGGGTGAGGTGGCGGTGGCCATGTCGCCGATCACCACCGGGATCGTCGCCGCATCGGCCTTCGTCCGCAGTCGCTCCACCATCGGTGCGGAGAGTTCGATGCCGCTGACCCGCACGCCGCGTCCGGCCAGGGGGACTGCCACCCGGCCCGTGCCGATGGCGAACTCCAGCACCGGCCCGTCGCCGGCGAGCGCGGCGAGCCGGTCCACGGCCGGGTCGAGCACCTCCGGCGCGAACATCCCCGTGCCCGGTGTGTCGTACCGCTCGGCGGTCTCGCCGTTCCAGATCTCGTCCTGGCGCATCCGCTCACCATGGCGATCGGCGCCGGACGCTGTCGACCGCATTTCACCGTCGAGCCCGGTTCCGGAAGGCCCGAACCCGCTGCGGAGCCGCTGTTACGCTCCGTCATGAGGGCCGCGTGGTCTGGTGAGCCCTCCGGTCCGGGCCCTCCAGGTCGGCGCCAGGGTGCGTCGGTACCCTGCTAGTTCTGGCCTGTCCGCGACGACATGAGGTATTCGTGAACGATCTTCGAGTGGTGGCGTTCGACCTGGACGACACCCTGGCGATTTCCAAGTCCCAGATCGATCGTCGGATGGCGGAGCTGCTCGGCCACCTGCTCACCGAGGTGGACGTACTCATCATCTCCGGTGGTCGGTTCGAGCAGTTCCAGTCGCAGGTGCTGGCCCACCTCGACCTCACCGAGCAGCAGCGCGAGCGGCTGCACCTGATGCCCACCTGCGGTACCCGCTACTACCGCTGGTCCGACGGGGACTGGCGGCAGGTCTACGCCGAGGATCTGAGCGAGGCCGACAAGGCGCGTGTCGTTGCCGCGCTGACCGAGTCGGCGCAGGCGCTGGGTCTGTGGGAGGCGAAGACCTGGGGCGACATCATCGAGGACCGGGGCAGCCAGATCACGTTCTCCGCGCTGGGTCAGTCCGCCCCGCCGGCGGAGAAGTACGGCTGGGACCCGGACGGCGACAAGAAGCGGCGGCTGCGGGACGCGGTCGCGGCGAAGCTGCCCGACCTGGAGGTCCGTGGCGGCGGCTCGACCTCGATCGACGTCACCCGCAAGGGTGTGGACAAGGCGTACGGCATGCGGAAGCTGCTGGAGCACCTGGACCTGACCATCGACAACGTGCTCTTCGTGGGGGACCGGCTGGACGTGGGCGGCAACGACTACCCGGTCAAGGCCATGGACATCCGCTGCCACGCGGTCACCCGGTGGGAGGACACCGCCGACTACGTGGAGCGGCTCGTCGACGACCTGGTGAAGCAGCGCGCCGGGCGCGCCTGACCGACGTGCGACGCAGAGCCCGCCGGTTCCGGAACCGGCGGGCTCTGGCGGTATCGACGGTGATGAGGTAGGAACAGCCGAGAGAGCGCTCTCCCGTCCCATCACCGAACAGGCAGGCAGATGCGATCACCCGACCCCTCCCGCCGCCGTTTCCTCACGCTCACCGCCTCCGCGGCCTCGCTCACCGCCCTCGGCCTCCCGGCCGGCGCCGCCGCCGCGTCCCCGGCCGCGCGCCCGGCACGCGAGCCCGACTTCGGCCCCAACATCTTCGTGTACGACCCCGGCACGCCGGTGGAGGAGATCCAGTCCACGCTGGACCGGTTGTTCACCGCCCAGGAACGCAACGAGATGGGCTTCGACAGGTACGCCGTGCTGTTCAAGCCCGGCCGCTACGAGGTGGACGCCCGGCTCGGCTACTACACGACTGTCGCCGGTCTCGGCGCCCACCCGGACGACGTGGAGATCCACGGCGCGGTCCGGGTGGTCGGCCAGCCCGACCCGAACTCGCCGGCCGGCATCTCCGCGCTGACCAACTTCTGGCGTTCGGCGGAGAACCTCGCTGTCACCCCGACCGACTGGTCGAATCAGTGGGCCGTCTCCCAGGCGTCGCCGATGCGCCGGGTGCACGTCAAGGGTGTGCTGTGGCTGGAACCCGGTAACGGCGGCTACTCCAGCGGCGGCTACATCGCCGACTCCAAGGTGGACGGCATCACCATCAACGGCTCCCAGCAGCAGTGGCTCACCCGCGACAGCGAACTCGGCGGCGAGTGGACCAACGGCGTGTGGAACCAGGTCTTCTCCGGCGTGATCGGCGCGCCCGCCCAGGGCTTCCCCGACCCGCCGTACACCACGCTGCCGACCAGCCCGGTGACCCGGGAGAAGCCGTACCTGTTCGTCGACGCCCGGGGCGCCTGGCGGGTCGCCGTGCCGCGTCTGCGCCGGAACACCGCCGGCACCACCTGGGCCACCGGCGGCGCGCCGGTGCCGTCGCTGCCGCTGTCCGCGTTCTTCCTGGCCCGGCCCACCGACTCGGCGAAGCGGATCAACGCGGAACTGGCCCGGGGCCGGCACCTGCTGCTCACGCCCGGCGTCTACCACCTGGACCGGGCCCTGCGGGTACGCCGACCGGACACCGTGGTGCTCGGCCTCGGCATGCCGAGCCTGGTGCCGGACCGCGGGGACGCGGCGCTGCGGATCGAGGACGTGGACGGGGTCCGCATCGCCGGGGTGCTGGTGGACGCCGGGCCGGTCGAGTCGCCGGTGCTGGTCGAGGTCGGCACGCGGCACTGCCACCGGTCGCACGCCACGAACCCGATCTCGCTGCAGGACGTCTTCTTCCGCATCGGCGGCCCGTACGCCGGGCGGGCGGTGACCAGCCTGGTGGTGCACAGCCGGCACACGCTGATCGACAACATCTGGGCCTGGCGCGGCGACCACGGCCGGGCCGGGACGATCGGCTGGACCGTGAACACCGCCGCCACCGGCGTGATCGTCAACGGCGACGACGTGACCGCGTACGGGCTCTTCGTCGAGCACTACCAGCGCTGGCAGACGATCTGGAACGGCGAGCGCGGCCGGACCGTGTTCTACCAGAGCGAGCTGCCCTACGACCCGCCGAGCCAGGCGGCCTGGCGCAGCCCGACCGGCAACGGCTGGGCCTCGTACAAGGTGGCCGATCACGTCCGCACGCACGAGGCGTGGGGACTGGGCGTCTACTCGTACTTCAACCAGGGCGTGGACATCCGCTGTGACAGGGGGATCGAGGCGCCGCGCCGGGCCGGGGTGCGGTTCCACGACGCCATCACGGTGTTCCTCGACGGCAGCGGCGGGATCGAGCGCACGATAAACGACGTCGGCACCCCGGTCGTCGGCTCGTACGGCACCAGCACGGTAATCAGCTACCCGTGACGTCAGCGGCGGCCCGGCCGGTGATCCGGCCGGGCCGCCCGGCTCACCCGGCGAGCTGGTCGACGCGGGAGAGCACCTGGTCGATCAGGCCGTACTCGCGGGCCTCCTCGGCGGTGAACCAGCGGTCGCGGTCCCAGTCGCGCTGGATCTCCTCCAGCGTGCGCCCGCTGTGCCGGGCGATGAGCTCCTGCATGGTCCGCTTCACGTGCAGCATGTTCTCGGCCTGGATGGTGATGTCGGAGGCCGTGCCGCCCATCCCGCCGGAGGGCTGGTGCATCAGGATCCGGGTGTGCGGCAGCGCGAACCGCTTGCCGGCCGTCCCGGCGCAGAGCAGGAACTGCCCCATCGAGCCGGCGATCCCGAGCGCCAGCGTCGCGACGTCGTTCTTGACGTACCGCATGGTGTCGTAGATGGCCATGCCGGCGCTCACCGAGCCGCCGGGCGAGTTGATGTAGAGGAAGATGTCGCGCTCCGCGTCCTCGGCCGCGAGGAGCAGGATCTGCGCGCAGATCTGATTCGCCGACGCCTCGGTGACCTCGGTGCCGAGGAAGATGATCCGTTCCTTCAGCAACCGCTCGAAGACCCGGTCGTCGAACACCGCCTGCCGATCGTCGAGCATCCAGATGCCACCCATCACCGCGCACCTCCGTACCGCCGGTGGACGGTGGACCGCCCGGGAACCCGGCGGTCTCCAGCGTCCGCCGGGCGCACGGTCGCGGCCCAGGCTTTCTGCCCGGGGCAGATCCGCCCTCGGCAGAAGCTACGCGGCGACCGGCCGCCGCCGGCCCGCGCGGGCCCGCCGCCGGGCCAGCGTGACGGAGGTACGCGGACGGGGGCGGGCGGTCGAGGCGGAGGGAGCCGGCCAGATCCGGATGCCGCCACCGAACCCGATCGGCGTGGCGGCGCCGAGGGGCGCGCCGAGCGGCGCCGGCCCGGGGCCCAGGGGCCGCAGCGTGCCGCCGAGCAGCGGCGTGGCGGTGACCGGCCGACGGGCGACGTGCGGCCGGAGCGAGACGGCGGGCCGGCGGGACACGGGCGGCCGGGACGACACGGCCGGACGGCGCGTGACGGACAGCCGGGGCGGGCCGACCCGCAGCTGCGGCCCGGTGCGGGCGACCGGCACCCGGTCGAACCGGGCCGCCGAGACTCCGGGGACGACCGGCGTCGGCCGCTCGCGGCGCAGCTCGTCACGGGCTTCTTCGAGCAGGTCGGCGAGGTGGATCCCGAGCGCGCGGCAGATCGCGGCGAGCACCTCGGAGGAGGCCTCCTTGCGTCCGCGCTCGACCTCGGAGAGGTAGGGCAGGGAGACGCCGGCGGCCTGGGCCACCTCGCGCAGCGTGCGGCCCTGGCGCAGGCGGATGCGCCGGAGCACCCCGCCGATCACCCGTCGCAGCAACGACATGCCGGCCTCCTCGCGGTCGGGCGCCCCGGACTTACCCATCATGCCCTCTCCACGCCTCCGGCAGCGGCCCCGACGGGTTCCGATCCTCACCCGGCGGGCCGCGTCCCCGCGTACCCGTTATCTTGTGGGCGTGCAGGTGGCGGAGCAGGACCGACGGTGATCCATTTTCCCGCGCAGCGGCGAGGGCCGCTGAGCGCGCTGAGCCTGCGCCTGCTCGCCGCTCTCGGCCTGGTCTTCGCCACGGTGTTCGTGGTGTGGCTCGACCGCGACGGCTACCGCGACGTCGACGACAGCGGCCTGAGCCTGCTCGACTGCTTCTACTACGTGGTGGTCTCGCTCTCCACCACCGGGTACGGCGACATCACGCCGGTCAGCTCGTCGGCGCGACTGGCGAACGTCCTGTTCGTCACCCCCGCCCGGGTGCTCTTCCTGATCATCCTGGTCGGCACCACCCTGGAAGTCCTGACCGAGCAGTACCGCACCGGGCGTCGCCTGTCGCGGTGGAGGAGAACCGTGAAGGACCACGTCATCATCTGCGGCTACGGCACCAAGGGCCGCAGCGCGGTCTCCGCCCTGCTGGAGAACGGCACGGACAAGTCCAAGATCGTGGTGGTCGAGCGCAGTGGCCCGGCGCTTCGGCAGGCCACCTCGAACGGCCTGGTGACGATCGAGGGCTCGGCGACCCGCTCGTCGGTGCTGGAGCAGGCGCACGTGCGTACCGCGAAGTCGGTCATCATCGCGACCGACAGCGACGACGCCTCGGTGCTGGTGGCGCTCACGGTCCGGCAGCTCACCGCCGGTCAGGTGCGGATCATCGCGGCGGTACGCGAGGCGGAGAACGCGCCGCTGCTCAAGCAGAGCGGCGCGCACCACGTGATCGTCTCGTCGGCCACGGCCGGGCGGCTGCTCGGCCTGTCCACCTCGGCCCCGCCCCTGATCGACGTGGTGGAGGACCTGCTCACCCCGGGGCAGGGCATGGCGCTGGCGATGCGGTCGGCCGAGCGCGACGAGGTGGGCCGTTCTCCGCGTGAGCTGGAGTCGCTGGTCATCGCGCTGGTCCGCCGGGGCAAGGTGGTCACGCTCAACGACCGTGCCGGCGCGGTGATCGAGACCGGCGACATGCTGGTCCACGTCCGCGACGACCGGCCGCAGGCCACCACGGCGCTCTGACCCAGTCTCGCTGAGCGTCGGCGGTCAGCAGGCGCCCGGGCCGCCCTCCGCCATCACTTCGCCGCAGGTCGACGACCGGCCCTGGGTGGCCCGTCGCAGCAGGTCGTAGAGCAGGTCCCGCTCGCCGGGCGCCAGCGCGCCGAGAACTTCCTCCTCGGCTCCGGCGAGCGCGCACTCGGCCTCGCGCAGTCGCTTCGTGCCCGCCTCGGTGAGGCGTACCTCGTGCCGGCGGCGGTCCTCCGGGGAGCGGCGGCGCTCGGCCAGGCCGTCCGCCTCCAGGTCGTTGAGCAGCCCGACCACGTTCGTGCTGTCGAGCTGGAGCGTGCCGGCGAGCGCCTGCTGGCTGATGCCGCCGGAGTCGCGCAGCACGGTGAGCGCCACCAGGTGGCGGGGGCGCAGGCCCAGCGGGGCCAGCACCGACTCCGAGCGCAGCCGCATCCGCCGGGCCAGGTGGTCGAGCAGGGGCCCGGAGCGGCGCTCGGACTCCTCGACCGGTGCGGCGGACATGTGACCCAGTTTACGCGCTCCGAGGAACATCGACCTGCTATAAATAGTTGGTTCTACACGAACGATCGTCGGAGGAGGAATCACCAATGGCACACCTACTGCACATCGACTCCAGCATCACCGGGGAGCGGTCGATCAGCCGGCGGCTCACCGCCCGCGCGGCCGCCGCCTGGCGCGCCGCCCACCCGGACGGCACCGTCACCTACCGGGACCTGGGACAGAACCCGCTGCCGCACCTGAACACCGCGAGCGGCCTCGCGCGCATGGTGCCGCCGGACCAGCACACCCCCGATCAGGCGGCGTCCTGGCGGCTGACCGAGGAGGTCGTGGCCGAGGTGAAGCAGGCCGACACGGTCCTGCTCGGGCTCCCGCTCTACAACTACGGCGCGCCCAGCAGCGTGAAGTCCTGGGTCGACCACCTGATCGCCCCCGGCATCGCCTACGACCCGGTGACGAACGCCGGGCTGCTCGGCGACCGCCAGTTCGTCGTCCTGGTCAGCCGCGGCGGCGGGTACGGCCCGGGCACCCCGCGCGAGGGCTGGGACCACGCCGAGCCGTGGCTGCCGCACGGCCTGTCCCTGACCGGCCTGGAGCCGCGGTTCATCTGCGCCGAGCTGACCCTGGCCCCGGTCAACCCGGCGATGGCCGAGCTGATCCCGCTGTTCGAGCAGAGCCTCGCCGCGGCCGAGCGGGCCGTCGACGACCTGTGGGTGCCCGCCTCGGCGGCCGCCTGACCGGGCTGCGTCACACGCGAGAGGGCGGGCCGCTCCACGGGGGAACGGCCCGCCCTCTCGCGTGACGCGTCAGCGGCGGATCAGAGGATCGTCCAGGTGTCGCCGCTGCCGAGCAGCGCGGCGAGCTGCTGCTCCGGGGTCTTGTCCACGCTCGCCTTGGCGGCCGCGACCTGCTCCTGCACCACGCTGTCGTAGGAGGGGCGGCCCACCGACCGGAACACGCCGATCGGGGTGTTGCTCAGATCCAGGCCGGGCAGCCGGGACAGCGCGAACGCGTACGCCGGGTCGGCCACGCCCGCGTCGTGCACCACGATCTCCTCGGCCGGCGTGTTCGCGGTCTCCCGGACCTCCAGGCCGAAGCCGCCCGGCGGGTGGACGACGCAGAACTGCCCGTCCTTGCCGAACGTGATCGGCTGCCCGTGCTCCAGCCGGATCAGGAAGTCGTCCCGGGTGGCCGGCTCCTTCAGCGTGTCGAACGCGCCGTCGTTGAAGATGTTGCAGTTCTGGTAGATCTCCACGAACGCGGAGCCCTCGTGCTGGGCGGCGGCCCGCAGCACCGACTGGAGGTGCTTGCGGTCCGAGTCGATCGTCCGGGCCACGAACGTGGCCTCGGCGCCGAGCGCCAGCGACAGCGGGTTGAACGGCGCGTCCGCCGAACCGACCGGCGTCGACTTGGTGATCTTGCCGACTTCGGAGGTCGGCGAGTACTGGCCCTTGGTCAACCCGTAGATCCGGTTGTTGAACAGCAGGATCTTCAGGTTGACGTTGCGGCGCAGCGCGTGGATCAGGTGGTTGCCGCCGATGGAGAGCGCGTCGCCGTCACCGGTGACCACCCAGACCGACAGGTCCGGCCGGGACACCGACAGGCCGGTGGCGATCGCCGGGGCACGCCCGTGGATCGAGTGCATCCCGTACGTGTTCATGTAGTACGGGAAGCGCGACGAGCAGCCGATGCCCGAGACGAAGACGATGTTCTCCCGGGGGATGTTCAGCTCCGGCATGAAGCCCTGCACGGCCGCCAGGATGGCGTAGTCGCCGCAGCCGGGGCACCAGCGCACCTCCTGGTCGGACTTGAAGTCCTTGGCGGTGAGCTTGAGGGCGACGGGCTCAGACATTCTTCAGGACCTCTTCCAGCATCGTCTCCAGCTCGGCGGCGGTGAACGGCAGGCCGCGGACCTGGTTGTAGCCGATCGCGTCGACCAGGTACTTCGCCCGGATCACGTGGGCGAGCTGGCCGAGGTTCATCTCCGGCACGACCACCTTGTCGTACCGGGCCAGCACCTCGCCGAGGTTGGCCGGCATCGGGGCCAGGTGCCGCAGGTGCGCCTGGGCCACCGAGTGCCCGCGCTGGCGCAGGCCACGGCAGGCCGCGCCGATCGGGCCGTACGTGGAGCCCCAGCCCAGCACCAGCACCCGGGCGTCGCCGTCCGGGTCCTCCACCTCGACGGCCGGCACCGGGATGGTCTCGATCCGGGCCGCGCGGGTCCGCACCATGAAGTCGTGGTTGGCCGGGTCGTACGAGATGTCGCCGGTCTTGTCGGCCTTCTCCAAGCCGCCGATCCGGTGCTCCAGACCGGCCGTGCCGGGCACCGCCCACGGGCGGGCCAGCGTCTGCGGGTCGCGCAGGTACGGCAGGAAGGTGGTGCCGTCCTCGCCGTTGGGCTTCGTGGCGAACTCGACCCGCAGGTCGGGCAGCGACTCGACGTCCGGCAGCAGCCACGGCTCGGAGCCGTTGGCGACGTAGTTGTCCGACAGCAGGATCACCGGCGTGCGGTAGGTCAGCGCGATCCGGGCCGCCTCCAGCGCCGCGTGGAAGCAGTCCGACGGCGACTTCGGCGCGATCACCGCGACCGGCGCCTCGCCGTGCCGGCCGTACAGGGCCATGTTCAGGTCGGCCTGCTCGGTCTTGGTCGGCATGCCGGTGGACGGTCCGGCTCGCTGCACGTCGACGATGACCAGCGGCAGTTCCAGCGCCACCGCGAGGGAGATCGTCTCGCTCTTCAGCGCCACACCGGGACCGCTCGTCGTGGTGACGCCGAGCGAGCCGCCGTACGACGCGCCGAGCGCCGCACCGACCGCGGCGATCTCGTCCTCGGCCTGCATGGTGACCACGCCGAACTTCTTGTGCTTGCTCAGCTCGTGCAGGATGTCCGAGGCCGGCGTGATCGGGTACGCGCCGAGGAACACCGGCAGCCCGGAGCGCACCCCGGCGGCCACCAGGCCCAGCGACAGCGCCGCGTTGCCGGTGATGTTCCGGTAGGTGCCGGGCAGCATCTTGGCCGGCTTGACCTCGTACCGGACGGAGAAGTCCTCGGTGGTCTCGCCGAAGTTCCAGCCGGCCCGGAACGCGGCCACGTTCGCCGCCACCAGCTCGGGGCGGGCCGCGAACTTGCGCTCCAGGAAGCGCAGCGTGGACTCGTACGGGCGGGAGTACATCCAGCTCAGCAGCCCGAGCGCGAACATGTTCTTGGCGCGCTCGGCGTCCTTCTTGGAGACGTCGTGCTCGGCCAGCGCGCCGATCGTCATCGAGGTGAGCGCCACCGGGTGCACCGCGTACCCGTCGAGCGAGTCGTCGTCCAGCGGGCTGGTCGCGTAGCCGACCTTCGCCAGGTTGCGCCGGGTGAACTCGTCGGTGTTGACGATGATGTCCGCCCCGCGCGGCAGGTCGGCCAGGTTGGCCTTGAGCGCGGCCGGGTTCATCGCCACCAGCACGTTCGGCGCGTCACCCGGGGTCAGGATGTCGTAGTCGGCGAAGTGCACCTGGAAGCTGGAGACGCCGGGGAGGGTGCCGGCGGGGGCGCGGATCTCGGCCGGGAAGTTGGGCAACGTGGAGATGTCGTTGCCCAACTGCGCCGTCTCCGACGTGAACCGGTCGCCGGTGAGCTGCATGCCGTCGCCGGAGTCCCCGGCGAACCGGATGACCACCCGGTCCAGTTGACGGATCTGCTTGGTCACACCCGCACCTCGCTTCGCTGAGCGCCGTCGCCCCTGCCGGCCCGGCCCGCTCCGATTCTCACGTCAGAGCCTACGTCGCCACGTTAGGGCCACCTTGGTCGAGGTCCGACGTATGGGACTGGTTCGGGCCGCTGTATGCCCCGCTTTGCAGCGTTTAGTACCTGGGTCCGTAACCCAGATCACCACGTATTCATGATCACCGGTCGGTTGCCGGCCGCTCCGGCACCGTGATGTCACTGCGGCGGCGCAGCGAGCGGGTCGCCAGCGTCAGCGCGAGCACGACCAGGAGGCCGGACACGGCGATCAGCGCGATCGCGGTCCGCCGGGTCGAGGCGTCGTCGTCGGCCGGCCCGCCACCGGCGGCGAGCACGCCCTGCGAGGCGGTCGGACCCGGCACGCCCACCGGCGGGGTGGCGTCCGCCGCGGCGGCGCTGATCCGGAAGCTCATCTGCACCTGCCGGTCCCGCCCGCTGCGCGGGTCCAGCCGGCCGATCACCGCGCCGGCCAGCGGGGCACGGCGCTGCGCCTCGGCCGAGGCGGCGAGCGTCAACCGCAGGGTTGCGGTCCGCCCGGTCGGCAGGACGCCCAGCTCGCACCGGGTCCGGTCGGGCGTCACCGCGGCACAGCCGCTCCCGGTGTCGCCGACCGTGACACCGGCCGGCAGGAGCACCTCGACACGGCCCGCGGCGTCGACAGCGCCGGTGTTGCCGAGCCTTACGGTGAGCGTGCTGGGCGCGCCACTGATGTCGAACAGCACCTCGTCGGCGCGCAGCGAGATCCCGGGCACCGGCGGCCCGGGCGGGAAGAGCACCGGGAAGCCCTCGTCGTCGTACGCCGCTCCGCTGACCCCCGGCGCGACGGCGGTGACCTGCACGGAACCGGTCAGCGGCATGGTCCGCCAGGCGTCGCCGTCGACCCGTACCCGGATGGTCGCGCTGAACCGGGCGCCCGGCTCGGCGTCCCACCCGACGCAGCTGTGGTTGGCGCCGCCGGTCGGCTGGCAGCCCGGCGTGCCCGCGTCGGTCAGCCCGGGCGGCAGCGTGTAGGCGAGCGTGATCCGCTCCGCCCGGCCGCCGGTGTTCGTCACCGTCACCCGCAGCGTGGCCACCGTGCTGTCGGCGTTCCAGTAGTCGGGGGTGAGCACCACGTCCTCGGTGTTCACCCGTACCCCGAGCGGCCCGCCCGGCGGCTGGGCCGAGGGCGGCGGCGGGGGCTGGACCGGCGGCACGACCGGCGGCGGCGCGCTGGTGGTGTTCGGGGCCGCGCTGGTCGGCGCCGGTTCGACGGGCGGGCTGCTGACCGGCGGGGCCGACGCGGTGGTGACCGGCGGCGGAGGCGTGCTCGGGGGTGGCGGCGCCTCGGTGGGCGGCGGTGCGGGCGAGCTGGTTCCCGGGTCCGCGGTGGGGACCGGTTCGGTCGGCTCGCCGGCCGGATCGGCGGGTTCGATCACCCGGGCCAGGCCGGCCGGACCTCCGGCGGCGGCCGTGGCTCCGGCCGGCGCCATCGCCACCGCCGCCGCGACCAACGCGGGCACCAGCAGTGCGAGGGTACGACGGAGCGCGGCCCGCCGAACGGGTCGAACGCGCAGGCGGGCCATCTGTCCTCCGGGGCGGGTCAAGGTGTCCCATTATTCGGTGATGCTTGCCATCAGGCACTAGTCCTGCCAGGAAACGAATTCGTAACGTGTCCGGGACATCTGGACGGGACCGGTACGCTCCGCTCGTGACCGGATATCTCGGCTCGTACGCCACGCTCGGTCTGCTGCTGCTCGCCGCCGTGCTCTTCTTCGTGACGGCGTTCTCCGCGAACCGGGTGTTACGTCCGAGCCGCCCGGCCGAGCCGTGGGGCAAACGGGCCACGTACGAGTGCGGCATCGACCCGGTCGGCGGCGACTGGGCCCAGATGCAGATCCGCTACTACGTCTACGCCTACCTGTACGTGCTCTTCGCGGTCGAGGCGGTCTTCCTGTTCCCGTGGGCGCTGGTGTTCGACCGGCCCGGCTTCGGCGCCACCACCGTGGTCGAGATGGGCGTCTTCGTGGCGATCGTCGCGCTCGGCATCCTCTACGCCTGGCGGCGCGGCGTCCTGCGCTGGACCTGACCCGTCAGGCGCCGCGCGTCACCTGACCTCCTAGGCCAGCCCGCGCCGGGTCGCCGCCGGCGGCCGGTCGCCCCGGATCGAGGCCACCATGTCCAGCACCCGGCGGGTCTCGCGGACCTGGTGGGCGCGGAACACCCGGGCGCCGAGCCAGGCCGAGACCGCGGTGGCGGCGAGCGTCCCCTCCAACCGCTCGGGCACCGGCAGGTCGAGCGTCTCGCCGATGAAGTCCTTGTTCGACAGGGCCACCAGCAGCGGCCAGCCGGTGTCGGACAGCTCCGCCAGCCGCCGGGTGATCTCCAGCGAGTGCCGGGTGTTCTTGCCGAAGTCGTGCGCCGGGTCGATCAGGATGCCGTCCCGGCGTACGCCCAGCCCGGCCGCGCGTTCGGCCAGCCCGGTCACCGTGGTGAGCACGTCGGCCACCACGTCGTCGAAGTGGGCCCGGTGCGGCCGGGTACGCGGCGCGAGCCCGCCGGCGTGCGAGCAGACCAGCCCGGCGCCGGTCGCCGCGGCGACCCGGGCCAGCGCCGGATCCGCCCCCGACCAGGTGTCGTTGAGCAGGTCCGCGCCGGCCGCCACCGCCTCCACCGCCACCTCGGCCCGCCAGGTGTCGATGGAGACGACCACCTCGGGGAAGGCGGACCGGACCGCGGCGATGGTGTCCACCGTCCGCCGGATCTCCTCGGCCACGTCCACCTCGTCGCCCGGGCCGGCCTTCACCCCGCCGATGTCGATGATCTCGGCGCCCTCGTCGACCGCGCGCTCCACCGCGCGCAGCGCGCTGTCCTGGGCGAACGTGGCGCCCCGGTCGAAGAACGAGTCGGGCGTGCGGTTGACGATCGCCATCACCACCAGCTCACCGGGGCCGAACGTCCGTCCGCCCAGCCGCAACGCCCCGGTCATGCCCGCCTCCTCGTCGCCCGCGCTCGCCGGCCGGTCCGACGCTATCCGGTCCCGTGCGCGCCACCCCTGCCGGTCCCGTGCGTCGGACGCATTTACCGACCGGACGTCCCGGAGGGCTCGCCCGATCCCGGCCCGCATGCCACGATCTGTGCATGGGTGAGGTTCTGCTCCTCTTGGTCGTCGCGCTGACAGTCGCGGCGGTGGTGTTCGGCGTGACGGTGCTGGTCTCCGGCAAGGATCCGGGCCTGACACCGGCCGAGCCGGACGGGCGGGCCGTGCCCCTGCCGGGCAGCCGTCCGCTCGACGAGTCGGACGTGACAGGCGTCCGCTTCGACACCGCGCTGCGCGGCTACCGGATGGCCCAGGTCGACTCCGCGCTGCGCCGCGCCGCGTACGACATCGGCTACAAGTCCGAGCTGATCAGCGTGTTGGAGGCGGAGAACGCGGCCCTGCGCGACGGCCGCACCGAGGACGCCGACGCGCTGCGCCGGGCGCGCGAGGAGGCCGCCGCGACCCGGCCCGAGACCGAGCAGGCGGTCGACCCGTCCGACCCGGAGCCGGTGGTGATCGACCTGTCCGCTCCCGAGCAGCCGTCCCGTACCGACGCCGACGGACAGCCGGGAGGCACCCCGGCCGAGCCGGGCGTGGCGGAGGCCCCCGCCGCCGCGGCGACCGAGGACACCGTCTCCCCGGCGAACGGGATCGCTGCCGGCTCGGCCGACGACGACCGGGAGCGCGGTTCGGTGGTCCGGTCGGAGTCCGCGTGACCGGCGCCGGCCGCCCGGCCGACGACTTCACCGAGGCGTCCCGGCGCGGCGCCGGCGAGGTCACCGCCACCGTGATCGTCGACGCGCCGGCCGATCGCGTCTTCGCCGCGCTCACCGCCTGGGAACGCCAGTCGGACTGGATCCCGCTGACCCGGGTCCGGGTGGTCGAGGGTGACGGCGGCGAGGGCAGCCTGGTCGAGGCGGTCACCGCGCTCGGCCCGGCCGTGCTCCGGGACGAGATGCGTGTGGTCCGGGTCGACGCCCCGTACGAGGTCGGCGTGGTGCACTGCGGCAAGCTGCTGCGCGGCCCCGGCGTGCTGCGCTGCACCCCGATGGACCGCGACCGCACCCAGGTGGTCTGGCACGAGTGGTTCCACCTGCCGGGTGGCCCGGCCGGGCGGGTGGCCTGGCCGGTGCTCTGGCCCGGCTCGAAGTTCAGCCTCACCCAGGCGTTGAAGAAGTTCGCCCGGCTGGTCGAGCAGGGCCGGCTGCCCTGACCGGCGGTCGGCGCGGCGGGGCTGTCGGTGGCCCGGCCTATCGTGGACGCCGTGACTGACCTGGTGAACGGCCCCGACGGGCTGCCGCGCTGCGCGTGGGGAGCGAGCACCCCCGACTACGCCGTCTACCACGACGAGGAGTGGGGCCGGCCGCTGCGCGGCGACGATGCGCTCTACGAGCGGCTGACGCTGGAGGCGTTCCAGTCCGGCCTGTCCTGGCTGACCATCCTGCGCAAGCGGCAGGCGTTCCGGGACGCCTTCGCCGGGTTCCGGATCGAGTCGGTGGCCCGCTACGGCGAGTCCGACGTGGCCCGGCTGATGGCCGACGCGGGGATCGTCCGCAACCGGGCCAAGATCGAGGCGGCGATCGCCAACGCCCGGGCCGCGTCGGAGCTGCCCGAGGGCCTCTCCGCGCTGCTCTGGTCGTTCGCGCCGCCGCCCCGGGCGGCGCGCCCCCGGTCCTTCGCCGAGGTGCCGGCCACCAGCCCGGAGTCCGTCGCGATGGCCAAGGCGCTCAAGAAGCGGGGCTTCCGGTTCGTCGGCCCCACCACCGCCTACGCGCTGATGCAGGCCACCGGCATGGTCGACGACCACCTGGCCGACTGTCACGTGAGCGGTGACCGGGCCGGGGTGTGACCGAGCGCGCCACCTCCGGCGTGATGGGATTGGGACATGACCGACACCGAGCCGCGTACGAGCGGGACGACCGACGGTGAGACCACTACCGGCGCCTGGGCGGTGCTGCTGCCCGCCGAGCGCTTCGAGGCCGAGCGGCTGGTGCACCACGACGTGCTGGAGCTGACCGGGCCGGCCGCAGCGGCCCGCCCGCGCCCCGGCGACCGGGTCGCGGTGCTGGTCGACGAGCCGCTGCGGCTGGTCGCGCTCGGCCGGGTCGCGCTCGCGGCGTCCGGGACCCGGGAGGACCCGGACGATCCGCAGTCCGACCTGGCGGCCGGGCCGCTCGTGGTCGCGTACACCCGGCGGGCGCTGGACGAGCCGGTTCCGGTCGACGGCCCGGCGCCGGACGGACCGGTGGTCGCGCTCGACCCGGCCCGCTGGCGGGCGCTGGCCGACCGGCTCGGCCCGCCGCCGGCCCGCAGCACCTGGCTGGTCAGCCTGGACCTGCCGATCGAGGCGGCGTCGCGGGCCGAGGCGGTCCGGATCTTCTGGTCCTACGTGCAGGAGCTGGGCCCGCGGGAGCTGCCGGCGTTCGTCTCGCCCTACGGCGACGAGCTGGCCATGCAGGCGTTCGTGCTCGGCGTCGAGGCCAACCAGGATCCGGAAGAGGACGACTGACCCCCCGTCCCGGGCGGTAGCGTCCGGGACGAGGGCCGGCGCCGGCCGGCGTGGGCAAGGGGGTGCCATGCGGTTCCGGGACAGGGTCGTGCTGGTGACCGGCGGAGCGTCCGGCCTGGGCGAGGCGACGGCGCGCCGGTTCGCCGCCGAGGGCGGCAAGCTGGTGATCGCGGACATCAACACCGAGGGCGCCGAACGGGTGGCGTCGAGCCTGCCGGACGCGCTCGCGGTGACCATGGACACCGGCGACGCCACCTCCGTCGAGCGCGGCATCGCCGAGGCGGTCGCGCGGTACGGCCGGCTCGACGTGATCTTCAACAACGCCGGCATCGACGGGCAGCAGCAGGCGCTGCACGAGATGGACCTGGCGAACTGGGAGAAGGTCCGCCGGATCAACGGCGACGGCGTGTTCTACGTGCTGCGGTACGGCATCGACGCGATGCTGCGCTCCGGCGGCGGCGCGATCGTCAACACCTCGTCCACGGCCGGGCTGACCGCGCAGGACAACATCTCGCCGTACACGTTCACCAAGGCCGGCATCGTCGGGCTGACCCGGTCCGCGGCCGTCGAGTACGCCGCCCGGGGCGTACGGGTCAACGCGGTCGCCCCGACAGTGGTGATGACCCCGCTCGTGGAGCACTTCATCGCGAACGCGCCGGACCCGGAACAGATGCGCCGGCAGATGGAGTCGTTCAACCCGAAGCCCGGCATCCCGACCGCCGACGACGTGGCGGGCGTGGTGCTCTTCCTCGCCTCCGACGACGCGGCCTGGGTCACCGGGCACACGATCCCCATCGACGGCGGCTACGTGGCCCGCTGAGCGGGCGCGCGAGGGGTGCCCGGCGTCCGCCCCGGCCCGGTTCAGCGGCCCTCGAAGACCGGCTTCTGCTTGTTGACGAACGCCTTGGTGGCGGCGTGGTGGTCGGCGGTGGCGCCGCAGATCGCCTGCGCCTGCGCCTCGGCGGCCAGCGCGTCGGCGAGCGTGCCGGCGTCGGCGATGGAGAGCTGGCGCTTGATCGCCCCGTACGCGACGGTCGGGCCGGCGGCGAGCCGCGCGGCCAGCTCCTGCGCGGCCGGGAGCACCTGCTCGTCGTCGTCCACCAGCCGGTTCAGCAGGCCCAGCCGGCAGGCGTCGTCGGCGCTCACCGGCTCGGCGAGCATCAGCAGCTCGACGGCCTTGGCGTGGCCGACCAGCCGGGGCAGCGTCCAGGACGCGCCGGTGTCGGCGGCCAGCCCCACCCCGGCGAAGGCCATCAGGAAACGGGTCTTCGGGCCGCCGATGCGGAAGTCGGCGAGCAGGGCCAGTGAGGCGCCCGCCCCGGCGGCCATGCCGCGCACCGCGGCGACCACCGGCTTGGGCAGGTTGGCCAGCCGGGCGGCGATCGGGTTGTAGTGCGCCCGGACCGTGCCCAGCGGGTCGGCGTCGGCCGAGTCCAGCGTCTGCACGTGCTCGCGCAGGTCCTGCCCGGCGCTGAACGAGCCGCCCGCGCCGGTCAGCACCACGGCCCGGCAGGAGCGGTCGGTCTCCAGCTCGGCCAGGGTGTCCCGGAGCGCCTCCTTGAGCGCCACGTCGAGCGAGTTCATCGCCGTCGGGCGGTTCAGCGTCAGGGTGACGACGGCGTCGGTGCGGTCGACGAGCAGCGGCTCGGTCACGTTTCTAACGACCCTTCTGTCGTGCCAGGCGGTTGCTCGCGTCGAGGCACTGCTCGACGTACCGGTCGGCGGCCGGCCGGAGCCGGGCGGCGTGCCGGTCGAAGAAGCTGGCCGCGCTGGTGCCCGGCCACCGCTCGGGTAGCAGCGCCGGTGGCAGCTGCGGGTCCCGGAACAGGAACGTACGCCACGCGTGCACGAGCCGGAACCGGGCCGCGTACGCGTCCTCGTCGCTGCTGCGCACCGTGACGCCGGACAGGAGCGGCTTCTGCTCGGCGACGAAACGCTCGTACGCCCGGCCGATCTCGGCCAGGTCCCAGGCGCGGCGGACCACGCCCATCGCGCCGGGCGTGCCGGAGGTGTGTGCGGCGGTGAAGCGCTCGTAGCGCACGCCCGCCTCGTCGAGCAGCAGGTCGACGTCCTCGCCGGCACGGGTGGCGACCCAGGTGCAGTCGTCGAGCGTGCCGTAGCCGAGGAAGCTGAGGTTGGCGGCGAGCCGCTGCCGGTCGCGGCGGGACGCGGGCGGGGTGAGCACCAGGAGGTCGAACCGTCCGTCCCAACTGTGCCGTCCGGTCCGGTAGATCCGCGACGCCGCCTCGTCGAGTCGACGTGCCGCCTTCGGGGTGATCGAATACCCGGGTCCGGAGGCGAGCCGGAGTGGTTCCAGCCAGCCCTGGCGGACCATCCGGCTGACCGCGGTGCGCACCGCCGGTGGGGCGATCCCGAGCGGGGCGAGCAGCTTGACCAGGGCGGCGACGGGTGCGCGGCCACCTCGGGCCCGGAGGTGGTCGCCGTACAGGTCGAAGAGTGCCGACCGTGCCTGCATGACCGCACATTGTGACAGGCCTATCCAAGATAAGCTAGATGCTGTTACATCAATGCTGCTTCGGTTTGGGTCCGGCGGTGTTCATCAGGGAAAATCGTTGGTCGAGCCTCCCGTGATGGTTGCGGTTGGCGTTGGCGAAGTGGCTGTGGGGCAACTCACCGACCCTGGTGTAGGTCTGAGGGGAGACAACATGGCGGCGATGAAGCCGCGGACGGGCGACGGTCCGCTGGAAGTCACCAAGGAGGGCCGGGGCATCGTCATGCGTGTCCCGCTGGAGGGTGGTGGCCGGCTCGTCGTCGAGATGACTCCCGACGAGGCCACCGCGCTGGGTGACGCGCTGAAGGCGGCAGCGGGCTGATTCGAGGAGTGTCCGCGTGGCGTCCGCCGCGCGGGCGGTTCGTCATACCCTGAGCCACCGGCACCGCCGGTGGCTCAGGGCCTTCCTCTGCGGGTGAGCGATGAAACGTCCCCGTTGAAACCATTTCGGAGGTACGGTCCAGCGTGCTGGTCATTCGTCTGGTGAGTGGGCCCGCGGGGTCCGACGCTCTCGTCCTGCCCGTCCGTCCCGGGAAGCCCGACTCCGCGGACTCGTCCGGCTCTCCGGCCGAACTGGTCCCGACCGCCGTCGCGCCCGGCGACGACGTCCGGGTCGAGGCCGCCGCCCTGCTGCCCGCCACCCGGCTCACCGGCGCCGCCGGTGAGGTACGCGAGCACCTGCGTCCCGGCGGCGCTCCGGCACGGCTGTGGCTGCTCGGCGTCGGGTCCGGCGACGAGCGCGACTGGCGCACCGCGGGCGCCGCGCTGGCCCGCGCGGCGAAGGATGAGACGCAGATCACCATCGCGCTTCCCGGCGAGGCGACCGAGGCGCTGCGCGGCCTGGCCGAGGGCCTGCTGCTCGGCTCGTACCGCTTCCGCCTCACCGAGTCCGGCGGACGCCCGGCCCTGGCCGAGGCGCTGGTGCTCGTCGACGACCCGGAGGCGCTCGCGGGCACGCTCGACGCCGCCCGGACCACCGCCGAGATGACCCGCCTGGCCCGGGACCTCACGAACACGCCCTCGTCCACCAAGAACCCGGAGTGGTTCGCCGAGCAGGTGGCCGGCGCCGCATCCGGCCGGACCGGCCTGCACCTGCGGGTACGCGGTCCGCAGGAGCTGGCGGCCGAGGGCTTCGGCGGCATCCTGGCCGTCGGCGGCGGCTCCGCCAGCGGCCCCCGCCTGGTCGAGCTGGACTGGCGGCCCGACGGCGCGCGCACCCACGTGGTCCTCGTCGGCAAGGGCATCACGTTCGACACCGGCGGCATCTCGATCAAACCGGTGCCCGCCATGAAGCTCATGCGCAAGGACATGGCCGGCGCCGCCGCGGTGATCGCCGCGACGCTCGGCGCCGCCGAACTGGGGCTTCCGGTACGGGTCACCACGCTGGCCCCGCTCGCCGAGAACATGGTCAGCGGGTCGGCGTTCCGCCCCGGCGACGTGATCCGGCACTACGGCGGGCTGACCAGCGAGAGCACCAACTCCGACGCGGAGGGCCGGCTGGTCCTCGCCGACGCGATGGCGTACGCGGTCCGCGAGCTGAAGCCCGACCTGCTGATCGACCTGGCCACGCTGACCGGCGCGAACGCGGTGGCCCTCGGCAAGCGGCACGCGGCGCTCTACAGCGAGAACGACGCCCTGGCCGGCGACCTGCTCGACGCGATCACCGCGGCCGGTGAGCGGGCCTGGCGGATGCCGCTCGCCGACGACTACGTCGAACACCTGGCCAGCGACGTCGCCGACCTGCACAGCTCACCGGCGCAGGGCGCCGGCTCGGTGGTGGCCGCGCTGTACCTGCGGGAGTTCACCGGTGACCTGCGGGACCGGTGGGCGCACCTGGACATGTCCGCGCCGTCGTGGTCCGACGACACGCACGGCGAACTGGTCAAGGGCGCCACCGGCTGGGGCGTACGCGGGTTGCTGCGCTGGCTGGCGACGCTGGGCTGAATCAGGCGTGCCGGGGCATGATTCAGCTCTTCACGGCGGCGAGCAGGCCGTGGCCGACCGGCAGCAGCGCGGGCACCCAGTTCTCCGACTCGCGGATCGCCTTGATGGCCTCCCGCACGGTGACCGTCTCGACGTCCCGCGCGGCCGGATCGCCGACCCGGCCGGCCGCGAGCGCGCCGTTGAGCGCGAGCACCCCGCCGGGGCGCAGCAGCCGCAGCGCCGCGTCCACGTACGCGGCGAAGCCGGTGGCCGCCGCGTCCACGAAGACCAGGTCGTAGGCGCCGTCCGCGAGGCGGGGCAGCACGTCGAGGGCCCGGCCGGTGATGATCCGGGTACGCCCCGACGGGAAACCCGCCTCCTGGAACAGCCGCCGGGCGATGCGCTGGTACTCCACCTCGACGTCGATCGTGGTGAGCACCCCGTCCGGGCGCATGCCGCGCAGCAGCCAGATGCCGCTCACCCCGGTGCCGGTGCCGATCTCCACCACCGCCCGGGCGTTGCCGGCGGCGGCGAGCAGCCGCAGGGCGGCTCCCGACCCGGGCGTGACCGCCTCCAGGCCCACCTCGTGGGCGAGGGCGCGGGCCGTGCGCAGCACGAGGTCCTCGGTGACGTACGACTCGGCGAAGTGAAGCGCCTGGGCCGTCGAACTGCCGTGACCGGCGACCGTGGCGATGGGACACCTCCGGGGGCGGACTGGTGCGAGGGGCGGTATGCACTGTGAGCGTAGAGGCGGGCCGGTACCCGCGCAGCCGCGAGTCCGCTGTGAAGCGGTCACGGAGGGCAACCCCTGACTCCATTCGCGTCATCCGTGTAATCCTGGATGCGTCCCGCGCGTCACGGTCGTCCGGCTCCGCCGGTCTCCGGCGCGGGGCGAGGGGGACGGAGTGGGAGGCACCGACGTGACCGACGGCTGGGACTGGCGCCGGCCCGGCGGATCACCGGCACCGGGTGGACCGGCGCCGGGACGACCCGCGCAGGACGCCCCGGGTCAGGCGACGTCGCCGTGGTGGTCGGACGCGCTCGCCGACCCGTGGCGGGACCCGTACGCGCCGGCCGCCGTGGTCGTACCGGCGGCGCCGACACCGGGCGCGGGTGAGCCGGAGCCGGTCACCGATCCGGACCTGCCGACCCGGCCGGGGCTGCGCCAGATGGTGCTGATTTCCCTGGTCACCGCGTTGCTGGCCGGTTCCCTGGGCAGCGCCCTGACGTACGCCCTCCTGCGCGGCGGTGACGTGCCGACGCTCGGCGCGCAGTCGGGGCAGGCCCCGGCGCTGGCCCAGCGCAAGCCCGAGTCGCTCGCGGGCGTCGCCGAGCGGGTCCTGCCCAGCGTGGTCACCATCCGGGTGGTCAGTCTCGGCGGCACCAGTGAGGGCTCCGGCTTCGTGGTCAGCGCCGAGGGGCACATCGTCACGAACGACCACGTGGTCGCCGACGGCCCCGGAAAGGCGACGGTCGTGTTCAACGACGGCAGCACCGCCGCGGGCACCGTGGTGGGGCAGGACCCGGAGTCGGACATCGCAGTGATCAAGGTCTCCCGCTCCGGGCTGACGCCGGTGCAGTTCGGCGACTCCGACGCGCTCGCTGTCGGTGACCCGGTGCTCGCGATCGGCTCGCCGCTGTCGCTCGCCAACACCGTCACCGCCGGCATCGTGAGCGCGCTGGACCGGACGATGCAGGCCGGCGAGCCGGGCGGGCCGACCCGCTACTACGCGGCGATCCAGACCGACGCCGCGGTCAACCACGGCAACTCCGGCGGCCCGCTCGTGGACGGCGCCGGCCGGGTGGTCGGGGTGAACTCGACGATCAAGTCACTGGTGGCCGACGGGCAGGAGGCCGGCAACATCGGTCTCGCCTTCGCCATCCCGATCAACCAGGCGAAGCGGATCACCGAGGACATCATCGGCACCGGCAAGGCCCGGCGTACGGTGATCGGCGCCCAGGTCGGCGGCACCGGCGCCACCGGCGGCGGGGTACGCCTCAACGCGGTCGAGCCGGCCGGTCCGGCGGCGGCCGCCGGGCTGCGTACCGGGGACGTGGTGCTGCGGCTGGACGGCCATCCGATGACCGACCCGACCGATCTGGTGGCGCTGGTGCGCAAGTACGCGCCCGGGTCGGTGGTGACTGTCGAGTACCGGCGGGGGTCGGCGCGGCAGAACGCCTCGGTGACGCTCGCCGCCGACGCGAAGTGAGCACCGGTCACCCCCTCCCGGATGGTCACCTGACGTGCGTAGTCTTGCCGTGGACACGGACGAGGAGGCCGCGGTGTTCGAGAACCTGAACTGGTGGGAGATCGGCGTCCTGCTGCTCCTGGCGCTGTTGATCTTCGGGGACCGGCTGCCCAACGTCATCAACGACGGTCTCCGGATGGTCCGCAACCTGCGCAGCATGGCGCGCAACGCCACCGGCGACCTGAGCCGCGAGCTGGGTACGGACATCCAGCTGGAGGACCTGCACCCCAAGGCGTTCATCCGCAAGCACCTGCTCAGCGAGGACGACGAGCAGGCGATCCGCAAGCCGCTGCAGAGCATGTACGACAACCTGCGCTCGGACGTCACCGGCGTGCACGACGAGCTGAAGGACGTCGCGAAGGCCGCCGACCTGCGTACCCCCAGCGTCGCGACCAGCACCCCCACCCCGCCGGCCCCCCGCCCGTCCTACGACGACGCCACCTGAGCCGGAAAAGGGACCGCCCCCTCTCGCGTGCGGCGGGAAGGGGCGGTTGGGGAGCGGTGGGAGCTAGCGGCCGGCGGGCTTCAGGCCCAGGGGCTTGCCGAGCAGGGACTCGCGACGTACGGCCAGGCGGTCGGCGACCTGGAACAGGGCCTTCGCGGCGGGAGCGTCCGGCTGCGCCAGCACGATCGGCTGACCGGCGTCGCCGCCCTCGCGTACCCGGGTGTCCAGCGGGATCTGCCCCAGCACCGGCACCTGCGCTCCGATGGTCCGGGTCAGCGACTCGGCCACCGCCGCGCCGCCACCGGCCCCGAAGACCTCCATCCGGGAGCCGTCCGGCATCTCCAGCCACGACATGTTCTCGATGACGCCGACCACCCGCTGGTGGGTCTGCAACGCGATCGCGCCGGCCCGCTCGGCCACCTCCGCGGCGGCCGCCTGCGGCGTGGTGACCACCAGGATCTCCGCGTTCGGCAGCAACTGGGCCACCGAGATCGCGATGTCGCCGGTGCCCGGCGGCAGGTCGAGCAGGAGGACGTCCAGGTCGCCCCAGTAGACGTCGGCGAGGAACTGCTGGAGCGCCCGGTGCAGCATCGGCCCGCGCCAGACCACGGCGGCGTTGCCGGGGGTGAACATGCCGATCGAGATGACCTTCACGCCGTGCGACTGCGGCGGCATGATCATGTCTTCGACGCGGGTCGGCGCGCCGTCGGCGCCGAGCATCCGGGGCACCGAGTGGCCGTAGATGTCCGCGTCCACCACACCCACCGACAGGCCCCGCGACGCCAGCGCGGCGGCCAGGTTGACGGTCACGCTCGACTTGCCGACACCGCCCTTGCCGCTGGCCACCGCGTAGACGCGGGTCCGCGAGCCGGGCTGGGCGAACGGGATCACCGGCTCGGCAGTGGCGCCACCGCCGCGCAGCTTCGACTGCAGCTCCTGGCGCTGCTCCGGGCTCATCACCCCGAAGACGATCTCCACGCCGCTCACGCCGGGCACCGCGCCCACGGCGGCGGTGATGTCGCTGCGCAGCTTGTCCTTCAGCGGGCAGCCGGCCACGGTGAGCAGCAGCTCCACCCGGACCACGCCGTCGTCGTCCCGCTCGGCGGACTGGACCATGCCGAGTTCGGTGATCGGCCGGCGGATCTCCGGGTCGTTGACGGTGGCCAGGGCGGCCTGGATCGCGTCGGAGACGGTGCTGACGGGTGCTGACATGCCCGCAATGCTACGTCGCGGGTCATCGGCCACCGCCGCTGGCGGGGGCGGTGTGAGCGATTCGATGGCCGGTCAGCCCTCGTAGCGACCGTCCCGCGCGAAGTCGCCGTCCAGCTCGTCCCGGGGCTCGTCCAGCCGATCGGCGCCGGCCGTCCGGCGGGCCTCCCGCTCCTGCTGCCGCCGCTCCAGCTTGCGCCGCCGCTCGGCCGCCTCGTCCAGTTCCTCGCCCAGCCGGGTCAGCTCCGAGCGGAGGAAGTCCCGGGTCGCCACGTCACCCATCGCGATCCGCAGCGCGGCGATCTCCCGCGCCAGGTACTCCGTGTCCGCCTTCTGCAGCGTGGCCCGCCGCCGGTCCTCGTCCAGCGCGATCCGGTCCCGGTCCGCCTGCCGGTTCTGCGCGAGCAGGATCAACGGCGCCGCGTAGGACGCCTGCAGGGACAGGATCAAGGTCAAGAACGTGAAGGTGTACGGGTCGAAGCGCAGGTTCGCCGGGGCCAGCGTGTTCCACAGGAACCAGGCCACCAGGATCAGCGTCATGTAGACGAGGAAGTTCGCCGTGCCCATGCCCCGGGCGATGCCCTCGGCCCAGCGGCCGAACGTCTCCGCGTCGACCCGGGGCAGGCGCAGGTTCCGCGGGGCGCGCGGCTGGTCCAGCCGGTCGCCCCGGCGCTGATCACTCATCGTCGCCGTCCAGGATGCCGTCGTCGGTGGTGGACGAGGGGGATGCCGCGTCCCGGTCCCGCCAGTCCCGCGGCAGGGAATGGTCGAGCACGTCGTCCACCGTCACCGCGCCGACCAGGCGGTTGGCCCGGTCCACCACCGGCATGCCGACCATGTCGTACGTGGCCATCCGGCGGGTGATCTCGGGCAGCGGGGTCGACGTCCGCAGCGGGTCGATGTCGTTCACCACGATCCCGCCGAGCAGATCCGCCGGCGGTTCCCGCAGCAGCCGCTGGAAGTGCACCATGCCCAGGTAGCGGCCGGTGGGCGTGGTCAGCGGGGCGCGGGTCACGAAGACCTGGGCGGCCACCGCCGGCGAGAGCTGCGCCTCCCGGATCCGGGCCAGCGCCTCGGCCACCGTGGCGTCCGGCGGCAGGATCACCGGCTCCGAGGTCATCACGCTGCCGGCGGTGCCGGAGGCGTAGCGCAGCAACTGGCGTACCGGGTCGGCCTCGTCCGGCTCCATCAGGTCGAGCAGCACGTCCTGCTCCGGCGGGGGCAGCTCGTTGAGCAGGTCGGCGGCGTCGTCCGGCTCCATCTCCTCCAGCACGTCGGCGGCGCGCTGGCGGTCCAGCGCGGCCAGGATCTCCACCTGGTCGTGCTCGGGCAGCTCGCTGAGCACATCGGCCAGGCGCTCGTCGTCGAGCGCTGCGGCCACCTCGTTGCGCCGGGCATCGGGCAGGTCCTGGAGGGCGTTGGCGAGGTCGGCGGGGCGCATGTCCTCCAGGACGGCGAGCAGGTTCGCCGTACCCCGGTTGTCGCCGACCGCGCCCAGGCCGTGCACCCGGTCCCACTCGACCTGGTGGAGGTGGCCGCGCCGGGTGAGCCGGCCGGTGTGCTCGCGGACGGCGACCCGGCTCAGTGTCCACTCGCCGCCGCGGCTGCACTCCATGGCCACGTCCACCACGGAGCCGGCCCGGCCGCCCTCGACCTGGACCCGGCGGTCGAGCAGTTCCTGGAGCACCAGCAGCTCGTTCGGGCGCTTCTCGAAGCGGCGCAGGTTGAGCGTGCCGCTGCCGAGCACCACCCCGTCGGGATCGATGGAGGTGATCCGGTTGATGGACAGGAAGATGCGTCGTCGCATCGGCATCTCCGCGACCAGGCCGACCACCTCCGGCGGTCGCTGGGTCGCGCGCATCCGCGCCACCGCGTCCCGGACGCGGCCGACCTGATCGCCGTTCGGGTCGAAAACGGCGACTCCGGCGAGTCGAGCGAGGTAGACCCGGTTCGGCGTGCTCACGGGCACCAGCCTAAGGGCCTACTCTCTAACAGCATGTCGACCTTGGGCTACGAGATCGTGGACGTCTTCACCGACCGCCCCTTCGCCGGCAACCCGCTGGCCGTGGTGTTCGGCGCGGAAGGGCTGGCCACCGAGCAGATGCAGGCGCTCGCGCTGGAGTTCAACCTGTCCGAGACGGTCTTCGTGCTCCCGCCGACACAGGTCGGCGCCACCTACCGGGCGCGGATCTTCACCCCCGCCGACGAACTGCCCTTCGCCGGGCACCCGAGCGTCGGCGCCGCGGTGACCGCGAGCCGGCGTGGCGTCTTCGGCGCGGGCCGGGTCACCCAGGAGTGCGGCGCCGGCGTCCTGCCGATCGAGGTGACTGCCACCGGCGCGACGCTCACCGGCGGCACGCCCACGCTCGGCCCGGAACTCGACCCGGAACCGCTGCTGGAGATGGTCGGCCTCACCGGCCCCGACCACGTCGGCCCGCCGCCGCGCGTCGCCGGGTGCGGCCTGGAGTTCCCCTACCTTCCGGTACGCCCGGACGCGGTGGCCCGGGCACGGTTGAACACGGCGGCGGCGGAGCGGTACGGCGTTGAGCACGTCAGCCTCTTCTCCTGGGACGCCGATTCGCAAACCGCGCACGCCCGGGTCTTCGTGCCGGGGCTCGGCGTGCCCGAGGACCCGGCGACCGGCTCGGCCGCTCTCGGGCTGGGCGTGTGGCTGGTCGCGAGCGGGCTGCTGCCCGGCGAGGGGCGCGCGGAGTACACCGTCCGGCAGGGCATCGAGATCCACCGCCCCTCCACGCTGACCTGCACGGTGACCGCCTCCGGCGGGCTGGCGCTGGGAGCGACCGTCTCCGGCCAGGTGATGCCGGTGGCCCGAGGCGAGATCACCGTCCCCCCGTTCATCGGCTGACCCCACCCCACCCCATCCCACCTTGTTGATCAAGGAGTTCGTGTCGGCGAACGGGCCTCTGGAGGACACGAACTCCTTGGTCAACCGGCCGGGGCGGGAGGGACGGGCCGGGATGGGGGAGGATGGCGGGGTGAGTGACGAGGTGGACGAGCGGGTGACTCCTCCGCTGGTGGACGAGGCGGTGAAGAAGGCCGCTGTCTGCTGGGTGAGCAGTGGCGGCGGTCCGGCGTACGCGCTGTGGTGCCTCCCGCTGGACGGCACGCTGCTGGTGGTCACCGGCCCCGGTGAGCAGGCCGCCCCCGGGCTGGCCGACAGCGAGACCGCCGAGGTCACGTTGCGCGGCGACCACGGCGGACGGATCGTCACCTGGTCGGCGCGGGTGACCCGGCTGCGACCCGGCACCGAGGAGTGGGACACCGCCGCGCCGCTGGTCGCGGCGAAGCGGCTCAACGCCTCAGGGGCTGCCGCCGAGCTGGTGGAGCGATGGGTGGCGCAGGGATGCGCGCTCAACCGGCTCGCGCCCGTCGGCGCCGTCGTGACCGGTGCTGACCTGCCGGACGGCTCGCTGAGTGAGCAGCCCCGGCCGGCCCCCGTGGTGCGGGCCGTCCGCAAGCCGTTCCGCCTGCACCGCGTCCGCCGCCGCTGACCGCGAACCGCCGGGGCGTCAGGCGGCCGCCCGATCCGACCCGGCCACGTTCGACGGGCCCCGTCCGACGGGCCCGGTCAGGCGACGGGGACCGGGTCGAGCAGGTCGAGCACGTCCGTCAGCGAGGTCAGCGACGGCCCGTCGAAGCCGTGGTCGGCGTTGAGGACCACGTGGCCGGCCAGATCCGGCGCGGCCAGCCGGACCGCGCTCAGCCCGGCCCGTTCCGCGCCGGTCAGTTCCTGGCTGTCGCCGTCGCCGACGTAGAGGCAGTCGGCCGGCGCCTGGCCGAGCCGGTAACACGCGGCGAGGTAGAGCTCCGGGTCCGGTTTGCAGCGCCCGAGGCGTACCGAGAAGATCTGGGCGTCGAGCAGCGGCGCGACCGGGAGCTGCGGCAGGAACGCCGGCAGCTCGTGCGTGCAGTCGCTGACCAGCCCGGTGCCGACGCCCCGGCGACGCAGCGCGGCCAGCACCGGGACCGCCTCGGCGCGCAGCCGGGTGTCGGCGCGTACCGCAAGGTGCCGGGAGGCGACGGCGGCGCGTACCGCCGCGTCGGACGGGTGGACGCCGAGCCGGGCGCACACCCGGCGCATGGTGGACTCGGCGTTACCGAAGGAGCCGCTGGCCCGTTCGTAGAAGCTGCTGTCCAGCACCTCCATCAGGGCCTCGGGGGAGCAGCCGAGCAGTTCGGCGGTGGCGATGTGGGCGGCTCCACGCCGCGCGCCGTGGGTCAGGGTGCCGAAGAAATCGAACAGCACGGCCTGGAATCTGGGCATGAGGGAACGCCTCCGGACGTCGAGGGGGGAGATCGCCGGGACGCATGATCGTAACGGAGTGCTGACTTTCCGTGTCGGTCGGGTGTTCGTGTGAGGATTACCGCTCGTGCCGACCGTTCCGCATCGCCCGCCGCTCGACGTGTTGACGGTAGGCGCGCTCGCCCTGGCTGTCGCCTCGGTGTCGTCCTCGGCGCCGCTCGTGGCGTTCGCCGCCGCCTCGGCGCTCGCTGTCGCGTTCTGGCGTACCGCGTTGTCGGCTGCGGTCCTCGGGCCGGTGGCGCTGACCCGTCGACGGGCCGAGCTGCGCGCCCTGACGGTCGGGCCGGGCCGGCGTGAGGGCCTCTACTGCGTACTCGCCGGGGTCGCGCTGGCCGCCCACTTCGCCACCTGGATGCCGAGCGCGCAGCTCACCTCGGTCGCGGCCGCCACCGCGCTCGGCGCGACGCAGCCGGTCTGGCAGGGCCTGATCGCCCGCTGGCAGGGGCGGCGGCTGCCGGCGGCGGTGTGGGCCGGCATCGCGGTGGCCGTGCTCGGCGCGGCGCTCGCCACCGGCGCGGACTTCGGCGTCTCGGGCCGGGCGTTCGCCGGTGACCTGCTCGCGGTGGTCGGCGGCCTGTTCGCGGCCGTCTACACCGCCTTCGGTGAGCGGGCCCGGGCCAGCATCAGCACCACCACCTACACCACCGTCTGCTACGGCGTGTGCGCGCTGGTCCTGCTGGTGGTGTGCCTGGTCGGAGGGGTACGCCTGCACGGCTTCGAGGGCACGACCTGGCTGGCGATCCTCGGACTGGTGGCCGGCGCCCAACTGCTCGGCCACTCGATGTTCAACTACGCCCTGCACCGGGTCTCCGCGACCACTGTGAGCGTGCTGATCCTGCTGGAGGCGCCCGGCGCTGCAGTGATCGGCTGGGTGTGGCTGGGCCAGCTGCCCCGGCCGCTGGCCCTGCCCGGCCTGGCGTTGCTGCTGGCCGGCGTGGCGGTGGTGGTGCTCGGCGGGGCGCGGGCCGGTCGCCGTGCCACGCCGGTCGCGGCGCCCGCCGACCCGGACCCGCTGGGCGACGCGGAGCGGGCGCGGCGACCCGGCGACGCGCCCGACTGAGCCGGTCGGGGCGAAGTCGCGCCGTTCCGGCCCCTGGATGGTCCCGTTTGCACGAAAGTGCTCAGGGTGGGGGCGGAGCGGGACGACGCGGCGCAGGCGGGCACGGTCGTCACGCCCTCGGCCGAGTTCCCGCCGCTCGGCGACGAGGAACGGGCGGCGCTCGGCCGGATCGGCGAGCGGTGGCGCGGCCCGCGCCGCGCCGACGACCTGCCGGTCGACCCGACGCTGGGCCGGCACGACCACCATCCGGCGCCCACCCGCTTCGGCCGGCTGGCGCCGATCGACATGTTCACCGTGGCGCAGCCGGGGGAACTGGTCGCCACCGGCGCGGCGGACCTGCCCGGCAACCGGGCCGGCCGGTCGGTCGCCCGGGTCCGCCGGACCCTGATCGGTCCGCCGTTGTCCAGCGCGTCGGTGCTCTACGAGCGGATGCGCAAGCTGGTCGCGCTGCCTGTGCTCTCCTCGGATCTGCTCAGCTCCGTCGCGTACGGGCCGGAGGCGATGCTCGCGGTGCTGGTGCTGGCCGGGAGCGCCGCGCTCGGGCTGGCCCTGCCGCTGGCCGCCGTGCTGGTGGTGCTGATGGTCGCGGTCGGCCTGTCCTACCGGCAGACCATCCCGGCCTATCCGCACGGCGCCGGCTCGTACATCGTCGCGGGGGACAACCTCGGGCGTACGCCGGGACTCGCCGCCGCGGCCGGGCTGATGCTCGACTACGTGCTGACCGTGTCGGTGTCGATCGCGGCCGGGGTGCACGCGGTCACCTCGGCGCTGCCCGGCCTCGGCCGGTGGACCGTGCCGCTCGGGGTGCTGGTGATCGCCGTGCTGCTCGCCGGCAACCTGCGCGGCGTACGCACCGCCGGGAACATCTTCGTGCTGCCCACGTACGCGTTCGTGGTGGTGCTGCTCGTGGTGCTGGCGGTCGGGTACGCGAAGGCCGCCTCGCGGGGTTTCGCGCCGCTGCCGCCGCCCTCGGCGCCCGCGGCCGAGGGGCTGGGCCTGCTGCTGGTGCTGCGGGCGTTCTCCTCCGGGGCGGTGTCGATGACCGGCATCGAGGCGGTCTCGAACGCGGTGCCCGCGTTCCGCCCGACGGAGTGGCGCAACGCCCGCACCACGCTGGGCTGGATGGTCGCCATGCTGGTGACGCTGTTCGCCGGCCTGATCGGGCTGATCCACCTCGACGGTCTGGCGCCCCGCGCGGACGAGACGCTGCTGTCCCAGCTCGGCCGGGTCACGTTCCCCAGCGGTCCCGGGTACGCGATCCTGCAGGCCACGACCGCGCTGATCCTGCTGCTCGCGGCGAACACGGCGTTCAACGACTTTCCCCGGCTGCTGTTCTTCATGGCCCGGGACGGGCACGCGCCGCGCCGGTTCCTGCACATGGGCGACCGGCTGGCGTTCAGCAACGGGCTGGTGGCGCTGGCGCTGACCGCGGCGGTGGTGTTCGTCGCGTTCGGCGGGCACACCGAGCGGCTGATCCCGCTCTACGCGGTGGGCGTCTTCCTCGCCTTCACGCTGTCCCAGACCGGCATGGTGGTGCACTGGCGGCGCCGCCGGGGGCCGGGCTGGCGTCGCCGGCTAGCGGTCAACGCGGTCGGCGCGACGCTGTCCGGCCTGGTGCTGCTGACCGCGGCGGTAGCCAAGTTCGCCGAGGGCGCCTGGGTGGTGGTGCTCGCGGTGCCGCTGCTGGTGCTGCTGTTCCGCCGGATCCACGGGCACTACGACCGGCTGCACCGCGCGCTGGCGCTGCACTCGCCGCCGTCCGCGCCGCCCGCCGAGTGCGACGAGCTGCCCCAGCAGGTACGCCACCTGGTGGTGGTGCCGGTGGCCCGGCTGAACCGGGCGTCGCTGCGCGCGCTGGCGTACGCGACCTCGCTCGGGCGGCCGACGCTCGCCGTGCACCTCGCTCCGGCGCAGGACGAGGCGGACCGGTTCCGGGACCAGTGGCGGGCCTGGGGCGACCACCTGAAGCTGGAGACGATCGTGTCGCCGTACCGGTCGGTGATCGGCCCGCTGGCGCACTACCTGGAGGCGCTGCACGCCGCGAGCCCGGACCTGACGCTCACCGTGATCGTGCCGGAGGTGGTGCTGCGCCGACGTCGGTACCGGCTGCTGCACAGCCGCGCCGAGCAGCGGCTGCGGACCGCGCTGCGGGCGCTGCCCGGCGTGGTGGTGACGAGCGTCCCGGTGCACGTGTCGCGGTGACGCTCAGAGGTATCCGGCGAAGTGGTCGGCGACCAGCGCTGCGACCGCCTCGGCGTCCCGGTCGAGGTCCACCTCGATCACGCGTACCCCGAGCGCCCGGGCGCCGGCGACCGCGTCGGCGGCGACCAGCTCGTCGCGCGCGATCCGATGACGCCACGCCCGCTCCGGGTCGCTCACGCCGGGATGCCGGGCCATCGCCCGCGGCAGCCGTTCCACCTGGTACGCGCGGAACTCCGGCGTCGGCACCAGCACCACCATCTGCCCTGTCGACTCGACGATCGGGGCAACCAGTTCGGGCCGCAGCCCCCAGCCCTCGGCGACCACCCGGCGACCGCTCACCAGCGCGCTCAGGTCGTCGAGCACCCACTCGAAGCGGCGCGGAAATCCGGCGAGGGTCTCGGCTGCCATCCGCTCCGGGTTCGTCGTCACCCAGGTCGCCTCCGCGTCCGGGCCGTCCGGCGGCTCACCCCGTCGGATCCGGTCGGCGATCCGCCGGTCGTCGTGCCCTCGCGCGTCGTGGCGGTCGTAGAGGTACGCGGTCAGCCCGTACCGCAGTGCCAACGTGACCGCGAGTGTCGTCTTGCCGGCCCACTGCGCGCCGCCGATCCAGAGTGCGCGGCGGGCGGTGGCCAGAGGATCGAAGTCCATGCCCCGACACTGCGCCTCGCCAGCCCCAAGATCAAGTCTTGTTCTCGGCGTCCCCGCGTGATGAAGTGAGGGAGAAGGCGCAGCTCAGACGTCGCGTACCTCAAGCACGCGGGTGGCGGGCGCGGCATCGCCCAGCTCGGCGCGCAGCGCGACGCGGTCCGGGTCGACCAGGAACGCGTCCAGCCCGGCGCGGGCGGCGAACCGGATCACGTGCACCTCGGTCTCCCCGTCGCCGGTACGCAGCCGCCGTTGCAACTCGCCGCCGTGCCGGCCGAGCAGCGCCAGCACCGCGTCCTCGTACCGCCGCCCGGCGTCCGCGTCGGCGCTCAGGTCGACCAGCGCGACCAGCAGGACCTCGTTTCCCGTCGTCATGGCGTCGAGTGTCCCAGCGGACCGGCGGTCGTGGTGACCCGCTCAGGCGTCGACGCCGACGGCCTTCGCGCTGGCCGTCCAGAGCCGCGCGGCCAGCGCCGGGTCGGCCGCCTTGGGCCGGGGCCGATGCGGCTTGCGGTCGGCGTAGTAGCCGCCGTTCATCAGCCGGGACGGGTCCTGGCAGGCGAGCCAGACCAGCGTCTCGGCACCCTTCTCCGGGCTGCGGAACGGCAGCAGCCGCATGCCGAGCGCCACGATCCGGCTCTCGTTGCCGAAGCGGGTCCGCACCACGCCCGGGTGGAACACGTGCGCGGGCACCTCCGGCCAGCGCCGGGCCGCCTCGGAGGTGAACAGGATGTTCGCCTGCTTGCTGGTGCCGTACGCGCGGAACGGCCGGTACGAGCGCAGCGCGGAGTTGAGGTCGTCGGGGTCGAGCACGCCGCTGCGGTGCGCGTCCGAGCCGGTGACCACCATCCGCCCGATCCGGTCTCGCAGCAGGTTGCTGAGCAGGAACGGGGCGAGGTGGTTGGCCTGCATGCTCAGCTCGAAACCGTCGACCGTGGTGATCGGCTCCAGCACGATCGCGCCGGCGTTGTTGGCGAGCACGTCGATCCGGTCGTAGCGCTCGCGCAGGCGTTCGGCGAGCCCGCGTACGTCGTCGAGCACCGCGAAGTCGGCGCGGAACAGCTCCGGCTGCTCGCCGCAGCACTCGCGGACCCGCTCGCCCGCGGCGCGCAGCCGGGCCGGGTCCCGGCCGACGAGCACCACCTGGTCACCGCGGCGCGCCAGCTCCTCCGCGGCGGCCAGGCCGATGCCGGAGCTCGCCCCGGTCAGCACCACGATCCGACGCTCAGTGAGATCTTCCACAGGTCCATTCACCCCGGTCACGGCACGAGGTTACCGTGGCGTCACCACGCCCTTTGGGATCGTTAAGTTCTCGAAATCCACCGCTGCGCCGGCGCCTGCGCCGGACGCTGGAAGGAGCGCACCCATGACCGCTGTCGGTCGTCCCCGCCGATCCTGCCTGGCGGTGCCCGGCTCCAGCGTCAAGATGCTCGGCAAGGCCCAGGGCCTTCCCGCCGACCAGGTCTTCCTGGACCTGGAGGACGCGGTCGCCCCGCTGGCCAAGCCGGACGCGCGCAAGAACATCGTGGCGACGCTGAACGAGGGCGACTGGGCGGGCAAGACCCGCGTGGTCCGGGTGAACGACCTGACCACGCCGTGGACCTACCGGGACGTCATCGAGGTGGTCGAGGGCGCCGGGGCGAACCTGGACTGCATCATGCTGCCGAAGGTGCAGAACGCCGAGCAGGTGCACTGGCTGGACCTGCTGCTCACCCAGATCGAGAAGACGCTCGGCCTGGAGGTGGGCCGGATCGGCATCGAGGCGCAGATCGAGAACGCGGCCGGGCTGGTGAACGTGGACGCCATCGCGGGCGCCTCGCCCCGGGTCGAGACGATCATCTTCGGCCCGGCCGACTTCATGGCCTCGATCAACATGAAGTCCCTGGTGGTCGGCGCGCTGATCCCGGACTACCCGGGCGACCCGTACCACTACATCCTGATGCGCATCCTGATGGCCGCGCGGATGCACGACAAGCAGGCCATCGACGGCCCGTTCCTGCAGATCCGCGACGTGGACGCGTTCCGCGAGGTGGCGAAGCGCTCGGCGGCGCTGGGCTTCGACGGCAAGTGGGTGCTGCACCCCGGCCAGATCGACGCGGCGAACGAGGTCTACTCGCCGGCGCAGGCCGACTACGACCACGCCGAGCTGATCCTCGACGCCTACGACTACTACACCTCGGAGGCGGGCGGGAAGCTCGGCGCGGTGATGCTCGGCGACGAGATGATCGACGAGGCGTCCCGCAAGATGGCCCTGGTGATCGCCGCCAAGGGCCGCGCCGCCGGCATGTCCCGTACGTCCTCGTTCACGCCGCCCTCGGCCTGATCGCGCGTCGGGCCGCCCCCGCGCCCGGGGGCGGCCCGGTGGCGTCAGTAGCTGCTGCTGGCGCTGGACGCGCCGATCGCGATCACGATCATCACGATGTAGAAGATGATGCCGGCGACCAGCAGAGCGGTCAGGATCCAGCCCACGATGATGGCCGCCGTGGCCATGCCCTCGCCCTGCTCACCGGTCTCCCGGATCTGCTTGCGCGCGACGTGGCCCATGATCGCGCCGATCGGCGCGGTGATGCACGAGGCGAAGCCGACGAGCGACAGGACCAGCGCCACGATGGCCATCGTGTTGGTGCGGGCCGGCGGCATCGCGTAGCCGGGATAGGCCCCCGGCGGCGGGTAGGTGCCCGGGGGCGGGTAGCCGGGCATCGCGGCGGCGTACGGGTCGCCGCCGGGTGGGGCGTACGGGGACTTCACGCCCGCGTACGGGTCGGCGACCGGCGCGTAGGGATCGGCGACCGGCGCGTACGGGTCGGCCTGGCCCGGCTGGTTCGGGATCGCGGGCATGATCGGGTCGGCCGGCGGCGCCGAGTGCGGCCCGGCCGCCGAGGGGTCCTGCCAACCACCGGGCGGTGGGGGATAGCTCATCTGATCATCTCCAGGTACGTGGTCGGCTCAGGGTAGCCACCGGCTCGCGACACGGAGCACCCTCTTTCCGGGCGCGCGTTGCCCGGCGGGTCGGTACCGGGCAGGATCCTCGGCATGGCACTTGACGCGCGTGGGGGTCGGTCGCGACGGGACATGAGCCGGCCGGGGTCGGTGCGGCGCCCGCGTGGCGGCGAGCCGGTCGGCGCCGCCGACTCCGAACGGTCGGCGCCGCTGCCGGAACCGGCCACCATGCGGCTGGACGGCCGGGTCGCGCTGGTCACCGGCGCGGGCAGCGCCGACGGCATCGGGTACGCGACCGCGCGCCGGCTGTCCGACCTGGGCGCCCGGGTGGCGATCGTCTCCACCACCCGGCGCATCCACGAGCGCGCGGGCGAGCTGGGCGTCACCGGCTTCGTCGCCGACCTCACCGACGAGTCGGAGGTGGGCGCGCTCGCCGACGCGGTGGCCGAGCAGCTCGGCGACGTCGAGGTGCTGGTGAACAACGCGGGCCTGGCCAGCCGGGCCAGCCCGGAGGTGCTGCGGCCGGTGGCCCAGCTGACGTACGACGAGTGGCGCGGCGAGATCGACAGGAACCTGACCACCGCGTTCCTGTGCAGCCGGGCGTTCATCGGTGGCATGGCCGAGCGGGGCTGGGGCCGGATCGTCAACCTGGCCGCCACCGCCGGGCCGGTCAACGCGCTGCCCACCGAGGCGGCCTACGCGGCGGCCAAGGCCGGCGTGGTCGGGCTGACCCGGGCGCTGGCGATGGAGATGATCGCCGACGGGGTGACTGTGAACGCGGTGGCGCCGGGCATCATCCACACCGCGGCGTCCACCATGGCCGAGATCAAGCAGGGCCTGGGTACGCCGGTCGGGCGTCCCGGCACGCCGGACGAGGTGGCCGCCGCGATCGCGTTCCTCTGCTCGCCGGCCGCGTCGTACATCACCGGGCAGATGCTCGTGGTTGACGGTGGCAACAGCGTCCGGGAGGCGCAGTTCCGCTGAGCCTCAGTAGGTGCCGTTGTCGGAGTTGGCCCAGATCGCCAGCCCGATCCAGCCGCAGCAGGCCACCAGGCCGATCGCGGTGAAGATGTAGCTGAGGATCAGTCCCCAGGTGGCGAGCTGGTCGCCGTCCTCGCCGGTCTGCCGGATCTGCCGCTTCGCCAGGTGGCCGCAGACGATGCCGGCGGGCGCGAAGACGAACGCGAAGACCAGTGACAGGATGGCGAGCACGTTCGTGCCGCCGGGGCGTGGCCCCGGCCCGGGTGGGCCGTACTGGCCGTAGGGCGGCTGCGGGGCGTACGGGGGCTGCTGGCCCCACTGCGGATGCTGCTGGCCGTACTGCGGCTGCCCGTACGGCTGGCCGTGCGGCGGCGGCTCGTACGGTGAGGGTGGCTGCTCGTCAGTCACGCGCGCCCCTTTTCCCCAGGTGAACGGGCCCTCTCTCTTGCGGACGCTACCCGTAGCGGTGAACCTTTTCACAGCGGTTGTAGGGACTGGTCACCTTGGCTGCGCCGGTCCCGGGGCCGATACTGACCGAGCGTTCAGTTACCCCTGAGTAATGCGCCGACGACCCCGGAGGCTGAGATGGCCCGACTCGCCCAGACGCCCGGACTGACCGACGTGCAGCGGTCGATTCTGGAAACTGTCCGGGAGTTCGCCGACAAAGAGATCATTCCGCACGCGCAGCGGCTGGAGCACGCCGACGAGTACCCGAGCGACATCCTCGACGGCATGCGCGAGATGGGGCTGTTCGGCCTCACCATCGACGAGGAGTACGGCGGGCTGGGCGAGTCCCTGCTGACCTACGCGCTCGTGGTCGAGGAGCTGTCCCGGGGCTGGATGTCGATCTCCGGCATCGTCAACACGCACTTCATCGTGGCGTACCTGATCTCGCAGCACGGCTCCGCCGACCAGAAGGCCCGGCTGCTGCCCCGGATGGCCACCGGCGAGGTGCGCGGCGCGTTCTCGATGTCCGAGCCCGAGTGCGGCTCGGACGTCTCGGCGATCAAGTCGAAGGCCGTCCGCGACGGCGACAACTACGTCCTCAACGGCCAGAAGATGTGGCTGACCAACGGCGCGTACTCGTCGGTGGTGGCCACCCTGGTCAAGACCGACACCGGGGCCGACTCGGTCTACGGCAACATGAGCACCTTCCTGCTGGAGAAGGAGCCCGGCTTCGGTGAGACCGCGCCCGGCCTCACCATCCCCGGCAAGATCGACAAGATGGGCTACAAGGGCGTCGAGACCACCGAGATGGTGCTCGACGGCGTCACCGTGCCCGCCTCCGCCGTGCTCGGCGGCGAGGAGAAGGTCGGCCGCGGCTTCTACCAGATGATGGACGGCATCGAGGTCGGCCGGGTCAACGTCGCGGCCCGCGCCTGCGGCATCTCGATCCGGGCGTTCGAGCTGGCCGTCGCGTACGCCCAGCAGCGCCACACCTTCGGCCAGCCGCTCGCCCGGCACCAGGCCGTCGCGTTCAAGCTCGCCGAGATGGGTACGAAGATCGAGGCCGCGCACGCGCTCATGGTCAACGCGGCCCGGCTCAAGGACGCCGGCCAGCGCAACGACGTCGAGGCCGGCATGGCCAAGCTGCTCGCCTCCGAGTACTGCGCCGAGGTGGTCCAGGAGGCGTTCCGGATCCACGGCGGCTACGGCTACTCCAAGGAGTACGAGATCGAGCGCCTGATGCGCGAGGCGCCGTTCCTGCTGATCGGCGAGGGCACCTCGGAGATCCAGAAGACGATCATCTCGCGCGGCCTGCTCAAGCAGTACAAGCAGTAGGCCGGGGCGTCAGGCGCGCCGGGTCAGTCCGGCGGCGGCCCGCTCCACGATGAGGCACCTGTCCTCGACGTAGTCGAGGCCCGCCTCCTCGGCGATCCGGCGCGCCTCGTCCGAGAAGATGCCGAGCTGCAACCACACCGCCGGGGCGCCGATCGCCACCGCCTGCCGGACCACGTCGACGGCGTCCCGCGCCGGGCGGAACACGTCGACCAGGTCGACCGGGTGCGGGATGTCGGCCAGCGTCGGGTACGCCTTCTCGCCGAACAACTCGTCCACCGTCGGGTTGACCGGGATGATCCGCCAGCCGTGCCGCTGCATCTCCAGCGGTACGCGGTGCGCGGCCTTGCCCGGATCGCGGGAGGCGCCCACGACGGCGATCACGGCGGAGTCTGCGAGGATCTGCTGAGCGGAACGCATTCCCCGAGCGTAGCCCCGCCGGCGCTCGTGCCCCGGTCGCTAGAGCAGGGAGAGCTGTTCGGCGGCCGGCGCGGGCGGCGGGGTCTCCGGCAGCCGCCTGTTGTCGCCGGTCTCGCCCCGGTGCAGCCCGTGCCGGCGTGCCGCCATCCGCACCCGCGCGGTCACCTCCCGCTGGTACGCCTGCGGCGCGTACGAGCCGGCCTGGTAGAGCTGCCGGTAGCGGGGCACCAGGTGGGGGAACTCCCGGGCCAGCCAGCGGGCGTACCACTCCCGGGCGCCGGGCCGCAGGTGCAGCGGCAACGGCGTCACGCTCGCCGCCCCGGAGGCGGCGACGGCCGCGACGGTGGCGTCGATCGACTCCTCGTCGTCGCTGAGGCCCGGCAGGATCGGCGCCATCAGCACACCCACCTCGAAGCCGGCGTCGGCGAGCTGACGGACCGCGTCGAGGCGGCGGCGGGGGCTCGGCGTGCCCGGCTCGGCCGCCCGCCAGAGCGCCTCGTCCACGAATCCCACCGAGTACGACACCCCGACCCGGGTCACCTCCGCCGCCTCGCGCAGCAGCGGCAGGTCACGCAGCAGCAGCGTGCCCTTGGTCAGGATCGAGAACGGGTTCGCGAAGTCCCGCAGCGCCTCGATGATCGGCGGCATCAGGCGGTAGCGGCCCTCGGCCCGCTGGTAACAGTCCACGTTGGTGCCCATGGCGACGTGCGCGCCGCGCCAGCGTGGGGCGGCCAGCTCACGGCGTACCAGCTCGCCCGCGTTGACCTTGACGATCACCTTGCGGTCGAAGTCGGCGCCCGCGTCCAGGTCGAGGTAGGTGTGCGTGTTGCGGGCGAAGCAGTTGTGGCTGACCACGCCGTTGGCGATGAAGTCGCCGGTGCCGGTGGTGATGTCCCACAGCGGAAGCTCCAGGCCGAGATCCTCGACGGTGCTCACCTGGAGGTGCGCCGCGCACTTGAGCGCCATGCCCTCGATCGAGCGCCGGGCCGTGACGGCCGGGTCGGTGAGGTGGAAGAAGCGCAGCCGCTCGGGCAGCCCGCCGGTCAGCCGGAGCTGACGCGCCGCGCCCGGCATGCCCGGCACGTCGAGCGCCCACCGGAAGCCGAAACGCTCCAGCGCGCCGGACGTGCGGGCCTGGCTCCCGTCGTCCGCGACGCTGATCCGGAACACGCCCCGGTGGCAGGTGCCGGTGGCGTCGAACATGCCGGCCAGGTAGCCCAGCGACCAGTCGTCTGTCGTCTCGCCCGGCGGGCGCAGCAGGCCGGTGACGACCTCGGCCGGGCCGGACGTGCGTACCACCGTGGTCGTCGGCCGGCGGCCGACCCGGGTGACTGTGGCCCGCTCGACGGTGACCCCCGCGTCGGCCAGGTAGCGTTCGGCCCGCTCCAGCGCCTCCGCCTCGGCGGTGGCCAGCCGGAACCGGGCACCGGCCCGGTCGTCGTCGCGGAGCAGGGCGTGCAGGTAACCCCGGCGGTAGTCGGCCGAGCGCTTCGGCGCCACCGCGAACCGGCCGGTGCCCAGCAGGCGGTTGCGGGTGGTCAGGTGGGGACGGCGGCCGCCGCCCCGCATGCTCCCGGTGACGTGTTTCCAGCCGCGTTCGGTCAGGAACCGGTGGTCGCCGCTGGCGACGAGCGTGGTGCCGTCGGCCAGGGTGACCCGGTAGGCGCGCTTCACAGTGGACCACTTGTCGAGCACCGTGGTGACGACGTAGTGGCGGTAGGCGCCGCGCCGCCGGGTGCCGTAGATCCGGTCGCCGGGCTCCAGTTCGCTGATCGCCCTGGTGCGCCCGTCGGCCATCAGGATCGGCGTGTCCCCGCCCAGGCAGTAGACGCAGGCGTGTGAGCAGCCCCGGTAGGGGTTGATCGTCCACTCGAACGGCACACGCGACTGGCCGGGCACCCGGTTGATGATCGACTTGGCGCGGACCTCGTAGAACGTCATGCCGGCGAAGCCCGGGGTGTCGAAGGTGCGGGCGACGGCGCCGGGCAGCGCCAGCGGCAGGGGTGGAGCCGCCGGCGCCGCCCGATCGGGAGTCCCCTCGTCCGGGGGAGCGGAGAGGTTGTCCCAGCGCATGGAGCTCATTCGAACATGTGTACGAACAAAGCGCAAGTGACGCTGCGGACACCGCGCGCCGCCGTGCCCCGGGGCGGGGCAGGATGGGGGCATGGAGACGTCGACCTTCGTCTACGACGGCGACTGCGCCTTCTGCACCCGGTGCGCGCAGTTCATCGAGCGTCGGATCCCGACCGGCGCCCGGGTGGTCCCGTGGCAGTTCGCCGACCTGGCGGCGCTGGGCCTGACGGAGGCCGAGTGCGAGGAGGCGGTCCAGTGGGTGGGCGCCGACGGCTCCCGCGCCGCCGGGCCGGACGCCATCGCCCGGCTGCTCGGCGACAGCGGCCCGCTCTGGCGGTTCGCCGGGGCCGGACTGCGCCTTCCCCCGGTACGCGCCGCGGCCTGGCCCGCGTACCGCTGGGTGGCCCGCAACCGGCACCGGCTGCCGGGCGGCACGGCCGCGTGCGCGCTGCCGCAGGAGGCCCGGGAACGGCTGTACGGCCCGACCGGACGCCCGGGCCCGACCGCCTGACCGGCCGGGTGGCCGTGGTCAGGCGGTCGCGGTCGAGGACGGGTCGGGGGCCGGTGCCGGCGAGAGGGGCGCCGTCGCGGGCGCCGTCGGCGCGGCGGGCGGCGGACGGCCGAGCAGGCGCCGGACGAACACCACCGGACGGACCTTCTCCAGCGCCAGGAAGCTGGTCATCGCCACCAGGTGCGGCGCGAACGAGATGGTGATCGTCGCGATGGTCACCAGGTGGAACGAGTAGAAGAAGCCGACGGTCATCGTCCGCCACCGCGCCGGCAGCACGAACACCAGCGGGCTGAGCAGCTCGAACGCCAGGATGCCGAACTGCGCCACGATCAGCAGGTGCGGCACCTGCGCGATCAGGTCGGCGAGGTCGGTGCCGCGCCGGATGATCGCGCGGGCCAGCACCGAACCGTTCGCCCAGTCCAGGCCGCCGAAGCGGAACTTGGCCCAGGCGGCGAGGAAGTACGTGCAGATGACCGAGATCTGGGTGACCCGCAGCGCCCAGCCGCCCGCCTCGGTACGGGTCGGGTCGCCGTGCCGGGCGCGGCCGGCGGTGGGCAGCACGGCCAGCGCCACGAGGAGCGCGAAGCGGTCGTGGTCGACCTTGCCGTAGCTCATCGCCACGATCATCCACTCGAAGTACAGCGCGAAGACCGTCCAGCCGAGCAGCCGGTGCGCCCGGCCGGTGGCGGCGAGCAGCGCGGTGACCAGCAGCGCCCAGAACACCACGCCGACCAGGGCGGGGGTGGGGGTGGGCAGCGGGAGCAGCCGGCCGACGAGCAGCGGCTGGTAGAGGTCGCCGGGTACGTCGACCCGGGTGCGTACCCAGGGTGTGAACACCACCAGGTCGGCGGCGACGAAGAGGTAGACCAGGGTGCGGAACGCGGCGATCCGGCCGCGCGGGACCGCCTCGGTCAGCCAGGCGGTCATCCGCCGGTCTCCCAGCGCACGGCCGTCTCGTCGGTCCACCTGCCGGTCGGGCGGCCGCCCTGGATGTCGAACCAGCGGACCACGATGCGCACCTCGACCAGGTCGGGGGCGTCGGGGTGGCGTTCGGCGTACGCGTCGGCGACGGTCCGCAGCAGGCTCGGATCGGCGGCGTAGCGGTTCTGCTGGCCCTCGATCTCGGCGCGGCGGATGCCGGTGGCGTCCTGGCCGAGCGGGACCACCGCGCCGGTGCGGTCCACGCCCTCGACCCGGGTGTCCGGGGCGGGCGCGTTCGGCGGGTCGGAGGTGGAGTACATCCGGAACGGCCCGAACGGGAAGTCGTCGTCGGTGCCGCGCACGGTGCCCAGGAGCAGCAGCGCCAGGCCGAGCAGGGTGGCGCCCACTCGGACCGCGCGCCCGCGGGCGGTCAAGGTCTCCATCGCATGGTGACGATACGGGAGTGAAGCGGCCGAAAGTGTCCCTCAGTCGGCCATTCCTCACTGTCCGTCCCGGCGGTGCGGCGGGCGTGGAAACGCCGCCGGCCGGCCCCTGGCGGGGTCGTCCGGCGGCGTCGGGTACGTCAGTGGTTGTGCTCGGCCAGCTTCTTGCGGACGTCGTCCATGTCCAGCGCCTGGACCTGCTCGATCAGGTTCTCCAGCGCGGACTCCGGCAGCGCGCCCGGCTGGGCGAACACGATCACGCCGTCACGGATCGCCATGATCGTCGGGATGGAGCTGATGTTGAACTTCGCCGCCAGCTCCTGCTGCGCCTCGGTGTCGACCTTGCCGAAGGCGATGTCCGGGTGCTTCTCCGAGGACCGCTCGTAGACCGGGGCGAAGCGCTTGCACGGGCCGCACCAGTCCGCCCAGAAGTCGAGCAGGACGATCCCGTCCTGGCCGGTCACCTCGTCAAAGTTGGCCGTGGTCAGCTCAACCGTTGCCATTGCTCTCTCCGATCACCGCGGATTGTCGTACGCCCGGTGGAACCAGGGTCAGTCCGTCCGAATTCCCGGCACGGTGGGGGCGAAACGCACAGCGCCCGGACGGTGACCCTGGGCACATCGAACTCTATCTGTGCGGGCCGCTCGTGCGGAACGCAAATGCATGCCGCACTTGCGTGACGGGACGTGATGGGAGCGTTTCCAAGGAGATCACGCACAGTTCTGGCTACGAATCAGTAACTTCGGGCTTGACGAGCATCTATCCAGCCTGCGGAGATCGCTTACCGACAGTGCGTCGGTGACTTTCCGTAGTGTTACGAAAAGGTAAATGTGACCTCCGTCTCTGTTGATGTGGTGCGCCGTACGGCAGAATTCTTCGCATCAGAGCGTGGGCGGCGGGTGCCGGGGAGGGCCCCGCCGCTCATTGCGTCCGGACCTCGGTGGCCCTCGGTGTGACATTTCCGCCGCGTGAGCGCCCCGCACCTCGCCTTAACAAGCGATAAGGCATGCTGTGCCGAACTCCATCGCCGCCTGTCGAAGGGGACAAGGATGCAGTTCGGCCGCTACTACGAGGAGTTCGAGGTCGGCGCGGTCTACCGGCACTGGCCGGGCAAGACGGTCACCGAGTACGACGACCACCTCTTCTGCCTGCTCACCATGAACCACCACCCGCTGCACATGGACGCGCACTACGCCGAGTCCGCCTCGCAGTTCAAGCGCAACGTGGTGGTCGGCAACTACATCTACTCGCTGCTGCTCGGCATGTCCGTGCCGGACGTCAGCGGCAAGGCGATCGCCAACCTGGAGATCGAGTCGCTGCGGCACGTCGCGCCGACGTTCCACGGCGACACCATCTACGGCGAGACGACGGTCCTGGACAAGCGGGAGTCGGCCTCCAAGCCCGACCGGGGCGTGGTCGCCGTCGAGACCCGCGGCTACAACCAGGACGGCACGCTGGTCTGCGTGTTCCGCCGCAAGGTCATGGTCCCCAAGAAGGAGTACGCGGCCGCCGCCGTCCCGGACGGCGTCGACCCGGAGCGTCCCAGCTTCCCCGAGCCGCGCTGACCCGCGTCCGTCCGGCTCACCGGGCCTCGTTCTCCGTTCGGCGGGGACGGGGCCCGGATCTCGTCCGGAGGCATATGCTCGGGCTGGAGGTGCCCATGAGCCACTCCGAAGCCGTAGAGCCGCCTTCCGCCGGTCGCCGCGCCGCGCCGCTCACCACCGCCGCGTACTCCGCGACGGAGTGGGACCTGCTCACCGACCTGCCCGGCCGCGTGCTGGTCGCCGCCGCGGCGCCCGGGCCCGGGCGTCCGCCGCGCGGTGTCGCCGCCGGCCTCTCCGGTCTGGACGCGGTGGCCGCCGGACGCGCCTTCGACAGTGATCTCGTCCGCGCCGTGGTGGCCGCCATCTACGCCCGCCACGACGGCGCGACCGAGCGGGACGAGCGCCTGACCGACCTGGTCGACCTGCTGGCCGCCGCCCGGGCCGCGGTACGGGTGCTGCGCCGCCGCGCCGATCCGGCCGACTCGGCGGCGTACCGGCAGTGGGTGGAGTCGGTCGCCGCCCGCGTGTGCCGCGCCGGGCAGACCACGCCGAATCCCGCCGACCGGCGTTTCCTCGACCGGCTGGGCGGCGCGCTCGACCTGCGCTGACTGCGCGGCTGGCCGGGCCGTACCCTCGGCAACCGTGACCGACGACCAGCTCGACGTGGGTGTGGGGCCGTGGCCCGGTGACCCGCCGGACGACCCGCGCTACGACCCGGAGCTGCTCGTCGCCGGTGACCGGCGCAACGTGGTGGACCGGTACCGCTACTGGCGGCGCGAGGCGGTCGTGGCCGATCTGGACCGGCGGCGGCACGAGTTCCACGTGGCGATCGAGAACTGGCAGCACGACTTCAACATCGGGACCGTGGTCCGCAACGCCAACGCCTTCCTCGCCGCCGAGGTGCACATCGTCGGGCGGCGGCGGTGGAACCGCCGGGGCGCCATGGTGACCGACCGCTACCAGCACGTCCGGCACCACCCGACGATCGAGGAGTTCGTCGCCTGGGCGCGGGACGAGAGCCTGCCGGTGGTCGGGATCGACAACCTGCCCGGCTCACGGCCGATGGAGACCGCCGTGCTGCCGCGCCGCTGCGTGCTCCTCTTCGGTCAGGAGGGACCCGGCCTGTCCCCGGTGGCGCGGTCGGCCTGCGACGCGCTCTTCTCGATCGCCCAGTACGGCTCGACCCGGTCCATCAACGCGGGCGTGGCCAGCGGCATCGCCATGCACGCCTGGATCCGGTCGTACGCCGGGCCGCCGCCGGACTGACGCCGCGGTTCCACCACCGGACGGAAATCCCACGCCGGTCGGCCCGCCCCGCTTGACGCCCCGCCGTGCGGGGGCGACGGTGAGGGTGTGACTGTCGCGGTGAGTTGTCCGAGATGCGCCGGGTCGGTACGCGAGCCGGACCTGATGCACGCCGAGCACCGGTGCCTGCGCTGCGGCCCGGTCGCGCCGCTGCACGTGCCCGAGCGCATCAACGACGAGATCATGGCCAGCGTGGTCGAGCGGATGGCGGCCGACCCCGACCCGACCGGCCGGCTCCGGATGCCGCTGTGGTGCCCGTGGCCGCTCCCACCGGGTTGGACGCTCACCGGCGTGGCCTGGGCGGGCGACGAACGCGCTGGAGTCCGGGCCACGCTGGTCGCCTGCGCCGGACCGGCCCCGCTGGACGGTGGACCGGCCGACCTGATCTTCGTCGCCGAGGAACCCGGCATCGGTCTCGGTTCCCGCTTCGCGGGACTGCCCGGCCCCGATCCCGGTCCCCAGGTGGAGGAGGCGTTGACCGATCCCGGCCCTGGTCATCCCGAGCGGCTGCCGCACGCGAAGATCCGCGTGGGCGGCCATCCGACTCCACTGTGGCTCGTACGCTCCGAAACGGATCGAAGCGCGTACGCCGGCGAGGCTCGGGGAATGTGGCTCCATGCGATAGCCTGGCCGGCGAGTGCGGGTCACCTCCTCGCGGAAGAAGTCGTGCTGCACGACCTCACCGAGTGGACACCGCCCGAACTCGTGTACGGCGCACCGTCTCCGTACCTGCACGGACGGGCCTGACCGCCCGCACCGGTGAGTCGGAGAGCGGACGCAGATATTCACGGTAAGACACCATGCTGATACTCTGGGTGCCGCTGCGGTAAACGGACCCGGCGCCGCGCGAGAGGATGGCCCGCTATGGTCAAGAAGGTCCTCACCTGGGCCGGCATCGCATTCTTGATCTTCTTCGTTGCGTACCGGCCCAACTCCGCCGCCGACGTCTTCAAGTCTCTCGGCGGCGGCATCATGGACATCGCGCAGGGCTTCGGCGACTTCTTCACCAACCTCGTCGCCTAGCCGCCCATGGGAAGCCCCTCCGGTCCACCCTTCGACCCGGACGACCCCGACCGGGCACGCCGGGAGCGCGACACCGAGCCGATCCCCCGGATCGACCCGGACGAGCCGCCCAGCGCCTACGGCCCCGGCCCGTACGCGGACGCGGACGACGCCGGCTACGGCAGCGCGTACACCGGTGAGGGGCGGTCCGGCCGGGCCTGGGCACGGGATCCGGACGGCTTCCCGGACCAGCCGATCTCCGAGGAGGAGCTGGCCGGGCTGCGGTCCGACGCCACCGGCATGGCACCCCGCCGGGTGCTGCCGTTGGAGGACGAGCCCAGCTCGCTCGTGGCGCGTTACCTCTTCCCCACCGAGCGCTACCGGGGCGAGTGGAAGCGGCACTGGATCCACCTCACCACCCCGATCATCGTCGGCGTGGCGGCCACGTTCGTGCTCGGCTACCTCTCCGGCTTCCTCGCCGGGCGGGACGTCGGCGCGCTGACCACCGTCGCCGTGCTGCTCTGGTTCGGCGTGATGGGCTGGGTCGCCTGGAAGGTCGCCGACTGGTGGTACGACCGGTTCATCCTCACCAACAAGCGGGTGATGGTGGTCAACGGGATCATCACCCGCCAGGTCGCGATGATGCCGCTCACCCGGGTCACCGACATGAAGTACGAGCAGAGCCCGACCGGCCGCGCGCTCAACTACGGCACGTTCGTGCTGGAGTCCGCCGGCCAGGAACAGGCACTCCGGGTGATCAAGAACTTGCCCAACCCGAACGAGCTCTACCTGCGCGTGGTCGAGGAGATGTACGAGCCGCAGGCGGTCGAGGCACGGCTGGGCAAGGAGGCCGACGAGGCGAAGGCCGACGACGGAGCTTGAAAGTTTTCGTCCGAACATCGGATGAACTGCACACCTTCCGCCATCGACCTGACCGACCGGGCCGTGGCATCCTGCCAGGCAGGACGGGGGGAGATGAGCGTGGTGAGCAGAGATCCGCTGGAGGAGGAGTTCCGCGAATTCGTCGCGGCCCGGTCCGGCGCGCTGCTGCGCACCGCCTACCTGCTCGCCGGTGACTGGGCCACCGCCGAGGACCTGCTCCAGACCGCGCTCACGAAGACCTACCTGGCCTGGAAGCGGCTCGGCGGGATCGAGGCCATCGAGCCGTACGCCCGCCGGGTCCTGGTCAACACGTCCACCAGCTGGTGGCGGCGCCGCTGGCACGGCGAGCGCCCCACCGAGGTGCTGCCGGAGCACGCCGGCGTCGACGAGATCGAGCAGCAACTCGACCGGGACGCGCTCTGGCGGCACCTGCAGGCGCTGCCCGCCCGGCAGCGGGCCGTACTGGTGCTGCGCTTCTACGAGGACATGTCCGAGGCGCAGACCGCCGCGCTGCTGGAGATCTCCCCGGGCACCGTCAAGAGCCAGACCTCCCGGGCGCTCAACACGCTGCGTCGCCGCCTGGGCTCCGAGGCGGCCCTGAGCCTGCCCGAGCCCGCGTCTCCGCCGCCCGCCCCGGCCGGCCGGCCGGGGCCGCCCGCGCGCGGAAACGAGCAGTCCGTGCCAAGGACCCCGGCGCCGCGACCCGCAGCCCGGGTGCCGCAGCCGGTACCGCCACCGGCGGCCCCGGTCCGCCCCGCCGTTCCGATCCCGGCGGAGAGCCGATGACCGGCATCCGGCACGACTGTGACAACCGGACCGGTGGCCCGGAGCGTCCATTGGCCGTGAGCGACGACGAGCTGGAACGGGCGCTGCGGGAGACGCTGTCCCGCCGCGTCGCCACGTCCCGGCCGCTACCAGTCGACCCGGCCGGAGAGGTGCTGCGCCGGGCGCGCCGCACCGGCCGGCGGCGTACGCTCACCGGCCTGGCCCTGGCCGGCGTCGCCACCGTGTTCGTCACCACCGGCGTGGCCCAGTTCAGCGCCTCCGGCGGCGACGGCGGCACCCCCACAGTCGTGCTCGGCGACCCGCCCGGGCTCACCCCGTCCCCGCTGGCCTCGGGGCCCCCGATCACCCGCTTCGGGCCGGTCCGCGCCGAACTCGACCTGCTCGTCGGCGACCGGCTGGACACCAGCGGCGGCGAACGGCGGCAGCTGACCGGGGTCAGCGGCGTCGAACGGGCGCAGCGCGTCCACGACCGCGAGGGCTGGCTGATGACCTCGGCCGCCACCGCCGCCGGTCGTACCCTCTGGTGGGTTCCGGCCAACGGCACCGCGCCGCAGGTCATGCTCGCCGCCGCGGAGGCGGTCGCGATCTCCCCGGACGGGCGGCAGGTCGCCTGGCGGGACGGCCCCGAGGTGATCGCCGCCGGGGTGGTCGCCGGGCAGCTCATCGCGCCGGTCCGGACCCCCGCGCCCGACGGCGCCGTGCCGGTCGGGTTCGCCGGCGACGCCGTGCTGATCCAGCAGCCCGGCGAGGGCGGGGTGAGCGTCTGGGAACGCGCGCTCGGTGGGCAGCCGGCGCCGGCGAACCCGGACGTGCGCGCCGTCTACGGCACCCGGCCCGACGGCCGCCTGGTCGGCCTGATCACCGCCGACCGGCCCGGGCAGCACTGCCTGGCCCTGCTCGACCCGGCCCGCGACCTCGCGCCGGTGCGTACCGGATGCGGGGTGAAGCTGGCCGCCGACGGACTCGGCGGGGTGTCCGCCGACGGCCGGTGGCTGCTCGCGAACGGCAACGCCCGCTCCGCCCTGCTGGTCGACCTGGCCGACCCGGGCGCCTCCCCGGCCGCGCACCCGGCCGGCCCGGTGCTGGCCGGCGACGTGGCCTGGACCCACGCGGGCGTGGCGCTGCACGTGGACGCGACCGGCGGGCTGGTCCGGGTCAAGCCGGAGCGGGTGCTGGCCGGGGACCGGCCCACGGCGTCGCCTGTCGAAGGGCTGGCGCCGGGGGACCGGCCGGTGGTGGTGGCCGACGTCCCCGCCGCTCCGGAAGGCGCGTAGCGTCGGGCGGGTGAGCGATCCGGCCCGCATCGACCTGCACACCCACTCCACCGCCAGCGACGGCACGCTGACCCCGCCCGAGCTGGTCCGGGCCGCCGCCGACGCCGGGCTCGACGTGGTGGCGCTCACCGACCACGACACCACCGCCGGCTGGGCGCCGGCTGTCGCCGCGTTGCCGCCCGGCCTCACCCTGATCCGCGGCGCGGAGATCTCCTGCCGCTGGTTCGGCGTCGAGCCGGCGATCCCGCTGCACCTGCTCGCGTACCTCTTCGACCCGGCCGAGCCGGAACTGGCCGCGGAGCTGGCCCGGGTCCGGCAGGCCCGCGAGGAACGCGGCGAGCGCATCGTGCGGCTGCTCCAGGCCGACGGCATCCAGGTGAGCTGGACGGAGATCCTGGCCGGCGCGGACGGCGGCACCGTGGGCCGCCCGCACATCGCGCAGGCGCTGATCCGGGCCGGACTGGTCGCCACCACGAGCGAGGCGTTCGGGCCGGACTGGCTCGGCGAGCGGTACCGGCTGCCCAAGGACGACATCGAGGTGTTCCGCGCGGTGGCGCTGGTGCGGGCGGCCGGCGGCGTGCCCGTCTTCGCCCACCCGAGAGCCAGCCGGCGCGGCCGGATCGTGCCCGACGAGCTGATCGCGGACCTGGCCGCGGCCGGCCTGGCCGGTCTGGAGGCCGACCACGAGGACCACGACGCGGCCGAGCGGGAGCACGTCCGCCGGCTCGCCGCCGAGCTCGGGCTGCTGGTCACCGGCTCGTCCGACTTCCACGGCACGCACAAGACCGTCCGGCTCGGCGCGCACACCACCGGACCCGAGGCGTACGAGCGGATCGTCGCGCTGGCCCGCGGGGTGACCCCTGTCGCTTCGAGCTGAAGCGCTCCGGCGGCACGGCTACCGTGTCCGCGTGGATCTCAAGCTCTTCGGCGAGGTCTTCGTGACCCTGCTGGTGATCGTCGACCCGCCCGGAATGATGCCCATCTTCCTCGCGCTCACCGGGCCGTTGACGGCGCGCGACCGGAACCGGGCCGCCTGGCAGGCCGTGGCGCTGGCGCTCGGGGTCATCGTGATCTTCGCGGTGGCGGGGCAGACGATCCTGGCGTACCTGCACGTCGACCTGCCCGCGCTCCAGGCCGCGGGCGGCCTGCTGCTGATCCTGGTCGCGCTGGAACTGCTGACCGGCAAGTCGGACGACCCGAGCCAGCAGGTCACCTCCAACATCGCGCTGGTGCCGCTCGGCACCCCGCTGCTGGCCGGGCCGGGCGCCATCGTGGCCACCATGCTCTTCGTCCAGCAGGCCGGCGGCGGCGTCGACTACCTGGCCATCGGGCTGGCCATCGTCGCGGTGATGGTCACCGTCTGGGTGGTGCTGCGCTTCTCCGGCGGGATCGTCAAGGTGCTGCGCCCCGGCGGCATCGAGGTGCTGACCCGCATCGCCGGCCTGCTGCTGGCCGCCATCGCCGTGCAGCTCATCGCCGACGCGATCGCCGCGTTCGTGACCCAGTACCTCAACAACGCCTGAGCGCTTCGTCCGCTGTCGTACCGGGGTGGCAGGATCTCAGGGGTGCGACGACAGTCAGCAGCCAGTGGCTCCCGGGCTCCCCGACCGCGCGCCGAGCAGTCCGAGCAGCTCGGCTTCGAGGGCATGCCGGAGCGCCTGTTCGTCTGCACACCGAGCAAACTCGGCGCGTACGCGGACTGTCCCCGCCGCTACCGCTACGCCTACGTGGACCGGCCCGCGCCGCCCAAGGGCCCGCCGTGGGCGCACAACTCGCTCGGCGCCAGCGTCCACACCGCGCTGAAGAACTGGTACGCGCTGGCCCCCGATCGCCGCCGCCCCGAGGTGCTCGGCACGCTGCTCAAGGGCACCTGGGTCCGCGAGGGCTACCGCGACGACGAGCAGGAACGCGACGCCTTCCGGCGGGCGCTGACCTGGCTGGAGAGCTACGTGGCGGGCCTCGACCCGGCCGACGAGCCAGTCGGCGTGGAACGGGTCGTCGCGGTGAAGACCGCCGTGCTCGCGTTCAACGGCCGCACCGACCGGATCGACTCGCGCCCCGGCCCGGACGGGCGGCCCGAACTGGTCATCGTCGACTACAAGACCGGTCGCACCGGCCTCGACACCGACGACGCGCGCGGCTCGCAGGCGCTCGCGCTCTACGCGTACGCGGCCGAGCGGGTGTTCCGCAAGCCGTGCCGCCGGGTCGAGCTGCACCACCTGCCCACCGGCACCGTCGCCGCGCACGAGCACACGCCGGAGTCCCTGCACCGGCAGCTCACCCGCGCCGAGGACACCGCCCGCGACATCATGGCCGCCGAACGCGCAGTGGCCGACGGCACCGACCCCGACGCGGCGTTCCCCACCGAGCCGGGGCCGCGGTGCGGCTGGTGCGACTACCGGCGTACCTGCCCGACCGGCGCGCAGACCCCCGGCAAGGAGCCCTGGTCCGCCGTCGAGCGATTCGCCGACCAGGACTGAGCGCGCGTCGCCGTCAGGCCGCGGTCAGGCGGGCGGCGCGTTCCTTGGCGGCCTGCTGCAACGGGCCCTCCCGGTAGCGCCGGGGCACCGCGGCCAGCGCCAGCCGCAGCGCCCGCGCGCTCAGGTCCGCCGACAGCGCGGTGGTGGGCAGGCCCAGCCCGCCGTAGAGCCGCAACGCCCACGGCGGCAGCATCCCCAGCGCGGTGGCAGCGATCCCCAGGTACGCCCAGCGCGGCGGCCCCAGGTTCAGGCCGACCCGCGCCGGCAGGCTGACCTTCCACGGGATCGGCGGCGCGGTCAGGAACAGCGCCGTCTCGGCCGCCTCCCGGGTCATCCGCAACTGCGGGCGTACGTCCCGGTAGTAGTCGGCCACCTCGGCGGCGGTGCCCGGCACGTCGTCCGGGTCCAGCCCCACCAGGGCCGCCGACCGGCGCTGCTCGGTGTAGTAGCCGTCCACCTCGTCGTCGGTGAGCGCCAGACCGGCACGCCGGGCGGTGCTCACGAACGACTCGACCTCGGTGACGTGCACCCAGCGCAGCAGCTTCGGCTCGTCGACGCGGAACTCCTCGCCGGTGAACGGGTCGGTGGCGCGCATCCGGGCGTGCCGCGCACGCACCCGCCGCCCGGCCGCCTGCGCCTCGGCCGTGGTGCCGTAGATCGTCGTCCCCACGTACGTCGCCGTGCGGACCAGCCGGCCCCAGGCGTCCGAGCGGTAGTTGCTGTTCTGCGCGACGCCCGCCATCGCACGCGGATGCAGCGCCTGGAGGTAGAGCGAGCGCAGGCCGGCGACGATCAGGATCGGTTCCTCGTGCACCTTCCACGTGACCGAACCCGGACCGAACAGGCCGAGGTCGTCAGTGTCCACCGATCAAGAGTGCCACGGCGTTCGCCGGTCACCCCCGGGTCGGTGTCCTCGGTCCGGCGCCCTCGGTGCTCGCTCAGTCGTCGGCGGAGCGGCGCGACTGGCAGGCCGGGCAGAGACCCCAGAAGGTCACCTCGGCCTCGTCCAGCTCGAAGCCGTGCGCCACGTTCGGGTCGAGGCAGGGCGCGCTGCCCACCGCGCAGTCGACGTCGGCGATCTCGCCGCAGCCCCGGCACACCACGTGGTGGTGGTTGTCGCCGACCCGCGCCTCGTACCGCGCGGGGCTGCCGGCCGGCTCGATCCGGCGGGACAGCCCGGCTCGGGACAGCGCGCCGAGCACGTCGTAGACGGCCTGGGTGGAAACGGAGTCGATCCGCTGACGGACCCGGCGGGTGATCTCGTCGACCTCCAGGTGCCCACCGGCGGAGAGCACGTCCAGCACGGCGAGACGCGGTCGCGTGACCCGTAGGCCCCTCGACCGGAGCAGTTCCTCACCCGTGGACATGAATCCATGACAGCACGCAGGTGACAGGCCGACAAGCGAGCGTGCTCGCGGGTGGCCGGGGCCACAGGTGAACCGGCGGGGCCGCGTCTGCGTGTGTGGGGTTACACAGCCTCGCGACGTACGCTGTGCGCGCCTAACCACCCACTCGCCGGAGGTGTCGGTGTTCAGGGAATTCAACGGTCTGCCGCTGCACGTGCTCGTCATTCACGCGGTGGTGGTGCTCGTGCCGCTGCTGGCGCTGTTCGCCATCGCGTACGGATTGCTGCCGCGCTGGCGGCACCGGCTGGACTGGGCGGTCGCCGCGCTGGCCGTGATCACCCCGGCGGTCGCCTGGGTCGCGACCGAGTCCGGCGAGGAGCTGGAGGGGATCCTGCGCGCGAAGGGCTACCCGCCGGACCGGCTCCAGCAGATCAGTGAGCACGCCGAGTACGGCGACACCCTGTTCTGGTTCTCGCTCGGTCTCGGCGCCGCGGCGCTGCTGCTGGTGCTGTCGGCGAGCAGGTTCGCCCGCGCCCGGAACCTGCCCCGCTGGCTGCCGATCGTGCTCACCGTCGCGGTGGCGGTGCTGGCGGGCTTCGCGCTCGTGTACGTCTACCTGACCGGTGACAGCGGCGCCAAGATGGTGTGGGACGGCATCGTCTGAGCGTTGCCGCTCAGAACAGCAGCCGCGAGCAGAGCAGGCAGGTGAGCAGCACCAGCACCACGGCGACGACTGCCCCGACGCCGTAGGTGAGCCGCTGCGCGCGCTGCTCCGCCTGATCCATCGCGGCCATGTCCTGCGGCGGAAGCCGGCGGGGCGGCGCCGGCTGGACGTGCACCGGTGGCCGCCAGCCGGGCGGCGGAGGCGTGCTCGGCGGCGGTCCGGCGTAGCCACCGGCAGCCGGGTCACCGGCGGACCGGCCCGGCCAGGGCCCGCCGGCCACCGTCCAGCCGCCGGCCGACTCCGGCTTGGCCCACGGGCTCTCGGTGGCCGCCTCGCGCGACCACGGGCTGTTCGGCCCGGACGCCCCGGAGGTGTCGGCGGCGGTGACTCCCGTTCCGGCGGCGCCGACCCCGGTCGGCTGGCTCCCGGCTTCGCCGGGTCCGGGCGCGTCCCACCCGGCGTGGTCGGCGGGGTGGCTCACGGGTCCGTGTTCGGCCGGGCGGCCCACAGGTCCGGAATCGGCGGGGTCGCCCACAGGCCCTGGGGCGCCCACAGGCCCTGGGTCGGCCTGGCCGGAGCCCGACCCGCCCGGGCGGGACGCCCCGGCGTCGTTCTCCTCGCCCGTGGCCTGTTGCTCCGGGCGTCGCCAGGTCTCGTCGTCGGGGCTGCCACCGCTCGGCGTCGTCACGCCGTCCGACGCTACCAACGCCCCGGCCGGTCGGCCGCCCGACACCGACACCTCGGCGCGTACCTCTTGCGCGGCGGGGCTCCGACCCGCTGCCGGGCCCGACGAGATCGAGTGGCCGTTCAGGGTCGCGCCCGGTCTGTGTCTGGCTGTTCGGGATCACGGTGCAGTCCGCGCCGGGCTGTTCCCGATCGCAGCCGTGGCGGCGCCGGACGTCGCGGGGTCGAGGTGGCCGCCGTTCCGGCGGTATCGTTGCTGCTCGTGACCGACCCCGGCATCCGGGCACCGCGCGGCGACGACGACCGCGTGGTCGACCTCAGCGAAGACTTCGTGGTGCTGCCCGAACAGACCACCGACGACACCGACCGCGGCTGGGGCGAGCGCCCCGGCGGCAACGACGACTGGCTGCTCGCCGAGCGCCCGCCGCACTGGGACTGACCGCGGCTCCGCGTCACCCGCGTACGACCACGGCGAAGCGGCTGCCCTCCGGCAACCCGACCGCCCGGCGCGCCTGCTCGGGCGGCAGCGCCAGGTAGAGCGCGGAGGACCCGTCGACCGCCCCGGCGGCGCCGACCACGTCGAGCACCAGCGCACGCGGCGCCAGCAGCGTAGGGTCAGCCGACCCGCCGGCGGGCACCACCATCAGATCGACCCGGGCACCTGGACGCAGCACCGCGAGGGCGGCCGGCTCGGCCAGCCGGATCGGCACACCGACCGCACCGGCCGGCAACGCGCGTGGCCCGTCGGGCGGCGGACCGGCCGGCGTCGTCGAGGCGGCCGGGGGAGCCCCGGGTTGGCAGGACGGAGGTGTCTGGAGCACCGCCGCGGCCAGTCCCAGCAGCACCGCGACGAGTGCCACCCGCAGTAGCGTCCGGCGTCGCGGCAATCCGCGCCAGCGGACCGGACGCAACGTCGCCTCGCCACCCGCCACCGCTGCCTCCCGCTGTCAGCCGACCATCCGACCCGCAGGCTAGGGCCGAGCCATCGTCGCCCGCGGCCCCACCGCATGCCCCTGTGGATAACCCGCCGTCCTGTGCACAACCGCTGCCCGGGCGGGGTTCGGCGCCACCACTTCGGGGAGGTGGTCACATCCGGAGTGGCCGGGGCCGCCAGTTCGGGGAAGTGGCGCTATCCGGGCGAGCTGATGCAGCAACCTCGCCGAGGTGGTGAGCAGCGCGCGAGTGGTCGGGAGCGGGCGCTCCATCGTGCGGGGCGGCCATACGCAACGTGGCCGCCCCCGAACGGGACGGCCACGAGCGCGAAAGCGTTGGTCAGGAGGAACTGGACGCCGCCGGCGCCTTGCTCGCCGTCGACCCGGAACCCGAACCAGAGCCGGAACCCGAACCGGACGACGACCCCGAAGAAGAGGACGACGACGAACCGGACGAGGACGAACCAGACGACGTCGAACCGGACGACGAGGACGACTCGGACTTGGCCGGCTTGTTCGCGGCGCTGCTCCCGTTGTCGGACCCGGACGTACGGGAGTCCGTGCGGTAGAAGCCGGAGCCCTTGAACACGATGCCCACCGAGTTGAAGAGCTTTCGCAGCCGCCCCTCACACGCCGGGCACTCGGTCAGCGGGTCGTCCGAGAAGGACTGCACCGCCTCGAGCTGGTGGCCGCACGCGGTGCAGGCGTACTGGTACGTGGGCACGTTCTCCTCCGGATCTTGGCACGGCCTGTTGGCACTCGTGGTATTCGAGTGCCAATGGTGCGTCATGACCCCCGGGTTCGTCCAGCGGAAGCGCCCGGGCCCACACCCGGGACGGCCACCAACCCGTCCGCCGGAGTGATCACACAGTGCACCGGGCGGTCGTGCGGCTGGGCGGGGACCGCCTCGACCAGCTCGCCGTCGTGCAGGAGAGCCACCGTCGGCACGGTGGCGGGCACCCGGGCGAGCGCCCGGTCGTACGAGCCGCCGCCGCGGCCCAGCCGGATGCCCCGGCGGTCCACCGCTACCGCCGGCACCACTACGAGTCCCGCCACGGCCACTGCGGCGCGGCCCCGGGTCGGCGCGGTCGGCTCGCGCATGCCCCGGCCGGCGGCGCGCAGCGACTCCCGCCCGGTGTAGGGGGCCCAGTCCAGGTCCAGGTCGTCGCAGAGCACCGGCAGCAGCAGCTCGGCGTCGGGCGGCAGCGCGGCCCGCAGCACCTCGGGCAGGTCGTCCCCGCCGGGCTCGGAGGCGACCGGCACGTACGCGCTCATCCTGGCCGGTCGCAGTCGGCGTACCAGGGTCACCAGCTCGGCCTGGACGGCGGCCGCCGCGACCGCGCGCTCGGGCGCGGACAGCGACCGGCGGGCGGCGAGCAGCGCGACGCGCATCTTCTGCTTCGCATCGTGCGCTTCATCCGAAAATTCCGGCACGCAACACTCCTGACGCAACGCTTGCCTAATGGTCGCTCTGTGTCAGCATCGCACCAAGGGGCGCGGAACTTCCGGGGGGAAGCTTGACGCTACGCGGGCGGTTGACGGCAGCCTTCCTCGCGGTGGTGCTCGGCCCCGTCCTGCTCGGCGCGCTCTTCGTCGGGGCGACGTTGAGCGCCGTCGACCGGAGCCGCGCCACCGAGCGACTGGGTCTGGCCGCGGCCGGTGTGCGTACCTCGATCGACGCGCTCTGCCAGCAACTGCGCGCGGCGGCCGACGCGGTCGCGCTGGTGGCCGACCCGGTCGCCCGGCCGCGTGCGGCCGACCAGGTGGTCGGCCGGGGGCTCGCCGCCGGCGTGCTGATCGCCGACGCCGCCGGCCGCACCAGCTACGCCACGGCGGGCGGTCCGCCCGGGCGCTGGCAGGACTGCGCCGGCGCCCCCGCCACCCCGATCGGCGCGCTCTCCGCCCAGGTGCGGCTGCGCGACCCGGCCGGCGCCGACCTCGGCGCGGTCGCCGCCGCGCAGCCCGTCGACCGGGCCTTCGTGGCGCGGCTCGCCGCCGTCACCGGCGTCGCGGTCACCCTCCTCGACGCCCCCGGGCAGATCACCCACACGACCGAAGAGCAGGGGGTACGCGCAGCGGTGCTGGCCGCCGCCGGCAAGGCGCGCGGGAACGGCGTGGCCGGGACGGGCGACGGCCGGTACGTGCGCCGGGTGGGCCCGATGCCCGGTCAACCCCTGCCGCTGGTGCTCTCGATTCCCGGCGAGCGCCCACCCGGCCTGTACGGCGCGCTGATCGCGGCGGTGGCGCTGGCCGCCCTGCTGGCCGTGCTGACCGCGTGGCGGCTCGCCCGGGTGACCACCCGGCCGCTGGGCGAGCTGGCCGGGGCGGTGGACCGGGTGGCGCAGGGCGACCTGAGCGCCCGGGTGCCGGTGCGCAGCCGGGACGAGATCGGGCGGCTGGCCAGCGCGTTCAACCGGATGGCCCGGGAGACCGGCAGCTACGTGGCGGCGCTGACCAGCAGCCGGGACCAGCTGCGCAACCACCTCGCCGTGCTCGGCGACACGCTCGCCAGCACGCACGACCTGCAACGCATCCTGCGGGTGATCCTGGACAGCGCGATCGCCGCCACCGGCGCCCGGGCCGGCGCGGTGCTGCTCGTCGACGCCGAGGGCGTGCTCGTCGGCCGGTGCGTCGAAGGGCTGACGGGACGCTGGCCCACGAGCGACCCGGCCGACCCGGCGACGCTGCGGGTCGCGGTCGGCGCCGGGGTGCTCGGCGCGGTCGCCGCCACCGGTGAGCCGCTGCGCGGCCGGTGGACCCCACCCGACGCCCCGACCGGGGAACCGTCCTGCGAGACGTACGTGGCGGTGCCGTTCGCCACGCCCGGCGGCGCCGAGTCGCGCGGCCCGGACCGGCCCGGCCACCCGCCCGCCGACGGCGACCCGCCCGGCTCGGCCTGCGCCGCGCTCGGCGTGCTCGTGCTCTACGACCGGCTCGGCGGTCCCGAGTTCCACGACGACGACGTGGTGACGCTGCGGACGTTCGCCGGGCACGCGGCGGTCGCGGTGGAGAACGTCCGGGTGCACGAGGAGGCGCAGCGGCTCTCCCTCACCGACCCGCTGACCGGGTTGTGGAACTACCGCTACCTGCGCGAGTCGATCCGCCGGGAGGTGGAGCGAGCGAACCGGTTCGGCCGGATGCTCAGCGTGCTCGCGCTCGACCTCGACCGGTTCAAGCGCGTCAACGACACCTGGGGGCACGCCGCCGGGGACGCCGTGCTGGTCGAGTTCGCGCGCCGGGTACGCGGCGTGATCCGCGAGGTGGACCTCGCGTTCCGGCAGGGCGGCGAGGAGTTCGTGGTGCTGCTGCCGGAGACCGACGCGCGGGGCGCCACGATCGTCGCCGAGCGGCTCGGCGCGGTCGTACGGGACCAGCCGGTGACTGTCGAGGGAAGCACCGACGAACCGGTGCACGTGCCGGTGACCGTCTCCATCGGCATCGCCGTCTACCCGGACCACGCCGCCGACGGCCAGCAGGTGCTCGACGCCGCCGACGACGCGCTGTACGCGGCGAAGGCCGCCGGACGCGACGGCTACCGGCTGGCCCCCGCGCCCGATCCGGTTCCCACCCAGGAGATCCCGGTGGTGGCCGTGACCGTCAGCCCGCCGGACGGGCTGCCCCGGGCGGGCACGGCGGACGCGCCGGGCACCGTCCAGGGCGGCGCGTCTTCCGGTCCTCACCCGCCGCGGCAGAGCCGTGGCCGATAGTCTCGCGACATGTCGGAGCACTCAGCGAACCCCTCAGCGACCCGCGGTCGCTCCCGCGCGGTCAAGGCCGTGATCCCGGCCGCCGGCCTGGCCACCCGGTTCCTGCCGGCCACCAAGGCGGTTCCCAAGGAACTGCTGCCGGTCGTCGACCGGCCGGTGCTGCAGTACATCGTCGAGGAGGCCGCGCAGGCCGGCATCGACGACATCCTGCTGATCACCGGTCGCGGCAAGACCTCGATGGTCGACCACTTCGACCGCCGGCCCGACCTGGAGGAACGGCTCGCCAAGAAGCCCGAGCTGCTGGCCGAGGTCAAGCGCACCGAGGAACTCGCAGCGATCTACACGGTCCGCCAGCCGGAGCAGCTCGGCCTCGGCCACGCCGTCGGGTACGCCGAGTCGCACGTCGGCGACGCGCCCTTCGCGGTGCTGCTCGGCGACGAGTTCGTCAAGCCCTCCGAGCCGCTGCTGCCGGCCATGCTGGAGCTCCAGGCCCGCACCGGTGGCGTGGTGCTCGCCTTCTTCGAGGTCGACCCGGCCGAGACCAGCCGTTACGGCATCGCGTCGGTCGAGCCCGCCGAGTCGGAGTACGGCGACATCGCCGAGGTCGTCAAGGTCACCGGCATGGTGGAGAAGCCCAGTCCGTCCGACGCGCCCAGCAACCTGGCGGTCCTCGGGCGGTACGTGCTCCCGGGGAAGATCTTCGACGCGATCCGGCGTACCGACCCGGGCAGCGGCGGCGAGATCCAGCTGACCGACGCGATGGAGCTGCTGCGTACCGAGGGGGTGCCGGTGCACGCCATCGTCTACCGGGGCACCCGCTACGACACCGGCATGCCGCTGGGCTACCTGCAGACCGTGGTGCAGATCGCGGCCGAGCGGGAGGACCTGGGCGCCGAGTTCCGCAAGTGGCTGGCCGAGTTCGTCAACAACGGCGACGAGACGGTCACCGCGGCGGTCCTCAACGGCATGCGTGACGCGTCCGGCGGTGCCGATACATGACCGCGACGGCCGACGCCGAGGCGGCCGCGAACGAGTTGACGCCGCTCGCCGACTACCTGGGCAGTGTGCTGCGCAGGTTACGCGCGCTGCCTCCACTCGACCTCGACCTGACCCAGGCGTACGGCAACGTGCTCGCCGAGGACGTGGTCGCCCCGCACTCGTACCCCGCCTTCGACCAGGCGGCGGTGGACGGGTACGCCGCGCGCTGGGAGGACATCTCCGGTGGGAGTCGGGGGCCGGGCTACGTCCCGGCCCCCTCCGGTATGCCCGGTGGCCGCAGCATCCGGCTCAACGTCGTCGGTGACCTGGGCGCGGCGAGCTGGCGGCCGGTTCGGCTCACCCCCGGCTCGTGCTTCTCGGTCGCGGCGGGCGCGCCGCTGCCGATCGGCGCCGACGTGGTCGTCCCGGTGGAGTGGACCGACCAGGGCATGGCCGCCGTCGAGATCTTCCGCGCCCCCAAACGGGGGTACGGGCTGCGCCGCGCCGGGGAGGAACTGGTCGCCGGCACACTGCTCGCCCGCGCCGGCGCGTACGTCTCACCGGCGCTGGTGGCGGTGTTCGCCGCCACCGGCATCGGGCACGTCGTGGTGCGGCCCAGTCCGCGCGTGGTCATCGTGGCCACCGGCGACGAGCTGGTCGACGTGGGCCGGGGCAGCCAGCCCGGGCAGGTGGTCGACACCAACTCGCACGCGCTCACCGCTGCGGCGGCCGAGGCGGGCGGGCTCGCGTACCGGGTGGGGATCTGCGACGACGACCCGGAGGCGCTGCGTGGCCTGCTGGACGACCAGACGCTGCGGGCCGACCTGATCATCACCACCGGCGGCACCGGTACCGGCCCGGGCGACATGGTCCGCCGCATCCTGTCCCGCCGCGAGGGCGGCCGGGCCGGACCGGTCACCTTCACAGAGGTGGCCCTCTATCCGGGAACGGCTCTCGGGTTCGGTACGGTCGGCGCCGAGGAGGTGCCGGTGGTGTGTCTTCCCGGTGAGCCCGGCGCGGCGCTGATCGGCTTCGAGGTGCTGGCCCGCCCGGCGATCCAGCTGCTGGCCGGTGCCGAGCCGGTGTTCCGGCCGAGCGTCCGCGCGCATCTGCTGGAGACGGTCTCGTCCCCGGTGGGGCTGCGCGAGTTCCGGCCCGCGCACGTGGCCGAGCGGCGTGGCGGCGGGTACACGGTGCAGCCGCTCGCCGGTGGCCCGTACACGCTGTCCGGCCTGTCCGACGCGAACGGTCTGCTGGTGCTGGGCGAGCGGGTCACCACCGCCGCCGCGGGGTCCACCGTCGACGTGCTCCTGCTGGACCGGCGCCGGTGAGCGCGAGGAGTGAGCTTGCGAGCCCCGCAGTCGCGAGCGAAGGGCAAGCCCGGTGAGCGCGAGGAGTGAGCTTGCGAGCCCCGCAGTCGCGAGCGAAAGGCCGGCTCGGTGAGGTTCTGGCGGGCTCCGGGGTGGCCGGCGGTGCTCGTGGACGGCCCGGTGGTGCTGCGGCCGTACCGGCGCTCGGACGCCGGCGCCTGGTCGGAGATCCGGCGCGCGAACCGCGAGTGGCTGGCGCCGTGGGAGTCGCACGTGCCCGGCGGCTGGTACGAGACCAACTCGCCGGCGGCGTTCCGGCTGGTCCACGCGGACCAGCGCAAGTCCGCGCGCAGCGGTGAGGGCATGCCGTTCGCGGTGTGCCTGCGTGAGGACGGCAGCGAGCGGCTGGTCGGCCACGTCAACATCGGCAGCATCGTGCGGCGGGCGTTCTGTTCCGGGTACGTGGGCTACTGGGTGGACTCCCGGGTGGCCGGCCGGGGCGTGATCCCGACCGCTGTCGCGCTCGCCGTGGACCACGCCTTCGGACCCGGTGGCCTGCACCGGATCGAGGTGAACATCCGGCCGGAGAACATGCCGTCCCGCCGGGTGGTGGAGAAGCTCGGCTTCCGCGAGGAGGCCTATCACGTGCGCTACATGCACATCGACGGCGCGTGGCGCGACCACATCGGATACGCGATGACCGGCGAGGAAGTAGTCGCCGAGGGCGGCTTGCTGGCGCGGTGGCACCGCGTACGTGACAACCGCCGCTGACGCGCCCGCACGGCGCGGCGCACTGTGAACTGGGTCGACGGCCCGTAACCTCAAGTAACTGCAAGCTGCGGCAAGCGCTGCCCGCCCGCATGAAGTGCGCCGTAAACGACGGTCGACGGAACAAGTTGCGGCGGGCGGCGCTCGCCGGAGAACTTTGGTGACGGGAGGGGTGAGGGTGCCCACGTCGGTGCTCCTCGCCGTCCTCGCCGCCGCCGGTCTGCTCGCCCTCGCTCCGGCGCTGGTCCGCCGGTACGACGCCACCGAGCGGCTGGTGGCGGAGCGGGCGCAGTCGACGGCGCGGGTGCTCCAGCGCCAGCGTCGACGGCGCACCGTGCCCGGGCGACGGCCGCTGCACCCGCCGCGCTCCCTCGTGGTGACCCTCAGTGAAGACTCCGACACGGGTAGTCTCGCCCGCCCGGTCTCCGCGCCACCGATGCGCCGCCGTTCCGGCCGGCTCCGGCCCGTCTCCGCCGTCCCGGCCCAGTCCCGCCGACGGAACTCGCCCCGGCGGCGGCACACCCCGGCGATCTACCGCCGGCGCCGGGTGCTCGCCGCGCTGCTGCTGCTCAACCTGGTGGAACTGGGCGGCGTGGTACTTGTCGGACCCGGGTTCTGGATCAGCGTCTCGGTCACCGGCACGCTGCTCGTTGCGTACGTCGTGCACCTGCGGCAGCGTGCCCTCGCCGAACGTCGGCGGCGGCGCGCGGACGCCCGGGAGGCGGCCTGGCTGGCCGCCCGCCAGGCCGAGGTACGCCGCGAGCAGGCCCGGCGCGCGGCGGCCCGGCGGGAGGCGCAGCGCCGGCTGGCCGCCCAGCGCGAGGCGGTCCGGCGTACGGCGATGGGGCTGGACCGTCCCGCGGACCTGCCACCCGCGGCGAGCGGCGGCTCGGTGTCCTACCGGCGGGCGGGTGGCCTGCGCGGACGCCCCTACCAGTCCGGACGAGGCGCCTGACGCCCTCGCCCGGCGCGGCCCTCGTCGCCCGCGGCGGGCGATCTTGGAAGAAATGGGTCGCTCTGGGAGCCGCTTTCTTCCAAGATCTACGTGGGCGGTGGGGCGGTTCGCGTCGTGGGGGCGCTACCTGTTAGCCTTGTCGCCGGCCCACCCGGTGAAAGCTGGGTGGGACCGACGCCGGTTCGCCGGCGGAGGGGCTGTGGCGCAGACCGGTAGCGCACCTCGTTCGCATCGAGGGGGTCAGGGGTTCAAATCCCCTCAGCTCCACCCAGTTCAAAGGCCGTTTCCCGTGATGGGAGACGGCCTTTTTCGAACCCGCTCGCGTCAGTCGAACAGCTGGTCAAGCGCTTTCTGTTCGAGGTCACGCCAGCGCTGGACGTCCTTCAGCGCCTTGGCGATCTCCTTCTCGTCGAGATGGTGGGCGCCTTCCTCCCGGATGCACGCGACGCTGAACGGCCTGCCGACCGACGGCGAGGTCTGCTCCAGCGCCTCCAGCACCCGTACCACGCCCACCACGCCGTACTCGACGGTGCGCGTGGTCATCCGGAAGTGGGACAGCAGCGCGCCGGCCTGCTGAGCCATCGGCGCGCCGGAGCCGATGGCGTGGAAGCCAACGTCCTCGTAGCGGCCGATGAGCCCGTTCGGGTTGATCTCCACGATCCACGGCCCGCCCTGGCTGAAGCCGGCCGCGAGCAGGTACGCCGACACCCCGCCGCCGGAGCCCTCGCCGGGCACGTCCGGGATGTAGTTCTCGTAGTGCTTCTTGAAGACGGGCAGGACGCGCTCCTGCAGCTCGCCGCCGATGTCCGGCGCTTCGAGGATGGCGGTGGCCGAGTCCTGGAGGAGGGGGCGCAGGTCGTTCAGCACTCCGCGCGCGCCGCTGCCGCCCCAGGCGGCGCAGTCGCCGAGCGGGTGCAGCTTCTGCGCGGGGAAGCTCAGACCGCGGTCGCTCTCGGTGATCTGGGAGTCCGCGCCGATCACCACCCCGTCGCTGCAGACAACGGCGAGTACGACGGTCATGGGGTCCTCCTGTGCAGGGGTGCGGGGTTGGGGCGCGAGGTACCCGGCATCCCGCCTGCCTACACCCGGCAGGGACGTCCGTGTGGCGGCTGACACCGGCCACAAGCCGGCGGTGCCCAGAATCAGACTGGGCGGTCTCGGTGAAGGCGCCACCCGGCAAACCCAGCGCCCGACAGCAGGGCGGTGGCGGCCACGAGGTTGAATACCGCGACGCGCTGCGCGCCGTGGTTCTCGGCGTCCTCCACCCCCGGCGCGAGGTCGTCGGGGTTGTAGCGGATGCGTACTCGATCGCCCTCGTCGAGCTCGGGGCTGCAGCTCGTGCACTCCGCGCTCAGGGGTTCGCCGCTACGAGGTGTGAACTCCACGGTGACCTTGCTGGCGCGCCCATGACGGTCGACGTCGACGACTGTGGCGTCTGTGGTGCGGCCGCGGTTCGCGAGGCCAATCGCGGTCGTGCCGTTATAGAAGGCGGCGCAGCACATGAAGGCGGAAGAAGCGGTGAGGATGATCAACGCGCCAATCAGCTTGCGTTGTCGCGGGTGAAGTTGTTCCCAACTTTCGTCCACGTCGCGATGCTAAGCACCGACGTCAACGGTGATGCGCTACGACGACGGCTCGTGGAAGTAGACGGTGGCCGCGGTGAGGAAGAACGTGACCGCGTACGTGAACCGGCCTGCCTCGACCGCCTCGTCGAACTGCTCCTCGAACGCGCGAGCTTCGGCAGGGTCGAGTACGCCGCGCTGAGCCGCCGTACCGGCCCAACTGCGCAGGCCGAGAACGTTGTCGGCGGCGTTCGGGTCCCGTACCAGCAGCGTGCGGGGTTCGACGGTGACCTCGGCCAGGCCGAGCGTGGCGAGAATGCCGGCGTGCTGGTGAGCCAGGGTGCCGTTGCGGAGCATGACGTCGGCCCGGAATCTCAGCACGCGCCGGGCCAGATCCTGGTCGGCGATGTCGAGCACCTGCGTGTCGTAGTCGGGATCGGCGAGAACGATCCGGCCACCCGGGCGGACGACCCTGGCGAGCTCCCTGATCGCGGCGCGGGGATCGGCGAGGTGCTGCACGGTGCGGTCGGCCCAGGCGCCGTCGATCGAGTCGTCGAGGAACGGCAGCTGATGCGCGTCGGCGACGGCGCACCGGGTCAAGCCACGGGCTCGCATGGCGACGGCCATGGTCAGGGAACGATCCACCGTCAGCACGGTGACGTCGTGATCGTCCCTCAGGCGGACCGCGCTCGCCCCGGTGCCCGCACCGACGTCGAGGTAGCGCCGGCCGGGCGACGGGCGGAGCAACTCGCGTACCCGCTGCTGGTATGCCTGGTAGAAGGGCTCGCCGCTCAGGCGGTCGAGCACGCCCACCCACGATTTCGGGTCCGGCTGCCGGTCGACATCGGTGAATCCGTGCACGGACTGGAGCCTATTTCGCCGCTGTCGGTTGAACCCGCAGCGCCGACGCGCGTCAGCGGGGCCGCTTGTCCTCGACGTGGACGACGGTCAGCTCATGGCCGTCTCGATCTCGCTTGTGGCGCCCGTACAGACCGACAGCAAGGTCGCTGTCGTCCGAGACCTCGTCCGGGCCGACGTAGGTCAACACGTCGTGGTGATGGCCGTAGACCGCCCAGCCGGGGCCGGGATCGAGCGTGACGGTACCGAAGTCCGCGGACGGCGAGCCGACGTGGACGGGGCCGTACTCGCGCAGGATCTCGACGGCCTGTGCGGCGAGGTCGACGCCCGGCGCGGGGTCCGGCAGGACGACGCACGTGCCGTGCGCGAACACGACCCAGGACTTGCCGTCTCCCAGGATGATGCGACGCCAGGTGTCGGCCAGGTTGTCGTCGGACATGAAGCTGATCATTGCCGAGTCCGTGCGCCGTCGCTACCCGCGAACCGTCCCGCCGCCGAACCATCTGGTCAGCGCGCCCTCCAGCGTCCGCTGGTCGTCGCCCACCCAAACCACGTGACCGTCCGGCCGCAGCAGCGCCGCCGGCACGTCCAGCTCGTCGCCGGTGCCGGCGACGAGCCCGACCCGGTCGGCCCAGCCGTCCACCGACAGCTTCCCGGTCCCGTCCAGCAACAACCCGCCGCCGGTACGCATCAGCTCGTACAGGCGTCCCTGCGGCAGCGGTACGTCGCGCAGCCGCCGTCCGAGCAGAGGATGACCCTCGCCGACGTCGTACCTGACGCTGATCGCGGTGACCTTCTCGATCAGGAAGCGGTTGACCTCGTCGAAGTCCATGAGCTGCGTCAGCACCTGCCGTACCGCCTGCGGTCCGGGCTCGTTCGTGGTCAGCAGCATCTGCGCGCGCGTGTTCGTCAGCACGTCGGCGGCCACCGGGCGCCGCTCGGACTCGTAGGTGTCGAGCAGGTCGTCCGGCGCCCACCCGTTCACCTCCGCCGCCAGCTTCCAGCCCAGGTTGAACGCGTCCTGGATGCCGAGGTTGAGCCCCTGCCCGCCCAGCGGCGGGTGGACGTGCGCGGCGTCGCCGGCCAGGAACACCCGCCCGACCCGGTAGTGCTCGGCCAGGCGGGTCGCGTCGCCGAAGCGGGACAGCCAGCGGGGCGAGTGCACGCCGAAGTCGGTGCCCGCGTACGCGGTCAGTTGCCGTTTGAAGTCCTCCAGCGTCGGCGGTGCCGAGGTCACGTCGGCCGCCGGCACGACCACCCGGAACACGCCGGGCGTGCCCGACGGGCCGAGCCCGAACCGCTTCTCGGTGCGGCGTACCTCGGTCATGATCGTGGTGATCTCGTCCGGGGAGGCGGTCACCTCCATCTCGCCCAGCAGCGTGTCGACTGTCGACGGCTCGCCGGGGAATCCGACGCCGAGCAGCTTCCGGACGGTGCTGCGCCCACCGTCGCAGCCGACGACGAACCGCGCCCGCAGCGGCGGCGCACTCGCGGAGTCGAGGTGGACGGTCACGCCGCCGTCGTCCTGCTCCAGCCCGGTCACCGCACTGCCGCGCCGGATCTCGGCCCCGACCTCGGCCGCGTGGTCGGCGAGCAGCCGGTCGGTGAGCGTCTGCGGGATGCCGAGCACGTACGGGTGGGCGGTGTCCAGATCGGCGGGTGCGGGCTTGTCGATGCCGGCGAAGAACCCCCGGATCGGGTGCGTGCCGCCGTGTTCCAGGAACCGCTCCAGCAGCCCGCGCTGGTCCATCACCTCGATGCTGCGGACGTGCAGCCCGAGCGAGCGCACGTACGGCGGCGGCTCGGCGTCGCGCTCCAGCACGAGCACGCCGATGCCCTGGAGGCGCAACTCGCTCGCCAGCATCATGCCGGTCGGCCCGCCGCCGACCACGATCACGTCGAACACAGCTTCCCCCGTGCCGATTGTCAGGCGACCGTCCCCTCGGGCGGCACGAACCGACCATAGCCGCTGTGCCGGTCAGCCTCGGCGGAACGTCCGGCGGTAGGTGTCCGGCGGCACGCCAACTGTGCGGTGGAAGTGCCGGCGCAGCGTCGTCGCCGTACCCATGCCTGATGCCTCGGCGACGGCGTCGATGCTGTCGTCGGTGTTCTCCAGCAGTTCCTGCGCCCGCCGGATGCGCTGGGTGGCCAGCCACTGCGACGGCGTGGCGCCGGTCGCGGCGGTGAAGTGGCGGACCAGGTTGCGGGTGCTCATATTGGCCTGGCGGGCCAGGTCCGCGACGGTCAGCGGGCGGTCCAGCCGCGCCATCGCCCACGGCAGCAGCGCGGCGAGCGGGTGGTCCTCGCGGGCCGGGACCGGCGTGGTGACGAACTGGGCCTGGCCGCCGGCGCGGTGCGGCGGCACGACCAGGCGGCGGGCGACCGCGTTGGCGACCGTGGAGCCGTGGTCGCGGCGGATCAGGTGCAGGCAGAGGTCGATGGCGGCGGCCTTGCCGGCGGAGGCGAGCACGGTGCCGTTGTCCACGTAGAGCACGTCCGGGTCGACGTGGACGCGGGGGTAGCGGGCGGCGAGCGCCTCGGTGTGCGCCCAGTGGGTGGTGGCGCGCAGCCCGTCGAGGATGCCGGCGGCGGCGAGCACGAACGCGCCGGTGCAGAGGGAAACCATCCGAGCGCCCGCGTCGTGGGCGGCGCGGACCGCGTCGACCAGGTCGGACGGCGGGTCGGCGTCGGTGTCCTCGATCGCCGGGACGATCACCGTGTCGGCGCGGGCCAGGTGGTCCAGCCCGTGGTCGGGCGTGACGGCGAACCGGCCGACGCCGATCGGGCCGGGGCCGCAGACCACCAGGTCGTACCAGGGGTCGGCCAGCCCGGTCGGGTCGCGGACGAAGATCTCGCAGGCCGCGGCCAGTTCGAAGTGCAGCATCCCGTCGGTGGCGGCGAGCGCGATGGTGGCCATGTCCGAAACTGTACGGGCATTGGCGTTTGCGACACTGGCCCCGCCCCGGCCAGCCCGGCGAGGATCATTCCAGTCGATCTTCTGAGGGGGCGTCATGCGGGTGGCGGTGTTCGGGGCGTACGGGCACACCGGGCGGTTCGTGGTGGCGGAGCTGCGTGAGCGGGGGTACGAGCCGCTGCCGCTCGGGCGCGACGCCGGGAAGCTGGCGGCCGCGTTCCCGGAGGGGGAGCACCGGGTGGCGTCGGTGGACGATCCGGCCTCGCTGGACCGGGCGCTGGCCGGGGCAGCGGCGGTGGTCAACTGCGCCGGGCCGTTCGCCTCGACCGCGGGTCCGCTGATCGAGGCCGCGCTGCGCGCCGGGATTCCCTACGTCGACGTGGCGGCCGAGATCGAGGCCAACCGGGACACGTTCGCGCACCACGCCGAGCGTGCCGAGGCGGCCGGCGTCGCTGTGGTGCCCGCCATGGCGTTCTTCGGCGGACTCGGTGACCTGCTGGTCACCGCCGCGATGGGGGACTGGACGGCGGCCGACGAGGCGCACGTCGCGTACGGGCTGAGCAGCTGGCACCCGACGGCCGGGACGGTCGCCTCCGGCGTCGTGTCGCGCGAGCGCCGCGACGGCCGGCGGGTCCGCTTCACCGACGGGCGACTGGTGTACGCCGACGGCGACCTGCCCCGGCTGGACTGGGAGTTCCCGGCGCCGCTGGGGGTGCGGCCGGTGCTCGGCGAGTTCACCATGGCCGACGTGGTGACCGTGCCGAGTCACCTGGACATCCCGGAGGTGTGCACGTACATGACCGCCGACGCGGCCCGCGACCTGGCGGCGGGGGACGCTCCGGCCGCTGTGGACGAGCGGGGCCGGTCCGCGCAGACGTTCGCCGTCGACGTGGTCGTGCGTGCCGGTGACGTCCGGCGGCGGGTGGTCGCGCACGGGCGGGACATCTATGCGATCAGCGCGCCGCTCGCGGTCGAGGCGGTGCACCGTTTGCTCACCGGGCGTGCCCGGGCCAAGGGTGTCGCCTCGGCCGGCCGGATCTTCGACGCGCCGGACTTCCTGCGCGCGCTGTCGGACCACCTCACCGTGCGGTCGCTCGCGGCGTGACGGACGGAGACGGCCGGCCCCCCGGATCGGGTGGGCCGGCCGTTTCGCGGGTGGTCAGCAGCTGGTGTAGCCGCGTCCGCCCTTGCCCCAGCTGCAGCTGTCGACCAGGCTGCCGGAGGGGTTGCGCAGGTAGGCGGTGTCGCCGTCGTTGTTCCAGACGTACGCGGCGCGGCCCCAGTAGCGGTGGGTGCCCTTGTTGGTGCCCTTGCCGGTGTGGATGACGATGCTGTTCCCGGCGGCCACCTTGAAGTCGCCGGTGAACGAGTAGACGTGGCCGGCCTTGTCGCGCACGTAGTAGCCCTTGAGGTTCTGGACCGTCTTGCGCTTGTTGGTCAGCTGGACGTACTCGGCGTTCAGGCTCGCGTTCGAGCGGGTGTCCTTGCCGGGGGAGTCGTAGTACACCTTGGTGATCATGAAAGGCGGCGTGGCGGCCTGGGCCGGAGCGGCGGCGGCGAACGTGCCGGCGAGGGCGATGGTGATCGCCGACGCGATGCCGAGAAGCCTTCTGCGCACGATGTCCCCTTGAGGTCAGAGCGGTGTTGGCGGGCGAGAGCGTAGCGAGGATTCCCGGCCGAAATTGTTCCCACGAGGCGTGTCCGGCGGGTTTCGGACCGGCTGGCGGGTCCGGTGTGGCCGGTCGTCGAACCGGCCCGGTCGGTGGGGTGAGGCCGGGACGCCGGAACGGTTACGCATCCACATGCGCCGATTGACAATGTTTGGAATCCAAACTTATTCTCGCGCTGGGCGGGTGCGCGCCCCGCCCTCCCCGTCCACGCGCCCACCCCACCACGAAGGAACCACCATGTTCCGCTCTTTCCGTACCGCCCGATTGCGGGTCGGCCTGGTCGCGGCGACCGCCGCCACACTCGTGGCCGGCACCGCACTGCTGGCGACGAACGCCCAGGCGGCGGCCGGCTGCCGCGTCACCTACACGACCGCCAGCCAGTGGCCCGGCGGCTTCACCGCGAACGTCGACGTGACGAACCTGGGTGACCCGGTCAACGGCTGGAACCTGCGCTGGACGTTCCCGTCCGGCCAGCGGGTCACCCAGGCGTGGAGCGCCACGGTCACCTCCTCCGGCGCCGACGTCACCGCCACGAACGTCGGTTACAACGGCGCGATCGCCACGAACGGCACCGTCTCGTTCGGCTTCAACGGCTCCTGGACCGGCGCGAACACCGCGCCCACCGCGTTCACGCTCAACGGCGTGGCCTGCACCGGCGGCGTCGGCGGAACCACCCCGCCGCCGACCACGACGCCACCGCCGACCACGACGCCGCCCCCGACCACGCCGCCGCCCACCACCCCGCCGCCGGCCGGCAACGCCATGGCCGCCGTCGCCGCCATGCAGCCCGGCTGGAACCTCGGCAACTCCTTCGACGCGGTCGGCGCGGACGAGACCGCCTGGGGCAACCCGCGGGTCACCGAGGCGTTGCTGGACAACGTCCGGGCGCAGGGCTTCAACAGCATCCGCATCCCGGTGACCTGGAGCAACCACCACGGCGCCGCGCCGAACTACACGATCGACTCCGCCTGGCTCAACCGCGTACGCGAGGTGGTCGGCTGGGCGCTCGCTGACGGCTTCTACGTGGTGCTCAACATCCACCACGACTCGTGGCAGTGGATCAACACGATGCCCACCGACCGCACAGGCGTGCTGAACCGCTACAACGCGCTCTGGACCCAGATCGCCGCCGCGTTCAAGGACTCCTCGCCGAAGCTGACCTTCGAGAGCGTCAACGAGCCGCAGTTCACCGGCAGCTCCGGCGACGCGCAGAACGCCACGCTGCTCAACGAGCTGAACACGTCGTTCCACCGCATCGTCCGCCAGTCCGGCGGGAACAACGCCACCCGGTTGCTCGTCCTGCCGACCCTGCACACCTCCGCCGAGCAGGCCCGGGTGGACGAGCTGGTCAGCACGTTCAACACGCTCAACGACCCGAACCTGATCGCCACCGTGCACTTCTACGGGTACTGGCCGTTCAGCGTGAACGTCGCCGGCGGCACCAAGTTCGACGCGACGGTCCAGCAGGACCTGACCGACCAGTTCGACCGCGTCTACAACGCCTTCGTCACCCGCAACATCCCGGTGATCATCGGCGAATACGGGCTGCTCGGCTTCGACCGGCACACCGGCACCATCGAGCAGGGCGAGAAGCTGAAGTTCTTCGAGTTCCTCGGCCACTACGCGCGCAGCCGCAAGCTGACCACCCAGCTCTGGGACAACGGCCAGCACTTCGACCGCACGTCGTTCGTGTGGAAGGACCCCGAGCTGTTCGCGCAGATCAAGTCGAGCTGGACCACCCGCTCCGGCACCGCGTCCAGCGACCAGGTGTACGTGCCGCGCACCGGCACGATCACCGCCAAGAGCCTGACGCTCAACCTGAACGGCACCACGTTCCAGGGGCTGCGCCAGGGCACCACCGACCTGGTCAACGGCACCGACTACACGGTCTCCGGCAGCACACTGACGCTCACCGCGTCGGCGCTCAGCCGGCTGGTCGGCTCCCGCGCGTACGGCGTGAACGCCAACCTCCAGGCACGCTTCTCCGCGGGCGTGCCGTGGCGGATCAGCATCATCACGTACGACCCGCCGGTGCTCTCCAACGCGACCGGCACCACCGCCGCGTTCACGCTCCCGGCGCAGTTCCGCGGCGACCAGCTCGCCACCATGGAGGCCAAGTACGCGGACGGCAGCAACGCCGGCCCGCACAACTGGACCTCGTACAAGGAGTTCGACGTGACGTTCGCGCCGAACTACACCGGCAACACGATCGCGCTGAAGCCGGAGTTCTTCGCCGAGGTCAACGACGGTCAGCGGGTCACCCTGACGTTCCACTTCTGGAGCGGCACGAAGCTGACCTACTACGTGACGAAGTCCGGCAGCACCGTCACCGGCACGGTGAGCTGACGGCGACGGCACGGCTCGCGGCGGTGGGCGTCGACACCGCCGCGAGCCGGTCCCGGCGGAGTTCCCCGCCGGACCGATGAGTTCCCGGGCCGGCGACGGTCGACAGAGGCATGAACACGCTTACTCTGCAGACGCCCGAGGTCGACCTCGTCTACGACATTCGCACGACGACCGCCGCCGACGCCGGACACCGCCCGCTGTTCATGATCGGCCAGCCCATGTGCGCCGACGGCTTCGCCACGCTGGCCTCGTACTTCCCGGACCGGACCGTCGTCACGTACGACCCGCGCGGGCTCGGGCGCAGCGTCCGCAAGGACGGCCGCGGCGACGACGTGCCCGAGGTCCAGGCCCGGGACGTACGCGACATCATCGACGCCCTCGGCACGGGACCGCTGGACATGTTCGCCAGCAGCGGCGGCGCGGTGACCGCGCTCGCCCTGGTGGCCGCGTACCCGGACGCGGTGGCCACGCTCGTGGCGCACGAGCCGCCGCTGGTGCAGGTGCTTCCCGACGCCGAGGCCGCCCGGCGGGCCATGGCCACCTGCCAGGAGGCGTACCAGAAGAGCGGCTGGGGGGCGGGTATGGCGGCGTTCATCGCCATGACGTCGTGGCGGGGCGAGTTCACCGACGAGTACTTCGCCCAGCCGCTGCCCGACCCCGCCGCGTTCGGCATGCCGACCGAGGACGACGGCAGCCGGGACGACCCGCTGCTCTCCGACCGCGCCGCGGCGGTCACCCGCTTCCGGCCGGACGTGGACGCGCTGCGCGCGGCGCGTACCCGGGTCGTCGTCGCGGTGGGCGAGGAGTCGGCGGACACCTTCACCGGACGCACGTCGGTGGCCGCGGCCGAGCTGCTCGGCGGCAAGGCCGCGGTCTTCCCCAGCCACCACGGCGGATTCCTGGGTGAGGAGATGGGCCACGCCGGGCAGCCGGAGGCGTTCGCGCGCCGGCTGCGGGAGATCCTCGACGGCGCCGCCTGACCGGACTCAGGCGCGGCGCACGTCGGTGACCATGACCGGGTAGGGGCCGGCCGGCATGTCGGCGCCCGCCTGGTCGGCGGGAACCACGTTCTCCATCCGCAGCCGCAGGGTGGCCGGGTCGGCGGTGTCCACGGTGATCCGCCACTGCCATCCGTCGCCGTACCCGGCGCTCAGCTCGACCGCCGCCGCGCCGCCTGCCGTGCCGGTCAGCGTCATCGGCGTCGGCTGCTGGTGCCACGAGTCGCCCCACCAGGCGACGAGCGAGCCCGGCTGCTCGCCGGCGGCGATCACCAGCAGACCGTCCTGCGGCCCGTCGCCCGGATGGGCCCACGAGTACGACACGGTGGTCAGGTGTCCACCGGCGGCGGTCGCGACAATGGCGGTGGCCGGCGACTCGGCGAGCGGATCGGCGGGCATCAGACGGAAACCGCTGGTGCCGGCCCAGGACCCGGTGACGTCAGTGAGAACCATCGCCCCAGGATAGGAACCACCCCCGACACCGCCCGCCGATGCGGATCACGCGGCGCGCCACCGGGCCCGGTCCTCGCCGGCCTTGCGCGTGCACCGCATCAGCGTGCCCTTGACGGTACGGCCGGTCGCGCCGACCGGCGAGCAGAAAGCGCCAGGGTGGACGGCGCCCTGGACGGTGCCGGTGGACGGCCTGGTGGTCCGGGGCGCGCTCGTGGTCCGCTTCGGTGTCGGCTTGGGCGTGGTCCGCTTCGGCTTCGGCCGGGGCGCCGGACGCGCGGTCGCGGTCTGCGGCGACGGCTCGGCGGCCCGCGTCGTCGGCGGAGCGGACGGCGAGTCGGTCGGTGCGGCGACGTTCGAGGGCGAGCCGGACGAGTGGGCGGCAGGGGGCGGATCGGCGCTGCGCGCGGTCGCGGTCGAGGCGGCGCTGATCGACGCGGGCTTCTCGTCCGTCGCGCCGCCGACGGCGGCGATCCCGCCGCCGCAGCAGCACAGCACCAGCACGCCGCCGGACACGAGCACGGCTTTCGTGCCGCCGGAAAGCCGGCGCCACCAGGACTGATTCGGTATCGGCCATGATCTCTGCGGTGATGGCTTGGTCACGCAACTCAGTCTGCTTGCGTCATCAATGATTGCGATTGGTCAACTGGTGCGTTTCGCATCGACGCTCGGCGACCCGTGCCGCCGATCCGTCGAGACACACAAGCCGATCATCGTGGATGACCGGACGCCGAGAGATCTTGGAAGATTTCGGCCCCTATGGCAGCCGTTTGCTTCCAAGATCTGCGGTACGGGGAGCTAGGCGGTGAAGTTGTCGTCGGCGTCGCGGGCGTCCTCCTGGATGTGCTCGCCGGGGCGCTTGCCGCGGATCTCGTCCAGTTCCCGCACCCGGTCGGCCTCGGCGTGTTCGTCCTGGTTCAGGTCACCCAGACGGGCCCGGGCCGGACCGGCCAGGTTCTCCAGGTCGTTGTTCGCCCGTTCGACGCTCATGCCGCCTCCCCGGATCGTCGCGTGGCGGCCCTCGCCGCCTGCCACGTCGCGTCCCCGCTGACCCGCACGGCAAACCGCCGCCACCGGATCGGCGTCAGCCCGCATCCGGCCGGCGGTCATGCGGTCGGCAGAGCCGTGAGCAGCTCCTCGGCGTGCCGCAGCGTGTCGGCCAGCCGGACGCGCGACTCGTCGTCCAGTGGGACCGACCGGGCCTGCCGTACCCGTTCCCGGGCGGCCTCCGGCTCCCCGAGTTGCAGCGCCATCTCGGCCCGGTAGACCAGCGCCTCCACCAGGACGGCGGGTTCGTCGGCCGCGTCGGGCCGGGCCAGCGCGCCGTCGAGGATGCGCGCGGCCTGAGCGGGATTACCGCGCGAGTCGCCCTGCATCACGGCGTTGCCGAGCGTACGGGCGAGCCCGCCCCGGTCGTCGTCGGCGTCCGGCGTCGAGGCCCGGGCCACGAACCGGATCCAGTTGCCGCCAGGATCGACGATGCTGAACCCGGAATGCCCGTCCTGGTTGCGGCGGGGCCGGGGCCGGGTCATCCGGGGTACGCCGGCGACCAGCACCTTGCCGTACGTGGCGCGCATGCCGTCGGCGAAGGCGCGGTGCAGGACGGTCAGGTCGTCGACCACCACCAGGCAGGAGCCGTACGAGTCGGCGGGGTCGAACCCGGGCATCCCGAAGAAGTGCAGGTTGAGGTCCTCCCGGCGCAGGGCCAGGTACGGGTTGGGGCGCTCCTGCCGGTGCGTCACCTCGAAGCCGAGCGCCTGGTAGAAGGGCGCCACGTCGTCAAGTGAGCGGCAGGGCAGCAGCGGGATGGTCGTCTCGTTCGCCATGCTCCGAGCCTGGCCACCGGGAGCGCCCACGCGCACATGGAAAGGCCCGAACGGCCGACGGGCATTGTCCGAACGGGCACCGGGGCCGGTCCGAGACGGACCGGCCCCGGTGCGGGGTCAGGCGCGGGTCAGGGCTTCCAGGACCCGGCGGTACGGAAGCGGTGCTTGTACTCGACGACGCCGTTCTGGTCCTTGACGTCGAAGATGAGCTGACCGCTGCGCTTGGAGCCGGCGGGCAGGTTGTTGCCCGAGGTCATCAGCTTGCCGCACCCCGAGAAGGCGCCACCGATGCCGTTCTCCTCGGTGCCGTCCTCGGCCACCCAGGAGAAGTAGAACGGGTTGATCGAACCGGTGCCCTTGGTGATCTCGGCGGTCACGTCGGCGATCAGGAACATGCCCTTCTTCGGGCCGGGCATGATCTCGTTGCAGGCGGAGTTCCGGGTCCGGAAGTTGCCGACGGTGATCTCGATGGTGCCGTCGGTGTCGTTGACGATCAGCTTGTCGCCGGCCGGCATGTTGAAGGTCTTGTCGTCGGTGGTGCCCGGCTGCGGCGTGCCGGTGGGGCCGCCGGTCGGGGTCTGCTCGTCCGGGACGCCGTAGGTGACGCCCGGCGTGGGCAGCGAGTCAACCGCCTCCTGGGCCTTGTTCACGCCGCTGTAGACGGCGAAGATGCCGCCACCGCAGCAGAGCAGCAGCAGGAGCGCCGCGACGATGCCGATCGTGATCCAGACGTTCTTGTTCGACTTCTTGGCCGGCGGTCCGAACGGCGCTCCCGGCTGATACGGCGCGCCTGCGGGCGGGTACGGCTGCCCACCGCCCGGCGGCGGGTAGCCCCCCGGCGGCTGATACGCCGCGCCCGGCTGCTGGTACTCACTGCCCGGGGGCGGGTACGCGGTGCCCGGCTGCTGGTACTCGCCTCCCGGCGGCGGGTACGGCGCGCCCGAGGTCGGCGGCGCCGGCGGGAACGCCTGGGTGGGAGCGGGCGGCGGGTACTGCTCACCCGGCCCCGGCTGCGGCGGGTACGGCGCCCCGGAGGCCGGCGGATACGGCGCTCCCGACACCGACGGCTGCGGCGGCCCCGACACCGGCGGCTGCGGCGTGCCCGGAGGCGGTGGGTAGGGCGCGCCCGAGATCGGGGCCGTCGGCGCGTCCGGGGCGGGCGGCGGCTCGTAGGGGTCGCTCGGCGGCATCGGCGCGGTGGGGAACGCCTGCGTCGGCGGTTCCGGCGGCTGCTGGTTCGGGTCCGGTGACCCGGACGGAGGCTGAGGTTGGCTCACCGTACTCCTTGGGGCGCCTTCGGGATTTCAGTCGGAACGACGGTACAAGCCGGGGTCAACCCGGCCGACAGGGCGTCATCGATGTGGCAGGACGGCGGCGGTGCGGACCAGATCGTCGTCCACCGCGAACCGTCCGGTCACGCGCGACGGCGGGTCGGCCACCGGAGCGGCGGCGAGCCGGGCCGGCTCGATCTCGGCGTGGAACGTGCCCGCCTGCGGGTCGAGCGTGACGCGCGCGTCGGCGAAGCCCAGCCAGGTCCCGACGAGCGGGTGCCAGACCTTGTAGACGGTCTCCTTGGCGCTGAACAACACGGTCGGCCAGGGCATCCCGGCCGGCAGCCGGGCCAGGTCCGCCTCCTCGTCGGGGCGGCACACCTTCCGTCGTACCCCGGGGGAGAGCGGGCGGTGCCGCTCGGCGTCGATGCCGACGGCGCGCACGTCGGCGGCGCGGGCGGCGGCGGCCGCGCAGTAGTCCCGGGTGTGGGTGATCGCGCCGACGACGCCGGGCGGCCAGACCGGGGCCCGGTCCGCGCCGGCCGGCACCGGCGTGCCGGTCAGGCCGAGCGTGGCGAGTGCCCGGCGGGCGCAGACCCGGCCGGCGGTGAAGTCGCGGCGGCGGTGCAGCACCGCGCGCTCGCCCAGGGCGGCTCGTTCGGCCGGGAGCAGCTCGCCGGACCAGTCGGCCGGGCCGGCCACCGACACGGCGACCACGGCCGGCAGCAGATCACGCACGTGCGACGGATGACGGAGGCACGCGGTGAACGTACCGTAACGCTGGGGCGTGCGGTGGCGCTGAAGGTGTGTTGCGGGGAGGCAACCGGCCCATCACGACCACGATTCCGAACAGGGAAGGAGCGGCGGATGACGCGTGGCGCGGAGGCACCGGGGAGGCGGGACGGCGAGCACGTGCCGGTGACCCCCGACTGGACCTGCGGCTCGTGCGGTGACGAATGGCCCTGCGCCACGAAACGTCACCACCTGCTGAGCGAGTACCACGTGGATCGGGCGTCGTTGAGCGTCTATCTCGGCTCCTGCCTGGCCGCGGCCACGCAGGATCTGCGCTCCGTGCCGGTCACCGCGCTCCAGGACCGGTTCATCGGCTGGGTGCCGCGCGGCTCGAGGACGATCTGAGCTCCCGGTGGCCGTCGTGTCGGGTTCACGACGGCCACCGGGAGTGGTCCTTCAGCCGCGGCGGGGCCGCCGGGTGAGCGCGAAGCCCACCACGCCGGCCACGGCGGCGAGCACGCCGCCCACGCCGGTCCACACCCAGCGCGAGCCCGCGTCGGGGAGCCAGCCGGTCAGGTCGGTCTCCTCCTCGGCCACCGGCTCGGGGGTCGGCTCGGCGGCCAGCACCGTGCCGGCCCTGGTGTTCGGCACCAGCGGCGCGGCCAGCTCGCCGTCGTCGCCGGACGCGCCGCCCTCGTCGGTGGCGCCGACGAGCATCTCCACCTCGACCGGCAGGCCGAGGTCGGGCTCGGGCAGGTCGGTGACGGAGAGCCGGACGTAGTAGGTGCCGGGCAGCGGGTCGCCCGACCACGGCTCGGCCCACGGCCGTACCCGACGCAGCGTGCAGCCGAGCGCCACGCTCGTGGCCGCCGCGTCCGCTGTCGGCGTCTGCGCGCCGGCCGTGCACGCCTGCCGGCGGCGCAGCCCGTCGAAGACGTCGACGGTCCAGGTGGACGCGCCGGTGCGTCGCTTCGGGAACCTGACGGTGGCGGTGATCTCGTGCACCTGCCCGGCGTCGGCCCGGAACGACCAGTACAGGTGGTCGCCGGTCGACGCGCCCACCTGCACCGGCTGCCCGGCGGTGACGGTGGTGGCGGTGAGGAACGAGGTGCCGGCCTTGGTCACTGTGGTCGCGCCCGGTGACGGACTGGGCGCGGCCAGGGCCGCCGCCGGGGTGAGCGCGAGACCGACGGCGGTGGTCGCCGCCGCGGCGCGGATCAGCGTACGCATGCTCAGTTCACCCTCCACGTGTGCACCCACCAGCGGGTGAGCAGTCCGGCGGCCAGCCCGGTGAGCAGTCCGGCCAGCGTGAGCAGGAGCAGCAGCACCCAGCCGCGGCCGAGGTCCGGCCCGTCCGGGGCGGGGGAGGCGGCGACCACGTCGACCGTGAGCTCCACCGGCATACCCGGCTGGGTCTGCGTGCCGGGCTTGGCCGCGAAGGAGTTGCTGACCACCAGGCAGACGGTTCGCACGGCCTGCTCCGCGCCGGGACTCGGCTCCGGGCTCGGGCCGTCGTCGTCCTCCTCCTCGGCGGCCGACCAGCGCAGTCCGGCGGAGACCACGTCGGTGCGCCCGCTTCCGGCGTCGACGCCGCGGACCAGTTCCCGCCCGTCCGGCGCGGTGGCGCGCAGCAGCACGCCGTAGTCCGGGTTGACCGGCCGGTCCAGCGCGACGCTCACCGAGGCGCGCAGCTCCTGGCCGGGCCGCACCGGCACCCGGTACCAACGGTGCTCGGAGAACGCCTCCCGGTCGCTGTAGACGCCGGGGGCGAGCAGCGGCGCGCCCTGGCACGCCGCGCCGCCGCCGACCACCGCCGGGGTGGCCGTGTACGTGTCCCGGGCCCGGTCGACGAGCTGCTTGATCCGGCCGGTCAGCTCGTCGGCGCTCTGCGCCGCCGTGTAGGTGCCGCCGGTCGCGCCGGCGATGCAGAGCAACTGCTTGCGTACCTTCTCGTCCGGGGCGAGGCCGAGCGTGTCCACGACGAGCCGGGTGCCCTGGGCGGCCAGCTCGCGCGCCACCTCGCACGGGTCGGGCGGGGCGCAGGTGTCCTCACCGTCGGTGATCAGCACGATCCGGCGGGCGGTGCTGCCGGTGCCCAGGTCCTGCGCGGCGGAGCGCAGCGCCAGCCCGACCGGTGTGAAACCGGTCGGTCGCAGCCCGGCGACGGCGGCCTTGGCCTGGGTACGGTCCACCGGGCCGACCGGCACGATCTGCTGGGTGTCCAGGCAGCCCTGCTTCTTGTCCTTGCCCTGGTAGGTGGCGCCGAGCACCCGGATGCCGAGCTGTGTCTCGTCCGGCAGGGCGTCGACCACCTCGTTGAACGCCTGCTGCGCGACGGAGATCCGGCTGCGCCCGTCGATGTCCCGGGCCCGCATCGAGCCACTGACGTCGAGGACCAGCTCCACCTTGGGTGGCTCGGCGACGGGCTCGGAGGTCTCGTCGTCGGCCCCGGCGGGGCTCGGTCCGATCAGCGCGGCGGCCGTCAGCAGTCCGAAGAGGACAATCGTCGATCGTCTCTTGTTGATCACCGGGCGAAGTGTAGTGAGATCCACTTTGGAAGATCATCCGGGTCCGGCGTCCCTCCGCTCCTGCCTGGCGCCGGAGATCGAACCCGTTATGTTCCCGCAGGATGACCCACTGTTAGATGCCGGAGGTGAACCTTTCGGCAGTGGCGTGCCCGTCGCAAATCTGACCGGCCCGCACCCGTTGTGCCCGTGCCGGAGTGTGGTTAAGCTCTGTCTTGCGCGCCCCAATCGCCCGCTTCCCCCGTGGCAGGCGATCGGGGCGCGCTTCTTTGTGCCGGCGCCCGCGCCTCTAGATCCAGCGGCCGTCCAGCCACATCCGCGCCGACCACTCCGCGTACGGCAGCACCCGGCCCACGAAGATCGGGTAGAAGTACGCGAAACAGAGCGCCACCAGCAACACATAGGCGCCCGCGATGATCCCGCCCACCATCCGCCGATCCCGCAGCTGCTGCGGATCGGGTGGCGCGGCCGTAGCGGTCGTCGCGGTTACCGGCGCCGGAGTGGTGATCGCGCCGAGCACATAGACCACCGCCAGCACCAGGAACGGCACCGCGGGCGCGGCGTAGAAGGAGAACATCGTCCGGCCGTCGAGCGCGAACCAGAACCACGGCAGCAGGCCGGCGGCGATGCTGAGCAGGATCGCGCCCGCCCGCCAGTCCCGCCGGGCCAGGCCGAGCCAGGCGGTCGCGGCGATCGCCGGCAGGAACGACCACCACAGCAGCGGCGTGCCCAGCAGCAGCACCTCCGACGCGCAGCTCGGCGCGCCACAACTGCCGTCCCCGGACCAGTGGAACGCCACCGGGCGGCCGAGCAGCAGCCACTGCCACGGCCAGGACTGGTACTTGTGCGGGTCGTCGAGCTGGGTGTGGAAGCCGTACGAGGCCTTGTGGTATTCCCACAGGTTGTTCAGCGCCCCGATGAACGGGGTGTCGCTCAGCTCCGGGTTGTTCGGGTAGCGCTCGGCCAGGCGGTAGTAGCCCTCGTCGCTGAGCAGCCAGCCCGACCAGGTCGCGACGTAGGTGACCACCATCAGCACGCCGGCCGCGAGCAGCCAGGGCAGCTCGTCCAGCACCGCGTCACGCCACGGGCGGCGAACCCCGGCCGAACGGCGGACGCCCACCTCCCAGAACAGCACCAGCAGCGCGAACGCCGGCACGAAGTAGATCGCGCTCCACTTGACCGAGCAGGCGCAGCCGAGCAGCACCCCGGCCGCCAGCCGCCACCACGGCCAGTTCCGCCAACCGGACGGAGGCCGCCCGGCCCGCCCCGGCCGGGTCGGGTCGAGCCCGGCCTCCAGGGCCCGCGTCCAGCGCCGTCGCCGGGCGTCCCGGTCGAGCACCAGCGCGCCGAACGCGGCCAGCACGAACAGCAGCAGGAAGATGTCGAGGATGGCCGTGCGGGACAGCACCAGGTGGAACCCGTCGAGCGCGAGCAGCAGGCCCGCCGCGCAGCCCAGCACCGTGGACCGGAACATCCGCCGGCCGATGCGGACCAGCAGCAGCACCGACAGTGTGCCGGCCACCGCCGCGCCGAACCGCCAGCCGAACTCCGGCGACGTCGTGATCAGGTGGCCCGGCACCGAGACGCCGCTGTCCGCGTCCTGGTAGCCGAAGGCCCACTCGCCGATCCCGATCATCCACTTGCCCAGCGGCGGATGCACCACGTACGAGGGGCCGTTGTCCTTGTAGTTCCACTCGACGCCGCGGTCGATCAGCCCGTACGCGTCCTTGGCGTAGTAGGTCTCGTCGAAGACCTTGCCGGGCGGGAAACTGAGCCCCACGAAGCGCAGGATCGCCGCGATCGCCACCACCACGGCTGTGGCCAGCCACGCCTGCCCCCGACCGATGCGGTCGTCGACGGTGGCGAGCCGGCGCCGCACGGCGGCGGGCAGCCCGCCCCCGCTGCCGTCGCCGCGCTCGGCGGTGGAAGGGTCCGGGTTCGCGCTCTGTGCTGTCGACGCACTCGTCACCCGGCGATCGTAGGCTGCGAGGGTGCCCGGTGGCGTCCATCGTCTCCGAAATTGGTACGACCATCGATGAGGGAGCACGCGCCGTGGGGGAAATGTCCGAGGTCGGACGGCTGGTGTTGCTCGGCGCGCCGCTGGGCAACCCGGCCGACGCGTCCGCCCGGTTCCGGGAGGTGCTGGCCGTCGCCGACGTGGTCGCCGCCGAGGACACCCGGCGGCTCACCCGGCTCGCCCGCGACCTCGACGTGACGGTGCCCGGCCGGATCGTCTCCTACTTCGAGGGCAACGAGGAGCGGCGCACCCCGGAGCTGGCCGAGGTGCTCGTCGCCGGCTACACGGTCGCGCTGGTCACCGACGGAGGCATGCCGAGCGTCTCCGACCCCGGATACCGGCTGGTCCGGGCCGCCCTGGACGCGGGCGTGCCGGTCACCGCCGCGCCCGGGCCGAGCGCCGTCACCACCGCGCTGGCGCTGTCCGGGCTGCCCTGCGACAGGTTCTGCTTCGAGGGCTTCCTGCCCCGTACCCCCGGCGCCCGCCGCTCCCGCCTGCGGGCGCTCGCCGCCGAGGACCGCACGCTGGTGTTCTTCGAGGCGCCGCACCGCATCGCCGGCGCGCTGGCCGACCTGGCCGAGGCGTTCGGCGCCGACCGGCCCGCCGCGCTCTGCCGCGAGCTGACCAAGACGTACGAGGAGGTGGTCCGCCGTCCGCTCGGCGAGCTGGCCGAGTGGGCCGCCGACGGCGATCCCCGGGGTGAGATCACGCTCGTCGTGGCGGGCGCGCCGGCCAGGCCCGCGGTCCGGCCCGACGACGACACGCTGCGCGCCGCGGTGGCCGAGCGCGAGGCGGCCGGGCTGTCCCGGCGCGACGCGATCACCGAGGTCGCCACCGCGTACGGGCTGCGACGGCGCGAGGTGTACGCGGTGGTGCACAGCTGAAAGGAAGGGCCCCTTCTTAACGCCTGCGGTAGAGGAAGGGCCCCCTTTTAACACCTCACCTCACCAGGCGGCGGCCAGGAACCCGACGGTGATCAGCGCCGGCCCGGCCAGCGCCAGGCCGACCGCCCAGCGCCGCTGCCGCTCGTCCGCGAGCCGGGTCGCGCCGGTCCACCTGGCGATCCCGGCGGCGCACCCGGCCACCAGCGCCAGCCCGAGCAGCCAGCGCAGGTGCTGTCCGGGGCCGGTGTCCGCGTAGGCGGTCGATCCGTCCGGCCCGGTCATCCGGGCCGGCAGCAGGGTGCCGGTGGCGGTCCGCCCGGCCGGTACGCCACTGACCCGTACGCCGTGGGCCTGGAACCGGTCGCCGTCGGCCAGGAAGATCCCCCGGCAACGCTGGGTGAGCCCGCCGCCCGCGCACTCGGTGATCATCACGGTGCCGCCTGTCGAATGCCCCGCGGCCAGCCAGAACGGCCCCGCGCTCACCCAGGCGAAGAACGCGGCGAGCAGGCTCAACGCCAGCAGCACGGCGAGGCCGACGGGCGGGGTCGGCGGGAGGACCGGGCGGGCCGGCGCCCGCCGGACCGGCGGCCGGGCGGGGAGCGGGTGCGGCTCGTCGCGCAGCGGCGTGCCGTCCCAGTGCACCTCCTCGATCGGCGCCCAGCCGCCCGCCTGCGCGGCCCTGCGCTGCCAGCGGGGCTGCCGCACCGGCACCCGGCTCGGCACCGCGTCCACCGGCGCGCCGGTGGTGGGCTCCACCTCGACCGGCGGGTCCGCCGGGTCGAGCCGGGGCTGCGGCGCGACGGGCGTGCCCGCCGGGGCGGGTCGCGCCCGCCGGGTGGTGGCCGCCGACGGCTCCGGCGCCGCTGGTCTGTTGGTCACGATGTTCATTTCACACCGGTACGCCCGGCTTGCGGTGAAGCTCACGCCGCGTGTCGGCGACAAATCGGACGTACGGCCGGCGCCTGCCGCCCATTGGTTCGCGGCCCGCCCACCGCAATCACTAGGCTTGCTGCTCATGAGTCACGTTCTCGCCGCGGTCGCCTGGCCCTACGCCAACGGCCCGCGCCACATCGGCCACGTATCCGGATTCGGCGTTCCCTCCGACGTCTTCGCCCGGTACATGCGGATGGCCGGCCACGACGTGCTCATGGTCTCCGGCACCGACGAACACGGCACCCCGATCCAGGTGCAGGCCGACGCCGAGGGAGTCACCCCGCGCGAACTGGCCGACCGCTACAACCGGGTGATCGCCGAGGACCTGCGGGCGCTGGGCCTGTCGTACGACCTGTTCACCCGCACCACCACGCGCAACCACTACGCCGTGGTGCAGGAGCTGTTCACCGGCCTGTACCGCAACGGCTACATCGTCCCGAAGGTCACCACCGGCGCGATCTCCCCGTCCACCGGCCGGACGCTGCCCGACCGCTACATCGAGGGCACCTGCCCGATCTGCGGCTACGACAGCGCGCGCGGCGACCAGTGCGACAACTGCGGCAACCAGCTCGACCCGATCGACCTGATCGACCCCAAGTCGAAGATCAACGGGGAGACGCCGGAGTTCGTCGAGACCGAGCACTTCTTCCTCGACCTGCCCGCCCTGGCCGACGCGCTGCGGCAGTGGCTGGACAACCGCGAGGGCTGGCGCCCCAACGTGCTGCGGTTCTCCCGCAACCTGCTCGACGACCTCCAGCCCCGGGCCATCACCCGCGACCTGGAGTGGGGCGTGCCGATCCCGCTGGACGACTGGCGCGACCGGCCGGACAAGCGGATCTACGTGTGGTTCGACGCGGTCATCGGCTACCTGTCCGCGTCCATCGAGTGGGCCCGCCGCACCGGCGACCCGGAGGCCTGGCGCAAGTGGTGGTCGGCGGACGGGGAAGGGAAGGACGCCCGCTCCTACTACTTCATGGGCAAGGACAACATCGTCTTCCACTCGGTGATCTGGCCGGCGCTGCTCGGCGGCTACTCCGGTGAGGGGGCCCGCGACGGCGAGCCGGGCGAGCTGGGCCGGCTCAACCTGCCCACCGAGGTCGTCTCCAGCGAATACCTCACCATGGAGGGCCGGAAGTTCTCCTCCTCCCGCAAGGTGGTCATCTACGTCCGGGACTTCCTGGAGCGCTACGACGCCGACGCGCTGCGCTACTTCATCGCGGTGGCCGGCCCGGAGAGCAACGACACCGACTTCACCTGGGCCGAGTTCCTGCGCCGCAACAACGACGAACTGGTCGCCGGCTGGGGCAACCTGGTCAACCGGTCGGTGTCGATGGCGGCGAAGAACTTCGGCGCCGTCCCGCCGGTCGACCCGGCCGGGCTCACCGAGGCCGACCAGGCGCTGCTGGACACCGCGAAGGCGGGCTTCGCCACCGTCGGCGACCTGATCGCCCGGCACCGGCAGAAGCAGGCCATCGGCGAGGCCATGAAGGTCGTCGCCGAGGCCAACAAGTACCTCTCCGAGCAGGCGCCCTGGAAGCTCAAGGGCGAGGACGACAAGCCCCGCATGGGCACCATCCTGCACGTCGCCCTCCAGGTGGTCAGCGACGCCAACACGCTGCTCACCCCGTTCCTGCCGCACTCCGCCCAGAAGATCCACGAGCTGCTCGGCGGCACCGGCACGCACGCCCCGATGCCGGTGATCGAGGAGGTCGACGACCTCGACGGCGGGCCGTCGTACCCGGTGCTGACCGGTGACTACACGGTCGGGGCGCGCTGGGAGTCCGTACCCCTGGAAGTGGGCCGGCCGCTCGCGGCGCCGAAGCCGGTGTTCCGCAAGCTCGACCCGTCCATCGTCGAGGAGGAGCTGGCCCGGCTGGCCGGCTGAGCACGCGCGCGAACCGCGGCCCCGGGGATCTCCCCGGGGCCGCGATCGTCCGCCGGGTCAGGCGGTCGCCATGCTCGGCTTGCCGATGAACTCCATGATGGCCTTGTTGACCTCGGTGGGATGGGTCCACGGCGTGCCGTGCGGCGCACCCTTCAGCGTGACCAGCTTGGCGTCGGACAGCATGTTCACCAGCCGCTGGCCCGTCACCGGGAACGGCAGCACGTTGTCCTTGTCGCCCTGGATGATCAGCACCGGCACGTCGATGTTCGGCAGGTCACCGCGGAAGTCGGTCTGCCAGGCGTCCACCGAGTCGTGGGTGCCCTTGGCCGACGCCTGCGCGCCGATCTGCCAGTGCGCGTGGTACGCCTCGTCGCTGACCAGCTTCCCCCGGTTCTCACTGGCGTTGAAGAACGCGTCGCAGAACTGGGTCAGGTAGGCGAACCGGTCCTGGATGATCGCCTTCTGGAACCCCTCGAACATGCTCTTGTCGACGCCCTCCGGGTCGTCGGGCGTCTTCAGCAGGTACGGCGCCAACGGGGCCAGCAGGACCGCCCGGTCCACCCGGTCCGACCCGTACGCGCCCAGGTAGCGGGTCACCTCACCGGTGCCCATCGAGTGCCCGACCAGGATCGCGTTGCGCAGGTCCAGCTCGGTCATCAACACGTCCAGGTCGGCGGCGAACGTGTCGTAGTCGTAGCCCATGGCCGGCTGCGCGGAGTTGCCGAACCCACGCCGGTCGTACGTGATCACCCGGTACCCGGCGTTCAGCAGCGGACCGCTCATCTTCTCCCAGGTCGCCCCGTTGAACGGGAAACCGTGGATCAGCACGATCGGCTGACCGGAACCGTGATCCTCGTAGTACAGGTCGATGGGTGCGGAGTTCTCCGTACCGACGGTGACGAAAGGCATGTCGGGATTCCCCCTCAGCGCGGGCTTCTCGGACCCCAACGGCTTCCCGACCTGCCCCCGTCTATTCGTGCCGGGCCGGATAGGGCAGGTCCATCACCCGGTCGTCGGTCAGCTCGCCGCCGGGCGCCCAGACCTCGTACACGCCGCGTTCCAGACACTGAGCGCCGGTCGCGGCCACCGCGTCCGGATCCGGGCGGCGCAGCCGCAACCGCAGCCAGCCACCCTCCTCCCGCAGCACCAGGCACGGCGCCCCGCGCCAGGTCGCCGTGCGCAGCCGCCGGGCCGGCGTGTCCACCGGGTAGCGGGCCGCCCGGGTCATCGCCAGCACCCGGAACCCGCCCGGCTGGTCTGCCACCGCCTCGTACTCCGAACCCGCGTACGTGCCGACGAGCCGGGTCGAGCGCGGCGCCTCGCCGGTCGGCACGTACTCCTGATCGGCGGCCAGGCCGGGCACCGCGGCGAGCAGGTGCCGCCACTGCGGACCCGCCAGGCGCAGCCAGCCCCGCTGCTCCGCCTGGTAGGTGTAGAGCACCACCTCCACCCCCTCGGCCGGGTAGGCCAGCAGTGTGGCGTTCGCCGGCATCGGCAGGTCGGCGAACTCCCGGGTGACGAACTCCGGCACGAGCTGCGCGCTGCTCGGCACGAACCCGGTGCCCAGCACCGGCGGCCCGAGCCGGTCCCGGGGCGGCAACGCCATGAGCCCCCGGTGAGCCTCGCCCACCGGCACGTCGTAGTCGGCCGGGTCGGCGGCCCGCCAGCGCAGCGCGTACGCCACGTCACCGCCCTCGGAGTCGCCCCGCAGCACCGCCATCCCGGCCGGCGTCCGCAGGTGCGCCACGTCGTGCTCCCGGTAGCAGAAGCCGTGCGGCAGCCACCCCCGCACGTAGCCGGCGAGCTGGCGGGCGGAGAGCACCTTCACCATCCGGGTGCCCGGCCGGATCACCGCCGAGGCCCGCACCGCGGCCAACGTCGGGTCACCCGCCGCCCCCGGCTGCTGGCTGAGCCGGTGTACGTACGCCCAACCCCGGTCCCGGTGCACCGGCATCAGCAGCGGCGCGTCCGTCTCGTCGGCCGTCCCTGAGCCCCCGTGCACCGCGTCCACCTCGGTCGCGTGCACGAACCGGCGCCACGGATAGCCGCCCCCGGGCCGGGGACACCACTCGAAGCCGGGTGCCTCGTCGGCGCTGAACAGCTCGTACGCCGCGCCCCGGGCGATCTCCTCGGCCGGGTGCACCCGGCCGGCGTACGTCACGCGCAACCCGGCCCGGTCGGAGGCGGGCCCACCGGCATGGTCGGTGACTGTCACTCCGGGACGCTAAGCCCGCCAGATGTGGGGCGTGTGAACGGCCGGTGGCGGTCCGGGAACGCCGGCCCGCGCCGGTGTGTGATGCTGGCCGCGATGACCGAGCAGACCGAGACCCGCAAGCAGCGCGCCGCCCGCCGGGCCGGGGAGTTCCCGCCCGCACCCGAGCCGCTGCCCGTACCCGTGCCGGACAGCCACACCCACCTCGACATCACCGTCGGCGAGTTCGGCACACCGCCGGGCGGCGCCTCCGGCGACGACCCGGTGGCCGCCGCGATCGCCGTCGCCGCCCGGGCCGGCGTGGACCGGCTGGTCCAGGTCGGCGTGGACGTCGACTCGTCCCGGTGGGGCGCCGACGTCGCCGACCGGTACGCAGCGGTGCTCGCCACCGTCGCGCTGCACCCGAACGAGGCGCCCCGGCTGGCCGACCTGGACGAGGCGCTGCGCGAGATCGAGACGCTCGCCGGCCGGGACCGGGTCCGGGGCGTCGGCGAGACCGGGATGGACTTCTTCCGTACCGGCGAGGAGGGGCGGGCCGCGCAGGAGGAGAGCTTCCGGGCACACATCGCCATCGCGAAGCGGCACGGCAAGGCGCTGGTCATCCACGACCGCGACGCGCACGTCGACGTGCTGCGCGTCGTCGACGACGAGGGCGCCCCGGACACCGTGGTCATGCACTGCTTCTCCGGCGACGCCGACTTCGCCCGCGAGTGCGTCCGGCGCGGCTTCCTGCTCAGCTTCGCCGGCACCGTCACGTTCGGCAGCGCCGCCGCGCTGCGCGAGGCCGCCGCCGTCACCCCGCCGGAGCAGATGCTGGTGGAGACCGACGCGCCGTACCTGACCCCGATGCCGCACCGGGGACGGCCCAACGCCTCGTACCTGATCCCGCTGACCGTCCGCTTCCTCGCCGAGACCACCGGCGTCGACCTGGACACCCTCTGCGCCGCCATCTCCACCAACGGTGAGCGCGCGTTCGGCCCGTGGCGTTAAGAAGGGGCCCCTCCATATCGCGAGGCGTTAAGAAGGGGCCCTTCCTTCCCCTCCGGCGGGGGCGCTTACGCTACGGGGCGTGACCGGACTCCTCGGCCCGGCGGAGATCCGGGAACTCGCCGCGCGCCTCGGCGTCACGCCGACAAAGAAGCTCGGCCAGAACTTCGTGCACGACCCGAACACCGTGCGCCGCATCGTCACCACCGCCGGGCTGACCCCGGACGACGTGGCACTGGAGGTCGGCCCCGGCCTCGGCTCGCTCACGCTCGCCCTGCTCCCGGTCGCCGCGCACGTGCACGCCGTGGAACTCGACCCGGCGCTCGCCGCCGCGCTGCCGGAGACCGCCGCCCGCTTCGCCGGCGAGGCCGCCGGGCGGCTCACCGTCCACCCGGCCGACGCGCTGCGGGTCACCGCCGCCGACCTGGCCGACCCGGCGCCGACCGCGCTGGTGGCGAACCTGCCCTACAACGTCGCCGTGCCGGTCGTGCTGCACCTGCTCGCCGAGCTGCCCACACTGCGGCACGGCCTGGTGATGGTGCAGAAGGAGGTCGCCGACCGGCTCGTCGCCGGTCCCGGCTCCAAGGTGTACGGCATCCCGTCGGTCAAACTCGCCTGGTACGCCCGCTCCCGGGCCGCCGGCAAGGTCCCGCCGAACGTGTTCTGGCCGGTGCCGAACGTCGACTCCGGCCTGGTCGCGTTCACCAGGCGCGAACCGCCCCGGCCGGACGTACCCCGGAAGGCCGTCTTCGCCGTCGTCGACGCCGCGTTCGCGCAGCGCCGCAAGACGCTGCGCGCCGCCCTGGCCGGCTGGGCCGGCGGCGCGGACCGGGCCGCCGCGGCGCTCGCCGCGGCCGGCGTGGACCCGTCCGCACGCGGCGAATCGCTCACCGTGGAGCAGTTCGCCGCCATCGCCGCGTCGGCCCCCGACGGCTCCGCCGCCGAGCAGTAGGCTGGCGCCGTTGCCCGACCCCGCCGAGGAGCTGACCGTGCAGAAGCCGTTCGACATCCGCCCGCGTCCAGGGGAGCGCACCCGGTGACCGAGGCATGGCGACCGGAGGACGAGGACGGGCAGCGGCGCGGGGCCAGCGGCCCGGTCAAGGTGCGGGTGCCCGCCAAGGTCAACCTGCATCTCGGGGTGGGACCGCTGCGGCGTGACGGCTACCACGAGCTGAACACCGTCTACCACGCGATCTCCATCTACGACGAGCTGACCGCCCGGCGCGGCGACACGCTCACCCTCACCATGGAGGGCGAGGGTGCCGGGGAGCTGGCGCTGGACGACACCAACCTGGCGCTGCGCGCCGCGCACGCGCTCGCCGGCTACGCGGGCGTCGCCCCGCACGCCCGGCTGCACCTGCGCAAGCAGATCCCGCTCGCGGGCGGGCTCGCCGGCGGCAGCGCCGACGCCGCCGCCGCGCTCGTCGCCTGCGACACGCTCTGGGGCACCGGGCTGTCCCGCGACGAACTGGCCGGCATCGCCGCCGACCTCGGCTCCGACGTGCCGTTCCTCATCCACGGCGGCACCGCGCTCGGCACCGGCCGCGGCGAGACGGTCAGCCCGGTGCTCGCCCGCCCCACCTCCTGGCACTGGGTGGTGGCGATCGCCGACGGCGGCCTGTCCACCCCGGCCGCCTACCGGGAACTGGACCGGCTACGCGACGCCGGAGCCGCCGGCACCCCGCTGGGCAGCACCGACGCGCTGCTCGCCGCGCTGCGCCAACGCGACCCACGGGTCCTCGCCGCCACGCTCGGCAACGACCTCCAGGCCGCCGCGCTGACCATGCGCCCGTCGCTGGCCGAGACGCTCAAGGCCGGCGAGGCCGCCGGCGCGCTCGCCGGCATCGTCTCCGGCTCCGGACCCACCTGCGTCTTCCTCGCCGCCGGCGAGTCCGACGCGGGGCGGATCGCCGCCGAGCTGACCGCCGCCGGGGTGTGCCGGGAGGCCCGCGTCGCGCACGGACCGGTCGCCGGCGCCCGCGTGGTCTGACGCCCCGTACCCTTGACTCAGGCGTCCCGGGCCCCGGGACGCCTGAGTCGTGAAAGGTGGGGAATGGCCAACATCGTCAACCTGGACCGGGTGTCCAAGGGGTACGGCGCCGCCGGGCCGCTGCTCACCGACGTCTCGCTCGGCCTCGACGACGCCGACCGGGTCGGCGTGGTGGGCCTCAACGGCGCCGGCAAGTCGACGCTGCTGCGGCTGCTCACCCGCGCCGAGGAACCCGACGACGGCCGCGTCACCCACCGCCGCGACCTGCGCGTCGCCTGGCTGCCGCAGCGCCTGGACCTGGCCCCCGACCTCACCGTGCGGGACGTGGTGCTCGGCACCGCCTGGCTCGGCGAGAGCATGGGCGCCGAGCACGAGTGGGCCGGCGACGCGGGCGTGCGCGCCATCCTCGACGGCCTCGGCATGCCCCACCTCGGCCTGGACACGCCGGTCGGCCCGATGTCCGGCGGGGAACGCCGCCGGGTCGCGCTCGCCGCGCTGCTGGTCCGCGACGCCGACCTGCTCGTCCTCGACGAGCCCACCAACCACCTCGACGTCGGTGGCGTCGACTGGCTGGCCCGGCACCTCGTCACCCGCAAGGGCGCGCTCGTCGTGGTCACCCACGACCGCTGGTTCCTCGACGCCGTCTGCACCACCACCTGGGAGGTCGCCGACCAGACCGTCCGGGCGTACGAGGGCGGCTTCGCCGCGTGGACGCTGGCCCGCGTCGAACGGCAGCGCGTGGCCGCCGCCACCGAGGCCCGCCGGCAGAACCTGCTCCGCAAGGAGATCGCCTGGCTGCGCCGCGGTGCCCCGGCGCGCACCTCCAAGCCCAAGTTCCGCATCGACGCGGCGAACGCGCTCATCGCCGACGTCCCGGAACCCCGCGACACCATGTCGCTGCAACGGCTCGCCACCGCCCGGCTCGGCAAGCAGGTGTACGACCTCGAACACGTGCGGCTGCACGCCGGCCCGAAGGAGATCCTGCACGACACCACCTGGCAGGTCGGGCCCGGCGACCGGGTGGCCATCCTCGGCCGCAACGGCGCCGGCAAGACCACCCTGCTGCGGATGCTCGCCGGGGTGACCGGCCCCGACGGCGGGCGCTTCGCCGCCGGGCAGACCGTCCGGCCCGCGTTCCTCTCCCAGGAACTCGCCGAACTCCCCGGCCACCTGCGCGTGCTGGAAGCCGTCGAAGAGGTGGCCCGGCGCGTGCAGTTCGGCGACCGGGAGATCAGCGCCGCCCAGCTCGCCGAGATCTTCGGCTTCGACGACCGGCGGCTCTGGACCCCGGTGAGCGACCTGTCCGGCGGGGAACGCCGCCGCCTGCAGATGCTGCGCCTGCTCGCCGGGGAACCCAACGTGCTCCTGCTCGACGAGCCCACCAACGACCTGGACACCGACACGCTCGCCGCGCTGGAGGACCTGCTCGACTCCTGGCCCGGCACGATCGTGGTGGCCAGCCACGACCGCTACCTGATCGAGCGGGTCACCGACGTCGCGTACGGCATGTTCGGCGACGGCCGGCTGATGCACCTGCCCGGCGGCGTCGACGAGTACCTGGCACGCGCCGCCGCGGCCGGCGGCCCGGCGCCCGCCGACCTCACCCCGGCCACCACGGCGCCGGAACGCGAGGGCATGTCCGCCGCCGAGGTACGCACCGCGAAGAAGGAACTCAACCGGCTGGAACGGCAGATCGCCAAGCTGGAACAGAAGGAGGCGGCCCTGCACGAGCAGCTCGCCGCGAACGCCACCGACTACGCCCGGGTCGCCGAGCTGGACGCACAGCTCAAGGAGGTACGGGCCGAGCGGGACCGCACCGAGGAGACCTGGCTGGCCCTGGCCGAGGAGCTGCCGGGCGGCTGACCTGCCGCCGGGGTGGGGGGTGTGCGGCGTCACTGACCGGCGTACGGGACAATCACCGGTGGAACCCTCGTCCGAACGGTCTTTTGGAGACGCAGAGATGGCCCACACCCCCGTCAACCACCCCGCGCGGCCGATCTACCGGGCGATCGGCGGGATCGTTGGTCTGTACTTCGTCGTCTTCGGCGGCCTCGGCGTCATCGCCAGCGCCGGTGGCGATTTCTTCGCCCAGGACGACACCAAGGTTCTCGGCCAGGGCACCAACATGGCGTTCTCGCTGGTGTCGGTGCTCGTCGGCGTCGTGATCCTGGTCGGCACCGCGATCGGCCGCAACCTCGACGTGGCGATCAACCAGTGGCTGGCCTACACCCTGATGGTGATCGGCCTGGGCTCGCTGGCGTTCCTGCAGACCGACGTCAACATCTTCAACTTCTCGATCATGACCGACGTCGTGGTCCTGACCCTGGCGCTGGTGCTCCTGATGGCCGGCATGTACAGCAAGGTCGGCTCCGACGAGGAGCACGAGGCATGGCAGAAGGCCCGCCTGGTGCTCTGATCCCTCCTCGTACGAAGGCCCGGCGCGCCGCGCGCCGGGCCTTCGGTGTTTTCCGGACGCGAACGGACAACCCAGGCGACAATTGCCCCGAATCAGTCGCACGACTGGAGGGCACCATGGCGCACTTCCCGGTGAACCACCCCGCGCGGCCCCTCTACCGGGTGCTGTCCGGGCTCATCGGCCTCTACATCCTCGTCTTCGGCGTCTACGGCGTCTTCCTGACCTGGGGCGAAGGGCTGTTCGGCCGGGGCAGCAACTGGGCGCTGGGCCTGCGCACCAACCTGGCCTTCTCGCTGGTCTCGGTCGTCTTCGGCGCGGTCCTGCTGGTCGGCGCGTCCCGCCGCACCAATCTCGGCCACTACATGAACCTCACCGCCGGCGTGGTCTTCCTGGTCACCGGCATCCTGATGATGTCGGTGCTGCAGACCTCGGCGAACTTCCTCAACTTCTCGATGTCCACGGTCATCGTGTCGCTGCTGTTCGGGCTGATCCTGCTCGCCACCGGCCTGTACGACAAGGTCGGCACCGCCGAGCACGCCGAGGAGGAACGGCAGCGCCGCTACCACCCGATCGGCGAGCGCTGACGCGGCTGTTGCGCTGACGCGGCGTCAGCCCCGGGGGATCGGCCCGGGCTTCGACTCCAGGTGCGACAACCCGTTCCAGGCCAGGTTCACCAGGTGCGCCGCCACCGTCTCCTTGCGCGGCTTGCGCACCTCCAGCCACCAGCGCCCGGTCAACGCCACCATGCCCACGAGAGCCTGGGAGTAGAGCTCGGCGAGCTTCGGGTCGTACCCCCGGATGGAGAACTCGCCCGCCAGGATGTGCTCCACCTGGTGCGCCACGTCGTTCATCACGCTGCTGAAATTGCCGGTCGCCGACATCAGCGGCGACTCCCGGACCAGCACCCGGAACCCGCTGGTCTCCTCCTCGATGTAGGTCAGCAGCGTCAACGCGGCCTGCTCCAGCAGCTCCCGCGGATTGCCCGCGGTCAGCGCCGTGGTGATCCGGTCCAGCAGGGCCCGGACCTCCCGGTCCACCACCACCGCGTAGAGCCCTTCCTTGCCGCCGAAGTGCTCGTAGACCACCGGCTTGGACACCTTGGCGCGCGCCGCCACCTCTTCGATCGAGGTCGCGTCGAAGCCGCGCTCGGCGAAGATCTGCCGGGCGATCGAGATCAACTGCTCGCGCCGCTGCGTCGCGGACATCCGCACCCGGGACGGCTTCGCCGCCGGCGCGGGCCGCCGCCGGGCGCGGTCACTGCCGGGAACGTCGGTCACCCGCCCCATCCTGCCAGGCGAGGCGTACGCGGTCCGACCGGACGCCTCGTTGTCGTACGTACGTTCTAAGTTCGGTCCATGGTCGACCCACTCGCCGCCGAGGTGCGCCGCCTGCGTGTCGAGGAGCAGCTCTCCGTCGCCGACATCCGGGCCCGCCTGGGCATCGGCCGCGATCGGGTGTACGCGCTGCTGCGCGGCATCCCGCCGCCTGAGTGGACCCGCCGGCCCCGTGCGCGCGACGACGCCCGCGCTGAGGCGCTGCGGCTGCGCGCGGCCGGCCGATCCGTCAACCAGATCGCGGAGCAGCTCGGCGTGGCGAAGTCGACCGCTTACCAGTGGGTGCGGCACCTGCCGTTGAACCCGGACGACGCGACGGCCGAGCGGCGACGTGCCCATTCACGGGCGATGACGGAGGCGCGCTGGAGCGCGTACCGGGAGTCGCGGGACGCCGCGCAGGCCGCGGAACACGCCAGGTCCGCCGGGGTGGTCGGCGGGCTCGGTGAGCGGGATCTGCTGATGTTGGGCGCCGCGATCTACTGGTGCGAGGGCGCCAAGTCGAAGCCCTGGCGTCGAGCGGTGACGGTCCAGTTCGTCAACACCGATCCGGGGTTGCTGGCCCTCTTCCTCCGCTTCCTCGAAGTGTGCGGCGTAGATCGGACGGTGCCGACCTATCGGGTGAGCATCCACGAGTCAGCGGACGCGGAGGCGGCTGTGCGTTGGTGGGTGAGGCGGCTGCGACTACCTGCCGAGCGGTTTCGCCGCACGGTGCTCAAGCGGCACAACCCGACCACGCTGCGGCGGAACACGGGCGACACCTATCACGGATGTCTCGTGATCACGGTGCCCCGCAGTCGCGAGCTCTACTGGCAGATCGAAGGTATGATCGCCGAGCTGTTCCGGATCACGGACGAGACGCAAGGAAAAGTCGCTGATCCGTAGGTCTTGACATAGCGATGGGGTGTGGGGTAACGGCAACCCGCAGGCCTTTGGAGCCTTGAGCTCCTGGTTCGAATCCAGGCACCCCAGCTCATTCGTCGGATCGCTCCTGGGCGAACGACGTTTGTGTGGCCGGATGCGAATTGTGGCGAGCCGCGTGGTTAGCATGACCGCGAGACTGTCGCCGTCCCGACGGGAGAGCCACGTCGTGTCCCAGCCCCACCTCCGCACCGTTGTCGTGCTCGCCGCCGGTGAGGGCAAGCGGATGAAGTCGTCCCTGCCCAAGGTGCTGCACCCACTGCTCGGCCGTACCCTGCTCGGTCACGTCCTCGCCGCGGCCGGGCCGCTGCGCGCGGACCGCACCGTGGTGGTGGTCGGCCACGGCGCCGACCAGGTCCGGGCGCATCTGACCGACGTGGCCCCGGCGGCGACGCCGGTGCTCCAGGAGCGCCAGCTCGGTACCGGGCACGCGGTCCGCATCGCGCTGGACGCGGTGCCGGACGCGACCGGCACCGTCGTGGTGATCAACGGGGATGTGCCGCTGCTGCGGCCGGAGACGGTTCGGGCGCTCGTCGAGGCGCACGAGGAAGCCGCCGCGGCGGCGACGGTGCTGGCGGCCGAGGTGCCGGACCCGACCGGCCTGGGCCGGATCGTGCGGGACGTGCAGGGGCACCTGGAGCAGATCGTGGAGGAGCGGGACGCCTCGCCCCAGCAGCGCGCGCTGCGGGAGATCAACGCGGGCATCTACGCGTTCGACGCGGCCCGCCTGCGGGAGGCGCTGGGCAAGCTGTCCACCGACAACGACCAGGGCGAGGAGTACCTGACCGACGTCTTCGCGCTGCTGCGCGACGCCGGGGAGCCGGTGGCGGTGCACTGCGCCGCCGACCACGTGGAGACGCTCGGCTGCAACGACCGGGTGGAGCTGTCCGCGCTGCGGCGGCTGCTGCGGGACCGGGTGAACGAGGGCTGGATGCGTACCGGGGTCAGCATCCTCGACCCGCACACGACGTGGATCGACGTGACGGTGACCGTGGAACGGGATGCGGTGATCGACCAGAACACGCAGCTCCAGGGCGCCACGGTGGTCGGCGCGGGCGCGCTCGTCGGCCCGGACACCACGCTCGTGGACACGGTGGTGGGCGCGGGCGCGAGCGTGGTGCGCTCCCACGCGCTCGGCGCCGAGGTGGGGCCGGAGGCCAGCGTGGGGCCGTACGCGTACCTGCGGCCGGAGTCGCGGCTGGGCCGCAAGGCGAAGGTCGGCACGTTCGTGGAGACCAAGAAGACGTCGATCGGTGAGGGCTCGAAAGTGCCGCACCTGTCGTACGTGGGGGACGCGACGATCGGCGACCACAGCAACATCGGCGCGGCCACCGTCTTCGTCAACTACGACGGGGTACGCAAGCACCACACCACCATCGGCAGCCACGCGCGTACCGGAGCGGACAACATGTTCGTGGCGCCGGTGCGGGTCGGCGACGGCGCGTACACGGCTGCGGGTTCGGTGATCACCGGGGACGTGCCGCCGGGCGCGATGGCGGTGGCGCGGGGCCAGCAGCGCAACGTGGAGGGCTGGGTGCTGCGCAAGCGGGCCGGCACGGAGGCCGCGGAGGCGGCGCGGCGGGCCGGTGAGGATGCGCCGGAGTCGGGCGCAGCCGCAAGGGAAGGTGACTGACTCCACGGGGATCGGCGGGCCGTGGGTGGATCGCTGAACCGGGGGCATACTGCAACCGAACACTCCCCGGCCCCACCGCCGCCGGGCACCACCGACATACGGGAGCAGACGGGCCCATGGGCAGCATCGTCGCCGAAAACCGCAAGAGCCTGATGCTCTTCTCCGGGAGGGGTTTTCCGGAGCTGGCCAAGGAGATCGGTGAGGTGCTCGGCGTCGCGCCGACGCCGGCCGACGCGTACGACTTCGCCAACGGCGAGATCTTCGTCCGGTACAAGGACTCGGTTCGTGGTTCGGACGCCTTCGTGGTGCAGTCCGTGACGCACGGCGTGAACACCTGGGTCATGGAGACCCTGATCATGGTCGACGCGCTGAAGCGCGGTTCGGCCAAGCGGATCACCGTGGTGCTGCCGTTCTACCCGTACGCGCGGCAGGACAAGAAGCACCGCGGCCGGGAGCCGATCTCGGCGCGGCTGATCGCCGACCTGCTCAAGACGGCGGGCGCGAACCGCATCCTGACCGTCGACCTGCACACCGCGCAGATCCAGGGCTTCTTCGACGGCCCGGTGGACCACCTGTTCGCCATGGACGTGCTGGCCGAGTACGTGGAGCACAAGTACGCGGGCCGCCCGATGACGGTGGTGGCGCCGGACTCGGGCCGGGTACGTGTGGCGGAGCGCTGGACCGACCGGCTGGGCGGCTGCCCGCTGGCGTTCATCCACAAGACCCGCGATCCGCTCAAGCCGAACCAGGTCGTGGCGAACCGGGTGGTCGGTGAGGTCGAGGGCCGGGTGTGCCTGATCGTGGACGACATGATCGACACCGGTGGCACGATCACCAAGGCGGCGGACATCCTCAAGGAGCAGGGCGCGGCGGAGATCGTGGTCGCCTCGACCCACGCGCTGCTGTCCGATCCGGCGACGGAGCGGCTGAAGAACAGCCCGATCAGCGAGGTCGTGGTGACGAACACGCTGCCGCTGCCGTCGGAGAAGCAGTTGGACAAGCTGACCGTACTGTCGATCGCCCCGCTGCTGGCGCGGGCGATCCGGGAGGTCTTCGACGACGGTTCGGTGACCACCCTGTTCGGTGGCCTGAGCTGAGGAGTGCCGGTCCGGTCGCCGGTGTTCCGGCGGCCGGGCCGATGCCCTGCGGAACCGGCGGCGCGGTGATATGGGGGACTGCCGGAGAGCCGGGAATTCCCTCGGGTAGACTGGTGCGGTTGCCACGGCGAGGGTGCCCGGCGGGCTGCTGACAAGCACCGCACGGAGGCGCCGTCATCGACGCGGTGCTCCGGGCGGTCGTTCATGACCCTAGCCCCAGCGAGCCCCTCGCCCCAGCACCGCCAGACGACAAGCCGCCGCAGCGAAGCATCAGGAGTTTCCCCGTGTCCGAGGTAAAGATCAGCGCCGAGCCCCGTACCGAGTTCGGCAAGGGTGGTGCCCGTCGTACCCGCCGGGCCGGCAAGGTGCCCGCCGTGCTGTACGGCCACGGCGAGAAGCCCAAGCACATCGCGCTTCCGGCGCGGGAGTTCGCCGCCGCGATCCGTAAGGGCGGCGCGAACCAGCTCTTCGCGATCGAGGTCAGCGACGGCACCCAGGTGCTGGCGCTGCCGAAGGCGATCCAGCGTGACCCGATCAAGGACACCTTCGAGCACGTGGACCTGCTGCTGGTCCGCCGGGGCGAGAAGGTCACCGTCGAGGTCCCGGTCCAGCTGACCGGTGAGGCCGCGAAGGACACGCTGATCGTGCACGACCACGACACGCTGTCGGTGACCGCCGACGCGACCAAGGTGCCGGACCACCTGGAGGCGTCGATCGAGGGCGCCGAGCCGGGCACCACGATCACCGCCGCCGACGTCGAGCTGCCGGCCGGCGTCGAGCTGGCCACCGACGAGGAGACCGCTGTCGCCTCGGTGACCGCCGCTCCGACCGCCGAGCAGCTCGAGGCCACCCTCCCCGAGGTCGAGGAGGCCACCGAGGAGGCCGAGGCCGAGGTCGGCGAGGAGACCGCCGAGGGTGCCGAGGGCGCTCCGGCCGCCGAGGGCGAGGAGGCCCCGGCCGAGGCGAAGACCGAGGCCTGACCGGTCCGCAAGGCTGTGCGACAGGCGTCCCCGGTTCCCGGGGGCGCCTGTCGGCGTATCGGGACGGCTGGTCGGGGAAGCGAGCGGGAAGGGGCGTCGGGTGACGGACGAGGCGGGGCCGTGGCTGGTGGTCGGCCTGGGCAACCCCGGCCGGGAGTACGCGAACAACCGGCACAACGTCGGGTTCATGGTGGCCGACCTGCTGGCGGCCCGGGTGGGCGCGAAGTTCGGGCGGCACAAGCGCGCGATGGCCGAGGCCGCGGAGGGGCGGCTGGGGTTCGGCGGGCCGAAGCTGGTGCTGCTCAAGCCGTTGACGTACATGAACCTCTCCGGCGGCCCGGTGGCCGGGTTGGCGCAGTTCCACAAGATCCCGCCGGCGCACGTGATCGCGGTGCACGACGAGCTGGACATCCCGTACGGGCAGGTGCGGGTGAAGTGCGGCGGCGGCGAGGGCGGCCACAACGGTCTGCGTTCGATGTCGAAGTCGCTCGGCACGAAGGACTACGTGCGGGTGCGGTTCGGCATCGGCCGGCCGCCGGGCCGGCAGGACCCGGCTGACTACGTACTCTCGGATTTCTCCCCGTCTGAGCGCAAGGAGCTGGAGTTCCTGGTGGACCGCGCGGCGGACGTGGTGGAGTCGGTGGTTCTCAAGGGCGTGGAGCCGACGCAGAACCTGTACCACGGGGGCTGAGCAGTGGCCGGGGACCGAAGGGCGGGCGACGGGAGCATCATGGGCAGTCCTCCGATGATCGACGGCGGCTTCGCCCGGTGGCTGGCGTCGCGGGCCGGTCAGGCGCTGACGGCGTTGCGGACGGAGATGGGGTTCGCCGACGCGGGCGCGCTCCGGTCGGCCGGGGACAAGGTCTCGCACGATCTGATCCGCACCGAGCTGGCGAAGTGGCGGCCGGCGGACGCGGTGCTGTCGGAGGAGGACGAGGGTTCGCGGCTGGCCTGGACGGCGGAGGTGACGGACGCGGCGTTGTCGCGCCTGAACGCGGACCGGGTCTGGATCGTCGATCCGCTGGACGGCACCCGGGAGTACGCGGAGGAGGGGCGCTCGGACTGGGCGGTGCACGTGGCGCTCTGGTCGCGTCACGCGTCGACGCCGCACGGTCTGGTGGCGGGCGCGGTGGGCCTGCCGGCCCAGCACCGGGTGCTCGGCACGGACCATCCGCCGGCGTATCCGCCGATGACAGTGGAGGCGGCCGTGGGCGGCGGCCGGCGGGTCATCCGGTTGGCGGCCAGTCGTAGCCGTCCGCCGGTTTTCCTGACCGATCTGGCAGAGGACGTCGGCGCTCATCTGGTCCCGATGGGCTCGGCGGGCGCGAAGATCGCCGCCGTGGTCACCGGTGAGGTCGACGCGTACATCCACGCGGGCGGTCAGTACGAGTGGGATTCGGCCGCTCCGGTCGCTGTGGCGACGGCCACCGGTCTGCATGCTTCCCGGATCGACGGTTCTGCGCTGAAATACAACGGGGCCGACCCGCGTCTACCGGATCTGCTGGTCTGCCGCAAGGATCTCGCGAGTCGGTTGCTTGCAGCGTTGCAGCGGCATTCCGGGTAACCTGAGCGTTCTTCTTCACGAGTCCGACCTGAAAGGTCTGGAATCCGATGTACGGATCCGTGCGAATCGAGTTCGTGTCATGACGTCCCCCGCCGCGTACCAGGTGTCGCACCTCGACGCCCTTGAGGCGGAGAGCATCTTCGTGATGCGCGAGGTGGTCGCCGAGATGGAGCGGCCGGTGCTGCTCTTCTCCGGCGGCAAGGACTCGATCGTGATGCTCCGGTTGGCCCAGAAGGCGTTCGCGCCGGCCAACATCCCCTTCCCGGTGATGCACGTGGACACCGGGCACAACTTCCCCGAGGTGCTCGACTACCGCGACCAGCGGGTGGCCGAGCTGGGCCTGCAGCTGATCGTGGCGAGCGTGCCGGAGGCGCTGAACAAGGGCCTGGTCCGCGAGTCCGCCGACGGCATGCGCAACCGGATCCAGACGCCGGTGCTGCTGGAGGCGGTGGAGAAGCACCGCTTCGACGCGCTGTTCGGCGGCGCCCGGCGCGACGAGGAGAAGGCGCGGGCCAAGGAGCGGGTGTTCAGCTTCCGCGACGAGTTCGGCCAGTGGGACCCGAAGAACCAGCGTCCGGAGCTGTGGGCGCTGTACAACGGCCGGCACCACCCGGGCGAGTCGATCCGGGTGTTCCCGCTGTCGAACTGGACCGAGCTGGACGTGTGGCACTACATCGCGCGGGAGCGGATTCCGCTGCCGTCGATCTACTACGCGCACGAGCGCGAGGTGATCGAGCGCGACGGCATGCTCTACGCGGTGAACGAGTTCTTCCGGGCCCGCGCCGGTGAGCAGCCGTTCAAGGCCCAGGTGCGGTACCGGACCGTGGGTGACGCCTCCTGCACCGCGGCGGTCCGGTCGGACGCCGACACGGTGGAGAAGGTGATCGAGGAGGTGGCCGCCACGCGGATCACCGAGCGCGGCGCGACCCGTGGTGACGACCGGGTCAGCGAGGCCGCCATGGAGGACCGCAAGCGAGAGGGCTACTTCTGATGAGCGTCGAGACCCTGGCGCCGGCCGAGAGCGACACCGCGCGGCCGATGGACCTGCTGCGGTTCGCCACCGCGGGCAGCGTCGACGACGGCAAGTCGACGCTCATCGGCCGTCTGCTCTACGACACCAAGTCGCTGTTCACCGACCAGCTCGCCGCCGTCGAGGCGGTCAGCGCGGCGCGTGGCGACGAGTACACCAACCTGGCGCTGCTCACCGACGGCCTGCGCGCCGAGCGGGAGCAGGGCATCACCATCGACGTGGCGTACCGCTACTTCGCCACGCCGCGGCGCAAGTTCATCATCGCCGACACCCCCGGGCACATCCAGTACACCCGGAACATGGTCACCGGCGCCTCGACCGCCGACCTGGCGCTGATCCTGGTGGACGCGCGCAAGGGCCTGGTGGAGCAGTCCCGCCGGCACGCGTTCCTCTGCTCGCTGCTGCGGGTGCCGCACCTGGTTCTCTGTGTCAACAAGATGGACCTGGTCGACTGGTCGCAGGAGGTCTACGAGCGGATCGCCGACGAGTTCACCGCGTTCGCGGCGAAGCTCGACGTGCCGGACCTGACGGTGGTGCCGGTCTCCGCGCTCAAGGGCGACAACATCGTCACCCGCTCGGAGAACATGCCGTGGTACGAGGGTCCGTCGCTGCTGCACCACCTGGAGCGGGTGCACATCGCGTCCGACCGCAACCTGGTCGACGTGCGGTTCCCGGTGCAGTACGTGATCCGGCCGCAGTCCACCACCGTCACCGACTACCGGGGCTACGCCGGGCAGGTGGCCTCCGGTGTGCTCAAGCCGGGCGACGAGATCATGGTGCTGCCGTCCGGCTTCACCAGCCGGATCGCGGCGGTGGAGACCGCCGACGGCCCGGTGGACGAGGCGTTCCCGCCGATGTCGGTGACGGTCCGGCTGACCGACGAGCTGGACATCTCCCGCGGCGACATGATCTGCCGGCCGAACAACGCCCCGATGGCCGTGCAGGACATCGAGGCGATGGTCTGCTGGATGGACGAGACCCGCCCGTTGCAGGTCGGCGGCAGGTACGCGATCAAGCACACCACCCGCTCGGCGCGGGCGATCGTGCGTGGCCTGCACTACCGGCTGGACATCAACTCGCTGCACCGGGACGAGACGGTGGGCGAGTTGAAGCTCAACGAGATCGGCCGGGTCCGGCTGCGCACCACGGTGCCGCTGCTGGCCGACGAGTACCGCCGCAACCGCACCACCGGCGGCTTCGTGATCATCGACGAGGCCACCAACCGTACGGTCGGCGCCGGCATGATCGTCGAGGCCGGCTGACCCCCTGCTTCGTAAGGAAGGGCCCCTTGTTAACAGCGCGCTGTTAACAAGGGGCCCTTCCTCTACCGCAGGCGTTAATAAGGGGCCCTTCCTTACACCCTCAGCCCAGGCGGGTGACGCCGTCGGCCGGGAGCACCGTGAGGGTGCCGGGGGCGGTGAAGCCGCGCTTCGCGTACGCCTCGGTGACGGCGGCGGCCACCGGGTCGGCGGCCTCGGCGTCGACCAGGGCGAGCACGCAGCCGCCGAAGCCGCCGCCGGTCATCCGGGCGCCGTACGCCCCGGCGGACAGCGCCGCCTCGACCGCGGTGTCGATCTCCGGCACGGTGATCTCGAAGTCGTCGCGCATGGAGGCGTGCGAGGCGGTCAGCAGCGGACCGGTGTCGCGGACCCGGCCGGCGCGCAGCAGCGCGACGGTGTCGAGCACCCGCTGGTTCTCGGTGACGACGTGCCGGACCCGGCGGCGGGTCTCGTCGTCGTCGAGGCGGGCCAGCGCGGCGTCGAGGTCGGCCACGTCGACGTCGCGCAGCGCGGTCACCCCGAGCGTCGCGGCGGCCCGCTCGCAGCTGCGGCGCCGGGCCGCGTACTCGCCGTCCGCGTGCCGGTGCGGCGCCCGGCTGTCGATCACCAGCACGGCCAGCCCGGCGGCGTCCAGGTCGAACGGGATCTGCTCGACCTCCTCGGTGCGGCAGTCGAGGAACAGGGCGTGCCCGGCCCGGCCGCGGATCACGGCGGACTGGTCCATGATCCCGGTGGGCGCGCCGACGTAGTCGTTCTCGGCCCGCTGGGCCAGCCGGGGCCACGCCTGCGCGGGCAGGTCGAGGCCGCCGAGGTCGACCAGCGCGGCCAGCACCGCCGACTCGATCGCGGCCGACGAGGAGAGCCCGGAGCCGACCGGCACGTCGGAGGCGACGGCGAGCCGCGCGCCCGGCACGTCGTGGCCGGCGGCGCGCAGCGCCCACACCACCCCGGCCACGTAGGCGGCCCAGCCGTCGACGCCGCCGGGCTCGTCGGCCTCCGCCGCGCCGAACTCGACCGGCTCGTCGTCCAGCTCCGACCAGACCGTCCAGCGTCCGTCCGGGGCGGGCGCGGCGGCGACCACGGTACGCAGCGGCAGCGCGAAGGGCAGCACGAAGCCGTCGTTGTAGTCGGTGTGCTCGCCGATCAGGTTGACCCGTCCGGGTGCCGCCCAGCGGCCGGCCGGCTCGGTGCCGTACCGCTGCCGGAAGCCGGCGGCGGCGCGGTCGGCGACGGTCATGAGGGCTGCCCCGCGACGTGGGCCCGGTAGAACGCCCAGGCGTCGCCGACCATGTCGTGCAGGGTGGGCTTGGCCGGCGTCCAGCCCAGCTCGTCGCGGGCCAGCGCGGAGGACGCGACCAGCTCGGCCGGGTCGCCCTCGCGGCGGGGGGCGACCTCGACCGGCACCGGGTGGCCGGTGACCTCGCGGACCACGTCGACCACCTGCCGGTTGGTGAAGCCGTTGCCGTTGCCCAGGTTGTAGATGCGGTGCCGGCCCGGGGTGGCCGCGTCGAGCGCGAGCAGGTGGGCGCGGGCCAGGTCCTCCACGTGGATGTAGTCGCGTACGCAGGTGCCGTCGACAGTGGGGTAGTCGTCGCCGAAGAGCTGGAGCTTCTCCCGCCGCCCGGCGGCCACGTCGAGCGCGATCGGGATGAGGTGCGTCTCGGGGTCGTGCCGTTCGCCGATGGCCAGCCCGTCGCGCAGGTACGCCCCGGCGACGTTGAAGTAGCGCAGCGAGACGGCGGCCAGGTCGTGCGCGATCGCCTCGGAGGTGAGCGCCATGTCGACGGCCAGCTTGGTCGCGCCGTAGGTGCTGGTGGGGGCCTTGACGGCGGTTTCCGGGATGGGTAGTTCGGTGGGGTTGCCGTAGACGGCGGCGGTGGAGGAGAAGACCATCCGGGGCACCCGGGCGGCGCGGACCGCGTCGATGAGCGCGATCGAGCCGACGGTGTTGGTGTGCCAGTACAGCTCGGGCCGGATCATCGACTCGCCGGCGGCGATGAGGGCCGCGAAGTGCAGCACGCCGTCGTACCCGGCGTCGGGGGTGAGCACCCGGGCGGCCTCGTGCACCGGCAGGTCGACGTGGGTCGCCTCGGGGGCGAGGGCTTCCCGGTGACCGGTGCGCAGGTCGTCCAGCACGGTCACCTGGTGGCCGTGGTCGAGCAGCATCCGGGTCACCACGCTGCCGATGTAGCCGGCGCCGCCGGTGACGAGCAGTTTCACGTCGGTCGTCCTCCTGCCTGGGCCGCGTCCCGCGGCCTTCCCGCGATCACCCTACGGCCGGGGGCGGTGTCGCGGCTGTCGAGTTGAGCCCGCCTCCATTCCATCACAATCCTTCATGACTGAACAGATCCGAACATCGGCCCGAGCGTACGGTGGCCGCTGTCTACCATCCTTCTCATGCGGGAGGGTGGTGGTCCCGGGCCCCGGCGGCGTCCGCCGGGGCGGCTCCGACGCGAACCCGGCCCGCTGGCCCGCACCGTGGCCCGCCTCGTGGTGCGGGCCGCCGACGGCGCCACCCGCCTGGTGACCGACCTGCTCGGCGCCAGCCCGGTCGCCGGCCGGGAGCGGATCAGCGAGGCCGAGCTGCGGGACCTGGTCGCGGCGAACACGCTGCTCGACGCCGACGAGCGCCGGATCATCGACGAGGTGCTGCTGGCCGGCGCCCGGCTCGTCCGCGAGGTCATGGTGCCCCGCACCGAGGTGGTCTTCCTCAGCGCGGCGCTGCCGCTGGCCCAGGCGCGGCGGCTGGTCCGGGACGACCCGCACACGCGCTACCCGGTGGTCGACGGCACCCACGACGACGTGGTCGGCATGGTGCACCTGCGGGACGTGCTGCTGCGCCCGGAACCCGACCGGCCGCTGGTGGTCGGCGAGCTGACCCGCGAGGTGAAACGCCTGCCGGACAGCAAGCGCGTGCTCGCGGCGTTGACCGAGATGCGCCGGGAGGGCCACCACCTGGCCGTGGTCATCGACGAGTACGGCGGCACCGCCGGCATCGTCACCTGCGAGGACCTGGTCGAGGAACTGGTCGGGGAGATCCGCGACGAGGAGCACGGCCCGCCCGAGCCGGAATCCACCGGGCTGCCCGCCGTCGTGGACGGCCGGCTCAACCTGACCGACTTCGCCGAACGTACCGGGGTGCCGCTGCCCGCCGGCCCGTACGAGACGGTGGGCGGGTTCGTGATGGCCGCGCTGGGCCGGCTGCCGGTGGCCGGGGACGAGGTGCCGGTGACGCTCGACCCGGACGGCGGATCGGTCCCCGCCGATCCGGCCGGCTGGCTGCTGCGGGTGCTGGCGCTCGACGGCCGGCGGGTGTCCCGCCTGGCGGTCTCCGCCGCGCGGCTGCCCGAGCCCCGGCGTGAGGTGAACAGTCCGCTTCCGCCCGTACCCGCCCGATCCACCGGCCCGTCATGACGGACGCCGGGGCTTGCTGACAGAATTGCCGCCATGTCCGACGTACCCGCCCGCCCGCGCGTCTTCTCCGGCATCCAGCCGACGGCCGACTCGTTCCACCTCGGCAACTACCTGGGCGCGCTGCGGCACTGGGTGGCGTTGCAGGACAGCCACGACGCCTACTACTGCGTGGTCGACCTGCACGCGATCACCGCCGGGCACGACCCCAAGGTGCTCAAGCACCGCAGCCGGGTGGCCGCCGCGCAGCTGTTCGCGCTCGGCCTCGACCCGGAGCGCAGCACGCTGTTCGTCCAGTCGCAGGTGCCCGAGCACCCGCAGCTGGCCTGGGTGCTCGGCTGCATCACCGGGTTCGGCGAGGCCGGCCGGATGACCCAGTTCAAGGACAAGTCGCAGAAGCAGGGCAGCGAGCGGGCCAGCGTCGGCCTGTTCACGTACCCGATCCTGCAGGCCGCCGACATCCTGCTCTACCAGGCGAACGCGGTGCCGGTGGGCGAGGACCAGCGGCAGCACCTGGAGCTGTCCCGCGACCTGGCGCAGCGGTTCAACTCGCTGTTCGGGCGCACCTTCACGGTGCCCGCGCCGCACATCGTGAAGGACACCGCGAAGATCACCGACCTGCAGGACCCGACGGCGAAGATGTCGAAGTCGTCGTCCTCCCCGGCCGGCATCATCGACCTGCTGGAGGACCCGGCCCGCTCGGCCAAGAAGATCCGCTCGGCGGTCACCGACACCGGCCGCGAGATCGTCTTCGACGCCGAGGGCAAGCCGGGCATCAGCAACCTGCTCACCATCTACTCGGCGCTGTCCGGCCGGTCCATCGACGACCTGGTGGCCGCGTACGACGGCAAGGGCTACGGCGACCTCAAGAAGGACCTGGCCGAGGTGGTGCGCGAGTTCGTCACCCCGATCCAGGAACGCACGAACGGCTACCTGAACGACCCGGCCCAACTGGACAAGCTGCTCGCGCGGGGCGCGGAGAAGGCCCGCGTGGTGGCCGACGCGACGCTGCGTGCGGCGTACGAGCGGGTCGGTTTCTTCCCGCCGGTGCGGTTCGAGTAGCGGCCCGGGCGGGACGGGTGACGCAGCCGGAGGCCGGAGGGGTGGCGCGCGACGTGGCGGGCAATGACGCGGCGCCGGGCGGCGCGGACACGATCCAGATCGGGATCGCCGTCGACATCCCCGAGCCGTGGGGCGGGATGCTCACCCGCCGCCGGGTCGAGGCCGGCGACCCGGCGGCCGTCCCCGCGCACGTCACCCTGCTCGGGCCCACCGAGATTCCGGTACGCGCGCTGCCCGCCGTCGAGGAGCACCTGGACCGGGTCGCCGCCGCGCACCTGCCGTTCACGCTGCACCTGCGCGGCACCGGCACGTTCCGCCCGGTCACCCAGGTGGTCTTCGTGGCGGTGGCGGCCGGGATCAGCGAGTGCGAACTGCTGGCCGCCGCCATCAACTCCGCTCCCGAGCTGCGCCGCGAGCTGCGTTTCCCGTACCACCCGCACGTCACAGTGGCACAGGACGTGCCACCCGAGGTGCTCGACAAGGCGTACGAGGATCTGGCCGACTTCTCCGCGCTGTTCCAGGTGGAGGCGTTCACGCTGTTCTCGCACAGCGGGGCTACCCGGTGGCAGCCCCGGCGCGACTTCCGGCTCGGCGGGGCGAGCTGAACATTCGACCGGCCGGGGCTCCTCCGCCACGGGCGGAGATCAGCGAGGATGACGGGGTGAACGTCTTCGGCCGGATCGAGGCGGCGGTCGGGCGCCGCATCGACGCGGCCCGGGGCCGGTCGTCGGTCTTCGACCACGTGTGGCGGGCCGGGACGCTCTACGCCGACCTGCTCGCCGGGCGGCTCGCCGCCGCCATCGCGTACTACGGCTTCTTCGCCGTGTTCGCGCTCGCGCTCGTCGCGTACTGGGTCTTCGGCGCGGTGCTGCGCGACAACGAGGAGGTCAGCCGCGCGGCCGCCCACTTCCTCGAAGAGAACCTGCCCTTTCTCGACCCGGCGCAGATCGCCGAGAGCAGCAACACCGTCGGCGTGGTCGGCCTGGTCATCCTGGTGTTCACCGGCATCGGCTGGGTGGAGGCGATCCGCTCCTCGCAGCGGCTGATGTACGGCTTCAACCAGCAGCCCGGCAACCTGGTGATGCGGCGGCTGGTCGACCTGGGCGTGCTGGTCGCGGTCTTCGTGCTGCTGTTCGTCTCGGTCGCCGCCGTGGACGCGCTGGAGTCGCTGCTGCGTTTCCTGCTGCGCAGCACCGGCTCGGTGGGCCTGACCACGGTCAGCGCGGTGCTGAGCGTGCTCGTCAACGCCGTGCTGGCCGCCGCGCTGCTGCTCGCAGTGCCCCGGCTGCGGATGAGCCGGCGCCGGCTGCGACCGGCGGTGCTCGCCGTCGCGATCGGCATCACCCTGCTCAACACGGTGGGGCGCTACTACGTGGTACGCACCGAGCGGAACCCGGCGTACACGGTGGTCGCCACCGCCGTGGGCCTGCTGCTCTACCTCTACCTGCTCAACCAGTTGGTGCTCTTCGGCGCGGCGCTCGCCGCTACCAGCCCGTACGGCCGGGTGGTGGACCTGGCCGAGGGCGGCGCCCGGGAGGTGGACGTGGAGGCGGACGTGCTCGACGAGGAAACCGAACCGGGAACGCCGGGAGGGGCGGGATGAGCGCGCGGATCCGGATCGACGCCGCGTCGGCGGTGCCGCCGTACGAGCAGGTGCGCGCGCAGTTCGCGGCGCGGATCGGCGACGGGCGGCTGCCGGTGGGGACCCGGCTGCCCGCGGTCCGGCAGCTCGCGGCGGACCTGGGGCTGGCGGTGAACACGGTGGCGCGGGCCTACCGGGAGCTGGAGGCCGCCGGGCTGGTCCAGACGCGCGGCCGGCACGGCACGGTGGTCGCGCCGGGGCGGGACGACGCCGTCGACCGGTTGCAGCAGGCCGCCGCCGGGTACGCCGTCGAGGCGCGCCGCCTGGGCGTCCCGCCGGAGCGGGCGGTCGCCCTGGTCCGCGCGGCGCTGGACGCCGGCACGCGTGGCTGAGCGTGGTCCCCTGAGCGGGGAGAGTCGAGCCGATGCGTTCCCCGGGCGGATCCCGTCCGACGATGATGGGCCGGTGGGCGCACTCGTGACACTCGACCTGCCGGACGACTCGCCGATGCTCGGCCTGCCGTGGATCATCACGTTCGGCCCGCTCGGCGCGGACGACGAGTGGGAGCCGGTGGTCTGCGGCCCGTACGAGCGGGCGCACGCGCTGGCGCTGGCCGAGGCGGTGGTGGCCGAGGAGCAGTTGATGGCGGTGGTGGAGCCGCTGCTGCCCGCGCTCACGCCGGAGGAGATCCGGGGTGAGATCGCCGCCGCGCAGATCGCCGCCGAGGACGAGGCGGCCGAGATCGACCAGGCTGACCTGTACGGCGACTTCGAGGACGTCATCGACGAGGAGCTGGAACGGGCCGCCGAGCGCGAGCCGGAGCCCGAGCCGGCGAAGGCGCCCGACCGGGAGGAGATCCGGGCCGGGTTCGCCCGGATCGCCGCGCTGCTCACCGCCAAGGGCGGCTGAGGACGCTCAGCGCGGCGGCCCGTCGAGCACGCAGAACTCGTTGTCCTCCGGGTCGACGAGCACCACGAAGCCCTCCGCGCCGGTCTGCCCGACGTCGGCGCGCCGGGCGCCGAGCCCGATCAGTCGCTCGACCTCCGCCGTCTGCCCCTCGTCGGCGACCAGGTCCAGGTGGAGCCGGTTCTTGCCGCGCTTCGGGGTGCCGCTGCCCTGCAACCAGACGGTCGGGCCGGGCCGGCCGGGCGGCGGGTAGAGCTTCGCGTTGCCGTCGTCGCCCTGCGAGACGGTGTAGCCGAGGGCGGCGGACCAGAACCGGGCCATCCGGTCCAGGTCGCTGACATCGAGGGTGTACTGCGCCACGCGTGCGGTCATCCCCCGGTGGTACCCCGGGCTGCCGGGATGGACACCGGCCCCCCGGGAGCGGACTCCCGAGGGGCCGGGACCACCTCACCCCCCACCACAAGGGGTCGGCAGCCCAGCCGCCCGTCGGCGCGGAGCACAACGGACGGCCAGGTCGTTGGCGGGTTACCCGGCTCAGCGCCGTTCGAACCACGCAGCCGCGTCCACCGGCAGGACGTGCCCGTCGCCCCGCTCGGTGAGGTCGGCGCTCGCGACGAGCGGGCGGCCGTGGCCGCTCACCGTCACGTCGGCGCCGCTGATGTTGACCACACAGGTCAGCTCGGCGTCCCCGGCGGCGCGGCGGAACGCGAGTACGCCGGGCTCGGTCTCCAGCCAGGTGATGCCGCCGACCCCGGCGAGCGCCGGGTGCTCGTGCCGGATCCGCAGCGCGGTCCGGTACAGCTCCAGCGTCGAGCCGGGCGCACCGGCCTGGGCGGCCACCGACAGCTCCCGCCAGGTCGCCGGCGCCGGCAGCCAGCTCAGCTCGCTGCCGTCGGGCCCGAAGCCGTACGGGGGCAGGTCGCCGCCCCACGGGATCGGCACCCGGCAGCCGTCGCGGCTCTCCCCGGTACGCCGGAACGCCGGGTCCTGGCGCAGCTCGTCGGGGAGGTCCAGCACCTCCGGCAGGCCCAGTTCCTCGCCCTGGTAGACGTACGCGCAGCCGGGCAGCGCGAACATCAGCAGCGCGGCGGCGCGGGCGCGGCGCAGGCCGACCTCGCCGTCGCCGTACCGGGTGACGTGCCGCTGCCGGTCGTGGTTGGACAGCACCCAGGTGGTCGGCGCGCCCACGATCGTGGACTCGGCCAGCGCCGTGTCGATCACCTTGCGGAACGAGTCGGCCGACCAGGTGGCGTCGAGGAAGTCGAAGCTGAACGCCTGGTGCAGCTCGTCCGGGCCGATGTAACGGGCCAGTCGCTGCGGGGTCTCGGCCCACGCCTCGGCCACCGCCATCCGGCCGCCCGGGTAGCTGTCCAGGATCGGCCGCCAGGCGCGGTAGATGTCGTGCACCTCGTCCTGGTCGAAGTACGGCAGCCGGCCCTTGCCCAGCAGCTCGGACTGGCGCCGGCCGGTGGTCATCGAGTTGAAACCGACGTCCGGCAGGCCCTCGGCCTTGATCATTCCGTGGGCCACGTCGATCCGGAAGCCGTCCACGCCCCGGTCCAGCCAGAAGCGCAGGACGTCCTCGAACTCGGCCCGTACCTCGGGGTGACGCCAGTTCAGGTCGGGCTGGGCCGGGTCGAACAGGTGCAGGTACCACTGGCCGTCGACCACGCGCGTCCAGGCCGGGCCGCCGAAGATGCTCTCCCAGTCGTTCGGGGGCAGCTCGCCCTGCTCGCCCTTGCCGTCGGCGAACAGGTAGCGCTCACGCTCCGGCGAACCGGGGCCGGCGGCGAGCGCGGCGGCGAACCACGGGTGCGCGCTGGAGGTGTGGTTGGGCACCATGTCGACGATGATCCGCAGGCCGAGCGCGTGCGCGTCGGTGATCATCTCGTCGAAGTCGGTCAGGTTGCCGAACAGCGGGTCGACGTCGCGGTAGTCGGCCACGTCGTAGCCGGCGTCGACCTGCGGCGAGGTGTAGAACGGCGTCAGCCAGAGCGCGTCCACGCCGAGGTCGCGCAGGTAGGGAAGGCGCTGCCGGATGCCCTGGAGGTCACCGACCCCGTCGGCGTTCGCGTCGGCGAAGCTGCGGACGTACACCTGGTAGACGACCGCGGACCGCCACCAGTCGTCGTCGGCGGTCCGTGGCGTGGGGGTGGTGGCGGAGGTCATCGCTGTCGATTCCCGTTCTGTGGTGGCGCAGGGTGTCAGAGCAGAATGCCGCCACAGCCCTGCAAGAGTCAAGCATTCCTTGCGCAAGAAATGACAGCCATCACCCGCGCCGACCCTGCCCCCGTCTCCCGCATCCCGGGACGCCCACCACCCCCACTGCCGCCGATCCGGTCGATCATGAGGTTGACGGCAGTCTCTGCCCGCTTTGTCCCCGCCAACTTCATGATCGCCGCGCCCTGAGCCGGGGCTGGAGGGAAGGGGGAGGGAGGGGGGAGGGAGGGAGGGGAGTGCGGGGCGTCAGGCGGGGATGGGGAGGGAGGGGGAGGACGGGCTGGCGGGGCGCTGGCGCTTCGGGGGGTCGGCGGGGCGGGTCACCGCGGTCGAGCCGCGTACCACCAGCTCGGGCCGGAACAGGTACTCGGAGTTCGGGGAGGGGTGGCCGTTGATCTCGTCGACCAGGGCCCGCACCGCCGCCACCGCCATGGCGGCCACCGGCTGGCGCACTGTGGTCAGCGGCGGGTCGGTGAACGCCATCAGCGGGGAGTCGTCGTACCCGACCACGGAGACGTCGTCGGGCACCGACAGCCCGCGCTGGCGGGCGGCCCGGATCGCGCCGAGCGCCATCAGGTCCGAGCCGCAGACCAGTCCGGTCACGCCGCGTTCGATGAGCCGGCCGGCGGCGGCCTCGCCGCCCTCGACGCCGAACAGTGACAGCTCGGTCAGCTCGGTCAGCTCGTCGGAGGTGATGTCGGTGAGGCGCCCCATCGCGGCCTTGTAGCCGGCGACCTTGCGCTGCACCGGCACGAACCGGTCCGGGCCGGTGATCAGGCCGATCCGGCGGTGCCCGAGCGCGACCAGGTGGGCGACCGCCAGTTCGGCGGACTCCCGGTCGTCGCAGGAGACGAACGGCGCGGGGATGCCCGGCGCGTACCCGTTGATCATGACGATCGGCAGCGGCCGGGCCAGCAGCGTGCGGTAGCGGTCGTGGTCCGCGGCGGTGTCGGCGTGCAGGCCGGAGACGAAGACGATGCCGGAGACCTGCCGGTCCAGCAGCATCTCCACGTACTCGTCCTCGCGGACGCCGCCTGGGGTCTGCGTGCAGAGCACCGGTGTGTAGCCGGTGGGGGCGAGCGCGGACTCGATGATCTGGGCGAACGCCGGGAAGATCGGATTGTCCAGCTCCGGCACGACCAGGCCGACCAGCCCGGCGCTGCGCTTGCGCAACCGGGCCGGACGTTCGTACCCGAGCACATCGAGGGCGGTGAGGACGGCCTGCCGGGTCTCGGGGGCCACGCCGGGGCGGTCGTTGAGCACCCGCGACACCGTGGCCTCGCTGACTTCGGCCTGTTGGGCGATGTCGGACAGTCGAGCGCGCATGTGCGGCACTTTAGCCCAACGGCAAAGTCTTGCGTACACTTCTGCAAGCCCTTCCATTCTCTGCAACCTCTTGCTAACGTCCCCGCAACATGCGAGAGCAGCGGCGCAGCACCCCTGTGCCGGTCAGCAAGAAATTTCAGAGGTTTCCACTGGCGGGCCGCCCTTCCCCCGGCGGGCCGCCATGACGACAGGAGTACCGATGCGCATCCGTACCGCGGGTGTGGTCGCCGTCCTCGGCCTGGCGCTCGCCGCCTCCGGCTGTGGTGACAGCGGCAGCGACGACAAGCCGGCCGCCGGCGAGTCCGCCAAGGCGACCGGCGGCAAGCTGGTCATCTGGGCCGACGACAAGCGCACGGCCGCCCTCAAGCCGTTCGCCGAGGAGTTCGGCAAGGAGAACGGCGTGACCGTCGAGGTCCAGGCCGTCTCCAAGGACCTGCAGACCAACTTCGTCACCGCCTCGCAGCAGGGCAGCGGCCCGGACGTCGTGGTCGGCGCGCACGACTGGATCGGCAACCTGGTCCAGAACGGCGCCATCGACCCAGTGCAGCTCCCGGCCGAGCAGAAGAGCGGCTTCAACGAGACCGCGATCAAGGCCGTCACGTTCAACGGCCAGCTCTACGGCGTGCCCTACGCCACCGAGAACGTCGCGCTGATCCGCAACACCGAGCTGGCCCCCGAGGCGCCGAAGACGATCGAGGACCTGGTCGCCACCGGCAAGAAGCTCAAGGCCGAGAAGAAGGCCAGCGAGATCCTGTGCCTGCAGTCCGGCCAGAACGGCGACGCCTACCACATCTACCCGCTCTACACCTCCGGCGGCGGCTACCTGTTCGGCACCACGGCGAACGGCGACTACGACCCGAAGGACCTGGGCGTGGGCAAGCCGGAGTCGATCGCTGCCTTCCAGAAGATCGCCAAGCTGGGTGAGAAGGGCGAGGGTGCGCTGAAGCGCTCCATCACCGGCGAGAACTCCATCGCCACCTTCACCGGCAAGAAGTGCGCGTTCCTGGTCTCCGGCCCGTGGGCAGTGGCCGACGCCAAGAAGGCCAACATCTCCTACGACATCTCCCCGGTCCCCGGCTTCGCCGGTGGCCAGGAGGCCCAGCCGTTCGTCGGCGTCCAGGCGTTCTACGTGGCCGCCAAGGGCAAGAACAAGGCCCTGGCCCAGGAGTTCGTCACCAACTACGTGACCAAGCCCGAGCTGGCCGTCGCGCTGTACAAGGCCGAGCCGCGCCCGCCGGCGCTGACCGCCGCCTTCGACCAGGTCAAGGGCGAGGACCCGGACCTGGCCAAGTTCTCCGAGGCCGGCAAGAACGGCCAGGTGCTCCCGGCGATCCCGGCCATGGCCGCGATCTGGGACCCGTTCGGCAAGGCGGAGGCCGCCATCATCGGCGGCGCCGACCCGGCCAAGACGATCACGGCCGCCGGCAAGACCATCCAGGGTCAGATCAAGTAATGAGCGCGCCGCTGTCCGGCCCGGGGTCTGCACCGCAGGCCCCGGGCCGGGAGCCCGCACGCCCCGGGCTCCCGCGCACGTCCCGTACCGCGCGGCAACACGCGCCGATCACCGCGACCGGCCTCGTCGTCAAGGTGGTCCTGCTCGGCCTGGTGGCCGGGATCGCGATCTGGGCGGCCTTCCCGCTCATCGAGGCCGAACACTGGATCGGGCTGGGCATCCTGGTGGCCACCACCGCCGGCCTGTTCTACCTCTACCTGAGCCGCCGGCACATCCCGGCCAAGTACCTGGTCCCCGGCACGCTCTTCCTGATCGCCTTCCAGGTCTTCCCGGTGCTCTACACCGCGAGCACCGCGTTCACGAACTTCGGCGACGGCCACCGCGGCAGCAAGGACGACGCGATCGTCGCCGTGCAGACCTCCTCGGTGAAGCAGGTCCCCGGCTCGACCGAGTACAACCTCACCATCGCCACGAAGGGCGACCCGGCGAGCGGCCCCCTGGTCTTCCTGCTCAGCGACCCGAAGACCAAGGACGTCTTCGCCGGCGACGCGGACGGGCTGCGCAAGCTGGACGCCGCCGACGTCGAGGTGAGCAGCCTCAGCGGCAAGATCACCGCCGCGGACGGCTACACCCTGCTGAACATCGGGCAGGCCAGCAGCCGCAGCGACGCCGTCACCGCGCTCATCGTGCCCACCGACGAGGGCGCCATCCGCTCCAACGGCCTCACCCGGGCCTACGAGGGCAAGGCGATCCGGGCATACGACGCCGGCTGCGACTGCGTCAAGGACAGCGAGACGGGCAAGACGTGGACCGCCGACGAGGAGTCCGGCTCCTTCGTCGCCGCCGACGGCGAGCGTCTCGCCCAGGGCTGGAAGGTCGACGTCGGGCTGAAGAACTTCAGCACCGTCCTCACCGACCCGAACATCTCCGGCCCGTTCTTCGGCACGCTGGCCTGGAACTTCGCGTTCGCGATCGGCTCCACCGGCCTGACGTTCCTGCTCGGCATGGCCATCGCGCTCGCGCTGCACTCACCCCGGATGCGGGGTACCAACTTCTACCGGGTGCTGCTGATCCTGCCGTACGCCATGCCGTCGTTCGCGATGCTGCTGATCTGGCGGGACATGTTCAACACCGACTTCGGCCTGCTCAACAACCTGTTCGGGCTGGACGTCGACTGGTTCGGCGGCAACTGGTCGGCCCGGATCGCGGTGCTGCTGGTGCAGCTCTGGCTCGGCTACCCGTACATGTTCCTGGTCGCCACCGGCGCGTTGCAGGCCATCCCGCGGGAGCTGACCGAGGCGACCTCGGTCGACGGCGCGTCGCCCTGGCAGTCGTTCCGGTCGGTCACCCTGCCGCTGCTGCTGGTGGCGCTCTCGCCGCTGCTGATCGCGTCGTTCGCGTACAACTTCAACAACGTCAACGCGATCCTGTTCACCACCGAGGGCGGCCCGTTCGCGCCGGACAACCCGACGAACGGCGCCACCGACCTGCTGATCACCTACACGTACCGGCTCGCGTTCGGCGCACAGGGCGCCGAGTTCGGCCTGGCCGCCACCGTCTCGATCTTCATCTTCGCGATCGTGGCGACGGTGTCGGCGATCAGCTTCCGGCGGACCCGTAAGCAGGAGGAGGTGTACTCGTGACCACAATCGCGCGGAAGCCCACGGCCACCCGCACGCCGGCCCGCCGCTCGCGTGGACGCTGGTTCGCGCAGGTCGGCTGGCGGCACGTGGTGGGCGTGCTGGCGGTGGCGTTCAGCCTCTTCCCGATCCTGTTCGTGATCTCGGCGGCGCTCAACCCGCTCGGCACGCTCTCCTCCACCGAGCTGCTGCCGACCGGCGCGTCGCTGGAGAACTTCACGAACCTGTTCGACCGGACCGCGTTCGGCCACTGGTTCCTCAACTCGCTGCTGCTGGCGGGCGTGGCCAGCTTCGCGTCGATCTTCCTGTCGTCGCTCGCGGCGTACGCGTTCTCCCGGATGCGCTTCGCCGGGCGCCGGGTCGGCCTGCTCGCGCTGCTGCTGATCCAGATGTTCCCGCAGTTCCTGGCGATCGTGGCGATCTTCCTGATCTTCACCACGCTCACCGACCTCTACCCGGCGATCGGGTTCAACACCCCGTGGGGCCTGTTCCTGCTCTACATGGGTGGCGCGCTCGGCGCGAACACCTGGCTGATGAAGGGCTTCTTCGACACGCTGCCGAAGGAACTGGACGAGTCGGCGACCATGGACGGCGCGTCGCACGTGCAGGTCTTCTTCCGGATCATGCTGCCGCTGGTGGCGCCGATCCTGGCGGTGACCGGCCTGCTCGCCTTCATCGGATCGATCAACGAGTTCATCATCGCCAACGTGTTCCTCACCGAACCCGAGGCGAAGACGCTCGCGGTCGGCATGTACGGCCTGGTGGCCGGCGAGCGCAACAACAACTTCGGGATGTTCGCGGCGGGCACCCTGCTCACCGCGATCCCGACGGTGCTGGTGTTCCAACTGCTCCAGCGCTACATCGTCTCCGGACTCACCTCCGGAGCGGTAAAGGGCTGAGCCTCCTCGGCTCACGCTGCGGCAAGGGCGTCGTGTCGGCGTACACCGGAGCGGTTCTCGGGCGGACCGCCGCGGTCGGGTGAAACCGACCGCGGCGGGTGCCCGCCCCTCTCCCTGTCGGTACGACGCGAAAGGCAGCACCATGTCCCTTCAGCCGCACCACGACGGCTCCGCCACCTACGTCCCGGAGCAGGAGCCCGCGCTCGGGCAGACCGTCCCCGTCTTCGTCCGGGTGCCGGCCGGATCCGGCGTCTCCCAGGTGCACGTGCGCACCACCGGCGACGGCGAGCCGCGCTTCGCCGAGGCGCGGGTCGACCGCACCGACGGCGGCGACGTGTGGTGGCGGGCCGACGTCGAGGTCCGCAACCCGGTCAGCAACTACCGCTTCCTGCTCGACGGCGAACGCGGCGCCCGCTGGCTCAACGCCGCCGGCCTGGCCGGGCACGACGTGCCGGACAACGGCGACTTCAAGCTGGTCAGCTACGCCCCGCCGCCGGCCTGGGCCCGGGACGCGGTGATCTACCAGATCTTCCCGGACCGGTTCGCCCGCTCGGCCGCCGCCGACGGCCGGACCGTGCCGGACTGGGCCATCCCGTGTGACTGGGACACCCCGGTCGTCGGCCGCGGCCCGGAGACGCCCCGCCAGTTCTACGGCGGCGACCTCGACGGCGTCACCGAACACTTGGACCACCTGGACCGGCTCGGCGTCAACACCGTCTACCTGACGCCGGTGTTCCCGGCGCGCTCCAACCACAGGTACGACGCGTCGAGCTTCGACACCGTCGACCCGCTGCTCGGCGGCGACGCGGCGCTGGCCCGGCTCGCCGACGCGGTGCACGCCCGGGGGTGGCGGCTGCTCGGCGACATCACCAGCAACCACACCGGCGACGCCCACGACTGGTTCACCGCCGCCGTCTCCGACGTCAACGCGCCGGAACGCGAGCTGTACTACTTCGACCTGCCCGGCTCGGACTACGAGTCGTGGAACGGGGTGAAGTCGCTGCCGAAGCTGAACTGGGGCAGCGCCGAACTGCGCCGCCGGTTCGCCACCGCCGAGGACTCGCTGCTGCGCCGCTGGCTGCGCCCGCCGTACGGGCTGGACGGCTGGCGGGTCGACGTGGCGAACATGACCGGGCGGCGGGGCGCTGACGCGTACACCCACGAGGTGGCGCGGCTGCTGCGCGAGGTGGTGGCCGAAACCCGGCCGGACGGGCTGCTGCTGGCCGAGCACGGCCACGACCACACCGGTGACCTGGACCGCGACGGCTGGCACGGGACGATGAACTACGTCGGCTTCACCGACCCGGTCTGGTCCTGGCTGCGGCACGGCGACGACCCGGTGCCGAACTTCCTCGGCACCCCGGGCGGGGTACGGCGGCGCGACGCGGGCGCGGTGCTCGCCACCATGAACACGTACCGGTCGCTGGTGTCGTGGCGCTCGTACACGCACTCGTGGCAGCTGCTCGGCTCGCACGACTCGGCCCGGATCCGCACCGTGGTCGGCGACGCGGCCCGGCAGGAGGTGGCGGCCGGACTGCTCGCCACCATGCCCGGCACGCCCGTGGTCTTCGCCGGGGACGAGCTGGGCCTGACCGGCACCAACGGGGAGGGCTCGCGTACGCCGATGCCGTGGCACCGGCGCCAGAGCTGGGACCGGCGCACGTTCGAGGCGTACCGGTCGTTGCTGACGCTGCGCCGCGACGAGCCGGCGCTGCGGCACGGCGGCCTGCGCTGGGTGTACGCGGACGCGGACACGCTGGTCTTCCTGCGCGAGGCGCCCACGTCGACGGTGCTGGTGCTGGCGAGACGTGCCCCCGGCACCCCGGTCCACCTGGCCGGAGTGGGCGCCGCAGAGAACGTCTACGGCAACGCCCCAGCTCTCCACCCCGACGCCGACAACAAGGTGACCCTCCCCGCCGAGGGCCCCACGTTCCAGGTCTGGCGCCTCCGCTGACCCCGGGCCCTCGCGATCTTGCGGTTTCGGCCCGTGTGCCGCGCCTTTCGTCCCGTTGTGCCGGGGCGGTAACTGCAAGATCGCGGGGGAGGGGTCACGGTATGACGGCAGGTCGGCCGGGTCATTACTACAAAGCGTCGTTGATGGGGGAGGATGGGCCGCGTGGAAGCTCTTCGACTGATTCTTCTCTACGTCCATCTGATCGGTTTCGCGCTGCTGCTCGGCGGCGCGATCGCCCAGTACGTCTCCGGCAAGCTGCGCATCAACGCGGCCATGCTCTGGGGCGCGATCATCCAGATCCTCACCGGCATCGGGCTGTCCGCCCCGCTGCGGGACGGGGACGAGCCGGCCCCGGCGAAACTTGTTACCAAGTTGGTGCTCGCGCTGCTCATCTTCGTCATGGTCTTCTTCTCCCGTAAGCGGGAGACCGTCAACCGCGGCCACTTCCTCGCGATCGTCGGGTTGACGCTGGTCAACGCTGCCGTCGCGGTGTTCTGGCGTTAGTTCGCCGCCAGTCGGGGAAGCTGCGGGAAACGGACGTTCGCGACACCATCGCGCACGCCCGCCGGCCGGATAAGTGACCTGCCCCACCCAAGGGTTACACCGGGGTAACGGACGCTCAACAGTCGTGCACGATTGTCGGCCGGTGGGTGGGCGCGGGCGTACGCTCCCGTCCGTAACGTGGGACGCCGGCCGCACATCGCAGGCCGGCGCAAGGGCTGCGCACCGCGCACAACGCGGTGTGCAAGGGGAAGGAGACGTCTTGCGCTCTGTGCGTGGGATGCGGATTGCCTCCGTCATTGCGGCGGGTGGACTCGTGCTGGGCGCTGCCGCGTGTGGTGAGGCTCCGGACGACGACAACAACGCCGGCGGCGACGGCGGCAAGAAGTTCAGCGCCTGCATGGTGACCGACGTCGGCGGCGTCGACGACAAGTCCTTCAACGCCTCGGCCTGGAAGGGCCTGCAGGAGGCGAAGAAGGAGAACGACAAGATCGACATCAAGTACGTCCAGTCGAAGGCCGAGGCGGACTACGAGGTCAACCTGACCGGGTTCGTCAACCAGAAGTGCGACTTCATCCTGGCCGTCGGTGGCCTGATGTCGGACGCCACCAAGGCGGCGGCTGAGAAGAACCCGAACCAGCAGTTCGCGATCGTCGACGCCAACCCGGGTGTGTCGAACGTCTACCCGATGCAGTTCGACACCGCGCAGGCCGGGTTCCAGGCCGGCTACCTGGCCGCCGGGATGAGCAAGTCCGGCAAGGTCGGCACCTACGGCGGCCTGCCGATCCCGCCGGTCACCATCTTCATGGACGGCTTCGCCGACGGCGTGGCGTACTTCAACAAGGCCAAGAGCAAGAACGTCCAGGTGCTGGGCTGGGACAAGGCCACCCAGAAGGGCTCCTTCGCCAACTCGTTCGAGAAGCAGGACGAGGGCAAGAAGGTGTCCGACGCGCTCGTCGCGCAGGGCGCCGACATCGTGATGCCGGTCGCCGGTGGCGCCGGTCTCGGCACCACCTCCGCGGCCAAGGCCTCGGGCGGCAAGTACTCGGTCGTCTGGGTGGACATCGACGGCTGCGAGAGCACCCCGGACTGCTCGGCGATCCTGACCACCGTCGTCAAGAACATCCCGGACGCCGTCAAGGAGGCCGCGCTGAAGGCCGCCAGTGGCGAGAAGCTCCAGGCCACGCCGGGCTTCGTGGGCACGCTCGCCAACAACGGCGTCTCGATCGCCCCGTACCACGACTTCGACAGCAAGGTCCCGGCGGACCTGAAGGCCGAGGTCGACAAGATCAAGGCGGACATCGCCGCGGGCACCATCACCGTCACCTCGAAGGCCCAGCCGACCAAGTGACGGTTCCGCCGGCCGCCGCGGTGCGATCATCGGCAGCGGGGGCCGGCGGCCACCAGGTTTGACGATCCGGCCGTCCCGGCGCAACGGGGAAGGTACCCCGAGCGCCGGGGCGGCCGATCAGCTTGACTCCCCCCGACATCCCCACCCGGCGTGGTGGCGGCGCGGCAGGTCGCTACGCTGCACCATCGCTCGCACTCCAGGAGGTTGCGCTGAGACTCGAACTGCGCGGCATCACCAAACGGTTCGGTGATCTGGTCGCCAACGACCACATCGACCTGACGGTGGAGCCTGGAGAGATCCACGCCCTGCTCGGCGAGAACGGCGCCGGCAAGTCGACCCTGATGAACGTGCTCTACGGCCTCTACCAGCCGGACGAGGGCGAGATCCTGGTCGACGGCAAGCCGCTGAAGCTTAAGGGCCCGTCGGACGCGATCGCCGCCGGGATCGGCATGGTGCACCAGCACTTCATGCTGGTGCCGGTCTTCACCGTGGCGGAGAACGTGATGCTCGGCGCCGAGCAGGTCAGGGGGCCCTTCGCCGGCATCCTCGACCGGCGACGGGCCCGGCGCGAGGTCGCCGAGGTGTCCGAGCGGTACAACCTGCGGGTCGACCCGGACGCGGTGATCGAGGACCTGCCGGTCGGCATCCAGCAGCGGGTGGAGATCGTCAAGGCCCTCACCCGCGACGTCGACCTGCTGATCCTCGACGAGCCGACGGCAGTGCTCACCCCGCAGGAGACCGAGGAGCTGCTCGCGGTCATGCGGTCGCTCAAGGCCGCCGGCAAGTCGATCGTGTTCATCACCCACAAGCTGGGCGAGGTGAAGGCCATCGCCGACCGGATCACCGTGATCCGGCGCGGGAAGACGGTCGGCACCGCCGAGCCGAGCGCCAGCCGGGACGAGCTGGCCGCGCTGATGGTGGGCCGCAGCGTCCGGCTGACAGTGGACAAGAAGCCGGCCACCCCCGGCAAGCCGGTCCTGGAGGTCTCCGGCCTGGTCGTGGACGACGACCGGCAGGTACGCGCGGTCGACGGCGTCGACCTGACCGTGCACGCCGGTGAGGTGCTCGGTGTCGCGGGCGTGCAGGGCAACGGCCAGACCGAGCTGATCGAGGCGATCATGGGCCTGCGCCCGGTGCTCGCCGGCACGATCAGCCTGGACGGCGAGCCGACGCACGGCTGGTCGACCAAGAAGGTGCTCCACGCCGGCGTCGGCTACGTGCCGGAGGACCGCAGCGTGGACGGCCTGGTCAAGGAGTTCTCCGTGGCGGAGAACCTGGTGCTGGACATCTACGACCGGCCGCCCTTCGGCAAGGGCCTGTCGCTGAAGCCCGAGGCCATCGCGAAGTCGGCCCGGGAGCGGATCGAGCAGTTCGACGTCCGTACCTCCTCGGCCGACGCCGCGGTCGGCACGCTCTCCGGCGGCAACCAGCAGAAGGTGATCGTGGCCCGGGAGCTGTCCCGGCCGCTGAAGCTCTTCATCGCGGCCCAGCCCACCCGGGGCGTGGACGTCGGCTCGATCGAGTTCATCCACAGCCGGGTCATCCGCGAGCGGGACATCGGCACCGCGGTGATGGTGGTCTCCAGCGAACTGGACGAGGTGATCGGCCTGGCCGACCGGATCGCGGTCATGTACCGCGGCCGGATCATCGGCATCGTCGGCCCGGACACCCCGCGCGAGGAGATCGGCCTGCTGATGGCCGGCATCACCCCGGACGCCGCCACCCCGGACGCCGCCACCGCGACCGAAGGCGGCCCTGGCAACGAGGACGAGGCATGACCAACCCGAACCCCGTCTCGGGCTCGCCGGACAAGGAACCGGCGACCGAGGCGCAGGAGTCGCTGAGCGAGGCCCGGGCGACGCCGACGCAGCCGGCCGGTGACACCGAGCAGACGGTGCCCGCGACTGCGACCGCGAAGAGGCCGGACCCGGCCGGGGAGTCCCGTCCCGGCATGGGCCGGATGTTCCTGGACAACCTCTGGGCGGCCAACACGGTCACCGTGACGGTGCTCGCGGTGCTGCTGGCCATGGTGGTCGGCGCGGTGCTGATCATCGTGTCCGACCCGGAGGTGCTGGCCACCTACAGCTACATCACGGCTCGCCCCACGGACGCGCTGAACGCCAGCTGGACTGTGGTCAGCGAGGCGTACGCGAACCTGTTCAAGGGCGCGATCTTCGACCCGGACGCGGTCGGCTTCACCGCCGTCATGAGCCCGATCTCGGAGACGCTCACCTACGCCGCGCCGCTCGTCTTCACCGGCCTGTCGGTGGCGCTGGCCTTCCGCGGCGGCCTGTTCAACATCGGCGCCCAGGGCCAGGCGACGATCGCCGTCATCCTGGCCGCCGTGGCCGGCTTCGCGCTGCCGCTGCCGCCCGTCGTGCACCTGCTGGTGGCGCTGATCGCCGGCGCGCTCGGCGGCGCGCTCTGGGGCTTCATCCCCGGCATCCTCAAGGCCCGGGCCGGCGCGCACGAGGTGATCAACACGATCATGCTCAACTACGTGGCGGTCTACTTCCTGTCCTGGATCATCGTGCAGAACGGGGTGCAGAACCCGAACCGGTCGGACGCGATCAGCAAGCCGGTCGACTCCACCGCGCAGCTGCCCCGCCTGCTCGGCGACGACCTGCGGGTGCACGCCGGCATCCTGCTCGCGGTGGCGGCCACCTGGTTCATCGCCTGGCTGCTCAACCGCTCCACGCTCGGCTTCGAGCTGCGGGCCGTGGGCGCGAACCCGGACGCGGCCCGCACCGCCGGCATCAGCGTGACCAAGACGTACGTGCTGGTGATGGTGCTCGCGGGCATGCTGGCCGGGCTGGGCGGCTCGACCATGGTGCTCGGCACCACCGCTACCGCGCTGACCCCGCTGGTGATCGCGCAGATCGGCTTCGACGGCATCCTGGTCGCGCTGCTCGGGCGCGTGAAGCCGTGGGGCGTGCTGCTGGCCGCGCTGCTGTTCGGCGCGCTCCAGGCCGGTGGCAACCGGATGCAGTCGTACTCCGGCATCTCGCTGGAACTGGTCACCGTGCTCCAGGCGCTCATCGTCATCTTCATCGCCGCGCCTGCCCTGGTGAAGACGATCTTCCAGCTCCGGGCGGCCCGCGCCGCCCGGTTGCAGACGAGCCTCGCGAAGGGCTGGTGAGCATGTCCACCACCGCTGTCCCCGAGGTCGCCGTTACCGCGGTCGACGAGGGTTTCTGGACCCGTAACCGGAAGATCGGCGTGGTCCTGCTGGCGCTCGGCGTGCTCGCGGCGGTGCTGTTCGGCGCGCTCGCGACCGACCAGCACGCCCGGTTCACGCTCAGCGAGACCGAGGGCGGCGCCGCCCTGGAGATCAACGGTACGGTCGGCGCGATCCTGTTCGGGCTGATCACCGCCGCGGCCGGAGGCGCGCTGCTGGCCGGTGTGCCGAAGCGCTGGTTCGCGCTGCTGCTCGGCGCCGGGCTGGTCGCCTTCGTGCTGAGCTTCCTGTGCTGGCAGGTCTCCGCCGCGCCCGAGGGCCGCAACTTCATGCCGCTGGTGAACGTCGTGCGCGGCACGTTCATCCTGGCCCTGCCGCTGATCTTCGGCGCGCTCGCCGGTGTGCTCTGCGAGCGCTCCGGCGTGGTGAACGTGGCGATCGAGGGCCAGCTCCTGATGGGCGCGTTCTCCGGCGCGCTGTTCGGCAGCATGTCCGGCAGCGTCTGGGTCGGCCTGGTGGCCGCCGCCATCGGCGGCGCGTTCATCTCGTTCCTGCTGGCCGTGTTCTCCATCCGCTACCTGGTCGACCAGGTGGTCATGGGCATCGTGCTCAACCTGCTCGCGGTCGGCATCACCGGCTTCCTCTACGAGCGGCTGATGCAGACCGACGCGGCGAAGTACAACAGCGCGCCCCGGTTCGGCAACTGGGAGATCCCGCTGCTGTCCGACATCCCGCTGATCGGTCCGGCGCTGTTCCGGGGCAACATCTTCCTCTACCTCGGCCTGCTGCTGGTGCTGGTCATCCACCTGGCGCTGTTCCGTACCCGGTGGGGCCTGCGGACCCGCTCGGTCGGCGAGCACCCGACCGCCGCCGACACGCTGGGCGTGAAGGTGCTGCGGCTGCGCTACCGCAACGTGATCCTGGCCGGTCTGGTGGCCGGTGTCGGCGGTGCCTCGTACACGCTGGCGCTCTACTCGTTCACCAAGAACATGATCGGCGGTAAGGGCTTCATCGCCCTGGCCGCGCTGATCTTCGGCCGGTGGAGCCCGACCGGCGCGCTGCTCGCGGCGCTCTTCTTCGGCTTCGCCGACCAGCTCGCCACCTACCTGGGCGCGATCGGCAGCAGCATCCCGAGCCAGTTCCTGGCGATGCTGCCGTACCTGGCGACGATCCTGGCCGTGGCCGGGCTGGTCGGCAAGGTCCGGGCGCCGGCCGCCGACGGCAAGCCGTACATCAAGGGCTGACCGCCCGCCGCGACACCGTGCCCGGCGGGGCGACCCGCCGGGCATCGTCGTCTCCGGCCGCGCCGCGACCGATCGGCGCAAATTGGGCAGAATGGGAGTCGTGATGGAGATCGACTGGGAGCGGCTGCGGGCCGCCGCCACCGAGGTCATGCGGCACGCCTACGTGCCGTACTCGAAGTTCCCGGTGGGCGCCGCCGCGCTCGTCGACGACGGCCGCGTCGTGGTCGGCTGCAACGTGGAGAACGCCGGATACGGCGTGACGCTCTGCGCCGAGTGCGGCGTGGTGTCGCAGTTGCACGCGACCGGCGGGGGCCGGATCGTGGCGCTGTCCTGCGTCGACGCCACCGGCGAGCCGCTGATGCCGTGCGGCAGGTGCCGGCAGTTGCTGTGGGAGCAGGGCGGGCCGGAGTGCCTGGTCGAGTCGAAGGGCGGGCCGCTGCGGATGGCCGAGCTGCTGCCGCACGCCTTCGACGTGGCCGACATCGAGGCGGTGACCGGCGAGCACCCGGTGCCGGTGGTGCCGGACCGGCTGGCCGCCTGGCGGGGCCGGGGCACCGTGTTCGTGCACCCCGACCTCTCGGCCGGGCAGCAGGTCTGGACGGCGTACTGGGAGCGGTCCTCCGGCGGCGCCGAGGACGCCGAGACCGGCGTGCTGGAGGAGGGCTCGACCTGGGACGACCCGGCGAGCGCGATCGAGTGGGGGTTGGCGCGTACGCCGCGCGTGGTGGTGGTGGATGCTTCGGGCACTGTCTTCTGGGCCGGTGAGGGTGAGCCTCCGTCGGAGATTCCGGTTCGTTGGGGTTGAGCTGGGGGAATCGGGCCGAGGGTGCCCGGCTCCGGGCGGTCAGGCTTGATCCCTCCGCCGGTCACCCTCGGCCCGATTCCTCGACGGTCACCGTTCGCTGGTGGGTGCGACCAAGCGCGATTACTGATTGGATCTTGTAAGTGAGTGCTTTTACGGCGGTTGACGTCATTCGGGCCAAGCGGGACGGGGGTGTGCTGAGCGAGGGGCAGATCGACTGGGTGGTCGACGCGTACACGAAGGGTCTGGTCGCAGACGAGCAGATGTCCGCGCTGGCCATGGCGATCCTGCTGCGCGGCATGACCGCGCCGGAGATCGCCCGGTGGACCGCCGCCATGATCGCCAGCGGCGAACGGCTCGACCTGTCGCCGGTGGCCCGCCCGACAGTGGACAAGCACTCCACCGGCGGTGTCGGTGACAAGATCACCCTGCCGCTGACCCCGCTGGTCGCCGCCTGCGGCGCGGCCGTCCCGCAACTGTCCGGCCGGGGCCTGGGCCACACCGGCGGCACGCTGGACAAGCTGGAGTCGATCCCGGGCTGGCGGGCGGCGCTCACGAACGACGAGTTCATCGCGCAGCTCCGCGACGTGGGCGCGGTGATCTGCGCGGCCGGCGACGGGCTCGCCCCGGCCGACCGCAAGCTGTACGCGCTGCGCGACGTCACCGGCACCGTCGAGGCGATCCCGTTGATCGCCAGCTCGATCATGAGCAAGAAGATCGCCGAGGGCACGGGCGCGCTGGTGCTCGACGTGAAGGTCGGCTCCGGCGCGTTCATGAAGAACGCCGACGACGCCCGCGAACTGGCCCGCACCATGGTCGAGCTGGGCGGCGCGCACGGCGTACGGACCGTCGCCCTGCTCACCGACATGTCCACGCCGCTCGGCCTGGCCGTCGGCAACGCGGTCGAGGTGACCGAGTCGGTGGAGGTGCTGGCCGGTGGCGGCCCGGCCGACGTGGTGGAGCTGACGCTGGCGCTGGCCCGGGAGATGCTCCACGCGGCCGGGCTGCCCGACGCCGACCCGGAGGCGGCGCTGCGCGACGGCCGGGCGATGGACGCCTGGCGGACGATGATCCGGGCGCAGGGCGGCGACCCGGACGCGCCGATGCCCACCGCGAACGAGGTCGAGGTGGTCACCGCGGCCGAGGACGGCTGGGTCGCGGAACTGGACGCGTACGCGATCGGGGTGGCCGCCTGGCGGCTCGGCGCGGGCCGGGCCCGCAAGGAGGACCCGGTGAGCATCCCGTCCGGCGTGGTGCTGCACAAGCGACGGGGTGACCGGGTACGTGTCGGCGACCCGTTGTTCGAGCTGCGCGCCGAGCACGCCGAGCGGATCCCGGCCGCGCTGGCCGAGGCGCGCGAGGCGGTGCGGATCGCGCCGGACGCGCCGGAGGCGACGCCGCTCGTCATCGAGCGGATCGGCTGAGGGCCATGGTGCCGGGCCGGTCGGAGTCGCTATCCTCCCAGGCCAGGGGGGACCGACCGGCGAGGACCCGAACAGACAGGGACTGACCGTGCGAGTATCCGCCCCCGACCCCCGGGCCGTCCGGGAGGCGAGCCTGGACGAGCTGTCCCGGCTGGGCCTGCCGCTGCCCCCGCCGCAGTTCCCGCTGGTCTGGGAGCCGGGCGACGAGATCGAGCTGCGTCCGACGCCGGAGGTCGAGGCCCGGATCGCGGTTCTGCACGTGATCCTGGCCCGCTGCTTCGGCATGCCCGCGCAGGCGGCGATGAGCTGGCTGCTGGAGTCGCACCTGGTCGACTCGGTGACGCCGCCGGAGTGGCAGTTCGTGATGGGCGGCCGGGGTGACCACAGGTCGTTCGTGCTGCACCACGACGCGCTGTTCTCGCTGGCCTGGGTGCTCGGGCTGGCCAAGGAGCTGGACCCGACGGTGCCGGTGGACGAGCGGCTGGTCGAGCGGATGCCGAACCTGGTGGCGGGGGAGACGTTCGCCCAGTGGCAGGCCCGGATCCTGGCCGCGCCGCAGCACCCCGGGGACGCCGCCGCGCTGCTCGACCTGCACTACTGCCTGGACTGGGCGTACCTGGAGACGGAGAAGGCCGGCGGCGCGCTGCCGGGCCTGGTGGACGCCAACGCGATCGGTCAGCGCCGGTGGGCGCTGGAGTGGGCGGTGGTGCTGCGCGGGCCGTACCACGACGAGCCGCCGGGCTGGGAAGAGGTCGACCTCTCCACCTGAGCCGGGTCAGCGCGGGCGGTGCACGCCGAGCCGGACCGAGAGCGTGACCGGGACCGGCTCGGGCAGCGCGGCGATGCGCGCGGCGAGCCGTTCCGGTTCGGCGTGCCAGGCGCTCGGTCCCATCCCGACGAGCGTGGTGACCTCGGCGCGGGTCAGCGCGAGGCGGGCCCGGTGCCCGGTCGCGGACTCCTCGGCGAAGTGGGCGCCGAGGCTGCCGGCGACCCGGTCGGCCTTGTCCGGGTCCACCCGCAGCAGGTCCAGCGCCTCGACCAGTTCGGCCAGGTGGTCGGCGGCCGGGGTGACGACGAGCAACGCGCCGCCGGGGTCGAGCACCCGGTGGAACTCCGGGCCGTTGCGCGGCGCGAACACGTTCAGCAGCACGGCCACCGACCGGTCGGCCAGCGGCAGGCGCTGCCAGGTGTCGGCGAGCGCGGCGGCGGCCCGCGGGTGGGCGCGGGCCGCGCGGCGCAGCGCCGGCTTGGAGACGTCCAGGGCCAGGCCGGCGGCCTCCGGCAGCGCCGCCAGCACCGCCGCGAGGTAATGCCCGGTCCCGGCGCCGGCATCGACCACCAGGGGGTACGGGTCGACGCCCGCGACGCGTACCGCTGTGGTCGCGAGCGCGGCGGCGACGGCGTCGTAGTGGCCGGCGGCGAGGAAGTCGGCGCGGGCGGCGACCATCTCGGCGCTGTCCCCGGTGTGCGGGGAGCGGCCGGCGAGCAGGTTGACGTACCCCTGCCGGGCGGTGTCGAAGCTGTGCCCGCGGGGGCAGCGCAGGGCGCGGGTGGTGCCGGCGGTGGCGGCGGTCAGCGGTTCGGCGCAGACCGGGCAGCGCAGCCGGGCGAGGATGCGGTCGTCCACGCCTCAGTCCTTCGCTTCCGGGCGGCCGGTGGGGCGGCCGGTGAGGTGGTCGACCACCCGGTGGCTGAGCGTGCCGAGCGCGGCCAGCTCCGCCGGGGTGAGCAGGTCGATCAGGTGCCGGCGTACGGCGGCGACGTGCCCGGGCGCGGCGGCCTCGACGGCCTGGCGCCCGGCCGGGGTGAGCGTGACGACCGAGCCGCGGCCGTCGGTGGCGCACTCCTCCCGGGTGACCAGGCCACGCTGCTGCATCCGGGAGATGTGGTGGGACAGGCGGCTGCGGGACCAGAGCATGCGGTCGGCCAGCTCGCTGAGCCGCAGCCGCTGCTCCGGGGTCTCGGACAGGTCGCTCAGGACGTCGTAGTCCGGCTCGGAGAGGCCGGCGTCCTGCATCAGTTCCCGGGCCAGTTCCAGGTCGAGCAGGCGTCGCATGCGGCGGTAGCCGCGCCACGCGCGGTCCTCCTGCTCGTCCAGCCAACGCGGTTCGTCCACGGACCGATCCTACCGGTGTTGTTGACATGTCACCAAGTTGCGGTCTAGCTTGATGACATGTCAACCAAACTGCCGTCGCGGCTGGTGCGGCTGTTCGCCGGCCTGGCCCTGTTCGGCGTCAGCGTCGCGCTGATGGTCCGCGCCGACCTCGGGCTCGCGTCCTGGGACGTGCTGCACCAGGGGCTCGCCGAGCGCACCGGCCTGCCGATGGGCGTGCTGGTCAACGGCGTGGCGCTGCTGGTGCTGCTGCTGTGGATCCCGCTGCGGCAGCGCCCGGGCGTCGGCACCGTGGCGAACGTCGCGCTCGTCGGCCTGGCCCTCGACGCGACGCTGGCGCTCCTGCCGCCGGTCGCCCCGCTCGCCGGCCGGATCGGCCTGCTGGTCGCGGGCGTCCTGCTCAACGGCCTCGCCACCGCGCTCTACCTCGGCGCCCGCCTCGGCCCCGGCCCGCGGGACGGGCTGATGACCGGCCTGGCCGCCCGCGGCCTGCCGCTCGGCCCGGCCCGCACCGCGATCGAGGTGACTGTGCTGGCCGTCGGCTGGCTGCTCGGCGGCGCCGTCGGCCCCGGCACCCTGCTCTATGCGATCGGCATCGGGCCGATCGTCGCCTGGCTCATTCCCCGGCTCACCGCGCCGGCCCCGGCCGCCGCCCCGACAGGAGTGACCTCACCATGCCCCGCCTGAACGTCGTCGTCGCCAGCACCCGCCCCGGCCGGGTCGGCCGTCGCATCGGTGACTGGTTCACCGCCGCCGCCGTCCGCCACGCCGGCTTCGACGAGGTGCGCCTGCTCGACCTGGCCGAGGTCGGGCTGCCCTTCCACGACGAGCCGCACCACCCGTCCGAGCGGAACTACGTGCACGAGCACACCCGCGCCTGGAGCGCCGAGATCGACGCCGGGGACGCCTTCGTGCTGGTGATGCCGGAGTACAACTACGGCTTCAGCGCGCCGCTGAAGAACGCGATCGACTACCTCTACCACGAGTGGCAGCACAAGCCGGTGGGCTTCGTCAGCTACGGCATGACCTCCGGGGGCCTGCGCGCGGTGCAGATGATCAAGCAGGTGGTGACCACGCTGAACATGACCCCGGTCAACGACCAGGTGGTCGTCTTCCTCCGGCAGGCGCTGGACGAGTCGGGCGAGCTGCGACCCGACCCCGGCCGCGAGGAGGCCGCCGCGCTCATGCTGGATCAGCTCGCCCGGCTGGCCGCCGCGCTCGCCCCGCTGCGGGTGACCGCATGAGCGCCCGGCTGTGGGAGCTGTTCGGCGAGCGCGGGCGCGGGGTGCTCGTCACCCTGCGCCGCGACGGCCGGCCCCAGCTGTCCAACCTCGACTACCTGGCCGAGCCCGGCCTGATCCGCTGCTCCACCACCGACGGCCGGGCGAAGGTGCGCAACCTGCGCCGCGATCCCCGGGCCAGCTTCCACGTGACCACCGCCGACGGCGGGGCGTACGCGGTGGCCGAGGGCACCGTGACGCTCACCCCGCCGGCCGCCGCCATCGACGACGCGACGGTCGACGAGCTGGTCGAGGTGTACCGGCGCATCCGCGGCGAGCACCCGGACTGGGCCGAGTACCGGGCCGCCATGGTGGCCGACGGGCGGGTGGTCCTGCGGCTGGCGGTGGAGCGGGTGTACGGCTGGCGGCCCTGAACCGGCCCGGTCCACCGCCGCGCCCGTACCGGGGGTGACTAGGGTCGGAGCATGGTCGCAATCTCGTACGAGGACATCGTCAAGGTCCCGAAGGCGCTGCTGCACGATCACCTCGACGGCGGCCTGCGGCCCGCGACGATCGTCGAGCTGGCCGCCGAGGTCGGCCACGAACTGCCCACCACCGACCCGGCGGCGCTCGGCGTCTGGTTCACCGAGGCGGCGAACTCCGGCTCGCTGGAGCGCTACCTGGAGACGTTCGCGCACACGGTGGCGGTCATGCAGACCGCCGGCGCGTTGCGCCGGGTCGCCCGCGAGTGCGCGCTGGACCTGGCCGCCGACGGCGTGGTCTACGCCGAGGTGCGGTTCGCCCCGGAACAGCACCTGGAGCAGAACCTGACGCTGGACGAGGTGGTCGACGCGGTGGTCACCGGGTTCCGGGAGGGCAGCGCGCTGGCCGCCGAGGCGGGCACCCCGATCCGGATCGGCACGCTGCTCACCGCGATGCGGCACGCCGCCCGGTCGCAGGAGATCGCCGAGCTGGCCGTGCGGCACCGCGACACCGGGGTGGTCGGCTTCGACATCGCCGGCGCCGAGGCGGGCTTCCCGCCCACCCGGCACCTGGACGCGTTCGAGTACCTCCAGCGGGAGAACTTCCACTTCACCATCCACGCCGGTGAGGCGTTCGGCCTGCCGTCCATCTGGCAGGCGATCCAGTGGTGCGGCGCCGACCGGCTCGGCCACGGCGTACGCATCGTCGACGACATCACCCCCGGCAACCCGCCGGTGCTGGGCCGGCTGGCCGCGTACGTGCGGGACAAGCGCATCCCGCTGGAGCTGTGCCCGTCGTCGAACGTGCAGACCGGTGCCGCGGCCTCGATCGCCGACCACCCGATCGGGCTGCTGCGCGACCTGCGGTTCCGGGTGACTGTGAACACCGACAACCGGCTGATGAGCGGCACCTCGATGTCGCGGGAGATGGCGCTGCTGGTGGAGGCCTTCGGCTACGGCTGGAAGGAACTCCAGTGGTTCACCATCAACGCGATGAAGAGCGCGTTCATCCCGTTCGACGAGCGGCTGCGGATCATCGACGAGGTGATCAAGCCGGCGTACGCCGAGCTGATCGGCTGATCACGACTGGCGGGGGTGGCCGGAGAGCAGCGCGGCCACCCCGCGCAGCACCTGACCGGCCCGGGCCGCCTCGGCACCGAGCCCGGTCTGCCGGCGCAGCACGGCCGGCTCGGCACGCAGCAGCGCGACCCCGCGCCGGAGCAGCACCCGGGGCGCCTTGCGCTGCTCGGCGAGGTCCCGGGCGAGGCGGCGCAGGAACGTCGCGCCGCGTGGGCGGCGCAGCGCGTACGCGCCGGCGAGCACGCCCTGCCGGCGGCACTCGGCCACGATCTCGGCGGCGAAGATCCCCTCGGCGACAAAGATTGGCGATCCGTCGATGTCGAATGGCCGGGTGGCCACCCTGCGGTCCGCGCCGATCGCATAAACCGGCACTTCGGCCTTGCCCTCCCGAGCCAGTCGGGTGATTGTTTGCACCGCCATGTCCGCATCCCAGGACAGTGGGGACTCCCAATCCACCTGTCCGTTCCGACGCGGACACGTAGGGTCGTCGCCGTCCTTGTAGAAGTCGTCCAGGCAGAGCACCGGAAGTCCGGTTCGCTGCGCTATGTATGACTTTCCTGACCCGGAGGGGCCAGCGAGCAGGACAACGCGATGCGGGTGTTCCATTACCTTCAGTGACTCCGGCCAGACGGATAGCTATCAAATTGCATCAACATCTCATCACACCTCCGGTGAGGGACAACCTGGTCTTTCTCTTTGCGGGGCGGCGTGATGGAATCTCGGAGGTCCGACCCGCCGGGTCGGTCGCTCGGCGTTGCCCTCAGGTGACGTCGGGCGCGGTAATGCGAGGGCGGTGACGTGAGCAAACGGCCAACGACGGCGGGCTCCTTCCTGTCGCGGCTGCGCCGGCCGATGAGTCGGCTGCGCGACATGCCGATCTGGTCCAAGCTCGGTCTGATCATGATCGTGCCGACCATCGCCACGGTCGTGGTGGGCACCAGTGGTCTGGTCGACCACCTGGAGACGCTCAACAATGCCAACCGTGCGGGGGACCTGGCCAATCTGATCGGCTACTCGGGTGACCTGATCGACACGGTGCAGGACGAGCGGGTCGGCGCCGTGCTCTTCCTCGGCGCGAAGGAGTTCCAGACCCGGGCGCAGTACCAGGAGGGCTACAACCGGGCCAACCAGCGGGTGGACCAGGCGAAGTCGCCGTACCTGCGGCAGCGTGGCGAGATCGACGACCTGCCGCGCAACTTCGTCGGGCTGCTGGACGCGATCGACACCCAGCTGAAGGACCTCCCGGCGACGCGCAGCCAGGTGCTGAACGGCAAGCTCAAGATCAATGACGCCGACCTGACCTACCGGCAGCTGATCGAGGACCTGCTCGCGATCCGCGACTCCGCCACCCAGCTCGCCGGCGACAACGACCTGAGTGACCGGATGCGCGCGGCGGCCGCTGTCGCCCGGCAGAAGGAATTCCTGACCCAGCGCCGCGTGGTCGTCCACCAGGCGATCACCCAGAACCAGTACACCCCCGCGCTGCGCGAGCAGTTCATCGCCAGCGGCACCGGCCAGTCGCAGGCGTTCGCGACGTTCCAGGCGGTAGCCACCGACCCGGACAAGCTGTTCTACGACCAGACCGTCTCCGGGCCGGACCTGCGCCGGGCGGAGCTCTACACGAGTTTCATCTCGGGCAACAACAGCGGCTCGATGGAGAACGCCCAGTTCGGCGCGGACCAGTGGGACCAGGCCATGGTCGCCAACGCGAAGCTGATGCGGACGGTGGAGTCCCGCCTCGACGGCAACGTGGTCCGGCAGGCCGACGCGCTGCGCTCGGACACCCAGCGCCAGGTGTTCCTGGAGACCGGCCTGCTGCTCACCATGCTGCTGCTGGCCATCCTGTTCGCGTACCTGGTCGCCCGCTCGATGGCCCGCTCGCTGCGCGACCTGCGCCAGGGCGCCCTGGCGGTGGCCCAGTACGGGCTGCCGCAGGCCGTCGCCCGGCTGCGTGACCCGCAGGTGACCGGCCAGCTCACCCCGGTGCAGCTGGCCAACCAGATCGCCGAGCCGCTGCCGGTGCGCAGCAAGGACGAGTTCGGCCAGGTGACCGAGGCGTTCAACGCCGTCCACCTGGAGGCCGTCCGGACCGCCGCCGAGCAGGCCGCCCTGCGGGCGTCCGTCGCGACCATGTTCGTCAACCTGGCCCGCCGCTCGCAGATCCTGGTCGACCGGCTGATCGGCCACCTCGACCGGCTGGAGCGCGGCGAGGAGGACCCGGACCGGCTGGCCGAGCTGTTCCAGCTCGACCACCTCGCCACCCGGATGCGCCGCAACGACGAGAACCTGCTGGTGCTCGCCGGCGCGGACTCCACGCGTGTGCAGCGCGAGCCCGCCGCCCTGATCGACGTGCTCCGCGCCGCCCAGTCCGAGGTCGAGCACTACACCCGGATCGAGTTCGGGGTGATCGACCGGGACATCGAGGTCGCCGCCCACGCGGTGAACGACCTCGTGCACCTGGTCGCCGAGCTGTTCGACAACGCGACCGCGTTCTCCCCGCCCGACTCCCAGGTCATGGTGGAGGCCCGCCGGGTCGGCGACCGTGCCTCCCTATACGTGGAGGACCGGGGCATCGGCATCAGCCCGGAGCAGCTCCGTGACCTCAACGAGCGGCTGGCCACGCCGCCGCAGGTGGACGTCGCGGTCTCCCGGATGATGGGTCTGGTCGTGGTGGCGCGGCTGGCCGCCCGCCACGGCGTCCGGGTCGAGCTGCGACCGGGCACCGACCGGGGCACCGTCGCCGACGTGACGCTGCCCACCACGGTCCTGGTGCCGCGTGCCCTGGCCGGCCGTGGTCCGGGCGCGCCGGCCCTGCCGCCCGCCGCCCCGCAGCAGAGCGGACCGACGCCCGCCTTCGGCGCCCTGGCCGCTTTCGGCAACAACAACCCGCAGAGCCTGCCGCCGGCCCCGCACCCGGGCGCCTCCGGCAACCAGGTCACGCTCGGCGGACGCGCCTTCGACCCGGCGCCGCGCAACGGCTCGGGCACCCCGGCGAACGCCGGTGGCGCTCGCGCCATGCCGGCCTGGTCCGACCTGACCGGCGCCAACCCGGGCGACGGGGACGGCGGGTTCGGCTCCCGGCCCTCGTCCGGCTCCGGATTCGAGCCGCTGCCCCAGCGGCGCAACCCGGCCGAGGGCGACCCGGGCACCAGCGGCCAGCAGCCGGCGATCCCGCGCCAGCTGCCGAGCAGCCCCGAGGCGCGGCCCTACAGCCCGCCGCCGGTCTCCGCGCCGCCGGTCCCGCCGGTGTCGGCGCCGCCGCTGCCGCCGGTCTCCGGCGCCCCGGCCGCCGGCAACCCGCTGCCGTACCGTCCGGTCTCGGCCGCCCCGGTCTCCGGCGACCCGTTCTCCGGCCGTCCGGTCTCCGCGGCGCCGGTCTCCGGCGACCCGTACACGGGCCGTCCGGTCTCCGCCACGCCGGTCTCCGGGCAGCCCACGTCGGCCGCGCCGGTCTCCGGCCAGCCGGCCGCCGGCTACCAGGTCTCCGCGCCGCCGGCGAACCAGCTGCCGGCGCGACCGGTGACGCCCGGGCCGGGCGTCGGTGCGCCGCCGGTCTGGCCGCCGGTCACTCCGGCCCCGGCCCCCGCGGCGCCGGAACGGCCCACCAGCGGCATGGACATGACCACCGAGCTGCCCCGGGTGCCGCGCACGGAGATGCCGGCCACCGCGCAGCCAGCGACCGGCCAGCCGTCGGCCGCCGGCCCGGCGACGAACCAGCCGGCGGCCACCCCGGCGACCAACCGGCCGGCTGCCGCCCCGGCGGCGCGACCGGGCCCGGCAGCGCAGCAGCAGGGCAACCGCCAGCGGTACGCCGACGAGACGATGGAGCTGCCGATCTTCCGGGAGCTCGAGTCGGCGTGGTTCCGTACCCGCCGGCCCGGGCCCCACGAGGAGGCGGCGGCCCCGGCCCCGACGACGAACGGCGGCGACGCCACCCAGCAGTTCGCCAAGGTGGACACCGCCGGCCGGCCCGTGCCGCAGCCGACACCCGCAACGACAGGTAACGCACCGATGGCACACACTCCGACGGCCGGCGGAGCACCGCGTGACAACGGCGCGGCGAACGGGAACACCCGTCCCGCGTACGGCGGAGGGCTGCCCACCCGGCAGCCGACCGCGTCGCCGCAGTCCTCGCCCTGGCAGACCGCGGCCGACGACGGCTGGCGCGCCGCCTCGGCGGCCACCGAGGTGCCGGTCGCGGAGACCACCCAGAAGGGCCTGCCGAAGCGGAAGCCGATGGCGCAGCTCGTGCCCGGCAGCATCGACAAGCCTTCTGCCTCGGTGCAGCGGCGGACGCCGGAAGGCGTCCGGGGCCTGCTGTCGGCCTACCATCGGGGCGTGCAGCGCGGGCGTAACACCGACAGCAACACGACCGGCCCGGAGGGCACTCCGGGCGGGCAGCAGTCCTCGCAGTCTGGCTCAGGCCCGGTGGCCGGGAGCGGGCAGAAGGAGCAACAAGGATGACTACTACGCAGGATCTCGGATGGCTGCTCGCCAACTTCGCCGACCGGGTGCCCGGTGTGGCGCACGCGGTCGCGGTCTCGGCCGACGGCCTGCTTCTCGCCTCGTCCCGTGACCTTCCGCGGGACCGCGCCGACCAGCTCGCCGCGATCGCGTCCGGTCTGGTCAGCCTGACCCAGGGCGCGGCCCGCTGCTTCGAGGGCGGAGCGGTGTTGCAGACAGTCGTCGAGATGGACAACGGATTCCTGTTCCTGATGTCCATCTCCGACGGTTCGTCGTTCGCGGTGCTGGCGGCGCGGAGCTGCGACGTGGGTCAGGTCGGGTACGAGATGGCCCTGCTCGTGGACCGGGTGGGCGATGCCCTGACGCCGCAGCCGCGCACGGCTGTGGGGATGATGGGCTGAATGACGCGCTGGCCGGTGGGTCAGGTGCGGGAACAACAACGACAGCGACGGATGTCACCGGGGCGAGCCGGTGCCGGGTACGAGGGAGGTGAGCGGCGACATGGCGGATCGTGACGAGCCGACCGGCGCATTGGTCCGGCCGTACGCCGTCACCCGTGGTCGTACCCGTCCCCGGCTCGACATCGCCCTGGAGGCGCTCGTCGAGACGACGGTGCGCGGCCGAGCGGTTGCCACTGGCAATGGTGGCCACGGTCGTGAACACCAGTACATCGCCGCGTTGTGTGACGGACGTGTGCAGTCGCTCGCCGAAATCGCGGCGCGGATGCAGCTTCCGCTCGGCGTGGCCCGGGTGCTCATCGCCGACATGGCGACGGACGGCCTGGTCGCGGTCCACGAGCCGACCATTTTGGACGACTCCGACGACGCGGTGGGCACTGAACTGCTGGAGAGGGTGCTGAGTGGACTTCGCAGGCTCTGACATGTCGCACCGGCCGCCGGCCCCGAGCGGCCGAGTGACGTCGGCGAAGATCGTTATCGCCGGTGGGTTCGGCGTCGGCAAGACGACGCTGGTCGGCTCGGTCTCCGAGATCACGCCGCTGACCACCGAGGCGATCATGACCTCCGCCGGTGTCGGCGTCGACGACACCCGGCAGGTGCCGGGCAAGACGACGACCACGGTGGCGATGGACTTCGGTCGTATCTCGATCGACCGGGATCTGATCCTGTACCTGTTCGGTACGCCGGGTCAGACGCGGTTCTGGTTCATGTGGGACGAGTTGGTCCGGGGTGCGATCGGCGCTGTGGTGCTGGTCGACACCCGGCGGCTCGCCGACTGCTTCGCCGCCATCGACTTCTTCGAGCACCGGCGGCTGCCGTACCTGGTGGCCATCAACTGCTTCGACGGCATGCAGTACCACGATCCGCAGGACGTCCGGGACGCGCTGGCGATCTCCCGCGACGTGCCGGTGGTGCCGTGCGACGCCCGTAACCGGGAGTCCACGAAGCACGTGCTGATCTCGCTGGTCGAGTACGTGCTCACCATGCGGCGCTCGCGGGCCGTCGCACCCGCCTGACCGACGCGCGGAAGCGCCCGGCGGCCTGAGGCCACCGGGCGCTTCTTGCCGTCCGGGGACGGACACGGTACGCGGTCGCCCGGTGACCTCCAGGAAGGACTCGCCGGGCGGCGCTCCGGGTCAGCCGAGACGCGTCCAGCCGCCCCGGTAGACCTGGTAGACGGCGAGCGAGTCGGGTTCCATGCCACCGTGCCGCGCGGCGGTGAACGCGTACCCGCCCGCGATGCCCTGGACCGCCTGCGCCTGGAGCAGCGCCCGCAGGCGGCCCCGGTCCAGGCTCGTCGCCATCCGCGCCGACCACGCGAGGAGCTGGAGGGCGTCCGAGGCGTACGGGGCGAAGCCGGGGCTGCCGCCGTGCCGCTGGGTGTAGCGGGTGGCGAAGTCCCGCCGGGCCAGCTGCGCCGTGGTGGTGGCGGTCACCGCGGAGATGTCCAGGCAGGCCGGGTGCACGGCGTATGCGTCCTCCACGGCGGCGGCGTTGGCCCCCTGCACGGTGTCGTCGGCGACCGCGCCGGCGTCGAAGAAGATCGGGCCGCGGTGCCCGGCGGCGCGCAGCTCCCGTGCCGCGGCGCCGGAGTCCGGCGCGGTGGCCCAGACGACCACGCCGTCCCGCTCGCCACCCGCGACGCGGTCGGCGGCGGCACGGAAGCGCCGGCCGGTCGCCGGCAGGCGTACCGTGCGGGCCAGGTCGGTGCTGCTGTCCGCGAGGGCCTCCCGCATCGCCCGCACACCCGAGTCGCCGTGCAGCCCGTCGGCGGCGAGCAGGGACACCTTCCGGACCTTCATGGACTCGAACAGCTCCACCAGGCGGCGTGCCATGTCCACGGCGTCCGGCGTGAGCTTGTAGGTGAACGTGCGCTCGTCGAGCGGCAGCGCGATGCGGTCACCGTAGCCGAGCGATAGGAAGGGCGTCTTGACCTGCTGGGCGGCCGTTGCCAGGGCGACGGAGGTCTCGCCGAGCACGCCGCCGATCAGGGCCTGCGCGCCGGCCCGGGTCAGCTCGGCGGCATGCCGGGCGGCGACCTGCGGGTTGCTGCCGTTGTCCAGGATCTGGAGCCGGACCGACCGGACCAGGTTCCCGACCGGGATGCCGGTGCGGTTGAGCGAGTCGGCGGTGAGCTGCAGGGCCTGCCGCTGGGCGACGCCGAGCACCGATCCCGCGCCGGTGAGCTCCAGGCTCGCCCCGACGATCAGATCCTGGTCGCTCGGCGCGCTGCTGGACGGGCCGTCCTCCGGCCGTTGGCCCTGCGGCGCGCAGCCGGCGAGCAGCACGCTCCCGGCCGCGGCGGCGAGGACGCCCCGCCGGGTGAGCACAGTGGAGTCGAACGCCGGTGTCGCCATTGGAATCGCCTTCCCACCCCGGCGAACAGGCGCCGCCGCTGGTCCGCCGGGTATGTTCCCGGCCGGTCCAGCTCAGCGTCAAATCGCCCAGGTGTGGGATGAAACACCCCACTCGTGGGCCTGGCGGACTCTGATCAGGAGCGGTAACCGGCCGAGCGGTACTCGTACTCCCGGTCGTCCTCGCGGTCCCCGGTGTCGCGGGTGAAGTCCCAGCCGCCGGCCGCCTCGCGGCCCGGACGGCCGCCCACGGCGAAGCCGCCGATCTCCTGGCCGCGTCGCCAGCCCCGGAAGTATCCGGTGGTGTTCTCGGCCAGGCTCGCCGCGTTCCGGACGATCCGCAGGGGACGCTCCTCGCGCAGCGGGGAGCCCGGCACCAGGTTGGCCTGCGGCACCCGCTTCGGCAGGCCGGCCTTGGTCTCCGCGCCGACGGACGGGCGGGCGGCCTGTTCGGCCGCCTGCCAGCCGGTGTCAGCGGTGCTGGACCACTCCAGGTCGGCCTCGTCTCCGTGCCCGACGAACCAGGCGGACTTGGCCTGCGCGAAGATCAGCAGGTCGCCGTCGCCGTCGTCGGAGACCGGCGGCGGGCGGTGCTCCTTCGGCGCGGGACGCCGCTCGGGCGGGGCGGTCATGGGTACGCGGCCCGGGTCGCCCTGGTCGACCAGACGCAGCGGCGGCGTGTCCAGCCCGGGATCGGCCTGCCGGCTCATCTCGTCGCGCAGCGCCCGGTCGGCCAGCGGCGGAGGCTCCACCAGCCGCAGCATCGGCGGCTCCTGCGGAAGGTCGTCGGCGAGCCACGGCGGCGTGACCCGGCCCGGGTCGCTCGGCGCGTCCACGCCCCGTCCGTACGGGTAGGTGGTGCCCTCCCGCTCCCGAGCGGTGTCGTCCTCGTTGTTCACGAGCGGCCAGTTCGCCCGGGAACCGGGCGGGGCTGCCTCCGGCGCCGGTGGGCGCGGGGCCGGCACCGGGATGCTCAGGTCGGTGGCGCTGAACCCGCCGGTCGGCGGTTCCTGGTGCGGATTGGTCTTCGGGCGGGGCGGGATGACGGTGCGCTGCCGCTCCGCCCGCGCCTTGTTGATCGCCGCGGTGGTCAGCGTCGGCCGGAACGGCTCGCCGGCCTCGGCCGGCGGCACGGCGCCGCGCGGCGACGGGGCGATCGGGGTGATGCCGGGCGGCGGCGGAGGCGGCGCGGAGATGGGCCGGTTGGTGGGTCCGTCCACCCGCGACGGCAGCGGCGCGCCGGTCGGCTCGGGCCGGGACGGCGGCGCGGAGGCCGGACGGCCCAGCGAGGCAGCCGGAGCCACGGGAGTCACCGGGGCCGGAGCGACCGGCGGAGGCGTGACCGGGGCGGGAGCGACGGGTGGCGGGGCGAGCGGCCGGGGCGTCGTCGTGGCGGCCGGGCCGGAGACCGGCTCGGGCCGGCCGCGGCGCCCGCCGGGAATCGGCTCCGGGCGGCTGCGCCGGCCGGACGGCTCGGGTGCGCCGGCCGGCTCGGGACGACCACGGTGTGCCGGCTCGGCGGCCGGCTCCGGCCGCACCGCGCGCAGGTCGGTGGCCGGGGCCAGCTCGTCGACCTGCTCACCGCGTCGGGCGGCGGCCCGGCGGCCGGTGGCGGGCGCGGGAGCGGTGCGTTCGGCGAGCGCGCCCACGAGCGCGTCGCATCCGGCGTCACAGGTCCGGACCGAGGCGACCGCCTGCCGTACCGTCTCGGCGACGGCGGCGGTGAGCGTCCGGTTGACGGTGGCCCGCCGGGGTGTCTCGGAGATGGCGACCCGCAGCGCGGTCACCGCGTCGGAGATGTCGCCCGCGTCCGCCAGACCCTCGGCGGCCAGCTGCGCGACCACCGCGTCGGCGGTCAGCCCGCCGTCGCGGCCACGGGCCGCGGAACCGGTGAGCATCCCCGGCTCGGGCAGCGCGTCGAGAACCGCGAGGGCGACCCGGTCCGCCGGGTCCGGATACGCGCGCAGCGCGGCCGGGTAGAGCTCGCGGAGCACCTCGCGCAGCGTCACCGCGGCCGAGTGCCGACCGCTCGCCAGCGCCGCGTGCGCGGCCAGGACCTGCGTGTATCCGGCTAGCTCACGCGGCGCCGGGAGGGTCACCGCGGAGAGCGCGCCGGCCTGCAGCGCGCGGGCCAGCCCGACCGCGCGGCGCTCGGCGGGCGGGGACTGCATCTCCTCCAGGGAGTCGTCGTCGGCGAAGCGCTCGGCGAAGTCGTCGACCGAGTCGTCGTCGGCGATCGCCAGCGGACGGCCGGCGGCGCTCAGCAGCGAGGTGACGATGTGGTCGTCGCTGTCCGCGGCGATGGCCGCGCCGCTCGGACCGCCGGACCGCTCCACCAGCAGCGCGACCAGCTGGGCGTACCCGGCGGCCTCGTCGGCGATCTCACAGACGTGCAGCAGACGGCCTGCGTCGTCGACCACAGCGGACGTCAGCGTCGTTCCGGCCGAAGCCGTTCGGTCGGCCGGATCTGCCGAGGCCAGACCGCAGTACACGCGCACGAGCGCCACGGCGTCGTCCTCCTCCCGGGACACAGGTCTTGCTCTGCCAGAGACTGATGCTCCCCGCTCCGGGTCAGTCGCGCCAGTCCACAACCGCAGAGATCTTGCCGACAATGGTGCGCCAACCCAAACTTGCGGTTTGTGCCCCGATTTTCTTCAGCCGGCGCCGACCCAGGAAACCACCGATTCCGCCGTTGACGGAAGCCCGCAGCGCCTCGTCCAGATCGTCCAGGCTCGAGCCGGCGGAGAGCATGTCCAGCACGGCTGGTAGCCGCAGCGCGTACGCCAGGTCACGGGCGATCTCACCAGCTTCGATGAGTAGCTCGTGGTCCCATGCGTCGTGGCCGCCGCGCAGGTTCTCCACCACCAGGTCGAGTTCGTAGGTGTCCTCGTCCAGCGGGGCGATGTCGGCCGGTTCCAGCCGTTCGGACAATTCATTCCAGCTGTCCAGTTGGGACAGGTCGTTGGGCGCGCCGGAACGGATGAAAGAGACCAATGACTCCGGGGTCTTGAACAGCAGGAGCCGGCCCTTGTGGGTGAGGAAGACCGGCACCTCCTCGTCGCCCGCGGCGTCCTCGTCCTCGTCGTCGTCCTCTTCGTCCTCGGACTCGGTCTTGTCCTCGGTCGCGTCGTCGTCCGCCTCGCCCTTGCGGCGCCCCTTGGCGGCCTTCTCGGCCTTGTCGTCGTCCTCGTCGTCCTCCTCGGCGGAGAGGGCGGCGAACTCCTCGTCGAGGATCACCACCTCCTCGTCGTCCTCGGTCTCGACGACCTGGCGGCGGGCCAGGAAGGGGTCGTCCTGGTCGCGCTCGGCGACGTCGGTCGGGGTCAGCTCGCGCGCCGGCCGGTACGCCCGCAGCGTGAAGCCGGTGCCGGCGGGCAGCGCGATCTCCACCGGGTCGATCCGCACCTCGTCCCAGAGCGCGCGGTCCGCCGGCGGGCGGTCCGCCTCGACCTCGTCGGCTGCGGCGGGCGCGTCGGTGTCGTCGAGCTCGGGCTCGTCGGCGTCGGGCCGTTGGGGCGACTGGCGGGCCACGCTGACCTCCGTGTGCGTTCGGTTGCCCACCCGGCGGCGTCGCGCCGCCGAGTGACTCTGCGCACATACCCTAGTGGGCGAACCGTTGCGGCCGGGAGCCGCACCCCTTGGCGTTCCGGAGGATCGACAAGTAGCGTTGCTACGCATGAAGGCGCAGGCGCTGCACGGACACCTCGACGCGCTGCTGCTCGCCGTGCTGGAACAGGGCCCGCGACACGGCTACGCGATCATCGAGGCGTTGCGTGCCCGCAGCGGCGGGACGCTGGATCTGCCCACCGGCACCATCTATCCGGCGCTGCGCCGGCTGGAGCGGGCCGGGCTGGTGGCGAGCACGTGGAGCACAGTCAACGGCCGGGAGCGCCGCACCTATGAGCTGACCGAGGCCGGTGGCCGGGCGCTGGTGGGGGAGCGGGCCGGCTGGCGCGAGTTCAGCGCCACCGTCGGCCGGTTCCTCGGGGCGGACGAGCCGCCCACGGCCCCGGCCTGAACCCCGCCGGCCGGACCGGTGGGCCGGCCGCTCGGGCGGCCGACCGGCTCAGCCGGCCAACCGCCGCTCGGCGAGCACCCAGCAGCGGGCGGCCCGGACCAGTGCGAACCAGGCCGCGGACACCACCGTCGCCCCGATGATCATCGGGGGCCAGGTGAGCGCGGCGTCCCACAGCCCGACCGACCAGCCGAACAGCGCGCCGCCGGCGGTCACGCCGAGCGCCAGGGCGCCGGTCAGACCGAAACCGATCAGTCGGGCCGGACGGACGAGCCGGGGCGACCCCCACCGGGCGGTGAGCGGGCCGACGAGCAACGCGGCCAGCGCCAGCGCGGCGATCACGCCCCAGATGACGTTCAGCCCGGCGGAGAGCAGCAGGTAGCTCGCCGGCGGCGGGGGACCGCCGCTCCAGCTCGACCCCTGCCAGGTCAGGTCACCGGCGGCGATCAGCACCACCGAGATCAGGAGCGTGCGCAGCGCCAGCCCGCGCAGCGCGCCGGTGGCCAGCTCGGCCTGGAACTCCGGCACGAGCTGCCGGTCGCTGCCGAACTCGGCGACCGCCCGCCGCTCCGCCTCCGCGCGCGGCAGGCCCTCCTCCCGGTACGCCTCGACGGCGTCCTCCAGCGCGTGCCGCGTCTCGGTCAGCAGGTCGGCCTTGAGCCGGTCCGGCCCGTACAACCGCCCGGACAGCTCGCGCAGCCGGCGGTCGACCACCGCCTCGTCATGGACCCGCATGCGCACAAGCCTGCCATCGGGGGACGGGCTACCGCGTCAGGGAAAACCCCGATCGATTCAGTGCGCGCTACGGCGTGACCGCCAGGTAGCCGCGTTCGGCCGTCTGCTGCCGCAGCCACTGCTCCCGGTACCAGCCCGGACGCGCCACCAGCTCGTCGTGCCGGCCGCGCTGTACCACCCGGCCGCCGTCGAGCACCACGATCTCGTCCAGCCCGGCCAGGCCGCTGAGCCGGTGGCTGATCAGCAGCACCGAGTGCCCGGCCGGGGTGGCGGCGAGCGTGGAGTCCAGCACCGCGTCGGCGGCGGACGGGTCGAGCCCTTCGGTCGGCTCGTCGAGCACCAGCACCGGCGGGGCGGCCAGCAGCGCGCGGGCCAGCGCGAGGCGCTGCCGCTGCCCGCCGGAGAGCTGCCCGCCCTGCTCGCCGACCACTGTGTCCCAGCCGTCGGGCTGTTCGCGTACCCAGTCGAGCAGGCCGGCCGCCCGGGTCGCGGCGACCAGGTCCGCCTCGGTGGCGTCCGGACGGCCGAGGAGCAGGTTCTCCTTGACCGTGGCGTGGAAGACGTACGCCTCGGCGAGCAGGCCGCCGACCACCCGGGGCAGGTGCTCGTCCGGGATCCCGGCCACCGGCACGCCGCCTACGGTGACCCGGCCGGTGTCGGGGCGTACCGCGCCGGTGAGCACGGCGGCGAGCGTGCTCTTGCCGGCGCCGCTCGGCCCGACCACCGCCACCCGGCGGCCGGCCGGCAGGTCGAGGTCGAAATCGGCCAGCGCGGGGGCGGCCCCGGTCCGGTAGCGCACAGTCACGTCGGCGAACCGTACGTCGTGGCCGTCGATCGCGGGCTCCGGCGCGCTCGCCGGCGGCGCCGTGGCGGCGGGCTCGGCCAGCAGGTCGGCCACCCGGGCCAGCCCGGTCCGGAGCTGGGCGCGCTGGCGGGCCGCCGCGACCAGCGCGAGGGCCACCTCCACGGCGGCGAGCGACCCGACCGCGAGGACGCCGACGAGCACCCCGCCGACCCCGGCCCGCAGCGCGACGGCCACCACCGCGGCGGCGGTGAGGCCACCCACGAGTACGCCGGTCGCGTCCACCGCGAAGCCGGTAGCGGCGAGCCGGCGTTCCAGCTTCGCCAGCCGCGCGCCCCGGTTCTCGGCGGCGGCGAGCGCGGCGCCGGTGGCCCCGAACGCGGCCAGGTCGGCGGCGCCGTGGGTGAGGTCGACCGCGTCCACCGCGAGCGCGCCGCGCAGCGGGGCGACCTCGTCGGCGGCGCGGCGGGTGAGCCGGGTGGCCAGCGCGGGCAGCGCCACGCCGGCCACCAGCAGGCCGATCGCGAGCACACCGGCGGCCGGCGGTGAGATCAGCGCGGCGACGCCGACCGCGAGCACGCTGACCACCGCCGCGGCCGCGCCCGGTACGAGCACGCGCAGGAGCAGGTCCTGGGCCGCCTCCACGTCCGACACCAGCCGGCTCAGCGCGTCCCCGGTACGCCGGCCGGCGTCGCGCCGGGCGGCGAGCGTGGCGAACACCCGGGCCCGTACGTCGGTGATCATGCGGAGCACGGCGTCGTGCCCGGCGAGCCGTTCGGTGTACCGCAGCACGCCCCGGCTGACCGCCAGCGCCCGGACCGCGACGATGGCCACCGTCAGCCGGTCCAGCGGCGGGCGGCCCGCCGCGCTCATCAGCAGCCAGGTGGCGGTGGCCATCAGCGCCAGGCCGGCGAATTCGGTGGCGGCGGCGAGCAGCCCGGCGCCGAGCAGCCGGCTCAGGTACGGCCGGGCCAGGCGCAGCACCGCCCGTTCCGCGCCGGGGATCATCGGGCCACTCCCGGCCCGGTGGCGGTCGGGTGCAGTTCGGTGACCCGGCCGTCCTCGACGCGCAGGATCCGGTCGGCGTCGGCGAGCAGCGCGGGCCGGTGCGCGACGAGCAGCGCGGTACGTCCGGCGACCAGCCGCCGTGTGGCGTCCAGCACGACCGCCTCGCTGGCGGAGTCCAGTCGCGCGGTCGGCTCGTCGAGCAGCACGATCGGCGCGTCCCGCAGGAACGCGCGGGCGAGCGCGACCCGCTGCCGTTGACCGCTGGACAGGCCGTGGCCGCGTTCGCCGAGGCGGGTGTCCAGCCCGTCGGGCAGCGCGTCGACCACCTCGTCCAGCGCGGCGTCGGCGACCGCGGCGGCGAGCACGTCGTCCGGGGTGTCCGGCGCGCCGAGGCGGATGTTGTCGGCGAGCGACCCGGCGAACAGGTGCGCCCGCTGCGGCACCCACGCCAGTTCGCGCCGCCAGGCGTCCAGGTCGACTCCGGCCAGGTCCACGCCGTCGACGGTGACCCGGCCGGAGGTCGGTGCGACGAAACCGAGCAGCAGGTTTAGCAGCGTGCTCTTGCCCGCGCCGCTGGGCCCGATGACGGCGATCCGGTCGCCGGGCCGGATGGTCAGCGTGACGTCGCGCAGCGCTGTGGTCCGGTCGTACGCGACGCTCACGCCCTCGAAGCGGATCTCGCCCCGGCCGCCCGGCGTGGGACGGCGGGGTTCGGTGGTGGCGGGCGCGTCGGTGGCGGAGAGCGTCAGCGCCTCGTCCAGCGCGGTGAGCCCTTCCATGCTGGCGTGGAACCGGCTGCCCGCCGCACGCAACGGCAGGTACGCCTCCGGGGTGAGCAGCAGCACCAGCAGCGCGGTGGAGAGCGTGAGGCCGCCGCCGAGCAGCCGGATGCCGACCGGCACCGCGACGAGCGCGACGGAGAGCGTGGCGACCAGTTCCAGCACCAGCGCGGACAGGAACGCGATGCGCAGCGTCTTCATGGTGGCCTGGCGGTGGCCGTCGGCCATCCGGCGGACCACGTCGACCTGGCCCCGGGAACGGCCGAACGCGCGCAGCGTGGGCAGCCCGGCCACCATGTCGAGGAAGTGCCCGCCGAGCAGCGACAACCGGCGCCACTGCCGTTCGGTGGCGGCCTGCGCCTGCCAGCCGAGCAGCGCGCCGAAGATCGGGATGAGCGGGATGGTGAGCGCGATGATCAGCGCCGAGCTCCAGTCGGCGAACACGATCCGGGCCAGCACCGCGACCGGCACCGTGACGCTCAGCACGAGCTGCGGCAGGTAGCCGGTGAAGTAGGGGTCCAGCGCGTCCAGCCCGCGCCCGGCCAGCGTGGCGAGCTGCCCGGCCCGCTGCCCGGCGACCCAGGTGGGTCCGTGCCGGCCGACCGCGCCCAGCAGGTCGGCGCGCAGCGCCGCCTTGACCGTCGCGGCGGCCCGCGCCGCCACTGTGCCCTGCGCCCAGCTCACCAGCGCCCGCCCGGCGACCGCCGCCACGAGACCGGCCAGCGCCGGCCGGTGCAGCCGCCCGTCGAACGCGGTGGCCAGCAGCGTCGCCAGCGCGGTCGCCTGGGCGATCACCAGCAGCGCGGTCAGCCCGCCCAGCGCCGCGAGCACGGCGAGGTCGCGCCGGGCCGCGGGGACCCGACGCAGCAGACGCGGGTCGAACGGGCGGCGGTTCACCAGTACACCGGTGCCCTGCCGTCGATCCGTCCCCGGAACACCCACCAGCACATCGCCTGAAAGCCTAGTAGGGCCGGCACGAGCGGTAACGCGAGCCATCCCAACAGTGCCAGCGTCGGACGGCTGGCGGCCGCCTCGGCCACCGTCAGCGAGGCTGCCGGGTCGGCCGTGGAGACCAGGATCCGGGGCCAGAGCGCGGCCCCGACCAGCGGCGCGGGCAGCGCCAGCGCCGTCGCGGTCGCGGCGAAGGCCACACCGGCCCGGCCCCGCCGCAGCGCCGCGCGGGCCGTCAGCAGCGCGGCCACGAGCGCCAACGGCAGGAGTACGGCCACAGCCGGGCGCGCCACCGCGGCGCGTACCCGATCGGAGAGCACGCCCAGGACGGTGGCCGCGCCGACGGCGACGAGTGCGGCGGGCACCAGGGCGCTCGCCAGCCGGGCGAGCGCCGGGGCGTCGGCGGAGGGCAGCCGGAGCGTGAGGAACGTCGCACCGTGCACCGCCACCAGCGCCAGCAGGGCCAGCCCCGCGGCGGCGACGAACGGGGTGGCGAGATGACCGACACCGACCACGTGCCCGTCGGCGCTCAGCGGCACGCCCTGGAGCAGCCCGCCGAGCACCGCGCCCCAGCCCAGCACGGCGAGCACGCTGCCGACCACCACCACCCGGTCCCAGCCGGCGCGCGCCGTTCCGGAGACCGGGCGGCTGCGCAACTGCACCCCGGCGGTCACCAGCACCACCCCGGCCAGCGCGGCGAGCACCGCCGGATAGAAGCCGGAGAGCAGCTCGCCCTCCAGCCGGGGGAACGCGCCGAACAGGATGCCGACGGCCGCCACCAGCCAGACCTCGTTGCCGAGGAAGAACGGCCCGAGCGCGGCGAGCGTGGCTCGGCTGCCCGGCGTCGGGCCGCGCCGGGCCAGCAGCAGGCCGACGCCGTAGTCGTAGCCGCCGAGCACGAGGTAGGTGGCGAAGAAGAGGCCGAGCAGGGCGTACCAGGCGAGTTCCACGGCGGGCTCCCTCAGACGAGCACTGGCTGGTGGTGGGGGTCGGTGTCGGGCGCGGGCGGTCGGCCGAGGGCGGGGTCGTACGCGCCGCGCGCGGCGTGCCGGGCCAGCAGCGTCCAGTTGGTCACCGCGAGCGCGCCGAGCAGCAGGCTGAACCCGATCAGCGAGGCGAGCATCAGCCCCGGCGAGACCGGGGAGACGGCCTGCGCGGTGGGCAGCAGCCCGTACGCGGCCCAGGGCTGGCGGCCGACCTCGCGGGCGATCCAGCCGAGCAGCATCGCCACGAACGGCAGCGGCAGGCCGAGCAGGATCAGCCAGAGCGGGAACCGCAACCGGATGATCCAGTCGCGCCAGAGCAGCGGCAGCAGGAGCCAGAGGGCGCCGAGCGTGAAGCCGATCAGGATCATGAAGCCGAGGCCGACGTTGGAGAGCACCGGCGGATCCCAGTCGCCGGGGCCGAACCGCGCGGTCCAGTCGGCGACGAGCGCGTCGCGCTCCGGCCCGCCGCCGAACTTCGTCGGCTGGAGCTGCGCGACCGGGCCGAACTGGGCGAAGCCGAAGCCCTGGAGCGTGCTGACCGCTAGCGCCGCGGTGACCAGGCCGAGGCGCAGCGAGGTGCGGAACAGCGCGTAGTCGCTGGTACGCCGCAGCAGGTGCCAGGCGCTGACCGCGGCCATCAGCAGGCCGCCGGTGACCAGGCTCGCCGAGATCACGTGGCCGAACGCCATGCCGAACGTGGGATTGGTGAGCAGCGCGCCGAAGTCGGTGAGGTGGGCGACGCCGTCGCGGACCTCGTACCCGACCGGGTTATGCAGCCAGGCGTTCGCCACCATGATCCAGAACGCCGAGGCGTACGCGGTGATCGCCACGCCCCAGAGCAGCGCCAGGTGTACGCCGCGCCGCAGCCGGTGCCACCCGAAGATCCACATGCCGAGGAACGTGGACTCCAGGAAGAACGCCACGAGCGTCTCGATGGCCAGCGGCGCCCCGAACACGTTGCCGACGTAGCGCGACAGCCCGCTCCAGTTCAGCCCGAACTGGAACTCCATCACGATGCCGGTGGCGATGCCGAGCACGTAGTTGATCACGTAGAGCTGGCCCCAGAACCGGGTCAGCCGCTCGTACACCGGTTTGCCGGTGAGGAAGCCGGCCGTCTGCAACCCGACCAGCAGCGTGACCAGGCCGAGCGTGACCGCCACGAACAGGAAATGGATCGAGGTGGTGGTGGCGAACTGGAGGCGGGCGAGGAGCAGCGGATCCACTGTCGTCCTCCCATGGGTCGACTCTCTTGTCGTAGCCAACCTACACGTAGCTTAACTACCTATAGGGGTGTGCGAACCCGGAGAAGTCCCTTAGGGGGCGAGATCAGCTCAGGAACAGGGCGAACGGCAGGGAGACGAGCGTGCCCGCGACGGCGAGCGCCATCGCGCCGAGCACCCGCGGCGGGCGGTCCGCGACGAGCAGCCGCTGCACCCGTACGTCCAGATCGCGGTCGCCGAGTCCGAGCGTGCCCGCCGGTTGCACCCGGTGCTCGGCGGCGGCGAACCGTCGCAGCGCACCGGCGAGCGGCGCGTCCGCGTGCAACTCCCGGGCCTTGTCGTCGGCGCGCATCTCGACCAGCAGCGCCACCCGTGCGTGCGCGTCCCGCACCCACTGGAACCAGGGCAGCGCCCGGCACAACGCGGTGAACGGCAGCAGCACCAGATCGTGCCGCTCCTGGGCGTGCGCCCGCTCGTGCGTGAGCACCGCCGCCAGCTCGGCCGGGTCGAGCAGGTCGAGCGTGCCCGCGCTCACCACCACGCGGGGCCGCACCCCCGGCAGGCAGTACGCCGCAGCGCTCGGGTGGTCCAGCACCAGCGCGCCGGGCACCGTCGGGTCACGCCGGGCCACCAGGTGCAGCAGCTCCCGGTGCCGGCGCTGTGCGCGTACCGCGCCGTGCAGGCTGCGTACCGTCGTGGTGAGCAGCACCACGCCGATGCCGAGACCGACGCCGACCAGGCTGAGGTGCACCGCGCCCACACCGGCCGGAAGCGTGCCGTGGGCCAGGTCGTCGGCCAGCGCCAGCAGCGCCCACCCGGTCGCCCGGTCGTAGACGTCGAGGCCCAGTGCCATCGGCAACCCCATGGCCGACAGGCCGAGCGCCAGCCCGACCGCCTGCCAGCACAGGATCGCCACCCGGGGCGCGCGCCACGTCCAGCGCGCGGCGGCGAGGACCTGCGCGGTCAGCCAGCAGGCCAGAATGGTCGCGGCGAAGTGCAGGGCGTACGCCACGGCGGCCGCCTACCGGTCCGTCGCCTCGTCGAGCGCCGGCCGACCGGGCCGGGGGTCCTCGATCCGGCCGGTCGGTCCGTCCTCGACGGTCGCGGGCCCGGTCGTCCCGGCCTGGGCGGTCGCTCCGGTCGCGGGGCCTGTCGTCCCGGCCTCGGTGGTCGCGGGTCGGGTCGCCCCGGCCTCGGCGCTGAGCGCGGCGCGGAGCACGTCCGCCTCCGTGCCGGTCACCGAACGGGCGAAGCGCACCAGCGCGGCGTCCCGGCTGCCGCCGAGATCGAGGGCTTCGAGCATGAGCTGGGCGATGTGCGCCTCGCGGGTGGCGGCGGGGCGGTAACGCCAGGCGCGGCCCTCCCGCTCGCGCTGCACCATGCCCTTGCCGGCGAGCCGGTCGAGCACGGTCATAACGGTGGTGTAGGCCAGTTCGCGGCCGTCCAGGGCGTCGGCGACCTCGCGCACCGTCACGCCGCCCGAGGCAGCTGGTGCCGCGTCCCACAGCACGTCCATCACCGCACGCTCAAGGTCCCCCAGCCGAGTCACCCACCAATCCTACCCCCGGTAGTAGACCCTCTCCGCCGCCCCGGTCCCCGGTTCCGGTCCCACCCCTCCCTCCCGAAGATCAACACCAGCTCGGGGAGGTGGTGTGGTCCGAGGCGGCTCGATGCAGCCACCTCCCCGTACTGGTGTCGATCTAGCTCTCCTCGGACGACCCCGCCAAGATCCACTCCGCCTCGGGGAAGTGGTGCAGTCCGGGGGCGGTGGATGCGGCCCTCTCGGGGATCTGGTCTTGATCGTGCTGGCCTCGGGGTGGGCGCCTCGGCAAGATCAACGCCAGTTCGGGGAGGTGGTGGCATTCGGGGCGGGTTGATGTGACCACTTCGCCGTACTGGTGTCGATTTTGGTGCGTGGGAGGGCAGGGTCAGCGCCAGTTCGGGGAGGTGGTGCAGTCCCGGGCTGGTTGATGTGGTCACTCCGGGGAAGTGGTGTTGATCTTGCTGGGCGGCCGGGTGAGTGTCGGGGCGCGGCTCGGGTCACTTCGGAGGTTTTGGTGTTGATCCTGTCGGCCTCCTGCGGGGCCTTCGACAAGATCAACGCCAGTTCGGGGAGGTGGTGGCATCCGAGGCGGGTTGATCGGCCCACTTCGCCGTGCTGGTGTCGATCTTGCTCGGCTGCGGGTGCGGTCGACGACCGTTCGCGGGAAGAGCGGGGACGGGAAGTGGCGGCAACCCGGGAGGGTGTGCCGCCACTTCGGGCTGGGACCGGACTGCCGTCTGTCAGACGCCCTTGGGGTGCCAGACCGTCTTGGTCTCCAGCAGCGTGGTCATCCGGGTGATGCCGGGATCGGCGTACCAGTCGTGGTCGGCCGGGGCCGGCCGGAGCACCCGCTTGAGGTTCTCCGCGGCCTTGATCTCCAGGTCGGCGGCCAGCTCGGCGTCGGTGACGCCGGTCAGGTCGATCGCGTTGACGTCCATGTGCGCGGCGAGCGTCGGCACGGTCTCGGTCAGCCGGCCGGTGAGGATGTTGACCACCCCGCCGGGCAGGTCGGAGGTGGCGAGCACCTCGGCCAGCGTCACCGCTGCCAGCGGCGCCGCCGGGGAGGCGGCCACCACGACCGTGTTGCCGGTGACGATCGCCGGGGCGATCACGCTCACCAGGCCGAGCAGCGCGGGCTCCTCGGGGGCGGCCACCGCCACCACGCCGGTGGGCTCCGGCGCGGACAGGTTGAAGTACGGGCCGGCCACCGGGTTCGCGCCGCCGTACACCTGGGAGAGCTTGTCGGACCAGCCCGCGTACCAGACCCAGCGGTCGATCGCGGCGTCCACCTCGTCGGCCGGTACGCCCAGGGCGACGAACTGCTCGCGCCGGCCCTCCAGCATCTCGGCGACGCGGTAGAGGATCTGACCCCTGTTGTACGCGGTCGCCCCGGCCCAGCCCTTCACCGCGGCGCGGGCGGCCACTACCGCGTCCCGCGCGTCCTTCCGGGAGGCAAGAGACACGTTCGCGGATTGCACGAGATACGACCGTCCCGACTCGCTGCGCGGGAACTTCCCGCCGATGAAGAGCTTGTACGTCTTGCGTACCGCGACCCGCTCAGACATTGAGGTACCCCTCCAGCCCGTGCCGGCCGCCCTCGCGACCGTAGCCCGACTCCTTGTAGCCGCCGAACGGCGACGTCGGGTCGAACTTGTTGAACGTGTTCGCCCACACCACTCCTGCGCGCAGCCGGTCGGCCAGCCACAGGATCCGGGAACCCTTGTCGGTCCAGATTCCGGCCGACAGCCCGTACGGCGTGTTGTTGGCCTTTTCGACGGCCTCCGCCGGGGTGCGGAACGTGAGCACGGACAGCACCGGGCCGAAGATCTCCTCGCGGGCGATCCGGTGGGCCTGGGTGACGCCGGTGAAGATGGTCGGCGCGAACCAGAAGCCGCGCTCGGGCAGCTCGCACGGCGGCGACCAGCGCTCCGCACCCTCGGCGGACCCGGCGTCGGACAGCTCCCGGATGCGGGCGAGCTGCGCGGCCGAGTTGATCGCGCCGATGTCGGTGTTCTTGTCCAGCGGGTCACCGACCCGGAGCTGGGCCATCCGGCGCTTGAGCGACTCCAGCACCCGGTCGGCCACCGACTCCTGGACCAGCAGCCGGGACCCGGCGCAGCAGACGTGCCCCTGGTTGAAGAAGATGCCGTTGACGATGCCCTCGACGGCCTGGTCGATCGGCGCGTCGTCGAAGACGATGTTCGCGGCCTTGCCGCCCAGTTCCAGCGTGAGCTTCTTGCGGGTGCCGGCGACCGAGCGGGCGATGGCCCGGCCCACCTCGGTGGAGCCGGTGAACGCGACCTTGTCCACGCCCGGGTGCTCGACCAGCGCCCGGCCGGTGTCGCCGGCGCCGGTGACGATGTTGACCACGCCGGCGGGCAGGTCGGCCTGCTGGCAGATCTCGGCGAACAGCAGCGCGGTCAGCGGGGTGGTCTCGGCGGGCTTGAGCACGACCGTGTTGCCGGCGGCCAGCGCCGGGGCGATCTTCCACGCCAGCATGAGCAGCGGGAAGTTCCACGGGATGACCTGCGCCGCCACGCCGAGCGGCTTCGGGTCCGGGCCGAAGCCCGCGTGCGGAAGCTTGTCGGCCCAGCCCGCGTAGTAGAAGAAGTGCGCGGCGACCAGCGGCAGGTCGACGTCGCGGGACTCCTTGATCGGCTTGCCGTTGTCCAGCGACTCCAGCACCGCCAGCTCGCGCGAGCGTTCCTGGATGAGCCGGGCGATCCGGAACAGGTACTTGGCCCGGTCCCGGCCCGGCATCGGACCCCAGACCTTCTCGTACGCGGTCCGGGCGGCGCGCACGGCGCGGTCCACGTCGTCGGCGCCGGCCTCGGCGATCTCGGCCAGCACCTCCTCGGAGGCCGGGTTCACCGACTTGAAGCTGCCGCCGGAGGCCGGGTCGACGAACGCGCCGTCGACGAAGAGCCCGTACGAGGGCTTGATGTCCACCACCGAGCGGGACTCGGGGGCGGGTGCGTATTCGAACATCGCGTTCAGTCCAGGGTGAAGTAGTCGGGGCCGGCGTAGACGCCGGTCGTCAGCTTGGTGCGCTGCATGAGCAGGTCGTTGAGCAGGCTCGACGCGCCGAACCGGAACCAGTCCGGGCTCAGCCAGTCGGCGCCGACCGTCTCGTTGACCATGACCAGGTACTTGATCGCGTCCTTGGTGGTCTTGATGCCACCGGCCGGCTTGACGCCGACCTGACGCCCGGTGGCGGCGCGGAAGTCGCGGACCGCCTCCAGCATCACCAGCGTCACCGGCAGGGTGGCCGCGACCGGAACCTTGCCGGTGGAGGTCTTGATGAAGTCGCCGCCCGCGAGCATGGCGAGCCAGGACGCCCGCCGCACGTTGTCGTACGTGGCCAGCTCGCCGGTCTCCAGGATCACCTTGAGGTGGGCGTCCCCGCACGCTTCCTTGGTGGCCACGATCTCGTCGTAGACCTCGGCGTAGCGCCCGGCCAGGAACGCGCCCCGGTTGATCACCATGTCGATCTCGTCCGCGCCGGCCTCGACCGCCGCCCGCACGTCGGCGAGCTTGATCTCCAGCGGGGCCTGACCGGACGGGAACGCGGTCGCCACGCTGGCCAGGTGCACGCCGCTGCCGCGCAGCACCTCGGCCACGTACGGGACCATCGACGGGTAGACGCAGACGGCGCCCACGTGCGGGCAGCTCGGATCGGCCGGGTCGGGGCGCAGCGCCTTCGCGGCCAGCGCCCGCACCTTGCCGGGCGTGTCCGCGCCTTCCAGGGTGGTCAGGTCGACCATCCGGATCGCCAGGTCGATCGCCTCGGCCTTCGCCGTGGTCTTGATGGAGCGGGTGCCGAGCTGCGCCGCCCGCTGCTCCGCGCCGACCTGGTCCACGCCGGGCAGGCCGTGCAGGAAGGTCCGCAGAGCGGTCTCGGATCGTCCCAGCTCGGAGAGATCCGACCGGGCCGACGTCGTTGTCGCCGTCATGCCCCGAATAGTACGCACTCGCGAGTCCTGTGATCTTGGTCACGGTGAACGGGTTGCGAGCGTCGTACGTGAGCGGGGTCGCTGGTCGGGCCGCACCCACCGTGCGCCGGTCCACGGAGCGGTAGGTTGAGCGATCGTGGACGTAACCGTCATTGACCATCCGCTCGCCCAGACGCGGCTGACCGCCATGCGGGACGCCCGGACCGACTCGTCGTCGTTCCGGGCCGCGCTGCGCGAACTCACCACCATGCTGGTGTACGAGGCCGCGCGCTCCTTCCCGGTCGAGAAGTACTCGATCCAGACCCCGGTCACCGCCACCGAAGGCAGTCGGCTGGCGAACCCGCCGCTGCTGGTGCCGGTGCTGCGGGCCGGCCTCGGCATGGCCGACGCCGCGCTCGGCCTGCTGCCCGAGTCGTCGATGGGCTTCGTCGGCCTGGCCCGCGACGAGGAGACGTACGAGCCCCGCGCGTACATGGAGTCGCTGCCGCGCGACCTCAGCGGCCTGCCGGTGCTGGTGCTCGACCCGATGCTCGCCACCGGCGGCTCGCTGGAGCACTGCTGCCGGCTGCTCGCCGACCGCGGCTGCACCGACATCACCGTGCTCTGCGTGCTGGCCGCGCCGGTCGGCATCGAGCGGCTGGAGCGCTCCGGCCTGCCGCTGCGCCTGGTCACCGCCTCGATCGACGAGGGCCTGAACGACTCGAAGTTCATCGTCCCCGGCCTGGGTGACGCCGGCGACCGCCAGTTCGGCGGCATGCCCCGTTTCTGAGGCCGGTCCCGGTGCGGAGGGTCGGCCCTCCGCACCGGGAACCGGACTGCCCCGGCGAGTTGGTGCGCGGGGGTGCGGGGAGGCGCTAGCGTTCCGGGCCATGACTGGTGTTGCGCTCGCCGAAGAGCTGCTGCTCCTCGCGTACGACGACGAAACCGGCAAGGCCACCATGCCGCGGATCAGCCTTGACCTGGGCATGGCCGCGGCGGTGCTGGTCGAGCTGGCCCTGGCCGGACGGCTCGCGTACGCGGACGGGAACCTGGCGGTGATCGATCCGGCGCCGACCGGTGAGCCGATCGCCGACGCCGTACTCGCCAAGATCGCCGCGGAGACCCCGCATACACCCTCGTCCTGGGTGCAGCGGCTGCGGCACGGGCTGCGCGACCGGATCCTCACCGACCTGTGCGGGCGGGGCGTGGTCCGGGACGTGGAGGAGACCGAGCTGGACTTCATCCACGTGCACCGCTACCCGGTGGCGGACCCCTCGGTCGAGGCGGACATCCGGCAGCGTCTGGCCGACGCGCTGACCAGCGGGCAGCTCCCCGACGAGCGGACCGCCGCGCTCGCCACGCTGGTCGCGGTGCTGCGCATGGAGCCGGCGCTCGGGCTCACCGGCCCGGCCGCCGAGGATGCCGGGCGCCGCCTGGAGGAGATCGCCGCCGGCGCCGGGTTCTCCGGCTCGGTGAGCCTGGACGACAGCGTGGTGCGCCCGTCGATCAGTCTGGTCATCGCCGCGCTGGGCCAGGCCGTCGACGCCGCCCTGGGCAAGCGGTAAGGAAGGGCCCCCTCTTAACGCCTCCGGTAGAGGAAGGGCCCCTTATTAACGCGAGGCGTTAATAAGGGGCCCTTCCTTACACCCGGTCAGAGGCCGAGGGCGGCGGCGATCTCGTTGCGCAGCTCGGTCACGGCGGCACGCGCGCGCTGCCGGGCCGCCGGCACGTCGCCGCCGGTCACCGGCTCCACCACCTCCAGGTACGCCTTGAGCTTCGGCTCGGTGCCGGACGGCCGGATCACCACCCGGGCCGCGCCGGTGCGCAGGATCACCACGTCCGCGTCGGGGAGCAGGTCGGTCGCCTCGGTCACCGGCTGACCGAGCAGCGCGGTCGGGGTGGCCGCCCGGATCCGGGCCATCGAGTCCGCGATGACCCGCAGGTCCTCCACCCGGACCGAGAGCTGCTCGGTGTGGTGCACGCCGAACTCGGCGGCCAGCTCGTCCAGCCGGTCGAGGAGCGTACGGCCCTCGGCCTTCAGACCGGCGGCCAGCTCGGCGACGGTCAGCGCGGCGGTGATGCCGTCCTTGTCGCGTACGTGCTCCGGCGCGACGCAGTAGCCGAGCGCCTCCTCGTAGCCGTACACGAGCGGCTCCCGGCCGCCGCCGGCCCGGACGATCCACTTGAACCCGGTGAGCGTCTCGTCGTAGGGCAGACCCCGGGCCGCCGTCATGGCGCGCAGCAGCGCCGAGGACACGATCGTGGTGGCGTACAGGCCGGTCACGCCGCGTCGCATCAGGTGGTCGGCGAGCAGCGCGCCCACCTCGTCGCCGCGCAGCATCCGCCAGGACCCGGCGTCGCGTACGGCCACCGCGCAGCGGTCCGCATCCGGGTCGTTGGCGATGGCGAGATCCGCGCCGGTGCGGTCGGCGAGCGCGACGAGCAGGTCCACCGCGCCCGGCTCCTCCGGGTTGGGGAAGCTGACGGTCGGGAACGCCGGGTCCGGCTCGGCCTGCTCCGGCACCACGCCCGGCACGCCGAACCCGGCGTGCGCGAACGCGGCGGTCAGCACCGCGCCGCCCACCCCGTGCAGCGGCGTGTACGCCACCTTCAGGTCGCGCGGCCCGGTCGGGTCCACCACGGCGGCGGCCCGTTCCACGTACGCGGCCACCAGGTCGTCGCCGAGCACCTGCCCGGCCGGGCCGAGCGGCACCTCGGCGAGCGGGCCGACGGCCCGGATGGCCGCCTCGATGCCGGCGTCGGCGGGCGGCACGATCTGCGCGCCGGCGCCCAGCTCACCGCCGAGCTGCGCGCCCAGGTAGACCTTGTAGCCGTTGTCCTGCGGCGGGTTGTGGCTGGCGGTCACCATCACCCCGGCGACCGCGCCGAGCTGCCGGACCGCGAACGCCAGCACCGGCGTGGGCAACGGCCGGGGCAGCAGCAGCGCCGGACGGCCCGCCCCGGTGGCCACCTGGGCGGTGCGCTCGGCGAAGGCCAGCGAGCCGCGCCGGGCGTCGTACCCGATCACCAGCGGGCCCTCGCCGCCCTGGGCGGCGAGCCAGCGCACGAGCCCGGCGGCGGCCTGGGTGACCACGGCGAGGTTCATGCCGTTCGGCCCGGCGCGCAGCGGGCCGCGCAGCCCGGCGGTGCCGAACGTCAGCGGGCCGGCGAACCGGTCGGCCAGGTCGGTCGCCGTGCCGGGCAGCCCGTCCAGGACGGCGCGCAGCTCGTCGCGGTCGGCCGGGTCCGGGTCGTCGGCGAGCCAGCGCTCGGCTCGGACGCGAAGGTCGTCTAGGTCAGTGGTTTCCGCCGCCATTGCCTCTTGATAGCACGGCGGCGGATCACCACTGGCCGTCGGCCTCGACTCAGTTCGCCTCGGTGAGCTGGAACGAGCCGACCATCGCGTCGAAGATCGGCTTGCTCTCCGCGAACCGCGCGTCGGTCGAGGAGAGGTAGAACGAGTAGACCTTGCCGTCCTTGACCACGCCCCGCCAGATGCCGTGACGCATGGACTCACCCTCGCCGCAGGTGTATTCGAGCTGGCCCGCGGTCTGCCCGGCGAGCGGCTGCTCGGAAACCGACACCTCGGTGTAGGGGGCGGGACAGGTCTTGCTCTTGGCGCTGTTCTTGTTCAGGTTCCGCGAGGCGAACTCGGCCCAGCTGATCGAGGTGCCGCCCCACGGCTCGGCGATCACCCGCACCTTGCGGCCCTCGTCCTCGGGGTCGACGTAGTCGACGTAGAGGCCGCCGGTCTGCCGCTGCCAGCCCTTCGGCACCTGGATGGTCACGCCCTTGACGGTCTGCTCCTGCATCTCGGGCGCGGCGGCGGCCGAGTTCGACGGCAGCGTGCCCACGATCGGCGGTGGCGTGTCGTCGCCGCCGCTGGTCAGCGCGATCACGCTCACCAGCAGCACCACGGCGAGGCCACCGGCGGCGGCGAGCTGGACCTTGCGCGGCCACGCCTTGATCCGGCCGAGCAGGCCCTTGGCCGAGCCGAGCGCGCCGCCACCACCGGCGGCCGGAGCGGTGGCCGGCGTGGTCCACGGCTGGCCGGTGCCGGGCACCGACCACTGGTTGCCGCCGCCGTACACCGGCTGGGTGGCGTCGGCGGCACGGCCGTAGACCGGCTGGGTGGTCGGCACCTGCTGGGTGGCGTCCGCGCCGGCGCCCTGGCCGAGCCGGACCGTGGCGTCCGGCGAAATGCGCTGGGTGGCCTCGGGCGCGGGCCCGGACATCGCGCCGGTCGGGGTGTGCAGCGGTCCGGCCAGCGCGTCCGCGCTGGTCTCGTCCAGCGCGGCGTCGCCCGCCGCCGGCTTCTCGCCGGCGGGCCGCTCCCCGCGGCGCAGCGCGGCGAGCCGGTCGGTCAGCGACTCGTCCGGACCGATCATGGCCCGACCGCCGATCTGGCCGCTCGGCTTCGGCTCGGCCGCGATGGCCGGCGGCGTGGTCGGGCGCGGCACCGGCACCACCGCGTACGGGTCGGTGACCGAGTTGACCGCGGTGGCGGTGCTGGTCAGCGGCCCGGCGAGCAGTTCGCGCAGGTTGGCGCGGGCCCGGTGCACGTCCATCCGGCGGGCCGGGTCCTTCTCCAGCAGCCCCATCAGCACGCCGGTGAGCGGGCCGCTGCGCTGCGGCGTGGCGGGCGGGTCCTCGACCACGGCGTGCATGGTCTCGATCGGGTCGCCCTTGTCGAACGGGGGACGGCCCTCGACCGCTGTGTAGAGCGTCACGCCGAGCGAGAACAGATCGCTGGGCGGCCCGAACTCCTGGCCCATGGCCCGCTCGGGGGAGATGAAGTGCGGCGAGCCGAGCACCATGCCCGGCGTGGTGAGCTGCACGTCGGTGGGCATCCGGGCGACGCCGAAGTCGGTGAGCACGCAGCGGCCGTCGGAGCAGATCAGCACGTTGGCCGGCTTGACGTCGCGGTGCAGCACACCGATGGCGTGCGCCACCTCCAGCGCGCCGAGCAACGCGATGCCGATCTTGGCGACGGCGCGCGGCGCGACCGGCCCGTCCTCGATCACCATGTCGGCGAGGCTGCGGGCGTCCAGCAGTTCCATCACGATCCACGGCCGGCCGCCCTCGGTGACCACGTCGTAGACCTGCACCACGGCCGGGTGCTGGATCGCGGCGGCGGCGCGGGCCTCCCGCAGCGTCCGTTCGTAGAGCGCGTCGCGGTCGCTCGGGGCGAGCCCCGGCGGGAGGACGACCTCCTTGACCGCCACGTCGCGGCGCAGCAATGTGTCTGTGGCCCGCCAGACCGTGCCCATGCCTCCGTTGCCCACCGGGGAGCGCAGCGAGTAGCGACCACCGATGGTGGTGCCGGGCGCCGCGCGTCCAGTGGGGGGACTGGCCGGTCCGCCGCTCCACGTCGGAATCTGAGTCACAGAAAAGCCACCGGGGGATATCGAGGGGGCTGGGACACAACCCCTCTATCTTGCTGGTTCCGACGCCCGATGCGAAACCCGACGCGGCGGGCGTTTACCTACTCGACGGTATGTGGCCGGTTGCTCACCTCCGGTGGTGTGCCGTGGCCAGGTGTGCGGTATCCCTCACCCACCAGGCGGTCAGCGCGTCCTACCATCCGGTAATGAGCGATGCGCGGTCAAGCGAGTCGGGTTTCCCGATCCAGGGCGTCTACACGGCGGCAGACCTTCCGGCGGACCTGGAGGCCCGGCTGGGCGAGCCGGGCGAATTCCCGTACACCCGCGGGGTCTACCCGACGATGTACACCTCCCGGCCCTGGACGATGCGACAGTACGCCGGCTTCGGCACCGCGACCGAGAGCAACGCGCGGTACCACCAGTTGCTGCGCGCCGGGACGATGGGCCTGTCCGTCGCGTTCGACCTGCCCACCCAGATGGGGTACGACTCGGACGACCCGATCGCGCACGGCGAGGTGGGCAAGGTCGGTGTCGCCATCGACTCCATCGAGGACATGCGCACGCTGTTCGGCGGCATCCCGCTGGACAAGGTCTCCACCTCGATGACGATCAACGCGCCCGGCTCGGTGCTGCTGCTGCTCTACCAGCTCGTGGCCGAGGAGAACGGCGTGCCGGGGGCGGCGCTCAACGGCACCATCCAGAACGACATCCTCAAGGAGTACATCGCCCGGGGGACGTACATCTTCCCGCCGAAGCCCTCGCTGCGGCTGGTCGCCGACACGTTCGCCTACTGCCGGGCCGAGGTGCCCAAGTGGAACACCATCTCGATCTCCGGCTACCACATGGCCGAGGCCGGCGCCTCGCCCGCGCAGGAGGTCGCGTTCACGCTGGCGAACGGCGTGGAGTACGTCCGCGCGGCGCTCGCCGCCGGGCTCGCAGTGGACGACTTCGCGCCCCGCCTGTCGTTCTTCTTCGTGGCCCGCACCACGCTGCTGGAGGAGGTCGCGAAGTTCCGCGCGGCCCGGCGCATCTGGGCCCGGCTGATGCGTGACGAGTTCGGCGCGAAGAACCCGAAGTCGATGATGCTGCGGTTCCACACCCAGACCGCCGGCGTGCAGCTCACCGCCCAGCAGCCGGAGGTGAACCTGGTCCGGGTGGCGGTGCAGGGTCTCGGCGCGGTGCTCGGTGGCACCCAGTCGCTGCACACGAACAGCTTCGACGAGGCGATCGCGCTGCCCACCGAGAAGGCGGCCCGGCTGGCGCTGCGCACCCAGCAGGTGCTGGCGTACGAGACGGACCTGACCGCCACCGTCGACCCGTTCGCCGGGTCGTACGTGGTGGAGGCGATGACCGCCGAGGTGGAGGCGGCGGCCACCGAGCTGATGGACCGCGTGTTCGACCACGGTTCGGCGGTGGACGCGATCGAGGCCGGTTTCCAGAAGCGCGAGATCGAGCAGTCGGCGTACCGGATCGCCCAGGAGATCGACTCGGGTGAGCGGGTGGTGGTCGGCCTCAACCGGTTCCAGATCGACGAGGAGGAGCCGTACGAGCCGCTGCGGGTGGACCCGGCGATCGAGGCGGCGCAGGGGGAGCGGCTGGCCCGGCTGCGCGCCGAGCGGGACTCCGGCGCGGTGGAGCGCGCACTGGCCGAGCTGCGTTCCGCAGCCGAGGGCGACGCCAACGTGCTCTATCCGATGAAGGAGGCGCTGCGCGCCCGGGCCACCGTCGGCGAGGTGTGCGGCACGCTGCGCGAGGTGTGGGGGATCTACCGGCCGAGCGATCGGTTCTGACGTTTTCAGGCGGCGGTCCCGTCGGCGCACGCAGGTGCCCGGCGCGGGCCGCCGTCGTGCGTCCGGTAGTGGTCTGAACTGGGCAAACGGGGCCGCTGAGGCGTACCGTTGGTCCCCTCCCGGGCGACGGCGCCCGGCCGGTCACGGCGGGTGGCCGGGCGGTGGCGCCCGGTGCCGCGCGTGTGCGATTCGGCGATTCGGGTAACCGGATCGGATGAACGGGACGGACAGCCTGTGCGGTCGACGGCCGGGCGGTCATGTCACCGTCGGGAGTCTTCCGGCAGCCGACAGTTGTCGCGCAATTGTCCGAGCGGCGGTTAATTGCCGTGACTAATGCGACAATTCGGAACAGCGGCCCGGATATTAGTGGCCGTTGAAACGGTTACGCGTTGTAGGAGGTGGGAGGCGGATGACGGGCTCCGACCGTGATCTACCTGCTGTCCCGCAGATATTCGAGCACTCTCACCAGGGCATTCGTGACGCTGCGCGGTCCGACCGCTACGCGAAAGATGTTGCGCAGCGTCACCGCCGGAGGTCTAGGCTGTCTGCTGTTCTACCCGATGATCCATCCATCTCTAGTGATCGAGAATTCGACGTGACGAGTGCGTTGACGCTGCCTTCCGGCGGCCCGCTGGCGTCGTCCCGGCCCGAGGCGCCGACCGGTTCCCAGCCCCTGCCCTTCGAGCTCGACCATCTCCTCGCGCTGCGCGTGCCCGGCCTGATCGCGACCCGCCGGCACCTCCACTCCCACCCGGAACTGTCCGGCGAGGAGTTCGAGACCGCCGCCCTGGTGCACCGCGAGCTGTCCCTCGCCGGGCTGAAGCCGCGCCTGCTGCCGAAGGGCAACGGCGTCATCTGCGACATCGACGGACGCCCGGACGGCCCGGTGATCGCGCTGCGCGCCGACATCGACGCGCTCCCGCTGGACGACCCGAAGGACGTGCCGTACCGCTCGACGGTGGAGGGCGTCTGCCACGCCTGCGGCCACGACGTGCACACGTCGGTGATGCTCGGCGTCGGCATGCTGCTGGCCCAACTCGCCGACATCGGCCAGCTCGACGGCCGGGTACGGCTGATCTTCCAGCCGGCCGAGGAGATCCTGCCCTGCGGCTCGCTGGAGGTCATCGAGGCCGGCGGTCTGGAGGACGTGGTGCAGATCTTCGCGCTGCACTGCGACCCGAACCTGCCGGTGGGCAAGGTCGGCCTGCGGGTCGGCCCGATCACCGCCGCCGCCGACAACGTCACCGTCCGGCTCACCGGGCCGGGCGGACACACCGCCCGCCCGCACCTGACAGTCGACCTGGTGGACGCGCTCGGCCGGCTGGTGACCGAGGTCCCGACCCTGATCAGCCGCCGGGTGCCGGCCAACAGCGGGCTGCTGCTGGTGTTCGGCCACGCCTCGGCCGGCACCCGTTACAACGTCATCCCCTCCGAAGCGTGCGCGGCCGGCACGCTGCGGGTGATGGACCGCGACACCTGGGACGAGGCGCCCAAGATCGTGGCTCAGGTGGTGCGGGACGTGCTCGCGCCCACCGGCGCCACTGTCGATCTGGAATACCTGCGCGGCCGGCCGCCGGTGACGAACGACGCCGGCGCGATCGGCGTGCTCACCGCCGCCACCGCCGCCGCGCTCGGCCCCGACGGCATCGCCGAGACGCCGCAGAGCATGGGCGGCGAGGACTTCTCCTGGTACCTGGAGCACGTCCCCGGCGCGCTCGCCCGCCTCGGCGTGGGCCGCAGCGGGCCCAATGTGGACCTGCACCGGGCCTCGTTCGACGTGGACGAGCGCGCCATCGAGGCGGGCGTACGCCTCATGGTCCAGACCGCGCTGCGGGCACTGGCGGCGGCGCGCTGACCGGAGCGTCGGCCGGACCGGCCGGGCCCGGCGGCATCGGGCCCAGGCCCGGCTGCGGCATCGCGCCCGGGCCGGGCGGCGGCGTCCGCCGGGCCCGCCGGCGCCGCCACAGGAGCAGCAACCACAGCGGTACGCCGATCACCACCGCGAAGGGCAGCACCGCCCCGAGCACGGTCAGCGCGATGCGGGCCGAGGCCCGGAACGCCGTCCACCCGCCGTCCAGCCCGCTGCGGAAGCCCAGATCCGCCTCCTCCTCGGCGGTGCTGGCGTCCTGCCCGAGCAACGTCACGGTGATGGTGGAGAGCGCGGTCAGGTCCGCCAGCCGGCGCTTGCGCGCCTCCAGCGCGGCCAGGTCCGCCTGACGGCTGCCCACCTCGTTCTCCAGCCGGACCAGCTCGTCCACCGAACTCGCCTGGGCGAGCAGCTTGCGGGCGCTCTCCACCCGCGCCCGCTGGGTGGCGATCCGGGCGTCCAGGTCGACCACCTGCTCGGTGACGTCCTCGGTGCGGATCTCCCGGCGCTCCTGGCGGCCGAGGCCGGCGAGCTGGTCGATCACACCGGCGAACTTGTCCGCCGGCACCCGCAGGGTCAGCACCGCCCGGGCCTCGGCGGAGCGGCTCGACCGCCGGTCGCCGCCGACGAACCCACCGGCCGCTGTCACCGCGGTGACCGCCTCCCGCGACGCGGCCTCCACATCGTCCACCCGGATCTGCATCGTCCCGGTGTAGATGATGGACCGCTGGTCGACCCGCAGGTCCGCGCCGCCGGTGCCGCCGGGAGCCGCCTGGTCGCGATCCGCGCCGCCCGCGGCGGGCTGCTCGCGCGCCGCGCCTCCGTCCATGGCCGGCGCAGCCGCGTCGCCGCCGCTGTCCTCGTCCGCGCCGCAGGCGCCCATGGCGAGCGCCGCGACCAGGCCCACCGCCACCAGGGCAAGGCCCCGGAACCGTCGTCCACCCATTCCCCGTACTCCGATCGTCGGCGGCCCCGCCCACCGGGACCGATACCTCGGACGTGGCGCGTGGTCGCGCCGGTTCCGGCAGACTGCGCTGAGGACATCACGATTCGGTATGCGAGGAGTCACGATGCACGTCACCAAGTACTCGCACTCCTGTCTCCGGCTGGAGCACGACGGGGCGGTGCTGGTCGTAGACCCGGGTGGCTTCAGCGAGCCGGAGGCGCTGGACGGGGCGGACGCGGTGCTCGTCACCCACGAACACCCGGACCATGTGGACGTCGCCGCGCTCACCCGGGCGCTGGAGCGGCGGCCGGTGCCGGTGCACGGCCCGGCCTCGCTCGCCGGGGTGCTCGGCGACGCCGCCGAGGCGCTCGTCACCGTCTCGCCGGGGCAGTCGCTCACCGTCGCCGGAGTGCCGGTGCGGACGTACGGCGGGCAGCACGCGGTCATCCACCCGGACATCCCGGTGATCCCGAACATCGGCTACCTGTTCGCCGACGTCCTCTACCACCCGGGCGACGCGCTGTTCGTCCCCGACGACGTGCAGGTGGACACGCTGTTCGCCCCGATCCACGCGCCCTGGTCGAAGTTCTCCGAGGTGGTCGACTTCATCCGCGCGGTCGCCCCGCGCCGGGCGTACGCGCTGCACGACGCGCTGCTCAACGGCAACGGCCTCGGCGTGCTGGACCGGCAGTACACCGCGTTGTCCAAGACCGACTACCGCCGTCTGGAGCCGGGCACCCGGATCGACGTCTGAGCATGGCCGAGGTGCCCGCGGAGGTGATCCGGCAGCTCTACGCCACGCCGCCGGACCGGTTCGTCGCGGCCCGGGACGCCGCCGTCGCGCAGGCGCGGCAGTCCGGCGACCCGCGTACCGCCCGCGAGATCGCCAAGCTGCGCCGGCCCACGGTGGCGGCCTGGCTGGTCAACCTGCTCGCCATCCGCCGGCCCGAGCTGGTCGCCGACCTGAGCCAGCTGGCCGAGTCGCTGCGTGCCGCGCAACGCGACCTGCGCGGCGGCACGCTGCGGGAACTGTCCGCGCAGCGGCGCGCCGTCGTGGGCGCGCTGGTGGCGGAGGTACGCCGTCTCGCCGCCACCGAACCCGCCGCGCCACCGGCCGGGCGGCTGCCGCTGGGCGAGGTGGAGGCGACACTCAACGCCGCGCTGTCAGACACCGAGGTGGCCGAACAGGTACGCGCCGGACGCCTGCTGCGGGCCAGCCACTACGCCGGGTTCGGCGAGGTGCCCCGCCCCCAGCTGCGGCTCGTGACAGGGGGCGAAGAGGCGCCTGTCGTACCGGATCGGGCGGCCGAGCGGGCCGACGCGCGCCGGGCCCGCGACGAGCGGGCGGCGCGGGCCGAACGGGCCGGGCGGCGGCGGACCGCGACCCGGGAGCTGACCCGGGCCCGGACGGACCTGGACCGGGCCGAGAAGGAGCTGGCGGCGGCCGACGCGGCCGAGCGGGACGGCGCCGCGACGCTGGACCGGATCGAGACCGAACTGGCCGAGCTGGAGCGTCGCCGGGCCGTGGCCGAGCAGGAGCTGAGCCGGGCCCGGCTGGCCCGGCGGGGCGCGGAACGGGCGGTCACCGCGGCCCGGCGCCGGGCCGGTGAGGTGGAGGCCGTGTTGGAGGCGCTCGACGCCGAAGAGGGGGATGCCGACACCGGTGACGACCGGGCAGACTGAGCGTGATGAATGGCTACGGTGGAGTGACGGGCGGCCGATGACTCCGGAACAGCTCGCCGCCGCCTGCAAACCGCTGGTGCTCGAACTCGGGGAGGCGTTCGCGCGCTGCCCGTCCACGCTGCGCCGGGCGCGGCTGCTGGGCATCTCCGGGTGGGCCTTCTACATCACCGGACGGGCCGGTGCGCTCGGTGACGTCCGCGCCGAGACGGTCGCCGCGGCGCTGGGCTTCATCGCCCCCGAGGCGGTCACCGACGGCTGGGACGCCGCCGCGCGCACCGTCCCGCCGCTGGAGGTGGCCGCCGCCAACCTGGCCGAGTGCTGCCGGTGGGGCACCGCCCGGCTCGGTGACGGCGCCGAGTCGTCCCGGCTCGCCGCGCTGCTGGGCCGGGCGGTCGAGGCGGCGGACGGCAGCGGCATGCCGCTGTTCGCCGCCTGGCGGGCCATGCCGGTGCCCGATCCGTCGCCGGGCGCCCGGGCGGCGGTCGGCATGCTACTGCTGCGCGAGCACTTCGCCGGGGCGTACCTGCTGGCGGTACGCGCAGCCGGTCTGACCCCGCTGGAGGCGGTGCTGGCCGGGCCGGAGGGCGAGGCGGGCGCGGCGGCGTGCGGCTGGGCGCCCCCGTACCCGCCGGTCGGGCCGCTGGTGCGACGCCGACTGTGGGCCGAGGCGGTGACCGACCGGCTGGCGTCGGCGGCGTTCCGCGCGCTCAGCACCGCCGAGGGGGCGGAACTGCTGGGTCTGCTCGGCGCCGCGCGGAAGCGCGCCCGGCGCGGATAAATGGGAGGCGGCCCCGCCGGTCCGGCTGCCAGGATCTGGCCCGTGACGCTCCCCGCCGGCTGGTCGGCCCGCCGCCCGACCCTCGACGACGTGCCCGCGATCCTGGCTGTGGTGCACGCCTCCGACACGTTCGCCGTGGGCTACCCCGACTTCGACGCCGAGGATGTGCGGTCCGCGCTGATCGCGCCGTTCGTCGACCCGGCGCGGGACTCCTGGCTGGTCACCGACCCGGACGGTACGGCGGTGGCCTGGTCGATCCTGGCCAACCCCAGCGGTGTCGGCCGGGAATGGGTGGACGTCCTGGTCGACCCCGACCGTGGCGCCGACCTGCGTGCGCCGCTGCTGGCGCGGCTGCTGGAGCGGGTCGCCGAACGTGCCGCCGAGCGCGGCCTGCCCGCGCTCACCGCCCGCGCCGGCGTGTACGCGCCGGAGACCCGCTGGGCCGGTGAGCTGGCCGAGGCCGGGTTCACCCGGATCAAGCGCTACATCCGGATGAGCCGCTCGCTGGCCGACCTGCCCGCCGAGCCGGCGCCCCCGCCCGGGGTGACGGTGCGGCCGCTGCGCGCCGACGACGAGAACGACCTGCGGCTGTTCCACCGGATCTACGACACCGCGTTCCGGGACACGCCCGACCACGACCCGCTCGACTTCGAGCAGTGGCGGGACCTGCTGCCCTCGTACGGGAAGGTCTGGGACGAGTGGTTCCTGGCCGAGGTCGACGGCGAGCCGGCCGGCGCGCTCCAGTCCTCCGACCAGGCGCTCGACCAGGACCGGGGGTGGGTGCGGACGCTGTCGGTGCTGCCCGCGTACCGGCGGCGCGGGGTGGGTGCGGCGCTGCTGCGCCGGGCCTTCGCGGTCTACGCGGCGAAGGGCCGCGAAGGGGCCGGGCTCGGCGTCGACCTGGCCAACCCGACCGCACCGGTCACGCTCTACCGCTCCGTCGGGCTGGTGGAGGAGCGCTGGGTCGACATGTACGAGCGGAGCGTGCCCGCCTCGCGGGTGTGACCCGGCACCCCTCGTACCGGGGTCGCCGAGCGCGGGTGCGGCCGCACGGCGCACACTGTGGGTGTGGGAGACGCGCTACGCGGACGCGGTGCCGGTGGGGCGGGACCGCAGCTCGGTGACGTAGTCGTCCGGCGCGCCCGCCTTCTCCGCGGCGTTCGCCAGCTCCGACAGGTACCACGCGGTGGGCAGCCCGCCCTCGTAACCGTCGAACACGTAGACCCACGCGGTCACGTCGCCGTCGAGCGTCGACACGCGCACGGTCAGCCTGCGGTACGTCTCGGCGGTCACGCCCTCGATCTCGTCGAGCTGCGCGGCGTCGTACGGGTGGATGTCGTAGAGCGCCACGAAGACCCGGTCACCCGGGGACTCGACAACGGTGCTGACCGAGCCCTCCCATCCGATGACGTCCTCGCCGGCGAAGGTGAGCCGCCACCCTTCCAGCCAGCCGGTACCCACCATCGGCGAATGCGGGCAGTAGGCGCGCATGCGGGCCGGGTCCAGGTTTGAGCCGTAAGCAGCGTAGAGACGCACGGCGACGACGATAGCCCGGCTGGCGGGTGGGGGAGAATACGACAGTGCGTGTCGAACCCGACGGGGAGAAGAAAGTCACTGTGAGCACAGACGAGGGGCTAATGCTGTGAGCCAGATCGTGATCATCGGCGGCGGGCCGGCCGGGTACGAGGCGGCCCTGGTCGCCGCGCAGTTGGACGCCGAGGTCACAGTGGTCGAGGCGGAGGGGGCCGGCGGCGCCTGCGTGCTCTCCGACTGCGTGCCCTCCAAGACGTTCATCGCCAGCTCCGAGGTGGTCACCGGCTACCGGGACACCGAGGAGTTCGGCGTGCACTCCGACGGCCTGGAGGCGGTCACCGTCGACGCCCGGGCGGTGCACGAGCGGGTCAAGCGGCTCGCGCTGGCGCAGTCCGCCGACATCCACACCAAGCTGGTCAAGGCCGGCGTCGAGTTCGTGGCCGGCACCGCCCGGCTGGGCGAGGACACGCTCGGCCACACCCACCGCGTGATCGTCACCCCGGCCGGCGGCGGCGAGGAGTACTCCATCGCCGCGTCGACGGTGCTCGTCGCGACCGGCGCGACCCCGCGCCAGTTGCCCACCGCCGTACCGGACGGCGAGCGCATCCTGACCTGGCGTCAGGTGTACGACCTGCCCGACCTGCCCGAGCACCTGATCGTGGTCGGCTCCGGCGTGACCGGCGCCGAGTTCGCCAGCGCGTACCTGGCCATGGGCGTCAAGGTCACGCTGGTCTCCAGCCGGGACCGGGTCATGCCGCACGAGGACGCCGACGCCGCGATGGCGATCGAGCGGGTGTTCCGCAACCGGGGCATGAGCATCCTGAACAACTCCCGCGCCGAGGCGGTCCGCCGCGTCGGCGACGGGGTGGAGGTGGTGCTCTCCGACGGCCGCCAGGTCACCGGCTCGCACGCGCTGATCGCCGTCGGCTCGATCCCGAACACCGCCGACCTGGGCCTGGCCGAGTACGGCGTGGAGCTGGCCCGGGGCGGTTACGTGACTGTCGACCGGGTGTCCCGTACCAACGTGCCGGGCATCTACGCGGCCGGCGACTGCACCGGCGTGCTGCCGCTCGCGAGCGTCGCGGCCATGCAGGGCCGGATCGCCATGTGGCACGCGCTGGGCGAGGCGGTCCGGCCGCTGCGGCTGCGTACCGTCGCGGCGAACGTCTTCACCGACCCGGAGCTGGCCACCGTCGGCGTGTCCCAGGACGAGGTGGACGCCGGCAAGACCCCGGCCCGCCAGGTGATGCTGCCGCTGTCCGGCAACGCGCGGGCGAAGATGGACGACCTGGCCGACGGCTTCGTCAAGCTGTTCTGCCGGCCGGCGAGCGGCCAGGTGATCGGCGGCGTGGTGGTGGCGCCGAAGGCCAGCGAGCTGATCCTGCCGATCACGATGGCGGTGGAGAACAACCTCACCGTCAACGAGCTGGCCCACACCATCACGATCTACCCGAGCCTGTCCGGCTCCATCACCGAGGCCGCCCGCCAGCTCATGCTCCACGAGCTGGAGTAGCCCCTTTCTTTCGTCGATCATGGAGTTGCGGCCCCCGATCCGACCGGTATGCCCGGTCTGTGCGGGGTCACAACTGCATGATCGACGACTTTGGTCAGGGCGAGGTGCAGGGCCAGGGTGGTGATGACTGCCGTCTCCGTGAGGATGAGCGCGCGCTCGATCAGGCCCAGCAGGGCCCGGTCGCCGGGGTAGGCGGACCAGATCATCGCGCCCGCCAGCAGCAGGCTGGCCACGGTCAGGCCGCGCAGCCAGGCCGCGGCTCCGGCTGGTGGATGGCGGGCCAGCAGCCAGCCGGCCACCGGCAGGGCCAGGAACGACAGCACCGAGGCGTACCGGTGCACGTACGCGGCGGTGTCCATCGGCGTACCCGGCTCGTTAGTGGGCACCACCGCCGCGGCCAGCAACCCGGCCGACCAGGCGGTGAGCAGCGCGAGCGGCACCCGGCCCGCACCAGACCGCCGCAGCGCCGGCAGCAGCACCACGCTGGCCGCCGCGAGCACCGCCATCGCGGTGTCGATGACGCCGCCCCGATCGGAGACGGCGAAGTCGCTGACGGTCAGCGACCAGGGATCCAGATCGTCGCTCACCCCGACGTGACCCATCACCGCGAGCACCGCCGCCAGGACGATCCCGCCGAGGGCCAACAGGCCGCTGCTCCGCGTTCCAGGCATACGGCCAGCCTGTCGCCGGAACCGCCCCAGACGGATCCGGGACCACCACCCACTTCGCTACCCGGGTCGTCCCCTACCGGACCCCCGAGAACTCGTCAGGCCACGTCGAGGCGGATGTTCCCGATCCGGGCGACCACGTCGAGGTGTCCGCCCAGTCCGGTCACGTAGGCGCGCAGGATGTCCAGGTTGACGCTCTCGCCGTGCTCGATCTGGCTGATCCGTGCCTGAGACAAGCCGGCCGCTTCGGCCAGCTGGGCCTGGGTCATGCCCAACTGCTTGCGGATCTCCGCCAGCTGCGCGCCGCTGACCGAAGCCAGCATCTGCTCGCGGAACTGTCCCCGCCTGGCCACACGCTCGCTGTCGTCCCACGAGGGATCGATACTTCGGGCCTTCGCCTTGACGTCGCGCCAGTTCGCCCCACCACTCATGGCTTTTCTTCCTTCAAGTTGATCAGGTGCTCCTGGAACCGCTCGTCCGCCAACGGAATGGCGAGCCGGTACCAACTCTGCCACTGCCCCGCCTTGTCCCCGGCCACCAGGAAGATGGCTTCACGGGAGGGGTCGAACGCGAAGATCATCCGAACCTCTGAGGCGCCGCTCGAACCTGGCCGTAGTTCTTTCATGTGGTGATATGCGCTGCCCTTGAGCCGGTCGACCAGTGGTCGGCCCAGTGCGGGACCGTGCTCCGCCAGCAGGTCGAGCGCCTCGCTGACGAGGTCAGCGGTGCTCGGCTCACTCGTGCACAGGCCCAGGAACCAAAGCTCGACCTCAGGATGAAGCCTGATCTCCCACACCTGGTCAATATAACGAAAGCTTATGCGCGTGCGGGTCAACTCGGGCCTGAGCGTCAGCTGCCGGTCGAGTCGGCGGTGGCCTCGGCGCGGGTCTGCCGGGCGCTGCTGATCCAGGTCATCGCCCACCCGGCCAGCGCGAACCCGGCCGCCGCCACCCCACCGATCAGCAGCAGCCGCCACGCCGAGTGGGTCAGCGCCGTACCGCCCAGATGGCCGACGAGCGCGCCGTAACTGGACCAGGCGAGCGCCGCCGCCGCCTCGTAGGGCAGGAAGAGGCGGTACGGGTAGCGGCTGCGGCCGGCCGAGAAGCAGGCCGCCATCCGGCCGCCGGGCACGAACCGGCAGAGCAGGATCACCAGCGGCCCCGGCTCGCGCAGCCCGCGGGTGACCCGGGTGACGGCCCGGCGTGCCCGTCCGCGTGGCGTGGCCCGTGCCGGCCGGCGGGTCGGCGTGGTGCGGCCGATCAGGTAGCAGGTCAGGTCGCCGATGAAGACGCCGGCCGCGCCGACAGCGATGGTGACCGGCAGGCTGAGCCCGCCGTAGACGGTCAGCGCCCCACTCGTGATCATGACGAGCTGGGTCGGCACCACCGGGACGAAGGCGTCGGCGATCAGCAGGGTCAGCAGCAGCGCGTACGCCCACATGGGCGACGCGACGTCAGAGATGAGCTCGGCCACGACCGCCACCTCGCCGGAGTTCTCCGTTCGACCGGATCGAGGGTGACGCCGTGTCCGGCGTCACCACCACCGGCCCCACCTGGCGGTGACCAGCGACACCGACGGGCCGTAGGTGTGGAACGAGCCGACCCGGCCGGAAGTGACGGATGGGCGGGGCCGCGGAGCGGGGCGGCGGATCGACGGATCGCGGCGTACCGTTGGCGGGACGCGGCACCGGAGCCGTCGGGTCCCCCGTTCCCGATGTCCGGGCCGCCGCGGGTCGCCGGCAGGTCCCGTGTCGGCGACCCGCACCCTCTCTCCGAAATCCAGGTGCGCCGGTGTCGTCCGCGCGTCTACGGTCGGGGCATGCGCAGCGCGGTAGTGACCACGACGCCGGGTGTTCCCGGCGCGCCGCACTGACGTTTCCGTCGACGAGGCCCCGGGGCGATCCGCTCCGGGGCCTCGCGGCGTTCCGGGCCTGCTCGCCTCCGGGTCGTACCCGATCAAGGAGAGCGACATGATCGACCACCGCAGGCTCGGCCGGGACCTGGAGCTGTTCGTCTCCGACCCGCTCGCGGGCGCCGGGCTGCCGATCTGGCTGCCGGACGGCGCCGCCGCCCGGCACGCCGTCGAGGAGTACGTGCGGGAGCTGGAGCGGCGGGCCGGCTACCGGCACGTCTACTCGCCGCCGCTGGGCAAACGGGAGCTGTTCGAGCTGTCCGGGCACCTCGGCTACTTCGCCGACGACATGTTCCCGCCGATGCGGCTGAGCGCCGACGACGAGTTCGTGCTGCGTCCGGCGCTGTGCCCGCATCACGCGCTGGTGTTCCGCGCCCGTGGGCGCTCCTACCGGGAGCTGCCGCTGCGGATCGCCGAGCTGGGCGGCATGTACCGGGCGGAGCGTTCCGGGGTGCTCGGCGGGCTGTCCCGGGTGCGCGCCATCTCGCTCAACGACGCGCACACCTTCTGCGCGCTGGACCAGGTCGGGGACGAGGTCCGCGAGGTCCTGCGGCTGATCGGCGAGGCGCACGCCGCGCTCGGCGTCCGCCCCGCCGGGTTGCGGCTGTCGTTGCGCGGGCCGGGCCAGCGGTACGTGGGCGACGACGCGAGCTGGGCGCGGGCCGAGGACCTGCTCCGCGCGGCGCTCGACGGGGTGGACGTCGTGGAGGCGCCGGGCGAGGCCGCGTTCTACGGCCCGAAGATCGACATTCAGATCGTGGACGCGGCCGGCCGGGAGTCGACCATCTCCACCGTCCAGCTCGACTTCGACAAGCCGGAGCGGTTCGACCTGTCGTACACCGACTCGGACGGCCGCCGGAAACGGCCGGTGATGGTGCACCGCAGCCTCGTGGGCAGCATGGAGCGGCTGTTCGCGTACCTGATCGAGGTGCACGAGGGCGCGTTCCCCGCCTGGTACGCCCCGGTGCAGTTGCTGCTGCTCCCGCTCGACGCGGCGCAGGCCGACGCGGCCGCCGGGCTGGCCCGCCGGGCCGAGGTGGCCGGGCTGCGGGCCGAGGTGGACCATGCCGGCTCGCTCGGCGCCCGCATCCGCGACGCGGCCCGCAGGCGCATCCCGTACACCGGGGTGGTCGGCCCCCGGGAGGCGGCCGACGGGTCGCTCTCGCTGCGTCTGCGCGACGGCCGGGTGCTCGACCCGATGCCCGCCGCGCAGGCGCTGGGCCTGATCGGCGCGGTGGTCGCGAGCCGGTCGGCGGCGCTGCTCCCGGTCTGACCCCGGCCCGTCCGGGTGCCGGGAAGGCACCCGGACGGGGACCGGTGTCGGACCTGTGGCCGGGTCCACGTCAGTTCCCGACCGGCGTGCCGGCGCCGGCACGCATTCCGTTCGGCGGGCCGGCCGGTGCCGGCGCCGGAACCTCGTCGGTGATCACCGCGCCGGTGAACTGCGCCCGGTAGAGCCGGGCGTACGCGCCACCGGCGGCGACGAGCTGCTCGTGGGTGCCCTGCTCCACGATCCGGCCCTGCTCCATCATCAGGATCAGGTCGGCGTCGCGGATGGTGGAGAGCCGGTGCGCGATGACGAAGCTCGTCCGGTCCGAGCGCAGCGCCGCCATGGCGCGCTGGAGCAGCACCTCGGTGCGGGTGTCCACCGAGCTTGTCGCCTCGTCCAGGATCAGCAGTGACGGCTCGGCCAGGAACGCGCGGGCGATGGTGATGAGCTGCTTCTCGCCGGCGCTGACGTTGCTGCCCTCCTCGTCGATCACGGTGTCGTAGCCGTCCGGCAGGCTGCGGACGAACCGGTCCACGAACGTGGCCCGCGCGGCGGCGAGGATCTCCTCCTCGGTGGCGTCCGGGCGGCCGTAGGCGATGTTGTCCCGGATGGTGCCGCCGAACAGCCAGGTGTCCTGCAGCACCATGCCGATCCGGCCGCGCAGGTCGTCGCGGCGCATCGTGGAGATGTCCACCCCGTCCAGCGTGATCCGGCCGGCGTCCAGCTCGTAGAACCGCATGACCAGGTTGACCAGCGTGGTCTTGCCCGCGCCGGTGGGACCGACGATGGCGACAGTGTGGCCCGGCTCGGCGACCAGGGACAGGTCGTCGATGAGCGGCTTCTCCGGGTCGTACCGGAAGGAGACGTGCTCGAACTCGACCCGCCCGTGCGGGTCGGCGATCCGGGCCGGCTCGGCCGGGTCGGGGCTCTGCTCGTCGGCGTCGAGCACCGCGAAGACCCGCTCGGCCGAGGCCACGCCGGACTGCAGCAGGTTGGCCATCGACGCGACCTGGGTGAGTGGCTGGGTGAACTGCCGCGAGTACTGGATGAACGCCTGCACGTCACCGAGGCTCATCGAGCCCGACGCCACCCGCAGCCCGCCGACCACCGCGATCGCGACGTAGCTGAGGTTCCCGATGAAGAACATCGCCGGCATGATGATGCCGGAGACGAACTGCGCGCCGAAGCTGGCCCGGAACAACTCCTCGTTCTTGGCGTGGAAGGCGGCCTCGACCTCCTTCTGCCGGCCGAAGACCTTGACCAGCTCGTGCCCGGTGTACGCCTCCTCGATCTGGCCGTTCAGCTCGCCGGTGTGCTTCCACTGCGCGATGAACTTGCCCTGGGACCGCTTCGCGATCTGGCCGGTGACCACCACCGACAGCGGCACCGCGACCAGCGCGACCAGCGCCAGCAACGGCGAGATCCAGAACATCATCCCGAGTACGCCGACGACTGTGAGCAGCGACGTGAGCAACTGGCTCAGCGTCTGCTGCAGCGTCTGCGACACGTTGTCGATGTCGTTCGTGACCCGGCTCAGCAGCTCACCCCGGGGCTGCTTGTCGAAGTACGGCAGCGGCAGCCGGTTGAGCTTGTCCTCCACGTCGGCGCGCAGCTTGAGCACGGTGCGCTGCACCACCCCGTTGAGCACCCAGCCCTGCGCCCACTGCAGGATGCTCGCGCCGATGTAGAGCACCACCGCGAACGCCAGCACCCGGCCCAGCGCGTCGAAGTCGATGCCGGCGCCGGGGATGACGTCCATCCGGGCCAGCATGTCGGCGAAGTTGCCGTTGCCCTCGGCGCGGGCCGCCTCCGCCGCTGCCTCGGTGGTGGTGCCGGGCGGGAGCTGCCGCCCGATCACCCCGCTGAAGATGATGTCGGTGGCGTGGCCGAGCACCTTCGGTCCGACGACGCTGAGCCCGACGCTGCCCAGGGCCAGCGCGAGCACGCCGGTGAGCTGGAGTCGGTACGGCCGCAGCCGCCCCAGCAGGCGGCGCGCCGACGGCCCGAAGTTCATCGCCTTCTCGGCCGGCATGCCCATGTTCATGTGCGGCGGTCCACCGGCGGGCCGGCGTCCGGCCGGAGGCAGCCGCTTCGGTTCGTTCTTCTGCTGCGGCACCGGCGCGCTCACGCGGCCACCTCCGCCGTCTGCTGCGACGCCACGATCTCGGCGTACGTGGGGCAGCTCTCCAGCAGTTCCTCATGTCGTCCCATCCCGACGACACCCCCGTCCTCGAGCACGATGATCTGGTCGGCGTCGACGATCGTGGAGACCCGCTGGGCCACGATCACCACCGCCGCGTCCGCGGTGACCGGCTTGAGGGCGGCCCGCAGCCGGGCGTCCGTGCCGAGGTCGAGCGCGGAGAAGGAGTCGTCGAAGAGATAGATCTCCGGTTTGCGTACGAGCGCGCGGGCGATCGCCAGCCGTTGCCGCTGGCCACCGGAGACGTTCGTGCCGCCCTGCGCGATCGGCGCGTCCAGTCCGCCCGCCATCTCGGCGACGAAGTCACGCGCCTGGGCGATCTCCAGTGCGGCCCACAGGTCCGCGTCGGTGGCGTCCGGGTTGCCGTACCGCAGGTTGCTGGCGACGGTGCCGCTGAACAGGTACGGCCGCTGGGGTACCAGCCCGATCCGCCGCCACAGCTCATCCGGGGCGAGTTCCCGGACGTCCACGCCGTCGACCAGGACGGCGCCGGCGGTCGGGTCGACCAGCCGGGGGATCAGGGTCAGCAGCGTCGTCTTGCCGGCGCCGGTGGAGCCGATGATCGCGGTGGTCCGGCCCGGTTCGGCCCGGAACGAGATGTCGTGCAGCACCGGCGCGCTCGCGCCCGGGTACTGGAATCCGGCGCCGCGCAGTTCCAGCTCGCCGTGGCCGGTGACCTCGGTGACCGGGTCGGGCGCCGGCACCACCGACGAGTCGGTGTCCAGCACCTCCTCGATGCGTTCGGCGCAGACCGCGGCCCGGGGCACCATCATCAGCATGAAGGTGGCCATCATGACCGCCATCAGGATCTGCATCAGGTACTGCAGGAACGCGGTAAGCGCGCCGACCTGGATCTGGCCGGAGTCGACGCGCGCCGCGCCGAACCAGAGCACCGCGACGCTGGAGACGTTCAGGACCAGCATCACGATCGGGAAGATCAGCGCCTGGAGCCGTCCGATCCGCAGCGCGGTGGCGGTCAGGTCGGTGTTCGCCGCCCGGAACCGGTCGGTCTCGTACGGCTCCCGGACGAAGGCCCGGACCACCCGGATGCCGGTGATCTGCTCGCGCATCACCCGGTTGACGGTGTCGATCCGGGTCTGCATGAGCCGGAAGCCCGGCACCATCCGGCGGATGATCAGGCCCAGCGCGACGGCGAGCACCGGTACGCAGACCAGCATCAGCCAGGAGAGCCCGACGTCCTCGCGCAGCGCCATCACCACGCCGCCGACGCTCATGATCGGCGCGGCGACCAGCATGGTGCAGCTCAGCAGCACCAGCATCTGCACCTGCTGGACGTCGTTGGTGTTGCGGGTGATCAGGGACGGCGCGCCGAACCGGGCCACCTCGCGGGCGGAGAAGCTGTTCACCCGCCGGAAGATGGCGCCCCGCACGTCGCGGCCGAAGCCCATCGCGGTCTTCGCCCCGAAGTAGACGGCGGCGATCGAGCAGGCGATCTGGAGCAGGCTGACGAGCAGCATCCAGCCGCCCGTACGCAGGATCTGGTCGGTGTCGCCGACGGCGACGCCGCGGTCGATGATGTCGGCGTTGAGGCTGGGCAGGTAGAGCGAGGCGATGGTGCCGACGAACTGGAACGCCACCACGGCGACCAGCCATCGTCGGTACGGGCGTAGATGTGTGCGGAGCAGGCGGATCAACACGGATGGCTCCCCGTTGGCGGCTCGGTGTCGGACTCGCTGTCCCGGTTCAACCGACGGAGGTCTCCGTCGGACATGCCGGTGATGATTTCGATCAGGAACTCGCGGATGACCGCCCGCTTGTCCGGGTCGGCGTCGACGGACGTCAGTGGCCGGTCGCTGTGGATCATGTCGATGATGGTGCGGGCGTGCTCGCCGCCCTTGTCGGTGAGGGCGAGCCGGACGGTGCGGCGGTCCTCGGGCGCGCGGCGCCTGGTGACGAAGCCGTCGCGTTCGAGGGTGTCCACGATGCCGGTGAGCGTGGCGGGCCGGACGAAGCACAGCTCGGCCATTTCCCGGTGGCTCACGTCGCCGGATCGGAGGAGGATCATCAGGACCCGCATGCCGGCGGACGTGAGCCCGTGGTGTTCGGCGAGGTAACGCCCCCAGTGCTGCTCGACGACGTGGCCGGCGATGGAGACCAGCCGGCCGAGTGGCGCGTGGTGCAGGGCGTCGGGGAAGCGGACGAGCGGGCCCATGTTCACGAGCGTCAGATTAGCTCCCGAACCATCAGGGCCCAAACTATTTCTGAGAATCTCCTCAGCCGCGGTCGGCGCGGGCGCGCGGAGGCTCGTCCGGGGCGGTGGCGACGTACTCGCGCATCACCTCGGTGACCTCGCGCAGGAACGCTGTGGTGGCCTCGGCCTGCTCGGGGGTGAGCCGGGAGACGGCCCGGTCGACGCCGACGAGCATCGGGCGCAGCGCCTCCAGCACCTCACCCACGCCGCTCTCGGTCACCTGGAGGCTGAGCCGACGCCGGTCGTGCGGGTGCGGGGCCCGGGCGACGTGACCGGCCTGCACCAGCCGGTCCACGAGCGTGGTCGCCGAGGCGGACCGGATGCCGAGCCGGTTGCCCAGTTCGACCGGGCCCAGTGGCTCCGGGCTGGAGATCAGGTGATGGATCGCGGCGGCGTCGGTCGAGTTGAGGCCCAGGCGGCGGGCCAGCGCGGCCCGGGTGTCACCGGCGATCCGCAGCACCTCGCGCAGCGCCCGGGAGGTCTCGCTGCTCGGCGGCGGACCCGGTGCGGGCTCCCCGGTTGACGGCACCCCCTCCATGGGATAAAGCTAGCACTTCGGGTAGCTAGAAAATCTAGCTAAAGGGAGGGCACCATGCGCGGCGACGGGCGCGGACGCTGGTTCGGGCTGCTGGCCATCAGCCTCGGCGTAGCGATGATCATCGTGGACGCCACCATCGTGAACGTCGCGGTGCCGCAGATCATCCGGGACCTCGACATCACCTCCACCGACGCGCAGTGGGTGCAGGAGGCGTACACCCTGGTCTTCGCCGCGTTGCTGCTGGTCGCCGGCCGCTTCGCCGACCGGTCCGGACGGCGGCGGATGTTTCTCGTCGGCGTCACAGTGTTCGTGGTCGCCAGCGTCCTCGCCGCGCTCGCCGGCTCCGGCGAGACGCTCATCGCCGCCCGGGTGCTCCAGGGCGTCGGCGGGGCGATGATGCTGCCCACCTCGCTCTCCCTGCTCAACGCCAACTTCACCGGCCGGGAGAAGGGCATCGCGTTCGCCGTCTGGGGCTCCACCATCGGTGGCGCGGCAGCGCTCGGGCCGCTGCTCGGCGGCTGGCTCACCACCACGTACTCCTGGCGGTGGGCCTTCGGCATCAACGTCCCGGTCAGCCTCGCCGTGATCGTGGCGACGCTCGTGCTGGTGGCCGAGTCCCGCGACGACCGGGCCGAACGCGGCCTGGACCTCACCGGCGCGCTGCTCTCCGTGATCGGCATGACCGGCGTGGTCTTCGCGCTGATCGAGGGCCGCACCTACGGCTGGTGGGAGCGGGAACGGCCGTTCAGCCTCTTCGGGCTGGAGTGGACCGCGTCGATCTCACCGGTGCCGGTGGCCGCGCTCCTCGGGCTCGCCGCGCTCGGGCTCTTCCTGACCCAGCAGGTACGCCGCAACCGGGCCGGCCGTCCGGCACTGCTCGACCTGTCGCTGTTCGGCATCGGCTCGTTCCGCAACGGCATCCTGGCCGCCGCGATCGTCAGCCTGGGCGAGTTCGGCCTGCTGTTCGCGCTGCCGCTGTGGTTCCAGAACGTGCTCGGCTACAGCGCCTTCCGGACCGGCCTGGCGCTGCTGCCGCTCGCCGTCGGCAGCTTCCTGGCCAGCGGCATCGGCGCGCCGCTGACTCAGCGCTGGGGCGCGGCCCGGGTGGTCCAGCTCGGTGTCGCCGCCGAACTGGTCGGCGTGGCCGGGCTCGGATTCGTGGTCGCGCCGGACACCAGCTGGTGGGCGCCGGTGGGCTTCCTGTTCGTCTACGGCGTCGGCGTCGGCCTGGCCACCGCCCAGCTCACCGGCGTCTCGCTGTCCGAGGTGCCGGTACGCCGCAGCGGCCAGGGCTCGGGCCTGCAGAGCACCGCCCGGCAGGTCGGCTCCGCGCTCGGCATCGCGGTCCTCGGCACCGTGCTCTTCGCCGGCCTCGGCGGGCTGCTCGGCGACCGCCTGGCCGACCAGCCCGGACTCGACCCGGCCCAGCGGGACCAGGTGGTCAGCGCGGTCAAGGAGAGCGCCGGCGCGGCGATCGGCGGGCTGGAGGCGGACCCGCGTACCGCGCCGATCGCCGAGGAGGCGAAGGCGGCGTTCTCCGACGCCACCCGGTACGCGGCGTTCGCGGGCGCCGGCTTCCTGCTGATCGGTCTGGTCGCCTGCCTGCGCCTGCCGACAGTTCGCCACGGGGAGACCGGGGAGTCCCAGCCCGCCGAAGCGGAGCCGTCCCGGGCCTGAGCCGGGTTCCGCCGGTCGGCGTGGGCGGGCGGGGTCGCCGGGCCCGCGGCGGGTCATCCGCCGAGGGTCACCGCCAGCGCCGCGGCCACGAAGACGACCTGGAGCACGGTACGGACGCCGAGCGGCGTCACCGGGCGCCCGGCGAGCATGAGGCGTCGCCGTGCGGCTGACACGTTGGCCGGGAACATGGCGAGCATCAGCAGTGCCAGCCCGGCCGCCGCCGGGCGCGCGGTGGCCGGGAACAGCAGCGCGAGCGCGCCGGCCAGTTCCAGTACGCCGGTGACGGTGACCAGCAAGGCCGGCCGGGGCAGCGACGGCGGGACCATCGCGATGAGGCCGGCGCGGCGGGACACGAAGTGGGCCACGCCGGTCAGCACGAACATCAGCGCCAGCCCCACTCGCAGCGCGGGGTGCCACCCGTCCAGGGCGTCCACGCCGAGCAGGCCGGCTATCCGGGCCAGCGCGGTGCCGGCGAGCAGTGCGATCAGGGGTGCCATTGTCGATCCCTCCGACGAAAATCTTGTCGCTGACAAGATTGCGGCGATGGTGCCATCTTGTCAATGACAAGTTAGGGTGACTGCATGGCCTCGTACCACCACGGCGACCTCCGCCGCGTCCTGCTGAGCACCGCCGCCGAGGCGATCGCCGAGTCCGGACCGGCCGCGCTGAGCCTGCGTGAGCTGGCTCGGCGCGCCGGGGTCTCGCACGCCGCGCCGGCGCACCACTTCGGCGACAAGGCCGGGCTGCTCACCGCGTTCGCCACCCAGGGCTTCGACCTGCTCGCCGACGCGTTGCGGCAGGCCGGGGACGACCTGCTCGACACCGGCGTGGCCTACGTCGGGTTCGCGGTGCGGCACCGGGCGCACTTCGACGTCATGTTCCGGCCCGAGCTGTACCGGGCCGACGACCCGGAGCTGGTCGCCGCCCGCGCCCGCTCCGGCGACGTGCTGCGCGAGGGGGTGGCCCGGCACACCGGGCGGGAGCCGGACGCCGACGCGCTCGCCGCCTGGTCGATCGTGCACGGCTTCGCCACGCTCTGGCTCTCCGGCGCGCTGCCGCCACGGGTGGGCGACGACCCGGAGGCTGCCGCCCGTACCGTGATCAGGCGGTTGTTCGACTGAGCGGGACCGAACGTCACCAGCTCGTCGGCAGCGGCATCCCCTCGGTGTAGCCGGCGGCGCTCTGCACACCGACGAGCGCCCGCTCGTGGAACTCCTCCAGGCTGCGCGCGCCCGCGTAGGTGAACGCGCTGCGCACCCCGGAGATGATCTCGTCGATCAGGTCCTCGACGCCGGGCCGGTTCGGGTCCAGGTACATCCGGGCCGAGGAGATGCCCTCCTCGAAGATCGCCTTCCGGGCCCTGTCGAACGCGCTGTCCTCGGCCGTACGGGCGCTCACCGCACGCGAGGACGCCATGCCGAAGCTCTCCTTGTAGCGCCGCCCGTCGGCGTCGGTGTACAGGTCGCCGGGGGACTCGTAGGTGCCGGCGAACCAGGAGCCGATCATCACGTTCGACGCGCCCGCGGCCAGCGCCAGCGCCACGTCGCGCGGGTGGCGTACGCCGCCGTCGGCCCACACGTGCCGCCCCAGCGAGCGGGCCGCCGCGGCGCAGTCGAGCACCGCGGAGAACTGCGGACGGCCCACGCCGGTCATCATCCGGGTGGTGCACATCGCGCCCGGCCCGACACCCACCTTCACGATGTCCGCACCGGCGTCGACCAGGTCGCGTACGCCATCAGCGGTGACCACGTTCCCCGCCGCCACCGGCACCGGCGGGTCCAGCCGGCGGACCGCCCGCAGCGCCTGGAGCATCCGCTCCTGGTGCCCGTGCGCGGTGTCCACGACGAGCGTGTCCACCCCGGCCTCCAGCAGCGCGGCGGCCTTGCCGGTGACGTCGCCGTTGATGCCCACGGCGGCGGCGATCCGCAACCGCCCCCGGTCGTCCACCGCGGGCTTGTACAGCGTGGCGCGCAGCGCGCCCTGCCGGGTCAGCACCCCGACCAGGCGGCCGTCGCCGTCCACCACCGGCGCGATCCGCCGCCGGCCCGCCGACAGCCGGTCGAATCCGGTACGCGGGTCCGCGTCCGCCGGCACGGTGTGCAGCTCGGTCGACATCACGTGCCGGAGCTGGGCGAAGCGGTCCACCCCGACGGTGTCCGCCTCGGTCACCACGCCCATCGGCCGGCCGTCCCCGTCGACCACCACCACCGCGCCGTGCGACCGCTTCGGCAGCAGATGGATGGCGTCGCCGACGGTGTCGGTCGGGCCGAGGGCGATCGCCGTGTCGTGCACCAGGTGCCGCTGCTTGACCCAGCCCACCACGTCGGCGACGACCTCGATCGGGATGTCCTGTGGGATCACCGCCACCGCGCCGCGCCGGGCCACCGTCTCGGCCATCCGCCGGCCCGCGACGGCCGTCATGTTCGCCACCACGAGCGGGATGGTGGTACCCGTCCCGTCGGTGGTGGCCAGGTCGACGTCGAGCCGGGAGCCCACCTCGGACCGGTTGGGCGCCATGAAGACGTCGTTGTAGGTCAGGTCGTGCGCGGGGACCGCGCCGTGAAGGAACCGCACCCGGCCATCATTCCCGCCCCGGGCCGTGCCCGCCCCCGGTGGTGGCTCACACCACCCGGCCTCGCGCTGTTAAGAAGGGGCCCCTTCACTACCTCAGGCGTTAAGAAGGGGCCCTTCCTTACACCTCAGGCGATGGTGCAGATCGCGGCGCCGGACGTGATCACCGCGCCGACCTCGGCGGCGAGCCCGCTGACCGTGCCGGCCTTGTGCGCGTGCAGCGGCTGCTCCATCTTCATCGCCTCCAGCACCACGACCAGGTCGCCCTCGGCCACCTCGTCGCCGTCGGCGACCGCGATCTTCACGATCGTGCCCTGCATCGGCGAGGTGAGCGTGTCGCCGCTGACCGCGGCACCCGCCTTGCCTCCGCCGCCCCGGCGGGCCGGCTTCTTCGCGGCGGGCGCGGCTGCCGCCGTACCCGCGCCGAGCCCGGCGGGGAGGACGACCTCCAGCCGCTTGCCGCCCACCTCGACCACGACGGTCTCGCGCTCGGCCGGCTCGTCGGCGGCGCCGGCGGCGGCGGTGAACGCCGGTACGGTGTTGTCCCACTCGGTCTCGATCCACCGGGTGTGCACGGTGAACGGTTCGGCGGTGAACGCCTCGTCGCGGATCACCAGGCGGTGGAAGGGCAGCGCGGTGGCCATGCCGTCGACCACCATCTCGTCGAGCGCCCGGCGGGCCCGCTCCAGCGCCTCGGCGCGCGTCTCGCCGACGATGATCACCTTGGCGAGCAGCGAGTCGAAGTTGCCGCCGATCACGTCGCCGGCCGAGATGCCGGTGTCCACCCGCACGCCCGGCCCGGAGGGCAGGCGCAGCGCGGTGACGGTGCCCGGCGCGGGCAGGAAGTTGCGGCCCGGGTCCTCGCCGTTGATCCGGAACTCGATGGCGTGTCCGCGCGGCGTCGGGTCCTCGGTGAAGCGCAGCTTCTCCCCGTCGGCGATGCGGAACTGCTCGCGTACCAGGTCGATGCCGGCGGTCTCCTCGGTCACCGGGTGCTCGACCTGCAGCCGCGTGTTCACCTCCAGGAAGGAGATCGTGCCGTCCGCGCCGACCAGGTATTCCACGGTGCCGGCGCCGTGGTAGCCGGCCTCGCGGCAGATGGCCTTGGCGCTGTCGTGGATCTGGGCGCGCTGGGCGTCGGTGAGGAACGGCGCGGGCGCCTCCTCGACCAGCTTCTGGTGCCGGCGCTGCAGCGAGCAGTCCCGGGTGCCCACCACGATCACGTTGCCGTGCTGGTCGGCCAGCACCTGCGCCTCGACGTGGCGCGGCTTGTCGAGGTAGCGCTCGACGAAGCACTCGCCCCGGCCGAACGCGGCGACCGCCTCGCGGGTGGCCGACTCGAACAGGTGCGGGATCTCCTCCATGGTGCGGGCGACCTTGAGGCCGCGCCCGCCACCGCCGAAGGCGGCCTTGATGGCGACCGGCAGGCCGTGGTCGACGGCGAACGCCATCACCTCGTCCGCGTTGCCCACCGGGTCGGGGGTGCCGGGCACCAGCGGCGCGCCGGCGCGCTGCGCGATGTGCCGGGCGGTCACCTTGTCGCCGAGGTCGCGGATCGCCTGCGGGGTGGGCCCGATCCAGGTGAGCCCGGCGTCGATGACGGCCTGGGCGAAGTCGGCGTTCTCGGAGAGGAAGCCGTAGCCGGGGTGCACCGCGTCCGCGCCGGAGCGGGCCGCGACGTCGATCAGCTTGTCGATGCGCAGGTAGCTGTCCGCGGCGGTGTCGCCGCCGAGCGCGTACGCCTCGTCGGCGAGCGTGGCGTGCAGGGCGTCCCGGTCCGAGTCCGCGTAGACGGCGACGCTCGCCAGGCCGGCGTCGCGACAGGCGCGAATGACGCGGACGGCGATCTCGCCGCGGTTGGCGATGAGAACCTTGCGCACCTTGAGGCTCCTCCCGGGAGGTCGTTGCCGGGAGTTTAGCGGCCTGCCTGCGGAGCCTAACGATCGCTCAGTGTGGGATGCGGCACTGTAGTCAAATTTGCCTATTACGCTTGTCGGGTGTCGGCAACGAGGATGATGATTCTGGGCCTGGTCCGGTGGATGCAGCCGGTGCACGGCTACGACGTGCGCCGTGAGCTGCTGAGCTGGAGCGCGGACAAGTGGGCCAACGTGCAGCCCGGCTCGATCTACCACGCGCTGCGCAAACTCACCGACGAGGGCCTGCTGCGGACCGTCTCGGTCGAGCAGGTGGGCGCCCGCCCGGCCCGCACCACGTACGAGGTGACGGCGAAGGGGGAGGACGAGTTCGAGACGCTGCTGCGCGCGCAGTGGTGGCAGGTGCAGGAGCCGCCGGACCCGTTCGTGGCGGCGTTCTCCTTCCTGCCGGCGATGCCGCGCGAGGAGGCCGCGGCGGCGCTGCGCAACCGGGCGAACCTCCTTCGCGCCGGGGTCGAGTCGATGCGCGCCTCGCTCGACTCGGACTGGGTACGCACCCGCAAGCCGGTGCACGTCGGGTGGATGTTCGAGCTGTGGCTGGCCCGCGCCGAGGCGGAGACGGCGTGGTGCGAGCGGATCGCGGAGCGGATCGAGTCGGGAGTGTCGTACCTGCCGGATGGGATGGAGCGGGCCGAGGGCTGGTCGGGCTGGACCGACGGCTCCCGATGACACGACATAATCAACGTTGACCAAAGAAGCTATATCGCGTTAGCCTCGGCAGGAATCGCGGGGGATTCGTGCGTCCTCGCGGACGATCGGCGGCCGGTCAGGCCCGCCCGGACGACCAGGAGCAGAAATGATCGAGACCAGGGGGTTGCGGAAGTCGTACCGCTCCCGCGAGGGTCGCGAGACGAAGACCGTGGACGCCGTCCGCGGCGTCAACCTCGACGTCGCCGAGGGGGAGATCTTCGGCTTCCTCGGGCCCAACGGCGCCGGCAAGACCACCACGCTACGGATGCTCGCCACGCTCATCGAGCCGGACGGCGGCGAGGCCACCGTGGCCGGCGCCGACCTGCGCAAGGACCCGGCCGAGGTGCGCCGCCGGATCGGGTACGTGGCCCAGGGCGGCAGCACCTGGGACGAGTCGAGCGCCCGCGAGGAGCTGGTGCTCCAGGCCCGCCTCTACGGCATCAGCAAGGCCGAGGCGCACCGACGCGCCGAGCGCGCGCTCGAAGCCTTCCAGCTCACCGAGTACGCCGACCGCAAGTGCAAGACCTACTCCGGCGGCCAGCGCCGGCGGGTCGAGATCGCGCTCGGCATCATCCACGAGCCGAAGATCGTCTTCCTGGACGAGCCGACCACCGGCCTCGACCCGCAGAGCCGCGCGCACATGTGGGACGAGATCCGCCGGCTGCGTACCGAGGGGATGACCGTCTTCATCACCACGCACTACCTGGACGAGGCGGACGCGCTCTGCGACCGCATCGCGATCATGGATCACGGCGAGATCGTCGCCGAGGGCACGCCGGCCGAGCTGAAGCGGGAGATCTCCGGCGAGGTGGTGATCGTCGGACTGGACGCCCCGAGCACCCCGCGCGCCGCCGAACTGCTCGACACCGAGGCGTACGTGAGCAAGCTGGAGACCGTTGACGAGGGCGGCCTGCGCCTCTACGTCGACGAGGGCGCCACCGCCATCCCGCAGGTGCTGCGCCGCCTCGACCACGCCGGGCTGGACCTGCGCTCGATCGAGCTGCACCGGCCCAGCCTCGACGACGTCTTCCTCACCAAGACCGGCCGCTCGCTGCGCGAGTCCTGAACCCCGGAGAAGCTGTCATGAAACTCGCCCGCGACACCTGGCTGATCTTCCAGCGCCAGACGCAACTGCTGCTGCGCAACCCGGTGTGGATCTTCGTCGGCGTCTTCCAGCCGGTGATGTACCTGCTCCTGTTCGCCCCGCTGCTCAAGCCCGCGCTGAACGCCCCGACGCAGGCCGCCGCGTACAAGATCTTCGTGCCCGGCCTGCTCGTGCTGCTGGCCATCTTCGGCGGCCTGTTCCAGGGCTTCGGCCTGATCGCCGAACTGCGGGCCGGCGTGATCGAGCGCTCCCGGGTCACCCCGGTCAGCCGGCTCGCGCTGCTGCTCGGCCGGTCCCTGCGGGACGTGGTCTCGCTCATCGCGCAGGCGATCATCATCACGCTGCTGGCGCTCGCGTTCGACCTGCGCGTCTTCATCGGCAACCTGCTCCTGGCGTACCTGATGCTCGCCCTCATCGCGCTGATGACCTCGGCCGTCTCCTACGGCATCGCGCTCAAGGTCAAGAGCGAGGACGCGCTCGCCCCGCTCATGAACACCGTCGCGCAGCCGGTGCTGCTGCTCTCCGGCATCCTGCTGCCGCTCACCTTCGCCCCCGGCTGGCTCCAGGGCGTCGCCAAGTGGAACCCGTTCTCCTGGGCGGTCGAGGGCACGCGCGCGCTGTTCAACGGCGACCTCGGCAACGACCGCGTCTGGCAGGGCCTCGGCATCATCGCGGTGCTCGCCGCCGCAGGCGTTTTCTGGGCCGCCCGCCAGTTCGCCCGCAGTGTCCGCTGACCAGGGGAGACGTACCTCTCAGGAGGCAGGGGGCACCGGCGCCACGCGCGTAGCTTGGGCCGGTGCCCCGCCTCACCCGTGACCGGATCACCTGGCTGACCTACGCCCAGCTCGGTCTCTGGGGCTTCTTCCTCTACGGATTCGGCCCGGTCGTACCGCTGCTCCGCGACGAACAGGGCACCAGCGCCGCCGTCGCCGGCCTGCACAGCACCGGCATCGCCGTCGGCGCGCTGGCCGGCGGAGCGCTGTTCGCCCCGATCGCCCGCCGCCTCGGCCGCGGCCCCGCCATCTGGCTCGGCCTCGCCGGCGTCGCCGCCGGCGTCACCGCGCTCGGCCTGCTCCGCCCGCTACCGACCACGCTCGCCGCCGTCGCGGTCATCGCCACCTTCGGCATGATGATCGTCAGTGGCGTCAGCGTGGTGCTCACCGCCCGGCACGGACCCGCCGCCCCCGCCGCGCTCACCGAGGCCAACGCCGCGTGCGCCGGCATGGGCATCCTGGCGCCGCTGACCATCGGCGCCAGCGTCGACGCCGGCCTCGGCTGGCGACCGCTGATGGCCGTCGAGGTCGGGCTGATCACGCTTGTCGCGCTCGCGGCTCTGACCTTCCGGGTACGCGGGCCGAACCGCGCCCCCGCTGTCGCGGCTGCCGGCACACCGGTCCCCGTGGCCGCATCCACCCGGGTGCCCGCCGTCCCCACGTCCGGGATGGCCGAGGCCGCCGCGCCCGCTCCGGCAGTCCCCGCCGTCGGCGCATCCGACGCCGCCGTGCCCGCTTCGGGCGCTCCCGTCACCGTGTCGTCCGGGGGTGCCGCGCCTGTGCCCGCTTCGGCCGTGCCCGCGCCGGGGTTGCCGGCGTCGGAGGTGCCCGCCTCCGGGGTGCGTGGGGCAGCGGGGCGGCTGCCGCGTGCGTACTGGATCGCCTGGGTTCTGATGTCCGTCACCGGGTCGATCGAGGTCTGCCTGTCGCTCTGGACCGCCGACGTGCTGCGGACCCACGCCGGGCTGAGCGCGGGCGGGGCGTCGGCGGCGGTGGCCGCGATCGTCTGCGGCATGTTCGCCGGCCGGATCGCCGGTGGCCGGGCCGCGCTGCGCTGGCCGCCGGTGCCGCTGCTGCTCGGCGCGCTCACCGTCTCGCTGGCCGGGTTCGCGCTGTTCTGGGGCAGTACGGTCGGCTGGCTCGCCGTCACCGGCCTGGTCGTGCTCGGCCTGGGCAACGCGCTGCACTACCCGCTGGCGATCTCCATCGCGCTCGCAGTCGCCGGTCCGGCCGCCGACAAGGCGGCGGGCTGGTCGGCGTACTCGATGGGTGTGGGTTTCGGGATCGCGCCGGTCGCGCTCGGGTGGGTGGCCGACGGCGCCGGCCCGCACCCGGCGTTCCTGCTGCTGCCCGCTTTCATCGCGGTGGCGGTGCTGCTGACGGTGCGGCTGGGGCGTGCCTTGCCTGCGCCGGTCCGCGCGACTTGATCGACTCCGTTTCGGCGAGGTGGCGGTATCCGGTGTTCAGGGTTGCCGCCACTTCGGCGAGGTTGTGTTCGGGCCGGCTCAGAGCACTCGGGCGAGTGTGACGCCGTCGGCGATCGGCAGCATGACCGCCTCGACGCGCACGTCCGCGATCACCGCGTCGTTGAAGGCGGCGATCGCCCGGTCGTCGGCGTTTCGCGGGGCGAGCACCCGGCCGTCGCGCAGCGTGTTGTCGACGGCGACCACCGCGCCGGGGCGCATGCGCGGCACCAGCTCGTCCCAGTAGACCGGGTAGCCGACCTTGTCCGCGTCGATGAACGCGAAGTCCAGGTAACGCTCGCGGGGCAGCTCGCGCAGCGTCTGGGCGGCCGGGCCGATGCGCAGCTCGATCCGGTCCTGCACACCGGCGCGCTCCCAGTAGCGCCGGGCCACGCCCGTGTACTCCTCGGAGATGTCGAAGCAGGTCAGCCGCCCGCCATCGGCGAGCCCCCGGGCGATCGCCAGCGAGGAGAGGCCGGTGAACGTGCCCACCTCGACCGCCTGCCGTACGCCGAGCAGCCGGGTCAGGAACGTCAGGAACGCCGCCTGCTCCGGCGCGACCTGCATGACCGCCTCGGCGGGCAGGGCCGCCCGGGTCTCCTCGGCCAGCTCCCGGACGATCTCGTCCGGCGCGGACCCGTGGGCCACCAGGTAGGCGTGCAGTTCCGGGGTGAGCGGCAGAGGCTTCGTGGTCATGTCCGGACGTTAGCCGAGATGCTCGATCTCCTGGCCCCCGGGCGCGACCTTCGTCCACAGGTCGACGATGCTCAGCTCCACCTCGGCGAGCAGCCGGCGCAGCAACGGCAGGGACAACCCCACCACTGTGCCCGGGTCACCCTCGATCCCGGTCAGGAACGCGCCGCCCAGCCCGTCGATGGTGAACGCGCCGGCAACGGCCAGCGGCTCGCCCGTCGCCACGTACGCGGCGATCTCCTCGTCGCTGATGTCGGCGAAATGCACAGTGGTCGACGCGACGGCCTCGGCCCGCGACTCGTGCGTCACGTCGATCAGACTGTGCCCGGTGTGCAGGACACCGCTGCGCCCGCGCATCCGCTGCCACCGCCGGGTGGCGTCCGCCGCGTCATCAGGCTTGCCGAGGATCTCACCGTCGAAGGCCAGCACCGAGTCACAGCCGAGCACGAGAGTGCGCTCGTCCGGCGACGGCCGCAGCCGATCGCGTACGGCCTGCGCCTTCAACCGGGCCAACTCCAGACACAGATCCTCGGCGCGCTCGCTGACCACCTGCGACTCGTCCACGCCGCTGACCAGCACGTCGGGCTCGATGCCAGCGGCCTGGAGCAACTTGCGGCGGGCGGGAGACTGCGAGGCGAGCACGAGGCGCACCGGTACGGAGGTCGACACCCCGCCGACGCTACCGGCTGACCCTCGGCGGCGGGTCGTCGGCACGTCGGCGCCGACGCCAGAACAGGTATCCGCCGCCCGCCGCCACCAGCACACCCAGGGTGGCGAGCCCGCGTACGGTCGCGCTGCTGTCGTCGCCCTTTTCCGGGGCTGCCTTCGCCGATGCCGGTGGGGTGACGTTCGAGGACTCGAAGCCGAGCGGGGGGACGTCGGCGGTGAGCGCCGCTACCAGGTCGATGACGCCGTAGCCGTACTGGTCGTCGCGGCCTGGTGGTCCCTTGTCGACGGCGGTGGCGGTCAGCCGGTGGGCGACTTCCTGCGCGGGGAGGTTGGGGTACTTGGAGCGGATCAGGGCAGCAGCGCCGGCAACAATCGCGGTAGCACTGGATGTCCCCGTGCCCTTCGAATATTTGCCGCCGTAGCTGGTGCTGTAGATATCAACGGCTGGGGCAGCGACCTCGATCTTGGATCCTGTGACGGAAATTTGGGCGTGGTTCCCGGCCTGATCGGTCCCGCCTACGGCGATCACACCTTCCTCTGCAGCTGGATAGCCGATCGTCGCAGCTTCCGGGAGGTTGCCGACGCCTGCGATAACGACTATGTCTGCAGCGAGTGCGCTCTTTACTGATCGAATCAGCCTCTCGCTCGCGACGCCGGCGCTCGAGATGCTTATGACTCCGGCATGCTGCGTGACTGCATAATCTATTGCCTCGGCGAGCTTGTCCGCCTCGCCATAGTTGTCCGAGGTGGAGGAGATTATTGGGAGAACCTTGGCTTCCGGTGCTATGCCGAGTGCGCCGATTTCCCTGCCAGATCCGTGGGCGGCGATAAGTCCCGCCATGGCGGTTCCGTGACTGTTCGCGTCGCGCAAACCATCGCCGCTTCCCGTCAGAACATTCCTTCCTTCAAGCAGGTTTTGGGAGAGGTCCGGATGAGGGTCAACTCCAGTGTCGGGGACGGCTACCAGTACCCCGGCTCCGCGAGAGATCTTATGAGCTTCATTCACCCTGAGGAAGTCCAGATGCCACTGATCTTTCCGGACTCGCAATGCATCCTCTGGCGCGGCTGGCTGCGCTGCTTGGGCTGAGATGAAGCTGACGACGGCCAAAATCGAGAGGGCGATGCGCATGTTGAATCAGTCAGCGATCTCGCCCGATGGCTGGTCCCGGATCGATCGGACCATCATCGGTCGGAGGTAGCACCACTGGACTAACCCCCTTGTCGGTCTCCCAGGGGTTGTCTTGATCCCATGGTCGAGAAACTCCACTCGTCTCGTCCCGACGACCGGGTCGGTTAGTCGTGGAGGGGTAGCCGCCGAGAGGTGATCCGCCCATCGGGCCCATCACGGGGTTTCTTCCAATCCCGGGACGCGATCCAGCATTGCCGGCGGGCGCGGTACCCGCGCCGCCACCTCCTATGACACCGCCGACGGGATTTACCCTGCGCGGGGTGGTATTCGGAGAAGACGGCTGGACGAGACCCGGGCCGAATGGTTGACCGATCAACCCGTTCGGCTGCGTGCGAGGGAGGAAGTTCTTCGGCGCCTCGCCTGAAACCGGGCTGCCAGTGAAGGGGTGAGGTCGAGCATCTCGCGGAGGCGGGCTAGCACCTAGAGCGCCAGGAACGGTTGGGGGAAGGGGAGTCGCACTCGGCAACGATGGGGGAGTCGATGAAACGTTTGGTGTGGTGATGCTTGGAGGAGGCGTCAAGGTGGAACCGGCGCCGCCAAGGATTGGTCCGACGCCCACGGTGGGGGGATTTTGTGGTCCTTGGCCGGAGGTGCCGCCGAGCGGCGCTGGCTTTGACCTTGGGCCTGGACTTGTGACAGTAACCGGAACGATTGGTGGAATAACTGGTGCTGCCCCGCTGGCCCCGTAGACATCTGGGTTATTCGTCTCGATGCCAGGCCGAGGAGCAGCCGGCGGGCGCTGGAGCATGACCTGGGCGTGCTGCAGCTCGCCGCTCAACCCCGTCATCAACCCGCGCGCCCGTACGTTCAACTGCTCCAAGTCGTCGTCCGTGACCGGGGGCCGTTCCGGCAACCGGCTACCCGCCACCGCCTTCGGGTCGGCGATCGTCGCCTCGTACGCCCGCTTCTGCCGCAGCCTCTTCTCGTACTCCTCGTGCAGGGGTTGCAGCTCGGCCCGCGCGCTGCCGATGGCGCGGGTGGCGGCGGCGAGCGCGTCGTAGTTCGCGGCGGCGGCGTCGTGGGTGCGCTGCACGCGGTCGATGAGCTGGTCGAGTTCGGCGATGTACGCCCGCGCGGCGGCGTTGGTCTCGGGCGGCCAGGCCTCGGCGAGGCCGCGGCGGTATTCCCGCAGCCGACTCAGGTGGGTCAGCGCGAGGTCACAGACCTTGCGCCAACCGGCGACCTGCTTCCACTGGCCGGCGGTGTCCTGGTCCTGGAGGCACGCCCACATGCTGAGGACGTCCATCAGCCGCCAGTCGGTCAGCCCGGAGGTGCGTCCGCTGCCCCGTTCGATCACGGCAGGATCACCCGGCTCTGTTCGGGGGCGGTGGGGTCGGCCAGTGGCGGCAGCGGGCGGGCGACGGTGCTCGACGGCCCGGCGAGTGCCCGTTCGACGTCGGTGACCCGTGCGGAGGAGAACGCGTCGGCGTCGCCGTAGTGGTTGGCGATCCGGCCGGCGGCGTCGGCGAGCCGGCCGGTGGCGGGTGCCAGGTCCCACACGGCGCTGACCGCTGCCGTCTGGGTGTCGTGGTGGGCCTGGAGGAAATGGACCAGCTCGATGAAGGCGTCGGCCGGGTTCGGCACCGGGGCCTTCATGTCGTCGGCGATGTACGACAAATGCGGCGAGTAGTTGCGCGTCACCTCGTCCTGGAGGCGGTCGGCGAACTCCCGCATCTGTCGGATGTCGGCCTCGATGCCGCCGTAGCCGCGCAGCCAGCCGGCTGGCTGGTTGTCCTCCGGGATCATCGGAGCCTCCTGCCCGTCACCACACGGTTTCCCTGAGTGAGGTTAGTGGCTCAACGTGGATCCCGGCAGCCCCGCCCGGCGCCGCGGGTGGAACCAGACGTCAGCGGGGCAGGCCGGAGGCCCGCCACGCGCCGGCGCCGGCGACCGGGCCGGCGAGGGCGGGACGTGCGCTGCGCGCCCACTGCGACACGGGGGCCGGCGTGGCGGCCTGGGCCGGGCGGGTACGCACCATGATCGCGCCGACCAGAGCGGCCAGCTCCTCGGCGGTGGGCACGCCGCGGACGATCCGGAACAGCGGCTCTTCGGCAGACATGCCCCAAGGGTAACCGTCACGAATTCGACCTTCGCCGTACAGTGGCGTGCCGACGGTGTAGGCGTCGCAGCGGCCGGGTACGGTTTCTGCGATGTCGAACGCGCTCCCCCAACTCGTCGCCGACCGGTACCGGCTTATCACGCCGCTCGGTCAGGGCGGCATGGGCCGCGTCTGGAAGGCGCGGGACGAGGTGCTGCACCGGGACGTGGCCATCAAGGAACTGGTCCCGCCGCCCGGCCTCACCCCCGAGGAGCGCCGCGAGATGCGCGAGCGCTCGCTGCGGGAGGCGCGGGCGATCGCCCGGCTCAACAACGTCAACGTGGTCCGCATCTTCGACGTGCTGCGCACCGACGGCGATCCGTGGATCGTCATGGAGTACGTGGCGTCGAAGTCGTTGCAGGACACCATCGCCGAGGACGGTCCGGTCTCGTCGGCCAAGGCGGTCGAGATCGGCCTCGGCGTGCTGAACGCGCTGAAGGCCGCGCACAAGGCGGGCATCATGCACCGCGACGTCAAGCCGGGCAACGTGCTGCTCGGCGAGGACGGCCGCGTGGTGCTCACCGACTTCGGCCTGGCCACGATCCCCGGCGACCCGAACGTGACGCGCACCGGCATGGTGCTCGGTTCGCCCGCGTACATCTCGCCGGAGCGGGCGCGGGACGGCACGGCCGGGCCGGAGGCCGACCTCTGGTCGCTCGGCGCCACGCTCTACGCGGCGGTCGAGGGCAAGTCGCCGTACGCGCGTCCGTCGGCGATCGCCACGCTGGCGGCGCTCGCCACCGAGCCGCTGCCGCCGCCGCGCAACGCCGGGCCGCTCAAGCCGGTGCTCCAGGGCCTGCTGCGCAAGGACCCGGACGAGCGGATCACCGCCGAGGTGGCGGAGCGCATGCTGCGCAAGGCCGCCGGTCGCCGGGCCAAGGGCATTTCACTGCTGGACGGCGTACGCCGGCCGGGGCCGAACGGTCCGCGCGTGCCGCGCCCGCCGCTGGTGCCGGCGCCGCGCCCGGCCGACCAGGCCGAGCGCGCGGCGACCTCGGTCTCCGGGGCCGCCACCGGGGGTACGGCCGCGGCCGTCGACCCGACGGCGAAGGTGGCGGCGCCCAGCTCGGACGCCGGCCCGACGGCGAAGGTGGCTCCGCCGGCCGCCGATCCGACCACCAAGCTCGACCCGGCGCCTTCGACCGACGAGACCCGGGTGGACGACGAGGCCCCTGTCGACGGCGTCGACCCGGCGCTGGACGAGACGCGGCTCGACGGCGAGCCGGTCACCGACGCCCCGGCGCCGGTCAGCCCGGCCGTGTCCGGTTCCGCACCGGTCAGCCCGGCTCCGGTGCAGGAGGCGCAGTCGACCGGCCGGGCCACGGTGCTGCCGGTCGAGAAGTCCGCGCCCAACCGGCGCAACCTGCTGATCGGCGCGCTGGTACTGCTGCTGCTCGTCGGTCTGGTGGTGGCCGTCCCGCTGCTGAACAACGGTGACGACGGCGACGCCGGTGAGCCGACGGCCGGCACCTCCGCGTCGGCGGCGCCGCCGCCCGCGGCGAGCGAGAGCGCGTCCCCGAGCGCCCCGGCGACCAGCGCGTCGGCCAGCCCCACGCCGTCGGCCAGCCCCTCGGCGTCCGGGGCCGCGTTGCCGGCCGGCTGGCGTCTCTACACCGGCCCGAACGGCTTCAAGGTGCCGATCCCGAACGGTTTCGAGGCGCGGGTCCGCAGCGACAACGTCGTGCTCTATGAGGTCGGTGGCGCTCGGCGGGTGCTGTTCATCCAGTGGACGCCGAACCCGAAGAAGGACGCGTACGCGGACTGGAAGAGCCAGGAGTCGAGCCGGCGCAACTTCGTGCGCAACTACAAACTGGTCGGCATCACCAAGTGCGACCCCTACTTCCGCACCTGCGCCGACTGGGACTGGCTGGAGACGCGCAACGGCGACACCCGCTTCCACGTCCGCAACCGTGGTGTGGCGACCGCCAGCAACCGGGGCTTCGCGCTGCGCTGGGAGGTCCCGGCGAAGGACTGGGACGCCAACCTGGCGAACTGGGAGATCATCACCAAGGGCTTCGTGCCGGACCGTCAGAACTGACCGGGAATCCCGCCGGTCACGAAACTCGCTCGCATGGCTTTCCGTCCTCGGGGGTATGAATCCCTCCGACGACGGAAGGAGGCGCGACATGGGTTACCGACGCAGGGACACCGGCCCGCGGCTGGCACTGTGGATGCTCGTTGCGCTCGGCGACGTCGTGCTGCTCCTGATCGCCGCCGGCCTGTCCGCGCCGGTCGCGGTCCTCGGTGTGCTGACCCTCACGATCGCGGGTGTGGCGGCGTGGCGCTGGATGCGCCGGACGCCCGTGCCGGCCTCCGCGCGCCGCAGAGCCTGAGCCACGTACGACGCGACAGTGGGACCGCCTCGCACGGAGGCGGTCCCACTGTCGTAAGCCGGTGGATCAGGTGTTGTTGGCCAGGGCGATCAGCCGGCTGCGGTCACCGTTCCAGTAGTTGCGGTCCACGTTGCCGCTGATCCCGGAGACGGAGCCGGTGCTCGTGTACTGCCAGAAGCTGTAGAACGGAGCGCCGGCCGGCAGGGTGCCGGGCGAGCTGGCCCAGCGGGCGATCCACAGCGGGTGGTTGGCCCACGGGCCGCTCCAGCTGCCGGTGCACTGGTTCCACCAGCTCGTCGTGGTGTAGATGACCGCGTACCGGCCGGTGCGGGAGCGGTAGGTGTTGAGGAAGTCCTGGACCCAGTTGCGCATGCCGGTGGTGCTCAGGCCGTAGCAGTAGCCGCCGCTGTACGGGTTGCCCTCCAGGTCCAGCGCGGCGGGCAGCGTACGGCTGTCGGCCGACCAGGCGCCGCCGTTGCTGGCCAGGTAGTTGGCCTGGGTGGAACCGGCGGAGATGTTCGGCCGGGCGAAGTGGTATGCCCCGCGGATCACCCCGGCGTTGTACGCGTTGACGTAGTTCGCGTTGAAGTTCGGGTCCTTGTAGCTCGTGCCCTCGGTGGCCTTGATGAAGGCGAACTGGATGCCCGCGTTGCGCACGCTGGTCCAGTTGATGCTGCCCTGGTAACGGGAGACGTCGATCCCGGGCGTGGTCGCGGCGGCGGCCGGTCCGGCGGTCGCCACGAGGGCCACGGCCGCGGTGGCGGCGGCGGCCAGGCCGGCAGCGAGGAGCCGGCGTACGGAGAGTCTGGTACGGGCCATGGTTGCCTCCAGAGGAACGTCCGTTTATTGACGCCCATCTTTGGAGCTTAGTGCCCTAGATCGCAATAGGGAGCAAGGAAATTTTCATCGACGCCCATCGTTCGCCCAGGTGGCGCGTCGTTTGCGGATCAGCGGAGCGCGCTCGGGTCCATCGCCCAGCGGAACGGCTCGGTGACACTGAGCGTCTCACCCGCCTTGGCCACCGCGTCCTCGACGTAGTGCGCGCCGTCGAGCCGGTGCAGCCGCAGCGAGTGGCTGTCGCCGTCCTGCTCGTGCGAGCTGTAGGGCTCCAAGGGAGCTGCGCTCACCGACCTCACCTCCGCTCCGGCGCCTCGTCCGATCAGTCTCACACTCTATGAGACTCGGCCGGTCGAACGACACGGCTCGGGCCGGTAGGCTCCCCGCCCATGCCCCTGATCGACGGCCTCACCACGCTCTGGGACACGCTGACGAGCGCCCAGCCGGACCCGCCGCCGCTGCTGGTGGTGCTCACCGCCGTGGTCGCGCTCGCCGTGGTCGCCACCCGGCTGCCGTGGCGGATCGCCCGGAACGCGGTCACCATCGCGCACGAGGGCGGCCACGCGCTCGTCGCGCTGCTCACCGGCCGCCGGCTGCACGGCATCCGGCTGCACTCGGACACCTCCGGGCTGACGCTCTCCGCCGGCCGCCCCACCGGGCCCGGGATGATCCTCACGCTGCTCGCCGGGTACGTCGCGCCGTCGCTGCTCGGCCTCGGCGGCGCGTGGCTGCTGGCCGGGAACCGGATCACGCTGCTGCTGTGGCTGGCGGTGGCGCTGCTGCTCGCCATGCTGGTGATGATCCGCAACCTGTTCGGCGTGCTCTCGCTGCTTGTCACCGGCGGGGTGGTGCTCGCCGTCTCCTGGTACACCTCGCCCGAGGTGCAGGCCGCGTTCGCCTGGACGTCGGTCTGGTTCCTGCTGCTCGGCGGCGTACGACCGGTGTTCGAGCTGCACCGGCAACGCGCCCGGGGCCGGATGCCGCAGTCCGACGCCGACCAGCTCGCCCGGCTCACGCCGTTCCCGGCGCTGTTCTGGGTGGGCGTGTTCCTGCTGGTGAGCGTGGGCGCGCTGGTGGTCGGCGCGCTGCTGCTGGCCGGTCCGATCCTGGCCGACGCGGGGCTCACCGCCTGACAAGCGGCGTATCCGGCGGGCGAGGCCACATAGGGGCAGAATCGGACCCGTGCGATATGTGATCATCGGAGCGGGCGCGGTCGGCGGCACCATCGGCGTACTCCTGGCCGACGCCGGCCACGACGTGACGCTCGTGGCCCGCGGCGCGCATCTGGACGCGCTGCGGGAGCGGGGTCTGACGCTGCGCACGCCGGAGCGGGAGGTCACCGGCCGGCTGCCGGCGGTGGCCGGGCCGGACGGCCCGCCCCTGCCGGCCGACACCGTGCTGGTGCTCACCGTGAAGTCGCAGGACACCGTGGCGGCGCTGACGGCGTGGGCGGACGCGCCGGTCGAGGGCGGCGGAACGGCGGGCGAACGGCTGCCGGTCGTGCTGGCCCAGAACGGCGTGGCGAACGAGCCGGCCGCGCTGCGGCGCTTCGCCCGCGTACACCCGGTGTGCGTGTGGCTGCCCGCCACCCACCTGGAACCGGGCCTGGTGGTCGCCAACGGGCATCCGCACCCGGGCATGCTGCACATCGGCCGCTACCCGAGCGGCGCCGACGACACCAGCCGGGCGGTCGCCGCCGACCTGACCTCCGCCGGGTTCGTCGCGCCGGTGCGCGACGACGTGATGCGCTGGAAGTACGGCAAGCTGCTCGCCAACCTCGGCAACGGCCTCCAGGCGCTGCTCGGCCGGGACGTGCCCGAAGCCCTGTCGAAGCGGGTACGCGCCGAGGGCGAGGCGGCGCTCGCCGCCGCCGGCATCGCGCACACCACAGTCGAGGAGGAGGCCGCCGAGCGCGGTGACCTGGTGTCGCACCGGCCCGTCGGCGGCGAGGAGCGCTCCGGCGGTTCCACCTGGCAGAGCCTGGCCCGGGGCGCGGGCTCGGTCGAGACCGACCACCTCAACGGCGAGATCGTGCTGCTCGGGCGCCTGCACGGCGTACCCACCCCGGCCAACGCGGTGGTGCAGACCGCCGTCCGCCGGGCCGTCCGCGACCGGATCCCGGCCGGCGGCTTCCCGCTCGGCGAACTCGAGAAAATGATCGGCTGAGCGGGCAACCGCACCAGGCACGCCAGGCGTGTCCCCTGCGACCGTCACTCGGGAGGTAGCAGGTGCCGGACGTCGACGGATTCGACGAGTTCTACCGGGGCAGCCGACAGCGGCTGCTCGGCTTCGTCTACGTGCTCACCGGCGACCTCGCCGAGGCGCAGGACGCCGTGCAGGAGGCGTACATCCGGGCCTGGCAGCGGTGGTCCACAGTGCGCGGATACGACGACCCGGAGGCATGGGTGCGGGTGGTGGCGAGCCGGATCGCGGTGAGCCGCTGGCGCAGCCTGCGCAGCCGGGCGCGCGCCTATCTGCGCCATGGCGCCGAGGAGAGCATGCCGGCGCCGAGCACCGACACGGTCGAGGTGGTGGCCGCGTTGCGGCGGCTGCCCGAGGAACAACGCGTCGCTCTCGCGCTGTACTACCTGCTCGGCATGCCGGTCGCCGAGGTGGCCCGGGAGACCGATGCCCCGGTCGGCACCGTCAAGGCCCGGCTGTCCCGGGGCCGAGCCGCCCTGGCCGAACTGCTCGCGGTAGTGGATCTGGAGGAGCCCGCCGATGCGTGACGACGACCTGGCGTTCATCGACGTGATGCAGCGGGACCTGCGCAACGTCCGCTGGGCGGAACCGGCCGAGCTGCGGGCACGTGCCCGGCGCCGCAGCCGCCGCACGGTGGCCGCCGCGGCGGTGGCGGTGCTCGCACTCACCTCCGGGGCCGCGTTCGTGGCCTCCGGGCGTGCCGCCTCACCGGCGCGGGCCCCGGTCGCCGCCAATCCGTCGGCGACACCGTGGAGCGCCACGGAGGTGCCCGCCGAGGCGCTGCTGCAACCGTCCGACGTGCGGCCGGCCGGCACCACGCCGTGGAACGACTCCGGCCTCGACGAGGAGATCCAGCTGGACAAGATGCTGGAGGTCTGCCGGCAGGAGCAGGGCCTGCGGACGGAGTGGGTGAAGTCCCGCTACTCGCGGTCGGTGACCCTCCTGCGTAAGCGGCCGGGCGCCGGTGACCAGTCGGCCCCGCAGGCGGTGGTCCTGCAGGATGTGCACCGGCTGGCGCCGCAGGACGGCGAGCGGCTCTTCGACGAGCTGCCCGCGCTGCTCGCGCCCTGCCGCACGTGGCGGTTCACCGGTCCGGTGGAGTTGAAGGGCAAGCGGGTCCAGGCGGAGGTCGTCCACTCCTGGCAGACGGTCGACAGCGGCTTCGCCGGCGACGAGTCGGTGCTCGTGCGGCACGCCGTCGGGCAGGGCCGGCGGCTGGACACCGGGGCGCGGCTCGGTGACGGGACCCCGCCGAAGGAGCAGGTGGTGGTGCGGGTCGGTGACCTCGTCACGGTGCTGAGCACCGGACCGGGCGGCGACGAGGTGACACTGCGGGACCTGGCCCGGGTCGCGGCCGAGCGGCTGTGCCGCGCCACGAACCCGGGCTGCTGACGCCGGTGCCCCCGCCACCGAGGCGGCGGGGGCACCCGACGTACTACAGCGGGATGTTGCCGTGCTTCTTCGGCGGCAGCGTCTCGCGCTTGGTCCGCAGCACCCGCAGCGCCCGCACGATCTGCACGCGCGTCTCGTGCGGCGGGATCACGCCGTCCACGTAGCCGCGCTCGGCGGCGATGTACGGGTTGGCGAGCGTGTCCTCGTACTCGGCGATCTTCTCGGCCCGGACCGCGGCCGGGTCCTCGGCGTTCGCCAGCTCCGAGCGGTAGAGGATGTTCACCGCGCCCTGCGCGCCCATCACCGCGATCTGTGCGGTCGGCCAGGCGAAGTTCAGGTCCGCGCCGAGGTGCTTGGAGCCCATCACGTCGTACGCGCCGCCGTACGCCTTGCGGGTGATGACTGTGACCTTCGGGACGGTGGCCTCGGCGTACGCGTAGATGAGCTTCGCGCCGCGCCGGATGATACCGTCCCACTCCTGGCCGGTGCCGGGCAGGAAGCCGGGCACGTCCACGAAGGTGAGCACCGGGATGTTGAACGCGTCGCAGGTGCGTACGAACCGGGCCGCCTTCTCCGACGCGGCGATGTCGAGTGTGCCGGCGAACTGCATCGGCTGGTTCGCCACCACGCCCACCGGGCGCCCCTCGACGCGACCGAAACCGACCACCATGTTCTGCGCGTACAGCGGCTGCACCTCGAGGAACTCTCCGTCGTCGAGCACGTGCTCGATGACCCGGTGCATGTCGTACGGCTGGTTGGCCGAGTCCGGGATCAGCGTGTCCAGCTCCCGGTCCTCATCCGTGACGTCGAGGATCGCGGGCGCGTCGAACACCGGCGGCTCGTCCAGGTTGTTCGACGGCAGGTACGACAGCAGCGCCTTGACGTACTCGATCGCGTCCTCCTCGTCGGTGCCGAGGTAGTGCGCGTTGCCGCTGCGGGTGTTGTGGGTACGGGCGCCGCCCAGCTCCTCCATGCCGACGTCCTCGCCGGTGACCGTCTTGATCACGTCGGGGCCGGTGATGAACATGTGCGAGGTCTGGTCGACCATGACGGTGAAGTCGGTGACCGCCGGGGAGTAGACGGCGCCGCCCGCGCACGGGCCCATGATCAGCGAGATCTGCGGGATGACGCCGCTGGCCCGCACGTTGCGGAAGAAGATCTCGCCGTAGAGCCCGAGGGACGTGACGCCCTCCTGGATCCGCGCGCCGCCGGAGTCGTTGATGCCGACGACCGGGCACCCGATCTTCATGGCGAGGTCCATCAGCTTGACGATCTTCTCGCCGAAGACCTCGCCGAGGGAGCCGCCGAAGACGGTGAAGTCCTGCGAGAAGACGCAGACCTGCCGGCCGTCCACGGTGCCGTAGCCGGTCACCACGCCGTCCCCGTACGGGCGGGTCTTCTCCAGCCCGAAGTTGGTCGAGCGGTGCCGGGCGAACTCGTCCAGCTCGACGAACGATCCCTCGTCGAGGAGCATCTCGATCCGCTCGCGGGCGGTCTTCTTGCCCCGCGCGTGCTGCTTCTCGACCGCGCGTGCCGACCCGGCGTGCACCGCCTCGTCGAGCCGTCGCTCCAGGTCCGCCAGCTTGCCGGCGGTCGTGTGGATGTTGAACCCGGTCTCGGTAGTCACCCGTGGAATATAACGATGGTTCAGGTGTCTGAGGCTGTGCAGTACGCCTCATCCGGGCCGTAGGCTGGCGTGATGCCCGGCTCGCCGTACACGGATCTGGACCGACCGCCGCTCTCCGCGGCCCGGCTGCGGCGCGCGCTGGTCGCGCCGAACGGGCCCTGGCGACGCTTGGAGTTGCTGGCCGAGACCGGCTCGACGAACGCCGACACGGTGGCCGCGGCGCGGGGCGGCGAGCCGGAGGGCCTGGTGGTGGTCGCCGAGCGGCAGACCTCCGGCCGGGGCCGTCGGGGCCGTGTCTGGCAGTCGCCGCCGCGCGCCGGTCTCGCCACGAGCGTGCTGCTGCGGCCCGGCGAGGCGGTCCCCGAGCGCGGCTGGGCGCCGGTGCCGGTCACCGGGTACGGGTGGCTGCCGCTGCTCGCCGGTGTCGCGCTGGTCGAGGCGGTACGCCTGCTGGCCGAGCTGGACGCGCGGCTGAAGTGGCCCAACGACCTGCTGGTGGACGGCGCGAAGTGCGCCGGCGTGCTGGCCGAGGCGGTGCCGGGGGAGAACGACAGGCCGCCCGCGATCGTGGTCGGTGTGGGGCTGAACGTGACGCTGCGCGCCGACGAGCTGCCGGAGAACCCGACCGGGCTGCCCGCCACCTCGCTCCAGCTCGCCGGCGCCACCGCCACCGACCGGGACCCGCTGCTGCGGGCGCTGCTGCGCTCGCTCGCCGACTGGTACGAGCGCTGGCGTGACGCCGGAGGTGATGCGGAGGCCAGTGGGCTGCGCGAGGCGTACCTGGCCGGGTGCGCCACCATCGGTCGCCAGGTGCGGGTGTTGCTGCCCGACGGCAGCGAGGCGCACGGCACCGCGACCGGGGTGGACGCCGACGGGCAGCTCCTGGTGGAGACGAATGCCGAGACGCTGCGGCTGGCCGCGGGAGACGTGCTGCACCTGCGGTGAAAGGAAGGGCCCCCTCTTAACGCCTCCGGTAGAGGAAGGGCCCCCTCTTAACAACCACGGGCAGCCGCCCGCGCGGCCGATGCCGACGGGATGCGCCGACCGGTTACGGTCAGCGCGTCCTGTTCTGCGAGGAGGTTCCCCCGTGGCGTTCCCCGAAGACGTGCTCACCGAGGACGAGCACGTCGTGTTGCACCTGCACCCGCACTGGAAGGCCCTGATCCGGCCGGTCCTGGTGCTCGTGCTCGCCGTCGCGGCGGTCGTCGCCGGCTGGATTCTGCTGCCCGACGGCAGCGGCGGCACCATCGCGCTCTACGCCCTCGCGGTGGTCGCCCTGGCGCTGGTGCTGTGGCTGGCTCTGTGGCCGTTCCTGGTCTGGCGCACCACGCACTACCTGTTCACAAACGAGCGCGTCCTGCTCCAGCAGGGGGTGCTGTCGCGCAACCGGCGGGACCTGCCGTTGACCCGGATCAACGACCACGCCATGAACCAGCGCTTCGTGGAGCGGCTGCTCGGCTGCGGCACGCTGACCATCGAGTCGGCGGGTGAGCGCGGCCAGTCGGTGCTGCACGACGTGCCGGGCGTGGACCGGGTGCAGACGAAGCTGTACGAGCTGGTCGAGGCGCACCACGACAAGCACAGCCTGGGCGACGACGAGATGCGCGAGATCCTCGCCGACATGGCCGAGGGCAAGTCCCTGCGCGACCAGCCCTGACCGCGCCGCCGACCGAAGAGGGCCGGCACCCCCGGAAACGGAGGTGCCGGCCCTCTTCGTCGGTCAGCGGCGCGCGCGGCGGGGCTGGAGTTCGGCGGCGAATTCGGCGTCCAGGTCGGCGCCGAGCGCGCCGCCGAGCCCGGCGTCAGCAGGTGCCGGACGGCCCCGGGGCGGCGCGTAGTCGGGTCGCCCGGCGCCCGGGGGAGGTTCCTCCTCCTCCAGCTCGCTCACCGACTCGGCCAGCTCGGCCACCGGGTCCATCTCGGCGACGTTGTCCCACTCGTCACGCGGCACCGAGTGCCAGGTCTCCTCGGCGTGCTTGGGCACCGGCTGGAAGACGAACGTGCGGTAGGACCAGAAGCGGAACAGCGTCGCCAGCAGGACACCGATGGTCTTGGCGACGTTCAGCGCCAGCAGTCCGTGTACGCCGAGGCCGTACTTGGCCAGGGCCAGGACGCCGAGTTCGATGACCAGGCCGGCGCCGTTGAAAAGGAAGAACAGGACGTATTCCCGCCGGAGTGCCGATTTCGGCCGATCCCGGTACGTCCAGTGACGATTCATCAGATACGACGTGATCGTGGCGACAATCGTCGCGATCACAGTCGCTTTCAGCTGACCGTCGCGGAAAACCGTGAGTGCCAGGGCATTGAACACCGCGTAATTGATGACGGTGTTGATGCCGCCGACGATGCCGAATTTGAGCGCCTCGTGGATGAACTTCTGCCAGCGCTCGGGCAGCAGACGGACTCCAGGCATGCGGAACACCTTAGGCAGTGGGCTGGGCCGGCTCGGCCCGGCGGGTCGGGATGGGCGGTTCGTCACGCCCCGGACTCTCGGTCGTGGCTCGTTGCCGGAACGGGTGGTGTTCCCGCGTCGACGAAGACGAACCGTCGGTACGACCAGAACCGGAAGAGCGTCCCGAGGCCGGTGCCGACGATGAAGCTGGCGATGTTGTCGGCCAGCGGGGTCTGGAACACCGCCGGCCAGACCGCGCCCAGCCCGTAGTGGCTGACCGCGAGACTTGCCACCGCGATACCGAGACCGACCGCGTTGAAGAAGAAGAACAGCGCGTACTCCCGGGCCGGGTTGGAGCGCTGCCGGTGCCGCCAGGTCCAGAACCGGTTGCCGAGGAAGGCGACGGTCGCCGCGATCACCGTGGAGATGGTCTTCGCGGCGAGCGGCGGCATGTCCCGGCCGCTGGACAGGAAGTTGAAGAGGACGAAGTCGACCACGAAGGCGAAGCCGCCGACGGTGGCGAACTTGCTCAACTCGTGGATCAGGTGACCGAAACGGTCGAGTAGTGCTCCGATCGGACCCCGACGGGTCTGCGGAGCCCCCGGTTGGTCCCCGGTCATCGTCGCGGCCACCCGCCGAGAGTACCGGTTGTGGGGTACACGGGCGGACCGCAACGGCGAGTCGGCCACGACGGCTTCGTCGTGGCCCTCGCGGCCGGGCCGCCCGGGTCGGGGATCTGTCGCCCGTTCTCGATGTCCGTGAGCAGAGGGTAACCCGCTGTGTGAATCTGTGGAGCCCATCACGGAATCGTCTTTCACGACATGTTCGTACGCTTCCCCGCGATCGGGCGTCGCGGTCACTCCGGGGGCGGAGCGGGCCGTCGAAGGTTCACCGCAGGATTTGCGTGAAACTGCGCGCGAAAGCGGGTATCAGATCGTGAAGCCGCAGCGTGGCCGTACCTTGTGCAGTTCTTCACAACCAGTCCCACTGACTGGCGAGGCAGTCCGGTTTACGCTGAGCCCAATCCCAGGTTTCCACGAGGCGGCGTACTTGCCCGCCAGAACTCGTGCACCCCATAGATCGGTCAGCGTCGACCACAAGGAGAAGTGACATGGTTGCTCCGGCTGCTGTTCGGGGTATCGATCAGGCCCCGACGTCCCACCCCAAGCTGCTGGCCTGGGTACGTGAGGTCGCGGAACTGACCACCCCCGACCGCGTGGTCTGGGTGGACGGGTCTGATGAGGAGTGGCGCCGCCTCACCGACGAGCTCGTCTCAAACGGCACCCTCATCCGGCTGAATCCCGAGAAGAAGCCCAACTCGTTCTACGCGCGTACCGACCCCACGGACGTCGCCCGGGTGGAGGAGCGCACCTTCATCTGCTCCGTCGACGAGGCGGACGCCGGCCCCACCAACAACTGGATGGCGCCGGCCGAGATGAAGCGGACGATGACGGAGCTGTACCGCGGCAGCATGCGCGGGCGCACCATGTACGTCATCCCGTTCTGCATGGGTCCGATCGAGGCCGAGAACCCCATGTTCGGCGTCGAGATCACCGACAGCCCGTACGTGGTCGCCTCCATGCGGATCATGACCCGGATGGGGTCGGCGATCCTGGAGGCGATGGGCGACGACGCCGACTTCGTGCACGCGCTGCACTCGATCGGCGCGCCGCTGGCCCCGGGTCAGCAGGACGTGGCCTGGCCGTGCAACGAGACGAAGTACATCTCGCACTTCCCGGAGACCCGGGAGATCTGGTCCTTCGGCTCCGGCTACGGCGGCAACTCGCTGCTGGGCAAGAAGTGCTACTCGCTGCGTATCGCCAGCGTGATGGGGCGCGACGAGGGCTGGCTGGCCGAGCACATGCTGATCCTCAAGATCACCTCGCCGGAGGGCAAGGTCTACCACATCGCCGGCGCCTTCCCGTCCGCCTGTGGCAAGACCAACCTCGCCATGCTGGAGCCGACCATCCCGGGCTGGAAGGTCGAGACCATCGGCGACGACATCGCCTGGATGCGGTTCGGCCAGGACGGCCGCCTCTACGCGATCAACCCGGAGTACGGCCTGTTCGGTGTCGCCCCCGGCACCGACTGGAAGACCAACGCCAACGCCATGCGGACGCTGGACCGCGGCAACTCCATCTTCACCAACGTGGCGCTGACCGACGACGGCGACATCTGGTGGGAGGGCATGGGTGAGCCGCCGGCGCACCTGATCGACTGGAAGGGCAACGACTGGACGCCGGAGAGCGAGAACCTCTCCTCGCACGCGAACAGCCGCTTCTGCACCCCGATCACCCAGTGCCCGATCCTGGCCGACGACTACTACGACCCGAACGGCGTGCCGATCGACGCGATCCTGTTCGGCGGCCGTCGGCGGGACACCATCCCGCTGGTCACCGAGGCCCGCGACTGGGTGCACGGCGTCTACATGGGCGCCACGCTCTCCTCGGAGACCACCGCCGCCGCCTCCGGCGCGGTCGGCGTGGTGCGTCGTGACCCGATGGCCATGCTGCCGTTCATCGGTTACAACGCCGGCGACTACTTCCGGCACTGGATCGAGATGGGCAAGGGCGCGGACGGCGACGAGGCCAAGCTGCCCAAGATCTACTACGTCAACTGGTTCCGCAAGGACGCCGAGGGCAACTTCCTCTGGCCGGGCTTCGGCGAGAACTCCCGCGTGCTCAAGTGGGTCATCGAGCGGTTGGAGGGCCGGGCCGAGGCGGTGGAGACGCCGATCGGCATGGTCCCGGCGCAGGACGCGCTCGACGTCGAGGGTCTGGACATGACCCCGGAGGACGTCCGGATCGCGCTGAAGGTCGACGCGGACGAGTGGCGCAACGAGCTGCCGCTGGTCACCGAGTGGTTCGAGAAGTTCGGGGACAAGCTCCCCGGCGTGCTCTGGGCCGAGCTGGACGCGCTGCGCGCCCGCCTCGACGCGGAGCCGCAGAAGTAACAGGTGTGCCTGTTGCCTGCGCCGGGCAACATCGGATGCCATGAGGACGGCCGCTGAACCTGTCGAGGTCCGGCGGCCGTCCGCCGTCCGGGCGCTGACCACGCTGCTCGCCGTGACCGCGGCGGCCACCGTCGTGGTCGAGTTGCTCAACTACTGGTACGCCCCGGAGCAGGAGTTCGGTCTGGCCGTACGCACCGGCTGGGCGATGCTCCGATCGCTCGGCTTCCTGCTGCTGATCGGGCAGGTGAACAAGGGCCGGGTGGGCGCCCGGCCGTTCGGGCTGATCCTGGCGGTGACCACGATCTTCGCGGTCGGGCGGCTGATCGTGCCCCGGCAGGGGGTGCCCGCGCTGCCCGGCCTGGTCGGGTTCGCCGTGCTCACCGCGCTCTGCGTCGCCGTGGTGGTGCTGCTCTACCGTTCCGAGGCGATCCGCGCGCACCTGGTCCGGCACCGCAAGGGCCTGGTCGTCGAGGGCGGGACGATCGCCTGGCGGGAGATGACGCCGAAGCGTCCACAGGCGAACGGCTGGCTGCTCACCGCCCGCGTCGCGGCGTTCACCTACAGTCCGCTGATGCTCGTGCCCGCGCTGGTGGCGACGGGTGCCGTGCTGGACGGGCGGCTGGCCGCCGTACCGGCATTGATCTTCTGGTTCGGCGCCGGCATCGCGGTCAGCTACGCCGTCCTGTTCTGCACCGCGTTCCTGCTGCGCGACAAGGCGTGGGCGCGGAAGGGCCTGGTGGCCGTCACCCTCGGCGTCCTCGCGATCGACCTGCCCCTGTGCTGGTGGCTGCTCGGCGCCGACGGCCTGATCCGCGACGGCGCCCCGCTGGTCACGGCGGCAGCCCTCTGCGTCTGGTCGCTGTACCGGGCCACCCGGTCCCGTTGATGCCCGGGGTGGGGGCCGGCAGGGGAGGATGAGGGGGTGTGGGACGTCGTGGTGGTGGGGGCGGGGCCGGCGGGAGCGGCCGCCGCGCTCGGCGCACGACGGGCCGGGGCGGCGCGGGTGCTGCTGCTGGACCGGTCCGACTTCCCCCGCGACAAGGCGTGCGGGGACGGCATCGCCGCGCACGCGCTGGACGTCCTCGACGAGCTGGGCGTGACCGGGGCCGTCGACGGCTACCCGCCCCTGCCCGCGCTGCGCCTGGTAGCACCCGGTGGCGGCACCGTCGCCCGGACGCTGCCCCGGCCCGCGTACACGGTGCCCCGCCAGGTGTTCGACGCACGCCTGGTGGCGGCGGCGGTGGCGGCCGGCGCGGAGTTGCGGCGGCACACCGTACGCCGGGTGGAGATCGCTCCCGACCGGGTGGTGCTCGACGGTGAGCTGTCCGCGCGGGCGCTGGTCGGCGCGGACGGCGCCGGTTCGGTGGTCCGGCGCGCGCTCGGGCACCCGGTCAACCCGGACCGGCACCTGGCGCTCGCCATCCGGGGCTACGCGCCGGCCCCGCCCGGGCCGCCCGAACAGCTCATCGTCACCTCGGCGGCGCGCTGGCCCGCGTACGCCTGGGTCTTTCCGATCGGTGACGGTCGCGCGAACGTCGGGTACGGGGAGGTGCTGCGCGGCGAGCCGCTCAGCCGCGCGCACCTGCTGGACCGGATGGCCGCGCTGCTGCCCGGAGTCGACCCGGCCACGGTGACCGGCCTGCGCGCGCACCACCTGCCGCTGTCCACCCACCGGCCGGCGCCCGGGCGGGGCCGGGTGGTGCTGGCCGGGGACGCGCTGTCGCTGATCAACCCGTTCACCGGCGAGGGCATCTTCTACGCGCTGCGCTCGGGGGCGCTGGCCGGCGCGGCGGCGGCCGGCAGTCCGGCCGAGGCCGCCCGGGGGTACGCCGCCGCGCTGCGCGCCCGGCTCGGCACCCACCTGCGGCACAGCTCGGCGGCGGCCTGGCTGGCGCGTCGGCGCTGGGTGGTCGACGCGGTGGTCGGCGCGGCCGGGCGCGACGAGCGGGTCTACCGCACCGTGGTGGAGCTGGGGCTCGGCGACGGGCGGCTGGACGCCCGCACGCTCGCGGCAATCGCCGCTGAGGTGCCGCGACCGCGCCGGACCGGCTCGCCGTCGGCTGATACGCCACCGAGACACTGATCTTTCTCACGGGTCGCTACCCTGCAAGGTGATGACTCTGCGGAAACTCCTCTACTCCGTGTACGAGCGCCGGCTGACGGCGAAGCTCGCGGGCAAGCCCGTACCCGCGCATGTCGGCGTGATGTGCGACGGCAACCGCAGATGGGCCCGGGAGATGGGCTTCGTCGACCCGAACGACGGCCACCGGATGGGCGCCGAGCGGATCAAGGAGCTGCTCCGCTGGTGCGACGCGGCCGGTGTCGGGCACGTCACGCTGTGGCTGCTCTCCACCGACAACCTCTCCCGCCCGGCCGCCGAGCTGGACCCACTGCTCCAGATCATCGAGGACCTCACCACGGAGCTGGCCGAGGAGGGCAACCCCTGGCGGCTGCGGATGGTCGGCGCGCTCGACGTGTTGCCGGCGCAGCACGCCGCCGCGCTCAAGGCCGCCGAGGAACGCACCCGGGACCGCGACGGCGGGGCTCAGGTCAACATCGCGGTCGGGTACGGCGGGCGGCGCGAGATCGCCGACGCGGTCCGCTCGCTGCTGGCGGAGCACGCCGCGAACGGCGGCACGCTCGAGGAGCTGGCCACCTCGCTCGACGTCGACCACATCTCCGAGCACCTCTACACCAAGGGGCTGCCGGACCCGGATCTGATCATCCGGACCAGTGGCGAGCAGCGACTCTCCGGTTTCATGCTCTGGCAGAGCGCGCACTCGGAGTTCTACTTCTGCGAGCTGAACTGGCCCGACTTCCGCAAGGTCGACTTCCTGCGTGCCCTGCGCTCCTACGCTACCCGCCAGCGCCGATTCGGCACCTGACCCCCCGCCTCCCCGTCGATCTTGCACTTCCGGCCCCGCGTGCGCGGCTTTCGTCCCCGTTTGTCGGGGCGGCAAGTGCAAGATCGACGCGGAAGAGCGGGGTCAGGTCAGGTGGCGCAGGGCGTCGGTGAGGAACTCGGCCAGGGCGGCGGGGGAGTCCAGGGTCAGGTCGGCGGCGTCGGCCACCTCGTGCCCGGTCTCCGGGTTGGCCACGGCGACGCAGACCCCGAGGAAGCCGGGGTCGGCGGCGGCGCGGGCGCGCAGCGCGGCGAACGCCTTGATGTCGGAGACGTCGTCACCGAAGTACCAGGCGCCGCCGGCGTCCCGGACCGTCTCGCCGATCACCATGCCCTTGTCCCGGTCGACGGGGGGCTTGAGTTCCAGCACCATCCGGCCCGGCTGGGCGCGCAGGCCAAGCCGCTCGGCCTGGGCGCGGCCCCACTCCTGCACCAGCTCACCGAGCTGCGGGGCGGTACGCCAGTGCAGCGCGACGGAGAGCCGCTTGTACTCGACCAGCGCGCCCGGCGGCAGCTCGGCGCGGGCCTGCTCGGCCAGCTCGGACATGGTGGGCACCCACGGCAGAGCGGCCGGCTCGGTGACCGTCTCACCGCCGGAGTGGCTGTGCTCCAGGCCGTACAGCCCGTACAGGTCGATCCCGGCGAGGCCGCCGAGGTGGTCGCGGAGGAAGTCCACCGGCCGGGCGGAGACGATGGCGATCCGCCGCACGTGCGGGGCGAGCGCCTCCAGCGCGGTGAGCACGTTGGGCGCGGGCCGGACGGCCGTGGGGTCGTCGTCGACCGGCGCCAACGTGCCGTCGAAGTCGAAGAAGAGAACGACGTCCCGTGCGCGATCGGCGGTCGCACGCCAGGCGTGCTCCGCGTTCAACGGGGTCTTCGGCTGCTGGTTGCCCAGATTCAACGGCGGCACGCGCGTCAGCGTACCCCGCGCCGGGCGGCGTATTCGTGGCCGAGATGTGACGTGGGAACGTCGTGGGGATCAGCGTTCGGCGGCTCCCCGTCCCCGGCGCCCGAACGGCACCACTGCCGCCTCCTGCCCGTGGCTGAGCAGGTAGCCCTCCACGAAGCCGGTGTTGCGGTCGCCGGTGTGCGCCTCGATCTCGTTCAGCCGCGCCACCAGGAACTCGGTGAGCGCGCTGACCCGGTCGTTGAGACGATCGTGCAGCTCGGCGACGACGGCGAGGATCACCGCGGTGCCGGCCGTGGTGAGCGCGAAGAGGTTGACGACCAGGGGAAGCTGCCCGCCGTCCAGTACGCCGACCACCACGTTGCCGGTCACGCACGATGTCAGCGACACCACCGCGACCACGACTGCCAACCATTTCAGGGTCATGGACAGACCCCTCCTTCTGTCCCGCAGGGCTGGGTTCGGCTGTGTCCCGTCCCCCCGCCGATGACGAGCCCCTAGCAGTACAAACGTGGACGCTAGCGGGTCCGATCCGTCCCCGAGGCGAAACGATCGGGTCTGACCTTCCGTTCTTTCGCCATCTGAGGAACTACCCGGCCTGTTTCCCCCTATTTCGGACACCGCCCGGCAGTGTCGGGCGATATGCGAGGTAACGAATGGTTTCTCGAATGTGGAACTTCTCCGCGTCCGACACGGTCGGGTCGACCAGCCGGCGCAGCAGCGCCTCCACGTCCGGGTCCATCGGAGGTGGGATGGGCGTGGCCCGTGGGCCGGCGGCGCGGTCCCAGCCGAGCGCGGTGAAGGCGGCGGCCGGATCGAGCCCGAGGCCCTCGCAGAAGGCGACCACCCGCTCGGCCTCCGGGTCGCTGGCCCAGTCGCCGCGGACCCAGCGGTTGATGGTCTGGCGGGAGACGCCTGTGCGCCGGGAGACCTCGGTGCCGCTCCAGGCCCGCAGCGCTCGCGCGTCGTCGAGCGCACGTCGGACGAAGGTGGCGAAGGCGATCTTCCGCGCGTTGGCCGTCTCGGTCACCCCGTGACGGTACGGCCAGTCGGTCCCGTCGGGCGGTCTCGGCACGCTGCTGTCACGCTGACGTGACGGTGATCGCGGTTTTCCGGTAAACGATCCAGTGCTGCTCCTGAGGGGTGTCACCTGGGCAGAATAGATGGACACGAGTACGGCGGCAAAGGTCTGAAAAGCTGATACTGTCACGCTCATGAGACAACTTACGGTGTGTCACGTGCTTGAGACGACGAGTGCTCACATGCGTCACTCCGCGGGTGCCGAGGGGGTCTCGTGACCGAGCTCGCGACCCGTGCCCAGGCCTTCGGGCTGATCGCGGACGGCGTGTCCGCCGGGCTGAGCGCCCCCTGGCGTCTCTATCTCGCCCGCGGGTGCCGGTATCTCTCACTCAGCGTCGGCGACCGGGGGGAGTGGGACGCCTGGCGTACCCACCTCGGCTGCCCCGAGCTGAGCGTGCGGGTCTACGACTCCGGCGGCGAGATCCGCCGGGCGTCGGTGGCCGAGGTGATCCTCGACGGCTGCCGGATCAGCGTCGAGCTGGTCGAGGAGGTCAGCACCGACGACCTGGAACGCCTGCTGGTGGTCGACCCACTCCCCGGGACGGACGAGCGATGACCCCTTTTCTCGCCGTGGTGCTCGTCCTGGTGCTCGGCTCCACCTGCTACGCGGCCGGTCGCCTGCACGGGCAGCTGAGCTACCGCATCGGCTACCGGTTCGGCTACCGGCAGGGCTACTTCGACGGTGACCGGGGCGCCTGGAACCGTCGCCGTCGAGATGCCCAGGCCGCGATCGCCTCGGCGCTGTCCGCCCCCGGCGCGACAGTGGTGACGTCGGCCGGGCGTTCGGCCGTGCCGTTCGCCGGCACCGCCGTACCGGCCGCTGTCGCCGTGCGGTCCGGCTCCGCCCCGGCCGTCCGGGTCACCGCCACCGCCCAGCTCGGCGCGGTGGGGCGGGCGGGCACCACGTACACCGGATCGTCGTTCGGCGCGGCCGGCGCCGGGCCGAGGGCCGGCACGCTGGCGCGGCGGCCGGGCTGAGGCCCGCACCGCGACGCGGTGCCGCCCGTGGGCGACCGGCCGGGATGCGCGCAGGGGGCATGCATCCCGGCCGGTTCCGGTCCGCCCGTCACCCGAACAGGTGTACGTCCGGCGACTGGCACGCGATGATCCACGCGCACCTCTAGCCCCGCGGCCCCGCGGCGATTAGCGTCTAGGCATGGCGCGGGGTTTTCCCGGGCCAGCCGGACAGCCCGGACCTGCGTCCTCGCACACGGGGCCCGCATCCGACCCCGTGTCCTCCGGGCACCGGAAGAGGCGGAACTCGGGTGGCCGGGTGCCCATCCGCGGAGCAGGCCTGTGACCACTCGCCGTACCCCCGCCGGAGCCGAGCAGCAGACCCCGGCCTCGACCGCCCAGACCCGCCGGACCACCCGCAGCCGCCGCAGCGCCGCTGTCGAGGCCGAGGAGCCCCGACCAGCCGGCCCGGCCTTCGTCCTGGACACCTCGGTCCTCCTCTCCGACCCGGCGGCGTTCCACCGCTTCGCCGAGCACGAGGTGGTGCTGCCGCTGGTGGTCATCTCCGAACTGGAGGGCAAGCGGCACCACCCCGAGCTGGGCTGGTTCGCCCGTCAGTCGCTGCGCATGCTCGACGAGCTGCGGGTACGGCACGACCGGCTGGACCGGCCGGTGCCCGCCAACGAGCAGGGCGGCACGCTGCGGGTGGAGCTGAACCACACCGACGACGGGGTGCTGCCGCCCGGCTTCCGCAACGAGTCGAACGACGCGCGCATCCTGTCCGTGGCGCTCAACCTGGCCGCCGAGGGGCGTGAGGTCACGCTCGTCAGCAAGGACATGCCGCTGCGGGTGAAGGCGGCCTCGGTCGGCCTGCGCGCCGACGAGTACCGCCACGGCCAGGCCAGCGATCCGACCTGGACCGGCATGGCCGACCTGGACCTGTCCGAGGAGGAGATCGGCCGGCTGTACGCGGGCGAGACGCTCGACGTCGACGCCGCGGCGGGCCTGCCCTGCCACACCGGTCTGGTGCTGCACTCGGGGCGCGGCTCGGCGCTGGGCCGGGTGCTGCCGGACAAGACGGTCCGGCTGGTCCGGGGCGATCGGGAGGCGTTCGGCGTGCACGGCCGCTCGGCGGAGCAGCGGGTCGCGCTCGACCTGCTGCTGGACGAGTCGATCGGCATCGTCTCGCTCGGCGGCCGGGCCGGCACCGGCAAGTCCGCGCTGGCGCTCTGCGCCGGCCTGGAGGCGGTGATGGAGCGGCGCCGGCACAAGAAGGTGATCGTGTTCCGTCCGCTGTACGCGGTCGGCGGCCAGGAACTCGGCTACCTGCCCGGGTCGGAGTCGGAGAAGATGTCGCCGTGGGCGCAGGCCGTCTTCGACACGCTCGGCTCGGTGGTGCACGAGAACGTGCTGGAGGAGGTCACCTCGCGCGGGCTGCTGGAGGTGCTGCCGCTGACCCACATCCGCGGCCGGAGCCTGCACGACGCGTTCGTCATCGTCGACGAGGCGCAGTCGCTGGAGCGGGGCGTCCTGCTCACCGTGCTGTCCCGGATCGGTCAGGGGTCGCGGGTGGTGCTCACCCACGACGTGGCGCAGCGGGACAATCTGCGGGTCGGCCGGCACGACGGGGTGACGGCGGTGATCGAGGCGCTGAAGGGGCATCCCCTCTTCGCGCACGTCACGCTCAGCCGATCGGAGCGTTCTCCGATCGCCGCTATGGTCACCGATCTACTGGAGGACATCCCCGGCTGACCGCCGCTTTTGCCCTAATTTGTCCTGATTTTTAGGGTGACGCAGATCACTTTTAGGCCCGGCCATTTCCCACCGGCCTCACTGTGCGCAATGGTGTCCATCGAGCGTCACCGACCACTCGGGAGCCATGTACGCCCCGCAGTCACACCGGTACCGGAGCGCTCGCGGCACCTCGGCGCGGCCCGGTAGGCCACGCGTGCCGCGTCCCTGCCCCCGACGAAGGGAAACTTCGTGAGTCGGCTGTGGAGCCGGTTCGGCGCCCGCACCGCCGCTGTGGCACTGCTCTCCGTGGGCGTGGCCGGCGGCTTCTATCTGGGCGAGGATCGCCAGACCCAGCAGCAGGGCCTGACCGCGCAGGTCGGCCTGGAGGTCGACCAGGCGGAGTACGCGTACCAGCGCGAACGGCTGTCCGACCACCGCGTGGACTCGTCCCGGCAGCGTGCCGCCGAGTACCAGGCGAAGCTGCGTGCCGCCGCGGCGGCGAAGGAGGCCGCCGAGCGGGCCAAGAAGGCCGAGGCGGCCGCCGCCACCCGCAAGAAGGAACGGGAGGCGGCGGAGAGCGAGACGAAGATCAAGCCGTACGACGGCCCGATCCCGTCCTCGTGCGCGGAGTACAGCGGCAACCGGAAGATCGGTTGCGCCGTCATGCTCGACAAGGGCTTCGGCATCGACCAGTTCCCGTGTCTGGACAAGCTCTGGACCAAGGAGAGCGGCTGGAACCCGAAGGCGTCCAACAGTTCCTCCGGGGCCTACGGCATCCCGCAGGCCGTGCCGGGCAGCAAGATGGCCTCGGTCGCGGACGACTGGAAGACGAACCCGGCGACCCAGATCACGTGGGGTCTCGGCTACATCAAGGGCCGGTACGACACCCCGTGCGGCGCCTGGCAGAAGTCGCAGAGTTCAGGCTGGTACTGACGTCGTGACGACGGCGGGACACCCGGGCGGAACCGGGTGCCCCGCCGTCGTCGTACCCGGCCCCGACTGGCGGCCCGCCACTTTTACTGATAGCTCTTGGTAGGTGACCTGGCCTGACAGCCCACGCGGCGGCGACCCTCACCGGTTCGGCACCGATGCGTTCTACGCGGCGCTCGGCCGGGCCTTCGTCGCCATGTGCGCGGTCGTGCCGGTGCTGTTCCTCATCGAGGCGCTCGACGTCGGCCTGCGACTCGGCCTCGACTACACCGCCGGCATCATCCCGCAGCGGATCCAGGGCCTGGACGGTGTCTTCTTCTCGCCGTTCCTGCACGCCGGCTGGAACCACCTCTACAGCAACAGCATCCCGCTGATCCTGCTGGGCACGTTCGTGCTCGCCGCGGGCACCCGCCGGTTCCTCTGGTCCACCGCCGTCATCATCCTGGTCAGCGGCCTGGGCGTCTGGTTCACCGGCTCACCCAACTCGGTGGTGGTCGGCGCCAGCGGCGTCATCTTCGGCTACCTCGGCATCCTGCTCACCCGGGGCGTCGTCGAGCGGAGCTGGTGGAACTTCGCCGTCGGCCTGCTCGTCGGGTTGCTCTACGGCTGGCAACTGCTGGGCATCCTCCCCACCGACGAGCGCGTCTCCTGGCAGGGTCACCTGTTCGGGCTGCTCGGCGGCGTCGTGGCGGCGATCCTGTTCCGCCGCCGCAGGGACACCGGCGACACCGACCACCTCGGCTCACCGAGGATGACGCTGCCCTGACGGCGCGTTGATCAGACCCCGGGACATGCTTGCCCGCGGCCACCCGCCCGCCTACCGTTTCGGCATCAGCGAGGGTTGATCCCGAAGCGGAAAGTGACGGTGAGCCATGCGCGAGGTCGATGTCGCCGTGATCGGGGCCGGTCCCGCCGGGCTCTTCGCCGCCTACTACGCCGGATTCCGCGGGCTCTCCGTGTCGGTCATCGACGCGCTGCCCGAGCCGGGCGGTCAGATCACCGCCATGTACCCGGAGAAGCTGATCCTCGACGTCGCCGGCTTCCCCGCGATCAAGGGCCGCGAGCTGGTGGCGAACCTGGTCGCCCAGGCCGCGCCGTTCCACCCCGACTACCAGCTCGGCGTACGCGCGGAAAAGCTGTCCTACCTCGACGGCCGGCCGGTGCTCGGCCTGGCCGGCGGTGAGCAGCTGAGCTGCGGCGCGGTGGTCGTCACCGGCGGGCTCGGCAGCTTCACGCCCCGGCCGCTGCCGGTGGCGGAGAGCTTCACCGGCGGCGGGATCGTCTACTTCGTGCCGCAGCCGGCCGAGCTGACCGACCGGCACGTGCTCATCGTCGGTGGCGGCGACTCGGCGTTCGACTGGGCCGCCACGCTCGCGCCGCTGGCCCGGTCGGTGACGCTCGTGCACCGGCGGGACCGTTTCCGGGCGCACGCCGCCACCATCGAGCGGGTCCGCGCGCTGCCGGTGCGGATCGTCGTCAACGCCGAGGTGAGCCGCCTGTACGGCGAGGAGACGGTCACCGGCGCCGAGCTGACCGTACGCGGCGGCGAGGCGGAGACGCTGCCGGTCGACACGGTGGTGGCCGCGCTCGGCTTCACCGCCGACCTCGGCCCGCTCGCCGAGTGGGGGCTGAACATCGACCGGCGGCACATCGTGGTGGACAGCGCGATGGCCACCAACCTGCCCCGGGTGTTCGCCGCCGGTGACATCACCGAATATCCGGGCAAGGTCCGCCTGATCGCCACCGGCTTCGGCGAGGCGGCCACGGCTGTGAACAACGCGGCTGTCGTCATCGACCCGACCGCGCACCTGTTCCCCGGTCACTCCTCCGACGGCACCTGACGCCGCATCCTCACCGTTCCGTGGCCGGAGCGCGACTGTCCGCGCCCACGATGGACGGATGCGCCCCTCCGAGTCGACAGCACCCGACGGTGCCCGGATTTCGCTCGCCTGGCTGGGTCATCCGGGAACCGTGCTCTCGTTGATCGTGCTGGTGCTCAACGACCATGTGTTCAAGGCGGCCTTTCCGGGCCTGGTGACCGGCAAGCTGAGCGACGTCGCCGGGCTGGTGCTCGCGCCGCCGCTGGTGGCGGTGCTGGTGACGCTGGTCGTGCCCGGGCTCCGGCCCCGGGCCGTCGCCGGTTTCGCGCTGGGTTCGGTCGGTGCCGGTTTCGCGCTGGTCAAGAGCAGTGGGTACGCCGCGACGGCCGCCTCCGGCCTGTGGAGCGTGGTGAGCGGGCCGTCGCTGATCCGGGCCGACCGGACCGACCTGCTCACCCTGCCGGCGCTCGCGGTGGCCGCGTGGACGTGGAAGGCGGCACGGCGGGACCCGGTGGGGCACCGAGCCGCCCGGCTGGTCCGGCTGGTCGTGCTGCTGCCGGCGGCGCTCGTCGCGGTGGCGGCCACGAGCCCGATCGAGCGCCCCGACGCGGTCGCCACCAAGGTGGTCGACGGTCGGCTGGCCGCCGGCGCCGCCACCGGCCCGATGTCGGCGGAGGAGGGCATCCCCACCTGGTGGCGGATCAGCGACGACGCCGGCGTCACGTGGCGCGACCCGGTGGACGCCGAGCAGGAGGCCCTGTGGAAGCGCGTGCCGACCAGGATCGGACCGGACCACCCGGTGTGCGTTGCCGCCACGCCCCAGCGTTGCTACCGGGTGGCGTCGGGCCGGATCCGCGTGGAGGAGAGCGACGACGCCGGACGGACCTGGCGACTGTCCTGGGAGATCCCCGAGAAGCAGCGGGAGTTGTTGAAGGCCCGCTACGAGGAGGCCGGGCCGGACGGGAAACGGATCACCGGTCAGGACCTCGCCGTACTCGACGTCCCCGGTGGCGGACACGTGGTGCTGGTGGCGAACGCCCGGGACGGTTTCGCGTTGCGTGACGTCGCCGGCAGGTGGCAGCGGATCGGTTTCCCGGGTGGCCGGTGGGAAGGGGAGCCGCCGCCGCTGGGCATGATCTCGCCGGGGGACCGTTACGACGACACGGTCCGTGCGCTGCTGCTGGTGCCGGCGTTGGTCGTGCTGGTGCTTCTGGTCGCCCGGACAGGGGCCGGACGGGCGTCCGGTCACGGCTCGTCGCTGCCTGTCCTCCAGGGCGCGCTCCAGGTCCTGATCGCGATGCTGCTGTTCGCGGTCTGGACGAGCGAGAACACCACGCTGGTCAGACTGGCTCCGCTGGTCGTCGTGCCGCTGTTGCTGGGCGCCGCGGTGCTCACCCTCGTCTCGCGCGATCTGCGGGCGGCGCCCGGCCGGTGGGTCGCCGAGGTGCTGGCCGCCGCGGGCCTCACCGCGGCGCTGGCCGGGGCGGCGATGGTGGGATGGCTGCACGGCCGACCGGTGTACGCCGGGACAGCCGTCGTGCTCGCCGTGCTCGGCACGGTGCCAGGGCTGCTGCTCGGCTGGCGGGCGGCCCGGCTGATCGGGCCGTGGCGACCGCCGTACGAGCCGCCGTACCCGCCGGCGGTCCCGGTGGACGGCTCGCGGCCCGGCTGACCCGGCGTCAGGGCAGGCCGATGAGGTCCGCCATCAGGCCGATCTGGTGGTCGAAGTACTCGTCGCGGTGCGGCAGCGCCCGGTTGATCCGGCCGAACAGCTCGAAGCTGATCAGCCCGAACAGCTGGGTCCAGCCGGCCATGCCGCGGGCCAGCAGCGCGGGCGGCACGTCCATGCCGATCTGCTCGACCAGTTCGGCCACGTCGCCGCGCAGCGGCTCGGGCAGTTCCTGGTCGGGCGGGGCGAGCCGGCCGGTGGCCAGCCCGTCGCGCAGGATGCCGATCAGCGTCAGCGGTGGACGCTGGGCCGGCACGATGGTCTCGTCGGGGGCTGCGTACCCGGGCACCGGGCTGCCGTAGAGCAGCGCGTACTCGGCGGGGTGGGCCAGCGCCCAGGCGCGGGCGGCCCGGCAGGCGGCGAGCCAGCGTCCGCGCAGGTCGGCCTGGTCGGCGGCGGCGTCGGCCGCCTCCACCGCGTCGCCGAGCGCGTCGTACGCCTCCAGGATCAGCGCGGTGAGCAGGTCGTCTCGGCTGGGGAAGTAGCGGTAGATCGCCGAGGAGACCATGCCGAGGTCCCGGGCGACCGCGCGCAGCGAGAGGTTCGCGCCGTCGGTGTCCAGGTGGCGGCGGGCCACCGTCTTGATCTCTTCGATCATTCCGGCGCGGACCCGGGCGCGCAGTGAGGGAGCGACCATGCCCTCACTCTGCCACGGATGAGAGCGGCAATCAAAAGAGAGAGCACTGCTCTTGACGTCGACCTGCATTTGAGTCATGCTCTGTTTCGAGAGCGGTGCTCTCGCTTCGGACAACTGCTTCAAAAAAGGTGGATCTGTCATGGCCCTGCATGTGATCGTCGGCGCCGGCCCCGTCGGCACCGCCACCGCCGACCTGCTCGCCGAGCGCGGCGAGCAGGTGCGGGTGGTCACCCGGCGCGGCACCGGCCCGGAGCACCGGGCGGTCGAGCTGGTGGCCGCCGACGCCGCCGACGCGGACCGGCTCGCCGAGCTGACCACGGGCGCGGTCGCGCTCTACAACTGCGCCAATCCGGCGTACCACAGGTGGGCGACGGACTGGCCGCCGCTGGCCGCCGCCCTGCTCACCGCCGCGGAGCGCAGCGACGCCGTGCTCGCCACGGTCGGCAACCTCTACGGGTACGGCCCGGTCGACGCCCCGATGACCGAGGCGACCCCGCTCGCCGCCACCGGCGTCAAGGGCCGGGTCCGCAACCGGATGTGGGCCGACGCGCTGGACGCACACCGCGCCGGCCGGGCCCGGGTCACCGAGGTCCGCGGCTCCGACTACATCGGGCTCGGCGGCAGCTCCCTGCCCATGATGGTGCTGCCCAAGGTGCTCGCCGGGCAGCGGGTGTTCCTGCCTGTCGACTGGGACGCCCCGCACACCTGGACGTACGTGCCGGACGTCGCCCGTACCCTCGTCACGGCCGCGACCGACCCGCGCGCCTGGGGACGGGCCTGGCACGTGCCGAGCCCGCCGCCGGTGCCCATGCGGCGTCTGGCCGAGCGGGCGGCGCAGCGGGCGGGCGTCGCGGCGCCACGGCTGGCCCGGATGCCCTACCCGGTGCTCTGGCTGGGCGGCCTGGCCGACCCGTTCGCCCGCGAGATGCGGGAGACCGCGCACCAGTTCGCCGCGCCGTTCGTGATGGACTCCAGCGCCGCCACCAGCACGTTCGGGATCGAGGCGACGCCGCTGGACCGCGTCGTCGACGAGATGGTCTCCGGCCTGCGCGCCCCGGCCCCCGCCGCCCGTTAGGGGCGGGGGCGGGACGTCGCCGGGCTCACTCCTGCTCGGCCAGCGGGCGGCCGTCGAAGTCGACGGCCGAGTAGAGGGCGAGCTTCTCCAGGCGGTGGTACGAGTCGATCACCCGGATCGTGCCGCTCTTGGAGCGCATCACGATCGACTGGGTGTACGCGCCACCGGAGCGGTAACGCACTCCGCGCAGCAGGTCGCCGGAGGTGACGCCGGTGGCCACGAAGAAGCAGTTGTCGCCGGTGACCAGGTCGTCGGTGAACAGCACCCGGTCCAGGTCGTGCCCGGCGTCCAGCGCCTTGCGGCGTTCCTCGGCGTCCTTCGGCCAGAGCTTGGCCTGCATCATGCCGCCCATGCACTTCAGCGCGCACGCGGCGGTGATGCCCTCCGGGGTGCCGCCGATGCCCATCAGCACGTCCACGTCCGACTCGCCGCGGGCCGCCGCGATGGCCCCGGCGATGTCGCCGTCGGAGATGAACCGGATCCCGGCCCCGGTACGCCGGATCTGCTTGACCAGGTCGTCGTGGCGCGACCGGTCCAGCACGCACACGGTCACCTCGGCGGCGTCGGTGCCCTTGACCTTCGCGATCCGGTGGATGTTCTCGGCCACCCCGGCGTTGATGTCGACCACGTCGGCGTACATCGGGCCGACGGCGAGCTTCTCCATGTAGAAGACGGCGCTCGGGTCGAACATCGCGCCGCGCTCGGCCACCGCGAGCACTGCCAGCGCGTTCGGCATGCCCTTGCTCATCAGCGTGGTGCCGTCGATCGGGTCGACCGCCACGTCCACCTCGGGGCCGGTCCCGTCGCCGACCTCCTCGCCGTTGAACAGCATCGGCGCGTTGTCCTTCTCGCCCTCGCCGATCACCACGACGCCGCGCATCGGGATGGAGTTGATCAGCTTGCGCATGGCGTCGACCGCTGCGCCGTCGCCGCCCTCCTTGTCGCCCCGGCCGACCCAGCGGCCGGCGGCCATCGCCGCGGCCTCGGTCACTCGTACCAGATCGAGGGCGAGGTTGCGGTCGAGATCCTGGGGCGTCCGCGTCCTGGTGGTTGTCATGGCGGCCTCCTCGCGACGTTGCGGGGTGGGACCGGCGGTCGTCGCCGCCGGTTTTGTCGCTGATCCTCACACGATCTCAGGTTCGCGGTCCCGGCGGGGCGGAGGAGGCCAGGATCACGCCTCCCGGCGGGCTGCGACAATGGCCGGGTGGAAGCCGCACAGCCTGCCGACCGCGCACCGACCGACGCCACCCCGCCGGACGGCCAGCCACCGGTCCGACCGGGTGGCGGCCCGACCCCGCCCGAGGGCCAGCCCGCACTCGTCGCGGAGCAGGGCGAACCGGCCGCCGCGGGCGACACGCCCGCGCCGCCCGCCGGCAAGGAGAAGGCCCGCTCCGAGCGGTCGCCGAAGGACATGGCGCTGTCCCTGCTGATCCTGCTGGTCCCGATCGCGCTGCTGCTCGCCTTCTACCGCGGCTTCCTCGGCGGCGACTCGCCGGTCACCGTCGACCCGGCGCCCGCGCTGGAACAGGCCCGCTCCGCGAACGTCTTCCCGGTCAGCGCGCCGACCGGTCTGGGCGACGACTGGCGTACGGTGAACGCCCGCTTCCGGACCGAGGCCGACGGGTCGACGCTGCGGATCGGGTACGTGACCCCGGAGGGCCGCGGCGCGCAACTCGTGGAGAGCAACGTCCCGGCGGAGAAGCTCCTCCCGGCCGAGCTGAGTGAGGGCCGGCCGCAGGGGGCGGCCGACCTGCCCGGCGGGCTGAGCTGGCAGCGCTACACCGCCCGCGGCAACGAGCAGGCGCTCGTCCTGCTGGAGCCGAACCGCACCGTGATCGTGGTCGGCGACGCCGGGGAGACGGAGCTGCGCAAGCTCGCCACGTCACTGCGCTGACGTCCTCCCTCCGGGTGAGGCGGGATTGCGGATCCCCGCTTCCGGGAACAGAAGGGACATCGAGCCCGGACGACCCACCTGGAGAGGTTGACGTGAAGATACGACGCTTCAGCGCCACCGCGTTCGCCGCGGCGCTGCTCATTCCCGGCCTGGCGGCCTGCAACGGCGACGCGACGACCTCCGGCGCCTCCTCGACCCCGAGCGCCTCCGGCAGCGTCGCACCGAGCGCCACGGCGTCCAGCAGCGCGGCCAAGCAGGCCCTGCTCGACTCCACGAACGCGATCCGTGAAGGGAACTTCAAGTTCACCATGACCGGCGCGGGCTCCACCGCCGAAGGGCAGGTGCACGAGCCGAGCCAGAGCGCCGACATGCGGATGACCATCGGCGACCCGTCGTCGGACCTGATGATGAAGCTGGACCTGATCCACGCCAAGCCGGACAGCTGGGTCAAGCTGGAGCTGGGCGGCACGGCGGCGACCCAGATCCCCGGCGTGAAGAACCTCAACACCGGCAAGTACCACCACCTCGACCAGAACCGGATCAAGGGCAACCGGGCGCTGGGCTTCGACTTCGAGAAGCTCGACCCGGCCGGCAGCGCCGTGCTCACCCAGGGCATCACCGAGGTACGGCAGACCGGCGAGGGCACGTACGAGGGCACCGTCGACGTGTCCAAGGCCGCCGAGGCGGGCTCGCTCGACCCGGCCGTGATCACCGCGCTCGGCGCGCAGGCCCAGTCCGTGCCGTTCACCGCCAAGGTCGACACGCAGGGCCGGCTCAGCGAGATGGTGCTCAAGATCCCGGCGGCCGGGCAGAACGCCGCACAGGACCTGAAGATCACCTACACCGACTACGGCAACGCGGCGGCGGCCCAGAAGCCCCCGGCCGACCAGGTCGTCGAGGCTCCTGCCGAGCTGTACAACCTGTTCAACTGACATCTGCGGTGGGGTTCGGCGATCACGCCGGACCCCACCGTCAGTCCTCGGCGCGCTGCCGCGCGGCGTCGATACGGGCGCGCGCGCCGTCCAGCCAGCGCTGGCACACCCCGGCGAGCTGCTCGCCGCGCTCCCAGAGGGCCAGCGACTCCTCCAGCGAGGTGCCGCCGGCCTCCAGCTTCTCCACCACCGAGGCCAGCTCGGCGCGGGCCTGCTCGTAGCTGAGCTGCTCGTCCTTCGTCCCGGTCATCGTCTCTCTTTCCTCAGCCGTCGACGGTGGCGGTCAGCTCGCCCTCGGCGAGGCGTACCCGCAGTGGATCGCCCTTGGCGACCTCGGACGCCGCGCGGACGACGTGGCCGTCGGCGCGCTGCACGATCGCGTAGCCGCGCTCCAGCGTCGCGGCCGGGGACAGCGCGCGCAGCCGGGCCAGCGTGTGCCGCAGGTCGTCGGTGGCCCCCCGCAGCCGGTGCTCCAGGGACCGGCCGGCGCGGTCACGCAGCGCCGACACGTCCACCGCCCGCTGCTCGACCATCACCTGCGGCCGGGCCAGCACCGGGCGGGAGCGCAGCAGGTCGATCCGGTGCTGCTCCCGGTCGACCAGGTGGCGAACGGCCCGTTCCAGCCGGGACCGGGCCTGGCCGATCAACCGGACCTCCTCGGTCAGGTCCGGCACGATGCGCTTGGCCGCGTCGGTCGGGGTGGAGGCGCGCACGTCGGCCACGTAGTCCAGCAGCGGCGCGTCGGTCTCGTGGCCGATCGCGCTGACCACCGGCGTGCGGCAGGCGAAGACCGCCCGGCACAGCGTCTCGTCGGAGAAGGGCAGCAGATCCTCGATGCCGCCACCGCCCCGGGCGATGACGATCACGTCGACCGCCGGATCGGCGTCGAGCACCTTGAGCGCGCCGACGATGTCCGGCACCGCGCCCGGCCCCTGCACCGCCACGTTGATCGTGCGGAAGTCGACGGCGGGCCAGCGGCGGCGGGCGTTCGTCAGCACGTCCCGCTCGGCCGCCGAGGCGCGGCCGGTGATCAGGCCGACCCGGCCCGGCAGGAACGGCAGCCGCCGCTTGCGGGACCGGTCGAACAGGCCCTCGGCGGCGAGCAGCTTCTTGAGCTTCTCCAGCCGGGCCAGCAGCTCACCGAGGCCGACCTGGCGGATCTCGTCGGCGCGCAGGCTGAGCGTGCCCCGCGCGGCGTAGAACTCGGGCTTGGCGTGCAGCACCACCCGGGCGCCCTCGCGCAGCTCCGGCGCGCCGGCGTCCAGCACGTCGCGGTTCGTGGTGACGGTGAGGCTCAGATCGGCCGACGGGTCGCGCAGCGTGAGGAAGACGGTGCTCGCGCCGGGACGGCGGCTGATCTGCGCCACCTGGCCGTCGACCCACACCCAGCCGAGGCGGGCGATCCAGGCGCCGACCTTCTGGCTGACCACCCGGACCGGCCACGGCTCCTCGGCCGTGCTCCGCCCGTCCGGCCTGCTCTGCCCGTCCGGCCTGCTCTGCCCGTCCTCTCCCGCGCTCACCCGCCCACCCTACGGCCCGGGACCGACAGCGCCCGCGCGCGCCTCGCGGCCGCTGCCGCACGGGAGAGCGCCACGTACGATGGGCGGGTGACTGACGCTGAGACGACTCCCCGGACCGGCAAGCGCGTGCTCCTGGCCAACCCCCGCGGCTACTGCGCGGGCGTGGACCGGGCGGTGCAGACCGTCGAGGAGGCGCTGAAGCTCTACGGCGCGCCGATCTACGTGCGTAAGCAGATCGTGCACAACAAGCACGTGGTGCGCACGCTGGAGGCCCAGGGCGCGATCTTCGTGGAGGAGAACGAGGAGGTGCCGGAGGGCGCCACCGTCATCTTCTCCGCCCACGGCGTCGCCCCCGAGGTGTACGAGCAGGCCAAGGAGCGCTCGCTGCGGGCGATCGACGCCACCTGCCCGCTGGTGACGAAGGTGCACCACGAGGCCCGGCGGTTCGCCGCGCAGGACTACGACATCCTGCTCATCGGCCACGAGGGGCACGAGGAGGTCATCGGCACCGCCGGTGAGGCGCCCGCCCACATCCAGCTCGTCGACGGCCCGGACGGCGTCGACAAGGTCACCGTGCGCGACCCGGAGAAGGTGGTCTGGCTGTCCCAGACCACGCTGTCGGTGGACGAGACGCTGGAGACCGTGGCCCGGCTCAAGAAGCGCCTGCCGCTGCTCCAGTCGCCGCCCAGCGACGACATCTGCTACGCCACCTCCAACCGCCAGCACGTGGTCAAGGAGATCGCCCCCGAGTGCGACGTGGTGATCGTGGTCGGCTCGCGCAACTCCTCGAACTCGGTCCGGTTGGTCGAGGTGGCGCTGGACGCCGGCGCCCGCGCCGGGCACCTGGTCGACTTCGCGCACGAGATCGACGACGCCTGGCTGGCCGGGGCGAGCACTGTGGGTGTGACCTCCGGCGCGAGCGTCCCGGACGAGCTGGTCCAGCAGGTGCTCGCGCACCTGGCCGAGCGCGGCTTCGGCGACGTCGAGGAGATCACCACCGCGGACGAGCGGCTGACGTTCTCGCTGCCGCAGGAACTCAAGCGCGACATGAAGGCCGCCGCCGCCGCCGCCGCCGCGCGCGGCTGACGGGAACGCAACGGCCGTCCGCCGCGTCCAACCGACCATGAAGACTCCTCGTACGGTGCTCGTCGCACTGCTCGCCGGCCTCGCGCTGACCGCCTGCGCCGCACCCGGCGACGGGTCCGCCGATCCCAGCCCCAGCCCGAGTACGACGGGAGCCGCCCCGGTGACCAGCCAGCCCGATCCCGGCACCGGCCCGAGCCGGCCGGACCCCTCCTGGAAGGGCGGCCCGTCGACGCCGCCGGGCGTCGGCGGCACCGTCATCACAGGAACCGTGCAGGCCGGGGTCGAGCCGAACTGCCTGCTGCTCGACGGCCACCTGCTCGTCGGCGGCCCCCGCGACGTGCTCAAGGCCGGCGCCCGGGTCGAGGTCACCGGCCGTCCCGAACCGGGCATGATGACCACCTGTCAGCAGGGCACCCCGTTCGTGGTCGAGTCCGCCCGCCCCGCCTGACGACACGAAAGAGCCCCGCCCCCTGCGAGAGGGGACGGGGCTCCGTCGTGTCAGCGGATCAGTTGACCGCGAGAACCTCCACCGAACCGCGGCCGACGACCGCGCCCTCGGTGGTGGTCACGGCCATGTCGCCGTACAGCTCCCGGCCGGCGGCCGGGGTGGACAGGGCGGTCACCGAACCCGTGAGGGTGGCGGTGGCGCCGTTGGCCAGCGACAGCGGCGTGGACGACGCGGAGAGCGTGCCCAGCTCCGGGGAGGCGAACGAGTCCCGGTAGTCGTACGCGGTGCTCGGGTCGCTCATCGAGTAACCGTCGACCACGACGCGGTAGGTGCCCGGGGTCGGGTTGGTCAGCGTGACCGCCTCCTCCGAGTCACCGTCGGCCGACTGGCCCACCCGGGTGGTGCCCAGGAAGACCGTCAGGTCCAGGTCGGCGCTCAGGTCGGACGGGTTGCCGATCCGCGCGGTGAACGAGGTGGCGCCCGCCGGCACCTCCACCAGGTACTCCTGGCTCGCGCCCTGGGTGATGCTGGGCCGCTCGGACCGGACGCTCGCCAGCGGACCGCCGACGCCGGTCACCTGGACCGGACCGAACGCGTTGGTCAGCTTCCAGCTCACCGGAGCCGGCGTACCGGCGGTGACCGACGGGAGCTGCACCACGGCCGGCTCCACCTTCACGCCCTGCACGCGGGCCTGCAGCCGGAACGGGTTGTCCAGCGCCGGCGAGGTGCGGCGCGCCTCCACCTCGATCTCCCACACACCCGGGATCGGGTTCTGGTAGTCCCGCTCCTGCGGCTTGCAGACCGCGGCGTCGGAGAAGTTGGTGTAGCAGGCGGTGCTGGCGGTGCTCTCGACCGGCACGCCGTACGGGTTGATGGCGATGAAGCGGGTCTGCGAGCCGGTCGCGATGCCGGACAGGTTGACCTGCAGCGCGCCCGCGCCCGGCGGGACGGTCACGAAGTACGACCGGAAGTTGTTCCGCTCGACCGAGCCCTCGGCCGAGAAGGAGTACGCCGGAGCGGACACCGGGTTCGAGGCGACCACGACGGTGGCGACCTCGAAGTCGACCACGTTGGTGGCCGGGTCGTCGACGGTCATGATGGCGCCGTGCGCGCCGGCCGTCATCGGCTTGGCCTTCACCTTGACCGTGACGGTCTTGTTCAGCGGCAGCCAGACCACCTTGGGGGCGGAGTAGGTGCCGTCGTTGCCGCGGAACGCGACCTCGTGCTTGATGCCCTTGTTCGGGCCGCTGGTCCGGGTCAGCTTGACCTCGTAGTGGCGGCTCTCCTTGACCTTCTGGCCACCACGGTCGGCGGCGCAGCGGTTGTAGAGGCCGGTGCCGACGTTCGGGTTCGGCACGAACGTGCCGGAGGCCCGGTCGTAGCGGGTCAGGTTCGGCGACAGCTCGGTGCAGACCGGCGCCTCGGAGGTGTACGTGCGGGTCGGCACGCCCTTGGCGAGCAGGCTCCACGCGCCCGGCACGTTGAACATGCCGTAGCCCTGCGCGTACGTCGGGACGCCGGCGATCGGCTGGGCCGAGGTGTAGACGGCCCGGCGCAGCGCGGCCGGGGTGACGCCCTTGCCGGTCGCCTTGGCGGCCGACAGCAGCAGCGCGGCGGCGCCGGTGGCCTGCGGGGCGGCCATCGAGGTGCCGTTGAGCATCTGGTAGCCCGGGGGCAGCGGGTAGCCCGCCTCCGGCACCGGGTTGCCCGGCTGCCAGGTCGGCGCGGTGGAGATGGCCGAGCCGGGGGCGGCGATGTTCGGCTTGAAGCCGCCGTCCTCACGCGGGCCGCGCGACGAGAAATTGAACAGCGCGTTGTCCTTGCGGACCACCGAGCCGTAGTTGGCCAGCCAGGTGTCCTTGCTGACGCTCGCCGCGACGCTCACCACGTCGGTGGCCACCGACGGGTCGCCGACGGTGTTCAGGCCCGGGCCGGAGTTGCCGGCCGAGATGAACAGCTGCACGCCGTAGGTGTTGATCAGGTCGTTGTAGAGGACCGCGCGGGCGTTCGAGCCGTCGTTGAGCGCGGGCAGGCCGCCGATCGACATGTTCACCACGTCGACCTTGCGGTTGATGACCAGGTCGGCCATGCCGGTGGTGAGCGCCGCCGCGGTGCAGCCGCCACCCCACGAGCAGGCGCGGGCGGAGACCAGCTTGGCACCCGGGGCGGCGCCGTCGAAGGCGCTGTTGCCGAGCATGTCGTTGGCGGCGGTGATGCCGGCGACGTGGGTGCCGTGGGTGCTCTCGATGATGCCGATGTTGACGTAGTCGACCAGGCCCGGGCCGCCGGCCGGCGTGGTGTCCACGTTGCGCCGGTACTCGACGACGAACGGGATCTGCTCGCGTACCGCGGTGGCCGGGTTGTCCGTGCCGAAGTGGCCGACCTGGAACTTCTCCTTGTACGGCCGCATCACCTCGTCGTCGGTGAAGTCGTTGTTCTGGTTCGCGTCGACGCGGACGTCCCCGTTGGCGGGGTTGTAGAGCACGCCCCAGAAGTCGGTGGTGTCGCCGTCGCGGTTGAGGTCGCCGCGCGCGTCGCTGTTCGCGGTGATGTTCTCGCGGAACACGTTGAACCGGTAGTTGCCGGCCGGCGCGGTCCAGGTGCCCAGCGAGGTGGTGAACGTCGGGCCGCTGACCTCGGTCAGCATCGGTCGCCAGGAGGCGTCCTCCAGCGGGTCGGTGGCGGTGACCCAGTCGACGATCTTGCGCTCGCCGGTGGTGGTCGTCTGCAGCGCCGGCTGGTCGAGGTCCACACCGGAGTCCATGATGCCGATGGTGACGCCGCGGCCGTCCCACTGCGGGTTCGCGGCCTTGAAGGCCTCCGCGCCGGTCTCGTTCGTCGGCATGTACGGGTTCACCGCACCGGTGTCACCGCCCGGCCCGGCCAGCGTCTGGGCCTGCGCGGCGGTCTTCGCGCCCTTCGGGGCCGCCTCCGGCGCCGGGTCGGGGAGCTTGATGGTCTCGTCGAGGTCGACGGCGGCGACACCGGGCAGCGTGGCGGCCTTGAGCGCCTTGTCGGTGGGGACCTTCGCCAGCACGTAGCCGATCTGGTCGTACCGCTGGCTGACGGTCGCGCCCAGGCCGGTCAGGCCGTCAACGACCTTCTTGGCCGATCCCTTCTTGGCCGCGATGATCATCGTGACGGTCGGCGCGTTCTTCGCCTCGGCCTCGTCGAGCAGCTTGGCGTCGTGTGCGCCCAGTGCCTTCGCGGCGGTCGGCTGCGAGGGTTGCGGGGCGGCGGGGGCGGCGCTCGCGGTGCCGGCGCCACCTCCGACGGTCAGGGCGCCGGCCGCGAGGACCGAGGCCAGGAGCGCGGCGGACGGTCGCCGGCTGCGCGTGCGGGGTTTACTCAACGTTCTCTTCCTCCAGAGAACAGGGCCCCCGAGGGGCAGGGCACGTGTGACGGTGATCCTGCGTGCCAGGACGGCAGGTGTCACTACTCGGCCCAGGTTTGTGATCAGTCCGTGATGGAAATCGGCCTACGTCAACACGTGCGACGTGTTAGGCGTCGACGTCGGTCGACCGCTCGGCCGATGTGGACGGCGGACCCAGCAACTCGGGCGCCTGCGGCTGCCTCGGCGCCAGCTCGACCTGCGCCGGGGCGGCCAGCTCGTCGTCGGAGACGCCCAGCTCGGCCAGCTTCCGCGCGCTCACCAGCACCCGGGCCTCCAGCGAACCCACCGCCCGGTTGTACGCCGTCACCGCCCCGCCCAGCGAGCTGCCCAGCTTGCCGACGTGGTCGCCCAGCGTGGACAGCCGCCCGTACAGCTCGCGGGCCAGCGAGTGGACGGTCGCCGCGTTGCGCGCCAGCGCCTCCTGCCGCCACGAGTAGGCCACCGTGCGCAGCAGCGCCACCAGCGTGGCCGGGGTGGCCAGCACGACGTTGCGGGCGAACGCGTGCTCCAGCAGCGTCGGGTCGCGTTGCAGGGCCACGTCGAGGAACGGGTCGGCCGGCACGAACAGCACCACGAACTCCGGCGTCTGGTCGAACGCCGACCAGTAGGACTTGGCGGCCAGGCCGTCGACGTGCGCGCGCAGGTGCCGGGCGTGCGCGTCCAGGTGGGTGTCACGCCCCCGTTCGTCGCGCGCCTCCATCGCGGTCAGGTACGCGTCGAACGGCGCCTTCGCGTCCACCACCACCGTCCGGCCGCCGTGCAGCCGGACCACCAGGTCGGGGCGTACCCCCTGGTGGTCGGTCGCGGCGGTGACCTGCTCGCTGAAGTCGCAGTGCTCCAGCATGCCGGCGGCCTCGACGATCCGGCGGAGCTGGTGCTCGCCCCAGCGGCCCCGCACCTGCGGCGCGCGCAACGCGGCCACCAGCTGCTTGGTCTCGGTGCGCAGCTCGCCGGAGACCGCGCTCATGGACCGCACCTGCTCGCGCAGCTCGGCGTACGCGTCGACCCGGTCCCGCTCCAGCTCGGCCACCCGCTGCTCGTAGCGGCGCAGCGTGTCGTGCAGCGGCGCGACCGCGCGGGCCACCGCCTCCTGCGACTGCGCCGTGGCCTCGTAGCTCAGCGCCCGCATGGACTGCTCCAGCCGGCCCTCGCCCGCCTTGGTCGCGGCGAGCGTCGCCTCCAGGCGGGCGATGTCGGCCGCCGCGCGCGCCCGCGCGGCCAGCCAGCCCACCGCGCCGCCCGCGGCGAGGCAGAGCACCACCACGGCCAGCGTCGCAAAGCTCATGGCCAAGAGCTTGCCAAACGGGTACGACGTGCGCCCGGTGGGTACGTTCGAGTCATGGAGTTCGCGTTGTGGCTGTTCCTGATCCTGCTGCTCGGAGGTGCGTTCATGTTCTGGCGGAGGGGGAGCAGATCGCGTCGCTCGAACGAACTGGCCGACGCCCGCGCCGAGGCGCAGCGGTGGTACGAGCGGCTCGGCGGCCAGCTGATGAACCTGCACGGCGACGCCCCGGCGGTCCGGCAGGCGCTCGCCGACGCGGGTGAGCGCTACAACGCGGCCGGTTCCCAGTTGGAGCAGGCGAGCACGCCGCGCCAGTTCGGGCTGGCCCGGGAGACCGCGCTGGAAGGGCTGGCGTACATCCGGGCGGCGCGTACCGCGATGGGCATCGACCCGGGCCCGGAGCTGCCGCCGCTCGCCGCCGCCCAGGGCGCGGGCGCGCTCACCAAGGAGCGTCAGGTCGACGTGCAGGGGCAGACGTTCCGGGCCGGACCGCAGCCGGGCAACGCGACGCCCTACTACTACCCGGGTGGCCGGTTCCAGGGGCGGCCGGTGCCGGCCGGCTGGTACTCCACGCCGTGGTGGAAGACCGCGCTCGGCGCCGGCGTCGGTGTGGTCGGCGGTCTGCTGATCGCCGACGCGCTGTTCTCGCCCGCGTTCGCCGACCCCGGGTACGGCTACGACGCCGGCTACCAGGAGGGCTTCGGCGACGGCCAGGACTTCGGCGACCAGGGCGGAGACATGGGCGGCGGTGGCGACTACGCCGGTGGCGACTTCGGCGGCGGGGACTACGGCGGTGGCGACTTCGGTGGCTTCGGCGGCGGAGATTTCGGCGGTGACTTCGGCGGCGGCGACTTCTAGCCTGCACCGCCGCGCCGGGCGCGGTGCGCCGCGCGTCGGGCGCTGCTCGCGACGCGCCGCGCGCAGGCGTTAAGAAGGGCCCCCTCTTATGCACGAGGCGTTAAGAGGGGGCCCTTCCTTACACCTCAGCCGGTGTTGCGCATGCCGGCGGCGATGCCGTTGACGGTGGTCAGCAGCGCCCGTTCCAGCGCCGTACCGTCGTTCGGGGCACGCCGCCCACCCGGCGCGGTCGCCACCGCCCGCCCGGCCGCACCTGATTCGCGGTACTGCCGCAGCAACGCCACCTGGAGGTGGTGCAGCGGCTCCAGGTAGGTGTCCCGCACGGCGAGCGTGCGCTGCAGCACGGGGGAGTTCTCCAGCAGCGCCGGTGAGCCGGTGACGGCCAGCACCTCCTGCTTGGTCAGCTCGTACTCCTGCTCGATCTTGTCGAAGATCGGGTGCAGCTTCTTCGGCACCAGCGTCTCCACGTACCGCCGGGCGATGGTCAGGTCGGTCTTGGTCAGCATCATCTCGACGTTCGACAGGAACGTGCGGAAGAAGTGCCAGTTCCGGTTCATCTCGGCGAGCACGTCGGCCAGCCCGGCCGCCCGCGCGGCGGCCAGCCCGGAGCCCACGCCGAACCAGCCCGGCACGATCTGCCGGGTCTGCGTCCAGCCGAACACCCACGGGATGGCCCGCAGGCCGGACAGGCCGGCGCCGGTGTTCGGGCGCTTCGCCGGCCGGGAGCCGATATTCAGCGCGCCGAGCAGCTCGGTCGGCGTGGAGGCCCAGAAGTACGCGGGCAGGTCCGGGTCCTCGACCAGCGACCGGTACGACCGGAACGCCGACTCGGACACCACGTCCATGGCCGCGTCCCAGCGCTCCAGCATCTCGGCCGGCTGCCGGGGCGCGGTGTGCAGCAGCGTCGCCTGAAGCACCGCCGCGACAGTCAGCTCCAGGTTCTCCCGGGCCAGCGCCGGCAGCGTGTACTTGTCGGAGATGACCTCGCCCTGCTCGGTCACCTTGATCGCGCCGTCCAGCGTGCCGTACGGCTGGGCCAGGATCGCGTCGTGCGTGGGACCGCCGCCACGGCCGACGGTGCCGCCCCGGCCGTGGAACAACCGCAGGTGTACGCCGTGCCGCGCGGCCACGTCCCGCAGCGCGCGCTGCGCCCGGTGGATGGACCACTGGCTGGTGGTGATGCCCGCCTCCTTGTTGGAGTCCGAGTAGCCGAGCATCACCTCCTGCACGTCGCCCCGCGCCGCCACCAGCGCCCGGTACGCGGGCAGCGACAGCAGCTCGTCCAGCAGCTCGCCGCCGGCGTTCAGCTCGGCCGGGGTCTCCAGCAGCGGCACGATGCCGATGCGGGCCCGCCCGGAGTGCACGTCCACCAGGCCCGCCTCGCGGGCCAGCACCACGGCGGCGAGCACGTCGTCCACGCCGAGCGTCATCGAGATGATGTACGACTCGATCACCTCGGGGCCGAACCGGTCCTGCGCCTCGCGGATGGCCGCGAACACGTCGAACGTCTTGCGGGCCGACTCGGTGAGCGGGCTGTCCTGGGTGGAGAGCGGCCGGCGGCCGGTCAGCTCGTCGGCGAGCAGCTTGGTGCGCTCCAGCCGGGTCAGCGCCGGGTAGTCGGACACCTCGCCGACGGCCTCGTAGAGCTGGGCCAGCACCTCGTGGTGCTTCTCCGCGTGCTCCCGGATGTCCATGGTGGCCAGGTGCAGGCCGAACGCGGACACCGTACGGATGGTCGAGGCGAGCCGCCCGACGGCGGTGAGCTGGCCGGAGTTGCGGGCCAGCGACGCGCGCAGCAGCTCCAGGTCGGCGATCAGCTCGGCCGAGCCCCGGTAGTCGCGCCCCGGCACGTGCGGGGTGTCGGCGCGCAGCCGCTCCCGGGTGTTGGCGAGCTTCGCCTTCACGCACCGCGCCTTGAGCCGGTACGGCTCCTCCGCGTTGACCCGGCGGAACCGGGGCGCCACCTCGGGCAGCGCGTCCAGGTCCTTGGCCAGGCTGGCGGACAGGTCGAGCGACACCGCGCGCAGCCGCCGGGACACGCTGACCTCGGTGATCAGCTCGTCCATCGCCTTCTCGGTGGCGGCGATGCCGTGCTCGTGCTGGATGCGCAGCACCTCGCGGGTGACCACCGGCGTGACGAACGGGTTGCCGTCGCGGTCGCCGCCGATCCAGGTGCCGAAGCTCAGCGGGCGGGACGTCGGTGACGTCTCCACGCCGAGCGTGCGCAGCGTGTCGGCGAGGTCGTCGAGGACCTGCGGCGCGGCCTCGGCGTACAGGTCGCGCAGGTAGTAGATCGCGTTGCGCGCCTCGTCGGTCGGGTCCGGCCGGTCCAGCCGCAGCTCGTCGGTCTGCCACATCAGGTCGAGCAGTTCGGCCAGGCGGCGGTTCGCCGGGCCCTCGTCGCTGGCGCCGTACAGGATCGCGTTCGCGGTCTCGGTGTCCAGCTCGTCGGCGACCGCGCGCAGCTTGGACAGGATGGACCGGCGGGCCGCCTCGGTCGGGTGCGCGGTGAAGACCGGGCGTACGGCCAGCCGGCGGGCCGCGGCGGCGATCTCCTCGGCCGGTACGCCCCGCTCGGCGATCATCTTGGCGGCCTGGTCCAGCCAGCCGCCGTCGGTGGCGCGGCGGCGGCGCAGGTCCCGGGCGCGGTGCACCTGCTCGGTGATGTTCGCCAGGTGGAAGTAGGTGGAGAAGGCACGGGCGAGCTTCGTGCCGGTGGTGACGTCGAGCCCGGCGAGGCGCTGGGCGGCGGCCGGCGCGTCGGAGCGGACCTGGGCGCGGATCTCCTCGACCAGGTCGAGCAGCGGGCGGCCCTCCTGCCGGGCCAGGGTCTGCCCGAGCAGCGTGCCGAGGCGGCGGATGTCGGCCCGGAGAGCGGCGTCGGGGCCGTCGTGGTCGTGCTGGTCGGTCACGGTTGCGCTCCTTACGCGAGGACGAAGGACAGCGCTGTCCGACTCCCCTGGATCGTATCCGCGTACCCCCGGGGGACAGGAGGGGGACCGCGTGATGATCTGCACTCTGGGACGGCCCGCCGGTCAGCCCCGGTCGACGGCGTGCCGGCCCGGCGCCGGGCGCCGTCGGGCGCGGAACATGGTCGCGGTGAGCAGCCCGGCCAGGCCGGCGACGACCCAGATCAGCAGGCCGGTCAGCGCCCAGCCGCCGCCGCGCCAGTCGAAGTAGATGGCCGATTTGAACAGGTCGGTGGCGAGGCCTGGCACGTTCCAGCGGTGCATGCCGCGCAGGAGCGGCGGCAGGAACTCGGGCGCGTAGATGCCGCCGGACCCGGGGTTGCCGAGCACCACGAGCAGCAGGATCACGATGCCGGTGCCGAGCAGTCCGAGCCAGCCCTGCACGGCGGCGGCGACCATCCCGGCCGCGAACGCGGCGAGCGCGCCGACCACCGCCACCGCCGCCACGTGACCGGCGAACACGCCGAGCACCGGTCCGACCAGGATCGCCCCGATGACGCCGAGCAGGATCGCGTGCACCGCGAGCGTGGCGATCCGCAGCCCGGCCCGGCGCAGGTCGCGGGGGCTGGTGCCGAGTGAGATGCCGAGCGCCGTGGACGCCAGGTAGCCGCCGAGCACCACGCCGACGGCCAGGTAGAACGGGACCAGGCCGCGCGGGTCGTCGCCGGAGACCGGCACGTCGTCGGTGACCTGAAGCGGCACCCCGGCCTGCCGGGCCGCCTCGGTGAACACGTCGGTGACGAGTTCCGTGGCGGCGGGCGCTCCGGCGCTGGCGGTGGCGAGCGTCAGGCCGCCGTCCGGGGCGGAGCTGAGCACCGCGTACACCGATCTGTCGGTGAGGCCGTCCTGGGCGGCGCCGCGGCTGTCGTACCCGACGGGTTTGATCGTGTCGGTGCGGGCGCGCACGGCGGACATCACGGCCTGGGCCTGCTGGTCGCTGGTGACGACGGCGACCGGGATGTCGCGCGGGTCGGGCTTGTGCAGCGCGCCGACGTAGGCGGCGATGAACGCGCTGGCCAGCGCCAGGGTGCCGAGGATCAGCGCCGCCGTGCGCGGCAGCCAGTCCCGGGTACGCAGTTCCGGCTCGTCGTCCACGCGCTCAGCCTATTGGCGGCATTTGCCTGGCTGAGGCGGTTTCGTCAGGGCGAAAACCGCTGGTCCGGGCCGATAGCGTCGGGCCATGCAGGCACCCGTCTATCCCCCCAAACCGAAGCCGGGCGACCGGGTCGCGGTCGTCTCACCCTCCGCCGGCCTGCCGGGTCTCTTCCCCCACGTGTACGAGCTGGGGCTGCGCCGGCTCCGCGACGAGCTGGGGCTGGAACCGGTGGAGTACCCGACCACCCGCGTCATGGGCGCCGACCCGCGCGACCGGGCACGTGACCTGATGGCCGCGTTCACCGACCCGACGATCACCGCCGTGCTGGCCACCGTCGGCGGGGACGACCTGATCACTGTCACCCCGTACCTGAACGACGAGGAGCTGTGGGCCAACCCGAAGCCGTACTTCGGCTACTCGGACAACACGAACGTGCTCAACCACCTCTACCGGCTGGATCTCGTCGGCTACCACGGCGGGTCCGTGCTGGTGCACCTCGGGCGCTCCGGCAAGCCGCACCCGCTGACGTTCGACTCGCTGCGCGCCGCGCTGTTCACCTCCGGCTGGTACGAGCTGACCGCCGCCCCCGAGTGGGGCGACGAGCCGTGCGACTGGCGCGACCCGGCCACGCTGGCCGAGGAGCCGCCGATGTACCCGTCCGAGGGCTGGCGCTGGCACGGCCCGGCCGAGGTGGTGCAGGGCCGCACGTGGGGCGGCAATCTGGAGATCCTGCACTGGCTGATGGCGACCGACCGTGTTCCGCGCGCGGCCGACCTGGCCGGCTCGGTACTGGTGCTGGAGACCTCGGAGGAGATGCCGTCCGCGCAGGAGGTCTTCCGGATCGTGCGGAACCTGGGCGAGCGCGGGCTGCTCGCCGGCTTCCCGGCGATCGTGGTGGGCCGGCCCAAGGCGTGGGACTTCGACCGGCCCCACACGGTCGCGGAGCGGCTGGCCTGGGCCGCCGACCAGCGGGCGGCGATCCTGTCGGCTCTTGCCCCCTACGCGGGCGACCCGGTGGTGGTCTTCGACGTCGACCTGGGCCACACCGACCCGCAGCTGATCATCCCGTACGGCGGCGAGATCCGCGTGGACGCGGTGGAGCGCCGCATCGCGGTCCGCTACTGACCTCGCCGCCCGCCTGCTCGGTGGAACGGCATGGGTGTCTACGTCGCCGTTTGACACCCACGCCGTTCCACTCACGCCTCGAAGTGGCGGTCAGTGGAACGTTATGGGTGTCTCAGCGCCCTTTTGACACCCATGGCGTTCCACCCGGCGCTTGGCGGGCGGCGGTTGGCGGCGGGCGGCGGCGTGGGTCAGGCGTTGACGACGGCGAAGGCCCGGACCGGGAACGTGCCCATGCCGGCGACCCGTGGCGGGGCGGCGGTGAACCGGAAGCCGGTCGGCGGCAGCGCGTCCAGGCCGGTCAGGTGCTCCACGATCGGCACCCCGGCGGCCAGCAGACCGGTGTGCGCCGGGCGCTGACCCGCTGCCGCCGGAGTCATGTCGTCGATGTTGATCGAGTCGATGCCGACGAGCGCCGCGCCCGCCTCGGCCAGCCACTGCGCACCGTCACCGGTCAGGAAGGGCGCCTCCGGCGCGGCGTACCTGTCGGTGCCGAAGTGCGCGTCCCAGCCGGTGTGCAGCAGCACCGCGCACCCGGCCACGTCGTACGGGGCGAGCATCAGCCGGTCCACCGCCCGGGTACCGGCGGGCACGCGTACCACCAGGCCGGGCAGGTCGGCGAGGCGGTCCAGCGGCACCCCGGTCAGGTCCGGGCCGTCGGCGAAGCGGTGCGACGGCGTGTCCACGTACGTGCCGGTGTTGGCGATCATGTCGATCCGGGCGACGTGGAACTCGACGCCCGGCGCGTACCGATTCCGGGACTCCTCCCGGGTCAGCCAGTCGCTGATCGCCGGGCCGGGCCAGCCGGGCAGCGTGACCAGCCCTTCGGCGATCACGTGACTCAGTTCGACGAGCTTCCGCCCACCCGAGGCCGGCACATCGAGGCCCCGTCCGCCCTTGTGCGGCTCCTCGACCACGGTCCGGTTGGTGATCCGCACCTCGCCGACCATGAGCAGCCCGAGGTGCCGGACCAGCAGCGCGGCCACCTCGTCGTCGGTGACGTCCGGGTGCGGCACGTCCAACCGGAACCCGTCCGTGCGCAGGCCACCACCGTTTGCGAAATCCACCTGGGCGTCGAAGACCGCCCGATACTCGACCATCCGCCCACCGCACCACGCCCGGCCACGGCCGGTCAAGATCGAAGATCGGGCGGGCCCGGATCGTCGGTGGAGGGGGATAGGCTCGAACGGTGCACCCCCCGTCCGGCTGGACGCGGGGTCGTCGTCGTGTGTCGATCCGCTGGAAGTGATCACTGATGCTCACCGGACTCTTCTCCGCCGCCCTGGCCGACCCGGGGCTGGCCCGGGCGCGTGACCTGGCGCGCTCCGGTGCCGCGCAGGTCGACGGGCTCGACCTCACCGCCCCCGCCGCGTTGCGCCCGTTCGCGGTGGCAGCGGTCGCCGCCGACGAGCCGGCCGGCGGCGCGGGCCGTCCCGTGCTCGCGGTCACCGCCACCACCCGGGAGGCCGACGACCTGGCCTCCGCGCTGGGCAGCCTGCTGCCGCCGGAGCAGGTGGCGGTCTTCCCGTCCTGGGAGACGCTGCCGCACGAGCGCCTGTCGCCCCGCTCCGACACGGTCGGGCGGCGCCTCGCCGTGCTGCGCCGCCTCGCCCACCCGGAGGCCGCCGACGCGCACGGCCGCACCGGGCCGCTGCGGGTCGTGGTCGCGCCGGTCCGGTCGCTGCTCCAGCCGCAGCTCAAGGGCCTCGGCGACCTGGAACCCGTCCAGCTCGCCGCCGGTGACGAGGCCGACCTGGAAGAGGTCGCCCGCCGGCTCACCGACATGGCGTACGCCCGGGTCGACCTGGTCACCAAGCGCGGCGAGTTCGCCGTACGCGGCGGCATCCTGGACGTCTTCCCGCCCACCGACGAGCACCCGTCCCGGGTCGAGTTCTGGGGCGACGAGGTGGAGGAGATCCGCACGTTCGCGGTCGCCGACCAGCGCACCATCGAGGGCGTCGCGCAGATGTGGGCGCCGCCGTGCCGCGAGCTGCTGCTCACCCCGGACGTGCGGGAGCGGGCCGCCGCGCTCGCAGCCGAGCACCCCGAGCTGGCCGAGATCCTGGACAAGCTCGCCGAGGGCATCCCGGTGGAGGGCATGGAGTCCCTCGCGCCGGTGCTGATCGGCGCCGACGCGCTGGAACTGCTCGTCGACTGCATGCCGGCCGGCACCCACGTACTCCTCTGCGACCCCGAGCGCATCCGCACCCGCGCGCACGACCTGGTCCGTACCTCGGAGGAGTTCCTCCAGGCCAGCTGGGCCGCAGCCGCCGTCGGCGGCCAGGCCCCGGTCGACCTCGGCGCCGCCGCCTTCAAGACCCTGGCCGAGGTACGCACGGCAGCCCGCGCCCTGCGCCAGCCCTGGTGGACGCTCGCGCCGTTCGGCCTGGTCGAGGCGGACGCGGCACCGGCCCGGCAGCCCTGGGAGGACGCGCCGGCCGAGGTCGACGTCACCCCCGACGACGCCATCGCGGTGAGCCTGGCCGCCCAGCCGGCCCCGCTCTACCACGGCGAGACGGCCCGGGTGGTCGAGGACCTGAAGCGCTGGGCCGGCGAGGGCTGGTCGATCGCGCTGGTCTTCGAGGGGCACGGCCCCGCCCAGCGGGCCGTCGAGGTGCTCCGCGACGCCGGTCTCGGCGCCCGGCTCACCGAGGAGGTGCCCACCGCGCCCGCACCGGGCGAGCTGCTCGTGTCGTGCGGCTGCCTGACCGCCGGCTTCGTCGACGAGGCGTCGAAGTTCGTGCTGCTCACCGGCAACGACGTCACCGGCGGCCGGGGCACCTCCACCCGCGACATGCGCAAGATGCCCAGCCGGCGGCGCAACACCATCGACCCGCTGGAGCTGAAGGCCGGCGACTTCGTGGTGCACGAGCAGCACGGCATCGGCCGGTACGTCGAGCTGGTGCAGCGCACCGTCAACGGTGCCAGCCGCGAATACCTGGTCATCGAGTACGCGCCGAGCAAGCGCGGCCAGCCCGGCGACCGCCTCTTCGTCCCCACCGACCAGCTCGACCAGCTCTCCCGCTACGTCGGCGGCGAGCAGCCCACGCTGCACAAGATGGGCGGCTCGGACTGGCAGAAGTCCAAGGCGCGGGCGCGCAAGGCGGTCCGCGAGATCGCCGCGCAGCTCATCCAGCTCTACGCCGCGCGCAAGGCGTCCAAGGGGCACAACTTCGCCCCCGACACCCCGTGGCAGCGGGAGCTGGAGGACGCCTTCCCCTGGCAGGAGACGCCGGACCAGCTGGCCGCCATCGAGGAGGTCAAGCGGGACATGGAACAAACCGTCCCGATGGACCGGCTGATCTGCGGCGACGTCGGCTACGGCAAGACCGAGATCGCGGTACGGGCGGCGTTCAAGGCGGTGCAGGACGGCAAGCAGGTGGCGGTGCTGGTGCCGACCACGCTGCTGGTGCAGCAGCACTACAATACGTTCGCCGAGCGGATGAGCCAGTTCCCGGTGTCGATCCGGCAGCTGTCCCGGTTCCAGACGCCGAAGGAGACCGAGCAGACGCTGGAGATGGTCGCCGCCGGCACCGTCGACATCGTCATCGGCACCCACCGGCTGCTCCAGGCGTCCACCCGGTTCAAGCAGTTGGGCCTTGTGATCATCGACGAGGAGCAGCGGTTCGGCGTCGAGCACAAGGAGCACCTGAAGACGCTGCGCGCCTCGGTCGACGTGCTCGCCATGTCGGCCACCCCGATCCCGCGCACGCTGGAGATGGCGATCACCGGCATCCGGGAGATGTCCACCATCGCCACCCCGCCGGAGGAGCGGCACCCGGTGCTCACGTTCGTCGGCGCGTACGACGACCGGCAGGTGGCCGCCTCCATCCACCGCGAGCTGCTCCGCGACGGTCAGGTCTTCTACCTGCACAACCGGGTCGAGTCGATCGAGAAGACGGCCCGCAAGTTGCGGGAGCTGGTGCCGGAGGCCCGGGTCGCGGTGGCGCACGGCCAGATGGGCGAGGAGGCGCTGGAGAAGGTGATGGTCGGCTTCTGGGAGAAGGAGTTCGACGTCCTGGTCTGCACCACCATCGTCGAGTCCGGCATCGACATCCCGAACGCCAACACGCTCATCGTGGAGCGGGCCGACCTGCTCGGCCTGGCCCAGCTGCACCAGATCCGCGGCCGGGTCGGCCGGGGCCGCGAGCGGGCGTACGCGTACTTCCTCTACCCGCCGGAGAAGCCGCTCACCGAGAACGCGCACGAGCGGCTGGCCACCATCGCCCAGCACACCGAACTCGGCGCGGGCATGTACGTGGCGATGAAGGACCTGGAGATCCGCGGCGCCGGCAATTTGCTCGGCGGCGAGCAGTCCGGCCACATCGAGGGCGTCGGCTTCGACCTGTACGTCCGGATGGTCGGCGAGGCGGTGTCCGCGTTCAAGGGCGAGAGCACCGAGGAGGAGACGGAGGTCAAGGTCGACCTGCCGATCGACGCGCACCTGCCGCACGACTACGTCGGAGTGGAGCGGCTGCGCCTGGAGATGTACCGCAAGCTCGCCGAGGCCCGCGACGCCGAGCGGCTGCGCGAGGTGGTCGCCGAGATGACCGACAGGTACGGCGAGCCGCCCGCGCCGGTGCAGAACCTGGTCGCCGTGGCGCGGTTCCGGCTGCTGGCCCGCCGCTACGGGCTCACCGACGTGTCGATGCAGGGCAAGCACATCCGGTTCGGCCCGCTGCCGCTGCCCGACTCGAAGCAGATGCGGCTCAAGCGCTACCACCCGGACTCGGTCTACAAGCAGGCGCTCGACCAGGTCAGCGTTCCCCGGCCCAGCACCCGGCGGATCGGTGGCGAGCCGCTGCGCGACCAGGCGCTGCTGGAGTGGTGCGAGCAGCTCCTGGCGGATGTCCTGGGCAAGCCCGAGGAGCTGGCAGTCTCCGTCCCGGCGGGTGCGCGATGAGGTGGGTGGAGTCACAGGCCGGTACGGGGCGTGAGAGAGTGAGCCACATGCGTGCACGTCGTTCCCTCGTCGCCGTCAGCGTCGCGGCCCTTGCCGCGCTCTCTCTCGCCGCCTGTGGCCGGTCCGCCCCGGACGTCGCCGCCTACGTCGGAGACACCCGTTACTCCGTCGAGCGGGTCGATGCGATCTACGACGACGCGCAGCGGCAGTACGCGGACGCCGTCCGGAACCAGGCGCCGCAGACGCCGTCGCCGGAGGAGCTGCGGTCCCCGGTGACCCGGCAGGACGTGCTGAACCTGCTCGTCGCGCTCGACCTCGGCAAGCGCGTCGCGGCCGAGAAGGGCCTCCAGGTCACCGACGAGGTGTCCCCGGAGCAGCTTCAGCAGCCGCTGCGGATGCCGGCGACCACCGAGTACACGAAGCTGTGGGGCGAGTGGGTGGACCTCTCCGCCACCCTCCAGCAGAGCCTGCCCCCGGCCGACCTCAGCGACGAGTCCCTGATGGCCGTCTACCGCGCCATCGAGAAGACCGGGGCGATCCAGCCGGGCCTGACCGTCGACCAGGTCCGGCAGGCGTTCGGCGAGGCCGGGTTCGTGCGCAGCGCCACCGCGCTCAGCAACGCGCTGCAGCAGCAGGCCGAGAAGGTGGACGTGAGCGTCAACCCCCGGTTCGGCGTGAGCGGCGTGCCGTCGCTCGTCAACACCGGCCAGTCGCTCGTCTTCTACTCCCTGCCCTACGTCAACCAGGACGGCCCGGTCACCGACATCTCGACGCCGGAGGCGCCGGCCGGTGGTTCGCCGGCCCCCGGAACCGCATGACCGCCCGCATCGTCCTGCTCGTCACCTCGCCCCGGCTGCCCGCCGGCCTGCTGACCTCGGCCGCCTGGGACGCCGTACGCTCCGCGCCGGTCCTCGCCGGTGCGGAGAGCGAGCTGACCCGGGCGGTCCGGACGGCCGGCGCCGAGGTGAGCGTGGTGACCGAGGGCGCGACCCAGGCGCTGCTCGACGCCGCCGCCACGCATGGCGGGGCGGTGTGGCTGGCCGGCCCGGCCGGCGACGAGACGCTGGCCCGTGAGCTGGGGCTGCGGCTGGCCCGCGAGCCCGGGCTGGCCGAGCTGGAACTGATGTACGGCTCGTGGGACCCACCCGGCGCCCGGCTGCTCGACGCGGTCGAGGTGATGGACCGGCTGGCCTCCCCGGGCGGCGACCCGTGGAAGCGGGCGCAGACCCACCGCAGCCTGGCCGGGTTCCTGCTGGAGGAGTGCTACGAGGCGTACGACGCGATCAGCGCCGACGACACCGACGCGCTCCGCGAGGAACTGGGCGACGTGTTGCTCCAGGTGCTGCTGCACGCCCGGCTGGCCGAGGACCTGCCGGACGGCAAGAGCTGGACCGTCGACGACGTGGCCGGAACGCTCGTCGACAAGATGGTGCGGCGCAACCCGCACGTGTTCTCCGGCGAGCCGGCCGGCTCGATCGAGGAGATCGAGGCGAACTGGGAACGGATCAAGCGGGCCGAGAAGACCCGCGAATCGGTGCTGGACGGCATCGCGCTGAGCCAGCCCGCGCTCGCGCTGGCCGCGAAGATCCTGGACCGCGCCGGTCGGGTCGGCCTGGCCGTACCGCCCCCGCTGGCCGAGTCGCAGGTGGACCCGGAAGGCCGGCTCGGCGCGAGCCTGCTGGCCACTGTCGCCGCCGCCCGGCAGGCCGGCATCGATCCCGAGGCCGCCCTGCGTCGTGCCACCTTGGCGTACGCCGAGGCGGTCCGAGCCGCCGAACGCCCCACCTGACCCCGCCCACCCCTCCCGCCCTCCCGCCCTCCCGCCCCGCCCTCCCGCTCTCCCGCCCCGCCCTCCCGCCCTCCCGCCCTCCCGCCCCCGCGATCTTGCACTTGCGGCCCCCTGGGCGTCGCAAATGTCCCTTCCGTCCGGTCAGGAAGTGCAAGATCGCGGAGGGTCCTTGTCCGCCCGGTCGGGACCCAGCGCGCTGCCGGCCCGAGTCGAGCCCTCTCGCTTCCCGAGACTCGTAGACCGCATCTCAAGATCTGCCCAGCCACCCGGCGGGCCGTGTCGGTGATCAAGGAGTTTGGGGTCGCGGCGGGCACTACTGGGGACGCGAACTCCTTGATCAACGCGGAGGGTGGCCCGGCGGGCGGGAGCTGGGTCGGGGAAGGGGTCGGGGGTGATCGGTAGGGTGCCGGGTATGGAGTCGTTCGTACCGCTGGCGGAGCGGATCGTGGAGGCGTTGCTGGAGAGCCGGCCCGGGCTGGCCACCTCCGCCGGGGACCACCGCTACGACGACCGGCTGCCCGATCTGTCCGCGGACGCGCTCGCCGCCGATCAGGCGATGCTGAAGGACGCGGCGGACGCGCTCGCCGAGATCGACCCGGACGCGCTCGACGTGGCGGAGAGCGTCGACCACGCGCTGCTCACCAGCATGATCGACAGAGGGCTGTTCGAGGCCACCGAGATTCGCGCCCACGAGTGGGATCCGCTGCGCCACAATCCGGGGCCGCTGCTGCACGCCCTGCTGGCCCGTCCCTTCGCCCCGGCCGAGGAGCGCCTGACCAGCCTCGCCGGGCGCCTGTCGGCCGTACCCGATGCGCTTGCGACAGCGCGCGCGACGCTGCGGGACATGCCGCGCATCCACGCGGAGACGGCGGTCGGGCAGTTCACCGGCACGGCGGCGCTGATCCGCGACGAGGTGCCGGCGTTGCTCGCCCAGGCGCCGGCGCTGCGTGACCGGGTCGGCCCGGCGGCCACGGAGGCGATCGCCGCGCTGGAGGAGTTCGTGGCGTGGCTGCGGCAGGGTCTGGCGGCCGATGCGGGCCCGGGGCGTGACCCGCGGCTGGGCCGGCGGCGCTGGGAGGCGCGGCTGTGGCACACGCTCGACACCGAGCTGAGCGCCGCCGAGGTGCAGCGCCGCGCGTGGGCGAACCTCGACCGGGTCACCGAGGAGATCCGCGCGGCGGCCGTCGAGCTGGTCGGTGGCCCGGCCGACGACGAGACGGTACGCCGGGCGCTGGACCTGCTGGCCGCCGAGCACCCGGACGACGCCACCATCGTCGACCTCGCCTCGGTGACGCTGGACGAGGCGAGTGACTTCGTGCGCCACCACGACCTGGTCAGCATGGTCGGTGACCCGTGTGTGATCCAGGAGATGCCGGAGTTCGCGCGGGGTGTGGCGGTCGCCTACTGTGATTCGCCGGGGCCGCTGGAGACGGCCGACGTGCCGACGTTCTACTGCATCGCGCCCACCCCGGCGGACTGGCCGGCGCAGCGGGTCGAGTCGTTCTACCGGGAGTACAACGACCACATGATCCGCAACCTGACCGTGCACGAGGCGATGCCCGGTCATTTCCTCCAGCTCGCGCACGCCCGCCGCTACGACGGGCCGACGCGGGTACGCGCGCTCACCGAGTCGGGCGTGTTCATCGAGGGCTGGGCGGTCTACACCGAGGAGCTGATGGCCGGGCTCGGCTTCGGCGGGCTGCCGGTGCGGTTGCAGCAGCTCAAGATGCAGTTGCGGATGACCATCAACGCGTTGCTCGACCAGCTCGTGCACTGCGACGACCTGCCCGAGGCCGAGGCGATGGCGCTGATGACCGGGCGCGGCTTCCAGGAGGAGGGGGAGGCGGCCGGCAAGTGGCGGCGGGCGCTGCTCACCTCCACGCAGCTGTCGACGTACTTCGTCGGTTACAGCGAGATGGCCGACATCGCCGCCGCCCGGCCGGACGGCGTGCCGGTGCGCGACTGGCACGACGCCATGCTGGCGTACGACTGCCCGCCGCCGCGCCACCTGCGCACCCTGCTGGGGGTGTGAGGGCTCACCGGCGGGCGGCGACCGCGTCGATCAGCCAGCGCGACAGGGAGTACGCGGGCGGCAGCTCGGCGGGCAGCGCGTCGACCGGGAACCAGCGCGCCTCGGTCAGCTCCGTGCCGTCGGCCACCGGTTCGGCGGCGGGGTCGGTCACCTCGGCGGTGAACCCGGCGAGCAGTGTGCCCGGTCCGGTCAGCGCCCACGGCTGGCTGTCCACGTACGCGGGGCGGCGCAGGGTCAGGCCGACCTCCTCGGCGACCTCGCGGTGCACCGCCGCCTCCAGCGACTCGCCGGCCTCGACGAACCCGGCGACGAGCGCCCACAGTTGCGTCGGCCCTTGCGCGTGCCGGACCAGCAGGAGCTCGTCTGCTCCGTCGGCCGGGCCGGGGCGGGTGACCGCGGTCAGTACCGCCACGGACAGCGGCACGAACACGGTCAGCCCGCAGTCCGGGCAGCGCCGCGCGGTCTCGCCCGGCACGTCGGCCAGTTCGGCCCGGCACGCCCCGCACCACCTGTGCGTACGCCGCCAGGTGACCACGGCGAGCGCCCGCCCGGCCAGGTCGGCGTGGGGTGCGGGCAGTTCGGCGGCGAGGCCGCGCCAGCCGCGCCACCGGCCGGGCAGCGACTCGGGGTCGGTGACCTCGGCCGCCCACGCCGGGGTGCCGTCGAGCGTGCCGACGGGTGTCCAGGCGAGGTCGCCGGGCAGCGCGCCGATGCGCAGCGGCTGCGCGGCGTCCGGGCCGGTCAGCAGTTTCCGGCCGGCGACCGGCAGCGCCAGGTCGCCCGGCTGCGGCGGCCGCCCGTGATCGGCGGCGGGCCGGAACCCGGCGCCGTCGGGCGGGGTCACGACGTGGCGGGGCGGCGGTCCACCACACCCGCGCCGGCCGGTACGGCGAACGCGGCGGCCTCGACGCTCTCGGTGTAGCGGCTCAGCGTCACCTCGGCCGGCTTGCCGTCGATCGTGCCGGAGAAGCTGCCCAGCACGCCTTCGTTCGTCACGCAGGTGCTGAAGCGCTCACCGTCGTGGGTGACGTTCACGCAGGTGGCATGGTGCCCGGCCAGCGTGGTGTCGCTCTGCTCGATGACCGCGTCCGGCGCGAGCGCGGCCTCGGTGAGCAGCCGGATCACCGCGGGCGGGGTGACCAGGCCCTGCTTGCGTGCCTCGTCGTAGACGATCACCGAGGGCTTTCCGGCGGTGAGCACGGGCGGAGACACGGTGCAGGAGGTGCGGGCGGCGGTGCTCGCGCACCGGGTCACCGACTCCTGGGTCACCGTGATCTTGCCGCCGGGCCAGGTGTACGTGGAGCGCAGCGGCTTCCTGGTCTGCGCGATCGAGGCGGTGCGACCGCCGTCGAGCTGGTAGTCGGCGGCCCAGGTCTGCTCCAGCGCCCGGTCCATCCGCGCGGCGAGGTCGTTGACCAGGTCGGCCCGACCGAGCGCGACGCCCGCGTCGTCCAGGGCCTGGCAGCCGGTGACCGAGAGCGACGCGATGACCGAGGCGGCGAGCACGCGGAGAGTCGTCGAGGCGGCAGGCATGATGCCCAGCCTTGTCGATCGACGCAACCTCTCGCAAACCGGTTGCCGGTTGACGACCGGTAATCCGGGAATGTCCGTCTCAGCAAGCGCCTCGGGGGCCGCCCCGAGCGGCGTACGGCGGGGCGGGGACCGATACGCTGCGTTCAACACCTGCCTCAGCCGCACCGTCGCGGCCCATATCGGACCGGAACCACACAAACGAGGAGCGACTCAGTGGCAACCATCGAGGGAATCGTCGCCCGGGAGATCCTGGACTCGCGGGGCAACCCGACGGTCGAGGTCGAGGTCGGGCTCGACGACGGCACGATCGCCCGCGCCGCGGTGCCGTCCGGCGCCTCCACCGGCGCCTTCGAGGCGGTCGAGCTGCGCGACGGTGACAAGGACCGCTACCTGGGCAAGGGTGTCGAGAAGGCCGTCGCCAACATCGAGGACCGGATCGTCGACCAGCTCATCGGCTACGAGGCCAGCGAGCAGCGGCTGATCGACCAGAAGATGATCGACATCGACGGCTCGGACAACAAGGGCGAGCTGGGCGCGAACGCCATCCTCGGCGTCTCCCTGGCCGTGGCCAAGGCCGCCGCGGGCAGCGCCGAGCTGAGCCTGTTCCGCTACCTGGGCGGCCCGAACGCGCACCTGCTCCCGGTGCCGATGATGAACATCCTCAACGGTGGCGCGCACGCCGACTCGAACGTCGACATCCAGGAGTTCATGATCGCGCCGATCGGCGCGCCGACGTTCCGGGACGCGCTGCGCTCGGGCGCCGAGGTCTACCACGCGCTGAAGTCGGTCCTGAAGAAGAAGGACCTGTCCACCGGCCTGGGTGACGAGGGCGGCTTCGCCCCGAACCTGCCCACCAACGCCGCCGCGCTGGACCTGATCGCCGAGGCGGTGGAGAAGGCCGGCTACCGGCTCGGCACCGACATCGTCTTCGCGCTCGACGTGGCCGCCACCGAGTTCTTCGACAACGGCACGTACACGTTCGAGGGCACCGCGAAGAGCGCCGAGGAAATGAGCAACTACTACACCAAGCTCGCCGGCGACTACCCGATCGTGTCGATCGAGGACCCGCTGGCCGAGGACGACTGGAGCGGCTGGGCCACCCTGACCGCCGCGCTCGGCGACCGGATCCAGATCGTCGGCGACGACCTGTTCGTGACCAACCCGCAGCGCATCGCCCGGGGCATCGCGGAGCAGGCCGCCAACGCGGTGCTCGTCAAGGTCAACCAGATCGGCTCGCTCACCGAGACGCTGGACGCCGTCGACCTGGCTCACCGGGCCGGCTTCAAGTGCATGATGAGCCACCGTTCCGGCGAGACCGAGGACACCACCATCGCGGACCTGGCCGTCGCCACCGGCTGCGGGCAGATCAAGACCGGCGCCCCGGCCCGCTCGGACCGGGTGGCCAAGTACAACCAGCTCCTGCGGATCGAGGAGGAGCTGGCCGACGCGGCGCGGTACGCCGGCGTCGGCGCGTTCCCGCGTTACCGTTCGGCCTGAGCGAGCGCTCCGGGGGAGGGGTGTGACGATGCAGCAGCGCCGCACACCGGGTGGCCAGCGGCCCGCCCGTCGGCCGGGTCAGCCCGGCCGGACGGGCGGCGCCCGGGTCCGGTCCACGGCCCGCGACAACGGCGTCCGCGCGGAGACGCGCGCCGCCGGCCGGTCACCCGGCGCGTCCCGGGCCAGCGACGGCGTACGCTCCGCGAGCCGCCCCGCCGCGGCCCGGCGTACCGCTGCCGGTGGTCCGGTCAAGCGGCTCACCGCACCCCAACCCCGGCGCTTCACCGGGCGCGCCACAGTGCTGTTCGCGGTGCTGATCGCGCTCGCGCTGGCATACACCTATCCGGTCCGGGTCTACCTGGACCAGCAGGCGGACATCGAGCGGATGGAGGCCGCGCAGGCCGCCCAGCGGGCCGAGATCGAGCGGCTCACCGCCGAGGCGGCCAAGTGGAAGGACCCGGAGTACGTCAAGACGCAGGCCCGGGAGCGGTTCTTCATGGGCAAGCCGGGCGAGACGCTGCTGGTGGTGCTCTCCGACCCGGAGGGCGCGGCCAAGGACGCCGGCAAGGACGCGAAGCCGGGGGCGCCGACCGCGCCGGAGCCCTGGTACGACACCCTGTGGTCGAGCGTGCGGGCGGCGAACGCCGAGCGCCAGGACAAGTGAGCTTTGATTCGAGAGGCACAACCTTGAGCGTCGTACCACCGCAGGAGCCGGCGGCGGACTCCGTACCCCCGCCGGAACGCCAGCCGGCCACCGAGGCCGACCTGGCCGCGGTGGCCGCGCAGCTCGGACGCCCGCCGCGCGGCACCCGTGCGGTGGCCCACAGGTGCCCGTGCGGCCTGCCCGACGTGGTGGAGACGACGCCCCGGCTGGCCGACGGCACGCCGTTCCCGACGCTGTTCTACCTGACCTGCCCGCGTGCCACGGCGGCGTGCAGCCGGCTGGAGTCGGCCGGGCTGATGAAGGAGATGGCCGAGCGGCTCGCCGAGGATCCGGAGCTGGCCGCGCGCTACCGGGCGGCGCACGAGGACTACCTGACCCGCCGGGAGGCGATCGGCGAGGTGCCGGAGATCGCCGGCATCTCGGCCGGTGGCATGCCGGGGCGGGTGAAGTGCCTGCACGTGCACCTGGGGCACGCGCTCGCCGCCGGGCCGGGGGTCAACCCGTTCGGCGACGAGACGCTGGCGCTGGTGGAGAAGTGGTGGGCCGCCGGCCCCTGCGTGGACGTGCCGGCGGAGTGAGATGAGCGCCGACCAGATCACTGTGCGCCGGGCCCGCACCGCCGACGTGCGCGGCATCCGGCGGCTGGTGGACACCTACACCGACGACCGGCGGCTGCTCAGCAAGGCGACTGTGACGCTGTATGAGGACGTGCAGGAGTTCCGGGTCGCGGTGACGCCGGACGGCACTGTGGTCGGGTGCGGCGCGCTGCACGTGATGTGGGAGGACCTGGCCGAGATCCGGACGGTGGCGGTCGACCCGTCCTGCCGGGGCCACAAGATCGGGCACCGGATCGTCGGTGAGCTGATCGACTCGGCGCGCGACCTGGGCATCGCCCGGATCTTCGTGCTCACGTTCGAGACCGGCTTCTTCGGCTCGTTCGGCTTCCGCGAGATCGACGGCGCGCCCGTGCCGCAGCCGGTCTACGAGCAGCTCCTGCGCTCGTACGACGAGGGTGTCGCGGAGTTCCTGGACCTGGAACGGGTCAAGCCCAACACCCTGGGCAACTCCCGCATGCTGTTGCGCCTCTGAGCTGCCCCGGGCGGGCTGCCGTAGGGTGGGCGCCGTGAGTGCGCGTGTGGCAGCCATCGACTGCGGGACCAACTCGATCCGACTGCTGATCGCCGACCTGCCCGACCCCTCGGCCGGGGAAACGGCGCCGCTCGTGGACGTCAGCCGGCGGATGGAGATCGTGCGGCTGGGGCAGGGCGTCGACCAGACCGGCATGCTCGCCCCGGAGGCCATCGAGCGGACCCGGGTGGCGCTCGCCGACTACGCGGCCGAGATCGAGAAGTCCGGTGCCGACCGGGTCCGCATGTGCGCCACCTCGGCCTCCCGGGACGCCTCCAACGCCGCCGACTTCCGGACGATGGTCGAGCGCACGCTCGGCGTACCGCCCGAGGTCGTGACCGGCGACGAGGAGGCACGCCTGTCGTTCACCGGCGCGGTGCGCGGCCTGCCCGCCGACGCCGAACCGCCGTACCTGGTGGTCGACATCGGCGGCGGCTCGACCGAGTTCGTCGTCGGCACCCGCGCCGACGGCGTCCGGGGCGCGATCTCGGTGGACATCGGCTGCGTCCGGATGACCGAGCGCCACCTGCACGGCGACCCGCCGACCGCGGCGCAGATCGCCGCCGCCGAGGCCGACATCGCCGCCGCCGTCGACCGCGCGCTCGCCGCCGTGCCCGGCCGCGAGGCCGCCACGCTGGTCGGGCTGGCCGGTTCGGTCACCACCGTGGTCGCGCTGGCGCAAGGGCTCCAGGAGTACGACCCGAGCCGCATCCACCACGCCCGCGTCTCGTACGAGCAGGTGGCCGAGGTGACCGCCGACCTGCTGGGCAAGAGCAGTGAGCAGCGGCTGGCGTACCCGGTGATGCACCCGGGGCGGGCCGACGTGATCGGCGCGGGCGCGCTGGTGCTGCGAGTGATCATGGAGCGGGCCGGGATGCCGTCGGTGGTCGCCTCCGAGCACGACATCCTCGACGGCATCTGCTACAGCATGCTGTAGCAGCCACCAGTCTCGAAAGCGTGGTGCACGCGTCGAACCAACGCGGGCAGCGGGCTCAAACTGTGGCGGTTCCTTCCTGGCGTAGCTGCGTCGATCCCTGCGCCGTCCTGGTGCTCCTTGACCAGTCAGGACGGACATTTAGGGAAGTTGATGGTCTGCACTTCGGGCTTCCGGCCTCGCCCAGATCGACTGACGCGAAGGGAGGGGCGGTACCGGCCGCCCCTCCCTCGCGGGCTTACCGGACGATGACGGCGAGCAACCCTGTTAGGGCCGCTAGCACCGCTGCTACCCCGGTCAGCACCCCCGGTGCTGTCTTAAGGTAGTCCAGGATCACGGTGTGTCGGTCCCGGACTTTCTTGTCCGAACCGTTGGGACTTGCTACCGTCGCCAATTGACGACACCCCCTTGTGTAGCCGCACTTAGAGGGAGTCACCAGCAGCGCCCGGGATTGCCCCCCGGGCGTTGCTAGCTCCGGGTACTTACACCCGTGTAACTCCGTGTGGTCGTCATCAAGTTCAGCCGGGCCACAACTACCCGTCAAGTTGGGCGCGCCCGCTCGGCGTGTCGTCAGAGCCCTCTCTGGCACCGCCGACGGCCGTGAATGTCGGCAATAGTCTGTTGTGGACGCCAACAGAACAAGCGATCAAACCGAACGGGCGAGGTTAAGAATCAGCCGTTCGCCAGAGTGCCAGAAGTCCCCGCAGTAGCCTCTGGTGCTCTTGCCGCCGCTTCTGGGGCGGTGATCAAGGAGTTCGTGTCTATGCGGGTCGACTACGGGTACGCCAACTCCTTGGTCAACAAGAAGGGGCGGGCGGCGTCAGTCCGTCGCCAGGTCGGGGCGGTGTTCCCTGATCCACTTCTCGACGTCGGACTTCCGCCAGATCTGGCCCATCCGGAGCACCTGGTAGGGCGCGGGGAAGTCACGTCGCGAAGCGACAACTGACGCACGGGCACGCGAGACGCCGCCGAGCATGTCTCGGATCTCAGCGATTCCCACGAACTCGACCACCCCTTGACGGTAGGTAGCTGCGATTGCCTGACGATCGCTAACAGCGATAGGGGTTGACGATCGCCAACGATGCGAGCACGATCGGGGGATGAGCATGGGGAACTGTTCTCCCGTACCCGATCGCGGTCGCCGGGTCGTGCGGCCGCACGTCCCGATGCGGCCGTTGTGGTTGTGCCGGGTGTGCGCGGCCCCCTGGCCGTGCCAGCCGGCCCGCCTGTTGCTGCTGCTCGACTACCGGCGCGACCGCGTCGCCCTGTCGATCCACATGGCCGGCTGCCTGTTCGACGCCACCGCCGACCTGCTGCGCACCAACCCGAACCCGGCCGACCTGTTCGACCGTTTCATCGGATGGACCGCCCGCCTGTAGGTGCTGTGTCGTTGACGGTAGTGCGTATTGCGCATTACTGTGCGGAGCGTGGATACCACGCAGCTCCTCAAGGGCGTGCTCGACCTCGCGGTGCTCGCCGTGCTCAAGGACGAGGACGGGTACGGCTACGACATCCTGCGGCGGCTACGCGAGGCCGGTCTCACCGAGGTCGGCGACGCCTCGGTCTACGGCACGCTGCGCCGGCTGTTCGCGGCCGGTCTGCTCACCACGTACGTGGTGCCGAGCGAGTCCGGGCCGCACCGCAAGTACTACTCGCTCAACGCCGCCGGGCGTGACCAGCTCACCCGCTCCGGCAAGACCTGGCGCTCGTTCGCCACCACCATGGACGCGCTGCTCGACGATCGGGGGATGGCGGCATGACCGTCATGGGGCAGGAGATCACGGACTACGTCGACCGGGTGCGGGCCGCGCTCGCCGACCTGCCGCCGGAGGTCCGCGACGAGTTGACCGAGGAACTGCCGGAACACCTCGCCGAGGTCGCCGCCGAGGGCGAGGGCACGCTGGTCGACCGGCTGGGCACCCCCGAGGCGTACGCCGCCGAGCTGCGCGCCGTCGCCGGTGCCCAGCCGAGCCGGCGGCCGGCGCGTTTCCACCGCCTCGCCGAGGCCCGGCGGGAGGCGGCTACCCAGCTGCGTCTGCTCGACCGCCAGCTCGGCCCGGTGCTCGGGCACGAGACGGTGAGCGACTTCCTGCGCCCGCTGCGCCCGGCCTGGTGGCTGGTGCGCGGATGGCTGGCCGCGCTGATCGTGGCGTGGATGGTGGACGGCCGGTCCGGCCTGGTGCCCCGGCTGGACGGCAACAGCTCGACGGGGCTGTTGCTGCTCATCGGCGCGATCGTCGCGTCCATGTGGTGGGGTCGCCGATCCGCCGGGATCACCGGGTGGCGGCGCCAACTGCACCAGATCGCCACCGCCGCGCTGCTGCTGTTCTCCTTCGCCGTGCTGGCCCAGGTGGACGAGCGCGCCGACACCGACAGCTACGGCAGTTACGAGCAGACGTCGGTGGACCACAGGTACGACCGGATCGAGGACGTCTTCGTCTACGACCAGCAGGGGCGGCTGATTCGCGACGCGCGGCTCTTCGACCAGAACGGCGTGCCGATCCGGCTCGGCTGGCCGAGCTGCATGGCTGACGCCGGCGCGGTGCCGGAGATGCGTAACACCTACCCGTACTGCCCGGAGCTGGCCCCGTTCGGTCCGCCGGCCTCGCCGTCGATCGCTCCGCCCGCACTCGCGCCCACCGGCAGTGCCACCCCCACCGGCAATGCCACGCCCACCACCAGCGCTTCCCCGGAACCCACGTCAACTCCCTGAGCGCGCTCGATACCGCGAGATCTTGGAAGGAAACGGCCCCCATGAGGGCCCTAATCTTCCAAGATCTCGCGCGGAGCGCTGTCAGGCGATGGCGGCGATGTCGCCGTCGTCGAAGTAGATCGCCTGATGGAGTCGGCCACCCAGGGCGGCGGCGAACCGGGCCACCACGTCCTGACCGGAGATCTTTCCCTGTTCGATCTGGGAGATCCGTCCCTTGGTGACGCCCATCCGGTCAGCCACCTGCTGTTGGGTCAGCCCTCGCGCTCGGCGTACTTCCGCGAGCCGGTGACCAATGACCTCGGCGAGGAGTTGCTGCTTGCCCGCGTCGACCGCCTCTTCGCCTCCGGCCCGGGCGACGTGGTCGGCGCGGATGTCCTGCCATCGGGAGTAGTCGCTCATGCCTTCCCCTCCTCTCGTGCCCGATCCTTGAGGTAGAGCTCGTAGCGGTGCTCGGCGACCGGTATCGCCTCCTGGTACCACGTCTTCCACCGGCCGGACTTGTCGCCGGCAACCAACAGGATGCTGGAGCGCCACGGGTCGAACGCGAAGAGAATACGCACGCTGCCGGGTCGGAGTTCCTTCAAGTTCGCGACGGACGAGCCGTGGATGGTGTCGACGAGGGGCCGACCGAGTCCCGGTCCGTGCTCTGCCAGGAGGTCGATCGCCTGCACCACCCGCGCGTGGGTGGGCGCGTCCAGTGCATCGATCCACTGCCGCACCTCATCGACCAGGTAGACGTCCCAGTCTCCAGCCCTCACGCGATCAGTTTAGCAATCGCTATACCTATGCGTATGCCTGTGGGGTGGTTCAACAGGAGGTGAATGCCACTGTTGTTCTGTCTTCCCCGGGCCGCTGACCGCGTGGCACGCTACCGGCACGTAACAGCCAACTGTGCGACCAGCCAACGTTGACTGACCGCAAGGAGGACGGGCCCATGGGCGAGATGGTGAGCTTCACCGGCAACGGGGGGACGAGCGAGGGGTATCTCGCGATACCCTCCGGCGGTGTGGCCAGCCCGGCGGTCATCGTCATCCAGGACTGGTGGGGTCTCGTACCCCACGTACGGGCCGTGGTCGACCGCTTCGCGGAGGCCGGCTTCGTCGCGCTCGCGCCCGACTTCCGGCACGGCGGACCGGCCGTGAAGCCGACCGAGCCGCGGCTGATGCTCAACAGCTCCCAGATGGACGAGGCGGCGAGCGACATCGCCGCTGCCGCCGAATACCTGGCGAGCCGGCCCGAGGTCGCCGGCAAGGTGGGCTGCGCCGGGTTCTGCGCGGGCGCCAGCCTGGCCCTGTGGTCCGGCACGTTCTCCGAGCGCATCGTGGCCACCGCCGGGTTCTACCCGCGCCTGCCCTGGGAGGGCATGGCCGTGGGAGCGGCGGACGAAGGCGGCTGGGCCGGCTACGCCGGGAAGGCCGCGCTCATCCACTGCTCCGAGGCGGACGGCCTCTCCGCCGCCGACGGGGTGCAGAGCGTCCGCCGGTCCATCGAGTCGGCCGGTGGCACCTGCCAGACGTTCGACTACCCGGGCACCGCACACGCGTTCTTCAACGAGGACCGGCCGGAGCACTTCGACCAGCGGGCCGCCGCCACCGCCTGGGCCCGCACGCTGGAACTGTTCCGGGCGAAGCTTGGCTGAGTCGCGTACCCCGCAGGACGTGGTCGCCCGCGCCGCGCGGGCGGCCGACCTGGCCGACCTCGACGGCGCGGTCAGCGACTGCTTCGCCTGCCCGCGCCTGGTGGCGTGGCGGGAGGAGGTGGCGCGGGTCAAGCGCGCCGCGTTCCGCGACCAGGACTACTGGGGACGGCCGGTGCCCGGCCTCGGCCCGCCGGACGCGCGCATCGCCATTCTCGGTCTGGCGCCGGCCGCGCACGGCGGCAACCGCACCGGCCGGATCTTCACCGGGGACCGGTCCGGTGACGTGCTGTTCGCCGCGTTGCACCGGGCCGGGCTGGCCAACCAGCCGACGAGCGTCTCCGCCGACGACGGCCTGACGCTGCGCGAGACCCGCATCTTCGCCGCCGTGCGGTGCGCGCCGCCGGACAACAAGCCCACCCCGGCCGAGCGGGACACCTGCGCGCCGTGGCTGCACCGCGAGGTAGAACTGATCCGGCCCACGCTGCGCGTCGTGGTCGCGCTGGGCGCGTTCGCGTGGGCCGCGTGGTGGCCGGTGCTACGCCAGGTGTACGGGCAGCGGCCGCCCACGCCGCGACCGGCGTTCGGCCATGGGGCACACTGGTCCGGCGAGTCCGTGCCGGACCTGCTGGGCTGCTATCACGTCAGCCAGCAGAACACGTTCACCGGCCGGCTCACACCGGCGATGCTGGACGACGTGTTCACCCGGGCGAAGGACCTGGCCGGGGTGGACTGAGGAACACCTGAGGCGGTGGGATGGATTTCGGCGTACTGCGCAGGTGGTGGCCGGTCGCCGCGGTGACGGTGCTGCTCGCGCTCGCCGCGTTCGCCGCCGGTCACTCCGCCATCGGGGCCAGCCGGATCCCGCCGGCCGCCGACACCATCCCGTACGTGCCGGAGTACCCGTCGCCGGAGGCGGTGCCGTCGTACCCGGTGGAACCCCGCGACGTGGGTGAGTCCACGTCGGGCGGTGTGCCCGACTGGCTGGCCACCGCCGCCGTGGCGTTGCTGTTCGCGGTGGTGCTGGGCGCCATCGGGTACGTCCTGTGGAACGTGCTCCGGGGCGCGCTGCGGCGGACGACCCGGGCGGTGCCGGTGCGGCGCTCTCGGCGTACCGCCGAGGGGACCGCGCGTGAGGTGGTGGCCGCGCTCGACGCCGGGCTCGTCGAACTGGACGACCGCTCCACCGACCCGCGTACCGCTGTGATCGCGTGCTGGGTGCGCCTGGAGGAGGCCGCCGAGGACGCGGGCGTGCCCCGGCACACCGGCGACACCCCGACCGACCTGGTGGCCCGGCTGCTGCGCGGCGACCCGGAGGCCGGCATCCCGGCGATCGCCAGCGCCGACGTGCTCGACGGGTTCGCGCACGTCTACCGGGAGGCCCGGTACGCCACGCACCCGGTCGACGAGCACACCCGGGACCAGGCCCGCGCCGCGCTACGCCGGCTGCGCGGCGAGCTGACCAGCCTGGCGGGGGAGGCGTCGTGAGCACCAGCATCGACGACCTGCTGTCGTTCGGCGAGGAGCCCGCCGGGGAGGACGTACGCCCCTCGGGCGGTGGCCGGGCACGCCTGCTGCTGCGTACCGCCGCGGTCACCGCCGCCGTCGTGGTGGTGGTCGTGGTCGGGCTGCGCGCGGTCGGCCTGAAGGTGCCGATCTGGATCATCGTGGCCGGGGTGCTCGCCGTGCTCGCCGTACGCCGGGTCACCGCCGCGCTGTCGCCCCCGCCGCCGCCCCGCGCCGGCGCCCGGACGCCCGCCGGTGAGGAGCCCGGCACCTGGAACTGGTCCGCCCGGGACGCGCTGCGCACCGCGATCAACGGCTGGGAGCGCCCGCTGGACTGGTCCGGCGACAACCGGGAGCGGTTCACCGAACGCATCCTGCCGCGCCTCGGCGAGCTGGCCGACGAGCGGCTGCGCCAGCGCCACGGCGTCACCCGCGAGTCCGATCCGGCCCGCGCCCGCGCCCTGCTCGGCGAGCCACTGTGGACGTTCCTCACCACCCCCGCCCGCCGCCCTCCGTCGCCGCGCGACCTCGCGGCGATCGTCGCCGAACTGGAGAAGATCTGATGAACGACGTGGACCGGAGCATGGCCCCCGCCGAGGTGGGCCGGCTCGCCCGGGCCGTCCTGGAGGCGGTCGGCACCGTCGTGGTCGGCAAGCGGGACGCGCTGGAGCTGGTGCTGGCCGGCATCCTCGCCGGTGGTCACGTGCTGCTGGAGGACCTGCCCGGCCTGGGCAAGACGCTCACCGCGCGCTGTTTCGCGCAGGCGCTCGGGCTGGACTTCCGGCGGCTCCAGTTCACGCCGGACCTGCTGCCCGCCGACGTGACCGGCTCGTTCCTCTACGACCAGAGCAGCGGCGACTTCGCGTTCCGGGCCGGGCCGGTGTTCACCAACCTGCTGCTCGCCGACGAGATCAACCGGACGCCGCCGAAGACGCAGTCGGCGCTGCTGGAGGCGATGCAGGAGAAGCAGGTGTCGGTGGAGGGCGTGACCTACCGCCTGGACGAGCCGTTCCACGTGCTGGCCACCGCCAACCCCATCGAGTACGAGGGCACGTACCCGCTGCCGGAGGCGCAGCTCGACCGGTTCCTGCTGCGGGTGTCGTTCGGCTACCCCAGCCACGACGAGGAGTGGGACGTGCTGCGCCGCCGGATCGCCCGCCGCCGCGAGGAGGCGGAGATCAAGCCGGTGGTGGACGCCGCGACGCTGCGCGCCATGCAGGCGGCGCTGGAGGACGTGGTGGTCGAGGACTCGGTCGGCCGGTACATCGTGGCGCTCACCGCCGCCACCCGGGAGCACCCGTCGGTGCTCGTCGGCGCGTCCCCGCGCGGCTCGCTGGCCCTGCTGCTGCTGTCCCGGGTCCGGGCGGTGCTCGCCAACCGCGACTACGTGGTGCCGGAGGACGTCAAGGCGGTGGCGGCGCCCGCGCTGGCGCACCGGATCACGCTGCGGCCGGAGATGTGGCTGCGCCGGGTGGACCCGGCGTTCGTGGTCGGCGAGGTGCTGGAGTCCACGCCCGCCCCGGCCAGCGGCGCGCTGCCCAGCTACGCCGCCGGGCGCTGATGGATCGGGCCGAGGCGGCGAGCGGCTGGGCGCCCACCTGGGCGCTCGGCCGGGCCGTGCTGCTCACCGGCGTGCTGCTCGTCGCGGCGGTCCTGCTCGGCCGCATCGACCTGGTGGTGCTCGCCACGCCGTTTGCGCTGGGCACCGCGTACGCGCTGCGCCGCCGCCCCGCGGGCCTGCCGGAACTGGAGCTGGGCGTCGGGGACACCCACCTGGTCGAGGGCTCCCCGCTGGCCGCGACCGTCGCGGTGGCCAACCCGGACCTGGTCGGGTACGACCTCGCGGTGGTGCGGACGCGGATGTCGCGCTGGCTGCGCGTGGAGCAGGTCGGCTTCGGCGGCACCGGGCTGGACGTGAGCCGCTCCGGCGGGGCGGACCGCCCGTTCGTCACCTCCGTACCCCGGGGCAGCGCCGTCGACCTGGAGCTGACCGGCACGGCGCTGCGGTGGGGGCGGCACCCGATCGGCCCGGCCGGGGTGCGGGTCGCCGTCGCCGACGGGCTGCTGGTCTCCCGCGCGGTGATCACCGACCCGATCCGGGCCCGGGTCTACCCGCGTACCGAGCCGTTCGACGCGGTCGAGGCGATGCCCCGGGCCGCCGGGCTGGTCGGCGCGCACCGATCGCGGCGGCCGGGGGAGGGCGGCGAACTGGCCGGGGTACGCGTGTTCGCGCCCGGCGACCGGCTGCGCCGCATCGACTGGCGGGTGTCGCTGCGGGCCCGCCAACTGCACGTGGCGGCGACGCTCTCGGACCGGGACGCCGAGGTGGTGGTGCTGCTGGACGTGCTCGCCGAGGCGGGCCGCTCCGGTGGCGTGAACGGCCCGGCGTCGGTGCTGGACACCACGGTTCGGGCCGCCGCCGCTATCGCCGAGCACTACCTGCACCGCGGTGACCGGGTGTCGATGCTGGAGTACGGCCCGGCCGCGCGCCGGCTGCGTCCGGCCACCGGGCGGCGGCAGTACCTGACCGTGCTGGAGTGGCTGCTCGACGTGCACGCCGAGTCGTCCCCGCACGAGCCGTACGACCAGGTCTTCGGCCCGCAACTGCTCTCCTCGGACGCGCTCGTGGTGGTGCTCACCCCGCTGCTGGACGAGCGGTCCGCGCAGATGCTGGCCCGGCTGGCCCGCGGCGGCCGGTTCGTGGTGGCGGTGGACACGCTGCCGGCCGAACTGCCGGTGCCGAAGGAGCGGGGCTGGGCCGAGGTGGCGTACCGGCTGTGGCGGCTGGACCGGGACACGATGATCGGCCAGCTCCGCGAGCACGGCGTGCCGGTGGTGCGCTGGGCCGGCGCGGGCAGCCTGGACGAGGTGCTCCGCGACGTGGCCCGGCTGGCGACCGCCCCGAAGGCAGGACTCAGATGACGGATGCCCTGGTCGAGCGGGTACGGGCACTGCGGTACGCGGCCGCCCGGGTCAGCCCGCTGCCGCTGCTGGTACGCGGCGGCATCTTCCTCACCGTGCTGGCCGGTTTCCTGCTCGCGTACCCGGTGCAGGCCCTCACCGCGCGCTCGCTGCTGGCCCTGGCGGTGGCCGCGGTGCTGCCGGCGTTCGGACCGCGCCGGATCTGGCCGACGTTCGCCGCGCTGGTGACGGTCGGCGGTTGGCTGCTGGCCACGCTCGGCTTCGACCGGCCGCCGGCGCTGTGGCGGCTGCTCGCCGTGGCGACGCTGCTCTATCTGGCGCACTCGCTCTGCGCGCTCGCCGCGTTGCTGCCCTACGACGGGCTGATCGACCCGGACGTGGTGTTCCGGTGGTTGAGCCGGGCGGGCGGGGTGGTGCTCGCCAGCGCTGTGCTCGGCGTGGTGCTGGCGTGGCTGGGTGGCGTCGGCGGGACGGACGGCTCGCAGGCGGCGACAGTGGTGGGGCTGCTGGTGGCGGTGGGGCTGAGCGCGCTGCTGGGCTGGTTGCTGCGTCGCAAGTGACGCAGCGTTCCGGTGACGTTGCGCAGGTCACATGGGTTGTGCTCCGTCACAGAAGGGGGTCTCGCGCGGGATTACCGGGGGCCGCCGGGGAAAGATAGATGACGTGAACCCGAAGCGGATCCTTGTCGTGGGTGCCGGTCACGTGGGCCTGTACGCCGCTCTGCGCCTGTCCAAGAAGCTGAGCAGGCGTGAGGCCGAGGTCATCGTCGTCGACCCGCAGCCGCACATGACGTACCAGCCGTTCCTCCCGGAGGCATCGGCGGGCAACATCTCCCCGCGGCACGCCGTCGTGCCGCTGCGGCGGGAGTTGCGCAAGTGCACCGTGGTGGCGGGCACCGTCACCCGGATCGACCACGACCGCATGACCGCAGTGGTGCAGCCGATCAGCGGCCCGGCCCGGGAGATCCAGTACGACCACGTGGTGGTCGCGCCCGGCTCGGTCTCCCGCACCCTGCCGATTCCCGGCCTGCACGAGCACGGCATCGGGTTCAAGACCATCGGTGAGGCCATCTACCTGCGCAACCACGTGCTGGACCGGCTCGACGTGGCGGCTTCCACCACCGACCCGGCGGTACGCAGCCGCGCGCTGACGTTCACCTTCGTCGGTGGCGGCTACGCCGGCATCGAGGCGCTCGCCGAGATGGAGGACATGGCCCGCGACGCGCTGCGCTACTACCCGGAGCTGAAGCCGGAGGAGATGCGCTGGGTGCTGGTCGAGGCGACCCAGCGGGTGCTGCCCGAGGTCGACCGGGACATGGGCGCCTACACGGTGCAGCAGCTGATGAAGCGGGACATGGACATCCGCCTGGACACGCGGCTGGAGTCCTGCGTCGACGGTGTGGTGAAGCTCTCCGACGGCGACAGCTTCCCGTCCGACACCATCGTCTGGACCGCCGGTGTGAAGCCGTCGCCGATGCTCGACGCCACGGACTTCCCGCGCGACGAGCGCCGCCGGGTCACTTGCCGGCCGACGCTGCAGATCGTGGACGGCGACCGGGTGGTCGAGGGCGCGTGGAGCGCCGGCGACTGCGCCGCCGTGCCGGACCTGACCAAGGAGCCGGGCAACTTCTGCTCGCCGAGCGCCCAGCACGCGGTGCGGCAGGCGGCGCGGATGGCCGACAACATCGCCAACGTGATCCGCGGGCGCGAGCCGGTCGACTACAAGCACAAGCACGCCGGCAGCGTGGCCAGCCTCGGCCTGCACAAGGGTGTGGCGCAGGTCTACGGCATCAAGATGACCGGCTGGCCGGCCTGGTTCATGCACCGGACGTACCACATGTCGCGGATCCCCTCGTTCAACCGCAAGGTGCGCGTGGTGGTCGACTGGACGCTGGCGTTCTTCCTCAAGCGTGAGGTGGTGGCGCTGGGTCAGCTGCACGACCCGCGTGAGGAGTTCGCCGAGGCGTCCGCCCCGCCGGTCGCCGCGCGCGTCTGACGCCTGCCGGACGAAAGGCCCTTCCCGTACGCGGGAGGGGCCTTCGCCGTGTCCGGGATCAGAAGCGCCAGGTCCAGGCGTCGGCGAGCCGCGTACCCGGCCGCCCGAACAACTGCTCCAGGGTGCGGCGCAGCATGTCCGCGTGCGGCGCGTCGTCGGTCACCGCGACGCAGGACGCGCGCCAGAACTCGACGTCCCGGGCGGCCTGGCGGCGCTGCCGGTCACCGACCGCCGGCGCCACGCCCCGGCGGGCCACGTCGGCGAGCAGGGCCGAGGTGGGGCGTTGCCAGGTGCCCATGGTGGCCGAGCCGCCCCGCCCGTACGGGCCGATGAAGAAGCCCTCCGGCATGGCGAAGCCGACGCCGGTGGCGGTGGCCCAGCGCATCGGCCAGGGGGTCTGCGGAGTGGCGGTGGGCACCGGCACCAGCACCCCACCGGGGCGTACGCATTGCCGCCAGTGGCCGCCGGTGACGAACTCGGGCAGCGGCGGCCGGTCCATCGTGGGCAGCGGCGTCGGCAGGACGCTGAGCACCGCCGCGCCGACCGCGATCGGGACGCCCCGGCGGGCCCGGCCGGATTCGCCGAGCGCCCGGTGCACGGCGAGCGTGAGCACGGTACCGACCAGCGGCAGCACCGCCAGCGCGAAGCGCATCGGCAGCGCGCCGTCCACCACCGGCAGCCCGGCCAGCAGCCGGTACGGGCCGGGGAGCCCGGTCCGTTCGCCGCCGACCACGACCTCGGGGCCGAGCGCGAGCGCGGCCGTCACCAGCGCGCCTGCCACCAGCGCCACCACCAGCGGCCGCCGGCCCAGCCAGGCCGCGCAGCCGACCGCGACCAGCAGCAGCGGCCAGCCGAGGAACGTGGTGAACTCGGCCGGACCGGTGGTCAGCCGGACCGCCTCCGGGCTGCCGAACACGGTCAGCGCGGAGAGGCGGGTCCAGCCGGCCAGGTCGGCGGAGAAGTAGGCGGGCGGGAACATCCCGTCGGCGACGCCCTGCGGACCGGCGAACTGCACCCAGAGCGGGTACGCCAGCACGAGCAGCGCCAGCCCGGCCGCGCCCAGCAGCCCGCGGGCGAAGCCGGGACCGGCCCGGCGCAGCAGTTCCCGGTCGGCCAGCCCGTACGCGAGCGTCATCACCGCCAGTGTGAGCGCGGTGAGGAAGAGCACCTCCTCGCCGACGAACACCTGCACGGTGACGACAGCGGCGAGCCCGGCCGCCGACGAGATCATCCGGCGGCGGTCCGGGCCGTCCGGGCGCCCGGCCGGGTCGGCGGCGCGCAGCAGCCGGACGACCAGCCAGACCAGCGCCGGGACCAGCCACTGCGCGGTCATGTGCAGGTGGCCGTTGCTCTGCGAGACCATGCCCGGCCCGAAGCCGCACAGTGACGCGCCCAGCCCGGCCGCGAGCGGGCGGGCCCGTAGGACGCGGGTGAACAGCAGGTACCAGGCCAGCGCGGTACCGGCCAGGTTGAGCGCGACCAGCAGCGCGAACGTGACCGGCGCGCCGAACGCCAGCGTGACCGGGGCGAGCAGCACGCCGAGCGCGACGACCGAGGTGTTCGCCATCAGGTTGACCCCGTCCGGCGCGTTCAGGCGGTCGCTGACCAGGCTCAGCTCGCCGCGCAGGGCACGCGCGTCGAGCGCCAGGAACCACTCGTACAGCGTCTGGTCGGCCGGGTTGAGCGCGAGTACCCGCGTGCCCGGCGCCGGCCAGAGGCCGTGGGTGAGCCAGGCGGCGAACGCGGCGAACGCCAGCCCCACGAGCAGGTCGGCGCGGCGCCGCCGGACGGCGGCCGTCATCCGCCGCGTGACCGTCGCCGGGCGGGCCGCCCGGACCTGGTCGGGCCCGGAGGCCGTGCGGGCGGCGCTGGTCACGGCCTCGACCATAACGGCCGCAGCCGTCGGGGTACGCCGGGTCGCGGCCGAGCCGCTACGGTGAGATCTGCACCGCGCGTGTCGGCGCGCCGGTGTCACCCGCCCGGGTGGTGGAACGGCAGACACGGCCGCCTTAAAAGCGGCTGCCGCAAGGCGTGCGGGTTCGACCCCCGCCCCGGGCACACGAACTCTCAGGTTTCCCACAGCTAGCCGTCGCACGCGCGATTGCGGCCACGTCTACCCTGGAGTAGCACGTCTACGTGCGATCGACCCCCTGAGGGAGGCCTGAGAAGTGAAGACCTCGAACCCGGTGCTCGCCCGGCTCGGCCAGGCGGCAGAGCGTGAGCGGGCGGCCGGGTACGCCCAGCCCGGGCCTTACGGTCAGCCCGGATACCCCCAGCAGCAGTACCCGCAGCAGCCCTACGCCCAGCCCTACCCGGGCGGCTACGGCCAGCCGGTGGCACCGCCCACCGTGACCCCGATGACGCTCGACGACGTGGTCGTCAAGACGGTCCTCATGCTCGCCATCCTCGGCGCCTCGGCCGCTGCGGCCTGGGTGCTCGTGCCGGACTCGCTCGTCGGCGTGGCGTGGATCGGCGCCGCGGTGGTCGGCCTGGTGCTGGGTCTGATCATCTCGTTCTCCCGGATGGCCAACCCGGCGCTCGTGGTGGCGTACTCGATCATCGAGGGCGTCTTCGTCGGCATGGTCAGCAAGGCGTTCGAGGCGCGGTACGACGGGATCGTGCTCCAAGCCGTGGTGGCGACCTTCGGCGTCTTCTTCCTCATGGCGATGATCTACAAGGCGCGGATCATCCGGGCTACCCCGAAGTTCGCCCGCATCCTGGTCTCGATCATGGCAGGCCTCTTCGCGGTCATGCTGATCAATTTCGTGTTGTCCCTGGCCGGCGTGAACACCGGCTTGCGGGATGGCAGCAAGTTGGCCATCGGCTTCAGCCTGGTCTGCATCGTGGTGGCGTCGCTGAGCTTCGTGCTCAACTTCGCCGACATCGAGGAGGGGGTCCGGATGGGACTCCCGCAGCGCTACTCGTGGACGGCCGCCTTCGGCATCGTGGTCGGCCTGGTCTGGCTCTACATCGAGATCCTGCGGCTGCTCAGCTACTTCCAGGGCGACGACTGACGTCGCCGAACCAAACCCAAGAAGTGCCTCTGAGGCGGAACGACGTCGACCACGACGGATTCACGTTCCAGCCCAGAGGCACTTCCATGTTCGCTACCTGCCGCCCCACCGGCGAACGGGCGGCCGGCGCGTGCTGATCGCGGGGTGCCGCAAAATCACGACTTGTAGACGTTGTACGCCTCGACCGCGCTCCACCGGCATTCGAATCGGTCGACCGGGTCGAGGCTCCCGGTGACCTTGCGCCAGAGGCCCTTGAAGTCGCCGGAGTTGTTGCAAATCGCCTGGAACTGCAACTCCACACCAGGGGAATTTTGGCACTCACTCCACGTTGCGGTCTTGCGCCAGTGGGCAGCGCAACCCTTGTAACGGGAAGTGTCGCCAGCGGCTTGCGCGGGTAGTGGTGCCAACAACGCGACCGCGGCAAAGCTTGCGAGCACGCCCGCAGCAGCGAGATTGAGCTTGCGATTCACTTTTCCTCCTCAGCTCTAGCAATATCGGGTCGAGGCTCGCGCACGTATGCACCTGGAGCGCATACGTGCGCGACTTGGCGTATGCGGACGACATGCGGAGGCTGTCGATATTGGGCGCTACCCTGCGGGACGCGGTGCCAAGATGCGAGCACCGACCCGCTGAGTCGTCAACCTACTGAGGGAGCGCCGACATGCAGCTGCGACGATCAAGTAAAGCGGTTATCGGACTACTGGCAGGGCTTGCAGGCCTGATTCTCGTGGCACCGCCCGCCCAAGCAGGCGGCGACACCGGCCGCTACCACGGATGTGCCGCGCACTGGCGGGAGACCGCGACCTGGAACGAATGCCAGAACGCAACCGGAGTAGACGTCCGGCTTGAAAGTGATTGCAACAATCAGGGTGACTACACAGGGAGCTACAAGTACGTGAAGGGCACCGTCAACCCGCTTGACCGGTTCGAGTGCCGATGGAAGGCCAACGGTGCCGCGCTCGGGTTCAAGTAGGTTCGCCGGATAATCATCCGACCTGACCGTACGCTGCGGGAGTATCCGAGAGCAGCCGAAATTCTGTGACCAGGAATTTGATTCAAGAATCGACGGGGGAAATCATGAGGACGAAGCCAGCCCTGTTGGCCGTTGCCGCGATGATCGGTACCGCTATTGCCCTGCCGGGGAGCAACCCAGCCATGGCGGACGGAGATACCAGCCGGCAGTACGGGTGCGCGGCACACTGGCGTACCACAGCCGCGTGGAATGAATGCCAGAACTCGCCCGGTGTCAAAATCAAGCTGAGAGTCGACTGCGACTGGCAACTTGACTACAGTGGGCAATGGCGTACGGTGAAGGGGTCCGTCAATCCGGTGGATCGATTTGAGTGTGACCTACGCGCCTTGAGTGCCGCCAACTCCTTCTCGTAGGGCGAAATAGCAGGGGTGCTTCCCTGCGCCAGATTGACGCGGGGGAGCACCCCTTTACGGAGGGCTGGATGTATGACCAGAGCAATTGAAGCACGAGAAATCACTCAGGGCTATGGAACTAAGAAGGTGTTGGAGAACCTCGACCTCGTGCTAGGCAAGGGAATATTTGGGCTACTGGGTCCAAATGGTGCTGGAAAGACGACCCTCCTCAGGACGCTCGCTACAGTCGTGCCGCCCGTGAGGGGCGATCTGACGATCTGCGGTAACCGGCTCGATCGAGCCTCGAATATACGCCTCGCCAGACGGCAGATCGGTTACCTGCCGCAACACTTCGGCTTCTTTCCGAACTTCACTGTATATGAGTTCGTGCGCTACTGCGCATGGTTGCGCGAGGTGGATCGGAAGAAGATTCACGAGGCAACGATCGAAGCTATCGAGAGGGTGTCTCTTTCGGCCCAGTCAAAAACGAAGTTGCGGAAGCTGTCCGGGGGCATGCTCAGAAGATGTGGTGTGGCCCAGGCGATCGTGGGAAACCCTGGCCTCATCTTGCTGGATGAGCCCACAGTGGGGCTGGATCCCGCCCAGCGGTTGGAGTTCCGGGATCTCCTACGCTCCTTTTCCGACACCACAGTCCTCCTCAGCACCCATCTGGTCGAGGACGTTTCGGCCACCTGTGACGAAGCTATTGTCATGGAGGACGGGGAGTTCCGTTTTCGTGGTACGCCCACCGAGTTGGAGAACGCCGCCCGTCACGGCGCCCGCGGGGACACCGCACTGGAACGGGGCTACACCTCCGTGCTGGAGATGATGAAGGTCCCCTCATGACCAAGATCTTTTTCATCGAGATGCGGCGGTCGCCTCTCAGGTGGTGGCTTCCCTTCCTCGTGCTGGTGGATGTCTCGATGCTTTTCAGTCGGTCCACGGAGTGGATCGGTGTCTGGCCCCAGACCAGTGCTGCCGCGCAGCTTCCGGTGTTCTACTTCGCAATCATTCTGGCGGCCGGGGCGGCATGGGCTTCCGGCCGGGTGTACCGGTCCGAAACGACAGAGAACATGGCGGCGGCAGCCTCACCGCCCTGGCGTCGGGAGGCAATTCAGCTCGCGACGACGGTCGTCTACGGCCTCATGCCGTTCCTGGTGGGAACAGTTGTCGCGGCGGTTACTACCGCGATCGGCGACTCCCCACGCGGTTTCCTCTGGCCCGGCTACCTGGTCCTGGCCACAGTGCTGATCGTCTGCACCTGCGCGCTGGGTCATCTGTTGGGCCGTACCATCCAAAGCAAGATCGCGGCACCACTCATCGGACCTGTGGTGGTGTTCATGATCGTCGGGTTCGGTGTACTACCGTTCCTTGAACTCGCGGTCCTGTCCGGCGCTCCGCAGTTCAAAGTTGAGTTGGCGCCCATGCTCGCGCGCCTGGCCTTGGCGGCCGCGCTTGTCGGGGCGGCACTCTCGGCGGGGGGAACGGCGGCCGGACGGTCGTGGTCGTGGTTCGGGCGCGGCTACCAGTTCCAGCATGCCGCCTATCTGGCCTCCGCCGGAGCCGTGGTGCTCTCCCTCGTGTTGATATATGTCGCGGGGCCGCTCCGCTCGGCTCGTCCAGCCCCGGAAGAGCCCTTGTGTTCCGACTCCACCCCCAAGGTGTGCGTGTGGCCCGAGCAGCGCGTCCACCTGGCCCGGATGGTCCCCGTCGCGGAGAGGCTCGGCGCTCTTTCAGCGGTACTGGTCGTGCCCGGAACGTTCTACGAGGAAGGGCTGCGAGGGCCGCTGGGTAGCAACAGCGACTTCGCTCTCGTGCTCGGAGACTGGGCAGCCACGCGCGGCATGGTGTCTACGTCGCTCAACGACACCTTCGGGGTGCCTGCCTGCGAACCGATGAACGATCTCGACCTCCAGAGGAACGCCGAGGCGTTCACGATTCTGAAGGAATGGATCGTCGCTCGTGTCTACGGACCGAAGCCCTCCGACATCCACGGAGGCTTCGAATACGACGAGGAGGAACTGACGCGAGTGCTCGCCTCGTCGGAGTCGCAGCAGGTGGACTGGGCGCGGTCCAAGATCGCCATCGTTCGGGAGACAACCTGTGGAGGATAGAACTGAGAGGATCTTCTACCTTCGGTCGCGCCGGGCAAGGAGTACCTCGTTCGTCCTCGCACTCATCGGGATTCTCGCCGCCGTGTGGGGTGCACTGGAGATGTCTGTTCCCACCGCGACGGCGACCGGATCAGTGGCCATGCCGGTTTGGGTGGTGCTTCCGATCCCCGCCGCAGCCGCGATAGCTGCCGGGATCTGGTCCGAGATGGACATGCTGGAAGCTGGTGCCAGCCGGCAGCTCTGGCGGTTCGACCTCACCGCCCTGGTCGCGGGCATGCTCGTGGCGGCGGTCTTTCTGGGATTGGGCCTCGTTGTCGGTGGAGTCGGACGAGCAGTCCCGGACGCGTTGCGAAATCTCGTCTTCTGGACAGGAGTCGCTCTCGTCTCCGCGGCGCTGTTCGGACGTAGGCTCGCCTGGGCGCTGCCTTTAGCAGCCTTCTTCCCATACGACTGGTTCGGGTTCAGCTACCACACGAACGAACCCAAGGCGTGGGCAACCCCGATGCTGCACCTGTCGGTGGAGACGGCGCTGATCTCGATAGGGGTCTTTGCCGCGGGAGCAGCCCTCGCCACGAACCCCAGGGCCCGGCGGTTCAACTTCGGGAGGCATCTAGTGATGTTTCGCCGTTGACGCGCGTCCTGGATCAGTGGACCGGTGCTCGAATTCGAGCACCGGTCCAGGCGTCATCCGGGGATTTGACGGCAAGTCCACGCTCAACGGGCTGCACGAACAGGGCGCCCCGCGGCGGGCGAATATCGGCGAACTTTCGCATCCCCCGCGGAGCGCCCTGCGCTAACCGGTCTGCTGTTGTGAAGGCTCCGGTCAGTCCTGATTCTCAGCGCCGGAGAGCGCCGCTGTCCGAGTCAGAGGCGGAAGCCGTTCCAAGCCTTCGCGGCCCGGTTTATGCATTCGTGTCGGCTTACCGGGTCCTTGGAGCCATTCACCGTCACCCAGGGCGAGTAGTAGTCCGGGTTCCCGCTCTCCCAGGTGCAATCGACTTGCAGTTGAACGGTGACGTTAGAACTGTTCTGACACTCGTTCCAGGTGGCGGTGACGCGCCAGTGCGCCGCGCAACCGTGGACCCGCTGAGTATCGCCGCTGGCACTTGCCGTCTGCGGGACGGCGAAGATCGGCAGAAGGGCGGCAGCGGTCAGTAGACCCACAAATGGCTTTATGGCCCTCATTGAATAGCTCCTTGCTGTCAGGAATGAAAGGCAACCAGGGCGCTGTTCACGTGGTATCTGCATTCGTGCTGGTCCGCGGGGTCGATCGAGCCCTTGACATACCGGAATTTGCCGGTGTAGTCGGATGTGTAGTTGCAGTCGGCCTGCAGTTGGACGTAGATGCCGGGTGAGTTCTGGCACTCGTTCCATGAAGCGGTGTTCCGCCAGTGCGCCGCGCATCCGTGCTGACGCGCGGTATCGCCCGCGGCCATGGCCGGTGCAGCCGAATAGGCAAGAGCGGCTGCGGTGGCCAGTGTTGCCGCCGCAAAAAAAACGTGCTTCTTGCTCCCTCGCATGGGGATGCCCTTTCGTGTCTTGTTTCCCGACGGAAGCTGTGCAGGTGTCACGAGTGCCTAGCGGAATCCGTTCGACGCGCCGAGGGCTTTGATCCGGCATTCGTATGTGTCGACCGGGTTAACCGTCCCCTTGATTGTCTTCCAGGCACCGTCGTGATCGACTTGCCAGTCGCAGTCGGACCGAAGCCTGATCTGGACGCCCGAGCTGTTCTGGCACTCGTTCCAGGTTGCGGTCGCACGCCAGTGTGCTGCGCAGCCGTAGTGTCGACTGGTATCGCCGTCTGCCATCGCCGGCAGCGTCGGTCCCATCGCACTTGCCATTGCTCCCAAGCCAACAGCAAACGCTGCGACTCTTCGTCTCGCCCTCATTGGACTCCCCTCTGTATGGGACAGGCGAAGTGCGGCCCGAGGGCCTGCTTCGCTTTCGAATGCAAGTCTGACTTTTCGCTGCACATGTTTCGCATACCTGAGATGCGCCCTGCCGTGTCGATCAACATCGGCCGGCCCACTGCGGTCTGCTCGGCCCGGGGGCCGAGGCGCCTCGACCAGCTCGCGGAAATTTCGCTTGTGTGCAAGCGATTCACCAGATCGTTCGGGCGTCAGGGCTACTCAAAGCGGTGCCAGTCCTTCGGCGCCGTGACCGGAGCGCGGCGCGGAAGCGCTGCGGGCGGCGAGCTTCCCGCCGCGCTGCACAGTCCGGCTTGGAGCCGCCCTGGAAAATCGGTCTAGAACTAGGGGTGCAAATGTCTAGCGCCGCGATAACATGAGTGACGGGTGCCCTTGATGCCGGCGAAGATCAGCCCGGGATGAGAATGGCTCCCCCGGGCTGTCGATCTTCCGTTGCCTTTTCTGCGGAACGTTACGCTTTTCTATACTGGACGTCGGCCGCTCAGTTGTCGTGCCGCATAGTCAGTATGCGGGTGCTGGGTTGAGCCGGTTGTCTGGGCGAGTACGACGCGTGCCTTCTGAACGAGCTGCACGGCACACGAGTGGCCGCCGATGAGGTTCTGTCCTCTCACCAAGAGGGCCCATCCTCGATCTCTCGCCGGATCGGTCGCGAGGAGATTCATCAATCGCGCGACCATGACTTCGAGGTCGCCTATCTCGAACTCGATTTCGGCCAGTTCTTCTGTGGTGCTGAGCCAGTCCAGATTGAGCCCGTCGGCGTGCATGCCCATGCTAACGGTCTTGGGAAGGTCGTCACCTGCTCGGCCTTGCCAAAGGCTCAGCGCGGCTCGCATCGTGTGAGCTGCGGCAGTCAGGTCGCCGCGGGCCTTTAACTGCTGTCCAGCTATCCGGAGCTTCTTGAACTCATTGACGTCGAGGTCGGCTTCATCAAATTCGAGGGCGTATCCATTCCCGCGATAAGTGACAAGGCGAAGATTGCTGGTTGAGTCGAGGAGTGAGCGCCTCAACTTCGTGGCGTAACTTCTGATGTTCGCCTCAGCGGATGCTGGCGGTTCGTCCCAGAGCCAGTTGAGGAGACGGTAGGTTGAGACCATCGTTCCCTGGTTTGCAGCCAAAGCTGAAATCAAACCGCGAACCATGGTTGTTTCCCATGGCCGCGAATTGATCTGTCCAATGCGCACGTGGCCCAATAGGTTTAAACTTGTTTTTGAAATGTGCATATCGCCCCCGTAGACGGTACGCTGTAGGCTACCGCATCCATCGATGGCCGGCAAGGCCATTTGGTTGAGGGGCGGCCCAGCATCCCGTGACTTCGTTGGACAGGGCAAACCTACCTGCCGCTCTGAGAAAGGGTGGTCGCCCGCCGTGCAAGAGGGCTGAGTCACCGATGGTGAGCACATCATTCGGATGGGCTGTGCCGGGTGCCGGGCGTCTAGCACTTTCTGGACCTGAGCGGCTGCCATAAGAGCCGGTGAATGACCTGGCGGCCTTGACCAGCGGCCCGTCAAAGGTGGAGGACTGGGGAGGCGAAAGGGTGAAGGCGCGCCGTCCTGATCGTACGTACTCGCTAATCGGGGGCGTCTTCGTCGGCGTGGTCAGCAAGGCGTTCGAGTCGCTTGCAGCCCGCTGGCGATCGGCTTCAGCCTGGTCTGCATCGTGGTGGGCGTCGCTGAGCTTCGTGCTCAACTTCGCGCAGATCGAGGAGGGGCCGCGGGTCTCCCGCAGCGCTACGCCTGGACGGCCGCCTTCGGCATCGCCGACGCCCGCCTGCCGCATCCGCGGCGGCGGGCGTCGCCGTTTTCCCGCCTCTTCCGGGCCGCCCGGGGCAGAGTGGGACTCGGGTACGTGGGCGGGAGGTGGTCACGGTGCGCAGTGCCAATCCGGTGCTGGACCGGCTGGACGACGTCGGCCGCGCCGAACGGCAGGTGCTCGGGGTCGGAACCGCCGACGCGATGACAGTGGCCGACGTGGTGAGCCGCACCGTGGGCCTGCTGCTGGTCACCGGCGTCACGGCGGCGCTGTCCTGGGTGCTGGTGCCGCAGGCCGCGTGGATCTCCGCCGCGCTGGCCGGAAGCGCGCTGGCCAGCCTCGCCCTGGTGCTCGTCATCTCGCTGAAGCAGATCACCAGTCCGCCGGTCATCGTCGGGTACGCCGTGTTGCAGGGGCTGCTGCTCGGGGTGGCCAGCCGCGCCTTCGAACTGGTCTACCCGGGCATCGTGGCGCAGGCGGTGGTCGGCACGTTCGGCGTCTTCCTCGGCATGGCAGTGCTCTACCGGGCCCGGCTGGTACGCGCCACGCCGCGCCTGGCCCGCCTGGTCATCGGCACGCTCGTCGGGATCGTGGCGATCGGCCTGGTCAACCTGTTCGCGTACCTGTTCACCGGGCGGCAGGGCGTGGCCGTCTACAGCCTCAGCGACCGGGTGGGCTGGCTGCCGTACGTGTTCTCGGTGGTGGCGATCATCGCCGGGGCGCTCAGCTTCATCCTCGACTTCGACCTGGTCGAGCGGTCGGCCGCGAATCGGCTGCCCCGCCGCTACGCCTGGTACTGCGCGTTCGGGCTGCTCGTCGGGCTGATCTTCCTGTACTGGCAGATCCTGCGCCTGCTCAGCTACGTACGCCGCTGAGCACGCTCCGGCCCGGCGTCGCCGTAGACTCGGCGGCGATGAGCGCAGCGGAACTGGACCGGGCGGTGACCCTGCTGGTCCGACAGGTGGGGCACTGGCAGCAGCCGCGCTGGTCGGCCAAGGCCGAGGGCGGCAACGTGTCCCGGGCCGACCTGGTGCACAAGCTGGTCCAGGAGATCGCCAACCTGGCCGCCGACGCGGCGGGCGAGCCGCGCCGCGAGGTGCCCCGGCTCCCCAGCGACCAGGCGCTCCCAGACCAGCTCCGCGTGGTAACCGCCGACCTGACGCTGGCCGATCCTCCCGCCCCCGTCCTGGCCGAGGCCGCCGAGGCGATAACCCGAACCCGCGCCGCCCTCTGACCCGCCCCCTGCCCTTTCGTCGCGTTGATCATGAAGTTGGCGGCGACAAAACGGACGCGGATCCCCGCTAACTTCATGATCGACCGGGTGGCGGGGGGCGGTCAGGGGTTGAGCCAGCGGCGTGCCTTGCGGCGTCGGGCCCGGTCGCGTGCCCGCAGGACCGCCGGGCGGTCGTGGCCGGCGGCCTCCGCCTGCCTCCCGTGCAGCAGGCCGTAGGTGAACGTGTTCTCGCCGTCGGCGTACGCCTGGAGCGCCTGCCGCCGCAGCGTCTCCCGGGTCACCACCGAATCCTGGTGGGCGCCGAGCAGATCCTGGAGCGCCTTGAACCGCTTCACCAGGCGGGCGGCCGGTTTGCCGGCGCTCGGCTCCCGCACCTCCACCGCGTACCGGGCCGCCTTGTGCTTCTTACGCGCCTCGTGCAGCGCCGCGTCCCCGGCCGTCCCTTCGAGCGTGAGCGCCCGGTCCAGCCGTTCGTCAGCGCGGCGTACCGCCTTGCGGATCCGCCGGTCCACCCAGCGCCGGCCCACGTCGGCCGGTGCGCCGTCGACCAGCCGATCCAGGCGGGCCAGCAGCTCGGCATAGCGGTCGGAGTCCAACGCGGACCGCAGCGCCGCCGTCGTCCCGGCCAGGTCGGCCGCGAACCGCTCGCCGATCCGCGCGGCCACCGGGCCGAGCACCAGCTCGTCCGGCAGCTCGTGCACCGCCTCGGTGAGCCGGGCCGCCATCACCTGGGTGTCGCGGACCCGGCCCAGCTCGCCGCCGAGCCAGCGCAGCTCGGCCCGGACCGCCTCGCTCTCCCGGCGGTCCCACAACCCCCGGAACGTACGCAGCGTCGCCCGCAACCGGCGGGCCGCGACGCGCATGTCGTGGACCGCGTCCTCGTCACCCTGGTACGCGGCCGCGTGGTTGCCGACGATCGCGTCCCGCTGCGCCCTGGCGTACGTGAGGACCGGCCCCACCGGGCCGTCCGGTTCCCGGTCGTCGAAGCGCTCGATCCGGCCCGCGACGGCCCGGTGCGACTTGCTGACCGCCACCTCCCGGGCACCTGCCGCGCGCAGCCGCTCGCCCAGCGCGTCGAGCAGCGCCTCGTCGCCGTCGACCAGCTCGATCTCGATCTCGTGCCAGGTCCGCGCGGCGCCGTCCACCAGATCCTCGGACCGGACGTCGTCCTCGGCCACCTCGGCCAGCACCCGGCCGTCCGCGTCCAGCAGCCGCCGTTCCCGGCGGCGGTTGACCACCCGGGCGGCCGGAGCGACGGTACGGCCCCGCGACGCGCCCCGGATCAGCGCGACCATCTCGGCCGGCGGGCCGTCGTCGGACGCCCCGGCCGGGAACTGGTGCTCGACCCGCGCGCCGCCGACCGCGCCCACCTTGAGATGCCAGCCCGCGTCGTGCCCCCCGGTACGCCGGCGCAGCGCGTGCCCGCTGCGCAGCAGGAGCAGGTCGTCGGTGTCCCAGTAGACGGCGTCCAGATCCGAGACGGTGGCGTCGGACATGGTCACGACGCCACCGCACCCGGTCAGGTCGGGCAGCTGGAAACCCTCGTCGCCGGAGTACTTGCGCTCACGTTCCACGACGGTCGCCATACGGCCTCCCGTACCCGGCCCGCGCGCCGGCGAACCGGTCTCAGCTCAGTCGCTCCAGCACCATCGCCATGCCCTGGCCGCCGCCGACGCACATGGTCTCCAGACCGATGGTCTTGTCGTGCCACTCCAGCGCGTTGAGCAGCGTGCCGGTGATCCGGGCGCCGGTCATGCCGAACGGGTGGCCGACGGCGATCGCGCCACCGGCGACGTTCAGCTTCTCCTCCGGGATGCCGAGCTGCCGGTACGAGGGGATCACCTGCGCGGCGAACGCCTCGTTGATCTCGACCAGGTCGACGTCGTCGATGGTCATGCCGGCCCGCTTCAGCGCCTGCTTCGACGCCTCGACCGGGCCCAGGCCCATGATCTCGGGAGAGAGCGCGCTGACGCCGGTGGAGACGATCCGGGCCAGCGGGGTGAGACCCAGCTCGGACGCCCGCTCGGCGCTCATGATCACTACTGCGGCGGCGCCGTCGTTGAGCGGGCAGCAGTTGCCGGCGGTGATCCGGCCGTCCGGGCGGAACACCGGCTTCAGACCGGCCACGGCCTCCAGGGTCACCCCGGCACGCGGGCCGTCGTCGCTGCTGACAACTGTGCCGTCCGGCGTGGTGACCGGGGTGATCTCGCGGGCCCAGAAGCCGTCCGCGATCGCCTTCTCCGCGAGGTTCTGGCTGCGGACGCCGAACGCGTCCATGTCCTCGCGGGTCACGTCGTATACCTGGGCCAGGTTCTCCGCGGTCTGGCCCATGGCGAGGTAGATGTCGGGGAGCTGCCCGGCCTCGCGCGGGTCGGCCCACACCTCGGCGCCGCCCTGGGCGCGGGCCGCGGAACGCTCCCGGGCCTCGGCGAAGCGGGGGTTCTCCCAGCCGCCGCCGACCAGCGCCTGCGCCTCCGGCGGCAGCGTGTCCGAGTTGCCCCGGGCGTACCGGGAGACCATCTCCACACCGGCGGAGATGAACACGTCGCCCTCACCGGCCCGGATCGCGTGCATCGCCATCCGCGTGGTCTGGAGCGAGGACGCGCAGTAGCGGGTCAGCGTGGCGCCCGGCAGGCCGTCCAGACCCATCAGCGTGGCGACCACCCGGGCCATGTTGAAGCCCTGCTCGCCGCCGGGCAGGCCGCACCCGAGGTAGAGGTCGTCGATGGTGGTGGGATCGAGCGCCGGAACCTTGTCGAGGGCGGCCTGGACGATGGTGGCGGCGAGGTCGTCCGGGCGGACCTCGCGGAGGGAACCCTTGAACGCGCGGCCGATGGGGGACCGGGCGGTGGCGACGATGACGGCGTCGCGGGGCGACTCAATCGGCATGAGCCAACGTTAACGCGCCGGTAACATGCGCGGGAAGGTGTGCGGTGGGCGGGAAATGTCACCCCGTGGGCGGTCGGCGGTGGTGCCGGAACGCGACAGTCGCCGCCGCCTCGACCGCCGGCAGCAGGGCGTGCGCCCAGACCCGGTAGCCGTCGGCGGACGGGTGGAAGCCGTCGCGGCAGAGCGTGCCGGCATCCGCGCGGAACACCGGGCCCGTCTCGGTGCCCAGGTCGACAACCGTGCCACCGGCGTCGAGCACGGCCGCCGTCTGGGCCCGTGCCATCCGCCGGCCGGACCAGCCGAGCACCTGACGCAGCGGGGCGGCGACCGCGCGTACCGCGCCGAGGTCGGGGCAGGTGCCCACCACCACCTCGACGTGCGCCTCCCGCAGCCGGCGCACCGCCGAGCCGAGATAGGCGGCCGCGTCACCCGGGCGGCTCAGCGCCGTCGCGTCGTTCGCCCCGATCAGCACCACCGCCACGTCGGGCCGCTCGCCGAGCAGCGCCCGGGCCACCTGGGTGGCCAGGTCGGTGGCGCGGGAGCCGGAGACCCCGACGCTGGACAGATGCACCCGGCGGCCGTGCGGCCCCTCGGCGAGCAGGTTCGCGAGCTGACCGCCGATCGTCTCCTCGAAGCGGTCGACGCCGACACCGAGCGCCGACGAGTCGCCGAGCAGCACCAGGCGCAGCGGCGGCGCGTCCGCCCGGCCGACCGTCGCGCGCAACACCAGACCCAGCTCGGGCTGGGCGTACTCCCGGCTGCGGGCGGCGATGGCCTGCCCGGCGAGGACCGCCGCGCCGCCCACCGTGCCGGCCAGCAGCGACAGGGCCGCCGCCCGGCCCCACCGGGCCACCTCGTTCCGCTCGCTCATGACAGCACTCCGCTTCGCTCCGTGCCGTCATGAGGCACGTTTGCGCTGAGCTGGCCGATTCGCTCGCTGCGCTCGCTCATGACAGCACTCCGCTTCGCTCGCTCATGCCGTTTCCTCCAGGGTGGCCGAGTCGGCGGCGCTGCCGGTCGGGGGCAGCGCGCCGACGCCGAAGAAGGCCCGTCGGCGAAGCTGCGCCCAGCGTCCGCCGGGCCCGCGGTCGCGACCCCGGAGCTGGGCGCCGCTGACCTCCGTGCCGGCGTGCCGGGCCGCCTCGTGAGCCGCCTCCGGGAGCGACCGTACGCCTTCCACGCCGGGCAGGACAGGCCTGCGTTCCGGGACCGCGCCCAGCGCGGACAGCACGGTGGGCAGCAACGCCGCCGCGGCTATCGCGTACCCCTCGGCGGAGGGGTGGAACCGGTCCCAGGCGAACATCCGGGCGGGCTCGGCGGCGAACCGCGGCCCGAGCATGTCGCCGAGTGAGACGGCCCGGCCGCCGGCCTCGACCACGCCCACCGTCTGCGCGGCCGCGAGCTGGCGGCTCCAGCGCCGGGCCAGCCAGCGCAGCGGCGGCTGGATCGGCCGGATGGTGCCCAGGTCGGGACAGGTGCCGACGACCACCTCGCAGCCGGCCGCCCGCAGCGCGCGGACCGCGTCGACCAGGTAGCGCACGGCCAGCCCCGGCGGCGTGCGGTTGGTGACGTCGTTGCCGCCCACCAGGATCACCGCCACGTCCGGCTCGACCTCCAGGGCGGACTCGACCTGCGGTTTCAGCCCGGACGAGAGCGCGCCCACCACGGCGAACCGGTGCAGGCGTACCGGCCGGTGCAGGCGGCGGGACAGCCCGGTGGCCAGCAGCGAGCCCGGTGTCTCCCGGCGCCTGTGCACGCCGTAGCCGGCTGCCGAGGAGTCGCCCAGGATGACCATGGTGACCGGCGGGCCGGGCAGCTTCGCGCCGTACACGCCGTCGCAGCGCGGTGGCGGGGCCTGCGCCATCGGGATGGTGCGCCGGGCCTGCCGGGCCTGGCCGAGCAGCACCCCGCCGGTGGCGGCGGTGGCCGCCACCGTGGCGCCCGTGCCGATCGCCGCGAGGCGGGCGATCTGCCGGACGCGCTGCCAGTGGACCGGCGCGACGGAACCAGCGTCCCCCATGAACCGACAGTATCGCGCCGGTACGACCACTGCTGTCCTTGATCGGATGGCTGGGCGGCGCCCGGACTGGGTACCGATGGGGGTGGCGGACGGGCTTGCCCCCGGGCCGCACCATGGTCGGGCGGAGAGGGGCGAAGACATGGGGAAGACGTTGAAGCGCAGCGCCGCGTTCGCCGCGCTGGCCCGGGCGCTGGCGGCCGGTACGCGGGGCGGGCCGTCGCTCGGGGCCCGGCTGGCGGCGCTGCCGAGGATGATCCGCGCCACCACCAGGGGCGAGTACGACGGCGGCCTGCGCCTGGCGCTGATGGCCGGCGCGACCGCGTACATCGTCAGCCCGATCGACCTGCTGCCGGAGATCCCGCTGGCGATCTTCGGGCTGGCCGACGACGCGGTGATGGTCACCTGGCTGGCCGGCAGCGTGCTCGCCGAGACCGAACGGTTCCTGGAGTGGGAGGCACGTCGCAGCTCGGTCATCCCGGGGCATGTGGTGCCCTGACGGCACGTACGCTGGTCGGCGAACTGACGGCTGACCGACCGCCCCACGACGGCGGCGCGACGAAGGGCACAACGAGGTGCAGTACTACGACAACGTCGTCGAGCTGATCGGCAACACCCCGCTGGTCCGCCTGCGCAACGTCACCGAGGGCATCCAGGCCACCGTGCTGGCGAAGGTGGAGTACGTCAACCCGGGCGGCTCGGTCAAGGACCGGATCGCGATGCGCATGGTGGAGGACGCCGAGAAGGCGGGCATCCTGCGGCCGGGCGGCACGATCGTGGAGCCGACCAGCGGCAACACCGGCGTCGGGCTGGCCCTGGTGGCCCAGCTCAAGGGCTACCGCTGCGTCTTCGTCTGCCCGGACAAGGTCAGCCAGGACAAGCAGGACGTGCTGCGCGCGTACGGCGCCGAGGTGGTGGTCTGCCCGACCGCCGTCGCGCCGGAGGACCCGCGCTCCTACTACAACGTGTCCGACCGGCTGGCCCGGGAGATCCCCGGCGCGTGGAAGCCCAACCAGTACAGCAACCCGGCCAACCCGCGCTCGCACTACGAGACCACCGGCCCGGAGCTGTGGAAGCAGACCGAGGGCAGGATCACCCACTTCGTGGCGGGCGTCGGCACCGGCGGCACCATCTCCGGCATCGGCCGCTACCTCAAGGAGGCGTCCGAGGGCCGGGTCAAGGTGATCGGCGCGGACCCGGAGGGCTCGGTCTACTCGGGCGGCACCGGCCGGCCGTACCTGGTCGAGGGCGTCGGTGAGGACTTCTGGCCGGAGACGTACGACCGGAAGATCGCCGACGAGATCGTCGAGGTGTCGGACAAGGAGTCCTTCGAGATGACCCGCCGGCTCGCCCGCGAGGAGGGTCTGCTGGTCGGCGGCTCCTGCGGCATGGCCGTGGTGGGTGCGCTGGAGGTGGCCCGCAAGGCCGGCCCGGACGACGTGATCGTGGTGCTGCTGCCGGACGGCGGCCGGGGCTACCTGTCGAAGATCTTCAACGACAAGTGGATGGCCCGGTACGGCTTCCTGGACGACTCGGGCACCGAGCCGACGGTCGCCGACGCGCTCGCCGGCAAGCCCGGTGGCCTGCCCGAGCTGGTGCACGTGCACCCGACCGAGACGGTCCGCGACGCGATCGACTACATGCGCGAGTACGGCGTCTCGCAGCTCCCGGTACTCAAGGCCGAGCCGCCGGTGGTGACCGGTGAGGTGGCCGGTTCGATCGCCGAGAAGGACCTGCTCGACGCGCTGTTCACCGGCCAGGCCCACCTGCACGACACGATCGAGCGGCACATGGGCGAGCCGCTGCCGATGATCGGCGGCGGCCAGCCGGTGAGCGAGGCGGTCGGGCTGCTGGAGAAGGCGGACGCGGCGCTGGTGCTGGTCGACGGCAAGCCCAAGGGCGTGCTGACCCGCCAGGACCTGCTGGCCCACCTCGGCGCCCGCTGACCCTGCTTGTAAGGAAGGGGCCCCTTTTAACACCGCGGTGTTAAAAGGGGCCCCTTCCTCTACCGGAGGCGTTAATAAGGGGCCCTTCCTTACAAGCGGCGGGCGTAGCGGAGTTGGGGGACCAGCACCCGGCCGATGTGTTCGTCCCGCTCATCACCGGTGGCGGTCCAGCCGCCGCGCTCGTAGAAACGGCGCGCGTGGGCGTTGTCCCGCAGCACCCACAGCACCGCGCGCGTCCAGCCCCGGGCCCGCATCGCGTCGAGCGCGTCCACCATCAGCGCCCGTCCGGTGCCCCGGCCCCGCTCGGACGGCTCCAGGTGGATCGCGTTGAGCAGCCCGGTCGCCGGGTCGCCCTCGTCGTCCGGCCCGAGGTAGCTGAAGCCCACCAGCTTCCCGTCCCGCTCGGCCACCGTCATCCGGTGGTCCGCGCCCTCCCAGGTCAGCCGTTCCACCCAGTAGCGGCCCATCGCCTCCGGCGTCGGGTCGGCCAGCGCCTCGGGCGGCAGGAACGACGAGTACGCCGCCACCCGGGAACGCTGGTGCAGGGCGCCGACCGCCATCAGGTCGGCCTCGGTCGCGGAACGTAGGGAGATCGTCACCCGGGCGACGGTACCCGCCGGGGCGGCACCTGCACCGTCTGGAGATCCTCGGCGACCACCAGATCACCGGAGAAGTGTTCCCGGGCCTCGTCGTGGAAGCGGCGCGGGTCGGCGTACCGCTGGGAGAAGTGGGTGAGCACGAGCGTCCGTACCCCCGACTCGGCCGCGACCCGCGCGGCCTGGCCGGCGGTGAGGTGCCCGACCTCGGCGGCGAGCGCCGCCTCCGACTCCAGGAACGTCGACTCGATCACCAGCAGGTCGGCGTGCTCGGCGAGCGCGTACACGCCGTCGCAGAGCCCGGTGTCCATCACGAACGCGAACCGCTGCCCCGGCCGGACGACGCTCACCTCGTCCCGGGTGACGCGGCGCCCGTCGCGGTCCAGGTGGCCGTCGCGCAGCAGCCTTCCGGTGTCCGGACCGGCGATGCCGTACGCGGCCAGCCGCTCCGGAAGCATCCGGCAGCCGTCCGGCTCGACCAGCCGGTATCCGTACGTCTCGATCGGGTGCCGCAGCCGGCGGGCCTCCAGCGTGCCGATGCCCAGGGTGATCCGCTGCCCGTCGGCGTCGATCGGCTCGACTGCCAGTTCGGCGGTCTCGTAGAAGCTGGAGGCGTGGCGCAGCCGGGCGAAGTACTCGGCGCCGCCGGCCGGGAAGTGCACAGCCACCGGGCGCGGTACGCGGTCCAGCGAGAGCCGCTGGATCATGCCGGGCAGCCCGAGGCAGTGGTCGCCGTGGAAGTGGGTGACGCAGATCCGGGTCAGGTCGGTGGCGGTGATCCCGGTGTGCAGCATCTGCCGCTGGCTGCCCTCGCCCGGGTCGAAGAGGATCACCTCGTCGTCCCAGCGCAGCAGGTAGCCGTTGTGGTTGCGCTGCCGGGTCGGGGCCTGGCTGGCCGTACCGAGCACCACCAGCTCACGCATGGACACCGCACCCTCCCGAGCGCAAAAAGCGACCCCCGGGGCTTCCGCGCTCGCGCGCGGGCCGGCTGGACTGGGCCGGCACCCCGGGGGTCGGGTGGCTGTCGTGGTTTCGCCGCACCGCTGCCACACGGTCTCGACGATCCTGCAGGTGCCCGCCTCGCGGCGGGCGAGATTTCACTGTCGAGGACAGCGGCTAGCGGACAGCCACCTCACGAGTCCGATTGCTATACAAGTCTGGACCACCTCCTTTCCCGTGTACCGCCACGCTATCCACTTCGCGGCGGCCGCGGCAACGGATTTCGATCACAGGCCCGGTCAGTCCAGGCCGATCGGGCCCTCGCGCGGGCCGTCCTCGTTCGCCGGCTGTACTGCGAGCGACGGGAAGTCGGCCAGGTCGCCCTCCGGCTCGGCGTCCCACTCGGGGAACACCAGCGGGCTCTGCAGGTAGAGGCAGAGCAGCTGGGTGAGCTGGTGCAGGCCGTCGAGGTGGGTGCGCTCGTGGCCGTGGGTGGCGTCCACGCCGAACCCGAGCAGCGCCACCCGGGCGTGCGCCCCGGCCTCGACCGCGGCGGCCACGTCCGAGCGGTAGTAGTCGAACACGTCCCGGACCAGGTCGACGCCGTGTTCCTTGGCGATCGAGGCGAGGTTGCGGGTCAGGTGGTAGTCGAACGGGCCGACCCCGTCGCCCATGGCGAGTGTCGCCGCGGTCTCCCGGGACTGCTGGCCCGGCGCGACCACCGCCGCGTCCACCGACACGATCTCCGCGACGTCCGGGTCCAGCCCGTGGCTCGCGCCGTGGCCGATCTCCTCGGTGACGGTGACCAGCAGGTGCGCGGTGACCGCCGGGGTGACACCGGCGTCGACCATCGCCTTGAACGCGGTCAGCACCGCCGCCACGCCCGCCTTGTCGTCCAGGTGGCGGGACTTGACGTACCCGTTCGGGGTGATGGTGGGGTTGGGCAGGAACGCGACGAAGTCCCCGGCGTCGATGCCGAGCGCCCGCAGCCCGGCCTCGTCGTGCACCGGCTCGTCCACCCGCACCTCGACCAGTTCCCAGCCGACGCCCTGCAGGTCGACCGCCTCGTTGTAGCGGTGCCCGCTCGCCTTCAGCGGCAGCACCTGGCCGGTGACGACCCGCTCCAGGTCGTCGGTGAAGATCCGCACGTGGGCGCCCTCGGCGAAGCGGGCGCTGTGCGTGCCGATCGGGTTGACCTCCAGCCGGCCGTTCTCCTTGAGCCGCTTCACCATGCCGCCGATGGTGTCGGTGTGCACCACGATCGCCCGGTCGGCGCCGGTCGACCGGGGGCCGGGCAGACAGGCGCTCAGCGCCCCGCGACGGGTCAGCGTGGAGCTGATCCCGATCGCGGAGAGCCGCTCGCCCACGTACTGCTGGATGTGGTCGGTGCGCCCCGACGGGCTGGGGATCTCCAGCAGCTCCACCAGCACCTGGCGGAGGTAGTCGAGGTCGAGCTTGAGCGGTTGGGGCTTGCGTGCGGTCATGCCCCAGAGCTTGCCGCACCGGCCGGCGACCAGAGTCGCTGCGGTGCCCGGGTACCCGGGAAGAGCAGGTCGACGAAGCGCTCGGCGGTGGGCTGCGGTTCGTGGTTGGCCAGTCCGGGCCGCTCGTTCGCCTCGATGAACACGTGTTCCGGCCGGTCCGGGGCGGGGACCAGCAGGTCCAGCCCGGTGACCGGGATGTCCAGCGCCCGGCTCGCGGTCACGCACGCCTCGGCGATCGCCGGGTGCAGCTCGGCGGTCACGTCGTGGATCGTGCCGCCGGTGTGCAGGTTGGCCGTCCGGCGTACCGCGAGCACCTCGCCCTCCGGGAGCACGTCGTGCATCCGGTACCCGGCCTCGGCCACCACCTCGCGGGTCATGTCGTCGATCGGGATGCGGGACTCGCCCCCGGTGGCGGCGGCCCGGCGGCGGCTCTGCCGCTCGATCAGCTCGGTGATGTCGTGCACCCCGTCGCCGGTGATCTGCGCCGGGCGGCGTACCGCAGCGGCGACCACCTCGTGGTCGATCACCACGACCCGCAGGTCCTCGCCCGCGCGCAGCTCCTCGATCAGTACGTCCGGGCAGAACCGGCGGGCCAGCTCGACGGCCGCGGTCAGCGCCTCGGGCGTACGCACGCCGACGGTGATGCCGTTGCCCTGCTCGCCCCGCGCCGGCTTGACCACCACCGGACCCACGTCGTTCAGGAACGCCACGTCGTCGGGCTCACCGGTGGCGGTACGCCCGCGCGGCACCGACAGGCCCGCCTCGGTGAGGATGCGCCGGGTCACCCGCTTGTCGTCGCAGCGGCTCATCGCCACCGCCGAGGTCAGCTCCGACAGCGACTCGCGGGTGTGGATGGTCCGGCCGCCGGTGGTCAGCTTCAGCTCACCCCAGTGCGGGTCGGTCACCTCCACCCGGATGCCGCGGCGCATCGCCTCGTCCGCGACGATCTTCGCGTACGGGTTCAGCTCGTCGTACCCCTCGGGCATGGCGGGCAGGAACAGGCGCTCGTTGATCGGGTTCTTCCGCTTCACGCAGAGCGTGCCGGTGCGGTGGAAGCCGAGGCGCTCGTACAGCCGGATCGCGCCCGAGTTCTCAGCCAGCACGGACAGGTCCACGAACGCCCGGCCGCGCCCGTCGAGCCGGTCGGCGAGCGCGGTGAGCAGCGCCTGCCCGGTGCCGGGCGGGGCGGTGTTGAAGTCGACTGTGAGGCACCACAGGCTCGCGCCGTTCTCCGGATCGCCGAACACCGCGACGTGGTCCACGCCGGTGATGGTGCCGACCACCTCACCCGTGGTGTCCTCGGCCACCAGGTGCAGGAACCGGTCCGTGCCGGCGTTGTCCACCAGCACCTCGACCGGGGCGGTGACCATGCCGTTGCGCGCGTAGATCCGGTTCACCGCCTCCGCGTCGGCGGCGTCACGCAGCGGCCGGACGGTCAGCCCGGGCACCTCGCCGCCCTCGGTCGCGGCGGGCCGCTTCTCGCCCAGCGGCAGCCGGTACGTCAGCGACGGGTCGATGAACAGCTCGTCCGGCAGCCGCGACACCAGCACGTGCGGGTCGCGCAGGTAGATGCAGATGTCCCGGGCGCCGACCGCCTCGGAGCGCAGCACGTCGGCCACGTGCACCTGGTCGTCGAACGTCTGCCCGAACACCAGCCGGCCCCAGCCGCAGTCCAGCACCACGCCCGAGGCGTCGGTGGACGTGGGCTCCGGCTGCCGCTGCTCCGGCGTACCCGGTGCGACCGGGTCACCGCCGGGGCCGATGCGTTCCCGGCGGCGCCCCAGCACCCGTTCCCGGTCGGTACGTGCCGTTCCGGTGGCGAGGGTGTCGGTCACGGTCAGTCGATTCCGTGGCTCTGGAGCCACATTTCCAGGAGTCCCAGTTGCCACAGCTTGTTTCCGTTCAACGGGGTCAGTTCGGCGTTCGGGTCGGCGAGCAGCGCGTCGACGTAGTCGGCGCGGAACAGGTCGCGACGGCGCGCCTCGGGCGCGGTGAGCGCGTCGCGTACCCGGTCGAGGAGCTTGCCCTCCAGGTGGGTGAGTCCGGGCACCGGGAAGTAGCCCTTGGGCCGGTCGATGACCTCGTGCGGCAGGACCCGCCGGCCGATCTCCTTGAGCACGCCCTTGCCGCCCTGGGCCAGCTTCAGCTCCGGCGGGCAGCTCGCGGCCAGCTCGACGAACTCGTGGTCGAGGAACGGCACCCGGGCCTCCAGCCCGTGCGCCATGGTCATGTTGTCGACCCGCTTCACCGGGTCGTCGGTCAGCATGACCTGGGTGTCGATCCGCAGGCCGGCGTCGACGGCGGTCTGCGCGCCCGGGCGGCCCAGGTGCGCGGCCACGAACTCCCGCGCCGGGTCGCCGTCGGCCAGCCACGCCGGGTTGAGCACCCGGGCCAGTCCGGCCGCGTCGCGGTCGAAGAACGCCTTCGCGTACGTCTCGAGCGCCTGCTCCCGGTCCACCCCGGCCAGCGGCGGGTACCAGTGGTAGCCGCCCAGGATCTCGTCCGCGCCCTGACCCGACTGCACCACCTTGACGTGCTTCGCGACCTCCTGGCTGAGCAGCCAGAACGCGACGCAGTCGTGGCTGACCATCGGTTCGCTCATAGCCCCGACGGCGGCCTCCAGCGGCGGCAGCAGATCACCGGTGGGCACCCGGATCTGGTGGTGGTCGGTGCCGAACGTCTTCGCGACCAGGTCGGAGTAGACGAACTCGTCGCCCTCCCGGCCGCCGACCGCGTCGAAGCCGATGGAGAACGTGGCCAGGCCGGACTGCGCCTGCCCCTCGCCGGCGAGCAGCGCGACGACCAGGCTGGAGTCGAGACCGCCGGAGAGCAGCACGCCCACCGGCACGTCGGCCACCATGCGGCGGCGGACGGCGGTGGTCAGCGAGTCGAGCAGCGCGTCCTGCCAGTCCCGCTCGGACCAGCCGGCCCGCTCGGCGGCGCGGCCGAACGACGGGTCCCAGTAGACCCGCTCGTGGGTGGAGCCGTCCGCCTCGTACACCCGGACCGTGGCCGGCGGCAGCTTGGTGACGCCGGCCAGGATGGTGCGCGGCGGCGGCACGATGCTGTGGAAGCTCAGGTAGTGGGCGAGCGCCACCCGGTCGATGGTGGTGTCGATGCCGCCACCGGCGAGCAGCGCCGGCAGGGTCGAGGCGAACCGGACCACGCCGGGGCTCTCGGCCAGGTAGAGCGGCTTGATGCCGAGGCGGTCCCGGGCCAGCACCAGGCGGCCGGTGTCGCGCTCGCTGATCGCCACCGCGAACATGCCGATCAGGTGGTCGACGAAGTCGAGCCCCCACTCGGCGTACGCCTTGACCACTACCTCGCTGTCGCCGGACGAGAAGAACCGGTGGCCCTTGGCCTGCAGTTCGGCGCGTAGTTCCCGGTAGTTGTAGATGCAGCCGTTGAAGACACCGGTGAGCCCGGCGGCGGCGTCCACGATGGGTTGGCCGCTCGCCGCGGACAGGTCGATGATCTTCAGGCGCCGGTGTCCCAGCGCGGTCGGCCCTTGCGACCAGACGCCGCTGTCGTCGGGCCCTCGGTCACTCATCGTGGCCGCCATCCGCTCCACGGCCGAGACATCGGCGCGTGAACCGTCACGGCGGAACTCTCCCGCAAGTCCGCACATACGAGCCAATGCTGCCAGAGGTTGTTTCGGTTCGCCTGTTGAGACGATGACGAACGTGTGACAGCTTGCTACGATGCGCCGTCACGCAGCGTGGTTGCCGCGCACAGCGTCGCTTCCTGCCCCCCAGGGCGCGGATGCCGGAAAATCGGGCCCGTGCCGGCTGTGAGGAACGCCGCATGCCCGTCCAGCCGCAGCCGGAATCCGCGATCTTGGAGTTGTGGTGCCTGTGATGCCGGTTTCGCGAGGGTTGCCAGGCACCACAACTCCAAGATCGGTGGAGGGGTCTAGCCGGCGGTGCGGGCCACGCCGACCGGGCAGCTCAGCCCGTTCGGTCCGTGGTTGCAGTAGCCGTTCGGGTTCTTCGTCGGCGCCAGGTACTGCTGGTGGTAGTCCTCGGCGAAGTAGTAGTCGCCGAGCGGCGCGATCTCGGTGGTGATCTCACCCTTGCCGGCCCGGGCCACGATCGGCGCGAACGCGTCCCGCGACGCCTTCGCAGCGGCGGCCTGCTCGTCGGTGGTGGTGTAGATCGCCGAGCGGTACTGGGTGCCCACGTCGTTGCCCTGGCGCATGCCCTGGGTCGGGTCGTGGTTCTCCCAGAAGACCTTGAGCAGGTCCTCGTAGGCGATCTTCGACGGGTCGTAGACCACCTGGACCACCTCGGCGTGCCCGGTCATACCCGAGCACACCTCCTCGTACGTCGGGTTGGTGGTGTAGCCACCCGCGTAGCCGGCGGACGTGGTGATCACGCCGGGGAGGGTCCAGAACAGCCGCTCGGCGCCCCAGAAGCAGCCCATGCCGAAGACAGCGACCTGCGCGCCCTCGGGGAACGGGCCCTTCAGCGTCGACGGCAGCACCTCGTGCCGGTCGGCGATCGGCATCGCGATCGGGCGGCCCGGCAGGGCCTGGTCAGGAGAGATCATCTCGGCCTTCATGCGGCGGAGGAACACGGTGGGACTCCTCTCTTGGCTTTCCCAGCGTGTGCAACAGCGTGGCCCTCCGGTTCCTTACCCGCCCACCGCGACGTCAGGCCAGCGCCGCCGAGATCCGCCCGGCGAACGCCTCGGCCTCGGCGTCACCTGCGTACCGGGTACGCGGCCAGAAGAAGCCGCGCAGACCGTCGCCCTTCGTCCTGGGAACCACGTGGGTGTGCAGGTGCGGTACGGACTGGGACACCCGGTTGTTCATCGCCACGAACGTCCCACCGGCGTCCAGACCGGTCTCCACCGCCACGGCGATGCGCTGGACCAGCCGGAAGTAGCCGGGCAGCGCGTCGGGCGGCAGGTCGGACAGGGTGACCAGGTGGGTGCGGGGCACCACGAGCACGTGCCCCTTGAACACCGGGCGGGTGTCCAGGAACGCGACCCCGTCCGGCTCGTCGGTGACCCGGAACGCGGGCACCTCGCCCGCCACAATCCCGCAGAACACGCACCCGCTCATCCGCCCACCCTAGGCCCGACCCGCCCACCCCACCTCCGGGCGAGCGTTGATCATGAGGTTGGCGGCGACAAATCGGACGGCGACCACCGTCAACCTCATGATCGACGAGAAGACCGGCCGTAGGTCAGGCGCGATCGAGGTAGGCGTCCCAGTCGTCGTCGGGGATGCCGGTCGGGCCGGTCTCGCCGTTGGCGAGGCGCGCCCGGATGTCCGCCTCCCACCGACGGGCCCAGCGCCTGAGTCCGCCGATTTCGTCCTCGCCGAGACCGTAGGAGGCGAATGTCTCCACGTCGAGCTCGTCGACCCCGCCGAGTCGGTCGGCCAGCTCGTGAAGCGAAAACGCGACGGTGTGCCGGGCGCCCAAGGATTCGAGTCCCGTGAACTCCACGATCCGGCTGGCAGCGCATACGTCGATGTAGTCGCGATGCGCGGCGCGGTCGTGAAGCGCCCTGACCTTGAGGCCGATGGCATCCTCCAGCGCGAGCACCGGGCCGATCTGCAACCTCGCCGGCGGCCCGATCGCCTCTTTCAAGAGGTCGACCTCGCAGGCGAAACCCTGCCCCTCGACCAGCAACCGGGCCATCCGCGGCGTCGCCTCAACGACCCGGCAGCCGAATTCTCCGGCTCGGTACGCCTCGGCCAGCCGCGCCGCCACGAGGGGCAGCGGCAACGCGGTTGCGGTGGCGAAGTCGATGTCGCGGGACGGTCGGCTCACGAGATCGTGCGCGGCGAGTGCGTAGCCACCCGCGAGTACCAGACCGAGGTCGTCACCCGCACGGAATCCGACGTGCAGCAAGCGCGTGTGCAACTCGTCCACGGCTAGGCTGCCAGGCCCGGCATTCTGCTCTCCCAGAGTCGGATCACCCGGTGCGCGGTCAGCTTGCGGATGCGGGACCAGTCCTGCCGGAGGAGCGCCGGGTTGACGTACCGGACGATGTCCTCGCGCTGCCCGCAGTCCATCAGCGTGCGGTAGAGCGTGAGCCGCTGTCCGCTGTCGTCGACGTCGAACTCGCTGAGCCCGGACCACGCGAGGCGGGTCGGCAGCGTGACCCGGCCGCGCTCGGGCCCCTTGAGGTCGTCCAGTGACGTGGGGATCCGGTCGGCGACGCCGTGCAGGCGGGAGGGGAGCGCCTCGGTCGTACTCACCGGACCAGTATGGCCGACCACCCCGACAGAGTCCTGGTTGTGACAGGCGCGCCCGGCCTACCGGGAGCAAAGGGGAAGCGGGCGGACTAACGTCTGCGGCATGAGGCACGGCTTCGACACACTCGCCATCCACGCCGGTCAGGCCCCGGAGGCCCGCACCGGCGCGGTGATTCCGCCGATCTACCAGACCAGCACGTACGCCCAGGACGCCGTCGGCGCGCCGCGCGAGGGCTACGAGTACAGCCGCTCCGGCAACCCCACCCGGGACGCGCTCCAGGAGTGCCTGGGCGCGCTGGAGGGCGGCCAGGTGGCACTCGCCTTCGCCAGTGGCCTGGCCGCCGAGGACACGCTGCTGCGGACCGTCTGCAAGCCGGGCGACCACGTGGTGATCCCGGACGACGCGTACGGCGGCACCTACCGGCTGTTCGCCAAGGTGGCCGAGCGCTGGGGGCTGGACTACACCCCGGCGAAGGTCTCCGACCCGAACGCCGTGCGCGCGGCGATCCGCCCGGGCGCCACCCGGATCGTGTGGGTGGAGACGCCGACCAACCCGCTGCTCGGCATCGCCGACATCGCGGCGCTGGCCGCCGTGGCGCACGACGCCGGCGCGCTGCTGGTGGTCGACAACACGTTCGCCTCGCCGTACCTGCAGCAGCCGATCGCGTTCGGCGCGGACGTGGTGGTGCACTCCACCACCAAGTACGTCGGCGGACACTCCGACGTGGTCGGCGGCGCGCTCGTCGCGGCGGACCGGGCGCTCGGCGAGGAGCTGCGTTACCACCAGAACGCGATGGGCGCGATCAACGGCCCGTTCGACGCCTGGCTCACCCTGCGCGGCATCAAGACCCTCGGGGTACGGATGGACCGGCACTGCGACAACGCCGAGCGGATCGCGGCCTACCTGGACGGCCACGCGCAGGTCGCGCAGGTCATCTACCCGGGCCTGCCCTCGCACCCCGGCCACGAGGTGGCCGCCAAGCAGATGCGGCGGTTCGGCGGCATGATCTCGTTCCGCGCGGCGGGCGGCGAGGAGCATGCCGTGGACATCTGCAACCGATCCCGGCTGTTCGTGCTCGCCGAGTCGCTCGGCGGCGTCGAGTCCCTGATCGAGCACCCGGGCCGGATGACACACGCAAGCGCTGCGGGCTCGCCGCTTGAAGTTCCCGGCGATCTCGTGCGACTGTCTGTCGGCATCGAGACGGTCGACGACCTGCTCGCCGATCTGGAGCAGGCCCTGGGCTGACCGCTGGCTGGGGAGGGTGGCAGTGCCGGAGATCTTGCCGACGACGTGGGTCGGTGCGACCGCGAAACAGATCGCCCGGGCGGTACGCCGTGGCGACGTCTCCGCCACCCAGGTCGTCGCCGACCACCTGGATCACGTCACCCGGGTCGACGCCGACCTGGCCGCGTTCCGCACGGTACGCGGCGGTGAGGCGATCACCGAGGCGGAGAAGGTCGACGAGCAGGAGGAACTGGCGAACCTCCCGCTCGCCGGCGTGCCGGTGGCGGTCAAGGAGAACACGCCGGTGGCCGGCCTGCCCACGTGGAACGGGTCGGCCGCCATGCGTACACCGGTGGCGGAGGCCGACCACGAGGTGGTCCGGCGGCTGCGCGGAGCGGGCGCGGTGATCCTGGGCGTGACCCGGATGCCGGAACTGGGCCTGTGGGCGCTCACCGACGACGACACCGCTGCCACCCGCAACCCGTGGGATCCGGCGCGTACCCCCGGCGGCTCCTCCGGCGGCGCGGCCGCCGCGGTGGCCGCCGGGCTGGTGCCGATGGCGCACGGCAACGACGGCCTCGGGTCGATCCGCATCCCGGCGGCCTGCTGCGGCCTGGTCGGGCTCAAGCCCGGCCGGGGTGTGGTGCCCTGCCAGCTCGGCGCGGACGACTGGTTCGGCCTGACCGAGCACGGCATGCTCACCAGCACCGTGGCCGACGCGGTGGTCGGTTTCTCGGTGCTGGCCGGCCGCCGGCCGGACAAGCTGGTCCCGCCGGCGCGGCTACGGGTCGGCGTCTCGCTGCGCTCGCCGGTGCGCGGCGTCTCGCCGGACGCCCCGAACCGGGACGCGGTGGCCGCGGCCGGCCGCCTGCTCGCCGCCGCCGGTCACGACACCGTGCCCACCGACCCGGTCTACCCGACCCGGCTCGGCCTGCAGGGCATCGCCACCTGGTTCGCGGCGGCCGCCGCCGACGTGCGCGCCGCCGGGGTCGCCCCGCGCCAGCTCCAGCGCCGCAGCCGCCGGCACGTCACGCTCGGCGAGTGGGCGCAGCGCCGGGGGTACGTGCGGGAGGCCGACCGGACCGCCTGGCGCGAACGGTCGGTGAACTTCTTCGCGGACAACTCGATCGACCTGCTGCTCACCCCGGCGCTGGCCGGGCCGCCGCCGGAGGCCGCCGGCTGGTCCGGCCGCTCCTGGCTGGCGAACATGTCGGCGAACATCAGGTACGCCCCGTACGCGGCGCCGTGGAACATCGCCGGGCTGCCGTCGATCGTGGTGCCGGTCGGCCGCCGCCCGGACGGGCTGCCGGTGGGCGTGCAGTTCGTCGGCCCGCCCGGTTCCGAGCTGCTGCTGCTCGGCGTGGCCGGTCAGTTCGAAATGCAGGCGCCGTGGGCGCGGCACGCCCCCGGCTACCCCCGCGTCGGAACGGGGTCGCCGGCCACCGCGTGATCGTCTAGCGTGTGCGCACCCTGTCGCGCACACCAACTCGGACGGTCCCCGATGAACTGCCAGACCTGCGGGGACGCCACGTCCCCGGCCTTTGAGGAGTGCCAGCGCTGCGGTACGCGCGTCGGCCAACCCGCCGTGAGTCCCGGCGTGCCCACGTACGGCGTGCGCGGACTGGCGGTGGCCGGGGCGTCCGCGGTCGGCGCCGCCACCCTGTGCTACCTGCTCACGGCTCTGTTCCCGCTGGTTGGTGTGCGGATGGCCCGCTCGGCCGCCGAGCAGCTCGACCGGGACGTGCTGCTCGGCGCGGTGCTGGTCGAGGTGCTGTTCACCCTGCCCTACCTGCTCGCCCTGCTGACCGCGGGGACGCTCGTGGTGATCTGGACCTGGCGGGCGCGCAAGAACCTGGACGCCTTCCCGGGCGCCGTGCCGAGCCTGAGCCCGGCGTGGGCGATCGCCGGCTGGCTGGTGCCGTTCGCCAACCTCGTGGTGCCGGCCCGGGTGCTCGCCGACCTGCTCCGGAACAGCGTCTGGCAGCGCCGCCAGTCGTGGCTGGTCGGGGTGTGGTGGGTGAGCTGGCTGGTGTTCCTGATCGGTGACCGGTTCGTCGCGCAGGCGCAGCAGCAGCGGTACGACCGGCTGACCGAGCTGCCCCGCAACGACGCGGAGTTCGGCACGTACGTGCGCTACTACGAGGAGGCGCTCGCGCCCCGGCTGGTGCCGGCGTTGGCCTGCCTGGTCGCCGGGATCGCGTTCGTCGTGCTGATCCGCCGGATCTCCGCCGCCCAGCAGGACCGGCTCGCCCGGGCCGTGCCCGCGTGGCCGGGTCAGCAGGCGTGGCCGGGTCAGCAGGCGTGGCCGGGTCAGCCGGGCGGGCCGGGGCACCCCGACCGGCCCGCTTCCGTCGCGCCGGTGCCGCCCGCGCCGTCGGCCACGTCGGCGCAGATCCCACCGGGGCCGGGTGGCACGATCGGGGCATGACGGAACTGGTCGGTCTCGCCGACGTTCAAGCTGCGCGGGAACTGCTCGGCGGTGTCACCCGTACCACCCCGCTGGAGCCGTCCCGGCCGCTCAGCGCCGCGCTCGGCGGGCCGGTCTGGCTCAAGTGCGAGAACCTGCAACGCGCCGGGTCGTACAAGGTGCGTGGCGCGTACGTGCGGATCTCCCGCCTCTCGGCCGAGGAGCGGGCCCGGGGCGTGGTCGCGGCGAGCGCCGGCAACCACGCCCAGGGGGTGGCGCTCGCCGCCGGGCTGGTCGGCGCGCACGCCACCGTCTTCATGCCGGTGAACGCGCCGCTGCCGAAGGTCGCCGCGACCAAGGGGTACGGCGCGCAGGTCGAGCTGGTCGGCAACACGGTGGACGAGTCGCTCGTCGCGGCGCAGACCTTCGCCGAGCGGACCGGTGCGGTGTTCATCCACCCGTTCGACCACGCGGACGTGATCGCCGGTCAGGGCACCGTCGCGCTGGAGATCCTCGAACAGTGCCCGGACGTGCGCACCATCGTGACCGGGGTGGGCGGTGGCGGACTGGTCTCCGGGATGGCGGTGGCGGCCAAGGCGCTGCGTCCCGACGTACGGGTGATCGGGGTCCAGGCGGCGAGCGCCGCCGCCTTCCCGCCCTCGCTGCGGGCCGGCGAGCCGGTACGCCTGCCCTCCTTCGCGACGATCGCCGACGGGATCGCCGTCGGCCGGCCGGGGGAGCTGACCTTCACCCACGTCCGCAAGCTCGTCGACGACGTCGTCACGGTCTCCGAGGAGGACATCTCCCGGGCGCTGCTGATGCTGCTGGAACGCGGCAAGCAGGTGGTCGAGCCGGCCGGCGCGGTAGGGGTGGCGGCGCTGCTGTCCGGCGCGGTTGAGGTGACCGCGCCGGTGGTGGCGGTGCTCTCCGGCGGCAACATCGATCCGCTGCTCATGCTCCGGGTGATCGAGCACGGTCTGGCGGCGGCCGGCCGTTTCCTGCGGATCACGGTGCGCTGCGTCGACCGGCCCGGCCAGCTCGCCTCGCTGCTCGGCGAGATCGCCGAGCACCGCGCCAACGTGGTGGACGTGGTGCACCAGCGGGCCAACCCGCACCTGCGCCTGGGCGAGGTGGAGGTGGCCCTGTCCGTGGAGACGCGCGGGGTGGAGCACTCGGACACCCTGATCAGCGCGTTGCGGGCCAGCGGCTACCAGGTGGTCTTCACCGGCGAGGGCTGAGCCCCTCGGTGGAACACCGACGTCACAGCGGAACGCGAACGCCCCGGCCGGATGATCCGGTCGGGGCGTTCGGGTGTGCGGCTCGGGTCCGAGGAGCCTGTCAGCCTCGGTCGGGTTCGGGACCCGAGCCATCCGGCGCGGGTCCGGAAGGTCAGCCGCTGTACGGCTCGAAGGAGACGATGGTCACCTTGATATCGGCGCCGCTCGGCGCGGTGTAGGTGCAGGTCTGCCCCGCCTTGCCGCCGAGGATGGCCTGGCCGAGCGCGGACTCGGGGCTGTACACCGTCAGGTCGGTGGTGGAGGCGATCTCCCGGGAGCCGAGCAGGAACGTCTCGCTGTCGTCCGCGTCGTCGTCGAAGTAGATCGTCACGACCATGCCCGGCGACACCGCGTCGGTGTCCGGAGCCTCACCGACCTTGGCGGTGCGCAGCAGCTCCTTGAGGTAGAGAATGCGGCCCTCGGCCTTGCCCTGCTCCTCGCGGGCGGCGTGGTAGCCACCGTTCTCCCGCAGGTCGCCCTCCTCGCGCCGGGCGTTGATCTCGGCAGCGATGACCGGCCGGTTGGCGATCAGCTCGTCGAGCTCTGCCTGCAGACGGTCGTAGGCGTCCTGGGACAGCCAGGTGGCGGGCGCCTCGTTTCCATTTGTGGACACAGGCGGTCTCCTCGGTTGGTGCGGACTGGCTGACAGGTGAACTTGCAAGGCTACCAGTGCCGCACACGTCGAGGTGTGCTCAATCACCCCGGTGCCGGCGACGGGACCGGGGTGCGGTTGCCGGCGGCTCGCCGGCGCTCCGGCTCAGCCGGCCGGCCGGCAGCGCAACACCTCACCGATGAACGGCCGGGCGCTCGTGGGCACCTCCTGGCGGGTCCGGATGTGGCGCTGGCCCGGCTCGGCGCTCACAGTGGTCTCGATGCTGCCCACCTGGGCGCCGTCGTGCGAGCGGGCCCGCAGCAGACAGGTGGCGGAGCCACCCGGAGGCACGGTGACCCGGAAGTCGACTGTCACCCGGGAGTCGGTGATGTCGGAGTAGCTGATCATCTCGCCCTGGTACTCCGGGTCGCCGTACTGGTAGTAGAGCTTCGCCGCGCCCAGCCCGAGGACGGCGAGCAGGACCGCCACCGTCAGGGCGAGCAGGACCGGCCGGCGGCGCCCCGGCTCCCGGCGTCGGCCGTACCGGCCGGGCGGGTAGACCGGCGCCTCCGCGGCGACTGTGGCGTGCGTCTCGCTCACCGGCGGGTATCTCCTGGCGTTGTTGTCGGCGGCATCGGCAAGAATGGCTAGGTCCATCTTCCCAGCCCGGCGCTGAGTCAAGGATGGCAGGTCGGCCTGGACCGGCGGGCGTGGCCCTGGCCACTCCGGTGGCGGCCCCCGACCGGCCGTCACGGGGGCTTTCGCGGGCGCGGGGGGAGATTCCGGCAGGTCAGCCGACCGGAGGGTGGTCGGCGGGCACAGACGAGGAGCGCCGAAGGTGGCAGAACAGCTGCGTCTCATGGCGGTGCACGCCCATCCCGACGACGAGTCGAGCAAGGGTGCCGCCACCATGGCGAAATACGTCGCCGAGGGGGTGGACGTCCTCGTCGTCACCGCGACCGGTGGCGAACGGGGCAGCGTGCTCAACCCGAAGATGGACCGCCCCGACGTGTGGGCCAACATCGGTGACATCCGGCGGGCCGAGATGGACGCCGCCCGGGCGATCCTCGGCGTCGAGCAGGCGTGGCTCGGCTTCGTCGACTCCGGGCTGCCCGAGGGCGACCCGCTGCCGCCGCTGCCGGAGGGCTGCTTCGCCCTGCAGGACGTGGACGGCGCCGCCGCGCCGCTGGTGCGCCTGATGCGGCAGTTCCGCCCGCACGTCGTCACCACGTACGACGAGGAGGGCGGCTACCCGCACCCGGACCACATCATGACCCACAAGGTCACCGTGGCGGCGTTCGACGCGGCCGGTGACCCGGAGCGCCATCCCGAACTGGGCGAGCCGTGGCAGCCGCTCAAGCTCTACTACGACGTGGGCTTCTCCCGGGCCAAGATCATGAGCCTGCACGAGGCGGTGCTCGAAGCCGGGCTCGAATCGCCGTACGGCGAGTGGATGAAGCGCTGGGACGAGCGCCCCGACAAGGGTGCGCGGATCACCACCCGGGTCGAGTGCGCCGACTACTTCCCCGTCCGCGACGACGCCCTGCGCGCCCACGCCACCCAGATCGACCCGGACGGGTTCTGGTTCCAGGTGCCGATGGAACTGCAGAAGCGCGCCTGGCCGACGGAGGACTTCCAACTCGCCCGGTCGCTGGTGGACAGCCCGCTGCCCGAGTCCGACCTCTTCGCGGGCGTACGGGAGGCGTGCCGTGCCCACTGACCGGGCCGGGGTCTACCCTGGTGCGCAGTCGCACATCGGAGGAACACCATGCTGACCACCGTCGAGGTGCTCGCACAGAACAACTTCGGTGACACCCGCACGGGTGGTCTGGCCGGTCCGATGGGCCTCTTCCTCATCGTTGCGCTGGCCACCGTCACCGTCCTGCTGATCCGCAACATGAACGCCCGGCTGCGCCGGCTGCCCGACCGCTTCCCGCACCAGGGCACCCCGGGCCGGGCCGATTCCGCAGTCGCCGATCCGACAGAAGGGCTCGTCGAGCAGGATTCACCGACGAACACGCCCAGCGGCTCCCAGCAGCGACGGAACAGCTGAACACCGCGTGAATCACGCCCAAGCCGGTCGTCGCCCCCTGTTGCGACCACCGGCTTTGGCTTAGCCTTCCGCCGGGGGGACCGTCAGGCCCCGGACCCTGCGCGGAAGGGGGACGCCGATGTCGAAGGCAGCACCGGCCCCCGGCCATGCCTCCGCCCGGCCCGGTGACGGGGCGGCCCCGTGACCACCGAGCCGGCCGACCGTCCCCCGGACCGGGTCGGCCTGCGCGGGACGCCGACGGGCGTCGTCGTGTTGACCGTCGCGGTCGCGTTCACCGGTCTGCTGGCCGCCGTCCTCGGCCTGGTCGTCCCGCCACACCTCCCGGTGGACCACCCGCTGCCCGGCCCGGCACGGTTCGGCATCGCCACTGTCGCGTTCGCGGTTGCCCAACTCGCCCGGCTGCGCTTCCGTACCGCGTCGGGGATGGTGAGCATCACCTGGGGCGAGGCCGCGCTGGTGGTCTGCCTCTGGCTGGTGCCGGCCGGCTGGCTTCCGGCCGCCGCCCTGCTGGGCGTGGGCACCGCCTGGACCGTGATGTCGGTGGTGTCGGACCGTCGACCGGCCCTGGAACTGGCGGGGATCGCCGGCTCGCTCACCGCCGCCACCGCGCTCGCGGCGGCCGTCGCGACCGCCCTCGGCCCGCCGCTGCTCGCCGCGCCCACCCCGGAACTCGCGCTCACGCTCACCGCCGCCGCGGTGACGTACCTGCTCACCACCGCCTTCCTGGGCGCCGTCACGCTCGCGCTGCGGCACGGCATCCCGATGGGGCCGCCGCTGTTCGCCGCGCTGCGCGGCAAGCTGCTCATGTTCGTCGGCAACGTGGCGGTCGGCCTGGTGGTCGTCGCGCTTCTCGAACTCGACGCGCGCTGGCTGCTGCTCCTGCCGCCGCCGCTCTGGCTGCTCCAGCAGACCTACCGGCACCGGCTGCGGGCCGACCAGGAGCGCCGGACCTGGCGGGCGTTCGCCGAGGCCACCGCCGCGCTCAACCAGCTCGACGAGCGGGGCGTGGCGACCGCCGCGGTGACCGGCGCGCTCACGCTGTTCGGCGCCGAACTGGTCGAGGTCGACGTGGCCCGGGGCGAGGGACGCTGGCGCCGGTACCGGGCCGACCGTGGCGGGCAGGTCCGGGACCGGGAGGTGGAACCCGCCGGGTGCGCCGGCGTCGCCGAGCACGAGTTGATGCGCCGGCTCGTCGTGGGCTCCGCCGAGGTCGGCCGGCTGCGGGTGCGGTTCGCCCGGTCCGCCCCGCCGAGCGCCCGGGAACGCGACGGCGTGGCGGCCTTCGGGGACGCGCTCGCCGCCGCCCTGCACGACGCCGCCACGCATCGGGAGCTGCGGCTGGTCACCGCCCGCTCGTCGTACGACGCGGTGCACGACCAGCTCACCGGCCTGCTGAACCGGGCGGCGCTGCTCACCAAGGGGGACCAGGCGTTGCGGCAGCGGCCGCACGACCACCCGGTGGCCCTGCTGCTGCTCGACGTGAACCAGTTCAAGGAGGTGAACGACACGCTCGGGCACTCGGCGGGCGACCAGCTGCTGCGGCTCACCGCCAGCCGCCTCGCCGCGCTGACCCGGCCGGGCGACCTGCTCGGGCGGCTCGGCGGCGACGAGTTCGCGCTGCTGCTGACCTCGGTGCCGATGGTCGAGGACCGGACGGCCCCGCTGGCGTACGCGCTGCGCCAGGCCCGGGAGGTCGCCGAACGCCTCGCCGCCCCGACCGAGGTGGCCGGGGTACGGATGTCCGTCGAGGTGGCAGTGGGCGTGGTGGTGGCCGACGCGGGCGCGGCCGACCTGACCGAGCTGCTGCGGCGCGCCGACATCGCCATGTACCAGGCGAAGGAGGGCGGCGGCAGCGTCGCCGCGTACGACAGCTCCCGCGACGCGGCGAGCACCGACCACCTGGCGTTGCTCGCGGAGATGCGGGAGGCGCTGGCCGCCGACGACCAGCTGGTCCTGGCGTTGCAGCCGGCGGTGGACCTGGCCACCGGCGCGCCGACCGGCGTGGAGGCGCTGATCCGGTGGCGGCACCCGCGCCGGGGATGGCTCGGCCCGGCCGACTTCATCCGCCCGGTGGAGAACAGCGAGCAGCTCGGCAGCTTCACCCGGTACGTGCTGGACAAGGCGCTGGCCGTGGCGTCCGCGTGGGCGCGGGACGGGCTGGACGTCCCCATCTCGGTGAACCTGTCCGCGCGCAGCCTGCTCGACCCGCGACTGCCCGCCGAGATCGACGAGGCGCTTCGCCGCCACCAGGTCCCGCCGCACCGGCTGGTCCTGGAGATCACCGAGACGGTGGTGATGAGCGAGCTGGAGATCATCGACGAGGTGCTGGCCACGCTGCGCGCCATGGGCGTGCAGCTCGCGGTGGACGACTTCGGCACCGGTTTCTCCTCGCTGACGTTCCTCACCCGGATCGCCGTGGACGAGCTGAAGGTGGACCGGTCGTTCGTGCTCCGGATGGCCGACTCGCCCGAGGCGGCGGCGATCGTCCGGACCACCGTCGGGCTGGCCCACGAGTTGGGGCTGCGGGTCGTGGCCGAGGGCGTCGAGACCGCCGAGCAGCGCACCGCGCTGGCCGAGCTGGGCTGCACAGCCGCCCAGGGCTACCACTTCTTCAAGCCGATGCCCGCCGACAAGATCGCCGCGGTGCTCGGGTCGCTGCGCGACGGCGCCCGGGGCAACGTCTTCCCGCTGCGCGCCGACGGCGCATCCTGACCCCTGCCGCACCGGCGGCGTCGGAAGGCGATGGTGGATAGGGTCGGGTGGTGAACCGACTCGCCAAGGCCACCTCGCCCTATCTGCTCCAGCACGCCGACAACCCGGTCGACTGGTGGCCGTGGTGCGAGGAGGCGTTCGCCGAGGCGAAGCGGCGCGACGTGCCGGTGCTGATCTCGGTCGGCTACGCGGCCTGCCACTGGTGTCATGTGATGGCTCACGAGTCGTTCGAGAACGAGGCAGTGGCCCGGCTGATGAACGACGACTTCGTCTGCGTGAAGGTCGACCGCGAGGAGCGCCCCGACGTCGACGCGGTCTACATGACCGCCACCCAGGCGATGACCGGGCAGGGCGGCTGGCCGATGACCGTCTTCGCGACGCCGGACGGCACCCCGTTCTTCTGCGGCACGTACTTCCCGCGCGCCAACTTCATCCGCCTGCTCGGCTCGGTCGCCACCGCCTGGCGCGACCAGCGCGAGGCGGTGCTGCGCCAGGGCGCCGCCGTGGTCGAGGCGATCGGCGGCGCGCAGGCGGTCGGCGGCGTGACCGCGCCGCTCACCGCCGACCTGCTCGACGCCGCCGCGAGCCAGCTCGCCCGGGAGTACGACGAGACGAACGGCGGTTTCGGCGGCGCGCCGAAGTTCCCGCCGCACATGAACCTGCTCTTCCTGCTCCGGCACCACCAGCGCACCGGCTCGGCGCGCAGCCTGGAGATCGTCCGGCACACCTGCGAGGCGATGGCCCGTGGCGGCCTCAACGACCAGCTCGCCGGTGGGTTCGCCCGCTACTCGGTGGACGGCCACTGGACGGTGCCGCACTTCGAGAAGATGCTCTACGACAACGCGCTGCTGCTGCGCGTCTACACCCAGCTCTGGCGGCTCACCGGCGACGGGCTGGCCCGCCGGGTGGCCCGGGACACCGCCCGGTTCCTCGCCGACGAGCTGCACCGGGCCGGTGAAGGCTTCGCCTCGGCGCTGGACGCGGACACCGACGGCGTCGAGGGGCTCACCTACGTCTGGACGCCCGACCAGCTCGTCGAGGTGCTGGGGGCCGACGACGGCCGGTTCGCCGCCGACCTGTTCGAGGTCACCGCCGAGGGCACGTTCGAGCACGGCAGCAGCGTGCTGCGGCTGGCCCGGGACGTCGACGACGCCGACCTGGCGGTGCGGGCCCGCTGGCAGGACGTGGTGGGCCGGCTGCTCGCCGCCCGCGACACCCGCCCGCAGCCGGCCCGCGACGACAAGGTGGTGGCCGCCTGGAACGGGCTCGCGATCACCGCCATCGCCGAGTTCCAGCAGGTCGCCGCGCTGCTCGTGTCCCCGGACGACGAGGACGCGAACCTGATGGACGGCGTGCTGATCGTCTCCGACGGCGCGATGCGGGACGCCGCCGAGCACCTGGCCACCGTGCACGTGGTGGACGGGCGGCTGCGCCGGGTCTCCCGGGACAAGGTCGTGGGCGAGCCGGCCGGGGTGCTGGAGGACTACGGCTGCGTCGCCGAGGCGTTCTGCGCGATGCACCAGCTCACCGGCGAGGGGCGGTGGCTGAGCCTGGCCGGTGAGCTGCTCGACGTGGCGCTGGCCCGGTTCGCCGGCCCGGACGGCGCCTTCTACGACACCGCCGACGACGCCGAGCGCCTGGTCACCCGGCCCGCCGACCCGACCGACAACGCGACCCCGTCGGGCCGCTCGGCGATCGTCGCGGCGCTCGTGGCGTACGCGGCGCTGACCGGGGAGACCCGCTACCGGGAGGCGGCCGAGCAGACGCTGTCCACTGTCGCGCCGATCGTCGACCGGCATGCCCGGTTCACCGGCTACGCCGCCACTGTCGGCGAGGCGCTGCTGTCCGGGCCGTACGAGATCGCGGTGGCGACCGGCGACCCGGAGGGCGACCCGCTGGTGGCCGCTGCCCGGCGCCACGCCCCGCCCGGCGCGGTGGTGGTGGCCGGCGCCCCGGACCAGCCCGGCGTGCCGCTGCTGGCCGGACGGCCGTTCGTCGACGGGCGGCCCGCCGCGTACGTCTGCCGGGGCTTCGTCTGCCAGCGGCCGGTGACCGGCGTCGAGGAGCTGGTCGCGCAGCTCGGCTGAGCGGAGTGGGCCGGACCGCCCTCGCGGTCCGGCCCGGCGCCGGCCCTTATAGGCTGGCGGCGCTATGGACTCCCGTACCGGTCTCCCCGTCGTGGGCATGGTGGGTGGCGGCCAGCTCGCCCGGATGACCCACCAGGCCGCCATCGCCCTCGGCCAGTCGCTGCGCGTGCTGGCGCTCGCCCCGGACGACGGCGCCGCGCTGGTCGCCGCCGACGTCCAGTACGGCGACCACACCGACCTGGCCGCGCTGCGTACGTTCGCCAAGGGCTGCGACGTGGTCACCTTCGACCACGAGCACGTGCCGAACGAGCACATCCGCGCGTTGACCGACGAGGGCGTGAAGCTGTTCCCGCCGGCCGAGGCGCTGGTGCACGCGCAGGACAAGCGGGTGATGCGGGAACGGCTCGGTGAGCTGGGCGCGCCGAACCCGGCCTGGCGTCCGGTGGAGTCCCCGGCCGACCTGATCGCCTTCGGCGAGGAGACCGGCTGGCCGGTGGTGCTCAAGGCCGCCCGGGGCGGCTACGACGGGCGCGGCGTCTGGATGGTCGACGACGCCGGCGCGGCCGGTGAGCTGGCCGCCACGCTGCTCGCCGGTGGCACGCCGCTGCTGGTCGAGGAACGGGTGAAGCTGCGCCGGGAACTGGCCGTGCAGGTGGCCCGGTCGCCGTTCGGGCAGGTCGCCGCGTACCCCGTGGTGGAGACGGTGCAGCGCGACGGCATCTGCGTCGAGGTGCTGGCGCCCGCGCCCGACCTGCCGGAGGAGCAGGCCGTCGCCGCGCAGCAGCTCGCCATCGACCTCGCGACCGCGCTCGGTGTGGTCGGCCTGCTCGCGGTGGAGCTGTTCGACACGCCGTCCGGGCTGGTCGTCAACGAGCTGGCCATGCGGCCGCACAACTCCGGTCACTGGACCATCGAGGGGGCCCGGACCTCGCAGTTCGAGCAGCACCTGCGGGCGGTCCTCGACTACCCGATGGGGGATACCTCGCTGACCGCGCCGGTCGTGGTGATGGCGAACGTGCTCGGCGGCGAGCCGGGCGGCATCTCCCTCGACGAGCGGCTGCACCACCTGTTCGCCGCCGAGCCCGGGGCCAAGGTCCACCTGTACGGCAAGCAGGTCCGCCCCGGCCGCAAGATCGGGCACGTCACCGTGCTCGGCAACGACCTTGAGGACGTACGGGCCCGGGCCGCGCGTGCCGCCCGCTGGCTCCAGGAGGGGCACTGATGAGCACCGTCGGGCTGATCATGGGCAGCGACTCGGACTGGCCGGTCATGCGGGCCGCCGCCGAGGCGCTGGACGAGTTCGGCGTGCCGTACGAGGTGGGCGTGGTCTCGGCGCACCGCACCCCGGGCAAGATGATCGAGTACGGCCGGGCCGCCGCCGACCGGGGCGTTCAGGTGATCATCGCGGGCGCGGGCGGGGCGGCCCACCTGCCCGGCATGGTCGCCTCGGTCACCCCGCTGCCGGTGATCGGTGTCCCGGTGCCGCTGAAGTACCTGGACGGGATGGACTCGCTGCTGTCCATCGTGCAGATGCCGGCCGGTGTGCCGGTCGCCACCGTCTCGATCGGCAACGCCCGCAACGCCGGCCTGCTGGCGGTACGCATCCTGGGCGCCTCCGACCCGGTGCTGCGCGACAGGATGGCCGCCTACCAGGCGAGCCTGGAGGATCTGGTCGCCGAGAAGGAAGCCGCGCTGCGCGCCTCCCTCACCTGACCGTTCGTCACTCTTCGTGCTCAACCGGGCTGGTTGCTGAGCGTGACCGGCTGGGCGGGCGGCTGTTTGTGCCCTCCGCCGACTTTGCTCTGCAGCCATCGACGCAGCGCGGCCTTTACCTGCGGTTCTGCGTTTCCTCGAAATTGGCTCCGCACCGGCACTCGTCACGGTGGGTGACCGTTGCCTCCGTGGCTGCAGAGCAAAGTCGGCAGAGAGGTGCTCCGCCCGCCCCGGCACTTCGACACGGAGTGTGACCGGACTGAACGGCCGGGGAGACGCCGCGAGCCGGCCGGGCAAGGCGCTGCGGACCGGCCGGCAGAGTGCCGCGGACCGGCCGGGTGAGGTGCCGCGGACCGGCGGCACGCGGACCGGCGGCGGGCGAGTCGGGCGTGAGTCGGGCGGGCCCGGCACCGCCAGGCCCGATCGGCTCACCGCATGCCGCGCAGCGCGGTCTGCAGGCGCTCCTGGGCGCGGCGGCGACGCTCGTTGCTCGCGCCCAGCGCCAGCAGCACGATGCCGACCGGGATCAGCACCAGCCACGGGCCGAGGCTGAACAGCGCGTGCACGGCCGCGATCGCGGTCACCGCGGCGCCCACGATCACCGGGGCCTGCTGCCGGCTGGTCGAGCCGAAGATGAGCACCGCGACGGCGCCGAGCAGCAGCAGCACCTGGCGCAGCATGCTGGAGTCGGTGGCGATCACGATCGCAAGCGTGGGCAGGAAAGCGGTGACGAGCGCCGGGCCGTACGCCACCCAGCTCGACAGGTCGGGCCGGTGGCGCAGTTGCAGCACCCCGACCAGCAGGGCGAGCGCCGCGAACGGCAGCGTGTACGCCTCCGGCAGCGCCACGTCGGCCACCCGCATCAGGATCCACCAGGCGCTGATCTCGCAGGCCACTACCGCCCAGAACAGCAGGTTGCGCTCCATCGGCCGGCGCCCCGGACGGGTGGCCGCCACCCCGAGGACCGCGCCCCACGCGGCCAGCAGCGCGGCGATGTGCCGGGGCGAGTCGTACGCCAGGGCCAGCGCGATGAGCGCCGCCCCGAAGCCGCTCCACTCGACGGTGGCCGCCTCCCGGTACGCCTCGGGGCGGCGCAGCCGGGGCAGCGTGGCGGCGAAGACCTGCAACGCCGCGCCGACCGCGAGCACCCCGAAGGCGGACCAGACCGCGGCGAGCCCGGACTTCAGGCCGACGGTGAGCACGAAGAGTTGCGCCATCAGCGAGCCGAACAGCCAGCCCAGGATGCGGGCGCGCTGGGTGGTGCCGAACAGCGCGGCGACGGCGCCCACGCCCACCGCGCCGCCGAGCGTGAACACGGTCAGGTCGCTGGTGGCGAGGCTGCCGGCCAGCCCGGCGCCACCGGCGGCCAGCCCGAGGGCGAAGACCAGCACCCGGGCCACCCGGATCGACCGGCCCGGCTCGGCCAGCGCCGGCGGTGGGGTCAGCGCCAGGCCGAGCATCGAGATGGTGAACACCGCCAGCGCGGCCAGCGCGGTCACCGGCCAGCCCCGGCCGAGCGCCACCGGCGTGATCAGCAGCGTGACCGCCGCCCCGGGCAGGATCACCGGCACCGCACGGGACCGCCGGCCCCCGCTGAACCCGGTGGCGGCGAGCGCCGCTGTCACTGTGAGCAGCAGCGCGGTGAGCACGTGGGTGGGATTCACCGCGTTCGCCGGCGGGGTCAGCAGCTCCGGTGGCGGCCCCTGCCACACCCGGCTCAGCACCGCGAACGGCGAGAACAACGCCACCACAAGCGCGGGCGCCAGTGTGGCCAGCGCCAGCGCGGTGGGCAACGCCGCGGCGGCGAGCGCGCCGGCGGCCGGGCTGACCCGCCAGCGCAGCACCGGATCGTCCGGGTCACGTCGCATCGCCCCGTTCAGCAGGACGGTCCAGCGGCGTACCGGCCGGGCCGAGCCGGCGGGCGGGACCGTGGCGGCCCGTACCAGTTCGGCGAGCACGCCGAGCAGCGCGGCGGCGGCGGCGAACACGCCCGCCGGCAGGCCGACCGCGAGCGCGGCGGCAGCGGTGACGGTGGCCGCGCCGACCACCGCCACGCTGGCGAACGGGAGGTACTGCGGCACGTACCGGCGCGCGGCCGCGATCGCGGCCAGACCGATGCTGGTGGCGGCCAGCGCGGCGGTCAGCACCACCTGGGGCGGGTGGCCGAACGCGGCGGCCAGGGCGGCCACCGCGCCGGGCAGGGCGAGCACCGCGGCGCCCGCGCCTGCGCCGCCCACCTGCACCAGGTGCGGCGGCATGCCCTCGGCGCGTACGTCGTCCACGAGCGACGGCGCGAGCGTACGGGCCAGGGCGGCCACCGTCGCCCCGATCAGCGCGATGCTGCCGAGCGCCAGCGCCGTGGTTCCCGGGCGGACCAGTCCCGCCCCGGCCGCGTGCAGCGCGACCACACCGGCCACCGTGGCCCGGGACAGCGAGGCCCGGGGATCGACAGCGGCCACGGCCGCCATGCCGTAGACAGTGGCCACCATTGCGCCCACCACCACCGGGGACCACCAGGGCAACTCGAACGCGGCCGGCGCGCCCACCGTGGCGAGCACGACGGCCAGGCCAGAAACGTCGTACTTCCACGGCGCGGGCAGCAGGACGGCGGCGGTCACCGCGAGCAGCACCAGCGCGACCGGTGCCTGCCAGGTCGACCCGCCCGTCGGCGCGGCCGGCCACCCGCTCAGGTTCCCGGCCCAGATCGGGCCGGGGGTGGCCAGCACGCCGAGCCCGCCGCGCAGCGCGCTCCAGGCGGCGATCAGGCCGAGGAGCAGGCCACCGGCGGCGATGCCGAGGATCGGTCCGCGCCGCCACTCCTCGGGCAGCGCCCGGGCCGCCACCGCGACCAGCAGCACCAGCGCGGAGGCCACCACGAGCTGACCGCCGGGGGCGAGCACCGCGGCGATCCGGGCCAGTGTGGCGACGAGCGCCACGGTGGTGGCGGCCAGGGCCAGGTCGGACCCGTCCAGGGACATGTCGGCGCGGCGTCCCGCGTCGATGCGCGGCGCGAGCGCCAGCAGCGCGGCGGCGACCAGGAGCAGACTGCCCACCCAGGCGTCCGCCGAGGTCGCGCCCGGCGCGCCGAACGCGGCGGCGGCGACGGCCACCGTGCCGAGCACGGTGCCCAGCGCGTGCGGAATGCTCAGGTGCCGCTGCGCCACCTGCACCAGGGCGGCGTAGCCGAGCGTGACGCAGACGGCGAGGAAGCTCGCCGCGAGGATCGGAACGGTGATCTCGCGCAGGTTCGCCGGAGTGGCGATCGGCGGCGTCGGCGCGGTGGCGGCGACGAACGCGGCGACGGCACCCGGCAGGGCGAACGCCGCGCCGCCGGCCGCCCAGGCGCAGACGGTGTCGGTCGCGGCGGCGGCGAGCCGGACCCGAGGGGCGAGGGAGACCAGCGCGCCGGCCAGGAAGAGCAGCGTCAGCGCCGCGGCGGTCAGCGCCGGCCGGGCGAGCGCGGAGCCGGCGCCGATCAGGCCCAGCCCGGCCGCGGTGACCGCGTGTGTCACCGCCGCGCGTTCGGTGCCGGCGCTCAGGCCGAGCACACCGACGACGACCGCGGTCAGCAGCATCGGCCAGCAGGCCGCCGCCCACCCCAGGCCGAGCGACGCGGGTACGGCGAGCGCGGTGAGCGCCGCGCCGACCACCGCGAACTCACGCCGGATCTCGGGCGGCAGCGCGATCACGGCGGCGACGGTGAGCAGCAGCGCGCTGGCGGCGAGCTGCCAGCCGGTCGGGCCGACCGCCCGGGCCAGCTCGGCGTGCCATCCGCTCAGGTCCGCCGACCAGGCCGGCAGCGCGGCCCGGAGCGGCGCCAGCCCGGCGCGCAGCGCGCCACCGGCGACCACCAGGCCGCTGACCGTGAGCGCCACCGCCGACGCGAGCTGCGGACCCCGCCGGGCCGCCTCCGGTACGGCCCGGACGGCGAGCCCGGTCAGCGCGATGACGGCGGAGATCAGCAGCAGGGACCGGCCCGGCAGGGCCACCGAGGCGACCCGGCCGAGCGCGCCGATCACCGCGAGCGTGAGGATGCCGGCGCCGACATCGGGCAGCGGCGGCCGGCGCAGCACGAGCGTGCCGGCCAGCGCGACCAGGGCGGCGAGCAGCAGCACCGCGCCCGATGCGGCGGCCGGCGGGACGGTGGCGGCGCGCAGCAGGCCGGTGACCGCGTACGCCAGCGCGACAGCGACCGCCACGCCGTGCAGCAGCCAGGTCAGCTCGGGCAGCCACGGCACCGGCCGGGCGGTGGCGGCCGGCTCCGGGGGAGCGTCCCCGCCGAGCACCTCGCCGACCTCCTCCGGCGCCGACTCGGGCCGGTCCTCGTCGGCGCGTTGCCGGGGCGGGACGGGCGGGGTCGGCGCGGTGGCGGGCAGGTCACGCCGGACCGGCCGCTCACGTACCACAGCGGAACGGACGAGCGCGAGGTCGAGCACGGCCACCACGGTGAGCACCAGCGCCCAGCCGACCGGCCCGGTGATCCGCTCGTACGCCAGCAGCGGCAGCACCGGCTGGGCGGCCAGCACTGTGGCGAAGCGTGGCGCGCGCAGACCCGTCCCGTACGCGTACCCCAGGGCGACGAGCGTGGTGACCAGGAAGATCGTCCCGGCGAACGCGGCACCTGATCCGTCGCCGCCGATCCGGTCCACGGCCCAGAGCGCGTATCCGGCCAGCGGCACCAGCAGCAACCCGACCGCGGCGACGGTCTCGGCGGTGGAGGTCAGCCCGCGCCGGGCCAGGACCGGCGGGGCGACGAGCATCAGCGCCGTCGCCACCAGCAGTACGCCGAGACGAGCCAGCGCGTCCATCGAGCTGGTGGCCACCGCCGCGAAGACCACCGCGGCGACGCCGAGCAGGAGCGCGCCCAGCCCCAGCGGGATGTTCTGCACCTCGCGCGAGGACGCCTCGGGCGGGTGCTCCGGGTCGTCCGCATCGAGCCAGCGGGGGCGACCGCGCGGCGGCGACGGGGGCAGGTCCTCCGGCGGCCCGGGCGGCGAGGTTCCCTGGCGGGGCACCCGGGGCGGCGCGCCGGTGGCGGCGGTGGGCGGGCGGCGGCCGGGTCGGCGGCGCAGGACCCGGCGCGGCCGGGTGGCCTGCCGGACCCGTTCCTCACCGGCGTGCGCCAGGATGTCCCGCTGGAAGAGGGCGGCCTGCATCTTGGCGGCGATCTGCCGCTGTTCCCGGGCGATCTCGGCGTCGCGGGCCTTCATCTCGGCGATCGACCGCTCGATGTCGGCCAGGTGCTCGGCCCACTGCGGCTGGTGCGCGCCGCAGTGCGGGCAGACGACGGCGGGCTTGATGTCCTGCCCGCACGAGGCGCACCTGAAGCTCTCCACGACAGTCTCCCGTCCGCCCGTGCCCTCGCACTGTGGACCTCCCAGAGGCAGCATGCCTTGAGTGGGCCGGGATTTCGACAGTTGCCGCCGCGTTCCGGACAACAAAAAGCGGACCGGCCGCCGGGAGACGTTCCCCGGCGGCCGGTCAGCGCGGTCAGCGGATCAGGGGCGGCCCATGCCGCGGTACTCCCAGCCGGCCTGCGTCCACAGTGTGGAGTCGAGGCAGTTGCGCCCGTCGACCACCTTGCGGCCGTTGGCCAGCTCGCCCAGGGCCACCGGGTCGGCGTTGCGGAACTCGGCCCACTCGGTGAGTACGCAGACCAGGTCGGCGCCGCGGACGGCGTCGTTCATGGTCTCCTCGTACGTCAGCTCGGGCACCGCGCGGCGCGCGTTCTCGATCCCCTGCGGGTCGAACACGTGCACGTCGGCGCCGGCCTTGCCGAGCAGCGCGGCGACCGCGAGCGCCGGCGCGTCGCGTACGTCGTCGGTGTTGGGCTTGAACGTGGCGCCGAGCACCGCGACGCGGGTGCCGGACAGGTCCGGCCCGGCCGGGCCGGAGCGGCGGCCGAGCAGCTCGGCGGCGAGCTGCACGACGCGGCTGCGCCGGCGCAGGTTGATCAGGTCGACCTCGTGCAGGAAGCGCAGCGCCTCACCGGCGCCCAGCTCCTGCGCGCGGGCCTGGAAGGCGCGGATGTCCTTGGGCAGGCACGCGCCGCCGAAGCCGAGTCCGGCCTGGAGGAAGCGGTTGCCGATGCGCGGGTCGTAGCCGATCGAGCGGGCCAGCTGGGTGACGTCGCCGCCGGCGGCCTCGCAGACCTCCGCCATCGCGTTGATGAAGGAGATCTTGGTGGCGAGGAACGCGTTCGCGGCGACCTTGACCAGCTCGGCGGTGGCGAAGTCGGTGACCACGAGCGGTACCTCGCGGTCCTCGGTGGCGGCGAGGTCGAAGACGCCCTTGTGCGCGGCGTAGAGCATGCCGTTTGCCCACTCGCTCTTGACGCCGACCACGATCCGGTTCGGACGCAGCACGTCGTCGACGGCGAAGCCCTCCTGGAGGAACTCGGGGCTCCACGCCACCTCGACGCCGAGGTCGGCCGGGCTGTGCTTACCGACGAGCTGCTCCACCCACTCGGCGGTGCCCACCGGCACGGTGGACTTGCCGACGATCAGCGCCTTACGGGTCAGGTGCTGGGCCAGGCTGGTCACGGACGCCTCGACGTACGACAGGTCGGCGCCCATGCCGTCGGCCCGCTGCGGGGTGCCGACGCAGATGAAGTGGACGTCGCCGAAGTCGGCGGTCTCGTTGATGTCCGTGCTGAATCGCAGCCGGCCCGCGGCCAGGTTGCGCCGCAGCAGCTCGTCGAGGCCGGGCTCGTGGATCGGCACCTCACCGGCGTTCAGCTTGGCGATCTTGTCCGCGTCGACGTCGAAGCCGAGCACCTCGTAGCCCAGTTCGGCGTAGCAGATGGCGTAGGTCGCACCGAGGTAGCCGGTGCCGAGGAACGTCACCCGGGGGCGGGGGGCGCCGGACGGCGGGGTCACCGCGGCGATGGCGGGCATCGGCTGGGTGTTCGGGTACGGAATCGTCACGCCTGTCTTCTCCGCTCGCACTGGCGGCGCTTCCATGCGTCGCATTCTGCTGGGGGCGCCTGGGCCGGGCACCGAGGGAACTGAATTTCTGCTGTGAGGGTAGTGGGGCCGGGCGGGCGACGCTCGGGCGCGAGCCTACCCGCCGGTAAGGTCCGGCAGGGGCCGGTGGCTATCCTTCAGTTTGCGGCAGTCTTCGGCCCCCGGGCGGTACAGACTGCGCATGATAGCGGTGAAAGGGGAGGGCCGACATGGCCGCAGAGCAGTCGTTCGACGTCTACCGGTTGCCGGAGGAGCACGAGGCGATCCGGGAGGCGGTCCGTGAGGTCTGTGCGGCCAAGGTGGCACCGCATGCCGCTGAGGCCGATGAGACAGGTGAGTTCCCGAAGGCGTCCTACGAGGCGCTGCGGTCCGCCGACTTCCACGCCCCGCACATCCCGGTCGAGTACGGCGGCGCCGGCGCGGACGCGCTGGCCACGGCCATCGTGATCGAGGAGGTGGCGCGGGCCTGCGCCTCGTCCTCGCTGATCCCGGCGGTGAACAAGCTGGGCACCATGCCGCTGCTGCTGGCCGGCTCCGAGGAGCTCAAGCGCAAGTACCTGACTCCGGTAGCGGCCGGGGAGGGCATGTTCTCCTACTGCCTCTCCGAGCCGGAGGCGGGCTCCGACGCCGCCGCGATGACCACCAAGGCGGTACGCGACGGCGACCACTGGGTGCTCAACGGCGTGAAGCGGTGGATCACCAACGCGGGCGTCTCCGAGTACTACACCGTCTTCGCCGTGACCGATCCCACAGCCCGGTCGAAGGGCATCTCCGCCTTCGTCGTGGAGAAGTCCGACCCGGGCGTCAGCTTCGGCGCCCCGGAGAAGAAGCTCGGCATCAAGGGCTCGCCGACTCGCGAGGTCTACTTCGACAACGTGCGGATCCCGGCCGACCGCATGATCGGCGCCGAGGGCACCGGCTTCGCCACCGCGATGAAGACGCTGGACCACACCCGGGTCACCATCGCCGCCCAGGCCGTCGGCATCGCCCAGGGCGCGCTGGACTACGCCAAGGGCTACGTCCAGGAGCGCAAGCAGTTCGGCAAGCCGGTCGCCGACTTCCAGGGCATCCAGTTCATGCTCGCCGACATGGGCATGAAGCTGGAGGCGGCCCGGCAGCTCACGTACGCCGCCGCCGGCAGGTCCGAGCGCGGCGACGCGGATCTGACCTACTTCGGCGCGGCCGCGAAGTGCTTCGCGTCGGACGCCGCCATGGAGATCACCACCGACGCGGTCCAGCTGCTCGGCGGCTACGGCTACACCCGCGACTACCCGGTCGAGCGGATGATGCGGGACGCCAAGATCACCCAGATCTACGAGGGCACCAACCAGGTGCAGCGCATCGTCATGGCCCGTCAGCTGCTCAAGGGCTGACCGGAGGCGTTCGGGCGGGCGGGCCGGTGCACACCGGCCCGCCCGCGCTCGTTCAACGGCTCTCGGTGCCCTCCGGCCGGCCCGCGCCGCGCGGCGGGGCGGACCACGGCGACTCGCCGCCGGTACGGCGGGGCAGCGGCTCGGTCGGGCTCTCGGGGTACGCCAGCGTGAGCGGTGGCGTGTCCGGGTCCTTCGCCGGCGCCGGAGGCCAGTCGGTGAGCGTCGGCTTGTGCTCCACCGGCGCGGCGGCCGGGGTCAGCTCCGCCTCGGCCGGCGCGGGTGTGGCGGGACGCCGCCAGCGGCTCGTGCTGAACACGGCCATCAGCAGCAGCACGCCGATGAGGAACAGCGTGCCGTTGTCGAGCGGGTCGCGCAGCGGCAGCGGGTCACCGAGCAGCTTCAGGTCACCGGGCACCCGGTCCCGCACGCTGAACGGCGCGACGAACAGCCCGAGGTACGGGACCGCGAGCAGCAGGCCGGCCACGAGCGGGCCGAGCGGCGAGAAGCGCAACGTGCCGAGCAGGCCGAGCAGGATGCCGGCGACGCCCAGATAGACGGCCGGCTCGATCAGGTTCGGCGTGCTGTACGTCCCGATCTCCACCCAGCGGTCGACGGTCCGCTCAGATCCGTCCTGACCGAGCGTGACGAGCACCCAGGTGACGGGCGCCACCGCCAACCCGGCGAGGAAGCTCCAGAGATGTCGCATCCGCGCACCGTACCGTTTTCGGCATGACAGATCATCCCGCGGTCCCGCCGGGTAAACCGACCTCGTACTCCCGCGTCACGCTCAGTCGCATCATGACCGCGGTCGATGTCAATCTGTACGGGACCGTGCACGGTGGGGTACTGATGAAATTCGTGGACGACGTTGCCGGCGCGGCGGCGGCCCGGCACAGTGGCGGCACCGCGGTGACCGCCTCCATCGATGAGATCGTCTTCTCCGAGCCGGTCCGGGTGGGCGACCTCGTGCACGCGCACGCCCAGATCAACTGGACCGGCAGCACCTCGATGGAGGTCGGCGTGAAGGTGGTCGCCGAGCGCTGGGACTCGGCCGAGGAGGAACCGGTCCGGGTCGCCACCGCGTACCTGGTCTTCGTGGGCGTCGACGTGGGTGGCACGCCCCGTCCGGTCCGGCCGGTGCTGCCGGAGACGCCGGAGGACGAGCGCCGATTCCGGGAGGCCGAGATCCGGCGGGCGCACCGGCTGGCCCGCCGCCGGGCGATCCAGGCCCACCGCGCCGGCTGAGGTGTAAGGAAGGGCCCCTTGTTAACGCCTCCGGTAGAGGAGGGGACCCCTATTAACACCCCCGCCGACACACGCCGCCTCCACCGGCGCCTGGACACCCGCGGAGGGCGAGGTGTTAACAAGGGGCCCTTCCTCTACCGGAGGCGTTAACAGGGGGCCCTTCCTTACACGCGGGCCACATGGGGTGGGGGTGCGGGGTGTGGGCGGGCCACGCCCCGTGCGCCGTGCCCGGCGCGGACAATGGCGGCACGAGGTAGGGCAAGATGGCGCCACGGCCCCGGCACACCGTCGTGGCAGGGCCTCAGGGAGGGTGGATCAGTGGCTGACGTGCTGTGGACGCCGCCGGCGGACGTGCGGGAGCGGTCCCGGATCGGTGACTACCTGCGCTGGCTGGCCGAGCACCGCGGGCTGGAGTTCGCCGACTACGACGCGCTGTGGCAGTGGTCGGTGACCGACCTGGAGGCGTTCTGGCGCTCGATCTGGGACTGGTTCGACGTGGTCGCGCACACCCCGCCGACGGCGACGCTGACCGACCGGGCCATGCCCGGCGCCCGCTGGTTCCCCGGCGCGACGCTCAACTACGCCGAGAACGTGCTGCGCATGCCGGGGCTGGGCGACGACGACCCGGCGGTGATCGCGCACGGGCAGACCCGTGCCCCGGAGACGCTCACCGCCGCCGAGCTGCGCGAGCGGGTCCGCCGGGTGGCGGCCGGGCTGCGCCGCCTCGGCGTGGGTGCGGGCGACCGGGTGGCCGCGTACGCGCCGAACATCCCGGAGACGTACGTCCTGCTGCTCGCCACCGCCAGCCTCGGCGCGATCTTCTCCTCCTGCGCGCCCGAGTTCGGCACCCGCAGCGTCACCGACCGCTGGCAGCAGATCGAACCGACGGTGCTGGTGGCAGTGGACGGCTACCGGTACGGCGACAAGCCTGTGGACAGGCGCGCCGAGGTGGCCGCGATCCGGGCCGCGCTGCCGTCGCTGCGGCACACGGTCGCCATCGCGTACCTCGATCCGGACGGCCCGGCCCCCGACGGCGCGCTGCCGTGGGCGGAGCTGGCGGCGCCGACCGACGAGCCGTTGACGTTCACGCCGGTGGCGTTCGACCACCCGCTCTACGTGCTCTACTCCTCCGGCACCACCGGCCTGCCCAAGCCGATCGTGCACGGCCACGGCGGCATCCTGCTGGAACACCTCAAGATGCTGGCGCTGCACCACGACCTGGGTCCGTCCGACCGGTTCCTGTGGTTCACCACGACCGGCTGGATGATGTGGAACTTCCTGGTCTCCGGCCCGGCGGTGGGCGCGGCGATCGTGCTGTTCGACGGCAACCCGGGCCATCCCGACCTGGGTGCGCTGTGGCGGCTGGCCGCCGACACCGGCACCACGTACTTCGGCACGTCCGCGCCGTTCCTGCTGGCCTGCCGCAAGGCCGGCCTGGTGCCGCAGGAGGTCGCCGACCTGTCCGCGGTGCGCGGCCTCGGCTCGACCGGCGCGCCGCTGCCGGCCGAGGGCTTCACCTGGGTGTACGAGAACGTGAGCGACCGCCTCCAGCTCCAGTCGCTGTCCGGCGGCACTGACGTGTGCACCGGGTTCGTCGGCGGCGTGCCGCTGCTGCCGGTGTACGCGGGGGAGATCGCCTGCCGGGCGCTGGGCGCGAAGGTGGAGGCCCGCTCGGCCGACGGCAGCGCGGTGATCGGGCAGCTCGGCGAGCTGGTGATCACCGAGCCGATGCCGAGCATGCCGGTCGGGTTCTGGAACGACAGGGACGGCGCGCGCTACCGGGAGGCGTACTTCGAGGTCTATCCCGGGGTGTGGCGGCACGGCGACTGGATCACCGTGAACGAGCGCGGCGGGTGCGTGATCACCGGCCGGTCCGACGCCACGCTCAACCGGGGCGGGGTGCGGCTCGGTACGGCCGAGTTCTACTCCGTGGTCGAGGGCCTGGACGAGGTGGTCGACTCGGTGGTCGTGCACCTGGAGGACGACGAGGGCGGCGCGGGTGAGCTGCTGCTGTTCGTGGTGCTCGCCGAGGGCCTGGAGCTGGACGACGACATGCGTAAGAAGATCTGCCGGGAGCTGCGTACCGCGCTGTCGCCGCGGCACGTGCCGGACGAGATCCACCAGGTCCGGGCCGTGCCGAGAACGTTGAGCGCCAAGAAGCTGGAGGTCCCGGTCAAGAAGATCCTCACGGGTACCCCGGTGGACAGCGCGGCGGCCAAGGGCGCCCTGGCCAACCCCGAGTCCCTGACGGCGTTCGCCGCCCTGGCCCAGCGCCGGTCCACCACCGACAGCCCCGTCTCGCCTCGCTGATCCCGCCGTCCCCGTCGACCCGCCCGTTGATCTTGCACTTTCTGCCCCGGCGAACGGGGCGAATCACCCGCCCCGAGGGCCGAAACTGCAAGATCAACGGGGAGAGGGCGGGCGAGGGTCAGGGCAGGGTGTGGGTGGTCTTCTCGGTTTCGGCGCGGGAAGCCAGGCGGGTCGGGTCGGGGTGGGCGCACGCCACCACGCTGGCTCCTGCCGTGAGCGGGGTGAGCAGCCAGTCGACCGGGTCGGGGTGGGTGGTCACGTCTACCAGGAGGCGGTCGCCCTGGGTCAGGCCCAGCTCGGTGGCGCGGGCCGTCGCGCGGGCCAGCAGCGCCGCGTCCCCCTCGCCACCCTCGGGGTACGGCGTGAAGTGGTCGCCGTGTCCGCGTACCGCCGTCACGAAGTCGGCGTAGCCGGCGGGCACCTGCCGCATCGGCAGCGCGAACGGGTCGAGCGCCAGCGCGTACCGCTCGCCGGCCGGCCACCCGGCCGCCTCGTCCACCCGGTCGGCGGCCACGAACAGCACCTCCACCGGCCCCGGCGCGTCGGTCACCGTCAGTTTCGCCGACCAGCAGCCGAGCAGCACGGCGGCGGTCTGCCAGTGCGGCGGCAGCAACACGCCGGCCGGGTCGCCCGGCGCGGCGCCGATCTCGTCGGTGAGCAGGTTCGCGGTCTTCGCCACCCAGTTCGCAAGCGTCGCGCCGGACAGTTCGGTGCGCTCGCCGGTGGCGTCGTCGTACCAGGTCAGCAGCGGTCGGGTGGGGTCCGGCGCGATCGCGTCGGCGAACACCCGGGCAATGTTGTCGGCCATCGGCGCGAACGATACGCGCCCCGCGTGCGTACTCGATGACAACGTCAAGTCGGCGTACCGTCGGGTCGCGGTCAGCGTTGTGCGCCCGGCGCGGCGTACGCTTGCCGACAGTGTTCTTCCCCACAACTGCGCCATCTGAGGAGCCGCCCCGTGACCGCCGGTCGCCCGCCCCGCGTTCTCATCGACGCCACGAGTGTCCCCGCCGACCGTGGCGGCGTCGGTAGATACGTCGACGGACTGCTCGGCGCGCTGGGCCGGGTCTGCGGCACCGGCGTCGACCTGGCGGTGGTGAGCCTCCGCACCGACCTGGAGCGCTACACCCGGATGCTGCCGGGCGCCGAGGTGATCCCCGCCCCGGCGGCGGTGGCGCACCGGCCGGCGCGGCTTGCCTGGGAGCAGACCGGCCTGCCGCTGCTGGCCCAGCAGGTGGGCGCGGAGGTGCTGCACTCGCCCTTCTACACCTGTCCGCTGCGGGCCGGATGCCCGGTGACGGTCACCGTGCACGACGCGACGTTCTTCACCGAGCCGGAGCACTACGACAAGTCGCGCCGGACGTTCTTCCGCAGCGCCATCAAGACCTCGCTGCGGCGGGCCGGCCGGGTGATCGTGCCGAGCAAGGCCACCCGGGACGAGCTGATCCGGCTGCTGGACGCCGACCCGACCCGGATCGACGTCGCCTATCACGGCGTCGACCAAGACGCCTTCCACGCGCCCGGCGACGAGGAGAAGGCGCGCGTGCGGGCTCGCCTGGGGCTGGGCGACAGCAGCTACGTCGCGTTCCTCGGGGCCAAGGAGCCGCGTAAGAACGTACCCAACCTGATCCGCGGCTGGGCGCGGGCGGTGGCCGACCGGCCGAACCCGCCGGCGCTCGTGGTCGCGGGCGGGCAGGGGCACGACGACGACATCGACCGCGCGGTGGCCGAGGTGCCGTCGCACCTGCGGCTGCTGCGTCCGGGCTACCTGCGTTACGCCGATCTGCCCGGCTTCCTCGGTGGCGCGCTCGTGGCCGCCTACCCCTCCTACGGCGAGGGCTTCGGCCTGCCGATCCTGGAGGCGATGGCGTGCGCGGCCCCGGTGCTCACCACGCCGCGCCTGTCCCTGCCCGAGGTGGGCGGCGACGCGGTGGCGTACACCAGCGAGGACCCGGACCAGATCGCCGCCGACCTGGCCGCTCTGCTGGACGACGAGCCGCGGCGGCTCTCGCTGGCAAAGGCCGGGTTCGACCGGGCCAAGGAGTTCACCTGGGAGTCCAGCGCGGACGTGCACATCGCGGCCTGGCGACGGGCCCGGTCCTGAGGGCCGGCGGGGCGGCCCCGGCCGACCGACCGTGACGACTCGCCCGCTTCGGGCATGATGTGCTGATGTTCTACGCCGTCATCCCGGCGGGTGGCAGTGGCACACGGTTGTGGCCGCTGTCCCGTGCCGGCCATCCCAAATTCCTCCACCCGCTGACCGGCACGCCGGCCTCGCTCCTGCAGGCCACTGTCGACCGGTTGTCGCCGTTGACCACACCGGAGCGCACGCTCGTGGTCACCGGGGCCGCGCACGCCGCGGCGGTGGCCCGGCAGCTGGCCGGCGTGCCGGAGGAGAACATCCTGGTCGAGCCGTCGCCCCGCGACTCCTGCGCGGCGATCGCGCTGGCCGCCGCGGTGATCGCCGCGCGTACGCCGGACGCGGTGATGGGCTCGTTCGCCGCCGATCACCTGATCGGCGACCCGGCCCGGCTGGCGGAGGTGGTACGGCAGGCCATCCGCGGCGCGGAGCAGGGGCTGCTGATGACGGTGGGCATCACCCCGACCCGCCCGGAGACCGGCTACGGCTACCTGGAGACCGGCGACCCGGTGGGGGACGGCACGCTGCGCCCGGTACGCGAGTTCAAGGAGAAGCCGGCCGCCGAGGTGGCCGAGGTCTACGTCAACTCCGGCCGGCACCTCTGGAACGCCAGCATGTTCGTCTGGCGGGTGGACGTCTTCCTCGCCGAGCTGGCCCGCCAGGAGCCGGAGCTGCACGCCGGGATCACCGCCATCGCGGCGGCGTGGGGCACCCCGGAGCAGGACGACGTGCTGGGCCGGGTCTGGCCGACGCTGCCCCGGATCTCGGTCGACTACGCGGTGATGGAGGGCGCGGCGACGGCGGGCCGGGTGGGCACCGTGCCGGGTGACTTCGGCTGGAACGACGTCGGTGACTTCCACACGCTCGGCGAGGTGCTGCCGGCCGACGGCGCCGGCAACGTGGTGCTGGGCGGCGACGCCAAGCCGGGCGTGCTGCTGCACGACACCACCGGCACGGTCGTGGTGTCGCACTCCGGCCGGCTCGTCGCCACCGTGGGGGTGCACGACCTGATCGTGGTGGACACCCCGGACGCGCTGCTGGTCTGCCCGCGTGACCGCGCGCAGGACGTGAAGAAGGTCGTGGACGAGCTGAAGGAACGCGGCGAGGAGGGCCTGGTCTGATCCGGCCGGTGCGGCCGCCCGCTTCCGGTCAGCGGGCGGCGCGACGGGCCAGCAAGGCGAGCGCCGGTGGCACCAGCTGGGCCGTCGCGTGGGCGAGCGGCTCGGGCAGCCGGTCCGGCGGGAACCAGCCGAGCGCCTCGGACTCCGCGCTCACCTGCTCGACCGCCCCGGCCGGGGCCAGCACCGCGTACCGGACGTCGTAGTGGAACGACCCGCCCTGGCAGGCGACCTGGTGGATGTCCACGTCGATCGGTTCCGGCTCGATCGTCAGACCGGCGATGCCGGACTCCTCGGTGGCCTCGCGCAGCGCGGCCGCCACCAGCGTCCGGTCGCCCGGCTCGCAGTGCCCGCCGAGCTGCACCCACCTGCGGATCTTGCCGTGCAGGCAGAGCAGCACCCGGCCGTCCGGGTCGAGCACGAGCGCGCTGGCGGTGACGTGCCCCGCCCGGTGTGTCCGGCTCATCGCCGCCGGCCCGTCGGCCAGCAGCGCCAGCGTCCGGTCCCGGGCGGCGCCGGCGGCGGGGCTGGTCGCCGTCCAGCGGCTCAGCGCCGCGACGGCGTCGGCGTGCAGGTCGGCGTACGTGGTGAGGTCGGTGTCGGGCACCCGGACACTCTACGAGTGCCACCACGGTACGCCGGCGCGGCGACCCACCTGCGGATGAGCGAAGGCCGGGCGGCACCCCTGCGACGATGTCGCAGACCCTCGTGGTGCCGCCCGGCCACGCCCGTCAGCCGGCGACCGGGTCGAGACTGCGCCCCGGCGTCGGCGGGCAAGGAAGAGTTTGCCGAACCGGTCACCTCACCGTCGAGGTCTTTCACCTCAGGCTTAAAGATGGAGATTACTGCCGGCGGGTAAAGTCGAGCCGTGGCGGGCACCCCCGCCGTCCGCACGGGAGCACTCCATGTTGAAGATCGTTTTCTCGGGCGAAGACGTCCTGCGGACCCGGGTCGCCCCGCGCGCGGACCCGCTCTGGGAGCTGGTTCTCAGCCTGCACCTGCTCCAGGGGCGCAGCCGCGACCCGATGATGACCACATGGCGACGGACCGTGGCGCACGGGCTGCGCACCGACAGCGACGCCGAGCAGTACCGCCTGCTCCTCGCGCTCAACCCGCCGCGCGGCTACTTCCCCGACTTCCTCACCCCGTTCGCCAGCCGGGAGGGCTTCGAGGTGGGGCTGGACGCGGTCCGCGGCACCCCTACGGACATGCTGCGCCGCGACCTGACCCGGCTCGCCGAGGAGACCACGTTGCCGCCCTCGGCGACGGCGCTCGCCCGGGGTGAGCCGGAGACACTGCACCACCTCACCGACTCCATGGCGCGATACCAGTCGCTGGCCGTCACGCCGTACTGGGCCCGGGTGCAGGCAGCGGTCGAGGCGGACCGGGCCCGGCGTGCCCGCGCCATGCTCGACGGCGGCGCCGAAGGGCTGCTGGCCAGCCTGCGTCCGAACATGCGGTGGAACTCCGGCGTGCTGGAGGTGCTCGACTATCCGGACACCCGGGAACTGCACCTGGACGGGCGCGGGCTGCTGCTCGTCCCGTCGTTCTTCTGCTCGCGTACCCCGGTGGCGCTCGTCGACCCGACCCTGCCGCCGGTGCTCGTCTACCCGGTGGACCGGCTGGCCGGCCTGACACCGGCGTCCGGCGCCGCCGGGTCACCGCAGGGCGAGGCGCTCGCGGCCCTGATCGGCCGCACCCGGTCGCGGGTGCTGCATGCCGCCGACGAGGGCTGCACGACCGGCGAGATGGCCCGCCGGCTGCACATCTCCGCCGCCGCGGCCAGCCAGCACACCACAGTGCTGCGCAACGCCGGGCTGCTGGTCAGTCAGCGCGAGCGCAACACCGTCCTGCACACGCTGACGCCGCTGGGCCGAGCCGTCCTCGACGCCTGACCTCCGCCGGGCCGTCTCAGAGCGCCAGCGTGGCGCTGGCGGCGCTGCCGGCCGGGGGCGGGAGCAGGACGGAACCGATTCCCTCGGCGGCCAGCGCGGCGCGCAGGCGTTGCACGTCCGCGCCGAACCGGACCAGGTCCGCCGGGTCGAGCGGGGTCGGCGCCGCGCCGAGCAGCAGGCCGGTGGCCGAGGCGGGCCAGCCGGGCACGGTGGCGGCGAGCCCGGCGCGTACCTCGTCGTCGGTGACGTGCGTGAAGGTCGTGCCCGGCGCTACCACGTCGGCCACCGAGCCGATCGCCCGCCGCACCGCGTCCGCGTCGGCGGGCTCCGGCCCGGCCCGGTCCGGCAGCGTCGCCGCCGCCCGCAGGCCGGCGGCGCGCGCCTCGGCGGTACCGAGCGAGAACAGGTCCATCGAGGCGTCGCGGACGAGCGCCCGGGCGCCCTCGTCGTCGTCCCGGGGGGTGCCGAGGTAACCCCGGACCACCGCGACCGGCACCTGGTCGCACTTGCCCTTGATCAGCTCGCCGGCGCCGGCCAGTTCGTCGACCACCGCCATCTGGGTGACGAACAGTTCGTTGCCGTACGGGTCGACCTCGCCCCGGTGGTCGCGGATCGCCGGCATGCCCGCCACCCCGAGCGCCACGTCGGTGAGCCCGTTGCGCCACGGGCGGCCCATGGTGTCGCTGACGATCACGGCGACGTCGAGGCCGTACCGGTCGCGCAGCGCGGCACGCAACGCCCGCGCGGAGGCGTCCGGGTCGGCCGGCAACAGCACCAGGCGGGTCTTGTCCACGTTCGACGCGTCGATGCCGGCGGAGGCCATCACGAACCCGTGGTGGGTCTGCACGATCCGGGTGGCGCCCCGCGTCGCCACCACCCGGGCGGTCTCGCCGTCCAGGATCCGGTCCCGCGCCTCGAGCCGTTCCGGACCGTCGGCGGGCACGTCGACCAGCCGGCCCTCCGCCTTCGACACGATCTTGCTGGTGACCACCAGCACGTCGCCGTCACGCAGCCACGGCGCCGCGCCGGCGATCAGCGCCGCCAGGTCGTCGCCCTCGGTCACGTCGCCGATGCCCTGCACCGGCAGAATCTCCAGCCTCACATCAGCTCCAGCGCGGCGCGCACCATCGCGGCGGTCGCCGCCTCGTCGGTCATCCGCAGCGGCGCCGCGCGGACCACCACGTCCGGCACCGCCGTGCCCTCGTCCTCCGGCGCCACCAGCCAGCCGTCGAGCAGCCCGCCGGTGGACCGGGCGCCGTAGAGGCCGGCCACCCCGGCCGCGCTGCACTCCACGCCGAGCACGGCGAGGCAGCGGTCGGCCATGCCGCGTACCGGCGCGCCGCCGATGATCGGCGACACCCCGATCACCGGGGCCGGCCCGCCGGTCACCGTGTCGCGCAGGCCGGGCACGGCCAGCACCGGGGCGATGCTGACGACCGGGTTGCTGGGCGCAATCAGCACCACGTCCGCGGCGGCGATCGCCTCCACCACGCCGGGCGCGGGCTTCGCCGCTTCGGCGCCCACGAAGACGAACCGGTCGGTGGGTACGTCGGCGCGGTACCGCACCCACCACTCCTGGAAGTGGATCGCGCGCCGCCCCTGCTCGTCGGTGACGACGGCATGGGTCTCCAGGCGCTCGTCGGTGGCCGGCAGCAGCCGTACGCCCGGTTGCCAGCGCGCCGCCAGCGCCTCGGTGACCTGGGACAGCGGATAGCCGGCGTTGAGCATCGTGGTGCGGACCAGGTGGGTGGCGATGTCCTTGTCGCCCAGACCGAACCAGCTCGGCTCCGCGCCGTACGCGGCCAGCTCGTTCTTCACCGTCCAGGTCTCGCCGACCCGGCCCCAGCCGCGTTCCGGGTCGGCGCCGCCGCCGAGCGTGTAGAGCACGCTGTCCAGGTCGGGGCAGACCTTCAGCCCGTGCAGCAGCAGATCGTCGCCGACGTTCACCACGGCGGTCACCTCGGCGCCCACCTCGCGGGCGTACGCCCGTACGCCGAGCAGGAAACGGGCGCCCCCGATGCCGCCGGTCAGAACCACGATGCGCATGCGTCCATCCTTCCGCACGTGCCGCCGTCGATCGCTCGGTGGCCGGAGAGACTACGCTCACTTCGGCAACTGTCCGCTTTCGTCCCCTGGGGGAGTCCGTGACCAGCCCCGCCGAGCCCGCGTCCGGCGACGCCGCGCAGGCCAGCCAGTTGATCAAGCCGTTGCGCGAACTGGCCGCGCTCGTCCTTCTCGGCGCCAACGCCGTGCTGCTCTTCGTCGGCCTGCTGCGCCTGCTGGTGCCGGTCGACGACTACAGCACGTTCAGCGGCCGGGCGGGAAGCACGTACTTCAGCTTCGTCGGCCTGGAGGCGACGGTCCTGCCGTTGCTCGCCGTCCTGATCGCCACCGTGATCCGCCCGGTCGTGCCGAAGGCCAAGCTGATCACGCAGGTGGCGCTGGTCGAGTACGCCGTGTCCGCCGTGTTCGGCGCGCTGACGTTCCTGATCTGGCTGGTCGGCCGGCTCGCCGACGGTGAGGTGCTCGATGCGTTCCTCGGTCTGCTGACCCGCGCTGCCTGGCTGGCGCTCTTCGCGGTCGCCGCGTTCGTGGTGTTCAAGATCTGGCGCACGCTCTACTACGTGCCGAAGCCCAAGGCGCAGCCGGGCGTGTACGGCCAGGCCCAGCCCGGCTGGCCGCAGCAGCCGGGGCAGCCCGGCGGCTACCCCGGTCCGGGTGGCTACCCGCAGCAGCCCGGCCCGGGCTACCCGCAGGCCGGCTCGCCGCCGCCCGGCTGGCCGCAGCAGCCCGGCCAGTACGGCCAGCCGCAGTCGGCGCCGCCGTTCAACACCGCGCCGCCGCACGCCCCGCAGTCCGGCCCGCCGTTCGCCGACCCGCAGTCGGCCCCGCAGGCCGGCTCGCCGTTCGCCGGTCCGCAGCAGGCGCCGCAGTACGGCTCGCCGCAGTCCGCGCCGCCGTTCGGCCAGCCGCCGTCGGCCGACCCGACGCAGGCGATCCCGCGCCAGTCCGCCGAACCGGGCGCGTCGACGCCCGCCGCCGACGACGAGCGCACCCAGCGGTTCGACCGCGAGGACCCGAACCAGCCCCGCTGAGCCGCGCGGCGGGCGACGGAGCGCCGTCGCCCGCCCGACGGCAGGCTCCCGACGGCCCGCGCCGGTCCCGCTGTGAGGCGGGCCACGCGGGCCGTCCCGTTGCCCGGACCGCGAGCGGGCGCGGGCGGCCTGTCGCCCGGCAGCGCATAGGCTGGGCGGATGGTTGATCGCAGCGACCCCGAACCGACCGAGGCGAGCGTCCGGCGGGCGCTGGGACGGGCCGCCACCGGCCGGGCGCTCGACGCCGACGAGGCCGGCGCGCTGCTCGCCGCGCGCGGGCAGATGCTCGACGAACTGCTCCGGATCGCCGGTGAGGTCCGCGACGCCGGGCTGCGCGACGCCGGGCGGCCGGGCGTGGTCACGTACTCGAAGAAGGTCTTCATCCCGCTGACCCGGCTCTGCCGGGACCGCTGCCACTACTGCACGTTCGCGACCGTGCCGCACCGGCTGCCCGCCGCCTACCTGGAGCGCGACGAGGTGCTGGCGATCGCCCGCGAGGGCGCCGCGCAGGGCTGCAAGGAGGCGCTGTTCACGCTCGGCGACCGGCCGGAGGAGCGGTGGCCGGCGGCCCGCCGGTGGCTGGACGAGCGGGGGTACGACTCGACGCTGGACTACCTGCGCGCCTGCGCGGTGGCGGTGCTGGAGGAGACCGGCCTGCTGCCCCACCTCAACCCGGGCGTGCTCACCTGGTCGGAGCTGCAGCGGCTCAAGCCGGTCGCGCCGAGCATGGGCATGATGCTGGAGACCACCGCCACCCGGCTCTGGTCCGAGCCGGGCGGCCCGCACTTCGGCTCACCGGACAAGGAGCCGGCGGTCCGCCTGCGGGTGCTCGACGACGCCGGCCGGGTCGGGGTGCCGTTCACCACCGGCATCCTGATCGGCATCGGCGAGAACCGGGCCGAGCGGGTCGACGCGATCTTCGCGATCCGCCGCGCGATGCGGGAGTACGGCCACCTCCAGGAGGTGATCGTGCAGAACTTCCGCGCCAAGCCGGACACGGCGATGCGCGGCATGCCGGACGCGGAGCTGCACGACCTGGCCGCCACCGTGGCGGTGGCCCGGGTGCTGCTCGGCCCGAAGGCCCGCATCCAGGCTCCGCCGAACCTGATCGCGGGCGAGTACGACCTGCTGCTGCGCGCCGGCATCGACGACTGGGGCGGCGTCTCCCCGGTCACGCCCGACCACGTCAACCCGGAGCGCCCCTGGCCGCACCTGGAGGAGCTGGCGGCGCGTACCGCGAGTGCCGGGTTCACGCTGCGCGAGCGGCTGACCGTCTACCCGGAGTACGTCCGCGCGGGCGGCCCGTGGCTGGACCCGCGCCTGCTGCCGCACGTCACGGCGCTCGCCGACCCGGCCACCGGGCTCGCGGTCGAGGAGGCCCGCCCGGTGGGGCAGCCCTGGCAGGAGCCGGAGGAGACCTACGGCGGCCGGACCGACCTGCACGCCACCATCGACGTCACCGGCCGCACCGAGGACCGGCGGGGCGACTTCGACAGCGTGTACGGCGACTGGGCCGAGGTGGCCGGCAAGGTGGCGCCGCAGGCGCGCGCGGGCGTACCCCTTGCCGGTGGCGCGGACGCCGACCTGCGCGCGGGCCTGCGGCTGGCCGCGGACGACCCGGCCGCGCTGCTGACGCCGGCGCACGAGGCGAAGGCGCTGGCGCTGTTCGGCGCGGACGGCCCGGCGCTGGACGAGCTGTGCCGGCTCGCCGACGACGCGCGCCGGGATGCGGTGGGTGACGACGTGACGTACGTGGTGAACCGGAACATCAACTTCACGAACGTCTGCTACGTGGGGTGCCGGTTCTGCGCGTTCGCCCAGCGGGAGAGCGACGCCGACGCGTTCCGGCTGTCCCTGGAACAGGTCGCCGACCGGGCCGAGGAGGCGTGGACGGCCGGCGCGACCGAGGTGTGCCTGCAGGGCGGCATCGACCCGAAGATGCCGGTCACCGGCTACGCCGACATCGTCCGGGCGATCAAGGCGCGGGTGCCGGGCATGCACGTGCACGCGTTCTCCCCGATGGAGATCGTCACCGCCGCCGCGAAGGCCGGCGTGCCGGTGCGGGAGTGGCTGCTCCAGCTCCGCGAGGCCGGGCTGGACACCATCCCGGGCACCGCCGCCGAGATCCTCGACGACGACGTGCGCTGGGTGCTCACCAAGGGCAAGCTGCCGGCCGCCGCCTGGGTCGAGGTGGTGAGCACGGCGCACGAGCTGGGCATCCGGTCCAGCTCCACGATGATGTACGGCCACGTCGACCACCCGGGCCAGTGGCTGGCCCACTTCCGGGTGCTGGCCGGGGTGCAGGACCGTACCGGCGGCTTCACCGAGTTCGTGGCGCTGCCGTTCGTGCACACGAACGCGCCGATCTACCTGGCCGGCATCGCCCGCCCGGGTCCGACGTGGCGGGAGAACCGGGCGGTGCACGCGATGGCCCGGCTGCTGCTGCACGGGCGGATCGGCAACATCCAGTGCTCCTGGGTGAAGCTCGGCGACGAGGGCACGGTGGCGATGCTGCGTGGCGGCTGCAACGACCTCGGCGGCACGCTGATGGAGGAGACCATCTCCCGGATGGCCGGCTCGGGCAACGGCTCGGCCCGTACCGAGGAGCAGTTGCGGGCCATCGCCACCGCCGCGGGCCGCCCGTTCCGCAAGCGGACGACCGCGTACGGTCACGCCGGCGCCTGAGGTCGAACCTTTCCCCGTCGCCTGCCGTACCTGTGGATGCCGGCGGCGGTTTCGGCGAGGACCGCCGCCGGTGACCCCAGAACCGGGGCCCGGCGGTGTCCGGGCGTCCCGGGCCCGTTGCGGCGCTGCGGCGCCGGTCCGGAAAGGTTGCCGATGAGCACTGACGAGACCACCGACGCGCCGAAGAAACGGCGGACCTGGCCGCGGTTGACCCGCAGGCAGACGCTCACCGCCGCGGCGAGCGCGACGCTGGGCGCCGCCGCCCTCACCGTGCCGGGCCTGTCCGCCGCGCAGAACTCCCCCACGGCGAGCCGGCGCGACGAGCCGATCGTGGCTCACCTCCGCGACGCCGCCACCGGCGCGATCGACGTCTTCGTCGGTACGACAAGGGTCGAGATCCGCGACCGCGGTCTGGCCGACCGCCTGGTGCGCGCCGCCGGCCGGCGCTGATCCCACCCCTCCACCGGCGTGGGCTCCCGGCGCCGGTTCCGTCTTCCGTTCCCCCGACGAAGGTGCGTCCGCCATGTCCTCTCACCGCGAGGCCCCGGAGATCGCCAAGGATCCGGTCGCCGACAGTTCCGACCTGTACGCGTTCGTCACGCCGAGCCAGCCGGACACGGTCACGTTGATCGCCAACTACGTGCCGGTGCAACTTCCCTCCGGCGGCCCGAACTTCTTCGAGTTCGGCGACGACGTCCGGTACGAGATTCACATCGACAACGACGGCGACGGTAATCCGGACGTCACCTATCGTTTCGAATTCACCACGGAGATCACGAACCAGAACAGCTTTCTCTACAACACCGGGCCGATCGAGTCGCTGGAGAGCAAGAACTGGAACCGGCGGCAGTTCTACCGGCTGACCCGGATCGCCGACGGCCGCGCGCGGGTGCTGGCGCACAAGCTGCCCTGCCCGCCCTGCAACGTCGGGCCGCTGTCCACCCCGAAGTACCAGAACCTGGTACGCCAGGCGACGTTCAAGCTGTCCACCGGCGAGAAGGTGTTCGCCGGCCAGCGTGCCGACGGCTTCTTCGTCGACCTGGGCGCGGTGTTCGACCTGGGCACGCTGCGGCCGTTCCAGCAGTTGCACGTGGCCGGCAAGAAGCTGTTCCAGGCCGAGGGTGAGCCGGTTAACGCGCTGGACCGGCTGAACGTGCACAGCATCGCCGTGCAGGTGCCGCTGAACCAGGTGCGCCGTAAGGCCGCCCGCTACGGCGTGGCCGACCGCGCCTCGACCATCGGGGTGTGGACCAGCGCGTCCCGCCAGCAGGTCCGGGTGCTCGGCGACCGGGTCTCCGCGGACACCGCGGCCGGCCCGTTCACCCAGGTGTCGCGGCTCGGCAACCCGTTGTTCAACGAGGTCATCGTGCCGATGTCCCGGAAGGACGTGTGGAACACGCTGCCGCCGTCGGAGGACAAGCGCTTCGCCGGGTTCGTCGAGCGGCCCGAGCTGGCCGCGCTGCTGCCGGCGCTGTACCCGGGCGTGTTCGGAAATCTGGACGCGCTGAACAAGTCCAAGAAGCCGCGCGCCGACCTGGTGGCGATCCTGCTCACCGGAATCCCGGCCGGACTGATCGACGGCTTCGCCAACACCACCGGCGACGTCCAGGCGGACATGCTGCGGCTGAACACGGCGATCCGGCCCAGCCGCACACCGGACCGGTTCGGCGTGCTCGGCGGCGACCTGGCCGGTTACCCGAACGGCCGTCGCGTCGCCGACGACGTGGTGACGATCGCGCTGCGTGCCATCGCGGGACTGACCGTGCCACTTGTCGACAAGACGTTCCGCCCGGACGCCGCCGCCGCGGCGGTCACGCCGGGTCTGAGCGCGGCCGACGTCACCGCGCCGTTCCTGGCCGACTTCCCGTTCCTCGGCACACCGTACGACGGGTTCGGCAACCCGCAGGCGAAGAAGTCCTGACGGGAGACGCGGATGTCACACCATCACGATCTCGGCCCGTCGGAGGTCGGCAGCGTCGTGCTCGACCTCGGCGGCGACCGCGGCGCGCTGATCATCCACACCGGCCGGGACCTGCACGGCCGGGAAATCGAGATCAGCCGGGCGGACCTCGACAGCCCGCGGACCCACTCCGCGGTACGCGAGCGGCACGTCCTGGACGGGGTCTTCCACAGTGCCGTCTACCCGGACCTGGAGGCGGGTGTCTATACCGTCTGGTGGGACGAGAACACATCGGCCGGCGCGATCTCTGTTACCGGTGGGTGTATCGCCGAATTCGTCTGGCCGACCAGCTCACCCGCCCGGGTGGACTGAACCGGCGACCGCGCCGACGCCTGCGCCCTGTCCACATGGTGGACGGGGCGCAGTCGGCGTTGGACGGCTCGGCGGGCGGTACCGCAACGAGCGCGTTACCCTTTGGCCCACCAATTCTGATCTTGGTACGAGCGGCCGGCGGGGGCGTCCGGCCGGCCCGCCGGCGGTGCGCCACGGCAGAAAACTTCCGGCAACTCGCCGGGGAGGGCGTTACTCGTCCGGGGTCTGAATCGATAGGGCAGGTTGCGAGGCTACGGGCGACCGCGGCGGTCGTCCCGGACGTGTCGGGAGGGCGACTCCATTATCAAGTTTGGCTTGACGGCGCACGCATTACACGCGTGTAATTTGAATGGGGTTGTTCGCACGGAACGCAACAAATGGTGACCGTACGGACAGGCACGCCTTTCGCGTGGGGGGTTGCAGCGGCGAATGACGCCGGTGCGCGACAAGGAGGCAATCGATGGACGGCCAGCTCGAGGTGGCCGACCTGCTCGGGAACGCGCCGGAGTGGCAGGAGCGGGCGCTCTGCTCGCAGACCGACCCGGAGGCGTTCTTTCCCGAGAAGGGCGGCTCGACCCGCGAGGCGAAGCGCATCTGCTCGCGGTGCGAAGTGAAGACGGAATGCCTGGAGTACGCGCTCGGCCACGACGAGCGGTTCGGAATCTGGGGTGGCCTCTCCGAGCGGGAGCGGCGCAAGCTCAAGCGGCGGGTCGCCGCCTGATCCACGTACGGGCCGACGGGCGGTGGGGGCCGTCCGGGCCCGGGTCGCTGTCCGGCCGGCGGGGGCCGGCCGGGTGGCGGCGTCAGGCCAGCTCGTCCGGGTCCACCCCGAGCAGATTCGCCACCTGCTCGATGATCACGTCGTGCACCAGGTCGGCGAGATCCTCGCGGTCCATCGCGCGGAACTCCAGCGGCCGCCGGTAGAGCACGATCCGGGGCGGCACCTCCTGGCGGCCGGGCCGCCCGGGCAGCAGCCGGGCGAGCGGCACCTCGCCGTCCTCCAGCACGTCCGAGTCGTAGACGTTCAGATCCGGCGGGACGTCCTCGACCGCGAACTCCACCCCGGCCAGCTCCTTGGCGAACCGGCGTTCGAGCGTCTCCACCGTGTCGAGCACCAGGTCGTCGAAGACCTCGGCCTTCGTCCGGGCCAGCGGGACGGTGGCCGGCACCAGCCGCCCGCGCAGCCCGCGACCGTGCCGGTCACGGTGGGTGCGCCGGCCGGAGCCGGGGCGGCGGTTCTGCGGGCTCGTCATGACGGACAGGGTAGCCCGGGGTGGCGGTCCACCCGTCGCCGCGAGGCTGTCCGGCGCGCCGGGGCGCCGATCGGAGGAATTGTGATCACCATGACGGGCGTGTCGTAACGCGAAGCGGTGCGCCGGACCCGGTAATGGGGATACCCTGCCGCCGTGAGGTCACCACGGCGCTGCTCCCGTAACGGCTGCCCCCGGCAAGCGGTCGCCACATTGACCTATGTCTACAACGAGTCGACGGCGGTGGTGGGCCCGCTCGCCGCGTTCGCCGAACCGCACACGTACGACCTGTGTGAGCCGCACGCCCGCAGCCTGACCGCCCCGCGCGGCTGGGACGTGGTGCGGCACGAGGGTGAGTTCGAGCCGCCGCCGCCCACCACCGACGACCTGGTGGCGCTGGCCGAGGCGGTCCGTGAGGCCGCCCGCCCCGCCCCGCCCCGTCCCCCCGAGGACGAACCCACCACCAAGCCCCAGGCCCCCCACCAGCAGGGCCGCCGGGGCCACCTCCGGGTCATCCCACCCCACCACTGACCGACCCCGCCGCCCTCCGCGCGTTGATCAAGGAGTTTGTGTCAAGGAAACCGTGTCCGGGAGACACAAACTCCTTGATCAACGGATTGGGAACCCGGGGTCAGTGGCCCAGGAAGCGGTTGAAGAGGTCGGCTCGGCGGGACGTGCGGGACGTACGGTGCTCGGTGTGGTCGGCTGAGGACATGATCCTCAGGCCGGCGTTCATCGCCAGCCAGCGCAGCGGCTCCGGTTCCCAGCGCGGGGAGCGGTGGCCCACCCAGGGAAGTGCCGTGAGGTCGGTCTCCACGCCGCGGATCAGGTCGGCCAGCGTACGACCGGCGAGGTTGCTGGTGCCCACTCCGTCACCGACGTACCCGCCGGCCCAGGCGAGCCCGGTGCGGCGGTTCAGCCCCACCGACGCGGCCCAGTCCCGGGCCACGCCGAGCGGCCCGCCCCAGGCGTGCGTCACCGGCACGTCCGGCCCGAGCACCGGGAACAGTTCCCCGAGCGTCCGGCGCAGCGCCGCGAACACCCGCGGCTCCCGGTCGAAGCCCGGCCGCACCCGGGAGGCGTAGTGGTAGGGCGCGCCCCGCCCGCCGAACGCGAGCCGGCCGTCGGCGGTGCGCTGGCCGTACACGATGACGTGCCGGTAGTCGGAGAACGTCTCCCGCTCCGCCAGCCCGATCCGCGCCCACGTCTCCTCGGGCAGCGGCGGGGTGGCCACCATCAGCGAGTAGACGGGCGCCACCGTGCGCCGCTGGCCGGGTAGCCCGGGCGTGTAGCCCTCGGTCGCGCGGACCACCACCGGCGCCCGGACCACGCCCGCCGGTGTCACCGCCGCGCCCGGCCGCAGCGCGGTCACCGGGGTGCGCTCGTGGATGCGTACGCCCCGGCGCTCCACCGCCCGCGCCAGGCCCCGGACCAGCTTCGCCGGGTGCACGGCGGCGCAGTGCGGGGTGTACGTGCCGCCGCGTACCCCCTCGGCGTCGCACCGCGCGGCGGCCTCGGCGGCGTCCAGCAGCGTCAGGTCGTCGTCGGTGAGCCCGTGCGCGTGGGCCTGGTCGACCTCGGCGCGGGCCCGGTCGAGCTGGACCTCGCTGCGCGCCAGCGTCACCGTGCCGCCGGCCCGCCAGTCGCAGTCGATGCCCTCGGCGGCGGTGACCCGCCCCACCTCGCCGACCGTGTCGTGCATGGCCCGTTGCAGGGCGAGCGCGCGGTCCCGGCCGTGGCGTCGGGCCAGCGCCGGCAGCGAGGTGGGGAACAGCGCCGAGCACCAGCCGCCGTTGCGCCCGGATGCGCCGTACCCGGCGATCTCCCGCTCCAGCACGACGACGCGCAACGTGGGGTCGGCCTCGGCCAGGTAGTACGCCGTCCACAGCCCGGTGTACCCGGCGCCCACGATCGCCACGTCGGCGTCCGTGTCGCCGGGCAACCCGGGTCGCGGTGTCAGCGGCTCGTCCAGGCTGGACAGCCAGTACGAGAGGTGCCGGTAACCGGTCATCGGCGTCAGAGCCGGGACCACGCCTCGGTCAGCACCGCGCGCAGGATCTGCTCGATCTCGTCGAAGTGCTGCTGGTCGGCGATCAGCGGCGGGGCGAGCTGCACCACCGGGTCGCCACGGTCGTCGGCCCGGCAGTAGAGCCCGGCGTCGAACAGCGCGGTGGACAGGAAGCCGCGCAGCAGCCGCTCCGACTCGGCCTCGTCGAACGTCTCCCGCGTGGTCTTGTCCTTGACCAGCTCGATGCCGTAGAAGTAGCCGTCACCGCGGACGTCGCCGACGATCGGCAGGTCGTGCAGCTTCTCCAGGGTGGACCGGAACGCGCCCTCGTTGGCCCGGACGTGCCCGATCAGGTCCTCCCGGGCGAACACCTCCAGGTTGGCCAGCGCGACCGCGCAGGAGACCGGGTGGCCGCCGAACGTCACGCCGTGCGCGAACATGCCGGTCTCGGTGAGGAACGGCTCCATCAGCCGCTCGCTGGCGATCATCGCGCCGAGCGGGGCGTAGCCGGAGGTGATGCCCTTGGCGGTGGTGATGATGTCCGGCTGGTAGCCGTACCGCACCGCGCCGAAGTACTCGCCGAGCCGGCCCCAGGAGCAGATCACCTCGTCGCTGACCAGCAGCACGTCGTACGCGTCGCAGATCTCGCGTACCCGCTCGAAGTATCCGGGCGGCGGCGGGAAGCAGCCGCCGGAGTTCTGCACCGGCTCCAGGAAGACGGCGGCGACCGTCTCCGGCCCCTCCCGCTCGATCGCGCGGCCGATCTCCTCGGCGGCCCAGCGGCCGAACGCCTCGGGGTCGTCGCCGTGTTCGGGGGCGCGGTAGAAGTTGGTGTTCGGCACCTTGATGCCACCCGGCACCAGCGGCTCGAAGTCGGTCTTGATGCCGGGCAGGCCGGTGATCGACAGCGCGCCCATCGAGGTGCCGTGGTAGGCGATGTAGCGGCTGACCACCTTGTGCTTGGTGGGCTTGCCGGTGCGCTTGAAGTAGGCCCGGGCCAGCTTCCACGCCGCCTCGACGGCCTCGGAGCCGCCGGTGGTGAAGAAGACCCGGTTCAGGTCGCCGGGCGTGAGCGTGGCGATCTTCTCGGCCAGCTCGACGGCCTTCGGGTGGGCGTACGACCAGAGTGGGAAGTAGGCCAGCTCGCCGGCCTGCTTGGCGGCGGCCTCGGCCAGCTCGGCGCGGCCGTGGCCGGCGTTGACGACGAACAGCCCGGCCAGCCCGTCCAGGTAGCGGCGGCCCTGCGCGTCCCAGACGTACGCGCCCTCGCCCCGGACGATTGTCGGAACCTCGCCGGCGGGGTAGCTCGCCATGCGGGTGAAGTGCATCCACAGGTGGTCGGTGGCGTTGGCCATGTCAGCCCCATCGGGTCTCGGGCCGGTCAGGGGTGACACCGGCCGCTCTGCCCACGGTTATCCCACAGGCGGTGCCGATAAGGCAAGCGAAGAAGCTTCACCGCGACGGATTCAGCGCCATATCACTGTGCTGTCAACGGAATCCGCATCAGGCGGTGCCCCAACTGTAGGTCTGCTTGCGCAGCTTCAGGTAGACGAACGCCTCGGTGGAGAGCACTCCGGGCACGCCGCGCAGCTTCTGCAGGATCTCCAGCAGGTGCGCGTCGTTGCGGCAGACCACCTCGGCCAGCAGGTCGAACGAGCCGGCGGTGATCACCACGTAGTCGATCTCCTCGAACTCGGCCAGCCGGTCGGCCACCGACTCCAGGTCACCGTCGGTGCGCAGCCCGATCATGGCCTGGCGGGGGAAGCCGAGCTGGAGCGGATCGGTGACCGCGACGATCTGCATGACGCCCGCGTCGAGCAGTCGCTGCACCCGCTGGCGTACCGCCGCCTCGGAGAGGCCCACCGCCTTGCCGATGCTCGCGTACGGGCGGCGCCCGTCCTCCTGGAGCTGCTCGATGATCTGCTTCGCCACGTCGTCGAGCAGAACGTGATTGGCGCCTTCACGCACGGTGACCCGACGGCCGCCGTTGGCGTTCTCCTGGTGCCGGTTGACCATCGACGCTCCTTGTATCCGATTCTTCGTATCGAGCGTAGTGCCCCGCGCAGTCTGGCGTATTTCGTGGCGACTGGCTATTCCAGCAACGGAATCCCTTGTGAGAGAGGTTTTCTCATGTCAGGATCAGTCGTCCATCGCCACTGACCCTCCCGCCGGCGTGCCGCCCCCCGTCCCGCCGCCGACGATGCCCCCCAAGGAGTCGTCACATGCGTAGTCCCCTTCGGACCCTCACCCGGCGTGGTCTGCTCACCGGGACCGTCGGCTCGGCCGCACTGCTCGCCACCGCGGGCGCCCTGGCCGGCTGCGGGACCAAGGGCGCCCAGCAGACCGAAGCCGGTTGCAAGAGCGAGGATCTGTCCGCCACCGAGAAGAAGGTCGCCTTCTCGAACTGGCCGCAGTACATGGACACCGACGAGAAGGACGAGTCCAAGCGCCCCACGCTCGACGCGTTCGTCGCCGCCACCGGCATCCAGGTGACGTACACCGAGGACGTCAACGACAACAACGAGTTCTTCGGCAAGGTGCGCAACCAGCTCGCCGGGTGTCAGAGCACCGGCCGGGACATCATGGTGCTCACCGACTGGATGGCCGCCCGGGTGATCCGCCTCGGCTGGGTCCAGAAGCTGGACAAGTCGAAGATGCCGAACGTCGAGGCGAACCTGCTGCAGTCGCTGCGCGGTCGCTCCTTCGACGCCGAGACCCAGCTCGCCGTCCCGTGGCAGTCCGGTCTCGCCGGGCTCGCGTACAACGCGAACGTCACCAAGGAGATCCGCACCGTCGACGAGCTGCTCACCCGCCCCGATCTCAAGGGCAAGGTGACGGTGCTGTCGGAGATGCGCGACACCATCGGCCTGCTGCTCCAGTCGCTCGGCCACGACCCGGCCAAGTTCACCTCGGCCCAGTTCGACGACGCGCTGAACAAGCTGAAGAAGGCCGTGGACAGCAAGCAGATCCGGCGGTTCACCGGCAACGACTACGCGCCCGATCTGGCCAAGGGCGACATCGCCGCGTGCATCGGCTGGTCCGGCGACGTGGTCCAGCTCGGCTTCGACGACGAGAAGATCAAGTTCGTGGTGCCCGAGTCCGGCGTGATGCTCTGGTCGGACAACATGCTGGTGCCGAACAAGGCCACCCACAAGGCCAACGCCGAGGCGTTGATGAACCACTACTACGACCCGGCGGTGGCGGCGAAGCTGGCCGCGTACGTCAACTACATCTGCCCGGTGCAGGGCGCGCAGGCCGAGATGGAGAAGATCGACCCGGACCTGGCGAGCAACCCGCTGATCTTCCCGGACGACACGATGCTGTCCAAAGCCAAGGTCTTCATGGCGCTCGACGAGGCGCAGGAGAAGGAGTACGAGACCAAGTTCCAGCAGGTGATCGGCGCGTGAAGGGGCAGCAGACCCCGGCCGGCGACCTGCGCCTGGTCGACCTGACCAAGCGGTTCGGCGTCTTCACCGCCGTCGACGACCTCACCCTCACCATCCCGCAGGGCTCGTTCTTCGCCCTGCTCGGCGCGTCCGGCTGCGGCAAGACCACCACACTGCGGATGATCGCCGGGCTGGAGCAGCCGACCAGCGGGCAGGTGCTGCTCGGCGAGCAGGACATCGCCGGGCTGCGGCCGTACAAGCGGCCGGTGAACACCGTCTTCCAGAGCTACGCGCTCTTCCCGCATCTGGACATCCACGAGAACGTGGCGTTCGGGCTGCGCCGCCGCGGCATCCGCAAGGTGAGCGACCAGGTCGAGCGGATGCTCGCGCTGGTGCAGCTCGAAGGGTACGGCCGGCGCCGCCCGGCCCAGCTCTCCGGCGGCCAGCAGCAGCGCGTCGCGCTGGCCCGGGCGCTCATCAACCACCCGCAGGTGCTGCTGCTCGACGAGCCGCTCGGCGCGCTCGACCTGAAGCTGCGCCGGCAGATGCAGATCGAGCTGAAGCGGATCCAGACCGAGGTCGGCATCACGTTCGTGCACGTCACCCACGACCAGGAGGAGGCCATGACGATGGCCGACACGGTCGCGGTGATGAACGCCGGCCGGATCGAGCAGCTCGGCGCGCCCGCCGAGATCTACGAGTACCCGGCCACCGCGTTCGTGGCGAACTTCCTCGGCCAGTCCAACCTGCTCGCCGCCGAAGCCGGCGGGCGCGCCGCCGACGACGTGCTGGTCACGGCGCACGGCTCGCGCTTCTCGGTGCCCGCCGGCCGGGCCCGGCTCACCGACGGGCCGGCCTTCCTCGGCGTACGTCCGGAGAAGCTGCACCTGGTCGACGACCCGGACCGGGTGCCGGCCGGACACCAGCACGTCGGTGGCGTGGTCAGCGACGCCTCCTACGTCGGGGTGAGCACCCAGTACCTGGTGCGCACCGCGTGGGGCAGCGAGCTGACCGCGTTCGCCGCGAACAGCGGGCTGGGCGGTCAGTTGGCGGTCGGCACGGCGGTGACCGCGCACTGGGATCCGCGGCACGCGTTCCTGCTGCCCCGGGCCGCCGGTGAGGACGACCAGACCGCGCCGCTGCTCGACGAGCCGCCGGTGGGTGCGTCGGCATGAGCGAGCGCAGCGAGCGAATCGGCTGGCTCAGCGCGAAGGTGTCTCATGGCGGCACGGAGCGAAGCGGAGTGGCGGCATGAGCGCGCTGGCCCACGTACCGGCCTCCGCCGGGAAACCGGCGCCGCCGCCGGTGCGGCGCGGGCGCAGCCGGCTCCTGCCGTACCTGTTGCTGCTGCCCGGCGCGGTCTGGCTGCTCGTCTTCTTCGCGCTGCCGCTGGTGCAGCTCGCCTCGGCCAGCCTCTACGACCCGGCCGGCTCGCTCTCCACCGGGTACGCGATGACCTGGGCGTTCGGCAACTACCCGGACGCGCTCCAGGCGTACTGGCCGCAGTTCTCCCGGTCGTTCCTCTACTCGGCCATCGCGCTGGTGCTCGCGCTGCTGATGGGCTACCCGCTGGCGTACGCGATCGCGCAGAAGGCCGGCCGGTGGAAGAACCTGCTGCTGGTGGCCGTGGTCGCGCCGATGTTCACCAGCTTCCTGGTGCGCACGCTGGCCTGGAAGACCATCCTGTCGGACAACGGCGCGCTGGTCGGGCTGCTGCGCGACGTGCACCTGCTCGGACCGGACGGCCGGCTGCTGGCCACCCCGATCGCCGTGGTGCTCGGCCTGACGTACAACTTCCTGCCGTTCCTGGTGCTGCCGCTGTACGCGAGCCTGGAGCGGCTCGATCCCCGGCTGCTGGAGGCGGCCAGCGACCTGTACGCGAGCCCGCTGCGCGCGTTCGCCAAGGTCACGCTGCCGCTGTCGATGCCCGGCCTGATCGCCGGCACGCTGCTGTTCTTCATCCCGGCCACCGGTGACTACATCAACGCCGAGCTGCTCGGTACGCCGAACGAGTACATGATCGGCAACGTCATCGACTCGGCGTTCCTGGTCCGGCTGGACTATCCGCAGGGCGCGGCGCTGTCGTTCCTGCTGATGGCCGCGATCCTGGCGATCGTCTTCGTCTACCTGCGGAAGGCCGGCACGGAGGAGGTGCTGTGATGAGCGCGAGGAGCGCAGCGAAGCGGAGCCCCGCAGTCGCGAATGGAGGCAGGCTCTGATGAGGCGCTGGCTCGCCGACCGGTGGGTGATGGGCGTGGCCCTGCTCGTCCTCGGCTACCTGACGCTGCCGATCATGGTGGTCGCCGGTCTGTCCTTCAACCGGCCCTCCAGCCGGCTCTCCTACGATTTCAACGAGTTCACGCTCGACAACTGGAAGCAGCCCTGCGCCACCTCGGACATGTGCGACGCCGTGGTGCGCAGCATGCAGATCGGGCTCATCGCCACAGTCGTCTCCACGCTCCTCGGCACGCTGATGGCGTTCGCGCTGGTCCGGCACAGCTTCCGCGGGCGGTCCGGGCTCAACGGGCTGATCTTCCTGCCGATGGCCACCCCGGAACTCGTGATGGGCACCTCGCTGCTCGCCCTCTTCGTCGCCGCCGGGGTGCCGCAGGGCTTCTGGACCATCGTCATCGCGCACGTCATGTTCTGCGTGTCGTTCGTCGTGGTCACCGTGAAGGCCCGGCTCTCCGGCATGGACCGGCGGCTGGAGGAGGCCGCGATGGACCTGTACGCCAGCGAGTGGCAGACGTTCCGGCGGATCACGCTGCCGCTGGTGCTGCCGGGCATCGTGGCCGCCGCGCTGCTGGCCTTCTCGCTCAGCTTCGACGACTTCATCATCACGAACTTCAACGCCGGCACCACAGTCACGTTCCCCATGTACGTCTGGGGCGCCTCCCAGCGGGGCATCCCGCCGCAGGTGAACGTGATCGGCACGGCCATGTTCGTGATCGCGTTGCTGCTGGTCGGGGCCACCTCGCTGCGCGGGCGGCGGGCGCGACGGGCCGCCCTCGCGGTGGTCGCCACACCGGTGGGCAAGCCATGACACTCCCGCATACCGGCCGGGCGCTGGCCGACGCCGCGCCCGTGCCGTACTGGCTGGACCGCCCGGAGCGGCCCGACCCGCTGCCGCCGCTGTCCGGCTCGCACACCGCCGACCTGCTCGTGGTCGGCGGCGGGTACGCCGGACTGTGGACCGCGCTGCTCGCAAAGGAGGCCGACCCGGACCGGGACGTGCTGCTGGTCGACGCGGGCACGTGCGGCTGGGCGGCGTCCGGGCGCAACGGCGGGTTCTGCGCCGCCTCGCTGACCCACGGGCTTGCCAACGGCGTCGAGCGGTTCCCCGGCGAGATCGGCGAGCTGGAACGGCTGGGCCGGGAGAACCTGGACGCCATCGCCGCCACGGTGGCGAAGTACGACATCGACTGCGACTTCGAACGCACCGGTGAGCTGGCGGTGGCGGTCGAGCCGTACCAGCTCGACGGGCTCGCCGCGGACGCCGAGCTGGCCCGCCGGTACGGCCACGACGTGCGGCTGCTCGACCGCGACGAGGTACGCGCCGAGGTGGCGTCGCCGACGTACCTGGGCGGGATGTGGGATCGCGACCGGGTGGCGCTGCTCGACCCGGCGAAGCTCGCCTGGGGACTGCGCCGGGCCGCGCTCGACCTGGGCGTACGCGTGCACGAGCGCACCCGCGTCACCGGCCTGGCCGGCGACGGCGCGGCGCTGCTCGCCAGCACGGCGGGCGGCGCGGACGCGGCGCCCGGCGCGGTACGGGCGCGGCAGGTCGTGCTGGCCACGAACGCGTTCCCGCCGCTGCTGCGCCGGCTGCGCTCCTGGATCGTGCCGGTCTACGACTACGCGCTGATGACCGAGCCGCTGACCGCCGCGCAGCGCGACGCGATCGGCTGGCGGCACCGGCAGGGGCTCGCCGACACCGGCAACCAGTTCCACTACTACCGGCTCACCGCCGACAACCGGATCCTGTTCGGCGGCTACGACGCGATCTACCACTACGGCAACCGGGTGGCGCCCGCGCTGGAGCAGCGCGAGGCCACCTTCACCACGCTCGCCTCGCACTTCTTCACGACGTTCCCGCAGCTCGCCGATGTGCGCTTCAGTCACCGCTGGGGTGGCGTGATCGACACCTGCACCCGGTTCTGCGCGTTCTTCGGCACCGCGTACTCCGGACGCCTGGCGTACGCGGCCGGGTTCACCGGGCTCGGCGTGGGCGCGACGCGATTCGGCGCCCGCGTGACGCTCGACCTGCTCTCCGGCACCGACACCCCGCTGACCCGGCTCGACCTGGTGCGCCGCAAGCCGCTGCCGTTCCCGCCGGAACCGGTCCGGTCCGTGGGCATCAACCTCACCCGCTGGTCGCTCGCCCGCGCCGACGCGCGCGACGGACGGCGCAACCTCTGGCTCCGTACTCTCGACCGTCTTGGACTGGGGTTCGACTCCTGATGCGTATCCTCCTCGTCGGCGCCGGTGGCGTCGGCTCCGCAGCCGTATCCATCGCCGCCCGCCGTACCTTCTTCGAGCTCATGGTGGTCGCCGACCACGACCCGGCGCGGGCGGCGCGGGCCGTCGCCGGGCACGGCGACCGGTTCGTCGCCGCCACTGTGGACGCTTCCTCCGCCGACGCGGTGGCCGCGCTGTGCCGGGAACACCGGATCACGCACGTCCTGAACGCGGTCGACCCGCGTTTCGTCATGCCGATCTTCGACGGCGCGTTCGCCGCCGGGGCCGACTACCTGGACATGGCGATGTCGCTGTCCCGGCCGCACCCCGAGCGTCCCTACGCCGAGACCGGGGTCAAGCTCGGCGACGAGCAGTTCGCCGTCGCGGAGCGGTGGGCCGCCGCGGGGCGGCTCGCGCTCTGCGGCATCGGCGTCGAACCGGGCCTGTCCGACGTCTTCGCCCGCTACGCCGCCGACGAACTCTTCGCCGAGATCGACGAGATCGGGGTACGCGACGGCGCGAACCTGACAGTTGCCGGCTACGACTTCGCGCCCTCGTTCTCCATCTGGACCACCATCGAGGAGTGCCTCAACCCGCCGGTGATCTGGGAGGCCGGGCGCGGCTGGTTCACCACCGAACCGTTCAGCGAGCCGGAGGTCTTCGACTTCCCGGCCGGGATCGGCCCGGTCGAGTGCGTCAACGTCGAGCACGAGGAGGTGCTGCTCATCCCGCGCTGGGTCCAGGCGAAGCGGGTCACCTTCAAGTACGGCCTCGGCGCCGAGTTCATCGAGGTGCTGCGCACGCTGCACAAGCTCGGGCTCGACTCGACCGAGCCGGTGCGGGTACGCGGCGTCGACGTGTCGCCGCGCGACCTGGTGGCCGCCGCGCTGCCCGACCCGGCCACGCTCGGCGACCGGATGAGCGGCAAGACCTGCGCCGGCACGTACGTCACCGGCACCGGCCCGGACGGGCAGCCGCGCCGGGTCTACCTGTACCACGTGGTCGACAACGAGTGGTCGATGGCCGAGTACGGCCACCAGGCGGTGGTCTGGCAGACCGCCGTCAACCCGGTCGTCGCGCTGGAGCTGCTCGCCACCGGCGCCTGGTCCGGCACGGGCGTGCTCGGTCCCGAGGCGTTCCCGCCGACCCCCTTCCTCGACCTGCTCACCGGCTACGGTTCGCCGTGGGGGATGGAGGAACGATGACCCGGTACGGCCCGATGTACGGCCCCGACATCACGTTCCTCGGCGTGCCGCCGTGCACGGTCGAGGAGCCGGTCACGTACGCCGACGCGGACGTGGTGATCATCGGGGCGCCGTTCGACGGTGGCACCTCGCACCGGCCCGGCACCCGGTTCGGGCCGTCCGCCATCCGGCAGGCCTGCTACCTGCCGCACGACGGCTCCCGCCCGTCGCTGGCGCTGCGCGTGGACGGGCTGAAGGACCTGTGCGTCTACGACGCCGGGGACGTGGAGATGTTCGCCGGCGACATCGAGCGTTCGCTCGCCGCGCTGGAGACCGCCGTGCACGCGGTCGCCGCCGCCGGGGCGATCCCGGTGGTCCTCGGCGGCGACCACTCCATCGCGCTGCCCGACGCCACAGGCGTGGCCCGGCACCACGGGCTCGGCCGGGTGTCGCTGGTGCACTTCGACGCGCACGCCGACACCGGGGACGTCGAGTTCGGTTCGCTGCACGGCCACGGCCAGCCGATGCGCCGGCTCATCGAGTCCGGTGCGGTACGCGGCGACCGCTTCCTGCAGATCGGGCTGCGCGGCTACTGGCCCGGCCCGGACACGCTGGCGTGGATGGCCGAGCAGCGGATGCGCTCGTACGAGATGACCGAGATCGTGGCGCGCGGCCTCGACACCTGCCTGACCGAGGCGTTCGGCATCGCGACCGACGAGTGCGAGGGCGTGTTCCTCTCCGTCGACGTGGACGTGGTCGACCCCGGCATGGCCCCCGGCACCGGCACGCCCGAGCCGGGCGGGTTCACCTCCCGGCAACTGCTCGACGCGGTCCGCCGGGTCTGTTACGAGCTGCCGGTGGTCGGGTTGGACGTGGTCGAGGTCGCCCCGCCGTACGACCACGCCGACATCACCGCGTACCTGGGCAACCGGGTGGTGCTGGAGGCGCTCTCAGCGATAGCCCGCCGCCGCCACGACGCCGAAACCGGAACCCCGTGGAACCCCACCCAGCCGCTCCTGGATGACCGCTGACTGGTAGGCCGGGATGTTTAGCCCGGGCTATAGTCAGGGCATGGGTGCGGACGGGAAGCGCTGGTCGGTCCGGGTCACCGGAGAGGTCCGGCACTGGCTGCGCGACCTGCGGGACCACGACCCGGCGTCGTACGAGAGCGTCCGGGTGGCGGTGGACAAGCTGGCCGAGGTCGGGCCGGGGCTGGGCCGCCCGCTCGTGGACACGCTGCGCGGAAGCAGTCTCCGTAATCTCAAGGAGTTGCGGCCCCGCTCCGGTCGGGACGTGGCTATCCGGGTGCTGTTCGTCTTCGATCCGTGGTCGCAGGCGGTCCTGCTGGTCGCCGGCAACAAGGCGGGCGACTGGAGTCGCTGGTACCGGCAGCACATCCCGGCGGCGGAGGTTGCCTACAAGGCTTGGCTCGACAGCGAGCGCGAGCGAAGGGGGGAGTCGTGACGGAGTTCTATCACTGGGACGAGGTCCGCGCCGAACTCGGCGGCGACGACGAGGCCTACGAGGCGGAGCGCGCCCGGACCGACGCCTGGGTGAGCGCGTTCCACCTGGCCGAGGAGCGCAAGCGGCTGGGCCTGACCCAGCGGCAGGTCGCCGAGATCATGGGGGTCACGCCCGGCCGGGTGAGCCAGATCGAGAACGGCGACCTCGACGTCAACGAGGTGGCAACGCTGAGCCGGTACGCCAATGCCCTCGGAGCCCGGCTGCGGATCATCTTCGACTACGGCGACGACCTCCGGCAGATCGCCTGACCGGAGGCCGCCGAGACGGTCAGGGGCGGGCGCAGCGGGGGCGCAGGCGTACGGGCTCGGTGGTTTCGGTGATCGAGTTGGGCTCGATCACCAGGCGGGCGATCGTGGTGGCCGGGCCGGGGCGGAACCTGCCCTGGTCGGCGGGGATGGTCGCGGTCCAGGTGCCGGCGGTGCGCTCGTCGGTGCACGCGCCGATCACGCCGAACCCGAAGCCGTTGACCGAGCCGCGCCGCTGCTCCAGGTGCACCTCGATGTACGCGAGGCCGCGCTCGGCGCCGCAGTCGAACCGGCCGCCGACGGTGGCGGTGTGCGCCCGCCCGTCGGCCGTGCCGAACCAGTTGACGGAGATGCTGGGGGAGGCCGCCGGGGCGGCGACGGCGGCGCCGGGTGCGAGCCCGAGCGTGGCGGCGGTGGCCAAGGCGGTGAGGCCGGCGGCGAGCACTGGCTGTCGGACCGGGTGCATGGGCGGTCTCCTGTCGGGCGGTGGGATGCGACTCCGAAGTGGACGGCGTCAGCATCCCACCGCCGCGATGCCCGCGAGCTGCAAGATCTCGGACAGATCAGCGGTTCAGGTGGGACCGGATGAGGAACCGGACGCCCTCCGGGGCCTCCAGGGAGAAGCCGCTGCCCCGGCCGGGCACCACGTCGACGGTGAGCCGGGTGTGCTTCCACAGCTCCCACTGGGCTTTCGACATCCAGAACTCCACCGGCTCGGGTACGCCGTCGACAGTCAGCGAGGCGAGCAGCACGTCCGAGCCGCCGGTGCGGAACTCACCGGCCGGGTAGCACATCGGGGCGCTGCCGTCGCAGCAGCCGCCGGACTGGTGGAACATCAGCGGGCCGTGCTGCCCCCGCAGCGACCGGATCAGGTCGGCCGCCGCGGGGGTCACTGTCACGATGTCGCGCATCAGAAGAAGCCGAGCTTCTTCGGCGAGTAGCTGACCAGGAGGTTCTTGGTCTGCTGGTAGTGCTCCAGCATCATCTTGTGGTTCTCCCGGCCGATGCCGGACTGCTTGTAGCCGCCGAACGCCGCGTGCGCCGGGTAGGCGTGGTAGCAGTTCGTCCAGACCCGGCCGGCCTGGATGGCGCGCCCGGCCCGGTACGCGGTGTTGAGGTCCCGGGTCCACACGCCCGCGCCGAGCCCGTACAGCGTGTCGTTGGCGATCTTCACGGCGTCGTCCAGGTCGGCGAAGGAGGTCACCGACACCACCGGGCCGAAGATCTCCTCCTGGAAGATCCGCATCGAGTTGTCGCCCTCGAAGATCGTCGGCTGGACGTAGTAGCCGCCGGACAGCTCGCCGCCGAGGTCGGCCCGCTCGCCGCCGGCCAGGACGCGAGCGCCCTCCTGCCGCCCGATGTCCAGGTAGGACAGGATCTTCTCCAGCTGGTCGTTGGAGGCCTGCGCGCCGACCATCGTGTCGGTGTCCAGCGGGTGCCCCTGCTTGACCGCCTTCGTCCGCTCGACGGCGGCGGCGAGGAAGTCGGAGTAGTGGCCCTGCTGGATGAGCGCCCGGGACGGGCAGGTGCACACCTCGCCCTGGTTGAGGGCGAACATGGTGAAGCCTTCGAGAGCCTTGTCCAGGAAGTCGTCGGAGGCGGCGCTGACGTCGTCGAAGAAGATGTTCGGGCTCTTGCCACCGAGTTCCAGCGTGACCGGCTTGATGTTCTCGCTGGCGTACTGCATGATCAGCCGCCCGGTGGTGGTCTCGCCGGTGAACGCCACCTTCGCCACCCGCGGCGAGGACGCCAGCGGCTTGCCCGCCTCGACGCCGAAGCCGTTCACCACGTTGATCACGCCCGGCGGCAGCAGGTCGCCGATCAGCGAGAGCAGGTAGTGGATCGAGGCGGGCGTCTGCTCGGCCGGCTTGAGCACCACCGCGTTGCCGGCGGCCAGCGCCGGGGCGAGCTTCCACACCGCCATGAGGATCGGGAAGTTCCACGGGATGATCTGCCCGACCACGCCGAGCGGCTCGTGGAAGTGGTAGGCGACGGTGTCGTCGTCGAGTTCGCCGAGCGAGCCCTCCTGCGCCCGGATCGCCCCGGCGAAATAGCGGAAGTGGTCGATCGCGAGCGGGATGTCGGCGGCGAGCGTCTCGCGTACCGGCTTGCCGTTCTCCCACGTCTCGGCGATCGCCAGGGACTCCAGGTTGTCCTGCATGCGGTCGGCGATCCGGTTGAGGATCAGCGAGCGTTCGGCGACCGACGTGCGGCCCCACGCGTCGGCCGCGCCGTGTGCCGCGTCCAGCGCCTTCTCCACGTCCTCGGCGGTGCCCCGGGCCACCTCGCAGAAGGTCTGCCCGGTCACCGGGGTCGGGTTCTCGAAGTACTTGCCACCGTGCGGCTTCACGTACTCGCCGCCGATGTAGTGGTCGTAGCGGGACTGCCAGTGGGTGGGGGCGTCGTAGCGCGTCATGGGTACCTCCGCCGTCCGTCTGGGGTGGATGGCGGGCAGGCTAGTTTCCAGGACGTTGCAGGAACGTTGCGCGCGGCAGCGCGTACTCCTCGGCGAGCTGGCGGGCCCGCGCGAGCGCGAGCGGCCGGCGGGGCGCGCCCGGCGGCAGCGCCCGCGCCAGGGCCTGCCAGGCGGCCAGGTCGTCGGCGCCGGCCGCCGTCGCGGTCCAGGCCGCGAGCAGCCCCGGGTCGCCGCCGGCCAGCACGGCGGCGCGCAACTGGCCGTCGACCAGGCGGCGCAGTCGCGCGACTCCCGGTGCGTCCGACAGGGGCAGCAGGGGCCCACGGTACGCGCGCAGCGCCGCCGCCGGATCGCCACGTTCCAGCAGTTCGGTGACGGTACGGAAGTCGGCGCGTACGGTCGGGCGCAGCCGGTACGGGCGGGAGTCGAGCAGTTCCTCGCCGAGCACGCGGCGCAGCCGGGACAGCTCGGCGCGCAGCGTGACCGGGTGCCGCCTGTCGTCGCCGTAGAGGTCGAGGCCGAGCTGTTCCCCGGTGCGCCCCTCGGGATGGTCGACGAGCAGCACCAGCAGCTCGCTGTGCCGGCGACCGAGCCGGATGCGCCGGCCGCCGACGCGCAGCTCCGCCTCGTCGCGGCCGAGCGCCGACACGTACGCGACGTCCGGCGCGGCGGGCGCGACGCCGGCCAGGAACGCCTCGGCGGCCCGGGCGGTGGCCCGGACCAGAGCCAGGCTCTGCGGGTTGGCCAGGTGGTCCCCGCCGGTGATGTCGACGGCGCCCAGCAGCGCGCCGCTGACCGGGTCGTGGATCGGCGCGGCGGCGCAGGTCCAGCGCTGCACCGGCCGCACGAAGTGCTCGGTGGCGAAGATCTGCACGCCGTGGTCGACGGCGAGGGCGGTGCCGGGCGCGTTCGTGCCGGCGTGCGCCTCGTCCCAGCGTGCGCCCGGTACGAAGTTCATCCGCTCGGCGTGCCGCAGCACCCCAGGGTGGCCCTCCACCCAGAGCAGCCGCCCGGCGGCGTCGCAGACCGCCATCAGGTGCGCGCCGTCCTGCGCGATGCCGCCGAGCAGGTCGCGGAAGAGCGGCATCACCCGGGCGAGCGGGTGCGCGGCGCGGTACGTCTCCAGCGCGTCGTCGGTGAGGTCGACCGGCGCGGTGGCCTCCGGGTCGAGCAGCGCGGACCGCTCCCAGGAACGGGCCACCACCTCCCGGACCCGGCCGGATGTGGTGCCGGCGGTGAGGAACGCCTCGTGGGCGGCACCGACCTGCGCGATCCGCTCCGCCGGATCCGCGCCGAACTCCAGGGCGAGCCACGGGTCAGCCACCAGCGCCTCCTTCCACCCATCGTGACCCACCTCACGCCCGAGCGCCAATGCGTGATCCGGGTCACTTCAGCGGTGCTCGCGCCGCCCGCGGACCGGACGAACGGCCCAGACGGCCGTACGCCGGTTGTCGCAGCGTGGCCCGCGTGGAGGATGGCTGCTGCGGACGCTTACAGAACCCTTAACTCCGGCCTGCGAAGGTGTGCCGGACGACGAGGGAAGACACGGGGAGCGCAAGGTGCGGGTGCTGGTGGCGGACGACGAGCGGCTCTTGGCGGACACGGTCGCCGAGGGGCTGCGACGGTTCTCCATGGCTGTCGACGTCTGCTACGACGGCGACGGCGCGCTGGAACGGATCGGGGTCAACCGGTACGACGTGGCGGTGCTGGACCGGGACATGCCCGGCGCCACCGGCGACGAGGTGTGCCGGAGCCTGGCCGGGTCCGACGCCGGCACCCGGGTGCTGCTGCTGACCGCAGCCGCCGGCATCCGGGACCGGGTCGCCGGCCTCGGGCTGGGCGCCGACGACTACCTGACCAAGCCGTTCGCGTTCGCCGAGCTGGTGGCGCGGGTCCAGGCGCTGGGCCGCCGGTCCACGCCGGCGCTGCCGCCGGTGCTGGAACGGCACGGCGTGGTGCTCGACGTGGCCCGGCACACCGCTACCCGGGACGGCCGCCCGCTCGGGCTGAGCCCGAAGGAGTTCGCCGTCCTGCACGTGCTGATGCGGGCCGGCGGCCGGGTGGTCAGCGCCGAGGAGCTGCTGGAACAGGCGTGGGACGAGTTCGCCGACCCGTTCACCAACGCGGTCCGGGTGACGGTGATGACCCTGCGCAAGAAGCTCGGCCAGCCGTCGGTCGTCCACACCGTGCCGAAGGCCGGCTACCGGATCGGCGAGCCGGAATGAGCCCCCGTCGCCGCATCCTGCTGGTCGGGCTGCTCGCCCTGCTCGCCGGGTTCTTCGTGCCCAACATGGTCAAGTCGCTGCTCGAACTGGTGTGGGGGCAGGCCCAGTGGTTCTGCGGCCTGGCCACCATCGGCGCGGTGTGCGAACCGGGCCGCCCGTTCGTCCCGCTGTTGCCGCTGCTGGTCCAACTGCTGGTGCTGGTGGCCGCCGGATTCGCGGTGTGGGGAGCGGCCCGCTGGTGCCTGCGTCCGGTGCGCGACCTGGCCGCCCCGATGGCGAACCTGGGCCCGCAGAACCTCGGTTACCGCATCCGGCATCGCGGCCGGGACGAGCTGGCCGGGCTCGCCCGCGCGATCGACGCGATGCTGGACCGGGTCACCGCCGGGTACGAGGGGCAGCGGCGGTTCGCCGCGAACGCCTCCCACGAGCTGCGTACGCCGCTCGCGGTGCAACGCACGCTGATCGAGGTCGGCATGGCGCAGTCGCTCACCGGTGAGCAACTGGAGCTGCTGACCGCGCAACTGCTCGCCACGAACGAACGCAACGAGCGGCTGATCGAAGGGCTGCTGGCGCTCAGCGAGAGCGACCAGGGCCTGCGGTCATCCACCCCGCAACGCCTCGAACAGATCGTCAGCGGCGTGCTGGCCGCGTACGCCGACCGGGCCGCCGAGGCCGGCGTGACGGTGGAGCCCCGGCTGTCGCCCCGGATCGTGACCGGGGAACGGGTGTTGCTGGAACGCCTGGTCACCAACCTGGTGGAGAACGGCATCAAGTACAACCGCGCGGGCGGCCGGCTCGTCGTCACCGTCGGCGGCGACCCCGCGCTGACCGTCACCAACAGCGGGCAGGCCGTGCCCGCCGAAGCGGTCGACGGGCTGTTCGAACCGTTCCGGCGCCTCGCCCGGGACCGGACCAACCAGGGCGGCGGCGCCGGGCTCGGCCTGGCCATCGCCCGCTCCATCACCCAGGCGCACGGCGGCATCATCGCTGCCCGCCCAGGTGACGACGGCGGCCTGCGGGTCGACGTCCACCTGCCCCACGTGGGCTGACCACCCCACATACGACTCCGGGAGCCGCCGTCGCGGCATCCCGCGATGACACCTGCCCGAGGACCGGACCGGCGGCACCGCCGCCTGCCCCGGAGAGGGCCGGAGAGGAGACCGCAGTGCCGACGCGTACCGAGGGGAGCGCACCACCCGGTGACCGGGTGGCCTGGGCCGACGTGGCGAAGGGCGCCTGCATCGTGCTCGTGGTGCTGTGGCACGTCGTCGTCAAGGACTACCTGCGCATCGACTGGCGGGCCGGCCTGCCGGTGCCGGGCGCGTGGGGGCTGCTCGGCGAGCAGTTGCTGCCGCTGCGGATGCCGTTGTTCTTCGCGATCTCCGGCATCTTCGCGGCGAACGCGGTGGCCCGCCCGTGGCGGGTGTCCGGACGGCCCCGGATCGCGCGGAACCTCTACCTGTACGCGATCTGGCTGCTGATCCACACCGCGCTGCTGGCGCTGGCGCCCGGCTTCCCGACCGACCGGGCCACCGACCCGGGTGAGCTGCTGGCCCAGCTCACCGTGACGCCCTCGAACCTGTGGTACCTGTACGCGCTGGCGCTCTACTTCGTGCTCGCCAAGGCGCTGCGCCGGGTCCACCCGGCGGTGCTGCTGACCGCCGCGGGCGCGCTGTCCGCCGTGGCGGCCACCGGGCTGCTGGACAGCCCCGGCAACCGGGGGCAGGTCTACCAGAACCTGGTGTTCTTCCTGGCCGGGGTGCGCCTGAAGCCGTACCTCACGCGGTGGGCGGACGGCGCGAGCACCCGGCGGCTCGCCGGCACCGGCGCGGCGTACGCGATCGGGCTGGCCGCCATGGGCCTGGCCGGCGCGCAGAGCTGGCCCGGCGCGTACCTGTTCGTCTCCGTGCTCGCTGTGGCGTTCGGGCTGACCGCCGCCGCCCGGCTGGCCCGGCACCGCCTGGCCGGTCCGGCGCTGGCCCGGCTGGGCCGCCGCACGCTTGGTGTCTACGTGATCCACATGCCGGTGCTGGCGCTGCTCGACCGGCTCCTCGCCGCGCCGGTGGCCGGTCTGGGCGGACCCGGCCGGGCGCTGCTGGTGACCGTCTACCCGGTCCTGCTCACCGCGCTCGTGCTGGCGCTCAGCCTCGCCGCGCACCGCGGCCTCACCGTGCTCGGCGCGCGCTGGCTGTTCGACCTGCCGCGCCGCCGCGTCCACTCGAATCCCGAAGGAGAGACCATGCCCCGAATCGACGGGCCGGCGCTGCCGGACCGCACACATGTCGAGGAGGCCGCCCGCGCGCTGTCCGGCCGGGTGGTGCGTACCCCGGTGCTGCACAGCCCGGTGATCGACCGCCTGGCCGGCGCCCGGATCCTGCTCAAGGCGGAGAACCTGCAGGACGGGGGCTCGTACAAGATGCGCGGCGCGATGCTGGCGGTGGGCCGGCTCGCCGCCGCCGGGCACACCGGCGTGGTCGCGCAGAGCACCGGCAACCACGCCGTCGCGGTGGCGCTGGCCGCGCGCCGGCACGGGCTGGCCGCGACCGTCGTGCTGCCGGTGGACGCCGCGCCGGTCAAGGTGGACCGGGCGCGGGCCGCCGGGGCTCGGGTGGTCCGGGCCGGCACCACGGTCGAGGAGCGCCTCGCCGTCGCCCGGCGGATCGCCGAGGTGGAGGGCCACCCGCTGGTCGACGCGTACGACCACCCGGATGTGGTGGCCGGGCAGGGCAGCGCCAGCCTGGAGCTGATCGAGGAGGCGGCGCGTCGCGGCACACCGCTGGACGCGCTGGTGGTGCCGGTGGGCGGGGGCGGCGGCATCGCCGGTGCCTGCCTGGCCGTGGCCGGAACGCCGATCCAGGTGTACGGCGTGGAGCCGGTCGGGTGCGACTCGCTGGCCCGCAGCCTGGCCGCCGGACGGCCCACACCCGTCGCCCCGGCGCCGAGCCTCGCCGACGGGCTGCGCCCCGGGTGCGTCGGCGACCTGCCGTTCGCGGTGGCCCGCACCGGTGTGCGGGGCGTGGTCCGGGTCGACGACGACGCGATCGTCGAGGCGTTCCGGCTGCTCCTGCTGGACCTGAAGGTGCTGGTCGAGCCGTCCGGCGCGGCCGCGCTGGCCGGCGCGCTGCGGCTGGACGAGGTGAGCGGTCCCGGCAGCTCGGGCGCCGGGACGCGGCGGACGGTCGGCGTGGTGCTGACCGGCGGAAACGTGGAAGCGGACCTGGTGGCCCGGCTGGCGGGCGACCCGATGACTGTGGGAGTTGCGGCATGAGGTCGACAGTGCGGATCGGTGTCCTGTTCGGAGGCCCGTCGGCGGAACATGAGGTCTCCTGCGCCTCGGCGCTGGGCGTGGCCCGCGCCCTGGCCGAGCAGGGGCACCGGGTGGTGGCGCTCGGCCTCACCCGTACCGGCGGGCTCCGGCTGCTGCCCGAGCCGGTGCTCGCGCAGCATCTCGGCACGGTGGCGGCCGGACGGGCGATCGACGACCGGCTGCCCGTCACCGGCGAGGCGGTGGAGCTGCGACGCGGGGCAGCCGCCGGCACCGTCGCGGTCACCGCCGCCGACGCCCCGGCCACCGTGCACGCCGAGCTGGACGTGGTGTTCCCGGTGCTGCACGGCCCGTACGGCGAGGACGGCGTGGTGCAGGGGCTGCTGGAATCACTCGGCGTGCCGTACGTCGGGTGCGGCATCCTCGCCTCCGCCGTCGGCATGGACAAGGTGGCGATGAAGCGGGCGCTGCGCGCCGAGGGCGTCCCGACGACGCCGTACGTCTGGTTCGACGAGCCGACCTGGCGGGCCGCGGCGGACCCGGAGAAGCTGGTCGTCGGGCTGCGCGGGCCGCTGTTCGTCAAGCCGGCCCGGATGGGCTCCTCGATCGGCATCTCCCGGGTCGCAGGCGGCGACGACCTGGTCGCGGCCGTGGAGGAGGCGTTCCGGCACGACCACGTGGTGCTGGTCGAGCAGGGCGTGACCGGCCGGGAACTGGAGTGCGGCGTGCTCGGCGGCTGGCAGCCCGAGGCGTCGGCGGTCGGCGAGGTCCGGGTCGCGGGCGGCTGGTTCGACTACCGGCAGAAGTACTTCGGCGACGCCGACCCGATGATCGTCCCGGCCCCGCTGCCGGACGAGGTCACCGAGCGGATCCGCGAGCTGTCGGTACGGGCGTTCACCGCGATCGGCGGCTGGGGCCTGGCCCGGGTCGACTTCCTCTACGACGAGAGCACCGGCGACCTTTACGTCAACGAGCTGAACACGCTGCCCGGCTTCACCGCGCACTCGATGTACCCGAAGGTGTGGGCCGAGTCCGGCGTCGCGTATTCCGAGGTGGTGGACCGGCTGGTCGCGCTCGCCTTCACCCGGCACGCGGCCCGGCCGTCCACCGCGCACCCCGGGGGTACGCCGTGATCCTCCTCTCCGACCCCCGCGTCGCCGCCGTGTCCAGCCGGGACGACGGCGAACCCCTGGTTGACCTGCGCGAGGTGCCCGGGCTGCGGGTGGACGCGCGGGCCGCCGACCCCGCCGGGGCGTACGCGCGGGTGCGGTGCGGTGTCGCGGACCGCCTGCTGGCCGCGCAACGCGCGCTGCCGGCCGGGCTGCGCCTGCTCGTGGTCGAGGGCTACCGGCCGTACCGGGCGCAGCTCGACATCTTCACCGGCTACCGGGACGAGCTGCGGCGGCGGCACCCGGACTGGCCGGCGGACCGGCTGCACCGGGAGACCACCAAGTTCGTGTCGCCGGTCGAGGTGGCCCCGCACAGCACCGGCGGAGCAGTCGACCTCACGTTGTGTGACGCCGACGGGGTGGAGTTGGACATGGGCACGGCGCTCGACGCCACCCCGGAGGAGAGCGCCGACGCCTGCTTCACCGCCGCCCGGCACATCCCGGTGAGCGCGTGGCGCAACCGGAACGTGCTGGTGGCGGCGTTGAGCGGCGCGGGGATGGTGAACTACCCGACGGAGTGGTGGCACTGGTCCTACGGCGACAGGTACTGGGCGCTGATGACCGGGGCGCCGCACACCCGTTACGGTCCGTTGTAGCCCGTCGGCTCAGGTGAACGTTCCGGCCCTCCCGTCCGTACCACGCGGGGAACGACAGTGACGACGGGAGAGAACGTGAGGGTGCAGCGTAAGCACGCGATGGCGGCAATCGTGGCGGTGACCGCCACGGTGGCGGTCTCGGTGGGAACCGGACTGGGATTCGCGGACACCGCGCCGGTCGGGCGGTCGGCCTGCGCCGGGTCGGTGACCTTCTCGGCCGAGAGTGGCCCGCCGGCCGCGACGAGCGACAGGTTCCCGGTGGGCACACGCCTGCGGGTGACGAACCTCGACAACCGCAAGGTGGCCACGGTGACGGTCACCGGGCCGTCCGGTAGCTGCGTGCTGCTCAACGCCGCCGCCATGGACCTGGTACGCGAGCCGGGCAAGAACGTCATCCGCCGCAACGTGGTGGAACGCCTCGACGGCGCCGCCGCTCCGGCCCCGGGCACCCAGCCGGGCGAGACCCGGCCCGGCGCCGCGCAGCCGATCGGCGGCAGCGTCTGCTCCGGCGCGCTCACGTTCTTCGCCGAAGGTGGGGCGCCGGCCGCCACCAGCGGCCAGTTCCCGCTCGGCACCCGGCTGCGGGTGACGAACCTCGACAACAACAAGGTGGTGACGGTGACTGTCACCGGGCCGTCCGGTAGTTGCGTGCTGCTCAACACCGCCGCCATGGACGCCATCCGGGAACCGGGCAAGAACCTGGTCCGGCGCAACACCGTCGAGCTGATTCGCTGAATTCCGGGGTGGGACACCATGGGCCGGTCCTGGGGATGATCGGCCCATGGTGTTCCACGTCCGGGGTCAGCCGAAGGCGGCCGCCAGGATGTCCAGCCCTCGGCCCAGCTCGTCGTCGGAGATGACCAGCGGCGGCAGGAACCGCAGCACGTTGCCGTAGGTGCCGCAGGTCAGCGTGAGCAGCCCGGCCGCGTGGCAGGCCGCCGAGATCGCCGCCGTGGCGGCCGGGTCGGGGGTCGACGTGCCCGGTACGACGATCTCCACGGCGAGCATCGCGCCCCGGCCGCGTACCTCGGCCACGCGCGGGTCACCGGCGGCGATCGCGCGCAGCCGCTCACCCATCACCGCGCCGATCCGGCGCGCGGCGGCGGCCAGGTCCAGCTCCCGCATCGTCTCGATCGACGCGAGCGCGGCGGCGCAGGCGATCGGGTTGCCGCCGTACGTGCCGCCCAGACCGCCGACGTGCACCGCGTCCATCAGCTCCGCCCGGCCGGTCACCGCCGCCAGCGGCAGCCCGCCCGCGATGCCCTTGGCCAGCGTGATCAGGTCCGGCTCGACGCCCTCATGCTCGCAGGCGAACCAGTCGCCGGTGCGGCAGAAACCGGTCTGGATCTCGTCGGCGACGAACACCACCCCGGCCGCCGTCGCCCACTCGCGCAGCGCCGGCAGGAAACCCTCAGCGGGTACGACGAAACCGCCCTCGCCCTGGATCGGCTCGATCAGCAGCGCGGCCACGTTCTCCGCGCCCACCTGCTTCTCGATCATCTCGATCGACCGGGCCGCCGCGATGGCGCCGTCCAGCCCGCCGTCGCGCAGCGGGTACGACATCGGCACCCGGTAGACCTCACCGGCGAACGGCCCGAACCGGTGCTTGTACGGCATGTTCTTCGCGGTCAGCGCCATGGTCAGGTTGGTCCGGCCGTGGTACGCGTGGTCGAACACCACCACCGCCGGCCGCCCGGTCGCGTGCCGGGCGATCTTCACCGCGTTCTCCACCGCCTCGGCGCCGGAGTTGAACAACGCCGAGCGCTTCCCGAAACCACCCGGTGTCAGCGCGTTGAGCTGCTCGCAGACCGCCACGTACGACTCGTACGGCGCGACCATGAAGCAGGTGTGGGTGAACCGCTCGACCTGCGCGCGTACCGCCTCGACCACACGCGGCGCGGAGTTGCCCACGTTGGTGACGGCGATGCCGGCGGCGAAGTCGATCCACTCCCGCCCGTCCACGTCGGTGATCGTGCCGCCGCCCGCCCGGTCCACGTACGCGGGAATGGTGCTGCCGACGCCCCGCGCCACCGCCTCGACCCGGCGCTTGTGCAGCTCCTCGCTGGTGGCCATCGCGATCAGCCCTCGATGTTGTGCATGACGTGCTTGACCCGGGTGTAGTCCTCCAGGCTGTAGACCGACAGGTCCTTGCCGTGGCCGGAGTGCTTGAAGCCGCCGTGCGGCATCTCCGAGACGAACGGGATGTGCGTGTTCACCCAGACGCAGCCGAAGTCCAGCCGCCGCGTCATCCGCATGGCCCGGCCGTGGTCGCGCGTCCACACCGAGGCGGACAGGCCGTAGTCCACGCCGTTGGCCCAGCGCACCGCCTCGTCCTCGTCGGAGAAACGCTGCACGGTGATGACCGGCCCGAACACCTCGTCCTGGATGATCTCGTCGGCCTGGCGTACGCCGGAGACCACGGTCGGGGCGTAGAAGAAGCCGCGCTCGCCGACCCGCGACCCGCCGGTGGTGACGTTCGCGTGGTCCGGCAGGCGGTCCACGAACCCGCTCACCCGGGCGAGCTGGTTGGCGTTGTTCAGCGGGCCGTAGAGCACGTCGGCGTCGTCCGGCGCGCCGGTACGGGTGTTGCGGGCCTGCTCGGTCAGCGCGGCCACGAAGTCCTCGTGGATGCCCGGCCCGGTCAGCACCCGGGTGGCCGCCGTGCAGTCCTGACCGGCGTTGAAGTAGCCGCCCATCGCGATCGCCTCGGCCGCCGCCGCCACGTCGGCGTCGTCGAAGATCACCACCGGGGCCTTGCCGCCCAGCTCCAGGTGCGTCCGCTTCAGGTCCGGCGCCGCCGCGGCGGCGACCTCCATGCCCGCGCGGGTCGAGCCGGTGATCGACACGAGCTGCGGGGTCGGGTGGGAGACCAGCGTACGGCCGGTGTCGCGGTCGCCGCAGACCACGTTGAACACACCCGGGGGCAGGTGCTCGGCGGCGATCTCGGCCAGCAGCAGCGTCGACACCGGCGTGGTGTCCGACGGCTTCAGCACCACCGCGTTCCCGGCGGCGAGGGCCGGGGCGATCTTCCAGACCGCCATCATCAGCGGGTAGTTCCACGGCGTCACCTGGGCGCAGACGCCGATCGGCTCGCGCCGCACGTACGAGGTGTGCCCGGCCATGTACTCACCGGCCGAGCGGCCCTCCAGCAGACGCGCGGCGCCGGCGAAGAAGCGCAGCTCGTCCACCGCCGGCGGCAACTCCTCCTCGGTGGTGAGCTGCCGGGGCTTGCCGGTGTTGCGGACCTCGGCGTCGACCAGCTCGGCGGCCCGCGCCTCCACCGCGTCGGCGAACTTCAGCAGCGCCCGCTGCCGCTCGGCCGGGGTGGTGTCGCGCCAGGTCTCGAACGCGGCGGACGCGGCCTTCATCGCCGCGTCCACGTCCGCCGCGCCGGAGACCGGGGCCTGGGCGAAGACCTCGCCGGTGCACGGGTCGATCAGGTCGGCGTAGCCGCCGTCCACCGGGTCGACGTACTCGCCGTTGACGAAGTTGCGCAGCTGCTGCTGGTCGCTCATCAGAAGTCTCCGAGAAGGTGGCCGGGGAGAGGGTCAGCGGAGGTTATCGCAATCTGACTGCCATCTTGGCTACTAAATCCGAGGCAGACAAGGGTTTGAGCAACTGTTTCCGCGTGGGCACCTGTGGTCTAGGCTGCCGGTCGTGGAGCCGAGAGCCTTCTACGTCGCCGGTCGCCCCGTCCACGGCGAGGACGAACTGACAGTCACCCACCCGTACGACGGGCAGCCGGTGGGGCGTACCACGCTCGCCACGGCCGACCAGGTCGAAGCCGCAGTCGCGGGGGCCGCCCGGGTAGCAGCGGAGGCCGCGGCCCTGCCCGCGCACGCCCGCGCGGCCGCCCTCGACCACGTCTCCCGCCGGCTCGCCGAGCGGGCCGACGAGGTCGCCGCGCTGATCACCGCCGAGAACGGCAAGCCGGTCAAATGGGCCAAGGCCGAGGTGGGACGCGCGATCTCCACGTTCCGCTGGGCCGCCGAGGAGGCCCGGCGCTTCTCCGGCGACCTGCAACGACTCGACACCGACCCCGCCGCCACCGGCCGGATCGCCCTGGTCCGGCGGGTGCCGCGCGGGCCGGTGCTCGGCATCACGCCGTTCAATTTCCCGCTCAACCTGGTCGCCCACAAGGTCGCCCCGGCGCTCGCCGTCGGTACGCCGATCGTGGTCAAGCCGGCCCCGGCCACCCCGCTCACCGCGCTGCTGCTCGGCGAGATCCTGGCCGAGACCGACCTGCCCGAGGGCATGTTCTCGGTGCTGCCGCTACCGAACGAGCGCGCCGCCGAACTGGTCGCCGACCCGCGCCTGCCGGTCGTGTCGTTCACCGGCTCCGGGCCGGTCGGCGCGGCCATCCGCCGGGCCGCCCCGGACAAGCACGTCACGCTGGAACTCGGTGGCAACGCCGCAGCGGTCATCTGCGCGGACTGGTCGGCGGACGACGACCTGACGTTCGCCGCACAGCGCATCGCCACGTTCTCCAACTACCAGGCCGGGCAGTCCTGCATCGCGGTGCAGCGCGTCTACGTGCACGAACGGCTATACGACGGCTTCCTGCCCCGGCTCGTCGCGGCGGTACAGGCGCTGCGAACCGGCGACCCGCGCGCCGAGCTGACCGACGTCGGCCCGCTGGTGTCGGTCGAGGCGGCGCAGCGCGTCGAGACCTGGGTGGACGAGGCGGTCACCGCCGGCGCCGTCGTCGAGGTCGGCGGGCGGCGCGACGGCGCGACCTATCCGCCCACAGTGCTCAGCGGCGTACCGGCCGACGCGAAGGTGTGCGCCGAGGAGGTGTTCGGGCCGGTGCTCGTGGTCGCCCCGGTCGCGGACGACCGGGCCGCGTTCGCCGCCGTCAACGACTCCGCGTACGGCCTGCAGGCCGGCGTCTTCACCCACCGGCTCGACGTGGCGTTCGACGCCGCCCGCACGCTCGAAGTGGGCGGTGTGATCGTCGGGGACGTGCCGTCGTACCGGGCCGACCAGATGCCGTACGGCGGGATGAAGGGCTCCGGCGTCGGGCGGGAAGGGCTGCGCAGCGCCATGGACGACTACACCGAGCCGCGGGTGATGGTGCTGACGGGCGTGCCTCTCTGATCGCTCGGCCTCACCACGTGCCGTCGTCGCGGACCCGGGCGGGGGCACGGCCGAGCAGCAGGGTGGTGAGGGCGGCGTCGATGTCGGCGCCGAGGAACCACTCGCCGGCCTGGTCGAGGGCGAAGATCCGGCCGTGCTCGTCGACGGCGAGGATGCTCTCCTGACGTTCGCTGCCGAGCGGGAAGAGGCGCGCGCCGATGACCGCGCCGAAGTCGGCGAGAGAGTCGGCGCTGTGCGCCACCTTTCGCGGTCGTATCTCGAAGCGCGAGATCCACACCGCTTCGCCCGGACCCTGGCGCGCGGTCACCAGGCCGGGAAAGGCGGTGAGTGTCGCCAGCGCGGCGGGGAAGGAGGCATGGGTGTGCTTGGTGCCGCTGACCTCGGTGACCTTACGGACCGAGGTGGCGGCGGAGACCTCGTCGCCGAAGTGCGGGCGCCAACCGGCGATCACCAGCGCGTTCGCGACCTCGGTGGGAAACCGGCCGGGCTCGGGGGGTGTCTGTGGCTCGGACTGCCATTCCTCGGCGTAGGCCAGTTCCGGCCAGGGAAGCACGTTGACGTGCACGAGGAATCTGATGCACGACTCGCAGCGGAGGTCGGCCGGACCGCCCGCCGGGTCACCGGGCTCGCGCACCCGGAAGCTCTCGATCCGGCTGGTGCCGAGCAGGTCGCGGGCGTCCTCGATGGTCAGTGGCGGCAGACCCTCGGCGGCCCGGCGGTGGTCGTGCTCGTACAGCGCGTCGGAGACCACGATCATCTCGGCGTGCCGCTCGCCGCCCCGCACCAGATGGCCCGGGGTCAGATCGTCCAGGTAGGACTGCACCAGCGGATGGTGCCGGACCTCGACATCTCCTTTGGCACCCTGCGCGACGTGCCGGCGGCCGTCGAGCGTGAGGTGCGCCGCCGCGCCCGGCGTGGGCAGCCGGGTCAACTCGCGCAGCAGTTGGGCGGCCGGGTCGACGGCGCGCGGCGCACGGGGTTCATCGGGCCGCTGCTGCCGGTACATCGCCTCGACCGCCGGCGCCGGAATCCGCGGCCAGGTGGAGACCTCGCCGGTCTCCTTGTCGATGACTGTGGTCGGCAGGTCGCCGGGCAGCGCCCGGGCATCGGCGGACACAGTGGACAACACCACGTAGCCCAGGTCGAACTCCTCGACCACCGGCGTGCAGGGAAAACCGAGGCGGTCGGAGTCCCGCCGGGCCCATACCGAGGCGATCTGCTCGGCCTGCTGTCGCTCGATCACCACTTGAAATTACCGGACCCCACGGATTTCGTGGCACCCGGTATGGTCGGGCCTACCCACGGTGACGGAAGGGGTGCGGCGGTGGCCGAGAGTGCGGACCGGGATGCGAACCGTGCACTACGCGCGCGATTCGACGAGGTGTACGGCCAGTACCAGCGGTTGCGGTCCGGTCTGGACGAACTTCAGGTCAAACTGGCCGAGCTGCGGGTCACCGAACGCTCCGACGACGGTCAGGTGACCGCTGTGGTCGGCGCGCGAGGCGAGCTGATCAGCGTCGAGGTGAGCCCTGCCGTCTTCCGGGACCGGGATGCCGGAGGGCTGAGCCGGAAGATCACCGAGACCGTGCTGCGCGCCTCCACGGCCGCTGTCACCGCCACCCGTGAGCTGGTCTCCGGCTATCTGCCCCCGGGTTCACCGTCGGTCGAGTTCCTGCGTACCAATGACTTCGGCGCGCTGCTCGGCCGGGCCGACGCCGTGCTGGCACGCGGCGAGTGACAGGTGGCCGGGGGAGAGATCTGGCTGGACCCGGACCGGGCCCGGCGCGGCGGCGCCGACCTGACCCTGTCCGGTAAGGCGATGAGCGCGGCCCGGCGGGAGACTGGCGACCCGATCGCGGCCGCGAGCGACCAGCGACCCTGGGGCCGCGACGACATCGGCGCCGCCTTCGACAAGCACTACCAGGGCTACGCCGAGACGCTGCTGCGGGCGTGGGAACAACTCGGCCGGTCGCTGGAGGTCCTCGGGTCGGACGTCGTCCGCTCGGTCGCGGCCACCGTGGAGACGGACCTGAGCAACGCCCGTGACCTCGGAAAGATCCCCCAGCAGGGCCACAACCCGCGTCGGCCCTGGCGCTGACCACCGGAGGATCCGCGCGTGAGCATGCTGCCCAGCCCGATCCCGCACCCGCTCGACTTCTGCCCGTGGGACGTGCCCGGCTGGATCTACGAAGCGCTCGACTGGGTCGTGGGCGTCGAGTGGCCGGAGGGCAACGAGCGCTCCGTCTGGGACCTGGCCGACCAGTGGTACGGCGTCGCGGGCGTCCTGACCGGTCCGCGCGACGACGCCACCGCCGCCGCCGGTGAGGTGAAGAGCGGATACGGCGGCGTCGGCCTGGTCGCCGGCGCGTTCGACAGGGCCTGGCACAAGCTCGCCGAAGGTGAGGATGCGCCGCTGCACGTCCTCGTGGCGGCCACCGACGAGTTGGGCCGGCTGGTCGACTCCTGCGGCTGCGACATCGAGGGCGCGAAGCTCGAAGCCTGGATCGAGCTGGGCATCCTGGTGGTGGAACTGCTGGCCCTGGCGGTGGCCGCCGTGCTCACCCTGGGCGCCGCCTCCCCGGCGGCCGCCGCCGCGATCACCGCGACGAGGGTCGTCGTCCAGCAGATCTTCAAGCGCCTGGTGGCCCAGCTCGCCCGCAAGGCGGTCAAGCAGGGGCTCAAGGAGGCGGGTGAGCGGGCCGCGAAGGAGGCGGCGAAGGCCGGTGCCCGTGGACTGGCCCGACGGGCGGCGCTCGGCGGCCTGGTGGAGGCCGGTCAGGAAGCGGGTACCAACCTCGCGACGCAGGCGTATCAGAACACCACGGGCCGACGTGACGGCTTGGACCTGACCGACGTGAGCACGTCGGCTCTCGGCGGCTTCGCCGGTGGGGCGGTCGCTCCGCTCGCGGGTCTGGGCCGTCATGCGAGCGGGCGGTTCGCCGAGATCGGCGAGCGGTTCGGCCGGGAGATGGCCGGGGAGACCCTGGCCGAGACCGCGGCCGGATTGGCCACCGGTCACGGCCCGTCGCTGGAGGATCTCGCGCGCGCCGCGGCGTCCGGCGCGACCGGCTCCGCCACCGGCCAGACCGACTCCGCGCTGCAACGCCGCCTCGACGGGCAGTTGAGCGGGCTGACCGTTCCGCCGGTCGGGCTGGACGTGCCACCCGTCGGCGACCCCGTCGGGCTCATCCCGGCCCAGCGGGTCGCCGAGCCGCTCGTCCAGGGCGGCGAAGCGGTGGCGGGCCAGGTCTCCCCGACACCCGCACCCGTCCCACCGCACGCTGCCGCCGCTCACCCGCTGGCGGTTGACCCGCCGCGTCCGGCGCCGGAGACGGCGACGCCGCCGGTGGCCGGTGCCACCCCACCGGACGTGACGCGGCTATCGGTCGCTTCCAGCCCCACGTTGTCCTCGGTGATCACGGATGTGCCCATCGCGTCCCCTGCCGAGCAGGTCGACCCGCGAACCGGCACGGGTTACCCGCCCCTGATGCCCGGCAGCAACTCCCCGCCGCCATCGACTCCGGTCCAGGCGGCAGCGGGACCGGCCACGCTGTCCCCATCGATCGGGGAGCACCCGCAGTCGGCGGCGCCACCACTGTCGGACCGGACTGCCCCCGACGTCGGGCACCCCGCACCGTTGAGCGCCCCGCCGCCACAGCCGCAGTCCGCCTCACCCCAGGGGCCGCTCGGGCCGGACCCCCGCCCGACGCCGAACCCGCGCTTTCCGCTGCTGGAGTCCCTGGCGCCGCCTCGGCCCGCCATCGATCCGCCGCCATCCAACCCCGGCCCGGTCGACCCGCCGCCTCCCGACCTACGGACCATCCAGGAGCGCGCCGCGCGCCTCGCGGCCGACCGGGAGTCGTTCGACCGGCGCCGCTACCACGGTTACCTGCAGGCCCAGCGGACGTGGTTCGAGGATCGCCGACGTCAGACCAGGGCCGACTGGCTGCACGAGCGTGCCGCCTATCACGAGGAAAGGGCCAGCGACTGGGCCGCGCAGGCGATGGAACTGCGTCGCACCGGGCGGACGCTGGCGGCGCAACGATGGCACCGCGAAGCGCACGAGGCGGATCTCGAGGCGGCCGACCTGCGCGAGGAGGCTCGGCAGGTCCTCGCCGGGCGACTCGTGCCGGAGCAGGTGATGGTCGAGGACGACCTCGACTTCTACCGGATCAACGACGACGTGGCGGACCTGGCCGTCGGCGCGGTCGAGACGGCCGACCATTCCGCGCTCACCGGCCACGGCCACCCCGAACCGATCGACAGGTCCCGGCCCTACGGCCGCCGGGGAGGGCTCCGGCCACCGCTCGCGCTGCATCAGACCGACCTGGAACGGCAGATGCCCCGCAACCCGGACGGCAGCGTCGCGCGTACCGCCGATCCCCGGCGTGGCGGATGGTTCCGCCTGGCGAACGACGGCGGACCGGCGGCGGACGCGACCCGGGGCATCAACTGCCTCGACTGCACCCTGTCGCTGTTTGAGACATGGGTCCACGGACGGCCGCGGGTCGCCGCTCCGCGTACGTTCGACGGCTACCTCGGCGGTGACGTGCTCCGCCCGGTGGGCGGCGAGGCGGACGGACCGCTGCGGGTCGAGCAGACCACTGGCGGCCGGTTCCAGAACCTGTGCCCGGTCGACCGGCCCGGCATCACCGGCCCGCAGCGCCAGTGGCTGGTGGATCGCGGCTACCGCGACCTCTACGCGCAGTTGGCGTCGGGCGGCCACGGCAGCTACGCCTTCCTCATCACCAGCTTCGAGGGTGGCGGATCGCACGCCTGGGTGGCGTTGAACCAGAACGGCACGGTCCTCTTCCTCGACCCGCAGTCGGGCGCCGTCGCCGACCGGCCGCTCTACCACCACAGCGGTCGCCCGTTCGAGGGCAACGTGGTCGGCGTCGACGCGCTGGTGCTCGGCCCTGACGGACGGCCTATGCCGCTCACCGGCCGCCCGCCCGGCACGTTCAACGTCCTGCCCGAGCCCTTACCCCGCCCGGCGCCGCCACGCCTGTCCGAGCCGCCGCCGGCCGACGACGGGAACGCGCCGGACTTCAATCACGTCCACCTGCTCGGCGAGTCCACCACTTTCCACACCCGGGCGGACGCACCCCCGCCGGGCAGCGCGCCGCCCGTCGAGCCGCAACCCGACCGGGTACGCGAGGAACACCGGCAGGCGCACGCCGACCGGATCGCCGGCGGGCTCTACGTACGCGACGTGCTCGCCGAGAGCGGAAGCCTTGACGCGGCCTTCGCCGCCGGGGTGACACCCGTGGAGCTGGCGCAGGCCGCCGACGCGCCGACGCTGCGGCGGCTCGCACCCGGGCTGGACGATGCCGCAGCGGCCGACCTCGGCCGGTTGTTCGCCGACCCGCGCGTGCAACGGATGCTCGACCAGAGCTGGGAGGCGCCGCCGCGACGGGAGGAGTTGCTGGCCGAGACGCTGGTACAGCAGCTCGCCGAGCGGCCCGACCTGGTCCGGATGATCCTGGCGACACCGGAACTCGCGAACTCGCTGACCGCGCGGCCGCTGACCCTGCATCACCTGGCCAGCTACCAGCAGGCCATCGACGTACTCAGTGAGGTCATGAACGACATAGCCGTCCGCGGGGCCGAGGCGGTGATCGCGCCAGAGCCGCTGAAACCCCACCCGACGCCTGTCAGCGAAGAGCAGCGGGAACTCGGCGAGCGGGTCGCGAGGCGCGGCCAACGGCGGTTGCAGCTCGGATTCGATAGGGCCCGCCGAAATGACGAGGTGTATCGGCTCGCTTACGTGGACCGGCTGTACGCGGATGCGGCGGTAGCCCAACAGGAGCTGAACACGCTTGCTGTTGTGCTGGCCGCTGATCAAGGCAGGCCTGGTTGGAGGAAGGAGCCCAAGAATCGCGAACGCGTACTCGACAAGTTGGTCGAGTACGAGAACGACGCGTCAAAGCTCAAGGATTTGGCGGGCGCAAAGGTGCAATTCGACACTCTTGACGCTGTTTACCATGCGCTCGGACGACTGGCAGCCGACCCGAAGGTAGTGATCCTGCATGTCAAGGACCGGTTCCTCGATCCGCAGGACAGCGGTTACCGGGATATCTTGCTCAACCTTCGAATGTCGAACGGCCACATGGCGGAACTGCGACTGCAGCTCGCGGCGATCGAGGGGGTCGCGGAATGGGAACATGCGCTGTACGAAGTCCGACGCGACCTGGAAGCGGTCTCAGAGAGTGAAGGCAGGTCGTTGACACACACAGAACGCGCCATCCTCGACGGACTCCTCCGGCGAGCGCAAGGCACTTACTGGAGCAAGGTGCGGGAGGACATCGGAGAGGTGCCGCCGCAGTGAGGCCGGCAGAGGGTTTGACGCTCCCCAAGTTCTTCAACTACTACGACTCCCCGGTGAAGTTGGTCGCCACCGCTGACGGTGGCATGGCTGGCTGGAGGCTGTCGAAGGACACCGGGGGTTGGCGTGAGGCCAACAACCTCATCAACAAGGTGCTGTTCGTGGGCGGTGACGAGGTCTATGAGATTTCGCCTGAAGAGTTCGTGCAGCTCACGGAGCTTGAGAGGAGCCTCTACCTTCGTGGCGACGGGCCGATCTTTGCCCTCTACGAAACCGTCCGGGCTATTGAGGACACGCTCCAGGTGGAACGCCGATATCCGACGCCGCAGGAGCAGGCGCTGATCAGGGGAGTCAGGCGGCGGACCTTTGTGATGTTCGAGGAGCAGCTCCAGCAGGCCGGTGACCCCGCCGCCGACCCCACCATCGCCGCCACCCCCTCCTGACACGCCATGTCCGTCGACGAAGATCCGGGCGTGCCGTACGTGCCGCCCGCCGACGCGACGGAGGCGAGGCGCGTACAGGAGGAGCTGCGGTCGCGGGTGGACCTGGTGGGGCCCGGTCCCGCCGCGCCCGCGACGGTGGCCGGCCTGGACGTGGCGTACGCGCAGGACGGTGATTTACTCGCCGCCGCCGTCACGGTGCTGGACGCAGTCAGCCTCGCCGTGGTGGACGAGGCGGTGTGCGTGGGGCGGCCCGCCTTTCCGTACGTGCCGGGGCTGTTCGCCTTCCGGGAGATGCCGGCGCTGCTGGCCGCGTTGGACCGGCTGACCGTCCGCCCGGAACTGCTGGTGTGCGACGGGCACGGGCTGGCGCACCCGCGCCGGTTCGGGCTGGCCTGCCATCTGGGTCTGGTGACCGGGCTGCCCGCGATCGGCGTGGGGAAGACGCCGCTCGTCGGCTCGTGGACCGGGCCGGGCCCCGAGCGTGGTGACAGCGCCGACCTGTGTGACGAGGGCGACGTGGTCGGGCGGGTGCTGCGTACCCGGGAGGGCGTCCGGCCGGTCTTCGTCAGCGTCGGGCACCGGATGGGGTTGGACAACGCGGTCGAACGGGTACTGGCACTGACGCCCCGGTACCGGCTGCCGGAGACGACCCGGACGGCCGACCAACTGTGCCGCCGGGCGCTCGCCTCGGCCGTCGTCTCCGGCGGTGACCTGGACCGGCGGTGATCGCGTGGCGCGGCACACATGTGGCGTGGTCGATGCGGAGGTGCCCTCCGGGCCCGGTAGTAACCTGACCGGCGGATCCGGTCCGGACGCAACGGTGAGGTGGGGATGTCGGTGGGGAGGCACGCGGCGCGGTGGGCCATTGTCGGCGCGCTGCTGGGTGGCCTGATCGCCGTCCCGGCGTCGCCGGCGTCGGCCCGGGACGACCGGGTCGGGCTGCGCTCGGCGGGCAGCTTCACCGCCGGGGGTTCGCCGGGTGGCGTGACTGTCGAGGTGCGCAAGCGCACCGACGGCTGCGTGCAGCTGCGTACCGCGATCGGGCTCCGGTTGGAGGGCCTTCGGGCGGACCAGGTGCGGGTGCAGGTGGCCGCCGGGGACGGCTGGACGCCGGTGCCGGTCTCCGGTGGTGACGGCGCGGTCGCCACCGCCCAGGTCGCGCCGGTCGACCGGCCGCTGTGCAAGGGCAAGGGCGCCACCGTGCGCTACCGGGTGTCCTTCCTGGCCGGCGTCGTCGGCGGGCGGTTGGAACTGGCGGGCGAGGCGAGCGCCGCGAACGGTGACGTGCTCGGCCGGGCCGGTGGGTCGGCCCGGCTGGTGGGCGCGCCGCGTACGCCGAGCCCGAGTCCGTCCCGTAAGCCCTCGCCGACGCCCAGCGCGAGCGAGACCACACCGGCCGAGGCGACTGACACGTCGCCGGTCGCCGCTGCCGTCGCCCCGGCCACCGCCGCGGCCGACGACTCGTCGTTCGGAGGTTCCATGATCATGTGGTTCGGTATCGGGCTGGTGCTCGTCGGCGCCGCGCTCATCGTCCTGCTGCTGCGCCGCAGTCGCGCCGACCGCAGCGGCGGCGGGCCGGTCGCCGACCAGCCGCCGGTCCCGCTGCCACGCAGCACCACCACCTACCGCTCCGGCGCCACCGGGCCGGCCCCCACGGTGTACGGCGGCACGCCGGCGCCCCGTCCGGCGGGCAGCGTGTACGGCGCGCCTTCGTCCGGTCCGACCCCGCCCGTCTCCGGGTCGACGCCGCCCGCGCCCGCGGGCGGGGACGCGACGAGCCTCCTGCCCCGCTTGCCGGACTGAGGCCGAACCCGACCGGCTCCCGGGGTTACCGTGACGGTGGGTGGTCACGCCGTGACCCGGTGGCCGCCACCTGCCCGGCCGGAGGACCGGACACCGGGGCCGAACGGGGCCCGGTGCCGGGGCCGGTTGGCCGATAAGATCGCGTGCGCCGATCGGCACCGCCGACCGGTGAGACCGCATACGTGGAAGGAGCCGCGCCGTGGCCCTGGACCCGCAGTTGCTCGAGATCCTCGCCTGCCCGGACACGCATCACGCCCCGCTCGACTACGACGCGCAGGCGCAGACGCTCACCTGCACCGAGTGCGGTCGCATCTTCGAGGTCCGCGACGACGTACCGGTGCTCCTGCTGGACGAGGCGCGCGGTGGACCCGCGGCCGACGAGGCGCGGGGCGGGTCGTCGCGGTGATGGAGGGTACGGCCGGGGTCAGCGGGCACCGGCACGCCGATGAGGCCCTGCTCGACGACGCGGCGCTGCTGGCCGAGCGCGACCCGGGCGGCATGCTCCGGCACACCGCGTCCGCCGGCGCGCAGGTGCGTGAGTCGGCGGCGCTGGCCGCCGAGGCCAACCTGTCAGTGCTCGCCGACGACGGCCGGCCGCGCGCGGTGGTCATCGCCGGCATCGGCACCGCCGGGCGTACCGGTGACGTGCTGGCCACTGTCGCCGGGCCGCGCTGCCCGGTGCCGGTCATCCCGCACCGCAGCGCCGGCGTGCCGGGCTGGGTGGGCGCGGCGGACGTGGTCATCGCGGTGAGCGCGTCCGGGCGCAGCCCCGAGGCGCTGGGCGCGGCCGAGGCGGCGCACCGCCGTGGCGCCCGGCTGGTGGCGGTGGGCGCGCCCGACTCGCAACTCCAGTCGGTGGCGGAGCGGGCCCGGGCGCCGTTCATCCCGGTGCCCCGGCGCGCGCCGGCGAGGGCCAGCCTCTGGGCGCTCACCGTGCCGGTTCTGCTCGCCGCCCGTACCCTCGGGCTGGTGAAGGTCAACGAGGCCGACCTGGCGGAGACGGCGGCCCGGCTCGACGCGGACGCCGATCGATGCCGGCCGACCGCGGAGTCCTTCGTCAACCCGGCGAAGTCGCTGGCGCTGGGGCTGTCCGGCTCGATCCCGATCGTCTGGGGTTCGTCTCCGCTGGCGACCGTCGCGGCCCGGCGGTTCGGCGACACGTTGTCCGCCAACGCCCGCTACCCGGTGGTCGCCGGCGCGCTGGGCGAGGCGGGGCGGGGTCGTGTCGGCCTGCTCGACGGCGTGTTCGGCGGCCTGACCGAGGGCGAGCGGGACATCTTCGCCGACCCGGGCGACGACGAGTCCGACGGCACCCGGCTGCGGCTGGTGCTGCTGCGTGACGGCGGGCTCAACGCCGACGACGACACCGACGAGCCGCTGGCGGTCGAGGAGCGCCGCGCGGACGCGGTGCAGACGCTCGCCGAGCGCCGTGGGGTGCGCTGCGACGTGGTGACCGCCGAGGGCGGCTCCGCGCTGGAGCGGCTCGCGTCGCTGGTGGCGGTCCCCGACTTCGCCTCGATCTACCTCGCCCTGGCACACGGCCTGGACCCGATGGCGGTACCGGCCATCACGGAGATGAAGGAGCTGGCGAACCAGTGAGCACACGGGGCATCGAGCGAGGCGGGGAATGAGCGCGAACGGGGGCACGAAGGCGATCGTCGCCGCCCTGGCGGCGAACCTCGGTATCGCCGTCACCAAGTTCGTCGCGTTCGCCCTCACCGGCTCGTCGTCGATGCTGGCCGAGTCGATCCACTCGGTGGCCGACTCGGGCAACCAGGGCTTGCTGCTGCTCGGTGGCCGGCGGGCCAAGCGGCAGGCCACGCCGCAGCACCCGTTCGGGTACGGCCGGGAGCGCTACATCTACGCGTTCATCGTGGCGATCGTGCTGTTCAGCCTCGGTGGCCTGTTCGCGCTCTACGAGGCGTACCACAAGGCGTCCGATCCGCACCCGATCGAGAGCTGGCAGTGGGTGCCGGTGGCGGTGCTGGTGGCCGCGATCGTGATGGAGGGCTTCTCCTTCCGTACCGCGATCAAGGAGTCCAACCTGATCCGGGGCAACCAGACCTGGGTGCGGTTCATCCGCCGGGCCAAGGCCCCGGAGCTGCCGGTGGTGCTGCTGGAGGACTTCGGCGCGCTCGTCGGTCTGGTCTTCGCGCTGTTCGGCGTCGGCATGACGCTGATCACCGGAAACGGCATGTGGGACGCGGCGGGCACCGCGATGATCGGTGTGCTGCTCGTGGTCATCGCGGTCACGCTGGCGATCGAGACCAAGAGCCTGCTGCTCGGCGAGGGCGCGGAGCAGGGCGAGCTGGCCAAGATCGAGCAGGCCGTCACGAACGGTCCCGAGGTCGAGCGGATCATCCACATGAAGACGCTCTACCTGGGCCCCGAGGAGCTGATGGTGGCCGCGAAGATCGCGGTGCCGGCCTGGGAGACCGCCGAGGACCTGGCCCGCGACATCAACGCGGTCGAGGCCCGGATCCGGCGTGAGGTGCCGACCGCCCGGGTGATCTACCTGGAGCCGGACATCTACTCGCCGGAGGCGGAGCGGGCGGGCACCGGGCAGGCGGCGGCGACCGCCGTCCCGGAGGCCGCGACCACCGGCGAGGCGCACGCGGCCGACGAGGTGGCCGGGCGGCCCGGGAGCTGACCGATGGAGCTGTTGCAGGGCCGGATCCGCGACTACGCCTGGGGCTCGCGCACCGCGATCGCCGAGTTGCAGGGGCGGCCGGTGCCGAGCAACGGGCCGGAGGCGGAGCTGTGGCTGGGCGCCCACCCGGGCGCACCGGGCACCGTTCAGCGGGACGGCCGTCCGGTCAGCCTCACCGAGCTGCTGGTGGCCGAGCCGGGCCACTGGCTGGGTGAGCGGCTGGTCGGCCGGTTCGGCACCCGGCTGCCGTTCCTGCTGAAGGTGCTGGCCGCCGACTCCCCGCTGAGCCTCCAGGCCCATCCGGACGCCGAGCAGGCCCGCGCCGGGCACGCCGCCGACGTGGAGCGGGTCAACTACGTCGACCCGTACCACAAGCCGGAGCTGCTGGTGGCGCTCTCGGAGTTCGACGCGCTGTGCGGCTTCCGCGATCCGGGGGAGTCGGCGGCGGCGATCGCCGCGTTCGGCGTACCCGCGCTGGAACCTGTGGTGGCGGCGTTGCGCGCCGGGCCGGCGGGGCTGCGGGAGGCGGTACGCCTGCTGTTGAGCTGGCCGCGGGCGGAGCGCGCCGGGCTGGTGGCGGCCGTGCTGGCGGCGGCGGACGCCGGTCCCGGGTCGGCGGACGCCGAGCTGGTACGCACGCTGGCGGCCGGCTATCCGGACGATCCGGGCGTGGTGGTGGCGTTGCTGCTGCACCACGTCCGGCTGGCGCCCGGCGAGGGCATCTGGATGCCGGCCGGGAACCTGCACGCCTACCTGCGCGGCACCGGCGTGGAGATCATGGCGGCCAGCGACAACGTGCTGCGTGGCGGGCTGACCCCGAAGCGGGTCGACGTGGACGAGCTGCTGCGGGTGCTCCGGTTCGAGGTGCTGACCGAGCCGGTGCTGCGGCCGGAGACGGTGGCGCCGGGGGTGCTGACGTGGCCGGTGCCGGTGGAGGACTTCGCGCTGCACCGGGCCGAGGTCGCCACCGGGTCGCCGGGGGCGCGGTTGACGCTGCCCGGGCCGCGGGTGGTGCTCTGCCGGACCGGGAAGCTCACCGTTGACGACGGGGTGGGCGTGGTCACGCTGGGCGCGGGACAGGCCGCTGTGGGCACGGCGGCGGGAGGTCCGCTGACGCTGAGCGGGGACGGCGAGGCGTTCGTCGCCACCTGTGGCCTGCGCTGAGCGCTCAGCAAAAGCCGCAAGTCCGACTTTCCCGAAATAGCTTGACGGCCCACTGGCGTGGTGTGACCCTATGGGTACGCAGCGTTGTCGCGACGAAGGTCCGATGACGTGCGGGGGAACCAAACCGGGGGGATGCACGGGGCGGCCGGGCCGTGGACGGAAAGTCCGTCCACGACCGACCGCCCCGTGCGCTGTCCGCCGACCGGCCGATTGTGTGCTCGGTCAATCGGGCACCGGCCGGGTGGGTCGCGCGCGTAAGGTGGAAGGCTGCGCACCACATCGTTCGACAGGAGCTTCCATGACCAGCACCCTCCCCGCGGCCTCCAGCGGCGCGTCGTCGCAGGCTCGGCCGAGCACCCTCGCCGAGGGCGACTACAAGGTGGCGGATCTGTCGCTCGCCGCGTTCGGTCGCAAGGAGATCCGGCTCGCCGAGCACGAGATGCCCGGCCTGATGGCGATCCGGCGTGAGTTCGCCGAGGCCCAGCCGCTGGCCGGCGCCCGCATCACCGGCTCGCTGCACATGACCGTCCAGACCGCCGTCCTGATCGAGACCCTTGTCGCGCTCGGCGCGCAGGTCCGCTGGGCGTCCTGCAACATCTTCTCCACCCAGGACCACGCCGCCGCGGCGATCGTGGTCGGCCCCGAGGGCACCCCGGAGGCCCCGGCCGGCGTGCCGGTCTACGCCTGGAAGGGCGAGACGCTGCCGGAGTACTGGTGGTGCACCGAGCAGGTGCTCGCCTGGCCGGACGGGCAGGGCCCGAACATGATCCTGGACGACGGCGGCGACGCCACCCTGCTCGTCCACAAGGGCGCCGAGTTCGAGAAGGCGGGCGCCGTGCCGCCGGTCGAGTCCGCCGACTCCGAGGAGTACGCGGTCATCCTCGAACTGCTGCACCGCTCGCTGGCCGAGGACAACCAGCGCTGGACCCGGATCGCCGCCGGCATCAAGGGCGTCACCGAGGAGACCACCACCGGCGTGCACCGGCTCTACGAGATGCACCGCGCCGGCACGCTGCTCTTCCCGGCCATCAACGTCAACGACTCGGTGACCAAGAGCAAGTTCGACAACAAGTACGGCTGCCGCCACTCGCTCATCGACGGCATCAACCGGGCCACCGACGTGCTGATCGGCGGCAAGATGGCAGTGGTCATGGGCTACGGCGACGTGGGCAAGGGCTGCGCCGAGTCGCTGCGCGGCCAGGGCGCCCGGGTCGTGGTGACCGAGGTCGACCCGATCTGCGCGCTCCAGGCGGCGATGGACGGCTACCAGGTCGCCACGCTGGACGACGTGGTCGAGCAGGCGGACATCTTCATCACCGCGACCGGCTGCTTCGACGTCATCACCAACGAGCACATGGCCCGGATGAAGCACCAGGCCATCGTGGGCAACATCGGCCACTTCGACAACGAGATCGACATGGCCGGTCTGGCCAAGCGCAGCGACGTGACCCGGGAGAACATCAAGCCGCAGGTCGACGTGTGGCGCTTCGACGACGGCCACGCGATCATCGTGCTCTCCGAGGGCCGCCTGCTGAACCTGGGCAACGCCACCGGCCACCCGAGCTTCGTGATGTCGAACTCGTTCGCCAACCAGACGATCGCCCAGATCGAGCTGTTCACCAAGACCGAGGAATACCCGATCGGCGTCTACGTGCTGCCCAAGCACCTGGACGAGAAGGTCGCCCGGCTGCACCTGGACGCGCTCGGCGCGAAGCTGACCACGCTCACCAAGGAGCAGGCCGCCTACCTGGGCGTCTCCACGGAGGGCCCGTTCAAGCCCGACCACTACCGCTACTGAGTTCACACTCCGGAAGGGACCGGGGTCGGCCGCCGCGCGGCCGTCCCGGTCCCTTTTCGCGTACGGGGTGGGCCGGCGGGTGCCGAACCGGGTGACGTTACCGCGATCAGCTTGACGTTTGCTGTGAACAGGAGGAAGGTATGCCTGCCCTAAGTTAGCGACCACGGAGCAGCTGATGTTCGCCACGTACCTGATCGGCCTGCGCGAGGGCCTGGAAGCGACACTTGTGGTCAGCATCCTCGTCGCGTTCCTGGTGAAGTCGCAGCGCCGCGACCGGCTGCCGCAGGTGTGGACCGGCGTCGGCCTGGCCGTGGCGCTCTCCGTCGGCTTCGGCTCGCTCATCCAGTACACCTCGACCTCGCTGCTGCGGACGTCGGAGTCGCGCGAGCTGTTCGAGGCGGTCACCTCGGTCGCCGCCGTGGTGTTCGTGACCTGGATGATCTTCTGGATGCGCCGGGCCGCCCGCACCATCGCGGGTGAGCTGCGCGGCAAGCTCACCGACGCGCTCGCGGTCGGCTCCCTGGCGGTCGCCGGCATGGCGTTCCTCGCGGTCATCCGGGAGGGCCTGGAGACCGCGCTGATCTTCTACGCCGCCGCCGAGAGCGCGGCCGGCGGCACCGGGCCCGGCTCGCTGCTCGCCCTGGCCGGCGGCATCGCCACCGCCGTGGTGATCGGCTTCCTGCTCTACCGCAGCGCCGTCCGGATCAACCTCAGCCGGTTCTTCACCTGGACCGGCGCACTGCTCATCCTGGTGGCCGCCGGCATCCTCAAGTACGGCGTGCACGACTTCCAGGAGGCGGGCGTGCTGCCCGGCCTGAATGACCTGGCCTTCGACATCTCCACCACGCTCGACCCGAACGCCTGGTACGGCGCGCTGCTCGCCGGCATGTTCAACGTCACCGCCGCGCCGACGGTGCTGGAGCTGGTCGCCTGGGTCGCGTACGCGGTCCCGGTGCTCGTGCTCTTCCTGCGCAAGCCCGCCCGGACCGCCAAGCCGGTTCCGGCCGCCGCCACACCCAGCGCGCCGGCCGACGTCGCCGCTGTTCCGTCCCCCCGCGCCTGAACCACCCGTTCCCGAGGAGACCCGCACGATGCGTACCACCCGACTCGTCGCGCCCGCCGCCGCCGGGCTGCTCGCCGTCGCCGGACTGACCGGCTGCGGGGGCGGTGACGACGCCGACGCCAAGAACGGCGGGCCGATCGCCGTCAAGGCCACCGACACCGTCTGCGAGGTCGCCGACACCGAGATCGACGCCGGTCAGGTCACGTTCAAGGTGACGAACAACGGTTCCAAGGTCAACGAGTTCTACGTCTACGCCGCCGGTGACCGGGTGATGGGCGAGGTGGAGAACATCGCCCCCGGGCTCAGCCGGGAGCTGCGCGTCGAGCTGGCCGCCGGCACGTACGAGACGGCCTGCAAGCCGGGAATGAGCGGCCGGGGCATCCGGGGTGCGCTGAAGGTGAGCGGCACCGCCGCGACTGTCGCCCCCGACGCCGCGCTGACCCAGGCCACCGAGAGCTACCAGCGGTACGTGCGCAGCCAGACCGCCGCGCTGCTGACGAAGACCGAGGAGTTCGTGGCCGCGGTCAAGGCGAACGACGTGGCGAAGGCCAAGGCGCTGTACCCGGTGGCCCGCACCTACTGGGAGCGGATCGAGCCGGTCGCGGAGAGCTTCGGCGACCTCGACCCGAAGATCGACGGCCGCGAGGAGGTGGTCGAGGAGGGCATGGAGTTCACCGGCTTCCACCGGATCGAGAAGGACCTCTGGACCACCGGCGACGTCAGCTCCGACGGCCCGATCGCCGACCGGCTCCTGGCCGACGTGAAGGCGATCGTGGCCAAGGCGGACGCCGAGAAGCTCACCCCGCTCCAGCTCGCCAACGGCGCCAAGGCGCTGCTCGACGAGGTCGCCAGCGGGAAGATCACCGGCGAGGAGGAGCGCTACTCGCACACCGACCTCTGGGACTTCAACGCCAACCTGGAGGGCTCCAAGGCGGCCGTCGCCGCGCTGCGTCCGGCGCTGGAGCAGCGCGCGCCCGACCTGGTCAAGCAGCTCGACAGCGAGTTCGCGAACGTGGAGACCACGCTCGGCAAGCACCGCGCCGGCGACGGCTGGAAGCTGCACACCCAGCTCGGCAAGGACGAGCTGAAGGAGCTGTCGGACGCGGTCAACGCGCTGGCCGAGCCGGTCAGCAAGGTCGCGGCGGCAGTCGCGCGATGACCGGCCCGGCCGGCGGTGACGCGACGAGCGAGCCGAACCGCGAGCGGACCGGCCGCGGCCTGTCCCGGCGCCGGGCGATGACCCTGGCCGGCGTCGGAGTGGCCGGTATCGCCGGGGTGGCGGGTGGCGCGGGCGCGCTGCTAGCCGGCGGGAACGAGGCATCAGCGACCGGATCGGCCGCCGGTTCCGTGCCGTTCCTCGGCGAGCACCAGGCCGGCATCACCACCCCGGCCCAGGACCGGCTGCACTTCGTCGCGTTCGACGTGGTCACCAAGGACCGGGACCGGCTCGTCGCCATGCTCCAGGAGTGGACCGCCGCCGCGGCCCGGATGACCGCCGGGAAGGACGCCGGGGTGATCGGCGCGGTCGGCGGCATGCCCGAGGCTCCGCCGGACGACACCGGCGAGGCGCTCGGGCTGCCCCCGTCGCAGCTCACCCTCACCGTGGGCTTCGGACCGACGCTGTTCCGCGACGCGCAGGGCCGGGACCGCTTCGGCATCGCCGCCCGGCGTCCGGCCGCCCTGGCCGACCTGCCGCACTTCGCCGGGGACGCGCTGCGGCCGGAACTGTCCGGCGGCGACATCTGCGTCCAGGCGTGCGCCAACGACCCGCAGGTCGCGGTGCACGCCATCCGCAACCTCGCCCGGATCGGCATGGGCGTGGTGAGCGTCCGCTGGTCGCAGCTCGGCTTCGGGCGTACCTCGTCGACGTCGCGGGACCAGGCCACGCCGCGCAACCTGTTCGGCTTCAAGGACGGCACCGCCAACCTCAAGGCCGAGGACGCCGCCCTGCTCCGCGACCAGCTCTGGGTGCAGCCCGGTGACGGCCCGGACTGGATGACCGGCGGCTCCTACCTGGTCACCCGGAAGATCCGGATGCTGATCGAGACGTGGGACCGCAGCCCGCTGGCCGAGCAGGAGATGATCGTCGGCCGGACCAAGGGCAGCGGCGCGCCGATCGGCCGCCGGGACGAGTTCGACGAGCCGGACTTCGCCGCCAGGGGCGACGCCGGCGAGCCGCTCATCGCCGACACCGCGCACGTACGGCTGGCCCACCCGGACACCAACGACGGCGCCCGCCTGCTGCGCCGCGGCTACAACTTCGTGGACGGCTCGGACGGGCTGGGCCGGCTCGACGCCGGGCTGTTCTTCATCGCCTACCAGCGCGATCCGCGCCGGCAGTTCGTGCCGATCCAGACCCGGCTGGCCCGCAACGACGCGATGAACGAATACCTGCGGCACGTCTCCAGCGGCCTGTTCGCCTGCCCGCCCGGCCTGCGCGACGCAGCCGACTGGTGGGGGCGCGCGCTGTTCTCCTGAGGCCGGCTCAGCTCAACCGAGGCGGCTCAGCGGCGTACCGGATCGGGTTCGACCTGCGGCGCGGCGGGCCGCAACCGGCCCGCGCCCGGCCCGGCGGGGCCTGGCAGGACGGCGCCCGGCCCGGTGGAGCCCGGCACCACGGCGGGCGCCGGGACCAGCTCCGGCCAGAGCGTGGCGGCGACCGCCCGGCTGCGGCCCAGCCGGTGCGCCGCCCGCCGCCCCCGCTCGGCGAGCACCGCCGACAGGTACGCCCAGTCCGGCGCGGCCCACGGCGGAGGCGGCGAGGTGACCGCCGCGACCTCCGTCCACAGCCCCCGGCCCAGCCGGAACCGGTCCGGTTCGGCGAGCTGGGGCAGCCGGTCCAGGTACTGCCGCACGGCCAGCGCCAGCCCGTCGTCGAGGCGGGTCAGGTCGAGCGTGCCGGCCCAGGCCAGCAGCGGCGGCGCGGCCGGCGGCAGCGGCCGCCACAGCGTCGCGCCCCGGGTGTGCACCACGAGCGTGCCGGCGACCAGGTCACCCAGCCGGCGTCCGCGCGGGTCGGTGAGCATCACCGTGACGCTCGCCGCCCAGCTCAGCAGCGGCAGCACCAGCCCGGGCCACTCCACCGCGACGCCGACGAGCGCCCGCGTCAGCGACTGGCCCACCCCCACCGGGCCGCCGTCGGCCCGGACCACCCGCAGCCCGACGGCCAGCTTGCCCACCGTCCGGCCACCGGCGAAACGTTCCATCACCACCGGATAGCCGATCAGCACCAGCACCAGCAGCACGATCTGCAGCGCCCCCGCCAGGGCGGCGTCGAGGTAGTCCCCGAGCAGGGCGAGCGCCACCATCCCCAGCACCGCGCCGAGCACGAGCGCCAGCGCGAGCTGGATCACCGCGTCGACCAGCAGGGCCAGCACCCGGGAGCCCAGCCGGGCCGCCCGGACGTCCAGCTCCACCGCCTCGCCGCTGACCAGACCGGCGTCGGCCCACCGGGGCGGTGGGGGAGGTTGCGCGCGCACCCCGACAGTGAACACCATGGACGCCGAACGGGGGAGGGCGAGTGGATCTCGATGCGTACGTGGCCGAACACAACGCCGAATGGCGGCGGCTGGAGTACCTGACCGGGCGGCGTCGCCTCGACGCGGCAGAGGTCGACGAGCTGGTGGCGCTCTACCAGCGCAGCGCCACGCACCTGTCCGCCCTGCGCGCCCGGGCGCCCGAGCCGGCGCTGGTCAACCGCCTGTCCCACCTGGTCCTCGCGGCCCGCGCCCGGGTCACCGGCCGTCAGCGGTTCTCCTGGGCGGCGGTGGGCCGGTTCCTGGCCGCCGACCTGCCCGCCGCCCTCTACCGGGCCTGGCCGTGGTGGTGCGGCGTGGCCACCGGGTTCAGCCTGCTCACCGCGTTCCTCATCTGGTTCGTCGCCGGCAACCCGGACACCGCCGCCGCGTTCGTCGGCGACGAAGCCGCCCGGGAACTCGTCGACTCCGGTTTCGCCGGCTACTACACCGAGTTCGCCGCGCCCACCTTCGCGTTCCACCTGTGGACGCACAACGCCTGGCTGGCCGCCCAGTGCCTGGCCGCCGGCGTGCTCGTGGTGCCGGTGCTCTGGCTGCTGTGGCAGAACGCGCTGAACATCGGCGTGGTCGGCGGCGTGATGGTCGCCTACGGCCGGGGAGACGTCTTCTTCGGCCTGATCACACCGCACGGCCTGCTGGAACTGACCGGCATCTACGTCGCCGCCGGGGTCGGACTGCGTACCGCCTGGGCCTGGATCGCCCCGCCCGCGGACCTCGGGCGCGGCCGGGCGGTCGCCGAGGCGGGCCGGCTCGCCGTCGTGGTCGCGGCCGGGCTGGTCGGCCTGTTCGCGGTCTCCGCGCTGGTCGAGGCGTTCGTCACCCCGGCGCCGCTGCCGGTCGCGCTCCGGGTGGCCGCCGGCGCCGCGGTGTGGCTGGCCTTCCTCGCGTACGCGCTGGTGCTCGGCCGGCGCGCGGTCAGAGCTGACCGAGGGACTTGAGCCGCAGGTAGGTGTCCGCGACGGCCGGGGCGAGCCGGTGCGCCGGCACGTCCACCACCGTCACCCCGTAGCGGGACAGCGCGGCGCGTACCCGGTCCCGCTCGGCCAGCGCCCGCCACGCCGACGCGGCCGCGTACGGGTCGTCCGGGCCGGTCGGGGTGGCAGTGGCGAGCCTGCTCAGCACCGGGTCGCTGCCGGCGGCCAGCACCACCCGGTGCCGGGTCGCCAGCCGGGGCAGCACCGGCAGCAGCCCTTCGCCGATCGCGCCCGCCTCCAGCGCGGTGAACAGCACCACCAGGCTGCGCTGCCGCTCCCGGCGCAGCACCTCGCCGGCGATCAGCTCGAAGTCGGTCTCGGCGAGCGTCGGCTCCAGCGGCGCCACCGCCTCGACCAGCCGGGCGAGCAGGGCCGGACGGCCGCTGCCGGTCACCCGCGCCCGGATCTCGGTGTCCGCCGCCAGCAGGTCCACCCGGTCACCGGCGCGGGCCGCGAGCGCGGTGAGCAGCAGCGCCGCGTCGATGGCGGTGTCCAGCCGGGGCTCGTCGCCCAGCCGGACCGCCGAGGTGCGGCCGGTGTCCAGAACGCAGACCAGGCGCCGGTCCCGTTCCGGGCGCCAGGTGCGGACCAGGATGTCGGCGCGGCGGGCGCTGCCCCGCCAGTCGATCGAACGGACGTCGTCGCCCACCGCGTACTCGCGCAGCGTGTCGAACTCGGTGCCGTGGCCGCGCCCCCGGGTCACCTGCACACCGTCGATGACCCGCAGCCGGGCCAGTTTCTCCGGCAGGTGCCGGCGGGAGTCGAACCGGGGCAGCACCCGCAGCGTCCACGGCGGGGTGGCGGGCTGCCCGGCGCGCTGCCGGGCGCCCAGGCGCATCGGCCCGAGCGAGCGTACGGTCAGCGCCACCGCGGGCCGGTCGCCGCGCCGGGTCGGGGTGAGCCGGACCGGCAGCGTGGCGACGCCACCGGGCGGCACGGTTAGCAGGCGCTGCGGCGGCACGTCCGGGCGGGCCCCGGCCGACGGCACCCAGGCGTCGCGCACCTGGGCGTACAGCGTGTGGTGGGTCGGGTTGGTCAGGTGCAGCGTGACGGTGGCGGTGCCGCCGAGCCGCACCGTACGGTCGCCGGAGCGGGTCACGGTGAGCGCGTGCGGCGGGGCGGCCATCGCCCGGTCGAGCGCCACCAGCAGCAGCACCACGACGGTCAGCACGGCCACCCCGACGAACGGCGCCGGCCAGAACGGCAGCGTCAGCGCGCCCAGGCCGAGCAGCAGACCCGCCCGCCAGGTCATCGCGGCGTCGGCACGGTGGCCAGCACCGAGTCCAGCACCGCGTCCACGGTCACGCCCTCCAGCTCCGCCTCCGGGCGCGGCCGCAGCCGGTGCCGCAGCGTGGGCCGGGCCACCGCCTTCACGTCGTCCGGCGTGACGTGGTCCCGGCCGGCCAGCCAGGACCACGCCTTGGCGGTGTTCAGCAGCGCGGTGGCGCCCCGGGGCGACGCGCCCAGCTCCAGCGCCGGGGCGGAACGGGTGCCCCGGCACACGTCCACGATGTAGCCGAGCACCGGCTCGGCCACGTGCACCCGCTGCACCTCGGCCCGGGCCGCGGCCAGGTCCGCCGCACCGGCCACCGGGCGTACGCCGGCGGCACGCAGGTCACGCGGGTCGAAACCGGCGTGGTGCGCGCGGAGCACACCCAGCTCCTCCTCCCGCTCCGGCAGCGGCACCGTCAGCTTGAGCAGGAAGCGGTCGAGCTGCGCCTCGGGCAGCGGGTAGGTGCCCTCGTACTCGACCGGGTTCTGGGTGGCCGCGACGATGAACGGGTCGGGCAGCGGACGGCGCTCGCCCTCGACCGAGACCTGCCGTTCCTCCATCACCTCCAGCAGCGCCGACTGCGTCTTCGGCGGGGTGCGGTTGATCTCGTCGGCGAGGAGCAGGTTGGTGAAGACCGGCCCCTCCCGGAACGTGAACGCGGCGGTGCGCTGGTCGAAGATCAGCGAGCCGGTGACGTCGCCGGGCATCAGGTCGGGGGTGAACTGCACCCGCTTGGCGTCCAGGTCGAGCGCGGCGGCAAGCGTCCGCACCAGCAGCGTCTTGGCCACCCCCGGTACGCCCTCCAGCAGCACGTGCCCCCGGCAGAGCAGCGCGATCACCAGCCCGGTGACCACGGCGTCCTGCCCGACGACGGCCTTGGCCACCTCGGCGCGCAGCCGGTGCAGGGCGGCGCGGGCGCCGGACGGGGCGGTGGTCGTGACGGGTCCGGTCACCGGGTGTCTCCTTCGCTCGGATGCGGGGCCAGGGTACGGGTCAGGGCGTCCAGTTCGCGGGCCAGCTCCAGCAGCTCGCGGTCCTTCTCCGGGGCGGGGCCGTAGAGCAGTTCGGCCACCCGTTCCGGGTCGGCGCCGGCACGCTCGGCGATCCGGGCGGCCACCTCGTCGTCGGGCGTGTCCGGAGGCAGGTTGAGCCGGGGCAGGAGCCGGTCCAGCGCGGCGGCGCGCAGCGTCTCGGCGACCGTGTCCCGGGCGCCCGCCCGGCGGTAGAGCCGCGCCCGGCCGCGTACCGTCTCGGCGGCCCGCACGGTCACCGGCAGCGGCTCCGACACCGGTGGCCCGAGCCGGCGGGCCCGCCAGAGCACGACGAGCAGCCCGGCCAGGGCGAGCTGCGCCAGGAGCGCCCAGAACCACTGCGGGAAGGCGCCCCAGAGCGGGTTCTCCCACGGCGGGTCGGCGCGGTCGGGCGGGTCGGGCCGTTCCGACCGTTCGCCGTCGCCGCCCTGGGCGGGCTCCTCGGTGAAGGGTTCCGGGGACCAGCTCGGGCGGGTCGGGGCCGGTACCGGCTCGGGCAGGTCGAGCCAGACGAGCGGGCGGTTCCCGCCGAGCAGACCGGTGGCGAGGGCCTCGTTGCCCCACTCGCCGATCCGGTCGTTGCGGAACGGGTCGCTGGCGCCGGCCAGCACCACCTCGACCCGGCCGGGGACGCGCAGCAGCGCGCCGCCGTAGCAGTGGTCGACCTCGGCCGGCCCGGCGTAGCGCTGCAGGTCGATCGCGGCGGCACCGGCCCGGACCGCCTCGGGCAGCGGGCACGGCGTGCCGTCCGCGTCCGGCGGCACGGCCCGCGCGGCCCAGCGCCGGGCGGCCGGCTCGACCGGCGTGTCCAGTTCGGCGAGCACCCGCGGGGAGGGTTCGACGAACACCAGGCGGGTGCCCGGGGGCAGGGCGGTCAGGCGGTCGAGCAGGTCCGGGTGCACCAGTCCGGGCGCGGGCACGAAGACGGTGCTCGGCGCGATGCCGGCGGTCTGCAGCACCCCGTCGAACGCCGTCTCCCGGCGCACCGACACACCCTGCGCGCGCAGCGCCTCGGCGAGCCGGCTGCCCCCGTCGTCGTCGGTGGCGACCGGGGAGAGGAAGCCGGGCTCGTCGGTGTCGGGCCGGTCGACGGCGTGCAGCACGAGCGTGGTCACGATCAGCAGCACGGCCAGCCCGAGCGGGACGAGCAGCCGGTGCCGCCGACGGCGCGGCGTCGCGGCGGTGGCCGTCTCCGCCGGCGTCACGGTGGCGGTCATCGCGGCTCCTCCCCGGTCAGCTCGCGACGCAGGTCGGCGGCGAGTTCACGCATCCGGTGGTCGTGCGCGGCGGTGGCGGGACGCTGGGCGTACCAGAGGTCGGAGAAGATCGCCCCGGCGGTGTGCAGCGTCGGCCGCACCTGGGGCCGGGCACGGGCCGCCGCCTCGGTCAGCTCGACCACTGTGAGCCCGGGGCGGGGCTCCACGACGTGCCGCGTGACCAGGAGCCGGACCATCTCGCGCAGCCGTTCCCGGACCGCCTCGGCGTACCGGCCCTCTGCCGCGAGCCGGTCGGCCAGCCCGGGCGCGCCGGCCGGCACGGCCTCCGGGGTCCGGGGCTCGGGCACGCGTACCGGCGGCGGATCGGAGCGGCGGCGGCGCGCGGGCCGGCGCAGGCGGGGCAGCCGCAGCCGGGGCAGGCGCGGCAGGCGCAGCCGGGGCAGTGAGAACCGGGGCAGCCGGCGGGGCACCCAGGCCGGGAAGAAGTACCAGCCCAGGGCGGTGAGCAGCGCGACCGCCAGCAGGATCAGCGCGGCCAGCGGCAGCGGCAGCAGGTCACCGAGGGCCGCGACCGTCTCGGTCCACCACCGGCTCACCGCTGCGCCGCCAGCAGGACCGGTTCCGGTACGCCGGGGCGCGCGCGGGAGAGCCGGATGTCCAGCCCTTCGGTGCGGATCCGGGTCTCCAGGTGCAGCACCGCGTCCAGGCAGGCCAGCGCCGGGTACGCCAGCGCGTTCACCGCGGCGAAGGCGGCGACGGTCACCGGCAGCGCCCAGGCGGACACGTCGAACAGGCCCAGCATGCCGAGACCGTGATAGACGCCCAGCCCGATGCCGAGCCGGATCAGCCACCAGCCCAGGTAGCCCAGCAGCCGGACGGCGGCGGCCCGCGCGCTCACCCGGCCCGCCAGGCGGATCGCCCGCCACGGGGCCCGGTGTCCGGGCACCCCGTCCAGCACCAGCACCGGCACCACCAGGCCGAGCAGCCCGTACGCCAGGAACCAGCCCGGCCCGGTCAGTGCGGCGAGCGCGACGACGGGGCCGATCGCGACGGCGGCCAGCAGCGCGGCGCCAGGGCGGGAGCCGCGCAGCAGCTCGGCCGGCCCGGGACGGCGCCCCAGCAGGGCCGCGCCGGCGCCGCGCGCGGCCGGGCCGCCCAGCAGCGCGATGATCGCCGCCTCGGTGCCGGCGCCGGTCGCCAGCAGCAGCCAGTACCAGGGCAGCGAGTCACCGAGGTCCGCCGGCCACCACTGCGGCGGGTCGGCCTCGACCAGCAGCCGCAGCGGGTGGAGCACCGCCTGCTCGGCGAGGGCCAGCACGAGGGCGAGCGGGACGAGCACCCGGGCGTGGTCGCGCAGCAGCAGCACTGCCGCGTCGAGCAGTTCGCCGACGGTCAGCGGACGGCGCGGCAGCACCGCGGTCGGGCCGGCGTCGGGCACGCGTACTCCTGGCGGGCAGGGCGGAGGTGGCGGGCGGCGCGGCGCCCGAGGGATCATGGTTGCACGGCGGGTCCGCATCCGGTGGACCCGTCCGCCCTGACGCGCCACGCTGTGCGGCCACGCCGCTTGCTGTGGTGCGCGGGCCCGCTCGGCGCTACCGTGCCGTGGAGACGCCGAACCCCTCCAGACGAACGGGGATGGAACGATAAACCCCATGAGAGCCCGGGTACTCGTGGTCGACGACGACCCCGCCCTCGCCGAGATGCTCGGCATCGTGCTGCGCAGCGAGGGCTTCGTGCCGTCCTTCGTCGCGGACGGCGAACGGGCGCTGGCCGCTTTCCGCGACAACCGACCCGACATCGTCCTGCTCGACCTGATGCTCCCCGGCATGAGCGGCATCGACGTGGCCCGCGCCATCCGGGGCGAGTCCGGCGTGCCGATCGTGATGCTGACCGCCAAGAGCGACACCGTGGACGTGGTGCTCGGCCTGGAGTCCGGCGCCGACGACTACGTGGTCAAGCCGTTCAAGCCCAAGGAGCTGGTGGCCCGGATGCGGGCCCGGCTGCGCCGGGGCGAGGACGTGGCCCCGGAGATGCTGACGATCGGGCCGCCCGGCAACCAGATCACCATCGACGTGCCGGCGCACACGGTCAGCCGCGACGGCGACGAGGTGAAGCTGACCCCGCTGGAGTTCGACCTGCTGGTCGCGCTCGCCCGCAAGCCGCGCCAGGTCTTCACCCGCGAGGTGCTGCTGGAACAGGTCTGGGGCTACCGCCACGCCGCCGACACCCGCCTGGTGAACGTGCACGTGCAGCGGCTGCGCGCCAAGATCGAGCCGGATCCGGAGCGACCCGAAATCATCCTGACCGTGCGGGGCGTGGGTTACAAGGCGGGTACCGGATAGCCTGGTCAGCACTGTGGTGACCACCCCGCTGCCGGACACGCCGACCGCCGAGCCCCGCCGGCTCCACGCCGTGCGGGCGCTCTGGCTCGCCCTGAGCGGCCGGGTCGCCCGGCTGGTCGCCGCGGTGCACCAGGCCTGGCGGCGGTCGCTCCAGGTGCGTGTGGTCACCATCACGCTGGTGGCGTCGAGTCTGCTGGTGGGCGGTTTCGCCTACCTGATCGCCGACAAGATCACCAGCATCCTGCTGGAGAACGCCGAGACCGACGTGCGGCTGCGGCTGAGCAACGGCAGCGAGTACGCGGCGAAGCAGTTCAACCTCTACAGCCAGCCGCAGGAGGCGCAGCTCCAGAACACCATCGACGGCACGGTGAACTACCTTGCCGGCGGTGACCCGACGCAGACCAGCGGCGTCGTGGTGGCGATCACCGCCGACAACTTCGCCGAGTTCATCGAGCCGCGCACCACGCCCGAGGTGCCGGTGGGCACGGTGATCGGCGACGAGCTGCGGGCCGCCGTGGCCTCCGGCAAGGTCGCCCACCAGATCCGCACCGGGTCGCTCGGCGGCGAACGCACCAAATACCTGGTCTACGGCTCCCCGGTGCCCACCAAGTTCGGGCAGGTCGAGCTCTACTACCTCGTACCCCTGGCCCGGCAGGACGCGACGGCGGCCGACGCCCGGGCCACGGTGGTCGCCACCGGCGTCGCGCTCGTCCTCCTGCTCGGCCTGCTGGCCGCCCTGGTCACCCGCCTGGTGGTGACGCCGGTACGGGTGGCCGCGCGCACCGCGCAGCGGCTCTCCGCCGGCCTGCTCGACCAGCGCATGGTGGTCTCCGGCGAGGACGACCTCGCCCTGCTGGCCGCCTCGTTCAACCAGATGGCGACGAACCTGCAACGGCAGATCCTCCGGCTGGAGGAGATGTCCCGGCTGCAACGCCGGTTCACCTCCGACGTCTCGCACGAGCTGCGGACCCCGTTGACCACGGTCCGGATGGCCGCCGACCTGATCTTCGCCGAGCGGGACGAGTTCGACCCGGCGGTGGCCCGCAGCGCCGAGCTGCTCCAGGCCGAGCTGGACCGGTTCGAGGAGCTGCTCACCGACCTGCTGGAGATCAGCCGGTTCGACGCCGGCTTCGCGGTGCTGGACAGCGAGCCCACCGACCTGGTGCCGGTGGTGCACCGGGTCACCGAGCGGCTGGCCGGGCTGGCCGAGCGGGTCGGGGTCACGATCGAGCTGGACCTGCCGGACACTCCGGTGATCGCCGAGGTCGACCCGCGCCGCGTCGAGCGGGTGCTGCGCAACCTGGTCGGCAACGCGGTCGAGCACGGCGAGGCCAAACCGGTACGGATCACCCTGGGCCAGGACCGCAGCGCGGTGGCGATCACCGTGCGGGACCACGGCGTCGGCCTCAAGCCGGGGGAGGAGAAGCTGGTGTTCAACCGCTTCTGGCGGGCCGACCCGTCGCGGGCCCGGCAGACCGGCGGCACCGGGCTCGGCCTGTCGATCAGCCTGGAGGACGCCCGCCTGCACGGCGGCTGGCTGGAGGCGTGGGGCGCGCCCGGCCAGGGCGCCCAGTTCCGGCTCACGCTGCCGGCCCGGGCCGGGGACCGGCTCACCACCTCCCCGCTGCGGCTGGTGCCGGCCGACGCCACGGTGCCGTTCGGCGGTCCCCGCGACGGCGGCCTGCTCGCCATCGGCCCGGGCACCGACGCCGGAACGCTGGCCGTGGAGCCCGCCACCGACGGCGACCGGGCGGAGGTCCGGCCGTGAGCCGCCGCGCCCTGGCCCTGCTGCTGGCCGGCGCCCTGCTTCCGGCCGCGCTCGTCGGCTGCGGCATCCCGGGTGAGACAGACGTCCAGATCGACGGCTCGGTGCCGGCCGCGCAGGGCGGGGCGCTCAACGGCAGTCCGGCCCGGCCGCCCGAACCGGCCGACAGCAGCGAGCCGGTGCCGTTCATCGAGAACTACCTGCGGGCGGCGGCGGCCGGGGAACGCGACCAGGCGTACGCCCGGGCCCGGAAGTTCCTCGCCGAGGAGTCCCGCGACCTGCTCCCGGGCAAGCCGCAGACCAGCGAGGTCGAGTTGACCGTGGTGCGGCTGCGGGAGAAGCCGGAGAGCACGCCGCCGAACAACCAGGGCACCAGCACGGTGACGCTCAAGGTGCAGCAGGTCGGCGTGCTGCGGGCGGACGGCACGCTCGGGCCGCCGGTGGCCAGCGACACGCAGTACGTCTTCGAGCTGCGCCGCGCCGAGCCGGCCGGGACCGGGCTGCTGATCACCGAGGCGCCGAACGTGCTGCTGGCCAGTGACTCGGCGATGCGTGAGTACTACCGCCCCCGCACCGTCTACTTCTGGAACTCGGACCAGACCCGGCTGGTGCCGGACCAGCGCTACCTGCTCTCCTCGGCACCGACCGAGCGGCGGATCACCGAGGTGATGAAGTGGCTGGCGGACCGCCCCTCGGACTGGCTGGCCGCCGGCGTGACCGGGTTGCCCGACGGCACCCAGCTGATCAACAACGCGACCGGGACGGACGGGCACTGGGAGATCAACCTGAACATGCCGGGGGCCAACGAGCAGCGGCTGAACCGGCTCGGCACCCAGTTGGCCTGGTCCCTGTCGGACCTGGACGGCGTGGTCGACCTCAAGATCCAGAACCAGAAGCGGCTGACCGTCGCCCTCCGGCGGGAGCGCGTCTCGGTCGTCGCGTACCCGCGCGGGGCGAACCCGATGCGGCTGGGCGTCTACGACGGTGCCGTACGCCCACTGGCGTTCGGCAACGAGCCGCGGGCCGCCGTGCCGCTGCCGCCGGAGGAGAACCGCAACGTGGTCTCCGCCGCGCTCGCCCGTGCCGAGGAACAGGTGCTGGCCGCGCTCGTCGTCACCGGCGCCGACAACCGCAAGCGGCTCAAGGTGGGCTCCGGCGCGGAGCCGGTGGCCACGCTCAACGCGAGCGACCGCACGTTCCGCGCGATGAGCCGCCCGACCTGGCTGCGGTCGCTGACCAAGGCCCGGCCGGGTGGCCTGGTGGCGGCAGACGGCAAGCTCTACCGGTTCGACGGGTCGGGCCGGATGAGCGAGATCGCGCTGTCCGTGTCCGGCCCGGTGACGGCGGTCGCCGGTTCCCTCGAAGGCCACCGGGTCGCACTGGTCAGCGGCGGCGCGCTCTACGTCGCCGCGGTCAGCGTCGACGGCGGCGTGGTCAACCTGGGACAGCCGCGCCGGGTGGCCACCCTGCTCACCGGCGTGACGGTGGTGGACTGGGTGGCGGAGAACGAACTCGTGCTGGCCGGCAACGAGGCGGACCGGCGTTCGGCGATCCACCAGCTCAGCGTCGACGGCGTGTGGGAGACCCCGCTGGCGGTGGAGATCGGCGCCCCGGTCACCCAGCTCGCCGGGTATCCGGGCGGCAGCGACCGGGGCCTGGCCGCGTTCTCGTTCATGTTCGAGACGGACGGGGCGGCCTGGCGGAACAACCCGTTCGACTTCGTCAAGCGGGAGCAGGTGCTCGACGTGCCGGCCGGCAGCCGGGCGACCAACCCGACCGCCCCGTTCTTCCTCTACTGAGCCGCCGTGCGTGACCTCGGCGGGCTCTGGTCGGACCTGACCGACCTGGTGCTGCCCGCCGGGTGCGCCGGCTGCGGCGGGGGAGCGGCGCGGCTGCGGCAGGGCTTCTGCCCCGGCTGCGTACGCGAACTGGAGTCGCTGCGCCCCGCGCCCACCCGGCCCGATCCGGCCCCGCCCGGCCTGCCGCCCTGTGTCGCGCTCGGCCCGTACGGCGGGGCGCTGCGCGAGGCGCTGCTCGCGTACAAGGAACGGGGCCGGCACGGGCTGGCCCGGCCGCTCGGCGCGCTGCTGGCGGAGGTGGTCGCCGAGGCGGTGGGGCCGCCCGGCCCGGTGACGCTGGTGGCGGTGCCGGACACGGCCCGCGCCGCCCGGGCCCGGTACGGCGACCACCTGGACCGGCTGGTCCGCCCGGCGGCGTCCCGGCTGCGCGCGGCCGGCTGGCCGGTACGCGTGCTGCGACCGCTGCGGGCACTGTCCCGGCCCGACTCGGTGACGCTGGACAGCGCCGGACGGGCCACCGCGGCCGAGGCGGCGTTCCGGTTGCGCCGCCCCGTGACCGGACACCGCCCGGCCGGGACCGTGGTGCTGCTGGACGACATCGTCACCACCGGCGCGACGCTCGCGGCGGTGAGCCGGATGTTGCACCGCGCGGGAATGACGCCAAAGGCCGCGGCCGTGCTCGCCGCAACGCAAAAGCGGCACGTTCGGTGACGCTTCGTGTATCCGTTTCACCCCATGGTGTATGAGGTGTTAAATTCCGCAACCCCTTTCGGCAACCAGGGGTGACGGTTGGCGGTAGAGGAGTTAGCGTTTCGGTGTCGGGGGTAGAGAGGATGCCAACCTTCCCCCGGCGCTGGAAGGAGGCGTAGCCGAACACCACCGGTCGACGCCGAGCGGGGCCCTCCCGGGCGGGTCGACCGGATTCTCCGGACCGAACGACCGTCCGAACAAGGGAGGTCACGTGGACATCGTGGTCAAGGGCCGTAACGTCGAAGTGCCGGACCATTACCGGGTGCACGTAGCCGAGAAGCTCGCGAAGATCGAACGCTACGACCAGAAGCTCATTCGCGTGGACGTCGAGTTGTTCCACGAGCGCAATCCACGCCAGGCGGACCACTGCCAGCGAGTGGAGATCACCTGTGTCACGCGCGGCCCGGTGATCCGGGCCGAGGCCTGCACGAGCGACTTCTACAGCGCGCTCGACGCCGCAATCGCCAAGTTGGACACCCGCTTCCGCCGCGCTGCGGACCGCCGCCGGGTGCACCGGGGGCGGCACGCGCCGATCTCCGTGGCCGCCGCGACCGCCGGACTGCCGGTGGCCGAACTCGACGGGCCCGGCCTGGCGGCGCGCGACGGCCACGGCGCCGCCACCGCCGTCGCCGAACGTCCCGACGAGGACGGTTACGTCGAACCCGACGACCAGCCGTGGCACATCGCCCGGGCGAAGGTCCACCCCGCCGATCCGATGACCGTCGACGACGCGCTGTTCCAGATGGAACTGGTCGGCCACGACTTCTACCTGTTCCAGGACAAGGAGTCCGGCCGCCCGAGCGTGGTCTACCGGCGGCACGCGTACGACTACGGGATCATCCAGCTCGACACGTGACCCCTTGACCGGTGAGACGGGCCCCCGCACGCGCGGGGGCCCGTCTCAGTTCTCGTCGGTGGCGAGCCGGCCGTAGACCACCGAGTCGACCCGGGCGCCGTCCGGGCCGGGCAACCGCCCGCGCAGCAGCCCTTCCCGCCGGAAGCCGGCCCGTTCCAGCACGCGCTGCGAGGCCACGTTGTCCGGCCGGGTGCCGGCCCAGAGCCGGGCCACCCCGATGCCGAACGCCCACCCGGCGACCAGCCGGACCGTACGCGCGGCCAGCCCGCGCCCGCGCGCCTCCGGCAGCAGGCTGTAGCCGATCATCGCCTGGCCGGTGGCGGGCTCGTCGTAGAACAGCGCGCACCCGCCGACGACAGCGCCGGTCACCGCGTCGACGATCGCCAGGTCGGCAGCCTCGCCGGCCAGCCAGCGGCTCGCCGCCAGCCGGCAGCGCCGCGCGAGCGCGGCCCGCTCCGGCGCCACCGGCGGCACCCGGTTCGCCACCACCTCCGGCAGCGAGTGCAGCCGGTGCAGCACGTCGGTGTCCGCCGGCCCCACCGGGCGCAGCGTCACCACGCCGTCGGTGAGCCGGCCGCCGGGCAGGTCCGGCAGCAGACGGCCGACCGGTCCCGGCGGGTCGTCGGCCAGCCGCACCCAGGCGATCAGATCCTCGCGTACGCCGCCCGCGCTCGCGCCCGCCGCCCGGCGTACGCCCTCGTGCCGGTAGCCGCAGGCCAGGGCGATGCGCTGGCTCGGCACGTTGTCGACGCGGGTGAGCAGTTCCAGCCGGGCCGCCCCGGCGGCGAACGCACGCTCGGTCAGCAGCCGGGTGGCGGCGCTCGCCACGCCCCGGCCGCGCGCCGCGGGACCCACCCAGTAACCGATCTCGTAGCTCGCCCGCTCCGCGCTGAGCCGGCTCAGGCCGATGCTGCCGAGGAGCCGGTCGGTGGCCGGGTCGGCGATCGTGTACGCGGCCCCACCCGCCGCCCACGCCGCCGGCGAGCCCTCGGTGATCCACCAGCGGGCGGCGTCCTCGTCGTAGGGATCGGGCAGCAGGGGCATGAACCGGCGGGTCTCCGGGTCGGCGCACCCGGCCACCATGTCCGGCACGTCCCCGAGGTGGCACGGCCGCAGCCGTACGCCGTACCCCTCGATCGTCTCCGGCGTCACACCAGGTCCTCCGGCAGCAGCGCGCCGATCCACGCGTCCTGGCGCTCGCCGCGGTGCTGGACGCCGCCGCGCAGCGTGCCCTCGACGGTGAAGCCGGCCTTCTCGGCGGCCCGCCGCGAGGCGGTGTTGCCCACGTTGGCCCGCCACTCGATCCGGGCCAGGCCGAGCGTGGTGAAGCCCCAGGCGCACACGGCGGTGAGCGCGGCCGGCAGGTAACCCCGGCCGCGCGCGTGCGGCGCGGTCATGTAGCCCACGTCGGCCACCAGCGGGTCGTTGGGGAGGATGCGCAGGTCGATCGAGGCGACGTAGCTGTCGTCCGGGTCGGCCACGGCGAACGTCGCGGCGGTGCCCCGGGCCCAGGCCGGGCGGACCAGGTCGTGCAGGAAGCCCTCGGCGTGCTCCGGCCGGTACGGGTGCGGCACCGTGGTCCAGCGGATCGTCTGCTCGTCCTGGCAGGTGCGGGTCACCGCGGGCAGGTCGCGCTCCTCCAGCGCGCGCAGCCGCAGCTCGGTGTCCCCGGCGGTGGCGAACAGGACCGGCTGCGGGCGGCCGAAGACCGCCGCGCGGCGGGCCTGCAGCGTGTCCGGCCCGTAGGGGACCGGGTCGCCGGGCGCGGCCAGCTCGGCCGGGAACAGGGAGCCGATCCAGCCCTCCGGACGGCCGCCGGCGCTGGGGTGGGCCAGCCGCAGTTCACCCTCGACGCGGAAGCCGGCGCGCAGCGCGACCAGCCGCGAGGCGTGGTTGCCGATCTCGGCCTGCCAGATGAGCCGGCGCAGCTTGAGCGCGTCGAACGCCCAGCGGGCGAGCGCGCGGGTGGCGCGGACCGCGACGCCCCGGCCCCGGGCCCACGGCGCGGTCCAGTAGCCGACCTCGGCCGAGTCCAGCTCGCGGTCCACGGAGACCAGGCCACACGAGGCGAGCAGCTCCCCGGTGCCGGCGTCGCAGACCGCGAACGGTGCGCCCGCGCCCTCGGCCCAGGCGGTCGCGCTGAACGTGGTCACGAACTCGGCGGCGTGCTCCGGCAGGTACGGGCGAGGTACGGTGGTCCAGCGCTGGATGTCCGGATCCTGGCAGGCACGGTGCACCGCGTCGGCGTCCGCCGCACGCCAGGGGCGCAGCAGCAGGCCGTCCTCGATGATCTCCACAGGCTCCATCCGAGCCATCGTGCCGGATCGTTCGCGCACGGCGTAACCCGATTAGCGGCCGGTGGCGCACGGTCGCGGCGTTATGTCGGGTTCCGGAGCCCGGACCGCCGCCACCAGTGACCATCGTCGCCTCCGAGCGCCTACGATGGTTCGAGACCGTCTAGGGGAGCGTTGATCCGTGTCGATTCTGGAAAAGGTCCTTCGCGCCGGCGAGGGGCGCATGGTGCGTCGGCTCAAGGCCATCGCGGCCGCCGTCAACTCGATCGAGGACGACTACGTCAACCTCAGCGACGACGAGCTACGCGGCATGACCGACCAGTTCAAGGAGCGGCTCGCTGACGGCGAGACCCTCGACGACCTGCTGCCCGAGGCGTTCGCGGTGTGCCGTGAGGCGGCCTCCCGGGTGCTCGGCCAGCGTCCCTACGACGTCCAGGTCATGGGTGGCGCGGCGCTGCACTTCGGCAACATCGCCGAGATGAAGACCGGTGAGGGCAAGACGCTCACCTCGGTCATGCCGGTCTACCTGAACGCGCTCGCCGGCAAGGGCGTGCACGTGGTCACCGTGAACGACTACCTGGCCGAACGCGACGCCGCCTGGATGGGCCGGGTGCACGAGTTCCTCGGCCTGCGCGTCGGCGTGGTGCTGCCCAACCGGCCCGCCACCGAGCACCGCGCGGCCTACGAGTGCGACATCACCTACGGCACGAACAACGAGTTCGGCTTCGACTACCTGCGCGACAACATGGCCTGGTCGAAGGACGAACTGGTCCAGCGCGGCCACTTCTTCGCCGTGGTCGACGAGGTCGACTCGATCCTCATCGACGAGGCGCGTACCCCGCTGATCATCTCCGGTCCGGCCGAGCACTCCGCCCGGTGGTACCAGGAGTTCGCCACCGTGGTGGCCCGGCTCCAGCCCGGCACCGACGGCGAGGGCGACTACGAGGTCGACTACGCCAAGCGCACCATCGCGATCACCGAGCGCGGCGTGGCCAAGGTGGAGGACCGCCTCGGCATCGACAACCTGTACGAGTCGGTGAACACCCCGCTCGTGGGCTACCTGAACAACGCCATCAAGGCGAAGGAACTCTACAAGCGCGACAAGGACTACATCGTCAACGACGGCGAGGTCCTGATCGTCGACGAGTTCACCGGCCGCATCCTGCACGGCCGCCGCTACAACGAGGGCATGCACCAGGCGATCGAGGCCAAGGAGGGGGTGGAGATCAAGCAGGAGAACCAGACCCTGGCCACCATCACCCTCCAGAACTACTTCCGCCTCTACGACAAGCTCTCGGGCATGACCGGTACCGCCCAGACCGAGGCGGGCGAGTTCAACAAGGTCTACAAGGTCGGCGTCGTGACCATCCCGACGCACCGGCCGATGGTCCGGCTCGACCGGCCCGACGTCATCTACAAGACCGAGAAGGCCAAGTTCAACGCCGTCGTCGAGGACATCGCCGAGCGGCACGAGCAGGGCCAGCCGGTGCTCGTCGGCACCGTCTCGGTGGAGAACTCCGAGATCCTGTCGCACATGCTGCGCCGCCGCGGCATCCCGCACTCCGTGCTGAACGCGAAGTTCCACGCCAAGGAGGCGGAGATCGTCGCCCAGGCCGGGCGCAAGGGCGCGGTCACCGTCGCGACCAACATGGCCGGCCGCGGTACGGACATCCTGCTCGGCGGCAACCCCGAGTTCCTCGCCGCGAACGAGCTGCGCCAGCGCGGGCTCGACCCGGTCGAGCAGCCGGAGGAGTACGCCAAGGCGATGGAGGAGATCCTTCCGACCTGGAAGCAGGCGTGTGACGTCGAGGCGGAGGAGGTCGCCGCCGCCGGTGGCCTCTACGTGCTGGGCACCGAGCGGCACGAGTCCCGCCGGATCGACAACCAGCTGCGCGGTCGCGCCGGCCGGCAGGGTGACCCGGGCGAGTCCCGCTTCTACCTGTCGCTGCAGGACGAGCTGATGAAGCGCTTCCGGGCCGGCGCGGTCGAGGCCGTGATGGACCGCTTCAACATCCCCGAGGACGTGCCCATCGAGTCGAAGATGGTCACCCGGCAGATCAAGAGTGCCCAGGCCCAGATCGAGGGCCAGAACGCCGAGATCCGCAAGAACGTCCTCAAGTACGACGAGGTGCTGAACAAGCAGCGCCAGGTGATCTACGCCGAGCGTCTGCGGGTGCTCAACGGCGAGGACCTGTCCGACCAGGTCCGCAACATGATCGACGACGTGGTGACCGCGTACGTGGTCGGCGCGACAAGCGACGGCTACGCCGAGGACTGGGACCTCGATCAGCTGTGGTCCAGCCTCAAGCAGCTGTACCCGGTCGGCGTCACAGTCGACGAGCTGGAGGAGGAGGTCGGTTCCCGCTCGGGCATCGACCAGGACTTCCTGCTCGCCCGCCTGAAGGAGGACGCGCACGCCGCGTACGACAGGCGCGAGGAGAGCCTCGGCGAGGAGGCGGTCCGCCAGCTCGAGCGGATGGTCCTGCTCCAGGTGATCGACCGCAAGTGGCGCGAGCACCTCTACGAGATGGACTACCTGCAGGAGGGCATCAGCCTGCGGGCGTACGCCCAGCGCGACCCGGTCATCGAGTACCAGCGCGAGGGCTTCGACATGTTCGCCACCATGATGGACGGCATCAAGGAGGAGACGGTCGGCTTCCTCTACAACCTGGACGTGCAGGTCGAGGAGGCCGAGCCGGAGGCCGAGGAGGTGCAGCTGCTGGAGAAGCCGGTGGAGATCCGGGCGAAGGGTCTCAACCGCGCGCCGCAGCAGCAGGGCCTGCAGTACTCCGCTCCCGCCGTGGACGGCGAGGCCGGTCGCGGCGCTCCGGTGATCGAGCGGCCCGAGCAGCAGGCGCCGGCGCTCGGCATCGGCCAGCAGTCGGAGCGCCCTGCCGCCGCCGGGCCGCGCCGGGCTCCGGCCGGTGCGAGCGGCCAGGCGGTCGCGGCGAGCACCGCCCGGCGGGCCGCCCCGGGCCAGGTCGACGGCGGCGAGGGCCCGTCCCGTAACGCGCCCTGCCCGTGTGGCTCGGGCCGCAAGTACAAGCGCTGCCACGGCTCGCCCAACGGCGGCAACTGACCCCGAACGCCCACGACGGGCCCCGGCCTCCCGGCCGGGGCCCGTCGCCGTCCCTGGGTTCCCCCAGTGCCCTCGCTCTCTCCCGCGATCTTGCAGTTCCGGCCCTCATCATGCCCGATTCATGACGTTATCTACGGGACGGAAGTGCAAGATCGGCGCCGGTGGAGGCGCGGGTGGCCGCGGCGCGGTCGAGCCGGGTCGGGGGGCCACGACCGGGCTCAGAGGACGTCCAGGACGAGGCACAGCCAGGTGCCTCGGCGGCGTTCCAGGCGTATCGCAACGGCCCAGCTCGTGCCTCCGACGCCGGCGAACACGGCGGTGGCCTCGACCGCGCCCGCGCGGGGCTCGCAGACCCGCAGACGCCGCAGGAGCAGAGTCGGCCGGGCGGTACGGCGGCGGACCGGGGTCACCCGACGGGCTGCTCGGGTCAGCTCGGCCGCGACCGGGCCGGCCGACTCGGGCACGCAGAGCGGCCGGAGCTGGCCGGGTGGCCGGAAGCCGTTGACGATCTCCAGGAAGGTGCGGACGAACCGGTGTGCGGCCCGCGTTCCCTCGGGTGCGGCGGACGCGAGGGCTGACGCGGGGGTGCCGGTCCAGCGTGGCCAGGCGGGTGCCGGGTCCGGGGCGCGGCCGGCGGGGCGTGCGGCGGCACCGCGGCGCGGATCGCTCAGGTCGAGGGTGAGCTGCCCGACGGGACTCCACAGCGGCTCCTCGTCGACGCACGGCGGGTCGAGTGGCGGGGCGGGCCGGAGACGGACCGGCGGGCGGGGTGCGCGGGGACGGCGGGTGTCGACCATCTCGAATCCTTGCGTTTGCCTTCGTTTGCCTCCGACAGGGCTTCATCTTCCCGGAATGGCGTCACCGGCGTCAATGGCCGACGGTCCTCGGGTGGTCACTCCTCGTCGCGCTCACCGAGCGGGTTCCCGCGTACCCACTCCGCCGTCTCGGCGTACTTCCGCTCGATGTATTCCTCCAGCCGGGAGCGCTCGACCCGCCACTGCCCCCGACCGCCGATCTTGATCGCCGGCAGCTCGCCACTGCGAACCATGTGGTAGACCTGCGAGTCCGAGACGTTCAGCTCGGCGGCGACGTCGGACAGCAGCAGGAACCTCGACTCCACGGTGACTCCCGGGGTTGGCTTCGTTTGCCTTAGTTTGCCATCACCGGCTGACATCGCCCCATGCCCGTTCGCCTGACACACCGGCGGGAGACTTCACCCGCGCGGATGCCGGGTGTATGACGGTCCTGGCGTACGGCATGATCGGCGCCCGGAGCCGGCGTCCGCCGGTGAGTGGCCTGAATGCGGGAGTGACCGGTGACCGACGAGCTTGTCCGGGTGTACCTGCCGGCGACCGTACCCATGCTCGCCCGGCTGCGCGAGGAGGGGCTGACCGCCGAGGCGGCGCACGCGGTCACCCCGGAACTGCGCGAGTGGTACGCCGAGGGCGACGAGGAGGAACTGGAGTACGTGGCCTTCACCCGGGCCGCCCAGGACGCGCTGTTCCTGCTCCGGAGCGACCCCGCCGCGCCCCGGCGACGGGTTGTCGTCTCGGCCGACCTGCCCGCCCGGGCGGTCGGACGGGTCGGCGGCGAGCTGGGGTCGAGCGTGGTCCGGCCGGCCGGACCGGTGCCGGTGAAGTCGGTCGCCGCGCTGCATGTCGACGGCGCGGAGGCGGTCGAGGACGTGGCCGCTGCCGTCGAGGTGGTGGCCGAGGCCCAGGCCGGGGACCCGGACGCCCAGTTCACCGTCGACGGTGCCGAGGACCACGAACTGGAGTGGTACGACGTGACCGAGCTGGACCTGCTGCTGCGCGAGGCCGGCTGAGCCGGCGGCTCAGGACGCCGCCGACTCGTCCGTCTCGTCCTCGACCGGGCGGGGGCCGAGCGTGCGGCCGAACACGATGAGCGTGGTCAGCGCGCCCACGAAGAGCACCCAGATCCCGTTGTCCACCCGCGAGGTGCCGAGCGCGGTCTGCGCCACCTCGTCGGCCTCGCTGAGCGCGGCGGCCAGGTCGAGCAGCCCGCGGCCGCCGATCCGGATGATCACCTCGGTGAGCAGCAGGAGCAGGCCCGCGCCCGCGCCGGCCACCAGGTACGCCGGCCAGCGCAGCGGCGACGCCACGCCGTCACGGCGCTCGGCCCGGCGACGGGACCAGGTCAGATAGAGGTACGCGGCGAGGCCGGCGAGCAGGCCGGCGAGCAGCGATTCGGTACGCGAGACCCACTTGGCGGCGTCGAGCACCGACTGCTGGGTCTCCCCGGCGCCGAACAGGTCGGACAGCGGGTCCCGGGCGCGGCTGAACAGCACCACGAAGATCTGCGCGGTGAGCGTCGCAGCGGTGATCGCACCCACCACCCGGGCCTGACGCGCGCCCGCCATCGCGCCGCCGATGATCGCGGCTGCCGCCGTGGTCCCGGCGATCGTGTTCGTGGTGGCGTTGTCCGCGTACGTCAGGTTGATCGCCACCGCGGCGAGCAGCCCGACCACCAGGCCGGTCCCGACGGCGGCCAGGAACCGCAGCGTGGCCCGGCCGAGCCGGTTGGTCGCGGCCAGGGCGACGGTGGCGCCGGTGACCAGCGCCGCGGTGATGACGCCGGGCAGCGCGTACGCGGAGAGGCTGATCGCGGTGACGCCGGCCGCGGTCGAGTGGATCGCCTCGCGGGTCGACCAGAGCATGGCGGCCAGCCATCCGAGCGAGAGCAGGGCGAGCACGAGCGCGCCCGGGGCGAACTCCGCCCGCCCGCCGGTGACAGTCCCCTCGTCCCCATGCGCGGGTCCGGCTGCGTCCTCGCCCGTCCGAGCCTCGCTCGCCGGTGCCTCTCCGGAGGGCGCCTTGACGGAGGGCGCCTTGACGGAGGACGCCTTGACGGAGGACGTCTCGACGGCGGCCCCGTCGCCCGTGGTCGGCCCGACGGTCTCGGGCTGATCCGTCTCCGCGGCCGTGGAGCTGCCGGGCTGGTTGCTCATCGTCTTCCCTTCGACGGTCGCCGGATCCCCGAGCCGGGCCGGGCAGGTCACCGGTCATCCAGCGTACGCGGCGCATCACCACTCCTCGGGTGGGCCGTGTGCCGTGTGCGCGTTGATCGACTGCAGTACGGCGATGTGGTGGCATCCCGAGGGCCCGGATACCACCATTTCCCCGAGGTGGAGTGGATCAATGGCCGATAACCGCCAGCCCGGCGGTCCGTGTGGTGCCGTTGGTCGACTCCAGCTCGGGGAGGTGCCGCCCGGAGGCCCGGAACACCGCCACCCCCGAGGTGGGCTGGATCAAAGGTCGAGTGAGCGCCGACGAATCGTCGACCAACTGGGGTGCGATCCGATGTTTCGTCGGATCCGGGCGGGTTGGGGCCGACGGTCCGGAGATGAACCGGCCGTACGGTGTGCCAGGGAGGCGCGTCCGGCGAGGGCTTGTCGTGACAGAATCGGGCCAGGTCCCGCCGCCGCCCACCCCGCGGCGCCCCGGTGTCCGGCCGCCCGGCCGGCGCCCGCGGGTCCGGTTTCGCCGTCGCCGTCGAGATCGCCAGGAGCCTGTTGATGGACGCCGTGTTCTCCGTACCCGAGCCGCTCAACGAGCCGGTCCACTCCTACGAGCCCGGCAGCGCCGACCGGGAACGGCTCCAGCGGCGGCTGGCCGAACTGGCCGCCGAGCGGATCGAGCTGCCCATGACGATCGCCGGCGAGCGGCGGATGGCCGGCGGCGCGTCGATCGACGTGGTGCAGCCGCACAACCACGCGCACGTTCTCGGCGTCACCGGGCACGCCACCCACGACGACGCCCGCGCCGCGGTGCAGGCCGCCAAGGACGCCGCGCCGATGTGGCGCGCGCTGCCGTTCGAGGAGCGGGTCGCGATCTTCCTGCGCGCCGCCGACCTGCTGGCCGGCCCCTGGCGGGACACGCTCAACGCGGCCACCATGCTCGGCCAGTCCAAGACCGCCGTGCAGGCCGAGATCGACTCGGCGTGCGAGCTGATCGACTTCCTGCGCTTCAACGTGCACTTCGCCCGGCGGCTCCTGGCCGAGCAGCCGCTGTCCTCGCCCGGGGTCTGGAACCGCCTCGACCACCGGCCGCTGGAGGGCTTCGTCTACGCGATCACCCCGTTCAACTTCACCGCGATCGCCGGCAACCTGCCGTCCGCGCCGGCCATGCTCGGCAACACGGTGGTCTGGAAGCCGTCCCCGACGCAGCAGTTCGCGGCGCACTTCACGATGCGCCTGTTCGAGGCCGCCGGCCTGCCGCCCGGCGTGATCAACATGGTCACCGGCCGCGGCGAGGAGGTCTCCGAGGTGGTGCTCGCCGACCCGGACCTGGCCGGCATCCACTTCACCGGCTCGACCAAGGTGTTCCAGCACCTGTGGAAGACCGTCGGCGACAACATCGCCCGCTACCGCGGTTACCCCCGCCTGGTCGGCGAGACCGGCGGCAAGGACTTCGTGGTCGCGCACACCAGCGCCGACGTGGACGCGCTGCACACCGCGCTGATCCGGGGCGCCTACGAGTACCAGGGGCAGAAGTGCTCGGCTGCCTCCCGCGCGTACGTCCCACGGTCGATCTGGGAGGGCGGGCTGCGCGACCGGCTCGCCGCCACCGCGGACTCGCTGACCTACGGCGACGTGACCGACTTCAGCAACTTCGGCGGCGCGGTGATCGACGACAAGGCGTTCGGCCGGCACACCGCCGCGCTGGAGCTGATCAAGGGTGACGACTCCTGCCGCATCCTGGCCGGCGGCACCGCCGACGACTCGGTCGGCTACTTCGTCCGGCCGACGCTGTTCGAGTGCTCCGACGCGGCGCACGAGACGTTCACCACCGAGTACTTCGGGCCGATCCTCGGCGTGCACGTCTTCGACGACGCCCGCTTCGACGAGGTGGTCACCCAGGCCGAGTCGATCGCGCCGTACGCGCTGACCGGGTCGATCTTCGCGACCGACCGCCGGGTGGTCGACCAGGTGGCGGAGAAGATGCGGTACGCGGCCGGCAACTTCTACATCAACGACAAGCCGACCGGCGCGGTGGTCGGGCAGCAGCCGTTCGGCGGCGCCCGGGCCAGCGGCACCAACGACAAGGCGGGTTCCTGGCACAACCTGGTCCGCTGGATGTCGCCTCGGACGATCAAGGAGACGTTCGTTCCGCCGACCGATCACACCTACCCGCACATGGGCTGAGACGCTCGAAGAGGGCCCGTCCCGGCCGGGACGGGCCCTCTTCCTCATCCGACAGTGCACATCGGACCGGTCCGCGGGTGCCGAAATAGGCAAATCCTGGACGCCAGAGCCGACAAAGTGGCAGCTTAGAGGGCATGGCGGATTCCGGAGTCAACCCGACGGCGGCAGCTTTGCTCGGCCTGCTGCACGACGGCCCGATGACTGGCGGCCAGTTGATGGCCGCGGCTGAGCGCCGGCTGGCGCCGTACTGGTCGATGACCCGCAGTCAGGTCTACCGGGAGCTACCGGTCCTGGCCGAGAAGGGTCTGGTGCGTCTCGGCAAGCCCGGGCCGCGCATGAGTCAGCCGTACGCGCTGACAGCTGCCGGTAAACGGACATTCTCCCGCTGGCTGGCGGAGAATCCCGGCAAGGACACCATCCGTAACCCGATAGCGCTACGGATGGCGTTCGGCAACCTGCACTCGGCGAGCCAGCTCAAGAACCTCTACGCGACGGCGAACGAATACCACACCGAGGCGCTGGCGGCGGTGCGGGAGCAGGTCAAGAACGCCAAGAAGGAAGGCGAGAGCTACGACGCCAGCGCGCTGGAGTTCGCCGTCGCCTACCACAAGGCGGCGCTGTCCTGGCTCAAGACCGCGCCGGTCGGCTGACCACCTGCAGCAGGTTGAGGGAACGACGCAGTAGTCTTGTCTGTCGTGACCGCTGCCGATTACGCCGAACAGCTCAAGGAACTCGACGCCACGCTGCGCAACATCGAGGCCGTGCTCGACCTCGACAAGCTGCGCGAGCAGAAGGCACGGCTGGAGCAGGAGGCCTCCGCGCCCGACCTCTGGGACGACCAGGCCAAGGCGCAGCAGGTGACGTCGCAGCTGTCGTACGTCAACGGCGAGATCACCAAGCTCGGCGACCTGCGCTCCCGGCTCGACGACGCCGGGGTGCTGCTGGAGCTGGCCCAGGCGGAGGACGACCCGGGCGCGCTGACCGAGGTCGAGTCGGAGATCGCCGGGCTGACCAAGGCCATCCAGGAGATGGAGGTCCGCACGCTGCTCTCCGGCGAGTACGACTCGCGGGAGGCGCTGGTGGCGATCCGGGCCGGGGCCGGCGGCGTGGACGCCGCGGACTTCGCCGAGATGCTGCTGCGGATGTACCTGCGCTGGGCCGAGCGGCACGGCTACCCGACCGAGGTCTACGAGACCTCGTACGCCGAGGAGGCGGGCCTGAAGTCGGCCACCTTCACGGTGAAGGTGCCGTACGCCTACGGCACGCTCAGCGTGGAGTCCGGCACGCACCGGCTGGTGCGGATCAGCCCGTTCGACAACCAGGGCCGCCGGCAGACCAGCTTCGCCGGCGTCGAGGTGCTGCCGGTCACCGAGCAGACCGACCACATCGACATCCCGGAGAACGAGGTCCGGGTGGACGTCTACCGGTCGTCCGGGCCGGGTGGGCAGAGCGTCAACACCACCGACTCGGCGGTGCGGCTGACCCACATCCCCACCGGCATCGTGGTGACCTGCCAGAACGAGAAGTCCCAGCTGCAGAACAAGGCCTCCGCGATGCGGGTGCTCCAGGCCCGGCTGCTGGAGCGCAAGCGGCAGGAGGAGGAGGAGAAGATGGCCGGCCTGAAGAGCGGCGGCACCAGCTCCTGGGGCGACCAGATGCGCTCGTACGTCCTGCACCCGTATCAGATGGTGAAGGATCTGCGTACCGAACAGGAGACGGGCAATCCGTCCTCGGTCTTCGACGGTGACCTGGACAGCTTCATCGAGGCGGGAATCCGCTGGCGGAAGCAGCAGCAGCTCAGCGCTGACGGTGCGTGATCACGTTCGGACTGAGCGCGTCATCGATCCCGTTCTGACCGGGTAAATCGATGACGCGCACCGCTTCGGCGGGCCTGGGGGCTTGGCTCTGCGGTTACACCGCGTAGACTACCGACCCGTGATTCAGCTTGAGCAAGTGACGAAGACGTACCCGAAGGCGTCCCGGCCTTCGCTCGACAACGTGTCCGTCTCGATCGAGAAGGGCGAGTTCGTCTTCTTCATCGGTCCATCCGGCTCCGGCAAGTCCACCATCATCAAGTTGCTGCTGCACGAGGTCACGCCCAACAAGGGTCGCGTCGTCGTCAACGGCAAGGACGTGACGTCGATGCGTTCCTGGAAGCGACCACACTTCCGGCGTTCCATCGGCTGCGTCTTCCAGGACTTCCGGCTGCTGCCGAACCGCACCGCGTACGAGAACGTGGCGTTCGCGCTGGAGGTGATCGGCAAGACGAAGGCGGTCGCCCGCCGGGTCGTGCCGGAGGTGCTGGAGCTGGTCGGTCTCGGTGGCAAGGAGCACCGCTACCCGCACGAGCTCTCCGGTGGTGAGCAGCAGCGTGTGGCGGTGGCCCGGGCGTTCGTCAACCGGCCACTGATCCTGCTGGCCGACGAGCCCACCGGAAACCTGGACCCGGACACCTCGATCGAGATCATGCGCCTGCTGGACCGGATCAACCGCACCGGCACGACCGTCGTGATGGTCACGCACGACTCCAACATCGTGAACCAGATGCGGCGCCGGGTGATCGAGATCGAGAGCGGCCGCATCGTGCGCGACCAGGCCCGCGGCGTCTACGGCTGAGCCGTACGACGTTCCGTAGACCCTGACGACGAACCCTCACGCCGGAGAGCCGGAGGAATATCCCGATGCGGATGAAGTACGTCCTGTCCGAAGTACTGGTCGGGCTGTGGCGCAACGTCACCATGACCATCGCCATGATCATCACAATGGCGGTGTCGCTGTTCATGCTGGGCGGCAGCGGCCTTCTGTACCAGAAGGTCGGCGACATGAAGGACCTCTACTACGAGAACGTCGAGGTCTCGATCTTCCTGAAGACCGACGCCACCAAGGAACAGGTCGACGCGCTGGGTCAGCAACTCGACCAGGACCCGCTGGTCAAGGACTCGACGTACGTCAACAAGGACCAGGCGTACGAGCGCTTCCAGCAGATGTACGCCGACGCCCCGGACCTGGTCAGCGCGGTCAAGCCGGACCAGCTTCCCGAGTCGTACCGGGTGAAGCTCAACGACCCCGAGCAGTACAAGGCGATCTACGACAAGTACAAGACCGCCGAGGGCATCGACACGATCGTCGACCAGAGCAAGCTGCTCGACAAGGTCTTCGGCGTGCTCAGCGGCTTCCAGAACGGCGCGCTCGCGATCGCTATGGTGATGGCCGTCGCCGCCCTGCTGCTCGTCGCGAACACCATCCAGGTGGCCGCGTACAGCAAGCGGCGTGAAGTGGCGGTCATGAAGCTGGTCGGCGCGTCGAACTGGTTCATCCAGGCGCCGTTCGTGCTGGAGGCGGTGGTGGCCGGTCTGTTCGGCTCCATCCTCGGCCTGCTGGCGTTGATCGCGGTGAAGGTGCTCGCGGCCGGCAGTTCGATGGCGGCCCTGGAGGGCCTGATCACCCCGATCTCCTGGTCCGACATCTTCCTGACCTTCCCGCTGATGGCCGCCGTCGGTGGCGTGGTCAGCGCGGTCACCGCCTGGGTCACGCTCCGCTTCTACCTGCGGGTCTAGTCACCCGTCCGGCTCCGGCAAGGGCCCTCCCACGCGGAATAAACCGCGCGGGAGGGCCCTTGTGGTTCCGGTAGCATGATCTTCGCTCGCCGGCCGGTGGCCGGCGACGGACCGGGAGGGAGGTGGCGCCGATGCCACGGGAAAAGGGTCGCAAGGTGGTCGCCTCCAACAAGAAGGCGCGCCACGACTACGCCATCCTCGACACGTACGAGGCGGGCATGGCGCTGACCGGCACCGAGGTGAAGTCGCTGCGGGCCGGGCGGGCGTCGCTCGTCGACGCGTTCGCCCAGGAGCGTGACGGCGAGATCTACCTGCACGCCATGCACATCCCGGAGTACGCCCAGGGCACCTGGACCAACCACGAGCCCCGGCGTACCCGCAAGCTGCTGCTCAACCGGATCGAGATCGACCGGCTGCTGGGCAAGCTCAAGGAGAGCGGCCTGACGCTGGTGCCGTTGCAGGTCTACTTCTCCGACGGCTGGGCCAAGGTGGAGATCGGCCTGGCCCGGGGTAAGAAGTCGTACGACAAGCGCCAGGACCTGGCCAAACGGGACGCCGCCAAGGAGATCGCCCGGGCGGTCGGCCGGCGCGGCAAGGGCATGGCTGAGTGATACGTCCGGTTCGTCCGGCTGTCCGCGTCGGGCGGGCCTCGGGATGAATCCGGTTGCGCCAGGCGTTAGGCTTGGTGTGCTGCCGACAGGGGCAGCGCTTCGAGGGGGTGACTGGTTTCGACTTCGTACGCAGCGACAGGGGAAGCGAGCCGAGGAAGCCGACGTCGTCTCGAGAATCGGTCGTCGGAAACCAATAAGCGCCAAGAACAATCGCGCTGACTTCGCTCTCGCCGCCTGAGGCGAGTAGCAAGTCTGTCGGCCTGGGAGCGCCTTCGACCCAGTTAGCCGGCATCAGCTAGAAGGCTGGCCAATCGGACCCGGTCGCGGGGTCCGTGCGGCGAGATCAATCAGCGACTGGGCCCGTCACACCAACTTGCTCGCGTGAGCGGTGGGGCCGAGTAGAGGCACAGCGAGCTGCGCTCGGAGAAGCCCTGACAAACCGGCGAAGGACCCGGGTTCGATTCCCGGCACCTCCACTACACGGCCTGTGCGCCCCGGTCCACGAGGACCGGGGCGCACAGTCGTCTGAGGCCTCTGAGCCAGCCGGGGCAGATGGTGCCAATGCGGCAGATGAGGCGCGTCGCAGCGCTGGACAGCGCCGCGTACCGGGTCCACCATCGCCATACGGGTTCGCCCAGCAGCGGGAGGTGTCCCATGGTCACCAGTCCGATCCAGCAGCCGATCTCCGTGCTCCCCACCGCTCCCGGTGACCTGCGCGCCCTCGCCCGGGCCACCGGCGGTCCGCGCTGGCGGGAGCGCCTGCTCACCGACCTCGACCCGGTCCGGCGGGGCTTCACCGAACACGTCCGCGTCACCGAAGGGCCGGGAGGCCACTACGCCGACCTGGTGCGCGCCGCGCCGCGGCTGCACCGGGGCGTACGCCTGCTGGTCGCCGAGCACGCCGCGATCCTGGCGGCGCTGGCCGCGCTCCAGCACACGGTCCGGCTGCCCGGGGCGTCCGCCGCCCAGGTGCGGGCCCGCACCGTGGACCTGCTGCGCGCGCTCGACCGGCACCGGCGCCACGGTGCCGACCTGCTCTGGGAGGCGTACCAGGCCGACCTCGGCGGCGAGGACTGAGCCGGAACCGTTCCGGGCCGGCACCCGTCCAACCCGTATGCGTCGCGTGCTCGCCCTGCTCGGGATCTCGTTGCTGACCCTCTCCGCCTGCGCCACGCCCGGCGCCGCTCCCGTCCGGACGCCGCCCACCGGTCCGGACCAGCGGCCCGCGTTCACCGAGCGGGCCGAGGAAGTCGCCGCCGGCTGGCGTCCCGGGCCGGGCTGGCGCGACGGGTACGTGCCGCTCCAGGACGCCACTGTGCTCACCGGCGACCCGGGCTTCACCGACGAGACGAAGGTGGCGTTCGGAGCGGGCTGGTACCGGGACCAGACCCCGATCCCGGCCGCCGTGCCAAAGGACGGCACGATCCGGTTCCCCGACGGCACGCTGCGGGTGCCGCTGGTCAGCGCCGCCGACGCGTACGCCAAGCTCCGCCAGGGCGACCCGCCGCCGTGCGACGGGCGCCCGGCCGCGCCGGACCCGGCACCGACCGGACGGCCCGGCCCGAACGACCCGGTGTCGACCTCGGCGCCGACGCCGTGCGTCCCGCTCACAGTGACCGAGGTACGGCTGGGCAGCGCGCCGGTGTGGACCAGCCGGGGCCGCGCCGACGTGCCCGCCTGGCTGTTCACCGTGGACGAGCTGGCCGTACCCGTGGCCCGGATCGCCGTCGCGCCGCGCGTGACCGGCCGGGCGCCCGGCGGCGCGGTGCCCACCCGGCCGCTCCCGGCCGGCCTGGTGTCCGCTCAGCAGTTGCGGGCGGTCGAGGGCAACCGGATCGACTACGTGCTCGGCGTCGGCGCCTGCGACGGCCCGCCCACCCCGCTCGTGCTGGAACGGCCGGACGTGGTGGTGATCGGCGGCGCCGTGATCGCCTCCACCGGCGTCTGCACCGCGCAGCTCGTGCTGAAGCCGGTCAGCGTCACGCTCGACGCGCCGCTCGGCGGCCGGGCCGTGCTGGACGCCGCCAGCGGCGCCCCGCTGATCGTCCAGCCCGGCTGAGTCTCAGAGGATCCGTGGCACGTCGGTGCTGATCGGCACCGGCAGCACCGTCGGCCGGTCCGCGGCCAATGCGGCGTCGAGCGCGGTGCCGAGCCCGTCCAGCGTGGTCACCGCACCGGCGCAGCCGTAGCCGTGCGCCACCGCCGTCACGTCCAACCCGGGCAGATCCAGCGCCGGCACACCAGGGGTGTGCTTCAGCTCGGCGAACGCCTTCAGGATCGCGTACTGCTGGTTCACCGGAACCACGACGGCGAGCGGCAGGCGCAGCCGCGCCGCCGTCCACAACGCCTGGACCGAGTAGTGGAACGAGCCGTCGCCGACCACCGCGACCACCGGGCGGCCGCGCCCGGTGTCGCGTTCGGCGAGCGCCATGCCGACCGCCGCCGGCAGCCCGAAGCCGAGCCCGCCGCTGGCCATCGTCAGGTACGAGCGCGGCCGCTCGATCGGCAGCCGGCGGCGCAGCGCGGCCAGGTTGGACGGCGACTCCTGCACCAGCACCCCGTCCGCCGGCCACGCGGCGGCCAGCGCGGCGAACAACGCGTCGGCGCTGGGCGGGTCAGCCTGCTCCGGCGGGGCCGGCTGCGGGCGCGGTGACGGCGCGGGACGGTCGGTCGCCGGAAGCAGCTCGCACAGCGCGGCCATGGTCAGGCGGGCGTCGCCGAGCAGGCTGTCCCCGACCGGGGCGCGGGCCGCCTCGTCCGGGTCGTCTGTGACGTGCAGCAGCCGCGCGTCGCCGGGCAGGTAGTCGCCCGGCACGTGCGGGTAGTAGCGGAACACCGGCGCACCCACCACCAGCACCACGTCGTGGCCGCGCAACGCCTCCGACAGCGGCCCGATCGCGTACGGCAGCACGCCCCGGAAGTGCGGATGCCGCTCGGGGAACACGGCTCGCTCCGGCGCCGGGGCGGCCCAGACCGGGGCGGCCAGACGCTCGGCCAGCGCGACCGCGTCCGCCCAGGCGTCCGACCGGTCCACCGCCGCGCCGAGCACCAGCGCCGGGGCACGGGCGGCGGCCAGCGCGTCGGCGAAGCTCCGCAGCCGGTCCGGGTCCGGCGCGATCCGGGTGGCGACGGTACGCACCTGCGGCGGCGGGTCGGCCGGGCGGTCCCAGTCGTCCATCGGCACAGAGAGGAAGACCGGCCCGGCCGGTGGCTGCACCGCCGAGGCGTACGCCCGCATGAAGGCCGCCGGGATGTCCTGCGCGCGGGCCGGCTCGTGGGCCCACTTGACGTACGGCTGGGCCAGCTCGACCGCCCGGGGGCTGGCCAGGCGCGGCTCGATCAGCAGCATCTCGCGGGTCTGCTGGCCGGCGCTGACGATCAGCGGCGTCCGGTTGTGCCAGGCGGTGACCAGGTTGCCCATGCCGTTGCCGGTGCCCGGCGCGGTGTGCAGGTTGACGTGCGCGGGCCGGCCGGTGCCCTGGGCGTAGCCGTCGGCCATCGCGACCGCCGACGCCTCCTGCAGCGCGTGCACGTAGTGGAAGTCGGCCGGGAACTCCTGCAGGAACGGCTCCTCGGTCGAGCCCGGGTTGCCGAAGACCGTGGTCAGCCCGAGCGCGCGCAGCAGGTCGTAGGTCGCCTCCCGCACCGTCGCCATCGCCGGCTGCCTCCGTCCTCCACGCGGATGCCGGAGACGGCCCGGTGCCCGGTCCCCCGACCAGCCGAATCTATCGGGCCGAGGCCGACTTTTCGGGCGCTTCCCGCGCTCAGGGCAGCGGGAACGGCAGCTTGATCCCGTCCAGCGCGTGCCCGCACCCGCACTCCCGCTCGGCGGGCAGCGCCGCCACGGCGTCCAGCAGCAGCCCGCGCAGCCGGTCGGTGTTCTCCGCGAAGACCCGGAACACCTCCTCGTGGGTGACCGACTCGCCCGCCTCGACGCCCGCGTCCAGGTCCGTCACCAGCGCGATCGACGTGTAGCAGAGGGCCAGCTCACGGGCCAGCACCGCCTCCGGGTGGCCGGTCATGTTGACGATCGTGCCGCCCATCGAGGCGAACCAGCGCGACTCCGCCCGGGTCGAGAAGCGCGGACCCTCGACCACCACGACGGTCCCGCCGTCCACCGCCGGCACGCCCCGCCCGGCCGCCGTGTCCAGCAGCGTGCGCCGTCCCACCGGGCAGTACGGATCGGCGAACGACACGTGCACCGCGCCCCGGTCGTAGTACGTCTGCACGCGCCCGCTGGTGCGGTCGATCAACTGGTCCGGCACCACGAACGTGCCCGGACCCAGCTCCGGCCGCAGGCCGCCCACCGCGCAGGGTGCCAGCACCTGGCGTACGCCCAGCGACCGCAGCGCCCACAGGTTCGCCCGGTAGGGGATCAGGTGCGGCGGGTAGCGGTGATCACGCCCGTGGCGGGGCAGGAACGCCACCCGGCGACCGCCCACCTCGGCGACGGTGATCGGGCCCGACGGCTCGCCGTACGGGGTGTCCACCACGTGCTCCACCCCGTCGAGCAGGGCGTAGAGACCCGACCCGCCGATCACCGCCAGTTCGGCCTGCGCCGCCATCCGACCCTCCCTCGATCCGTCGTGATCACCCGCCGTCAGACCTTAACCAGCGGGCCGGACGCAGGCTATGGTGCGTGACATGGCGTTGACAGGATGGACGGTCGACGGCCTCGGGCCCGTACGGGCGCACGGCTGACGGGTGTCGGACATGCAGAGTGAGGGGCAGGCGATCGGTGGCCGAGCCATGGAGTCGATGACCGGACGACTGCTGGTCGCGACACCAGGGCTCAAGGATCCGAACTTCGACCGTACGGTCGTGCTGCTCGTCGCCCACGAACCCGGCGGCGCCCTCGGGGTGGTGCTGAACCGCGCCACCGAGGTCTCGGTGGCCGACGTGCTCGGCGACTGGAGCGACCTGGCCCGCGACCCGGCCGTGCTGTTCGAGGGTGGCCCGGTGCAGCCCGACTCCGCCATCTGCCTGGCCCGGATGCGGCACCCCGTCCGGCCGGTCAAGGGCTTCCACCGCGTCTCCGGCGCGGTCGGCACCATCGACCTCTCCGTCGACCCGGAGAAGCTGCGCGAGGCGGTCGGTGGGATCCGGGTGTTCGCCGGCTACTCCGGCTGGGGCGCCGGACAGGTCGAGCGCGAGATCGAGGAGGGCTCCTGGTTCGTGCTCGACGCGCTGCCCGGTGACGCCTTCGTCGACCGGCCGGATGATCTCTGGCCGATGGTGCTGCGCCGGCAGGGCGGCATGATGGCGGCGGTGGCCCACTTCCCGCCGGATGTGGCACTGAACTGACCCCCTCGGTGGGGGACCCCCGCGAGATGACCATGCGGGGCGGCGTGTGTATAGTTCTTCCCGTGCCCGGGCGACCGGGGACGATCGCAAGGGGCCGTGGCGCAGCTGGTAGCGCACCACACTGGCAGTGTGGGGGTCAGGGGTTCGAGTCCCCTCGGCTCCACCCTTGAAGCAGGTCAGCGGCCTGGTCGAGTAATCGTCGACCGGGCCGCTGATTCGTTGGAACGTGATCACGCTTTCTCATGAGCCTTGCGTGCTGCATCCAGAAATCGAGCCTTGTCGGCTGCTGCCCACATGACCGGCGCACTGCGCCCTTCTTGTTCCCCCTTGCCGCTACCCGCAGGCCGGCAGTCTGGCAGTCGCCCAATGTCTGCGGTCGACGAGCGAACCATGCGTTCGTGGGGCGACGCACGGACGGTGTCTGCTGACGTCATCAGAGAAATCCTGCTCGGTCGGGCCGGGCAGCATGTAGATCCCCGAGGGCTCCGGCTGCGTGGCGCGCGCATCGCCGGGCGCCTCGACTCGAGTATGTGCACAGCGATGTGCGGCTTCATTTGATCATGACCGCCATAGGAGCATCGGGATGCCGAGGTGTTCTTGATCAGTCTTCAGCTGCGCACCTAGTGGTATCGAAGAACGGGCTGGCGATCGCGCTGAGCAATTGCCTGGCCGGTGCAAAGTTTGGATCCACGTGGCGGCCGAGGATGACGGCGGCAACGGTGGCGGCACCGGCGACCTTCAGTGCGTGCGCCAGGGACTGTGTTCGCGCCCCGGTCGTCCAGGTGTCCTCGAGGATCAGCGCATGAACGGGCGCAAGCGAAGTGGGGAGGGACGGCTTGAACCAGTCGGCGTGAAAGTCGTGATCCTCCGGACCGTAGCTCGGGTTGACCGTGCTGTTGATCCAGGGCAGCCGGAGCCGGTCGCCGACAAGGTCGGCAAGCGGATGTGCGCCAGTGCGGCTGCGGGTGCTCGGGACGGTGATGACGTGCGTTGGGGAGGCTCCCGTACTGGACGTTATACACGCGAGATGGTCATGCAGGAACAGCAGCAGGAGCGCAAGCAAGCTTCGCCGAGCCTGCTCGGACGGAGCTGTGCCCTTGTACGTCCGGAGGTTGTAGTGGTGTTGCCAGGTGCGTGGCGAGTAGGAGATCGGTAGTACGAGGTCCGCGAGAAGGCCCTGGGACCGAGCGACGTGGGACTGGCAGCGGAAGCAGAGCGAGTAGCCCTCGTTCCGTACTCCCCGGCACGTCGGGCAGATCCAGGGGTGTGCCGGTAACGGGTTGCGCAGGTAGCCGCGCTGGACCTCGACGTGCCGGCTGATGATGGTCCAGCGCTGGTCAGCGGAGGGCGAAGTCAGGGAAGTTCTCCAGGCCGGCGTCGGTGGGCTGGTAGCTGAGGATGTCGTCGACGGCTTCCAGCAGCTGCGCGGTGCCGTGGACGACGTAGACGCCCGGGTTCTCGGCGAACGTCTTGGCCCAGTCGCACCGCATGACCTGGCTCGTCAGCACGACGGGACGGCCGTGCTGGAGGGCGAGCCGGGCCTGGATCCGTGCTCCGCTGGTCTCACCCGCCTCGACAACGACCGTCGCGACTGCGTACCCGCTCATGACGGCGTTGCGCATGGGGAAGCTCTGCCTGCTCGGCGGGGCGTCCGGCCAGAACTGGGAGATGACGAGCCCGACCTCGGCAATGTGGTCCTGCAGGCGCTGGTTCGCGGAGGGGTAGTACCGGCGGATCCCGGTGCCGATGACCGCGACCGTTCGCCCACCTGCCTCCAGCGCAGCTGAGTGTGCGGCGGTGTCGATGCCGGCGGCCAGCCCGCTGACCACGGTCACCCCGCGGCCTGCCAGGGTGGTGGCGACGGCTCGGGCGATCCGCAGCCCTTCCTCGCTGGCCTTGCGACTGCCGACGACGGCCACTGCCTGGTCGTGAACCCGTAGATCACCTCGGCTGAACAGGAGCGGTGGCATCTCCCGGATGCCGCGCAGCTGTGCAGGGTAGGTGTCTTCGAAGAAGGCGTGGACGCCGACTCGATCAGCTTGCCAGCCGGTGATCTCGGCGACGGCAGCGCTGATCAGCTCGGTGGTTGAATTCCCGTCCGGAAAGAGCGTGTCGGAGTGGCCGACCGTACGGTCCAGGACTGCCCTGGCGCTGCCGTTTTCCTGGATGTCGAGAGCGATCTCCGACCAGCGCGCGCGAGGCCGGCGAAGTAGCGCGACCAGGGAGGCCCGCTCGATCGTCGCCGTGTCCATGGGCACGATCGTAGGCCCTGGGCTGCGTTCCTGGCTCAGCCATCCTGGCCTGTGTTGATGACGAGAACCCCCGGCGGACGTCATCGCTAGAACGTATGTTCGATTCTGGCTGGAATCAAGAGCGGACCGACACTGGGCGACCGATCCTGCTTCCCCTTGCTGTCCAGGTGAGCGAAGGCTGGGGTTCGGCGGCGGCGCAACACCGCCGCGCTCGATCGGACGGCACGCCTTCCTTGCCTGGCAAGAGCGCCGCCGTGTTGAACGACCGGCGGGAACAGCGCGGGCCGAACGGGAGCCGTCATCGGTAGATGCGCCGTACCGGCCGATGCCGTCATCGAGGACGGCCCGAAAGCAGGATCATCAGGTGGTGGCTCCGGGGGATGATCATGAGCGTCCGCCCGTGATCCGACCGTGAGGGAGAGCACCGTGAACGACGCCATCCGCATCCGCCAGGCCGGTCCGGACGACGCGGCCGTGGTGGACGCCCTGGTCCGGGAGATCGCGGCCCACGAGGGGGAGAGCGAGCACGTCGGCGCGACCCCCGACCGGTGGCGCGAGGTGCTCGGCCGCGCCGACGTGACGGTCCTGCTTGCCGAGCGGGACGGTGAGACGCTCGGCTACGTCTCCGCGCAGCGGCGGCTGCACATGTGGAGCGGTGAGGACATCCTCGCGCTCGACGATCTGTTCGTCCGCGCCGAGGCCCGCGACGGTGGCGTGGGCCGGCGGCTGATGACCGCGCTGGCCGAGCGGGCCGCCGCCGAGCGGCTGGTCATCCGCTGGGAGGTGAAGCCGGAGAACGAGGCGGCACAGCGGTTCTACCGGCGGCTCGGCGGGACGCTCTACCCGAAGGTGGTCGTCCGCTGGCTGCCGGAGAGCTACCTGCCGCTGATCGAGGACAAGGCGTAGCGGCTCAACCGGCCGCCCGGCCCGCGAGCACCAGCGCCCAGCACAGCGCGCCGAACCCCGCAGTGCTCGCCACCGCCCGGACCACGTTCCAGGTGACCCAGGCGGACTCGAAGCGCTCCCGTTCCGCTCCGAGATCGGCGGAACCGGCCGCCGCGAGCGCGTCGTTCAGCGGCACGTTCACCGCCACCGTGACGACGAACATCACCAGGTAGAGAGCGAGCCCGACGACGATCCACGGCAGCGCCGGCCGGACCACCCCGCGCCACGCCAGCACCGCCGCGAGCGCGGCCAGCACCGGCGTACCCAGGAAGGCCAGCAGGAACCAGCCGTTGACGATGGTGACGTTGATGCGCTGCATCGCGTCCACGAACGTGCGGTCGTCCGCGCCGCGCAGCGCCGGCATCACCGCGTACGCGAACGCGGCGAACAGGCCCGCCATCAGCCCGGCCCCGACTGTGGCGCCGACCAGCGTCAGTTGTTGTACGAGTCGCATGTCCTCATCGAACCGCCGCGCGGTGAGACGGCCCATGGCCAGGACGCGCGATCCTGTGTTCAATCGTCTCCGTGGACGCCGTCTCCGGCCTGCTCGACGGTCCCCGGGCGCGGGGCGCCTTCCTGCTGCGCTCGATCCTCACCCCGCCCTGGTCGATGCTGATCCGGGACGAGGCGCCGCTCACGCTGGTCGCCGTGGTGCGGGGGGACGCCTGGATCGTGCCGGAGGAGGGGGAGGCCGCGCGGCTGACCGGCGGTGACGTGGCGATCGTGCGTGGCCCGGCCCCGTACATGGTGGCGGACGACCCGGCCACGGCGCCGCAGGTGGTAGTGCACCCGGGCCAGCGCTGCACCACGCCGGACGGGCGGGAGCTGTTCGCGATGACGCGGTGGGGCGTACGCACCTGGGGCAACGGACCGGACGGCCGGACCGTGCTGCTCACCGGCACGTACCCGGTGCGGGGCACTGTCGGGCGGCGGCTGCTCGACACGCTGCCGCCGCTGGCGGTGGTCCGCCGTGAGTCCTGGGACTCTCCGCTCGTGCCGTTGCTGGCCGACGAGATCGTCAAGGACGACCCCGGCCAGGATGCGGTGCTGGACCGCCTGCTGGACCTGCTGCTCATCGCCGCGCTGCGGGAGTGGTTCGCACGGCCCGGGGCTGCCGCGCCCGGCTGGTACCGGGCGTACGCGGATCCGGTGGTCGGCCGCGCGCTGCGGATGCTGCACCACGACCCGGCCCGGCAGTGGACGGTGGCGTCGCTGGCCGCCGAGGTGGGGCTGTCGCGGGCGGCGCTGGCCCGGCGGTTCACCGCCCTGGTGGGCGAGCCGCCCATGGCGTACCTGACGGGCTGGCGGCTGGCGCTCGCGGCCGACCTGCTCCGCGAGCCCGGCGCCACTGTCGGCGCGGTGGCCCGCCGGGTCGGCTACGGCAGCTCGTTCGCGCTGAGCACCGCGTTCAAACGCCGGTACGGCGTGAGCCCTCGTCGGCACGTCGACGCGGCTAGATTGACCGGATGACTGTCGACCTGTTCGCCGGCGTCCCGATCCATGACATCGCCGTGTCGACGGCCTGGTACGAGCGGCTGCTCGGCGCCCCGCCGCAGTTCCTGCCCAACGACCACGAGGCGGTGTGGGAGCTGGCCGAGCACCGCTACCTCTACATCGAGGTGCGGCCCGGGGACGCCGGTCACGCCATGCAGACTGTCTTCGTCGAGGACTTCGACTCCCGTCTTGCGGCGATCGCCGCCCGAGGGCTGGAGCCGGCTGCGCAGGAGACCTACGACAACGGCGTCCGGAAGGCGATCTTCCACGACCCGGACGGCAACGAGATCGGCTTCGGCGGCGGCCCCGCCTGACCGGGCCGCGGCGATCCGCGGCCCGGTCGGCGACGTCAGCGTGGGCCGCGCGTCTTCGGCAGGTCGAACTGGTCCGCCCGGCGGCAGTCCTTCGGGCCGCCGACCGCCTGCGGGCCGACCTCCTCCAGTGCCTTGCGGGCGCGCTGCCGACCGAGGTTCCAGGCGTACCAGGGGTCGGGCTCGGCGAGGTCGTCGGCTATCCAGCTCAGCGTGCACCGGCGTACCGGGTCGGGAAGCTTGGCCAGCGACGGCGTCGCGTCGGCGGACAGCGCCCGCAGGTACCAGGCGTCGATCTTGCCGGTCTGCTCGTACCGCAGCGTGTTGCGGCGGGCGACGTAGTCCTCCGGGTTGAGCACCGCCAGGCCGAGCAGCATCGTCACGGCTAGCGCGACGGTGGCGCCGGGAATCCACCGGCCCTTGAACCGGACGCCGGCCAGGATGATCATCAGGAAGACCGTGCCGAGCAGCATCTCGAACGCCATCACGAAGATCCGCTCGCCGGTGAAGCTGTAGACCTTCTGGTACGTCCACATGCGGGACAACGCCGACGCCACGATCACCACGCTCAGCGCGCTGATCAGCCCGAGCAGCACACGCAGCAGGACGCGCTCGACCGGCCGCTCCCGGCGCGCCCAGCGGCCCACGCCACCGAGCACCGCCACCGTCAGCAGCGTGACGAAGAGCAACTGCCAGAAGCCGCTGCGCGCGTACTCGGCGTAGCTGAGACCGGCGACCCGCTGCACGTGCTGCTGCCCGCCGAAGAGCACAGTGAACTGCACCACCACGAACCCGGCGAACAGCAGGACGAGCGCGCCGATGGCCGGGGCCCACTCCAGCAGGCCGATCCGCCGCTCGCCGGACCTGTCCACGGTGGACAGGTCGGGCGGCGCGGCGAGCGTGTAGACCGCGGCCACCGCGATCAGCCCGCCCACCACGGCCAGGAACACCCAGCTGAACACCGAACCCATGTCGGTCTCGGGAACGAGCGAGCCGAGCGCCTCGGAGAACGCCGCGTCGGCGGAGGCGAGCAGACTGCCGAAGACCACGAGCACCACGACCGTGGCGACCACCGAGACGGTCACCTTGCTCACCGTCGCCGCCGACGCCGAGGCGGTGACGTGCCGGCGTACCCAGGGCAGGCCGCGTAGCGCCGCGAACGGCGTGGCGACCAGGCCGAACAGGATCGATCGCACCAACCGTCCGCCGACGATCGCGAGGGTGGCGCAGCCCAGCGCGCCGAGCACGCAGAACGTCACGAGCCACCAGGCGTTGCGGAACGCCGGCACGGCCATCAGCGCCAGCGCGGCCGCCGCCCACCCGGCCCGGATGAGCCGGTCGGCGCGCGGCAGGTCAGCGGTCTTCGACCGGATCGCCAGCACCACCGCGACAGTGAGCGTGAGCCACCCCAGGAACCAGCCGACGCCGACCCGGCCCAGCGGCACGAAGACCGCGCCGCCGACCGCGCCGGCCAGCACCGCGAGCGGCACGGCCCGGCCGGTCGCCGCCTTCGGGCCGGGCCACCGCGCGCCGAGGAACGAGGTCCGCGGCGTCGGCGGTCGCGGCGTCCAGACCGGCGCCTGCGGGTGGCCGGTCCACCCGACACCGGGGTACGGCGGCGCGCCCACCGGCCGACCGGGAGGCTGCGGCATCCCCGGAGCGTGCGGTGTGACCGGCGCGGGCGACGCGCCGGGGATCGGCGGCGTGCTCGGGGTCCCGGGCCGGCCGGAAGTGTGCGGCGTGCCGGGCGCGCCGGAACCGGCCTGCGGGTGCGCACCCGGTGCGCCCGAACTGGCCAGTGTGCCGGAGCCGGCTTGCGGGTTCGGCTCATCCGACGGGGACGAACCCGGGGTGGCAGGCGAACCGGTGGCCGGAGCCGTCGTGCCGGCGCCCGAGGTGGACGGACCCGCCGATGCGGCGTCCTCGGCAGCCGAAGGGGTTCCGTCGGCTCGGGTGGCGGCAGGCCGGGCCGCCGGTGCGGCGTCCGGCGTGGCGGCGACGGGCTCCGCCGGACGGTCGGCCGGTGCGGTGGCGGGCTCCCCATGATCAGCCGCCCCCGTCGAACCGTCCCCGGCCGGGGACACGCCCGCGCCCGCGGAAGCCGGCGGCGTCTTGGCGACGTCGCCGGTGGTGGGGGAGAGGGCGGCATCCTCCACCGGGGAGCGTTCGACGGCCGGTGCTGTCGCCTGGGCAGGCACCGCGCTCGGCTGGCCGGCCGCCGGCACCAGCGGGACGAACAGCGCGTACCCCTGGGTGCCGGGCGGGACGGTGACCGGAATCGCCCAGCCGGGCTGCCCCTCCGCGCCGGGCCACGGCACCGGTGGGGGCGCGCCCTCCATGCTGGGCATCACCAGCAGATAGGGCTGGGAAGGCGGGACGTCGCCCGCGGGAGGCCCGTTCGCCGGGGCGGCGCGGGAGGGCTCGGGGGACGGTTCCGGCTCGGGCAAGGGACGCTCCTCGATCACAGGGTTTCGTCACTCTAGGTCCACCCACATGCGCCCCGCCGCCCCGTCTGTCCGTTCGGTCACGTCGGCCCGGCCGATCGGCGCGGATCGAACCTTTGACGTCTCGCGGCCGTACCAGTGCGCGGGAGGTCGATCACATGGCCGCACGCCGCGCGCTCGTCGCGCTCGCCGCCGTCGCCGTGACGGTGCCGCTCGCCGCCACGCCGGCCGGCGCGCACGGTGCGCCGACCAGCCCGCTGAGCCGGGCCGCCGCGTGCGGGCCGGAAGGTGGTGGCCGGGCGCGGACGCCCGCGTGCCGGGCCGCGATCGCCGCCGGAGCGGCGGTACGCGAGTGGGACAACATCCGGGTCGCCCGCGTCGACGGGCGGGACCGGGAACGCATTCCGGACGGGGAACTGTGCAGCGGCGGGCTGTCCGCGTACCGGGGGCTGGACCTGCCGCGCGCGGACTGGCCGGCCACCACGCTCACCGCCGGCGCCCGGCACACGTTCCGCTACCGCACCACCATCCCGCACCAGGGCACGTTCCGGTTCTACGTCACCACCGGCTCGTACTCGCCGCAGCGGCGGCTGACCTGGGCGGACCTGGAGAAGAAGCCGTTCCTTCAGGTCACCGACCCGCCGATCCGCTCCGGCGCGTACGAGATGCGGGGGCGGCTGCCGGCCGACCGCACCGGCCGGCACATCGTCTACGTCATCTGGCAGAACTCGGACACCCAGGACACCTACTACTCCTGTTCGGACGTGATCTTCCGGGCGGCACGCGGTGAGCCGGACGCGACACCGGCAGCGCCGGAGGCGAGCGCGTCGCCTCCGCGTACCCTCGCCGGGGCGGCGACCGACGACGAGCCGGCGGTGCCGGTGGCGACGGTGACCGACGGCGGACCGCTGTCCCGGCCGCTCGTGCTCGGCGCGGCGGCGCTCGTCGTCGCGCTGCTCGCCGCGGCGGTGGTCGGACGGCGGCTGAGCCGGGCCGGCGGCCCTCCGCCCGGACGGCCGTGCGGTGTCCGCAACCACCGCGCCGGGCGGCGCCGCGTCTGGTGAGTCAGCCGAGCAGGCGCTCGATCTCGGCCAGGTCCTCACCGGCGAGGTCGAGGTTGTCCAGCGCGGCCACGTTGCCCTCCAGCTGCGCCACGCTGCTCGCGCCGATGATGAGGCTGGTCATGCGCGGGTCGCGCAGCGCCCAGGCGAGGGCGAGCTGCGCGAGCGTCTGACCGCGCCGCTCGGCCACCGCGGCGAGCCCCCGGACCGTCGCCATCGTCTCCTCGTCGAGGTCGCTCTCGTTGAGGAAGACGCTCGTGCGTACCCGGGAGTCGGCCGGGATGCCGGTGAGGTAACGGTCGGTGAGCAGGCCCTGGGCGAGCGGGCTGTACGCGATGCAGCCGGCGCCGACGCCCTCCAGCGTGTCCAGCAGGCCGTCGCTCTCCGTCCAGCGGTTCATCATCGAGTACGACGGCTGGTTGATCAGCAGCGGCGTGCCCAGGTCGCGCAGGATCTCGGCGGCGCGCTCGGTCTGCTCCGAGTCGTAGTTGGAGATGCCCACGTAGAGCGCCTTGCCGGAGCGGACGATCGCGTCGAGCGCGCCCATCGTCTCCTCCAGCGGGGTCTCCGGGTCGAAGCGGTGCGAGTAGAAGATGTCGACGTAGTCCAGCCCGAGGCGGCGCAGCGACTGGTCCAGCGACGAGATCAGGTACTTGCGCGAGCCCCACTCGCCGTACGGGCCGGGCCACATCAGGTACCCGGCCTTGCTGGAGATCACCAGCTCGTCCCGGTACGGCTTCAGGTCGCCTGCGAGCAGCCGGCCGAAGTTCTCCTCCGCCGAACCGGGCGGCGGGCCGTAGTTGTTGGCCAGGTCGAAGTGGGTGATGCCGAGGTCGAAGGCGCGGCGGACGATGTCGCGCTGCCGCTCGAAGGGCCGGTCCGGTCCGAAGTTGTGCCACAGGCCGAGGGAGATGACGGGGAGCTTCAGCCCGCTCCGGCCGCTGCGCCGGTAGATCATCTCGTGGTAACGGTCGTCGCTGGCGAGGTATGTCACGGGGCCATTCTGTCCGCAGCGGAGTGCGGCCGCAGCGGCGCGGGTACGTTCGGCCACATGCGTTACGTGCAGCTCGACACCCCCAAGCCCATCTCCAAGATCGGCCTCGGCACCTGGCAGTTCGGCTCCAAGGAGTGGGGCTACGGCCCCGACTACGAGCGCCGCGCCGCCGAGATCGTCCGGCGGGCGCTCGACCTGGGCGTCACCCTGTTCGACACCGCCGAGCTGTACGGCTTCGGCCGCAGCGAGCGCATCCTCGGCGCGGCGCTGGGCGACGACCGGAGCAAGGTCGTCGTCGCCAGCAAGATCTTCCCGCTGCTGCCGGTCGCCCCCGTCGTGCAGCAGCGCGCCGTCGCCTCCGCCGCCCGGCTCGGCGTCGACGGCATCGACCTCTACCAGGTGCACCAGGCCAACCCGGTGGTCGCCGACACCACCACCATGCGCGGCATGCGCTCGCTGCAGGACGTCGGACTGGTCGGCGAGGTCGGCGTCAGCAACTACGGCCTGCGCCGGTGGCGGTTCGCCGAGGCCGCGCTGGGCCGCCGGGTGCTGAGCAACCAGGTCCGCTACAGCATGATCGACCGCGGCCCCGAGGAAGACCTCATCCCGTACGCGGAGCAGGCCGGCCGGATCGTCATCGCGTACTCCCCGCTGGCGCAGGGTTTCCTCTCCGGCCGCTACGACGCCACGAACCCGCCCGCCGGGGCGGTACGCCGGGCCAACCCGTACTTCCTGCCGGAGAACCTGGAACGCGGCACCGCGCTGATCGCCACGCTGCGCGAGGTCGCCGACGCGCACGACGCCACGCCGAGCCAGATCGCGCTCGCGTACGTGCTGCGGCACCCGAACGTGGTGGCCATCCCCGGCGCGTCCGGGGTCGAGCAGATGGAACGCAACGCGGCCGCCGCCGAGATCGACCTGACCGACGACGAGTACGCCGCGCTGGTCGCCGCCGCGCACGCGTTCCGCCCGGTCACCGGCCTGGCCGCGGTGCCCCGGATGGTCCGCGCCCGCCTCGGGAGGTGAGCGGCGCTCCGGCGGCGTCAGTGGCGACGGGCGCCGCCGGTCACCGGAGCGCGCTAGCGTGGATCGGGTGACCGCTCCCAACCAGGTTCCCCCGGTCCCGCCCGCCGAGCTGCCGAGCACGCTCGGCGCGTTGCGCGCGGCCGGCCACCAGTACCGCACGGTCAAGCAGGAACTCCGAGACAACCTCCTCGCCCGGATGGGCTCCGGCGAGGACCGCTTCCCCGGCATCGTGGGCTACGAGGACACGGTGCTGCCCGAGGTAGAGCGCGCGCTGCTCGCCGGGCACGACATGGTGCTGCTCGGCGAACGCGGGCAGGGCAAGACCCGGCTGATCCGCTCGCTCGGCGCGCTGCTGGACGAGTGGACCCCGGTGATTCCCGGCTCGGTGCTCAACGAGCACCCGATGCACCCGATCACCCCCGCCTCCCGGGCACTGGTCGACTCGGCCGGCGACGACCTGCCGATCGGCTGGCTGCACCGCTCGATGCGGTACGGCGAGAAGCTCGCCACGCCGGACACCAGCGTCGGCGACCTGATCGGCGACGTCGACCCGATCCGGCTCGCCCAGGGGCGCACGCTCGGCGACCCGGAGACCATCCACTTCGGGCTCGTACCGCGCACCAACCGGGGCGTCTTCGCCGTCAACGAGCTGCCCGACCTGGCCGAACGCATCCAGGTGGCGCTGCTCAACGTGCTGGAGGAGCGCGACATCCAGGTCCGTGGCTACCAGCTGCGGCTGCCACTGGACCTGCTGCTGGTGGCCAGCGCCAACCCGGAGGACTACACCAACCGGGGCCGGATCATCACGCCGCTCAAGGACCGGTTCGGCGCGGAGATCCGTACCCACTACCCCCTCGACCTCGACCTGGAGCTGTCGCTGATCCGGCAGGAGGCCGACCTGGTCGCCGTCGTGCCGGAACACGTGCTGGAGGTGCTGGCCCGGTTCGCCCGCGACGTGCGGGAGTCCCCGTCGGTGGACCCGCGCTCCGGTGTGTCCGCCCGGTTCGCCATCGCCGCCGCGGAGACGGTGGCCGCCGCCGCGTTGCGTCGTTCCGGTCTGCTGGCCGGTGCCTCTGCTGCCTCGGGTGGCGGGGCCGGGTCGGCGCCCCGGCCGGAGGCGCCGGTGGCCCGGATCGGCGACACCGTGTCGGTCACCTCCACGCTGCGCGGCAAGGTCGAGTTCGAGAGCGGCGAGGAGGGACGCGAGATCGAGGTGCTCGCGCACCTGCTGCGTACCGCCACCGCCGAGACGTTCCGCGCCCGCCTGGCCGGGCTCGACCTGTCCGGCTTCACCGCGATCGTCGCCGAGGGCGGCGCCGTGGAGACCGGGGAACTGGTCTCCTCGGCCGAGCTGCTGCGCCAGGTCGGCACCGTACCGGGGCTGGCCAAGGTGCTCGACCGGCTCGGGCTCGGCGACGCGCCCAGCCCGGAGGAGGCCGCCGCCGGCATCGAGTTCGTGCTGGAAGGGCTGCACCTGACCCGCCGGCTCGGCAAGGACGTCACCGACTCCGGGCGCACCGTCTACGGGGACCGGGACTGACAATGGCCGGCGGCAACCGCTTCCGGTACGGGCAGTGGCGCGGCGGACCCGACCCGCTCGCCCCGCCGTACGACGTGCGCGCCGCGGTGGACGCGGTCGGCTCGGACGTGCTCGCCGGCGGCAGCCTGCGCGAGTCGCTGCGCGAGCTGCTGCGGCGCGGCCCGCAGGGGCGGGGCGGCCTGGACGACCTGGCCGCCCGCGCCCGCCGCCTGCGCCGGGAGGCGCTGCGCCGCGGCGACCTGGACGGCGCCGTAACCCGGGCCCGCGCGCTGCTCGACCAGGCGCTCGCCGCCGAACGCGACGAGCTGCGCGGCCGCGACGGCGACGACGCCCGGTTCGCCGAGGCCGTGCTCGACAACCTGCCCCGCTCCACCGCCCGCGCGGTGTCGGAGCTTTCCGGGTACGACTGGGCCAGCGCCGAGGCCCGGCAGACCTACCAGCGCATCCTCGACGGGTTGCGTGGCGACGTGCTGGAGCAGCGCTTCGCCGGGCTGCGCGACGCGGCGCGGGCCGCCGCCGACCCGGCCGCCCAGCGGCAGCTCGCCGAGATGATGCGCGACCTCAACGACCTGCTCGCCCGGCACGCCCGCTCGGAGGACACCACCGACGCGTTCGCCGAGTTCATGGGGCGGCACGGGGAGTTCTTCCCGGAACGGCCCAGGAACGTCGACGAGCTGATCGACGTGCTGGCCCGGCGGGCGGCTGCAGGTGAGCGACTGATGCGGTCGCTGTCCGACCGGCAGCGCGAGGAACTGGCCGGACTGATGCGCCAGTCGCTCGGCGACCGGCTCGCCGGTGAGTTGTCCCAGCTCGACGCGCACCTGCGGTCGCTGCGGCCGGACCTGAACTGGCAGCGCGGCGAGCGCGTACGCGGCGACCAGCCGCTCGGCTACGGCGAGGCCACCGGCGCGCTCGACGAGATCGCCGAACTCGACGAGCTGCTGGACTCCCTCGACCAGGACCAGCCCGGCGCCACGCTCGACGACGTCGACGTGGAGGCGGTCGCCCGCACGCTGGGCCGTGACGCCGCCGACGACGTACGCCGGTTGCAGGAACTGGAACGCGAACTGCGCCGCCAGGGCTGGGTCACCCGCGACGCGGAAGGGCTGACGCTCAGCCCGAAGGCGCTGCGCCGGCTCGCGAGCACCGCGCTGCGGCGCGTCTTCTCCGACCTGACCGCCGGCCCGCGCGGCCAGCACGACCTGCGCACCGCGGGCGCGGCCGGCGAGGTGAGCGGGGCGTCCCGCCCCTGGGAGTACGGCGACGAGCAGCCGCTGGACGTGGTGCGCACACTCACCCGCGCGGTACGCCGGGCCGGCCCCGGAGTGCCGGTGCCGCTCGCGGTCGAGGACTTCGAGGTGGTGGAGACCGAACGGCGGGCGTCGGCGGCCGTGGTGCTCTGCGTCGACCTGTCGTACTCGATGATCTCGCAGGGGCGCTGGGGCCCGATGAAACAGACCGCGCTGGCCCTGTCGCACCTGATGGCCACCCGGTTCCCGCAGGACGCGCTGCAGATCGTCGGCTTCGGCCGGGAGGCGATGCCGCTGACCCAGCAGGAACTGGCGGCGGTGGAGCCGGACATGCAGCAGGGAACCAACCTCCAGCACGCGCTGCGGCTAGCCGGCCGGCACCTGCGCCGCCACCCTGGTGCCGAGCCGGTGGTGCTCGTGGTCACCGACGGCGAGCCGACCGCGCACCTGGACCCGGAGGACGGCGAGGCGTACTTCCACTGGCCGCCGCTACCGGAGACCATCTCGGCGACGATCCGGGAGGTGGACCGGCTGACCCGGTACGGCGCGACGCTCAACCTGTTCATGCTGGGCGACGATCCGGGGCTGCGCCGGTTCGTGGACGCGGTGGCGCGGCGCTCGGGTGGCCGGATGTTCACCCCCGACCTGGACGACCTGGGCGAGTACGTGGTGTCCGACTACCTACGAGCCCGCCACGGCCGCCGCTGACCCGCGCTCCCTCGTCCTCCCGCTCCCGTCCCCCGCCTCCCCGCAGTTCTCCCATGTTCTCGTCGATCTTGGAGTTGTGGCGCCCAGGATGCCCGGCTTGACACCTTTCGCGAGGCACCACAACTCCAAGATCCCCGACCCCAGGCCCCCTGAGTGCGCGCGATCTTGCACTTTGGTACCCCGCAAACCGGGCAAATCGGGTGCTCGGAGGGCGCAAACTGCAAGATCGCGGGACCGGTCGCGGCCGCTCTCGCCCCCGTCCAGCGCACCGCCCTGCCCGCTCGCGTCGATCATGAACTTGGCGGCACCTGGTGTCCGTTATGTCGCCGCTAACCTCATGATCAACCCTGTGGTGGGTGCCCGGGGAGGCTTCTTCGAGGGTGATCAAGGGGTTTGTGTCCTTGTGGGTGCCGGAAAGGGCCGCAAACTCCTTGATCGCCGGGGTGCAGAGCGAGGTGTCCGGATGGGCTGGGCGAGTCTGGTCGGTGGTGTGCGGGTTGTCGGGTTCGGGGGTGGTGGGCGGCACTTTGGGGGTGGAATCGTGGGCGGGCCGGTGGCGTTGTAACCGGGTGAACGATCGAGCAGGGCCGCGCCCCCGGAGCGAGGGGGTGCGGGCTGTGGGAACAGTGCCGGTCGTTGAGTACGTGCGGCGGCGTGAGCCGCGGGGAATCATCCCGCCCGGCTGGTCGTTGAGCATGGTTCCGACGACGTGAGCCCCGCGCCGCACCCCCGACAGCGTGAGCTGGCCCGGGAATGATGCCGGGCCGACGGTCGTTGGACATGCTTCCGGTGCCGCGTAGAGGCCCCCCAGCCCCGCGAGCAGCCGAGATCCCCTGAGACTTTCTTGAGCGCCTGACGGTGCCCACGCACCCCCGGTCCCCCCGGGGGGTGTGTCGACCCCCGAATGGAGCCCCCATCATGAACACGATTCTGCGTAAGAGCGTTCTGGGTGTTGCTGGTCTGGCTTTCACCGGTGGCGTGTTCGCCGGCCCGGTCGCCGCCCACGCGGCCGACACCACCCACGCGGTCAAGCCGGTCACCGCCACGGTGCAGGGTGACAAGCTGATCCCGCACGGCGTGCAGGGCGCCCAGTCCCGCATCGACCTCAATGACGAGCAGACCAAGAACGTGAAGGCGATCATCGCGGCGACGAAGAAGGCCGGCATGGACGAGCGTGCCGCGGTCGTGTCGATCGCTACCGCGTTGCAGGAGTCGAAGCTGGAGAACCTCGGCCACCTCGGTGACCGTAACGACCACGACTCGCAGGGCCTGTTCCAGCAGCGCCCCTCCTCCGGTTGGGGCACGGTCGAGCAGATCACCGACCCCGAGTACTCCACCACCGCGTTCCTGAAGGGTCTGAAGCAGGTCGACGGCTGGCAGGACATGCCGCTGACCAAGGCCGCCCAGACCGTCCAGGTCTCCGCCTACCCGGACCACTACGCCCAGTGGGAGCAGCAGGCCGCCGACCTCGTCGCTGAGCACTGGAACAAGTAAGAGATACGAAGGCGGCACCCCGAACCAACGGGGTGCCGGCCTTCACGCCTGTCCGGACCCGTCCGGGTGAACCGGGCGCGGTAGCCGGGGTGGGCGCGGCAGCGGCGGGGGTTGGATGCGGGACATGGACGAGGTGGACGTCGCGGCACTGCGGCAGGCGTACGACGAACTGTTCGCGGAGATCGACGCGGGCGGGTTCGGGCCGCCGCCGGAGGGGCAACTCAGCGCTGAGCAAATCGTCGCGCACCTCGCCGCCAACGACGAGCTGATGAGCGAGGCGACCGAGGCGGTGCTGGCCGGTTCGCCGTTCGCCTACTACGACCTGGACACCATTCACCGGCCGCAGTTGGACGCGCTGGTGTCCGAGTGCGGCGGGCTGGACGGCCTGGCGGTGCTGTTCCGGGCCACCAGCCAGAAGCTGTGCGCGCTGGCCGACCGGCTCGGCCCGGCGGCGGAGACACCTGTGGACACGGTGCTACGCGAGGGCTTCGACCTGGACGTGGACGACTCGCTGCCCTGGGGCAGGGCGCTGGACCTGCACATCCGCGTGCACCTGCCGCTGCACCTGACCCAGCTCCGCGCCCTGCGCCGCCAGCCCCACCTCGCCTGACCGCGGGACCGCCCGCCGCCGATCCGCCCCGCCGCTGATCATGGAGTTGTGGCGGTGGACAACTCCGGCACGTCCGGCCTTCCAGGCGCCACAACTCCAAGATCGACGGGAGCGGGGCGCGGGGAACGCGGGGACGTCGCGGGGGACGCCGCGGGGGAAGGGTGGCGGAACGTGCGGCGGTAGGCGGTGGGGGCCACGCCGACCCGGGCGTGGAAGTGCTGGCGGAGCGCGGCTGTGGTGCCGAAACCAGCGTCCTGGGCGATGCGGTCGACGCTCAGGTCGGTGGTCTCCAGCAGCACCCGGGCGTGCTCGGTGCGCTGCTGGAGCAGCCACTGCGCCGGGCTGAGCCCGGTCTCGGAGCGGAAGTGCCGGGTGAACGTGCGGACGCTCATCCGTGCGTGCGCGGCCATCTCGCGCAACGCCACCGGCTCGTGCAGGCGCTGCCGGGCCCACTCGCGGGTGGCGGCGGTGCCGTGGTCGGTGCCCCGGGGCACCGGCCGTTCGATGTACTGGGCCTGCCCGCCGTCCCGCCACGGCGGCACCACGCAGCGCCGGGCCGCCCGGTTGGCCGCCGCGCTGCCGTGGTCGGTGCGGACGACGTGCAGGCACAGGTCGATGCCGGCGGCCACCCCGGCCGAGGTGAGCACGCGCCCGTCGTCGACGAAGAGCACGTCGGGGTCGAGGCGTACGCCGGGGTGCAGGCGACGGAAGCGTGGGGCGTACGCCCAGTGGGTGGTGGCCGGGCGGCCGTCGAGCAGACCGGCGGCGGCCAGCACGAACGCGCCGGTGCAGATGGACATGACGCGCGCTCCCCGGGTGTACGCGGCGCGCAGCGCGTCGGCCGCCTCGGCGGCCACCGTGCCGTCGAGCAGTGGCGCGCCGGCGTGGATGCCGGGGACGATCACGGTGTCGGCGGTGTCGAGGAGTTCCAGGCCGTGGTCGGGGAGCACCTGGAAGCCGGCGCTGCTGCGTACCGGCTGCCCGCCGGGGGTGCACGTGGCGACGAGGTACAGGGGGACGCCGCCGTCGGTGCGGGCGGCGCCGAAGACCTGGGCGGGGGTGCCGAGGTCGAGTGCCACCACGCCGTCGAGGGCGAGGACGGCGACCCGGTGCGGTACGGACATGGCCCGATTATTGCGCACGATGGCTTTCCGGCCACTCGTCGGCGAGGCCACCCCGGTCCGAGACTCGGCTGGTGAACCGATCCCGCCTGCACCCGGCCTGGCTCGTCGCCGCCGTCGCCTTCGTCGCGCTCGTCGGCGCGGCCGGTTTCCGAGCCACCCCGGGCGTGCTGCTGCACCCGCTGCACGCCGAGTTCGGCTGGCCGCTGGCGACCATCTCCGCCGCCGTCTCGGTCAACCTGCTGCTGTACGGGCTCACCGCGCCGTTCGCCGCCGCGCTGATGGACCGGTTCGGCATCCGCCGGGTGGTGGCCGGCGCGCTGGTGCTGGTGGCCGCCGGAAGTGGCCTGACCGTGGCGATGACCGAGAGCTGGCAGCTCATTCTGTGCTGGGGCGTCCTCGTCGGGCTGGGCACCGGCTCGATGGCCCTGGCGTTCGTGGCGACGGTGACCGGGCGCTGGTTCGTCAAGCGCCGGGGCCTGGTGACGGGTGTGCTCACCGCGGGTGGGGCGGCCGGGCAGCTGGTCTTCCTCCCGCTGCTGGCGGTGCTGGTGCGCGACCACGGCTGGCGCACGGCGGCACTCGTCGTGGCCGGGGCCGCGCTGGCGGTCGTACCCCTTGTGGTGTGGTTGTTGCGCGAGCACCCGGCGGATCTGGGGCGGCCCGCCTACGGCGCGACGGAGGTCGTGCCGCCGGCCCGGCCGGAGGGCGGCGCGGCGGCCCGGGCGGTCGGCGCGCTCGCCGCCGCCGCGCGGACGCGGCCGTTCTGGCTGCTCGCCGCTGGTTTCGCGATCTGCGGCGCGACCACGAACGGCCTGGTGGGTACGCACTTCGTGCCGGCCGCGCACGACCACGGCATGCCGGAGACCACAGCGGCCGGGCTGCTCGCCCTGGTCGGGCTCTTCGACATCGCCGGTTCGATCGCCTCCGGCTGGCTCACCGACCGGGTCGACGCGCGGCTGCTGCTCGGCGCCTACTACGCGTTGCGCGGGGCGTCGCTGCTGGTGCTGCCGAGCCTGTTCGCCGGGTCGGCCCGGCCGAGCATGCTGGTCTTCATCGTCTTCTACGGGCTGGACTGGGTGGCGACGGTGCCGCCCACCGTGGCGCTGTGCCGGGAGTGGTTCGGCGCGTCCGGGGCGGTGGTGTTCGGCTGGGTGTTCGCCGCGCACCAGTTCGGGGCCGCGCTCGCGGCCACCGGCGCGGGCCTGGTCCGGGACCGGCTCGGCGACTACGCGATGGCCTGGTACGTGGCGGGCGCGCTGTCGGTCGGCGCGGCCGGGCTGTCGCTGCTGCTGCGCCGCCGTCCCGCCGACGAACCGGCGTTCGCGCTCCCGGTGGTCGCGGGCCGGCGGGCCTGGAGCTATCGGGGTTGACGTCCGCGCTGCCGGTCAGCCGACCGCCCACTGCTGCTCCGGAGCGCCGCTGCACGGCGCCTGCTCCAGCTCACGGCCGGGCTCGGTGCCCGCGTCGTCGACCTGCGCGCACTTGCCGCTGTGCACGGCGACCAGCAGCGCCACGCCGTCGCCGGCCTGCTGGAACCGCCACTGCTGGTTGGCCTGCCCGTTGCAGGACCACTGCTGCACGTCCGTGCCGTCGTCGGTCTTCGCCTCGTTGACGTCCAGGCACTTGCTGCTCGCGGCGTTGACCAGCAGGTAGGTGTCGTTCGTGACCGGCGTGACCACCCACTGCTGCTCGGGCCCGCCGGTGCAGTCGGCGAGCGCGGCCTGCGCGCCCTCGGCCTCGTCGCCGGTCACGCCGAGGCAGCGCCCGGACGGCACGCCCCGGAGCACCTTCGGCGTGGCCACCGGCGCGGCCGGGGTGGTCGGCGCCGCGCTCGGCGAGGGCGACGGCGTGGGCTCCGCCGACGGTTCCGCGCTCGGCTCGCTCGCCGTCGCGGTCGGCACTGCCGCCGCCGGCACCACCGGCCGCTCGTCGCCACCGCCGAGCACGCCGGTGGCGAAGAAGGCCCCGAGGAGTACGCCGGTCACGCCGACGCCCAGCGCGATCCGCATCAGCGGGTCCTGCGGCAGCCGGAGACCACGGGCGCCACGGGCGCGGCGGGCCCCGTAGACGGTGCCGGACGGGTCGGAGTGCGGGTCGGCCATGGGAGCATGGTGACCCACCGGGGCCGCCGGGTGCCAGTCACCCCGGCGGTACGGTGACTCAGTCGACGACCCGGACGTCCTTCCAGAACGCCACCCGGTCGCGGACCATCTCCGCCTCCGGCTTCGGGTCGCTGTAGTACCAGACGGCGTCCGGGCTGGTCACGCCGCCGTGTTCGAGCGTGTAGTAGGAGGCGGTGCCCTTCCACGGGCAGACCGTGTGGGTGTCGGAAGGGCGGATCAGGTCCTCGCGCAGGGCCGTACGGGGGAAGTAGTGGTTGCCCTCGACCAGCACCGTGTCGTCGCTCTCGGCAACGACGAGGTCGTTCCAGACGGCTTTCGGCATGTCCTCCACGCTATGCCGCCGGCCCTCCACCGGCCACCGCTCAGCGCGTCGGCTCCTCGTCTGTCACGTCGGCCACAGTCGCGCCGAGCGCGGCCAGCGCGGTGTCCGCGTCGACGGCGACGGCGAGGCCGTGCTCGCCCGCGCCGAGCGTGATCTCCCGGCCGCGCAGCCGCTCGTCGGCGACCACCGGCCAGGCGGTGGTGGAGCCGAACGGCGTGATGGTGCCGCGCGCGTACCCGGTGGCGGCCTTCGCCGCCTCGGCGTCCGGCATCGACAGCCGGCTGACACCGAGCAGGGCGCGCAGCTTCGGCCAGGAGATCACCCGGCCGCCGGGGGTCAGCACGAACAGCAGGTCGCCCTCGCCGCGGCGGACCACGATCGTCTTGACCACGTCCGGCACCTCGACGCCGCGCGCCGCGGCCGCCTCGGCGAGGCTCGCCACCGGGCCGTGCCGGATGACCCGGTACGGCAGGCCGGTGTGGTCGAGAGCGGTCAGCGCGGGATTCGCCATGGCGGTCACGGTAACGCGCGCGCCGACCGTGAGTCGGCGAGGCCATCGTGGACGTCCCCCGAATTGTCGTACCCGCGCGTAAGGTGATCTCATGCACGCTGTCCGTGATCATGAACGGGCGGTGGACACGCTGCGGCGCTCCTACGCCGCGGTGCCCGCCGGGGAACCCGTACGGCTGGCCAAGCAGACCTCGAACCTCTTCCGGCCACGTTCCGCTCCACGTACGCCGGGTCTGGACGTGAGCGGCCTGACCGGGGTGCTCGCCGTCGACCCGGCGGCCCGCACCGCCGACGTGCAGGGCATGTGCACCTACGAGGATCTGGTCGACGCGACGCTGCCGCACGGCCTGATGCCGCTTGTCGTGCCGCAGTTGCGCACGATCACGCTGGGCGGCGCGGTGACCGGGCTGGGCATCGAGTCCACCTCCTTCCGCAACGGCCTGCCGCACGAGTCGGTGCTGGAGATGGACGTGCTCACCGGCTCGGGAGAGATCGTCACCACCCGGCCCCGGGGCGAGCATGCCGAGCTGCACCGGGCCTTCCCCAACTCGCTGGGCAGCCTCGGCTACGCCACCCGGCTGCGCATCGAGCTGCAACCGGTACGCCGTCACATGGCGCTGCGCAACATCCGGTTCACCCGGCTGGAGGAACTGGTCGACGCGGTCGGCGAGGTGGTGGCCAAGGGCGCCTGGGGCGGCGAGCCGGTCGACGCCATGGACGGGGTGATGTTCAGCCCCGGCGAGGCGTACCTCGTGCTCGGCACGTTCACCGACGAGGCCGAGGACGGTCCGTCCGACTACACCGGCCAGGAGATCTACTACCGCTCGTTGCGCCGGCGCACCCGGGACACGCTCACCGCGTACGACTATCTCTGGCGCTGGGACACCGACTGGTTCTGGTGTTCGGCGGCGTTCGGGGTGCAGCACCCGGTGGTGCGGCGGCTGTGGCCGCGGCGCTACCGGCGCAGCGACGTCTACCACCGGATCGTGCGGCTGGAGCACCGGCACCAGGTGGCCGCGCGCGTCGACAGGTGGCGGGGCCGCCCGGCCCGCGAACGGGTGGTGCAGGACGTGGAGGTCCCGCTGGACCGCACGCCCGAGTTCCTGCGCTGGTTCGCGGCGAACGTGGGCATGACGCCGGTGTGGCTGTGCCCGCTGCGGCTGCGCGAGCCCGCCGGCCCCGGGTCGGCGAAGGCGTGGCCGCTATATCCGCTCCGACCGGGCGAAACGTATGTGAACATCGGCTTCTGGGGAAGCGTGCCCATCGCGGCGGGCGCCGCCGACGGGGACGTCAACCGCCAGATCGAGCGCATGGTGTCGGAGGTGGGCGGTCACAAGTCGCTCTACTCCGACGCGTACTACGACCGGGGCGAGTTCGACCGGCTCTACGGCGGGGAGACCTGGCGCGCCGTGAAGGACCGCTACGACCCGGACCACCGACTCACCGGACTGTACGAGAAGGCGGTAACCCGAGCATGAGTCTGACCGACCGAACACCGGGGGCGGCGAGCGCCCCGGCCGGCCCGCCGGCGGGCGGCCGGCGTACCGGACCCACAGTCGCGGACGTGGTCCGCGCGGTCACCACCGGCGACCTGCCCGTCCGGGTGACCGGCTACGACGGCAGCGCGGTGGGCCCGGCCGACGCCGGCATCACCCTGGCGATCCACACCGAGCGCGGCCTGTCCTACCTGCTCACCGCGCCCGGCGACCTGGGCATGGCCCGGGCCTACGTCAGCGGCGACCTCGGGCTGGAGGGTGTGCACCCGGGCGACCCGTACGAGGCGCTGCGGGTCATCAAGGACGAGGTGCCGTTGCGGATCCCGGCGATGAGCGAGGCGCTCGCGCTGGTCCGCGGGCTGGGCTGGGAACGGCTGCGTCCGCCGCCGCCCCCGCCGCAGGAGGCGGCCCCGCGCTGGCGGCGGCTGATGACCGGGCTGCGTCACTCGCGTACCCGGGACAGCAGCGCGATCTCGCACCACTACGACGTGTCGAACGCCTTCTACGAGAAGGTGCTCGGGCCGTCCATGACGTACACCTGCGCGGTCTTCCGCAGCCCCGGCGACACCCTCGAAGAGGCGCAGCGGGCCAAGTACGACCTGGTCGCCGGCAAGCTGGCGCTCAAGCCGGGAATGCGGCTGCTGGACGTCGGCTGCGGCTGGGGCGGCATGGTCCGGCACGCGGCCCGGGAGTACGGCGTCAAGGCGCTCGGCGTCACCCTGTCCCGCGCGCAGGCCGAGTGGGCACGGGCCGCGATCGAGCGGGAGGGGCTGAGCGAGCTGGCGGAGGTGCGCCACCTCGACTACCGGGACGCGCCGCACGAGCAGTTCGACGCGATCTCCTCGATCGGGCTGACCGAGCACATCGGCGTGCGCAACTACCCGGCCTACTTCGGCGCGCTGCGCTCCCGGCTCAAGCCCGGCGGGCGGCTGCTCAACCACTGCATCACCCGGGCCGACAACCGGGCGCCGCACCGCTCCGGCGCGTTCATCGACAGGTACGTCTTCCCGGACGGCGAGCTGGCCGGTCCGGGCCGTCTGATCAGCGAGATCCACGACGCCGGGTTCGAGGTGCACCACGAGGAGAACCTGCGCCAGCACTACGCGCTGACGCTCGCCGGCTGGTGCCGCAACCTGGTCGAGCACTGGGACTTCTGCGTCGGCGAGGTCGGGCCGGGCACCGCCAAGGTGTGGGGCCTCTACATGGCCGGCTCCCGGCTGGCGTTCGAGCGCAACGGCATCCAGCTGCACCACGTGCTCGCCACGCACAACGGCCCGGAAGGGGTGAACGGGTACCCGCTGCGTCCGGACTGGACGCCCTGACCGGTCGTACCGACGAGAGGCCGCGCGGACCGCGCGGCCTCTCGTCGAAGTCATTGACAAAGAAGTTTTGTACGTACAAACTGATTTTGCCATGAGAGACGTCCTGTACCTGGAACAGCGCGAGCAGGCCGAAGCCCTGCTCAAGCCGCAGCGCATCGAGGTGCTGCGGCAACTGGCCGAACCCCGCACCTGCACCGAGGTCGCGGCCCGGCTGGAACAGACGCCGCAGCGCGTCTACTACCACGTCAAGCAGCTCGTCGCGGCCGGGCTGGCCGAGCAGGTGGCGCAGCGCCAGGTGCGCGGCATCACCGAGGGCATCTACCAGGCCGCCGCCCGGTCGTACTGGCTCTCGCCCCGCCTGGTCGGCCGCATCGGCGGCGCCCGCCGCGCCCGCGACGAGCTGAGCCTGGGCTACCTGCTCGACCTCATGGAAGAGGTCCAGGCCGACATCGCCGCGCTCGACCGCGCCGCCCCCGAACTGCCGTCCATCGGCGTCTCCGGCGAGATCCGGGTGCCCGCCGAGCGGCGGCAGGAGTTCCTGCACGACCTGCAGACGACGCTGCAGGACCTGTTCACGCGCTACGGCGGCGCCGAGGGCGACGCCTTCAAACTCGCCGTGGCCTGCTACCCGAAAGGCGACACGCATGACTGAGCCGATGACCATCCGCGCCCGCCTCGCCGCACCCGTGGCCACCGTCCGCCGGGCCCTGACCGACCCCGCCGAGCTGCGCGTCTGGCTGGCCGAGCACGCCGAGGTCGAGCTGCCCCGGCGGTACGAGTTCTGGGGCCGCTACACGCCCGAGGGCGACGCGCCACACCAGCGGCTGCTGCACGTCGACGACCGGACGCTGCGCTTCGCGTGGACGCTCGACGGGGTGGAGACCACCACCGAGTTCGAACTGGAGCCCGACGGCGACGGCACGATACTCACGCTGCGGCAGAGCCACTTCGACTACGCGGAGGCGATGAGCGGCAGCAGCATCCGGGGCGTGCTCCAGACGTACTGGTACCTGGCGATCGCCCACCTCAACGACCACCTGGACGGCCGGCCGCTGCTGCCGCGTACCGACTTCACCTCCGCCGACCTGAGCGGCGAGGTGGTCATCGACGCCCCGATGGACAAGGTGTGGACGTCGCTCACCGACTCGGAGCAGGTCACCGCCTGGTTCGGCTATCCCATCGGCGTCGAGCCCTGGGAGGGCGGCCGGTACGCGATGGGCGGCCTCGACGCCGGTGAGGCCGCGAAGGTGTTCGACGTGACGCCGGGGCGGGCGCTGTCCATCGACTGGGGGCCCGTCGGCGTGACGTCCTGGGAACTGGCGGAGTCCGACGGCCGGACGAAGCTGACGTTCGTGCAGTCCGGCTTCGACGAGGGCAACCCGCCGTACGCGGCGTGGAGCGGCAACGTGGCCGGGTGGGCCGAGCTGCGGCGCTTCCACGAGGTGCCCAACTGGAAGCCGATCTGGCTGTAAGGAAGGGCCCCCTCTTAACGCCTCCGGTAGAGGAGGGGGCCCCTTTTAACACGGCGCCCGGGTGGGTAATGCCGGGCGATGTTCTTCATCTTCGGGCTGCGGACCAAGGTCGTCCGGTCCGGCGTCGTCACCGAGGTCTGCCGCAACTGCGGCAACCAGGCCGCCCAGGTGATCACCCGCCGGGTCACCAAGTTCAGCCTCTTCTTCGTCCCGCTGATCCCGCTGCGCACCCGGTACGCGCAGCAGTGCACGTTCTGCGGCGCCGAGTACGACATCTCCCGCGCCGAGGCCCAGCGCCTCCCGGTCGGCTGACCGTGACCCGCTTCCTCTACTGGCTGATCGGCCGGCAGCCGGCCGCTCCGGCCGCCCCGCCGGTGCACACCGCCGCCCGTCCACCCTGCACGCCCGGGCGCCGGCACCACCGCCGGCGTCGCCGGGTCGCGGGCGCGCAGTCGCCCCGCTCGCCCTGGAACCGTTCCGCCGACCGCTGACGCACCGTGTTAATAAGGGGCCCTTCCTCTACCGGAGGCGTTAACAGGGGGCCCTTCCTTACACTTCATCGGGTGGAAGATCGGCTGGCACGGATCAGGGGTGGTGGGCCGCCCCGGCGGCACAACGCCCGTACCATCGCCGCGCTGACCGGCAACCCCGGCTGCACCCGCCGCGCCGTGCTGGACAGCGCGGGCGCGGACAAGCCGGCGCTGGCCGAGCGACTCGGCTTCCCGGCCCGCTTCGGTCAGTCCCGCTTCGCGATCACCCGCGGCAACGCATTCGAGGCGCAGGTGAAGGCCGACGGCGGGAAGGAACTACTGCGCCTGGTCGCGGAGCGGCTCGGCGTACCCGTCCCGGAAGGCGCGACCTGGACCGACCTCGGCGCCGACGACGACCGGCCGGAACGGTCCCGGGCGGCGCTCACCGCGAGCGGCGACGGCCCGGCGCTGTTCGACCACCCGCTGCTCGGCCTGGACGTGGCGGGTACCCGGGTGCACCTGGAACCGGATCTGGTCGCCGCCCGGCTGGCGGGCCGGTTCCACGTCGTGGAGATCAAGTCGTTCCCGGTGATCGACGGGCAGGCCGACCCGGGCAAGGTCGCCGCCGCCGCGATCCAGTCCGCCGTCTACGTGCTGGCGTTGCGCGAGCTGCTCGCCGCCGAGGGACACGACCCGGAGCTGGTGTCGCACGAGGTGGTGCTGGTCTGCCCGCGCGACTTCGCCAACCAGCCGGTGGCCAGCCTGCTCGACGTGCGCCGCCAGCTGCTGGTGCTGCGCCGCCAGCTGGCCCGGATGGCCCGGGTCGAGGACCTGCTCGCCGCCGTACCGGCCGGGTTCACGGTCGACCCGGCGGCCGATCCGGCGACGCTCGCCGCCGCGCTGCACGAGGTGCCGGCCCGCTACGCGCCTGATTGCCTGGCCGCCTGCGAGCTGGCGTACTTCTGCCGGCACGAGGCGCGCGGGCAGACCGGCGCGCTGGGCCGGCCGGTCCGCGAGGCGCTGGGCGGCGTCGAGGAGGTGGCGGACGTGCTGGCGCTCGCCGAGGGCTCGGCCGCGCCCGAGCCGGGGCAGGCGGAGGCCGCCGCGCTGCTGCGGGCCGCCGCGCGCCTGCGCGCCGACGCCCTCGCCGGGCAGACCGCATGAGTACGCTGCGCGCGCTCGCCCGGGCGCAGGCGGTCGTCTCCGGGCGGGCCCAGCCGGTGGCCACCGTCCGGCACCTGCACCTGTCGGAGCGGCCGTTGGTGCTGGTGCCGCTCGCGCTCGCCGGTGAGGCGAACGCCCCGCTCGCCGCGATGGTCGGCGCCGCGCCCGACGAGGCCCGGCTGCTGGTGGTGCCGCAGCCGCGCAACCGGGACCAGCGGTTCGCGTTCGCCGCCGAGCTGGCCGCGATCGTGCTGCCGTACCTGGACGAGTTCCGTGACCTGACCGAGGCGGTGCCGGTGGACCGGGGCCGCGACGTCCGCCACCGGTACGTCGACGCGCCGCAACTGCTGGTGCCGAACCCGGCCGGGATCACGTTCCTGCGGCTGTTCGGGCGCTCGACCCGGTTCCGCCGTACCGACGGTGACTATCCGGTGCACCAGTCGGTGCCGCTGCTGGGCCGCTGGCTGACGTTCTTCGCCGAGCGTGCCGAGCAGCCCGGCTCGTCGGCGCTGCTGGCGTTGACCGAGGCGCTGACGCTGCACTGGGCGACCGGGCAGAGCGTGGTGGAGGACCTGCACCTGCCGGCGGTGCTGGGCTGGCTGGACCCGCCGGCCGGGCTGACCGGGGCCGAGGCGGCGGCCCGCGCCGAGGACCCGGCACACTGCCCGCCGGCCGGGCCGGCCACCGACCCGGACTTCGACAACCGTCGGCTCGCCCCGGCGATCGAGGCGTACACCCGGGCCGAGGACGACCCGGCGGCCCGCGCGGCCGCGTACGACGAGCTCGCCGGCCTGCTGCGCGACCAGCTCGCGCCCACCTGGGAGCTGATGTGGCGCGGCGTCGGCCTGCTGCGGACGCTGCCGGCCGGTGCTCGGGTGGCCGGCCGGTGGGCCGGTGACCGGGACGCGTTCACCGCGCACGCCGAGCACGTCGACGCCGGGGGCGGCCCGCAGCCGCGGCGCGACGGCGCGGTGGCGGCGGCGCTGCGGTTGCAGCGGCTGGAACGGGCGTCGACCGCGTGGGCGGTGCAGCGCGCCTACGACGATCCGCTGGTGATGGCCGAGCACCGGCTGTCCGGTGAGGCGTTCGTCGGCGAGGTGACGCTCGCCGACCCGGCGCGGGTGGACGACTCCGGCAAACGGCCGGTGCTGCGCCCGCGCATCCAGGTGGTCACCACCGAGCCGGTGCCGATGCCGGTGGGCGCGAGGCTGTACTCGCCGCAGCGCCCGGCGCAGAAGGCGACTGTGGTGTTCGTGACGCCCGGCGCGGACGGCAAGACCGAGGTGGTGCTGGAACTGTCCGGCGGGATGGGCCGGGGGCTGACCGCGCCGCCCGGCAGCGTCCCGGAGGTGGGCGAGCGGATCTGCCTGACCAGCCTCTCCGACGGTTTCCTGCCGGGTGGCGCGTTCCCGGCGCCGGAGGAGACGCCGTGGACGCACGGCGGCCCGCCCGGCACGGCCGCCGCACCGCCGGACCCGGCCCCGGCGGAGGACTGGTCCTGACCGTCACGGTCCGCTGACCGACAGCCGTCGACTCTGGCGGCGGCCCCCGGCGCTGACTAGGCTTGCGCCGTCCGTCGTCCTGCCCTCGGCGTCGAGGGTGCACGTCTGGAAGAGAGCCGGAGCGCATCGTTGTACCCCAGCTCGACGTGAGCCTCGCCGCCGCTGCGCCGGCCCGTCATCCGCTCGCCGGCCGTGTCGGACTTGTCGCGGCCGCCGTCGTCGTACTCGGGGAGACGGCCTGGCTGGTCGCCCGGCTGCCCGGCGCGGCGCTGGTCAGCGACCTCGGCGCGGTGGCGGTGTCGAGCCTCGCGGCGGTGCTCTGCGTCGGCGCGGCGCGGCGCCACCCGGTCGCGCTACGCCGGTTCTGGGAGCTGCTCGCGGTCACCATGGTCCTCGCCGCGCTCGGCCGTACGGTGTGGACGGTCGAACGTCTCGGCGGGCTCGGGCTGCCGCACACGCCGCTGGTCGCCGGACTGTTCGCCGGCGGCATCGTCACCGGCACCGCCGCCCTGCTCAGTTTCCGCGCCGGCCCGCGCAGCCTGATCGGCCGGGCACGCACCCTGCTCGACGGGGTCATCGTCGGGCTGGCCCTCCTCCCGATCGGCTGGGTGGTGGTGTTCCAGGAGATCACCGAGGCCGGCCTGGCCGATCCGATGCGTACGTTCGGCCTGCTCTACCCGACGTTCGACCTGATGCAGCTCACCATCCTGGTGGCGGTCGCCGGTCCGGGCCGGCCGATGTGGCGGGCGCTCACCGTGATCGGGGCGGGCCTGGCGATCCGGGCCGGCGCGGACGCCGTCTACGTCTCCCTGGTCGCGCACGGCAACTACACGCCCGGTCACCCGGTCGACATCTGCTGGCCGCTGAGCTACCTGCTGGTCGGCCTGGCCACCCGCTATCCGCCGCCGGTCGACGAGGACGGCGACGACGACGTGGTCGAGTCACCGCTGCCGCCGTGGTGGCGGGTGGCGCTGCCGTACCTGCCGGTGGGCGGCGCGATCGTCGCGGTCATGCTGTCGCGGCGGCCCAGCGGGCAGACCCCGCACGTGGTCTTCGTCGGCATGATGGCCCTGCTCGGCGTACTGGCGCTGCGTCAGGGGCTGGCCGCGAACGAGAACCTGCGGCTGGTCGGCCGGCTGCGTCGGCTCGCGTACTCCGACCAGCTCACCGGCCTGCCGAACCGGCTGACGTTCGTCCGGCGGCTGCGGCGGGCGTTGCGCATCGGCGGGCCGGTCGCCGTGGTGCTGCTCGACCTGGACGGCTTCAAGCAGGTGAACGACAGGTTCGGGCACGCCGCCGGGGACCGGCTGCTCACCGCCACGGCGGAGCGCATGCGGGACGCGGTCGGCCCGGACGGGATGATCGCGCGGCTGGGCGGCGACGAGTTCGCGGTGCTGGTCGCCGGGGACCGCGCGGTGCCGCCCGAGCGGCTCGCGATCCGGCTGCTGGCCGCGCTGGAGCCGCTGCCCGGCGAGGAGGACCTGGGAGTGCACCCGTCGGCGAGCATCGGCATCGCCGAGTACGGGCCGCAGCACGCCTCGCACACCGACCTGCTCCGCGACGCCGACATCGCCATGTACGCGGCGAAGGCGGCCGGCAAGGCCGCGTACCGCACGTGCACGCCGCAACTGCGCGAGTCGGCGGTCAGCCGCGCCGAGCTGATCGCCGACCTGCGCCGGGCGGTGGACGAGGGCCAGTTGCTGATGGAGTTCCAGCCGATCGTCGACCTCGACACCGGCGCGGTACGCAGCGCCGAGGCGCTGGTGCGCTGGCGGCATCCCCGCCTCGGCGTGCTCACCCCGGCCCGGTTCCTGCCGCTGGCGGAGGAGACCGGGCTGATCGTGGCGATCGACAGGTGGGTCATCCACGAGGCGTGCCGGGCCGCCGCGACCTGGCGAGCGCACGCGCCGGAGGTGACGGTCGCGGTCAACATCGCCGCCGCCCACCTGTGCCGGCCCGACCTGATCGCCACCGTCACCGGCGCGGTCGCCGCGGCCGGCCTGCCGCCCCGCGCGCTCACCCTGGAACTCACCGAGTCCGCGCTGATCGAGGGCAGCGAGGCGGTGCTGGACCGGCTGTCCCAGCTGCGTGACCTCGGCATCCGTATCGCCATCGACGACTTCGGCACCGGGTACTCCTCGCTGAGCTATCTGCACCGCATCCCGGCCACCGAGCTGAAGATCGACAGGTCGTTCGTGTCCCGGCTGGACGCCGGGGACAGCCGCGCGTACGCCACAGTCGAGATGGTGAACCGGCTGGCCGGCGCGTTCGACCTGGCCGTGGTGGCCGAGGGGGTGGAGACGGTCGCGCAGCACGCGGCGGTCACCGCGATCGGCTGCCGGCAGGGCCAGGGCTGGCGGTACGGCCGCCCGGCCGCCCTGACCGATCTGCTTCCCGCGTTGTCCGGGGCGGGCGCGGACCGCTGACCGGCCCGGGTCCACGGGGGCCGAAGGTCCCGGACGGGACAGGGGGTTCGACCCTGCTCACGGGCGGTCCGGCACCGCCATGATGGTTCTCGTCAACAAGACGAACACACCCTCCACACGGGAGCTTGATATGAAGCGACGGACTCTCGACCTGCTGTTCAGCATCGGTGGGCTGGGCCTGGCGGTCCTGCTGCTCGTCGTCGGCGTCGTCCTGACGACGAACGCCAACTTCGCCAACGACTACGTACGCAGCCAGCTCGGCGAGCAGAACATCACCTTCACCCCGGCGGACAAGCTCTCCGACGAGGAGAAGAAGTCGGACTGCCTGCGCGAGTACGCCGGCCAGAAGATGACCACCGGCAAGCAGGCGGAGTGCTACGCCAACGAGTACATCGGCCTGCACCTGAAGAACATGGCCGGCGGCAAGACCTACGCCGACCTGGGCGAGCCGCAGAGCGCGCTTCGTGAGCAGGTGGCCCAGGCCGAGCAGAGCAACGCCGCGAACCTGGCCGACCTGCAGAAGCAGCTCGCCGAGGTGACCGCCCAGCGGGAGACCGTGTTCAAGGGTGAGACGCTGCGCGGCCTGCTGCTCACCTCGTACGGCTTCAGCGAGTTCGGCCGCAAGGCCGAGCAGGGCGCCCTGGCCGTGTACCTCGGCGCGGGCCTGCTCCTGCTGCTCTCCGCCGCCGGCCTGGTGCACGCCTTCCGCACCCCGCCGACCGCGACCTTCGCCGCCCCGGAGAAGGAGAAGGTCACCAACTGACCGCACCGACGACGCCCCCGGCCGATCCTGGTCGGGGGCGTCGTCGTGTTTTCCGGCTTGACCCTCACGCAGCGGAAGGCGGCAGCCTTGGTCGCGGAAGGGAGGGAACCATGGCGTACACGGTGGGGCAGGTGGCGCGGGCGGCCCGGGTGACGGTCCGGACGCTGCACCACTACGACGAGATCGGGCTGCTGCGGCCCAGCGGGCGCACGTCGGCGGGCTACCGCCGCTACGACGAGGCGGACCTGGACCGGTTGCAGCTCATCCGCTACTACCGGGAGCTGGGGTTCCCGCTGGAGGAGATCGCCGAGATCCTGGACGATCCGGACGCCGACCCGGTGGCGCACCTGCGCCGGCAGCACGAGCTGCTGTCCGGGCGGATCGGGAAGCTCCAGGAGATGGTCGCGGCGATCGAACACGCGATGGAGGCGAGGACGTTGGGGATCCAGTTGACGCCGGAGGAGCGGTTCGAGGTGTTCGGGGACTTCGACCCGGACGAGCACGCCGAGGAGGCGGAGCAGCGCTGGGGTGGCACCGAGGCGTACCGGCAGTCGCAGGAGCGCGCGGGCCGCTACTCGAAGGAGGACTGGCTGCGCAACAAGGCGGAGAACGAGGAGTGGGGGCGGCGGTTCGCCGCGCTGATGGACTCGGGCGCGCCGGCTGACGGCCCGGAGGCGATGGCGCTGGCCGAGGAGCACCGGCAGCTCGTCACCAAGTGGTGGTACGACTGCTCGTACGAGATCCACACTGGTCTGGCCGACATGTACGTGGCGGACCCGCGGTTCACCGCGTACTTCGAGGCGCTGCGGCCGGGGATGGCCGCGTACCTGAACGAGGCGATCCACGCCAACGCGATCACCCGGTCCTGACCGGGAGCGGGTGGCAGGATGGCCGGCATGCTCATCGTCGCCGGCACCCTCTACGTCGATCCGGCCCGGCGGGACGCCTACCTGGCGTCCTGCGAGGCTGCCGTCCGCGCGGCCCGGGACGCGCCCGGCTGCGTGGACTTCGCGGTCAGCGCGGACCTGGTCGAGCCGGGCCGGATCAACGTCTACGAGCGGTGGGAGTCCGACGAGCAGTTGCTGGCGTTCCGGGGTTCCGGCCCGGAGGCCGAGCAGGTGACGGAGATCCTCGGCGCCGAGGTGCACAAGTTCCGCATCTCCGGCGTCGAGGCCCCCTGACCGCCTTTAGATGAAGATGTCGAGCAGCAGGACGCCGAGGAAACCGACCACCGAGATGATGGTCTCCATCACCGACCAGCTCTTGATGGTCTGCCCGACGGTCAACCCGAAGTACTCCTTGACCAGCCAGAAGCCGGCGTCGTTGACGTGGGAGAAGAACAGCGACCCACAGCCGATGGCGAGCGCCAGCAGCGCCACCTCGGGGGCGGCGAGCGTGTCGGCCAGCGGCGCGACGATGCCGGCGGCGGTGATGGTGGCGACGGTGGCCGAGCCGGTGGCGACCCGGATGCCGACAGCTACCAGCCAGCCGAGCAGCAGCGGGGAGAGGTTCGCGCCGTCGGCGGCGTTCGCGACCAGGTCGCCGACGCCGGCGTCGACGAGCACCTGCTTGAAGCCGCCACCGGCGGCGACGATCAGCAGGATGCCGGCGATCGGCGGCAGCGAGCCGCCGAGGAAACCGGAGACCTGGGTACGGCTGAAGCCGGACCGGTAGCCCAGGAAGATCATGGCGAAGACGACGCCGGCGAGCAGGGCGATGATCGGGGTGCCGACGATGTCCAGCGCCTTGCGGCCGGTGGTGTCCTCGCCGAGCGTCAGCTCGCCGATCGCCCGCAGCAGCATCAGCACCACCGGCAGCAGCACGGTGACCACCGCCGCCCACAGCGCCGGGGCGCGGCGCGAGCGCCGTCCGTCCGGCTCGTCGATCGCGCCGCCGGGCCGCCCGGTGCCCGGGTTGACCAGGTCGTCCTCGGTGACCAGGTCGCCGTCGGCGTCGAGCCGTCCGTCACCGGGCCGGGTCGGGCTGCGGTCGTCGGCGTCGCGCCGGGTCGGCAGCAGCTCGGCCGGGGCGGTGGCCCTCACGTACCGGGCGATGAAGTTACCGAAGACCGGCCCGGCGATGATCACCGTGGGGATCGCCACCAGCAGGCCCAGGGCGAGCGTCTGACCGAGGTTCGCGCCGAGCGCGTCGATGGCCACCAGCGGGCCCGGGTGCGGCGGCACCAGGCCGTGCAGCACCGACAGGCCGGCCAGCGCGGGAATGCCGATCTTGATCAGCGGCACGTTCACCCGCAGCGAGACGAGCAGCACGATCGGCACCAGCAGCACCACGCCGACCTCGAAGAACAGCGGCAGGCCGATGAGCGCGGCCACGCCGGCCATCGCCCAGGGCAGCGCGGTCCCGGAGACCCGGCCGACCACCCGTTCCACGATGCCGTCCGCGCCGCCGGACTCGGCCAGCAGGCCGCCGATCATCGCGCCGAGCGCGATCAGCAGGCCCACGCCGCCGACCGTGGAGCCGACCCCGCCGCTGAACGACGTGACGATCTTGTCGACGGGTACGGCGGCGACCACGCCGAGCACCGCGGCGCCGAGGATCAGCGCGAGGAACGGGTGCACCTTGCCCCACGCGATGAGCAGGACGACAGCGGCGATGCCGAGCAGGGCGGCGAGGACGAGCTGGGTGTCACCGGCGTTCGTGAGCGGTTCCGCTGGTGCGGCGAGCAGTGTGACCACGGCTATCACGCCCTTCGGTCGGTCAGCGGGGTGGTGCGGTGGGTGGGGGTTCCGGCGGCAGGCTCGGCGCCATCCGTCGCAGTGAGGCGAAAGTGGGTACCAGTGCGTCGTACAGCTCGGAGAAGAGGGGGAGCAGCGCCGCGTACGTGGCGGCGGAGGCGGGATCCGGGCGGACCGTCTCCTCGATCCGGACCAGGTCGGCGGCGACCTCGATCGATTCGATGAGGCCGAGCGCCTGCATGCCGAGCAGCGCCGCGCCGAAGCCGGACCCCTCGTGCCCGGCGGGGAACCGCACCGGCATGCCGAGCGCGTCGGCGAGGATCTGCCGCCACAGCGGGCTGCGGGCGAAGCCGCCGCTGGCGCGGACCTCGCGTACCTCGTTGCCGGCCGCCCGGACCGAGGCGAGGACCAGCGCGAGTTGCTGGCAGACGCCCTCCAGTGCGGCCCGGACCAGGTGCGCCCGGCCGTGGCCGTGGGTCAGCCCGACGTACGCGCCGCGCGGCAGCGCGCTCCAGTGTGGTGCCCGTTCGCTGAGCAGGTACGGCAGCATGATCAGCCCGCCGGAGCCGACCGGTGCCGTGGCGGCCAGGTCGAGCAGTTCCTCCTCGGCGTGCTCGCCCAGTTCGGGGGCGAGCGCGTCGTTCGCCCACTGGAGGACGATCCCGCCGTTGTTGATGGCGCCGCCGACCACCCAGCGGTCCTCGGTGAGGGCGTAGCAGAACACGCCGCCGAGCGGGTCCACGCCGGGGCGTTCCACCATCACCCGCATCGCGCCGCTGGTGCCGATCGAGCAGGCCACCACGCCGGGGCGTACCGCGCCGAGGCCGAGGTTGGCCAGCGGCCCGTCGCCGGCTCCCACCACCAGCGGGGTGTCCGCCGGCAGGCCGGTGGCCCGCGCCGCCTCGGCGGTGAGCCCGGGCAGCACGTGCGTGGTGGGTACGAGCTGGGGGAGCTGCTCCTCGGTGATGCCGGCCAGGCGTAGCGCCTCGGTGTCCCAGGCCAGCCGGTGGATGTCCATCAGCCCGCTGGCGGAGGCGACCGAGTGGTCGGTGACGAGCGCGTCGGCGAGCCGCCGCAGCACCAGATCCTTGATGCTGACCCAGTGCGCGACCCGCTCGTGCAGTTTCGGCTCCTGCTCGGCGAACCAGACCAGCTTGGGCAGCGGCGCCATCGGGTGCACCGGGGTGCCGGTGCGGCGGTGCAGCGTGAGCCCGGACGGCACCGCCCGCAGCCGCTCGGCCTGCGCGCTGGCCCGGGAGTCGGCCCAGGTGATCGACGGGGTCAGCGGGGTGCCGTCGGCGTCCAGCCCGATCAGGCTGTGCATGGCGGTGCTGAACGACAGGCCGGCGATCGGCGCGGCCAGCTCGTCGACGACCGCGCGGATGACGCCGAGCACCGCTTCGTAGATGAGGTCCGGGTCCTGCTCGGCCCAGCCGGGGTTCGGCTCCTCCAGCGGGTAACCGATCGAGTGGCTCGCCAGTTGCCGGCCGGAGGTGTCGAACGCGACCGCCTTGGAACTGGTGGTGCCGATGTCCACGCCCACCACGACGGCCGGGTCGCCCACCGGTGCACCTCCTCGCCGCCCGGGGGCCGCGGTACGCCCCGCTGTGCGGCTGACGTTACCGACGTGCTCCCGCGCGCGCATGACGAAGCAGCGCCGCCGGGAAGCGCGGGGGAGTTTCCGTCGATAGTGTCGGTCAATCAGCCGATCGGTCTAATTGGCGACTTTCGCGTGTCTTCGTACCCCTGCCGGATCGTTGACATGAATGACACCCCGATTGGTGGGCTCGCGCGGCGGAGGAGTCGGCGTGACGAAGACTGATTCGACGGGTTCCACATGGCGGTACCGGTGGGCGCACCGGCAGAACGAACGGCGGCAGCGGGCCTTCCGCGCGGCCGACGAGGCGTGGCGACGCCGCGACGACGAGTTGCGCCGCCTGCGTACGCTCGCGGTGTCCTTCCACGGCTCGGCCCAGGCGGGCGTCGGCCTGCCGATGGAGCTGGCCCCCGGTGAGGTGGTCTTCTGGACGCTCCCGGCCGCGCAACTGGTGGAGGTCCGGCACACCGCAGTGCTGCCCGCCCCCGAGCTGACGGTCGACCCCGACCCGCCCGTGCTGCGCCCGCGCCGCCCCGAGGGGGTCAAGGTGGTCGACGCCGGGCTCGCCGTGCTCACCAACCGCCGGCTGGTGCTGCTCGGCGGGCGAGGCCGGCGCGACTGGGCGTACGGCCGGATGACCGGCCTGTCCCACGACCCCGGCGCGCCGGTCACCCTGATCCAGGTGCTGGACCGGCGACGTACCTCCGGACTGCTGCTGCCCACCGGCGCGGTGGCCGACTTCCGGTTCACGCTCACGCTCGCGTTCGCCGACGCCATCGAGCAGCGCGCCGCGGTCGTGGCCGAGCTGGACGAGCTGATCGAGGAGCACGCGGCGGAGCGCCCCCAGCGCCCGCCCGTGCTCACTCCCGCCCAGGCCCGGGTCTCCGCGCTGGTGCCCGGCGGCCGGCGCACGGTGGCCGTCGGCGCGGCGCTCGCGCTCGTCGTCCCGGCGATGCTCTTCGAGTCCAACCCGCCGACCCGGGCCGGCTCGGAGCGCGCCGTCGCGGCCACCCCGGCGGCCACCGGCACTCCCGCGCCGCCGCAGGTCGCGCCCGCCGTCCAGGTCCGGCCCACCACCAGCCCCGAGCCGTCGCGCGCCCGTCCCGCGCCGCCGCGCGGCACGCCCCAGCCGCCGGTCGAGCGCCGCTGCGGCGCCCCGGCGAACCCCTTCGGGTACGACTTCTGCGGCGGCCAGCGGATCCGCAGGCCGGCCGCCGGGGTGTGCGACTGGTTCGAGTGCGTACCCGGGTTCTGGTCCGATCGGGGCTGGCTGGTGCAGTGCCGCGACGGGTCGATCAGCCGCACGGGTGGCCAGCGCGACGTGTGCGCCGGGCACCAGGGGTTGCGCCGCACCGTCTGGCGGTGAATCCGCTCGCCTCCCGTCGGGGCGTCCGGCTACCGTCCGGCCGTGTCCCGCACCGTCACGCTGATCCTGCTCGACGCCGCTGGCCGTCCGCTCGGCGCGCTGCCGCCGTTCGGCGTACCGGAGCCGTGGTGGCAGGAGGTCGCCTCGATCGTGGCCGAGGTTCGTCGTCGCCACGGTCTGGCGGTCGCCGTGCTGCGGCTGCTCGACGCCGACCGCCCCGCGCCGCCCGGCGGCCACGTCCGCTACCTGGCGCAGACCGCCGACGCTCCCGCCGTACCCCTGGAACCGGTTGCCGTGGACCTCGCGCCGCACCCGCTGCGCCAGTCGTGGGCGCAGGCCGGCGGCCCGGCGCGCAGCGTCGCCTGGGCGGCGGGTGAGCTGCGCCGGCTCGGCCGTCGGGTGACGGCGGTGGCGCAGCAGCGCACCTGGAACCTCTCCGCCATCTGGTGCCTGGACACCGACGCGGGCCCTACGTGGCTGAAGCAGCTACCGCCCTTCGCCCGCCACGAGCCCACGGTCCTGGCGTTCCCCGGTGACACGAACTCCTTGGTCAACGGGCCGACGGTGCTCGCCGCCGACGGGGAGGGGCGGATGCTGCTGGCGGACGTGCCGGGGCAGGACCGGTACGGGGCCGGGGAAGGGGAGCGTGCCTCCATCGCGGTAGAGCATCATGCGGTGCAACTGCGGGCGTGTGGGGTCGTCGGTGAGCTGGCCGTCGCCGGGGTGCCGGATCTGCGCGGGACGGGGCTGGCGGACTGGATCCGCGAGCGGCTCGCCGGGCACGACGTGTCGGCGGCCGCCGGCCTGCTCGACGGGCTCGACCACCGGCTCCAGCAGGTCCGGGACTGCGGCCTGCCCGACACGCTCGTGCACGGCGACCTGCACCCCGGCAACGTGCGCGGCGACGGGCGGCGGCGGACGGTGATCGACTGGGCGGACTCGTTCGTCGGCCACCCCGCCTTCGACATCCTGCGCCTCACCGAGGACGTCGACGCGGACGCCGCCGCCCGGCTGATCGGCGCGTGGGCGCGGCGCTGGCGCACCGACGTGCCGGGCAGCGACCCGCACCGGGCCGTCGACCTGCTCCGGCCGGTCGCGCCGCTGCGGCTGGCCGCCGTGTACGCGATGTTCCTCGCCGCCATCGAGCCGGGCGAGCATCCGTACCACGTACACGACGTGCCGGCCGCGCTGGCGCGAGCGGCAGCTACTCCCTAGACCCGGCGGACCGGGATCCACAGCTCCGCGTCGGCGGTGCCGCCGTCCTCGGCGACCCGCACGCGCGAGATCTCCGGCCCCGGGCGGGCCTCGTACGGGTTGGACGGGAACCAGGACGTGAACACGGCCCGCCACAGGTGCTGCACCGCCACCGGGAACGCCCCGGAACTGGAGAACACCGCCCAGTCACCGGCCTCGACCGGCAGGCTGTCCAGGCCGTCCGGCACCTCCGCGCCGGTCACCGCCGCGTACCAGTAGTCCAGCTCGGCGCCCTCGTCGCGGGAACCGGCCAGCTCGGCGCTGACGTTGACGATCCCGCGCGGCTCCTGGTCGGACAGCGCCTCGATGCGGCGTACGGTGGCCGGGTCGATGCCCCTGACGAACGCCACGATGTGCGGGTTCATCCCCTCGTGCACGAGCGGCACCCGCGCTTTCAGCCCGGCGAGCCGGAAGGCGTCCTTGGTCACGATCCGGTAGTCCATGCTGGTGTTCCCTTCGACGACGAGCCGGAAGGACAGCCGGGGCTGGGACCGCAGCACCGCCCCGGCCTGCCGGGCCTGCGTCGGCCCGACGCCGTGCACGGCCCGGAACGCGCGGGCGAACGCCTCGTTCGAGCCGTAACCCCAGCGGACCGCCACGTCGAGCAGTGACTCCCGCCCCGCGAGCACGTCCGCGCCGGCCAGCGTCATCCGGCGACGGCGGACGTACTCCGACAGCGGCAGCCCGGCCAGCGCCGAGAACAGCCGGCCGAAGTGGTGCTCCGAGACGCCCGCGATCCGGGCCAGCGCGGCCACGTCGAGCGGCTGCTCGAGCCGCTGTTCGAGGTAATCCAACGCGGCGTTGAGCCGATCCAGCACCCGATGTTCCTTCCTGGTGACGACCTCGACGCTAGGTTCCCGGCCGTCCACAGACCCGATCACACCGGACCCGGTCCGGTCGCCTCATTCGACACTGGCGGGCGTGTCGCATCATGACGTGGTGATCTTCCGGAAGCGGCACCGCCACAAGAAGAAGAGCCGGGACTGGTGCAACTGCGACGTGCCCACCTGTGACGGGCCGGGCTGCTGCGACCTGGGCCTCTTCTCGATGCTGCTCACCCTCGGCTCGGTGACCGCCGGCGTCGTGCGCCGACCCGCCGTGGACCGCGCCGGCCGGGCCGCCATCCTCGGCTACCGGCGCTGGCTGTCGCACCGCTGGCCGGCGACCTGCCGCTACACGCCCACGTGCAGCGCGTACGGGCTCGCAGCGGTCGAGCGGTACGGGCTGGCGGTGGGCGGTCGGATGGCCGCCGACCGGGTACGCCGATGCCGTCCCGACGTGCCGCACGGCACCCACGACCCGTTGCGCTGACGCGCCCTCGCCACGTCGGGGAGGTGGCGGTGTCCCGGTGCGCGGGATGCCGCCACTCCGGCGACCTGGTGTCGATCAAGGCGGTGGCGGTCACCCGACCGACGCGGGGCCGCCGAAGACGACCGGGACGCCGGGGGAGTAGAGCACGCTCACCGGTGGGCCGTCCGGCGCGGGCAGGCCGGCGGCGGTGACCAGTTCGTCGTCCAGGTCCAGCAGTTCGGCACGGTGCAGCGGCCACTGTGGATGCCAGTTCGGCACGTGAAGGGTGCGGCCGTACGCGCGGGTGTGCAGACCCCAGCGCGCGGTGAGGAAGTGCTCCAGCGGCGTCGGCTCGGCGATCGGCGCGCCGACGCGCACCGTCATTCGGCTGGACGCGCCGGACGGACCGGGCCAGCGGCGGCGGCACCGGTAGGTGAGCGTGTCGCCGGAGCGGTCCAGCCGCATCGCCGACCACTTGTAGGGCAGGCGCAGACTCAGCTGGGCCACCAGCACCGGCACCAGCCGGGACGCGTCGAGCGAGCGGAACACGACGGCGCGCCGCCCGGAGCCGTCGACGGAGTAGAGCCGGACGTTCGTCTCCCAGAACGTGCCGAAGTACGGCACGCCCGGGCCGACGCCGAACCCCAGCCCGACCATCTGGAACCCGATCAGCCCGACGTAGGTGAGCCCGTCGAACGTGTCCGGCCGGGTGCCGGCGGGCAGCAGCGGCGCCACCCGTTCCGGCGGGACCGCCCAGTGCAGGAACGTCAGGTCGTGCCAGCGCTGTGCCAGCCAGGACCGGCGGATGGCGCGTACCGGAGCGTGCTCGACCGGTTCGATCTCCACCGGTCCATCCTGTCTCGCCGACGCAACCTGACTCACTCCGGACGGTGGCAGACCGCCTCGACGTTGTTGCCGTCCGGGTCGCGGACGAACGCGCCGTAGTAGGTGGCGTGGTATTCCGGCCACTCCTTCGGCGCGTGCAGCACCTCCGCGCCGACCGCGACAGCCGCGTCGTGGAACGCGCGCACCGTGGCACGGTCGGCGGCGGTGAACGCGATGTGCACCGGCGCCGGCGTGGCGTCGGACGGCGCGGGTTCCACCCAGAAGTCGGGCTTGTCGACGCCGTAACCGATCGGGCCGGGCTCCATGAGCCGCCGCGCGCCCAGCGGGGCGAGCACCGTGTCGTAGAAGGCGCCGCTGGCCGCCAGGTCGCGCACCGCTACGGAGAAGTGGTCGAGCACGTCGCCTCCCTGCGATCGTCGTTGACCGCGCCAGGCTACGAGCCCTCTACGACACTTTCGCCGCCCGGTTTGCGTCGCGCCCGCCGCCGGGCAGCCGTCGCGGTGACGCCAGCCGTCGTCGAGCGCCCTGGCTCGGTGGTCCAGCCTCGTTGAAGATGTGTGCCATCCAGAGCGATATACCTCAGAGTCATGATTATGACTTTGAGGTATATCGCTTCTGTCTCCATGTATTTCCGGCGGCGGTAAGGACCGTCGGGCGGGACGCGCGTCGCCGCCGGGCGGTGAATGAACTCGCCCACCGCGCCCCGGATTTCCGCACGCCACCCACCACGTAGTGGGTTCTGTCCTCGGCGCCGAGCCGTACCGTGCTCTGCGCCAAGCAGCGCGCCGAACACGACGGCGTACCCGATCAGCGGCGGGGCGTCGGGGTTGGTGGACCGTCAGCACGGGGGCGAGCACCGGCGCCGCGAGCACGGGCCACCAGCGCGGTGGAGACCGGATCGTCGACGAAGTCCGCGAGCCGTCCGAAAGGGATTGCTCACGCAGCGTAGGATCGCGTGCGACACAGCCGAACACACGGGGGAAACGATGTTCGAGCGCCTGGGCAGATTCGTCGTGGGCAAGGCGTGGTGGGTGATTGGCGGCTGGGTCGTCGCCGCGATAGCGATCATCGCCGCCAGCCCGTCACTGAGCGACATCACCTCAGCCGACCAGGAGAGCTTCCTGCCGAGCTCCTACGAGTCTGTGCAGGCCACCGAGCTGGCCGGGAAGTCGTTTCCACAGGCGGCCACCGCCACCGCCACCGTCGTGGTCAAACGCGGCGACGGCAAGCCGCTCACCGCGGCCGACGAGGCGCGCGTGGGGCAGCTCGCCGCCGCGCTCAAGGCGCGGAACATCCCGCAGACCTCCGGCTACCTGACCGGGCCGCAGGCCGTCGCGCCGGACAAGTCGGTGCAGGTGGTCACCGTCGGTCTCGACGCCGACAGCCCCGACGACCCGGGCCTGCTCGACGCCGTACGCGATCTGCGTGCCGCCCTCGGGCCGGACCTGGCCGGCAGCGGCCTGACCGCCGGGGTGGCCGGCGACGTGGCCAGCTTCGTCGACAACGAGGACACGTTCAACGAGGCGTTCGCGGTGGTCGGCGTCGCCACCATCGTCCTCATCATCGGGCTGATCCTGATCATCTTCCGCAGCCCGTTCGCCGCGCTGCTGCCGGTGGTGGTCATCAGCGTCGTCATGTCCGTCACCACCGGGCTGGTCGCCGCCGCCGGCAAGGCGTTCGACCTCAACGTCAGCCAGGACCTGCAGACCATCCTGCTGATCGTGCTGTTCGGCATCGGCACCGACTACATCCTGTTCCTGCTGTTCCGCTACCGGGAGCGGCTGCGCGCCGGTGACGACAAGCGCACCGCGATGGTCGTCTCGGTGCAGCGGGTCGGCGAGGTCATCGCCTCCGCCGCCGGTGCCGTCATCGTGGCGTTCCTGGTGCTGCTGCTCGCCTCGCTCGGCTTCTTCGGCTCGCTCGGCCCGGCGCTCGCCATCGCCGTCGGCGTCATGCTCGTCACCTCGCTGACCCTGATCCCGGCACTGGTGTCGCTGCTCGGCCGGTGGGTGTTCTGGCCGTCGAAGGCGTGGCAGCGCCCACCGAAGGCGACCCTGTCCCGGCGGCTCGGCGCCGCCGTCGGCCGTCGCCCGGCCGTCGTCGCAGCCGCCTCCGGTGTGCTGCTCGTCGCGCTAGCCGCCGGGGTGCTCGGCTACAAGGCCGACTACGACTTCAGCGCCGGCTTCCCGCAGGACACCGAGTCTGCGCGGGCCGCCCAGGACCTCCAGCGCGGCTTCGCCGCCGGTGCGCTCGCGCCCACCGAGGTCTACCTGACCACCGGCAGCGGCACCCCGCTCACCGACCAGCAGGTGAACGACTTCGCCGCCGCGTCGGCCAAGGCGCCGGGCGTCGGGCGGGCGCAGCCGCCGGAGCGCAGCGCCACCGACCCGAGCGTCGCCCGGATCAGCCTGCTGCTGAACGAGAACCCGATGTCCAACGAGGCGATCACGCTGGTCCGCGACGACCTGCGGGACGCGCTGCACGCCGCCGCGCCGCCGGGCACCAAGGCCTTGGTCGGCGGCGCCACCGCGATCTTCGCGGACATCAACTCGGCGAACAACAGGGACCTCTCGGTCATCCTGCCGGTTGCCGCCGGCCTGATCGCGCTCATCCTCGGGTTGCTGCTGCGCAGCCTCGTCGCGCCGGTCTACCTGGTGATCGCGGTGCTGCTCAACTTCGCCGCCACGCTCGGCGCGACCGTGTACGTGTTCCAAGGGCTCCAGGGCAACCCCGGCGTGACGTTCCAGCTGCCGATCATCCTCTACCTGTTCGTGGTGGCGATCGGCACCGACTACAACATCCTGATGATCGCCCGGCTTCGCGAGGAGGCGCGCGAAGGGCACGAACCGCACGAGGCCGCCGCGATCGGGGTGGAACACGCCGGCCCGACAGTCGCCGCGGCCGGGCTGATCCTGGCCGGCACGTTCGGGGTGCTGATGCTCGCGCCGATCTCATTCCTGCAGCAGATGGGTTTCGCGGTGGCGATCGGGATCGTGCTGTCCGCATTCGTCATGTCGATGTTCTTCGTACCGGCGCTGACCGGGCTGATCGGCCACACGGCATGGTGGCCGGGGCACGGCGACGAACGGCGCAACGGCGGTGGCGGTGGCGGCCGGCACGCCGCGCCCGAGCCGGCCGACGCGACGCCGGTCTGACACTCACCCGCCCCGGCGCGGCTCAGCCCTCGCCGGGGCGGACCAGCCCGCTCTCGTACGCGATCACGACGAGCTGCGCCCGATCCCGGGCGTTCAACTTCTGCAGTAGCCGGCTCACGTAGGTGCGGGCGGTATCCGGGCTCAGGAACAGCGCCTGCCCGATCTCCGTGTTCGACCGTCCGGCGCCCACCTGCGCGAGCACGTCCCGCTCCCGCGCGGTCAGTCCGGCCAGCCGCGCCGGGTCGGCCACCGGCGAGCGGGCCGCCGCCGCGAGCACCCGCCGCGTGACGGCGGGGGACAGCAGCGCGTCGCCACCGGCCACCGTCCGGACCGCGTCCCGCAGGGCGTCCGGCGCGGTGTCCTTGAGCAGGAATCCGGCCGCCCCGGCGCGGATCGCCTCGAACAGGTACTCGTCGTCGTCGAACGTCGTCAGCATGAGCACCTGCACGCCGTCCAGCGTCGGGTCGGTGAGGATCCGCCGGGTCGCCTCCAGCCCGTCCCCGCCGGGCATCCGTACGTCCATCAGCACGATGTCGGGCCGCTGCTCGCGTACCACGGCGAGGCCGCTGCGGCCGTCGCCCGCCTCGCCCACCACCTCGATGTCCGGCGCCCGGTCGAGCAGCGCCCGCAGGCCGGTACGGACGAGGTGCTGGTCGTCGACGAGGACGACGCGGATCGGGCTCACGCGGCGACTCCCGCCAGCGGCAGGCTGACCGCCACCCGGAAACCGGTACCGCCGGATGCGGCGGTGCCGTTCTGGACTGTGTCGGTTTCGACGGTGCCGCCCAGCAGGGCGACGCGCTCGGCCATGCCGCGAAGGCCCTGACCCCTCCCGTCCGCCCGACCGGCGGGTGGGCCGCCGCGACCGTCGTCCACCACTTCAAGCGCGAGCCGAGCGGCCGTGGCGCGCACCGTGACGGTGACCCGGGTGGCCCCGGCATGGCGCAGCACGTTCGTCAGCGCCTCCTGCACGACCCGGTAGACGGTGCTGCCCACCACCGCCGGAAGCCTGTCCACCGGCCCCTCGACGCGCAGGTCGACTGCCAGCCCGCCCTGGCGTACGCCCTCCACGAGCGCCGGGAGCCGGTCGAAGCCGGGGGCCGGCTCCCGTGGCCCCGGTTCGCGGCGCAGCGTGCCGAGCGTGGCCCGCAACTCCGCCATCGCGCTGCCGCTCACCGACCGGATCGCTGCGAGCGCGCTCTCCGCCTGCGCCGGATCGCTGTCAGCGAGCGCCTCCTGGGCGACTGCGGACTGCAACGTGATCACCGACATGGTGTGGCCGAGCGTGTCGTGCACCTCCCGGGCGATGCGCAGCCGTTCCGCCTCGACCTGACGGGCCGCCTCCCGGTGGCGCTCCTCGTCGGCCGCGACCGCCTGCCGGATCAACGCCGCCCGGAGCGACCTGCGGTTGCGTACCGCATCACCGAGGGCGATGACGGCGAGCAGCAACGCCGCCTCCGAGCCCAGTTGCGTACCGACGACGACGCCGACGTCGTCGCCCTCGGCCAGCCGCGCGACCACCGATACGGCCAGCAGGCTCCCGGCGACCACAGCAGCAGGGACCACCCGCCCGCGTTCCGACGCCCGGTAGAGAACTGCGGCGGCCGGAGCGGCCACGCCGACCGGCGGCAGGTCCAGCGCGTAGTACAAAAGAATGGCGACCGCCGTGGCCAGCAGCGCCGGCACCGGCCACCGCCTGGCGCACAGCACCAGCCCACCGAGCCCCGCGCCGAACACCACGGCGAGCGCCGCGCCGCCGGCAGCGGGCCGCTCGGCCGCCACGGCCACCGCGACCAAGCCGAGCGTGGCAGCGGCGAGCAGCGCGTCGGCACGTGTGGACAGGGCGTCGGGCACGCTTCGAGCCTAGGTCCGCGCGGCCCTTCGCCGCTGTCGTCCGCAGGCGTCAGGGACAACCCCGAGGCGTACGCCGAGAAGCGACAACCGGTCGCGCGGCCACGCGGACGACGGTGCCCGGCCCCCGACCTAGCGTCGATGGCGTCCCCGAAACGTGAGGAGAACCCTCGTGGTACGCACACGACTGACCTGGATAGCCCTAATTGCGATGGTTTGGGCTTCGATGATGTCGTTCGGCGGGGTCGCCGCCGAGACAGTCATGCTCTACCCGAACATCTTCAACGACGCGCCCGCCTCCCTCGACCGGGCCCGCGAGTTCCTCGTCCACGGCGGCCCGCACGACTACTTCCCGCCGCTCGGCGCGTCGGTGATCCTGAGCAGCGTCGCCGCGACCCTGCTCACCTGGCGCGACGGCCGGCTGCGCTGGTGGATCGCCGGCGCCACAGCCGTCTTCGTCGTCTGCGAGTTCCTGTTCTCGGCGGTCTTCTTCTGGCCGCGCAACGAGATCATGTTCGTGGACCCGGTGGGGACGCACTCGCCGGAGTACCTGCGGCAGGTCGCGGCCGAGTTCGTCGCCGGTCACTGGGTGCGCGTCGCCGGAGGAGCGGTCACCGCCGTCCTGGCGTTCGTTGCGCTGTTGAAGTTCGTGCGCTCGACCGCGCCGGCCCCGGTTTCGGCTCCCGCGCCTGCTTCTGTTTCGGTTGCGGATTCTTCCGACGTGACGCGATGAGCGGGGCCCGCCGTACCCTCGGGTTCTCCTGGCCGGCGCTGGTCGCGCTCGCCGTGCTGGCCGCCCCGCGCGTGGCTCTGCACGACCTGGGCGTCGTGCCGGAGGGCACGATCGTGGCCGCGCTGCTGGCGGTCGGGCCGCCGCTGTGCTGGGTGGCCGCCGTGCTGTGGCGGCGACCGCCGCGCCCGTTCCTGACGCTCGTCGTGGTCGGGGCGCTGTACGGGGTGTTCCTCGCGGTCGGTCACCAGGTGTTCTGGGACTCGTCGCTGGGGATGGACGCGCCGGGGCTGGCCGGGCTGGCGCCGAAGGCGCGGGAGGCGTTGTTGCGGGGTGCTGCGGTGATGTCGAGCCTGGTCACCGGGACGGTGGTGGGGGTGGTGGCCGGGGCGGTGGCGTTGCTGCTGGGGCGGCTGCTGCCAGCCCGTAGGCATCGGTCACCCGGCTGAGGATCGATTGCATCTGCTGGGCTCTCGCGTTCGGGCCCGTTAGCTCGGCAAAATCGCCAACGATCCACCCTTGAACACTTCCCGACGGTGCCAAACGATGTGGGCTGGAGCCGGAACTGGTGTGCCCGGGCGAGGACGGAGTCGCCGGCCGTGTAGGTCGTACACCCTTCGGCCTGCGACGGTGCGGGACGTGAAGAATGTCGATACTGTGATGCGTAGATCATCGTCCAAGCCCAGCGCGCCGAAGTCGAAGAGCTTGTGATGCAACACGCACAGCGCAAGGCCGTTGTCGGAACTGTTCGGGCCGTCGAACGCCCACCAGCGTACGTGAGCTGCCTCAACGCCGACGGTGGCGCGACCCAACTGCCCGTCGTATCCGCAGAACGCACATTGGCGATCCCACGCCAGAAGTATCTCCGCACTCCATCTGGCGGAACGGCGTTGCGTGGACGTCTGTGTAGGCACCTGGGACTGAAGGACGCTGTCGGGATCCAGCCCAACCGCGAGCAGGACGTCGGGAGCGATCGTGGGTGGGAAGTGCTTCTCCACCAAGGTACGGGCGACCTGACGAAGTAAGTCGGGGCTGCGGCGTAGCTCCGCCTCCAGACCGGCATCGAGCCGGCCGTGAACACGGTGGCGTGTCAACGGACCTACCAGGTCCATCGGAACGTCCCTGCTCAACGTCCATATCCCGTCACTGCGTAGACGAGTAAATGGGTATGCGGCGCTTTGCGTACGCCCTGTTCTCGATACGGGGCCGAAATCGGCGATGAGATCACTCAATCGATCCGCTGTTTGAGCCCACTGCAGCTCGCTAGACCCGCAGCGGGCAAGCTCCCCCAGTACCAGCAGGATCAGTAGTGGCTTGTGCGGTGCCCGGCGGCCGTCCCGCTGATGAAGGCGGAGCGAGGTAAGTCGCTCCAGCGTCGACTGGGTCATGCGGCGATGGCTCGGGCGGCGGCGTACATGTCGGCGGGCAGCGGAGTCCGCAGCTCCCAGAGGATCCGCATCGGCCGGTCGCCGCTGTGCTCCTGGTACGCCATCGGCCCCGCGTACAGGTATGGCGGAGCGCCGAGATCCCGGTCGGCGATCTTGGTCTCGCGGACGAACAGGTGGACCGTCGAGCCCTGCGCGACGTGGTTGACGTACCGCCGCCCGGTGGCCGAGCCCGACGACGTGGTGCTCTGCGACTCCCACTGGAACAGGCGGTCGGTGATGGCGCGGTCGGCGTACATCGTGGTGGGGGAGTAGTGCTCCTCGGACTTCACGAGCGTGACGAAGAACAGATCCGCTCGCTCGTCGGGCAGCCACTTCACGCCCTCGCGCAGCGAGCCCGGGTTGGTCATGCCGAACGCCGCGCACGCCTCGTTGCGGCTGTAGCGGGCGTGCACCCGCAGCGGTACCCGATCCTGGGCAGGCGGCTCGGTGACCCGGTGGATACGGTCGCGCAGTACCTCGGCCACTTGCCGCAGTTCGGCGCAGCGCGCCGGTTCCGCCCACAGCCGCTTGAGCCGGGCGTCGCGTTCGGTCAGCGGCACCGACGGACCCCACAAGCTGAAGTGCAACATGTCGAGCAGCCGTCCGGCGGCGGGGCGCTGGCCGGCGGCGACCCGGGCGAGCAGATCCAACCTGTCGACGTCGTCGGTGTGCAGCATCCGGCCGATGGTCCGGCTCAGGTCCCTGTCGTCCGGGCCACCGGCCGTCGTGTCGAGGCCGGCCAGGCGGCGTAGCCCGGCCCAGCCGCCGATGCTCCCCGACCGGTAGACGTCCTCAATCTCCAGGCCGGTCTCGCGCAGGAAGTCGGACAGGCTCACGTCACCGAGCTGCCGTAGCTCGGCCACCAGCGCGTTCTTCGACGTCGGCATCGCCGACTTGAGATTGCGGAGGACGATGTCCTTCGCCACCCGGTCCAGTTCGATGTGGCAGCCGCTTGGCAGCGAGGGGAAGTCCTCCCGCACGGCGGCTTCGACAGCCCGTCGGCTCACCCCGGCAAGTGCCCGCCAGCGCAGATCGAAGCGGAAGTTCGCGTGCTGGCCGCCGATGAAGTCGAGCACTGTCAGACACGGCTTGCCGTCGTCCAGCCGCAGGCCCCGGCCGAGCTGCTGGAGGAAGATCGTGGCGCTCTCGGTGGGGCGCAGCATGAGGATGGTGTCGACCATCGGCAGGTCGACGCCCTCGTTGAACAGGTCGACGGTGAAGAGCACTCTCAGCTCGCGCTTGCGGAAGCGGTCAATCAGCGCGTGCTGATCTGCCCGCTTGATGCTTGATGTCACGGCCGCCGATGGCACACCGTGCCGCGTGAACCAGTCGGCCATGAACCGCGCGTGCCCACGGCTGACGCAGAAGCCGAGCGCACGCATCTGCCCGACATCAGCGATGCGTGTGACCGCTTGCAGGATGAGCCGGGCCCGAGCGTGGTTGCCCGTGTAGACGCCTTCTAGTTCGCTGGTGTCGTACCCCTGCCCGCGCTTCCACCGCACGTGGGACAGGTCCACGTCGTCGTGCAGCCCGAAGTACTGGAACGGCGCCAGCAACTGCCGTTCGAGGGCATCCCACAGGTGCAGCTCCACCGTCGCACGGCCGTCGAACCACGAGCGCACGTCCCGGCCGTCACTCCGCTCGGGAGTCGCGGTCAGACCCAGGAGCACGCGCGGCCGAAGCCGCTTCAGCAACGCCGTGTAGGTGTCCGACTCGGCGTGGTGGAACTCGTCGACGATGACCATGTCGTACGCCTCGGGGTCGATCTCCTGCCGGTGCAGCGACTGGATCGACGCGAAGATGTGCTTCCAGCCCTGCGGCCGATCGCCGCCGACAAGCGTCTCGCCGAACGTGCCGTCGCCCATGACCTGGCGGAACACCGACCGGCTCTGTCGCAGGATCTGCTCCTGGTGTGCGACGAAGAGCAGCGAGTCGACATGCCCCGCCCGCTGGAGCCGGCGATAGTCAAGCGCTGCCACCACGGTTTTGCCGGTGCCGGTCGCCATCACCACCAGGTTGCGCCAGCGGCCATGCACCAGCCGTTCGGCGTTGAGGTCGTCAAGAACCTCCTGCTGGTACGGGAACGGCCGGACGTCCAGGTTCGCGATTTCGGTCGGCGCGTCGTCGTCGCGTTCCCCACGCAACGCGACGCGCAGGCGCTCGGCGTCGGTGGCCGGGTCGTAGGTCTCGAACGCCGAGTCGTGCCAGTAGTCGGCGAACGTGGCCTCGAACGTGTCGATGACGTGCGGCTGCTCCAGGTTCGAGATGCGCACGTTCCACTCCACGCCGTCGACAAGCGCGGCCTTGGACAGGTTCGAGGAGCCGACGTACGCGGTGGTGGTGCCGTTGTTGCGCCGGAACAGCCAAGCCTTCGCGTGCAGGCGGGTGGTACGGGTTTCGTAGGAGACCTTGATCTCGGCGCCCAACTCGGCGAGCCGATCAAGTGCCCGCTGGTCGGTGGCACCCATATACGTGGTCGTGATGACGCGGACCCGGCCACCTCTCGCGATCAGCTCGGTGAGCGCGGGCTCGATGATGCGCAGCCCGTGCCACTTAATGAAGGCGCAGAGCAGGTCTACCTCGTCCGCCGAGGCCATCTCGTGGCTGACCTCGTGGCCGATCCGCGGCTGGTGTCGGCCGTTTACCAGGAGCGCGCCGGTGGAGAGCGGCGTCGAGGGGCGGATCGGGAAGACAGGCGCGGCCGGCGGGGTGGGCGGCGCGGCGATGGCGTGCAGCAGGCGTTGCGCGTCGGCCACCTGGTCCTCGGCGGTAACCGCACGCGGCTCGGCCTGAGCGATGTGCGCGGCGATGCGGTTCGCCAGGTCGACCTGCCGGGTGAGCTTGTTGTCACCGCCGCCGACGCCGAGGAGCGCTCGCCGGGCCAGGCCAGCTATGTGCCGGGCCAGGAGTTCATGCGCGTCAGCGGGATCCAGCTTCTCGTCGCGGACAAGGGCGTTGTCGATGTGCCGGAGCTGCGTCGCCAGCTTCTCCGTGATCAGGTGCTCGTAGATGCCCTGTTCAAGATCCCCCACGAAGGCAAGCTAGCCGCGATGAACGCCGGGCGGAAGCCGGTGCGGTAGGTGTCAGGAGCTTTCGCCTTCCGCCTGTCAGATCATCGACACGGTCTCCGGGATACCTCATCGACGCGCTGGCCCGATGGGCTTGGTGCGGACCTCGAACAGCGGTGCGCCATCCCGCGCGGGCTGCAGCCGGCCGGCCGGCTGCCATCCCCAGGAGTCGTACGCGCGCTGGGCAGGGGCGTTGTCGGGCCGTACGAGCAGCGTGGCGCGTTGTTCCCGCCGCGTGCTCAGGAGCCGGTCGTGGAGTGCCCGGGCGATCCCCCGGCGTTGCCACGAGCGCCGAACCAGCAATTCGCAGACCGCGAAAGTCCGGTGCCCGTCTTCGTCCGTGAAGCCGTCCGGCACCGGCTCATGAAGGCCGTCCCACCAACGCGAATCGGCTCCGAGCGGGAAGCCGTACACGTAGCCGACCAGATCGTCATCGATCCTGGCCGTCACCAGCTCCCAGCCTTCCCGGGGCATGTGTGCCGCGAGCTGCTGTTCGTACCGCTCGGCCGTGTAACGCGGGCCGTCGTCGGCGTGCGCGTCGAGGTAAACGTCCACAAGCTGGTCTACCAGGCCCTCGGCTCCCGCTGCGGTCTCCTGCCGTAGTCGCAGATTCTCCAGCACGATCACAGGATCCCACCGGGCGGCAGTCACTCGCCGAGAGGCTCTCAGACGAGATCGGCGAATGGCTTCCAACGTAGACCGTGGTCGCCTTGGATGACCGACTGCAATCGCTTGTCAAACTCGGCTGCGACCTTCCCCGAACTTGCGAGAAGCGGCGTGGCAGCAGCGATCATCTTGAGCTCTCGGGCTTCCCGCAGAAGTGGCCAGTCGCGGTCGGACGTCACGTCATACCCGTACGCCTCGGCGAGCGCCCGATGCGCCCCGGTCTTCCCGAAGCGGACCTCACCCACGGCGACCGCTGCCAGGTCCACCTGCCAAGGCCCGAGACAAGTGGCGTCGAAGTCGCAGAGCAGGATGCCGCGCGAGGCATCCCGGAGAAGGTTGCCGACGTGCGCGTCCCCGTGGATGAGCGACTGCTCCCCGCGCTGGTTGAGGTCGGCGACCTGCGGCTCCATGCGGTCGCACCACGCCGCCAGATAATCGTGGTCCTCTGCGGTCAACCCGTCGGCATCCGCCAGGCGTCGACGCGCGTCCCCGATCGGATCCCAGGTGGCCAGCGGGAAGGGCGGGGGTCCGAGCGCATGAAACCGCCGCAGCGCCGAGCCGAGGTCATTCATCGTCGGAGTAGGCGCGGCGGGTGGCAGGTAGACCCACACCGAGGCCACCAAGTCACCGACCGCAACCGGCTGCGCCACGCCGGGCGCCAGCCGGATCGTGGGCGCGTCCAGCTCGGCGAACCATCGCGCAAGCTGAACGACCTTCGTCACCCGGTCCCGGAGCCGGTGCGTCCGCGCGATGCGGATGACGAGCCCGGATTCCGGCAACGCGAACACGGCGTTGTTGGTCAGCCGAAGGAGGCGGGCATCCTCGGTCGGCACCTCAAGTCCGCCGGCGATCTCCCGCATGGCGAGGGTCATCGCTTCTTCCGAGAACCGTCCGTTCATACCGTGGCCGCAGCTCGTGCGGAGAGCGTCCGTTCGAATTCGGCAACGACGGCAAGGTGGCGGTGCCGTCGGAGATCACGGCGCAGGTTGAGTACTCGATCAACGACTCGACTGGAACTCAGCGCTCGCGACTGCTCGACCACGCGCGTGCCGACAGCGACCGCCCGCTCGGGCTCACCGGTGAGGAAGAGCGCGCTGCACAGGCCTACCTCGTTCAGGACCATGCTGCGGACGTTCGCCGGGCCGAAGGCGACGATCGCCTCTTCGACGCTCCGCACCGCCTGCGTCGCGTGCGTTCCGGCCTGCCGAGCCATGTCGCGGTACACGCGACCGTACTGCGCTAGCAGCTCGCCACGGTCGTAGAAGGCCATCCAGGTTGGCTCGCGCTCGGGATCCACACGCTCGAACTGATCACTCGCCTGACCGAGGAGGGCCAGCGCGTTCTGGTGGTCGCCGAGTGCGGCTGACGAGGCTGCCTCCGCGCCCCAGAGCAGCGCCTTCACGGCAGGGGTCGCCCGGGATCCCAGCTCTGAGTGGGCCAGCCGCAGCGTGGCCAGAGCATCGTGGTTGTGCCGAAGGTGTTGCAGTTGCTTGGCCTGCGAGTAGCGGATTAGAGCCGCCAGCGGAGCGTCGTCAGCGGACATCGCGGCCCGCTCGCCGGCGGCGAAATGCCGTTGAGCGTCCGCGTGCCGGCCGGCGTCGAGCGCGGTCCAGCCAGCCAACTGGCGAGCTGCCGCGATGGCCGCGACCAGGCGGGGTGTCACCCCGGGCGAGTGCGACCAGTCGAGCATGCGGTACACCGACTCCGCGAACTGGGCGACCTCCCGATAGAGCAGACCGCCACCGCATTCGTAGTCGACCGACCGGTAGAGCTCCAGTACCGCGTTTAGTCGAGTCACGTCCGCGCTGCCTATTCGGCGAGGACGGGGATCCTCAGGGGCTCCGACCAGCCCGGCTCCCGCCGAAACCGCCGCGATGCCAGCCAGGAGGGTCCGCCGGCCCAGGTCTGGTGCGGCGCGGCTCCCGTCGGCCCGAGGGCTGCCCGGGGAGGCGGGACCGACGGCGAACCAGAGAGATCCCGGCGGGACGCGGAGCACTGTCGCCCAGTGCGCCAGCCGGTCGAGATGCACCAGGGCGGGGCCGTTCTCGATCCGGCTCAACTGCGCCTGCGTGATCCCCAGCCACCCCGCGACGACGCTCTGCGGCAACGGGTTCCGCCCGTGGTACGGGTGGTGGCGGTACGCCCGGATCACCTGCCCGAGGTGCCGTCCGGCCAGCGCCGCCCGGAGCGGCTCATGGTCCCAGAACGAGTCGGGCACGGCGGGCGGCGTGCTGAGGCGGTCGCGCTCGGCGGCCTGACAGGGCGCGCAGCGCCCCGTGTCGTTGTCGCGCGCCAGGCGCCCGCCGCAGCGGGGGCAGTTCGCAGGTGTCACCGGCAACCTCGCCGTTCGCGGAGAACCTGTGTCCGAAGTCGAGCCTAGCCATTCAACCCGTTCCGGAGCGGCCCGGTATACGCACCGCGCATATCGCCGGATGTCTCGCGGCGGTGACTGAGCGTATGCAGTGTGCGCATGACGACCACGATCATCAGCGCATGCGCTTCCTGCCGGGAAGGCCTGAGGGTCGGTGCATGGCCCGGGGCGGGTGCCGGGCTCCGGTGGCACCGCGTCCCCCGATCGCGGCTCCCGCCGTCCCCGCCCGCTCCGGTGCCACTCCACGAGAAACCGACCCGGAGGCGCCAGCCGATGTCCGCCGTACTCGCCGACTTTCCCGTCCTCACGCCGGTCACCGACGAGGATCTGCTCGTTGCCGCGCTTGCCGTGCGCGTACACGTTCCCGAGCACTGGCCGCAGGGACCGCTGTGTCGCAGCGAGCGCGTCCCGTACCCCTGCCGGCTGGCCCGGTGGGGGAGGGCGACGCTCGCCGCGGCCGGGCTGCCCGACGAGGCCGTGGCGGCCGGGATGGTGGCGTCGTGATCTACGTGACGGGGGAGCGGGTGCAGGCGTACCAGGTGCGCAGCGCGGTCTTCGACACCCGCTGGCGCGGGCTGGACCCGGCGCAGGTGCACGACTACCTGTGCCGAGTCGCCGACGAGATGGACCGGTTGCACCGGGAGCTGACCACCGCGCGCACCGAGTCGGAGCGGGTCCGTCAGGCGTTGCGGCAGTGGCAATCCCGCCACAACGGGTGCCGGCGACGCGGCCACGATGACTGAGCCGCGCTGGATCATCCACCTGCCGACCACGCTGACCAGCCGGGACGCCGCCGACCTGGCCGCAGCGCTCGCCCGGTCGCTTGGGCACCTGGATGCCGTCGATTTCGGCGAGACCACGCTCAGCGAGGAGGACGCACAGCACCTGCGGCACCGGGTCTGGTGCGATCAGCGGTTGCCCGAGGGTGGACGCTGTGGGCTGCGGAACGGTCACGGCGGGTCGTGCGGGGCGACGGAGCCGCGCTGACGCCGGTACCGTCCCCGCCGTGCTGGACACCGAAGAACTACTCGCCGAGTTCACGTCGCCCCGCCCGTACACGATGGCGGTCGTCGCCGACGCGCCGGCCGCGCCCGGCGTGCACCTGGTGCTCGACGGTGGCGTGGTGGTCTACGTCGGCTACACCGGTAACCTGCGCTCCCGGCTGCGGCAGCACCTCACCGGCAACCGCGACTCGTCGGTCCTGCATGACCAGGTCGGCCAGCTCCTCGACACGCCCGGCCGCGCCGCGACCCGCGACGACATCGCCGGGTGGCTGGGGCGGCGCGAGGTCCGCTGGCTGGAGACCGACCACCCCGAGAGTACGAAGGACGCGCTGGTCCTGGCGTTGCGTCCCCGCTTCAACCGGCAGGTGCCCCGGCCCACTAGGTGTCGGATCGCGTCGCGCGCAGCGCGTCCACCACCACAGCCCATCGGTTCGGCGACATCTCTTCCGGCGTCCGCAGCACGTCCCCGTCGTGCACCACCACCCCCGCCTCACGCAGCCGCTCCAGGTTCGGCTGGTATGCCGGATGCGCGGTAAGCACGGCTTTGACCCGGGGAAACACCTGGATCGGCAGGCCGGAGCCGAGCAGCTCGTTGAGGATGCCCAGGACAAGTGTGTCGCTCGCGCCGGTCGCCCACTTGTTCAGCGTGTTGAACGTGGCGGGCACGACCGCAGCGACGTCGGCCGGAGGGTGCGGCTCGGGGTCGCCGGGGCGGCGCCACTGCGCCCGCACCGGATATCCGGTCTGGTCGGCGAGTACGTCACAGTCGAGCCAGCTCGCAGCGATCGGCGTGGCGATCAGACACACTCGCCACCCGTCGGCCATGAGCAGCTCGACGAGTTCGCCGATCCGCTGGGCCGGGGGAGCGGCGCAGACGATGAGGTAGAGCACCGGCGCTTGACTCATGCCCGCAGTCTTACCCGGCGCGTGTTAAGAAGGGGCCCCGCCTCTACCGGAGACGTTAAAAGGGGGCCCTTCCTTGCACGAAGCGGAGCTGGTGATCCAACGGGTGCTGCGGGACCTCCGGGAGGGGGCGCACCGCGGCGTCGTCGTGGACTCGCCGCCGGGCGCCGGGAAGTCCACCCTCGTGGTCCGCGCCGCCGTCGAGATCGCCGCCACCGGCGACCCGCTGATGATCGTGGCGCAGACCAACGAGCAGGTCGACGACCTCATCGACCGGCTCGGCCGTAGGGCCCCGGAGCTGCGCGTCGGGCGGCTCTCCGCGACCGACTACCGGCCCACCGAGCGGGTCACCGGGCATCCGGCGGTCCGGGTCGCGGCGAAGGTCGCCGACCTGGGCGGCCCGGCGGTCACCATCGGTACGGCGGCCAAGTGGGCCACCGTCACCGAGGGGAGCTGGCCGTGGGCGATCGTGGACGAGGCGTACCAGATGCGCGCGGACGCGCTGCTGCGCGTGGCGGGGCGGTTCGAGCGGGCGCTGTTCGTCGGCGATCCCGGGCAGCTCGATCCGTTCTCCGCTGTGGAGACGTTCCGCTGGACCGGGCTGACCTGGGATCCGATGCAGTCGGCGGTGGCCACGCTGCTGCGGCACAACCCGGAGCTCCCGGTGCACCGGCTGCCGGTGTCGTGGCGGCTGCCCGACTCGGCCGCCCCGGTGGTGTCCGCCGCGTTCTACCCGTTCACCGGGTTCCGGGCCGGTACCGGGCCGGCCGACCGGGTGCTGACGTTCACCGAGCCGGGTCCGGGGGACGCCTACGACGCCTCGGTGGAGGTGGCCGCCGCGACCGGCTGGGCGTTGCACGAGCTGCCGGCCCGGCACACCGTGCGTACCGATGCCGAAGCCGCCGCGGCCTGCGCGGAGCTGGCGTTGCGGGTGCTGGCGCGCGGCGCGGTCGCGGTGAGCGAAGCAGCGCCGGGCGGCGCGCCGGTCACCGCGGACCGGATCGCCGTCGGGGCCGCGCACCGCGACCAGGTCGCGGCCATCCGGTCCCGGCTGGGCACGGCCGGGGCGGGCATCACCGTGGACACCGCCAACCGGCTCCAGGGCCGGGAGTACGACGTGACGATAGTGCTGCACCCGCTCTCCGGCCGGCGGGACGCGACCGCGTTCCACCTGGAGTCGGGGCGGCTGTGCGTGCTGGCGTCGCGGCACCGGCACGCCTGCGTGGTGGTGGCCCGGGCTGGAATCGGTGAGCTGCTCGACGCGTACCCGTCGACCGAGCGGGTGCACCTGGACGTGCCGGTGAAGTTCCCGGACGGCTGGGAGGCCAACCAGACGGTGCTCACCCATCTGGACGCGCACCGGGCGTGACGACGGGCCGTCGTGGCATGTCCGGCGAACCGAACGGATCTTCCGGGCGGTGGAGGGCGGTGGGCACGATGGCCGGATGTACCCTCACGACCCGTATCAGCAGGATCCGTACCAGCAGCAGTATCCGCCGCCGCAGTACCCGCAGTACCCGCCGCAGGCGTACGCGCCGCAGCCGGAGCAGCCGACGAACAGGTGGGCGATCGTCCTGTGGGTGGCGTTGCCGGCGCTGCTGGTGATCCTCTGCTGTGCCGGCTGTGTCGCGTCCGGGTTCGCGGGCGGGTTCATCGAGGGGTTCAACGAGGGCTATTCGTCGTCGTAGGCGTACCTCGCCGCGCGCCGCTGGCGGCGGTGCGTTAGGAAGGGATCATGACCGCGAGTGTGCTGCCCTGGCTGGGTGGGGGCGTGGTGGCCCTGGCGGCCGGGTTCCTCGCCGCGTTGCTGCCCCGGCGCCGCGCCCGCGCGCAGGGCCGGCGCGTCGCCTGGTCCTCGGCGCGGGCGGCGATCCACGACGCCACCGTGAGCCGGGACGCGTCCCCGACGGCGGTGCCGGAGGCGGAGCGGCTGCTGGCCCGGGCCGAGATGCTCGCCGCCGCCCGGGGCGGCGCCGACGCGGCCCGGGCCGCGGCCGAGCACGCCCGCCGGGCCGACGAGCTGTGGCGGGCCGGCCGGTGACCGCGCCGAGGTTGCCGGTACGCCGGGATCTGGTGCGCTGGTCGCTGCTGGCCGCCGCGGCGGCAGTGCTCGTGGTGTTCCTGGGGGCGCAGCGGCAGAGCGTGGAGGTCAGCTACGGGCGGTCCCCGTCGGCGGGCGCGCTGCCGCAGGAGGGGTCGGCCGGGGAGCTGAGCGACGCGAGCGTGCCGTCGGTCGAGGAGATGACGGCGCTGGTCGCGGCCGAACCCGTGGTGCGGCTGCCCGGGGCGGTCGCGCGCTGGGACGAGCAGCGGGTACGGGCGGCCATCGGTGACCGGGGCACCCGGATCCTGGTCGCCCCGCCCGGTCTGGACGAGGCGGAACGCCGCCGGGTCAAGGACGTGGAGAACGCCGAGATCCGGATCGTCGGCACCGAGGTCAGCGGCGGGCTCTACGTGGCTTCGCCGGACGACCTGCCGGGCTGGCGGGCCCGGTTCGCCACCCGTGACGTGACCGGCCCGCTGCTCACGCTGCTGGCGACGCTGCACGACCAGCCGACGCCGCCGGACCGCGACGACCTGCGCTGGCGGGAACCGACCGGTCCGGAGCTGGCCCCGATGGTGGCCGCGTTGCGCGCCACCGGCCGGTACGTGGGCCCCGGCGCCACGCTGACCAAGCTGCCGGAGAAGGCGGCGAGCAGCGCGTTCCCGGACGGGGCCTGGTTCGTGGTGCTGCCCGCGCAGCCGTACGGGGAGCCGCTGCCCGCGTACGGGCCGGCGCTGCACCGGCTCGCCCCGGATCAGCCGCTCCTGGTGATGTACGGCGACTGGATCGAGTACCACGGTCCGAGTGCGGCGGAGTTCGCCGAGGTGGCCGGCGCGAGCTTCTACGCCCAGTTCGGCAGCCGGCTCGGCCGGTACGCCTATCCGCAGCAGAACGTGCTCGCCACGTACCTGGGCCAGGTGACCGACGTGCGGTACGCGGGGCTGTTCGACCGTCCGCTGCCGTACCGGCCGTTCGACCCGCTGCGGGTGGCGCTGCCGGCGTTGCCCTGGATCTTCGCCGCCTGCGTGGCCGGTTTCGTGGCGCTCTCGATCCGTACCGTGCGGGGCAGCGGTCGCCGTCCGGCCGACGTCGGTCCGGGCGGTACGCCGGCCCGGCTGGCCGGGCTCTCCGCGCTGGCGGTGGAGCTGTCGCTGCTCACCGACGCCCGCACCGACCCGGCGCTGGTGCGGGGCGTGGGCCGGTTGCGGGCGGCCCGGGACGCGCTGGGCGAGGGGTTGCCCGACCGGCACGTACGCGAATTGCTGGCCGACGCGGCGGCCGAGCTGGACGACGTGGCCCGGGACGTGCGGATGCCCGGCTACCGGCCGGACGTCTACCTGCGGGCGAGGCTGTCGTGAGCGGCGTCGCGACCCGGCCCGCGCGGGTGCCCGCCCGGCGCGGCGCGGCGGCGACCGGTCCGCGCCGGCTGCTCGGCCGCCTGGTCGGCACCGCCTTCGGCCGGGCGACGCTCGCCTGCCTGGCGCTGGCCGGCTGGGCGCTGTGGTCCGGCGGCATCCTGGACGGGCCGGTCGCGCGGCAGGTGCGCGTCTCGTCGGTCTACGCCGCTCCCGGGGTGGACCTGGACCGGGCCGCCGCCGAGCGGGTCATCGGCAACCGGCGGCTGGTGGTGCTGATCATGGAGCCGGGCGCCGACCTGCGCGAGGCGTGCGCCGACACGAAGCGCGCCGCCCAGGGCACGCTGGTGCTGGCGATGAGCCGCGACGGCGAGGACTGGGACACCTACGGCTGCTCCCGGCTCGGTGGCGACGGGGCCAAGGACCTCGGCCGGGCCGTGGTCGCCGAGACCACCATCGGCCGGGGCGCCGACGCGTTCGTGGACCGGCCGGTCGAGGCGCTGAAGGTGATCGTGCTCAACTACGACCGGCTGGTCCGGGCCGGTCTGGTGCCGGACGGCGCTCGTACCATCAGCCCGTCGCTGCCCCGGTACCTGCTGGCCGGTGGCGCGGTGACCGGCGTGGTGGCCGGCGCGGCGGTGCTCTGGTTCGGCGGTCGCCGGGCCGGTCGTCTGGCCGACGCGCGCCGGGCCGGGCGGGACGCGCGCGCCGACGAACGGGCCGCGCTCGGCGCCGCCACCGCTGTGCTCGCCCAGCAGATCATCGACCTGGACGGGTACGCCGGTCCGGCCGCGCCGGCGCACCGGCGGCTGGCCGCCGACTACGTCGGCCTGCTCGACGAGGTGTCCGAGGTGGACGGCGACGCCGGGGCGTTGCGCCGGCTCCGGGAGCGGGTCGAGGAGCTGAACCGCCGCGCGGCGGCTCTGGCCGACGACGCCGCGTCCGGGCGGGGCGCCGATCGCGCGGGTGGCCGCAAGCAGGACAAGCCGCCGGCCGGGAGCGCCGGCAGGTCGGCGGGCGGGCGTCCGGGCCGGACGGCGGCCGGCGCGCCGGGGAAGGGCCGGACGCGCGGACGGGGCCGGCGGTGACCCGCCGACCCCGTCGTCACTGCGTCGTCAGCGCTGGGCGCCCACCGTCGCGGCGGCCGGCCAGCTGCCGGTGAAGACCTGGGCGGCCGTCGCGCTGCGGGCCGCGAAGCCGAACAGCGAGTCGACCCGGGAGGCCTCGGCGGAGCTGGGGTACGGGTTGGTGCAGCTCGTACCGGCGCTGCCGCCGGACATCAGGATGGCGCAGTTGCCGTTGTAGTTGTCCGGCAGGCCGAGGATGTGGCCGATCTCGTGCGTCATGATGCGCAGTGCCGAGTACTGCTGGGCCTGGTTGTAGTCGATCACCACGCGGCCGTTGCCGAGGCTGGTGCGCTGGGCGTACGAGCCGCCGCCGTAGGTGTAGGTGATCCGCAGGTTGGACCCGCACTGGGCCATGTTGATGTTGTTCGTGTAGTTGTTCCAGATCGCCGCCGCCTGCACCGCCGTGTTGGCGAACGGGCCGGCCTGGCTGATGTTGTAGCAGACATTGCGGACGGCGGCGGAGGCCGGAGCCGGGTTGACGGCTACCGCGCCGAGCGCTGCCAGCGTCGCGGCCGCGAGGGTGGCGAGGATCCGGGACAGCTTGGGCTTACGCATGGTTCACACTCCTTGGGATGGGGGGTGAGCGGAACGCCGCCAGCCTATAGATAGGTATCCATCGATATCAAGCGTGGCGGTGAACTGACCGGGCTCGATCATCCGTACCCCTTGTCGTGCGGACCACGGAGCTGGTGACCTGTCCCCGCGAGCCGCGCGACCGGCTCGGCCCGGTCGCCGTACGCGAGGCGGTGCACCGCTGGCTGCGGCTGATCGCGGCGGACGCGGAACTGGCCCCGTACCTGATCGGGGTCGACCGCCGCCGGCTCGCGGCGCTGCTCACCGACCGGCTGGACGCGGCGCTCGGCGGTGTGTGGCGCAGCCCCGGCGGCGCCGGGTCGGACGGCGGGCCGGTCCTCGGCGGCGCGCGGCGACCGCCGTTGAGCGAGGAGCAGCGCTGGCGCGTCCTGGACTACCTGGCCGCCGCGCTCTGGACGCTCGACCTGCCGCCGACCGCGCTCGTGGACGCCCAGCGGGCCGTCGCCGGACTGCTGCACGCCTGATCGCCCACCAGCACAGGAATGGTCGTTCACGCCGCCGGGAATCCCCGGTTTTCCTGTCAACCTCCCGTCACGCGGGGTGTTTTTCTGATCGCTTCCGGTCGATAACGTCGGGCCACTGCCGTCGACGAAGGGCCGACGATGAACGACAACGGACACCCGCTCGACCGCCGGCGACTGCTCGCCGGCGCGGCGGCAGCCTCGGCGGTCACAGTGACCGGCCTGGCCGTCGCCTCCACCGGAGCCGCCGCCGCGGCGGCTCCCGCCCGTCCCGCGACACCGCTGATCGCCCGGGACCGCATCGCCACCGCCGCGCTGCGCGCGCCCGACGGCTCCGCGCCCGCGGTCGGCGTCCAGACCGACTTCCACGCCCGGCTCGCCGCCTGGCTCGCCTTCTGGTCGGCGAACTCGCCGCCGGCCTGGAGTACGCCGGTGCACGTGGTCGCCCGGGTCGAGCCGGCCGGCGACGCGCTGGTGCTGCACGCGATCCGGCACCGCCGCGACGACGAGCTGCACGCCGGGTTCGCCGCCGGCCGGCGCGACGCCACCCACCTGGCCACGCTGGCCAGCCTGCACCACCACTTCCCGGACGTGCGGGTCCGGCCGGACGGCACGATCCGGGTCGCCGACGGACCGGCCGGGTTCACCGGCGCGCCGGAGCAGGTCGCCTTCGCGGTCGCGGCCTGCCGCGAACTGTGGGGCGACGCCGCGGCCACCACCGGCCGCTGGGCGGAACACGCCGCCCGGGTGCTCGCCCGCGCCGGGCAACGCACCGACGCCGCCTCGCACGCCGGCTGGGCGGCCTTCACCCGAACCAGCCTGCGTCGCGGGCTGGGCACCGAATCGTACGAGTGACCGGAGGAAGCACATGGCCCGCAACGAGTTCCGCTTCGTGGTCGACGGTGTCGACCTGAGCGCCGAGCAGCAGACGCTGATCGCCGCGGAGATCCAGAAGGCCGGCCTGGCCGCCCTGCGTACCGCCGACGCGAAACTGACGAACCCGCTGACCGTCGGCCACGGCAACATCAAGCTGCGCCCCGAGTGGTACGGGCTCTGGGTCATCGACGGCCCGTTCGCCCAGGACCTCGGGCAGAAGATCAACGACATCGGGTTCTGGATCCAGCGGTGACCGACGCCGCCCGGCCGGCCGGCGCGCCGGAGCGGATGTGCCCGAGCACCCCGGCGTCGAACGCCACGGTGTTCCTGGGCATGATCACTCCGGCGGGCCGGGTGGCCTACGTGACCCCGGCCGTACCGGCCGAGGTGGCGCTCGCCGGGCTCGGCGACTCCGACGAGCCGGTCGAGGCACGGGTCCGGCTCGCCGGTCCGTGTGTCACCTCGTCCTGCGGCTTCTGGACCGGCTCGCACTGCGGGCTGGGCGCGCGGATGGCCGCCTCGTACGCCGAGACCGCCCCGCCCGCCGAGGAGGCGCTGCCGAAGTGCGCCATCCGGCGTACCTGCAGGTGGTTCGCCGAGCAGGGGCCGTCGGCGTGCCCGGCGTGCGCGCACGTGGTGACCGACGCGCGGACCTGATCGCTGTCGTCTTGTCGGACCCCTCGACTAGCGTCGGGAGGTCATGGAGCCGCGGTTCGGCGAGCAGATCATCGGGCGGGAACACCCCGCGGCGCTGTTGCGCGCCGAGGTGGCCCGGCTGACCGCGGGCCACGGCGGCCTCGCCCTGGTCACCGGCGAGCCGGGCATCGGCAAGACCACACTGGTCTCGGCCGCCGCCGACGAGGCCCGCCGAAGCGGCGCGCTCGTGCTCGGCGCCGCGTGCTGGGACTCCGACACCGCCCCCGACTACTGGCCCTGGGTCCAGGTGCTGCGCCGGCTGGCCCGCTTCGCCGACGACCCGTCCGGCGCCCGCGAAGCGGTCGACGCCGGGCTGGCCGCGCTGCTCGGCGAGCGCCCCGCCGGAGAGGGCGACGAAGCGGGGGACGACGGCGACGAGGCGGGGGACGGCGGCCGGGCCGAGTTCGACAGGCACGACGCGGTGACCGCGGCGCTCGTCGCCGTCGCGCAGCACCGGCCGGTCGTGGTGGTCCTCGACGACCTGCACTGGGCCGACCCGGCGTCGGTCCGGCTGCTCCAGTTCGTCACCCGGCACACCTGGTTCGAGCGGCTGCTGTTCGTCGGCACCTACCGGGACGCCGAGGTCGAGTCCGGCGAGCATCCGCTGCGCCCGTTGCTGGTGCCGCTGAGCGCGAAGGCCACCACGGTCACGCTCACCGGCCTCGGCCGGGACGACGTGGCCGCCCTGATGACCCGCACCGCCGGCCGCGAGCCGGGCGCCGACCTGGTCGCCGAGGTGCACCGGCGCACCGGCGGGAACCCGTTCTTCGTCGAGCAGACCGCCCGGCTCTGGCACACCGACGGCCTGACCGACACCATCGCGCCCGGCGTCCGGGAGGTGGTGCGCCGCCGGCTCGCCCAGTTGACCGCCCCGGTCGTCGAGGCGCTCACCGTCGCCGCGGTGCTCGGCCACGAGTTCGACAGGGGGACGGTGGCGGCCTGCGTACCCGCTCCGGTCGCCCAGGTCGACCGCATGCTCGGCCGCGCCGCCGCGGCCCGGCTGGTGCTGCCCCGGGGCGGCGGGCGGTTCGTCTTCGTGCACGACCTGGTCCGCGAGACGCTCTACGACGGGCTCGCCGCGGACGCGCGGCGGGCCCGGCACGCGGGCGTCGTCCGCGCCGTGGACAGGTCTGGCGCGCTCGCCGGCGCGCTCAGCCCCGCCCACCTGGCCCGGCACGCGTGGCTGGCCGGCGCCGAGCTGGACCCGGTACGCGCCGGTGAGCTGCTGGTCACAGCCGCGCGGGACGCGGCCGGCCGGCTCGCCGTGGACGAGTCGGTCCGGCACTACCGGCGGGCGCTCGATCTTCCCGGTGAGCCCGTTCCGCGGGTCCGGCTGCTGCTGGAACTGGCCGGGCTGCTGCACCACATCGGCCCGGCCGAGGAGGTCGAGCGGCTGCTGACCGAGGCCGCCGCGCTGGCCCGGCAGGCCGACGACCCCGGCGTGCTGACCCGGGTGGCGCTCACCGCGCACCGGCGGCACTCGGCCACCCGCCGCCGGCTCGACGCCGACGACCTGGTCCGCGAGGCGTACCGGCGGTTGATCGGCGAGCCGGATCCGCAGCGGTCCGTGCGCAGCCTGGTCACCGACCTGATCACCGCCACCGAGACGCTCGCGAGGCACGGCAGCGACGACGAGGCGCTCACGTTCAGCCTGTGGGCCCGCCACGACACCACCTGGGGGCTCGGGACCGCCGAGGAGCGAGCCCAGGTGACCGCCGAGATCCGGGAGGTGGCCCGCCGCGGCGGCGACCGGGAGACCGAGCTGTGGGCCACCGCGCTGCGCTGGGTCGCGCTGCTGGAACTGGGCGACCCGGGATACCGCCGGGAGCTGGCCTCGTTCGTGGCCGGCGCCCGGCAGGGCGAGGTGCCCCGGCAGCGGATGGCGGCCACCATGGACAGCGGCATCATCGCCGCGTTCCGGGGCGACCTCGCCACCGCCGAGGAGTGCTTCGCCGAGGTGGAGAGGCACCCCGAGCCGGAACACTCCGACCACGCCTTCATGACGCACCACATCCGCTGGTCGGTGCTGCTTCTCTACGGCCGCGTCGCCGAGGCCGAGGCCCTGCTCGACAAGGTGGGCGCCGGCCACCCGCAGGCCGAGCTGCTCCGGGCGATCACCGCCGCCGAACGCGGCGACCCGGCCGCCGTACGCGGGCTCACCGCCGGGATCGAGGCCGCCGGCGCCACGTACCCCCGGTCGGTGTCGCCGCTGTGGCTGCGGCTGCGGGCCCAGGCGGCGGCAGTGGACGGCGACCCGGGCCGGTGCGCCGAGACGCGGGCGGCGCTGACCCCGCACCGGGGACGGTGGATGGCCGCGCTGTTCGGCTGCGACATCGCCGGCCCGGTCGACCTGTGGCTGGCCGCGGTGGACGCGGCCGACGGCCGGTGGGACGACGCGGTCGCCGGTTACACGGCGGCCCGGGACGCCGCCGACCGGCTGGGCGCCCGCCCGTGGTCCGTGCTGGCCCGGGCCGGGCTGGTGGCCGCGCTGACCGGCCGCGACGGGCCGGGCGACGCGGCCGAGGCGCGGCGGCTGCGCGCCGCGACGGCGGCCGAGGCGCGGGCGCTGGGCATGAGACAGGTGCCCGGCCGGCTGGCCGCCGCCCGGGCGGACCCTCCGGCGGTGGCGGTCTCTCCGCTGACCGCTGTTCGCCCGGCGGTGTCCGCTCCGCCGGAGTTCCGCCCGGACGGGCCGGTGTGGCGCCTCGGGTACGGCGGTGTGGTGGTGCACCTACCCGACGCCAAAGGGCTGCACGACCTGCGGCTGCTGTTGAGCCGGCCCGGCACCGACGTGCCCGCCGTCGAGCTGCTCGACCCGGCCGCCGGCCCGGAACTTGTCGCGGCCCGCCGCCTCGGCGCCGACCCGGTGCTGGACGACGAGGCGAAGGCCCGCTACCGCCGGCATCTGCGGCGGCTCGACGACGAGATCGACCGGGCCGCCGTACGCCACGACGAGCGGCGGCTGTCCGCGCTGGACGCCGAGCGCGCCGCGCTGCTCGACCAGCTGCGGACCGCCGCCGGGCTGGCCGGGCGCAGCCGCCGCCTCGGTGACCAGGCCGAACGGGCACGCAAGGCGGTGACCGGGCGGATCCGGGACACGCTGCGCCGCATCGACCAGCGGCATCCGGCGCTCGCCGCCCATCTGCGTGAGTCCGTCACCACCGGCGGCGCCTGCCGCTACCTGCCGCCCGAACCGGTGTCCTGGCGGCTCTGACCTGCCGTACGCCGGGGTGGCGGGTTCGGGTCCCGCCACCCCGGCGGGCGGTCAGTGGCGGTTGTAGCGGTACATGGTCAGCGTGCCGAAGACGGCCACGAAACCGGCGCTCCAGAGCAGCAACCACATCGTGTTCGGGCCGTCCATCGAGCCGGCCATCGCCGCGCGGACCGCGCCGACCAGGTGGGTGATCGGGTTGACCTTGACGAACGCCTGCAGCCAACCGGGCATGGTGGACGGTTCCACGAACACGTTGCTGAGGAACGTCAGCGGGAACAGCGCCATCATGCTGACCCCCATCACCGACTTCTCGCTGCGCAGCACCAGGCCGAAGAACGTCCACACCCAGGAGAACGCGAACGAGAAGACCACGAGCAGCCCGATCCCGGCCAGCACCCCGAGCAGCCCGCCGTCGGGACGGAAGCCGAGCACCAGCCCGACCGAGAGGATGACCACCGCGGCGAGCACGTAGCGCAGCACGTCCCCGAAGATCATCCCGACCAGCGCGGCCGGCCGCCAGACCGGCAGCGTACGGATCCGGTCGAAGACACCCTTCTCGATGTCGTTGTTCAGCCCGACCCCGGTGTACATGGTGATCATCACGACGCTCGTGACCATGATGCCGGGCAGGAAGAACTGCAGGTACGCACGCGGGCTGTCGGCGAGCGCGCCACCGAACAGGTACGTGAACATCAGCACCATGATGATCGGGAACGCGGTCACGTCGAACAGCTGCTCCGGCACGTGCTTGATCTTCAGCAGGGCCCGCCAGCCGAACGTCAGCGACGCGGCGAGCGGACTCGGCCGGGCCGGCCGTTCCGCCGGGGCGAGCACCGTGGCGAGCGCCTCGGCGGACGGTACGTAGACGGACGGCGCGCGCCCGGTGGTGATAGCGGTGTCGCTCATCGCGCCGCCTCCAGCTCGTCGTCCCGCTCGTCCGCCGGGACGGCCGGGTGATCGGTCAGGGCCAGGAAGACCTCGTCCAGGCTGGGCTGGCCGAGGGAGAAGTCGTCCACCACGATGCCGGCGCCGGCCAGCTCACCGAGCGCGCGGGCGGCCTGCGCGCTCGCCTCCAGGTCGGTGCCGTCCTCGCCGACCCGGGCGGTCAGCGCCACCGGGTCCGTGTCGAGCTGCACCGGTACGCCCAGCGCCGCCCGCAGCACCTCCTCGGCCTGGGGCCGCTGCCCCGGATCGCGCAGCCGGATGTGGACGCTGCCGGATCCGACCGACGACTTCAACTCGCCCGGGGTGCCCTCCGCGATCACCCGGCCGTGGTCGACCACCGCGATCCGCCCGGCGAGCTGGTCCGCCTCGTCCAGGTACTGCGTGGTCAGCAGCACAGTGGTGCCGTACGCCACCACCGCCCGCACGATCGCCCACACCTGGTTGCGGCTGCGCGGGTCCAGCCCGGTGGTCGGCTCGTCCAGGAACAGCAGATCCGGGGTGTTGAGGATGCTCGCGGCGATGTCGATGCGCCGCCGCATCCCGCCGGAGTACTTCTTCACCTGCCGCCCGGCGGCCTCGGTCAGCCCGAAGGCGGCGAGCAGCTGGTCGGCGCGGTCCCGGGCGCCGGCCCGGCTCAGCCCGAGCAGCCGCGCCAGCAGAATCAGGTTCTCCGCACCGGTCAGGTCCTCGTCCAGCGAGGCGTACTGGCCGGTCAGGCTTACCCGGGAGCGGACCGCGTCCGCTTCGCGCACGACGTCGTGGCCGAAGACCCGCGCGGTGCCGCCGTCGGGGCGCAGCAGCGTCGCCAGCACCCGTACGGCTGTGGTCTTGCCGGCGCCGTTGGGGCCCAGCACCCCGTACACGGTGCCGGCGGGGACCCGCAGGTCCAGCCCGTCGAGCGCCCGCGTCGTACCGAAGGACCGGACCAGGCCCTCGGCCTCGACGGCCAGGCCGGTGTTCCGGTTACTCATGGATTGCTACCTCTCTCGTCGGTGTCTCGACAGGCGTACGGCGTGCCGCCGGACCGATCGCCTGTTTCAACGAGGCCGGGGAGCTGTGGTGTTGTGCCGGCCTCACCCCTTCGGCGCCAGACGGTCCGCCAGATCCGATCTGGCGGTGGCGATTCCCGGCCGACGGCGGCCCGGTACGGGAGAAAGGCGGGGTTATGACCGTTCCCGCAGCAGTCCGCCGGATGACCGGTCGCGGACAGTGCGCGATCGATCTTCTGCCATATGCTGCGCCGGCATCCGACGCACGGGGGGCGTGTCCTGGTTGTGGTGACGCGGACGCCTCTTGAGCGCATTGAAACCGAGAGGGGTCCACCGTGTCCATCGTCCGAAGAGTGCTCGGCGCACTCGCCGTGGCGGCCCTGGCCGTCACCGCCGCACCCACCGCCGCCGGTGCGGCGGCGGATCCGGCAGGCGTGCTCCACCTGACCGTCACCGGGACCGACGGCAGCCCGGCCGGCGGCAACGTCGCCGTGACCGCAGCCGACAGCAGCTACGACAAGGACCTGCTGCCACTGGATGAGTCCGGGCAGCTCAGCGTGGAGGTGCCGGCCGGCGACTACAAGATCGCCATCACCCCGGTGTACAGCGACGGCCAGGACGACGAGGTGCTCCGGCAGTGGGTGCCGGGCCGGACCAGCTGGGCGCAGGCCGGAACGGTCCGGGTGTCCGCGGGGGACACGACGGAGGTCTCCGAGCGCCTGGTCACGCCCAGCGGGTCGACCCTGCGGGCGCGCGACGCGGTCACCGGCGCCGCGGTCGACGGGGTGTGCGTGTTCCTCGACCCCCGGCGCAATCCGTGCGGCGACACCCAGGTGACCGTCCCGCCGCTGATCCCCGGCCCGCAGGAGGTGTGGGTCTACACCCGGGACGACACCCACCTGCCCCGCTACGCCACGGTGAACGTCCTGCCCGACGGCAGCGGCACCGCCGTGGTCGTCCTGACCCCGGCCGCGAACGTGGTCTCCCGGGTGGTCGACGCGGCGACCGGCGCACCAGTCGCCGGGGCCTGTGTGACGCCGGCGCCCGCCGGTACCGGCGAGCTGCCCGCCAACCCGGGACGGTACTGCTCCGACGCCTCCGGGAACGTCCGCGTCGGCCTGGTCGCGGCCGGCTCCTGGAACCTGTTCGCCCGCCCCGCCGGCGGATCGGCGTACGGCGCGCAGTGGGTCGGCGCGACCGGCGGCACCGGTGACGCGAAGCAGGCCCGGGTGGTCACGCTCCGCGCCGGGCAGACGGTCACCGTGCCGCCGATCCGGCTCGACCGCGCCGGTGTCGTCACCGGCACCGTGACCAGCGCGGCCACCGGCAGGCCGGCGACCTCCGGCGCCGTGACGCTCGCGCCCGAGATGGGCGACTTCCCGGATTGGGGAGTGGAACTGGACGCGCAGGGCCGCTACCGGATCGACTGGCTCGGCCCGTACGGGTGGCCGCTGCTGTTCACCACCGCCGACAACGCCACCCAGTGGTCCGGTGGGTTCGCCCTGCGGGGCAAGGCCGTGCCGGTCACGGTCCGGGCCGGCGCCACCACCGTCTACGACCTTGCCGTACGGCGAGGCGTCCTGGTCACCGGCCGGCTCGTCGATCCGGAGGGCCGCCCGGTGGTCGCCGAGCTGACGGTGCGCAACGCGCGTACCCGTGAGGTCATCGGCCGGACGGCCGACCGCGACGGCGAGTACGCGCTGCGTGTGCTCGGCCCCCAGCCGGTCACCGTGGCGTGGCTGTGGACGCCGCCGTTCGTCAGCTACGCCGGCTGGTTCGACGGCGCGGCCCGCCCGGCCGACGCCACCGAGGTGACCCTGCCGGGCACCGGCACCCTGCGGCTCGACGTCGCTGTCGACCGGTACCCGGCCGGCTGAGCGACACGATCCGGTCGAACGGCACGAGCGGTCGATCGGCACGGGCCGGGTGGCGTGTGAGCCACCCGGCCCGGCGCCGGTCAGCGCGCCGAGTCCAGCCGGGTCCGCTGCTCGGCGGTCAGCTCCAGGTCGACAGCGCCCAGGCTCTCCTCCAGCTGCGCCACCGAGGAGAAGCCGACGAGCGGGATCGACGGGATGTCGCCGCCCATCAGCCAGGCCAGCACCACCTGGTTGACGGTGGCCCCGGTCTCGGCGGCCACCGCCCGCAACGCCTCCAGCCGGGCCGGGGTGGCGGGCACCGCGTACTCCTCGCCGAGCCGTTCCGGCCGGACGTACGCGCCCTTGAGCAGCGGTGAGTACGCGACCAGCGTGAGCTGCGGCTCGGCCCGCAGATAGCTGAGCAGGTCCGGGCCGACCCAGCCGACGTCGCCGTCCCGGTCCAGCTCGCTCGGCACGTCGAGACGCCGGGGCAGGTAGCTGCGGTGGTACTGCAGCACCTCGTACCCGGGCAACCCGGCCGCGGCGGCGAGCGCCCGCGCCCGCTCCACCCGCCAGGCGCGGTGGTTGCTGGCGCCCAGCAGCCCGACGGTGCCCTCCGCGACCAGCTCGGCGAAGCCCTCCACGGTCTCCCGCAGCGCAACCGTGTGGTCCTCGATGTGGGCGTAGAGCAGGTCGATGCGGTCGAGCCCGAGCCGCTCCCGGCTGCGTTCGGCGGACTCGCGGATCACCTTCGCCGACAGCCCTTCGGGGTTGTCCACGTAGCTGGTGCCCGGGGCGAGTGGCCGGGCACCGAGCTTCGTGGCGATGACCACCTCGTCGCCGACCCCGCGGCTGCGCCGCCAGCGGCCGAGCAGTTCCTCGCTCTCGCCACCCTGGCCCCCGTTCTGCCAGAAGGCATAGTTGTCCGAGGTGTCGATGAACGTGCCGCCGGTCTCCACGTAGCGGTCGAGGATGGCGAACGAGGTGGCCTCGTCGGTGGCGGTGCCGAAGAGCATCGCGCCGAGGCTGAGCACGCTGACCTTGCGGCGCGTCGCAGGGTCGGTGCCGATGGTGCGGTAGCGCATGGATTTCCTCCCCGTCGGAGCTTTGCCGGTCACCCTGCCCCTTCGAGTGCGCGCGAAGTCAAACGTCGAAGGGCCCCGGTTCCCCGGGGCCCTTCGGTGTGCGGCGGTTCAGCTCGGGATGTAGTCGAACTCGTCCGGGTTCGGGCCCGTCCGGCCGTCCTCGCCCCGGTCCAGCGAGGTGAGCCGCTCCATCGCGGTGTCGTCGAGCGTGAAGTCGAAGATCGCGAAGTTCTCCTCGATCCGCTTCGGGGTGGTCGACTTCGGGAAGACGATGTCGCCGCGCTGCACGTGCCAGCGCAGCACCACCTGGGCCGGGGTCCGGCCGACCTGCTCGGCCACGTCGACGACCGTCGGGTCGTCGAGCACCGCGCCCTGCGCGATCGGCGACCACGCCTCGGTGAGGATGCCGTGCGCCTTGTCGTACGCCCGCACCTCCTCGTTGCCGAGGTAGGGGTGCGCCTCGATCTGGTTGACCGCCGGCACCACGTCCGCCTCGGCGGCCAGCCGCTCCAGGTGCGCGACCTGGAAGTTGGACACGCCGATCGACCGGACCGTGCCCGCGTCACGCAGCTCCTCCAGCACCTTCCAGGTGGAGACGAAGTCGCCGTCGTAGCGGGTGGGCAGCGGCCAGTGGATCAGGAACAGGTCGAGGTAGTCGAACTTGAGTTCCCGCAGCGTCTGCTCGAACGCCTTGCGGGCGTCGTCCGGGCGGTGGAAGCCGTTGTTCAGCTTGCTGGTCACGAAGACCTCGCCGCGGTCCAGCCCGGAGGCGCGCAGCGCCTGACCCACCTCGGCCTCGTTGCCGTACATCTGGGCGGTGTCGATGTGCCGGTAGCCGATCTCCAGCGCGGTGCCGACCGCCCGGGCGGTGTCCTTCGGTTCGATCTGGAACACGCCGAAACCGAGCTGTGGGATGGAGTTTCCGTCGTTGAGCGCGATGTCCGGAACGCTGTTGGGGGCCATGAAGAGTCTCATCTCCGATCGTGCGGTGCCGGGGCGCGTCCGTGCCGCCCGCCCCGGCCGTGCCAACCGGATGTCTCTACCCGCTCGCCACGCTTCCTCACATCGGGGACGAGCGTCAACCCCAGATCGACCGGGCCCACTCCGGGTGGTCGACGAACGGGTTGCGGTTGCCCTGCCAGCGTTCGTAGATCCGCTGGTTGCGTCGCTGCTCGAAGGCGTCCGGCGGGTCCTGGTCGTTCCAGGCCAGCAGCTTCGACAGCCGCCCGAGCCGGGGCGCGGAGCCGTTCGACACCGAGTCGTTCGGTTCCAGGTCCGGCCAGCCGTCGCCGCCCTCGTACCGGATCGCCATGTACAGGATCATCCGGGCCACGTCGCCCTTCACCGCGTCGCGCGGCTCGAACGAGTCGGCGTCTGTGTAGCAGCCGGGCGCCTCGGCGACCGCGCCGCCGCCGGCGTCGAAGTCCTTGTTGCCGCGCAGCGAGTTGACCGACACGTCCTCCGGCCGCAGGTGGTGCACGTCGGTGCCGGGGCCGGTGGCGGTGCCGAAGTCGCCGTGCGACTTGGCCCAGACGTGCTCCCGGTTCCAGTCGTTCGCACCGCCGCCGTTGCTGGTCTTGCTCTGCGAGCGTCCGCTGTAGAGCAGGATCACGTTCGCCGGGTTGGCCGGGTCCTGGTCGGTGTCCTTGAGCGCGTCCCACACCTGGTCGTAGCTGAGCTTCGTCTGCACCCGGATGATGCCGTGCAGCGCGGTACGCAGCGCCGGCCCGGTCTTGCCGGCCGCGGCCGCGTAGTAGGCGTCGGGCGTGCCGGTCGGCGCCGGGGTCGGGGTCGGGGAAGGGCTCGGCGTGGCCCCGCCGCCGAGGCTCATCGCGCTCGGGTTCTTCAGCCCGCCGTGACTGAAGTACGCGGTCAGCGTGCCGGTCGCGGTCACCTGCCGCCCGCGCAGTGACGGGTTGCCGAGCAGCCCGAAGGTGCTCCGCCAGGCGGCCGTGACCTGCACGTACAGCATCCGGGAGGTGCCGGTCTCGGCGGCCTGGTCGGCGATGGCGATCGCGGTGTCCGCGGTGAAGCCGGAGGTGAGCACCGTGTTGGTGGCGGTGGGCTGGCCGATTACGTAGCCGGTCACGGTGGCGGTCCGGCCGTCCTGCGCGGCGAGGGCCTGCGCCACGGTCAGTGTGGTCGCGGCCGAGGCGGCGCCGGTCACGCCGAGCGGGATCGCGACCGCGACGGCCAGCACGACCGCCGCGATCAGCCGCCCGGATCGCGAGCGGGTGACGCGCTTTATATTCATGATCAGCGATGTTAGTCGGATCGGGGTGAACTGCGGGAGGTCAGCGGGCCAACTTTTCGTCCCGGCCGGCCTCGAACAGCACCGGCCACGGCCGGGCCGCCGGGGCGAGGAGCGCCGGCCCGCCCGGTTCGTCTGGCGCGGTCAGCGTCTCGGTGGCGAGGTGGCCGAACATCGGCGCGGCCGGGTGCGCCGCCCGGATCGGCCAGGCCGCGGAGATCCGCCGGACCAGCGGCGTGCCGGTGATCGGTCGCCAGGCGATACGCGGTTCCCGGCGGGCCAGCGCGGCGGGCTCAACGGCGACCGCGCCGCCGGTGAGCAGCAGACCGAACAGGAACTCCGGGTTGCGCGCGGGGCGGACCCGGGCCGGGGCGAAACCGTGCTGCCGGCACACGGTCAGCAGATGCTCGTGCCAGCCGGGCGCGGTGGCCGGTGGCGCGGTGACCAGGTCCATGCCGGCCAGATCGGCGAGCGCGATCTCCCGCGGCCGGGCCAGCGGCGAGGCCCGGGGCAGCAGCACACCCACAGGTACGTCCACCGGCTCACCGAAGCGCAGCCCGGCCCCGTCGACCGGATGGTGCAGCAGGCCGACGTCCAGCCGCCCGTCCGTGAGCATCCGGTGCTGCTCGGCGCTCGTCAGTTCGTGCAGGTCGAGGGCGAGCCCGGGCGCGCGGGCCGCGAGCGCGTCGAGCAGCGCGCGCAACGTCACGGCCGGGGTCTCCGGGGGTACGCCGGCGCGCAGCACCCCGAGCGCGCCCCGGCGGACCCGCTCGGCGAGGTGACGCAGCCGGCGTTCACCGGCCAGCAGTTTCGTCGGCCTCGCCGAGCAGCAACTGGCCGGCGGTGGTGAGGCCGACCTGGCGCTGTGACCTGTCGAACAGGGTGACGCCCAGCTCCCGCTCCAAACGCTGGATCGACTGGCTCAGCGGCGGCTGTGCCATGCCGAGCGTCTCGGCGGCCCGGCCGAAGTGCAGTTCCCGGGCGACCACCACGAAATGCCGCAGGTGCCGCAGCAGGTCCATCCGGGCACCCTAGCGTCGCCGCTGGTTACCGTGTCGGCGTGGATGTGGCGGAACGGGTCGGGGAGATCTTCGGGCGGGCCGGGGTGCGGGGTTGCCTGCACGTCGTGGACGTGGACGACCCGACCGGCGGTGAGGTGGCGCTGCGCGCCGACGAGCAGATAGTCATCGCCTCCATCTTCAAGATCATGGTGGTGCTGGAGTTCGCCCGGCAGGCAGCCGCCGGCCAGCTCGACCCGACCGAACGGGTGCTTGCCGGTGCCGCCGACCGGCTCGGCGGCTGGGGTGTGGCCGGCTGCGCCGACGACGTGGAGGTCTCCCTGCGCGACCTCGCGTACCTGGCCATGTCGGTGAGTGACAACACGGCGGCCGACCTTCTGCTGCGCCGGGTCGGGGCGGACGTGCTGCCGATGCTGGCCGCGGAGCTGGACCTGCCGCGCACCCGGATCGTCGGCGGCCCCCGGCAACTCGTCGAGACGATGCTCTCCGACGTGGGCGCACGCACCGAGGCGGACTTCGCGCGGATCTTCCCCACCCTGTCGCCCGAACGGGTCCGCGCGATGCGGGTCTTCGACCCCGAGCACACCAGCTCCAGCACCGCCCGGGAGCTGACCCGGCTGCTCCGTCTGGTGTGGCGGGACGAGGCCGGCCCGGCACCCGCGTGCGCCATGGTCCGGGAGTTGATGGCACGGCAGCTCTTCTGGACCCGGCTGGCCGCCGGTTTCCCGCCCGGGGTCCGGGTCGCCGGGAAGACCGGCACCCTGCCGGGACTGCACCTCGAAGCGGGCGTCGCGGAGTATCCCGACGGTCGCAGGTACGCGATAGCGGTGGCGGTACGCGCTGAACGGCTTGCCGCCCGCCGGATCGATGTGGACCTGGCGATGGGGGAGGCGGCCCGGACCGCTGTCGAATCCTTGCGTTGATGCAGGCCGAGCCCTCGGCCTGACCTGCGGTGATATCGGTCCGGATATCGGCTGTTGCGCTCGTCGATCTTGGACATCGGCATCGGCGGGGTGGTGGTCTGGGCCTACCGATCACCGATCCCGAACGGGGAGGACGACACATGCCCGAGAACCAGCCGTCCGGCTACGCCCGCCGTCGACTGCTACGCGACACCGCAGTCGGCGCCGCCGTCGTCACCACCGCCGGACTCGTCGCCGGTGCCCCGGCCCGAGCCGCCGGGCCGAACCCAGTTGCCGCGCCGAGCCGCACCGCCGGCGGCACGCGCCGCCGCGGCGCGGTGAGCTTCCGCTGGTGGGGGACCTCCGGCTGGCGGATCGACATGGGGGACCGGACGGTGCTCGTCGACCCGTACCTGAGCCGGTACGACACCGGGCTGTTCCGGAAGCCGTTCAACCCGGACACCCGGCTGACAGTGGCCGCCGATGTGGTCGACCGGCTCGCCGACCGGGCGGAGAACATCTTCGTCACCCACACCCACTGGGACCACTTCAACGACGTGCCGCACATCGCCGTCCGGACCGGTGCCCGGGTCTTCGGCACGCTCACCGCGTACCACCTCGGCCTGGCGTACGGGCTGCCGACCGGGCAACTGGCCCCGGTCAAGGGCGGCGAGGTGCTCGACTTCGACGGGTACACGGTGGAGGTGGTCGGCTCGCTGCACAGCCGGAATCCCACCTGGTCGATGGCCTTCCCTGGGGTACGGGTCAGCCCGCCGCCCCGCCCGGAGACGATCGCCGACCTGCCCGAGGGCGACACGCTGGCGTACCAGATCCGGATCGACGGCGGACCGTCCGTGTTCTTCATGGGCGCCAGCGACTTCGACGAGCGCAAGCTGAGCGGGCTGGCCCCGGACGTCGCGATGGTCGCCTCCGCCGCCACCACGGCGACCGCCGACTACGTGCCCCGGCTGATGGCCGCGCTGGACCGTCCGAAGGTCGTGGTGCCGGTGCACTGGGACAACTTCGAGACGCCGCTCACCAACCCGCCGACTGTCGCCGACAACGACCGGGAACGTCTGGACGCCCTCGTCGCAGAGGTACGCCGGGTCTCGCCGCGCAGCCGTGTGCTGGTGCCCGAGTACCACGCGGCGTACCGGTTCTGACGGCGTCGCTCAGGCGGCGGTGAGGTCGCGCAGGGCCAGCACCGACCGCCAGTTGCGGGCCGTCGCCACCACACCCAGCTTCTTCTCCAGGTACGCGGCGGTGAACTTCGTCCGTCCGTAGCCGCCGGCCGGGAAGTGCAGGTGCGCCTCCCGGCCGATCACCTCGTACTCCATCGTCTCGCCCGGCGGCACGGCCAGCTCGCGCACCCGCGCGGCGGCGGGCGCGGCCGACAGGAACACCACGAGCACCCGCGTGTGGTCGTCCTGCCGGCCCGCGTACGGGCTCGTGGCGGCCACCGCGGCCAGCTCGTCCCCGTCGCGGACCAGCACCGGCACCCGCAGGCCCAGTTCGTCGCCGAGCCGGTTCGCGATGCCCTCGGCCAGCGTCTCCGGCCGGGCCGGCGGGCTGGTGAAGACCACGTTGCCGCTCTGCAGGTAGGTCTTGACGTCGGTGTGACCGAGGTCGGTGACCACGCGGCGCAGGTCGGCCATGGCCAGCTTGTTGACCCCGACGTTGACGGCCCGCAGCAGAGCGGCGTACCTGGCCATCGGCCCTCCTCGGCTCGTGCTCGGGGCCGACCCTACGTCAGGAGTCCGACAGCCGGGCGTAGACGTCGCCGGAGCGACCGGCCGGGCGGTACGTCTCCAGCAGCCGCACCAGCCCGGCCGCGTCCAGCCAGCTCTCGCTCGCGAACCGCATGGTCTCCACCGGCGAGTAGTTGTAGCGGTACGCGCCCAGCTGTTCCACGAGGTCCAGCGACGCGAGCGCGGCGTCGTGCGCCGGTGGCAGGTACTCGAAGGACAGCCCGCGCACCGGGTGGCTGAGCCCGGACAGCACGTCGACCTCGAAGCCCTCGACGTCGACCTTGCAGAACGCCGGTACGCCGTGCCGCGCCACCAGGTCGTCGAGCGTCACCACCGGCACCTCGACCGACCGGTCCCAGCGGACCCCGGCGAAGCTCGGATCGGCGGTGACCGACTCGATCCAGGACGACGACATGGTGGACACCGTCGGCGTCGCCGACGACAGCTCCAGCCGCGCGCTCCCGGACCGCGCACCGACCGCCGTCGGCTCGATCACCACGTCGGCGTCCCGCCCGAAGCCCAGGCGCAGCACCCGCAGGCAGTCGGGCTGCGGCTCCACCGCGACCACCCGCGCGCCCAGCCGCCGCCAGGTGCGCACCCGGCCGCCGACGTGGGCGCCGATGTCGAAGGCGAGGTCGCCGGGGGAGAGGAACTGCCCGTAGAGCTGCCGGGCACGCCGGTGCTTGGCCGGCTGACCGTGGTAGACGGCCAGGGAACGGGTGATCCCCCAGGCCCGCGCGAGCATCGTCACGACATCCCTAACTGTGAGTGGTGGACTGCGGTCCGAACGCCCGCAGGAAGCGGTCCCGGAACGACTCCATCGGCCAGACCGGGGCCTGCGGGTCCGGGTTGAGCCCGTCCTGCCAGCCCCATCCGGCGATGCGGTCGAGCACTGCCGGGTCCTTCGCGACGACGGTGATCGGCACGTCCTTGCCGGCGTCGTCGCCGGTGATCGTGCGGGCGGGCTGATGGTCGCCGAGGAACACCAGCACCAGGTTCTCGTCACCGTACCGCTGCACGTAGGAGGTGAGCGTGCGCAGCGAGTACACGACGGCCTGCCGGTACGCCTCCCGGGTGCCCTCCGCCGAGCGGTCGGCGTGCGCCGTCCCCTTGTAGACCGAGCCGTCGCCGATGTCGTCCCAGCCGACGAGGGGCGGGACCGGCGTCCAGGGCAGGTGACTGGAGAGCAGCGGGATCTCGGCCATCACGGGGGTGCGCCCGGGGCCGCGCTCGCGGCGTTGGAACTCCGCCAGCGTGTACTGGTCCGGTGGCGAGGAAAAGCTGAACAGCGGCCCCTTGTAGCCGAGTTCCTTTGCCCCGTACAGCGTGTCGGGTTCGAAGAATGCCGCCTCCGGCCACGCCCGGTTCAGCGCCGGCATGACGAGCGCGGTCCGCCAGCCGGCGCGCTTGAACGCGCCGTTGAGGGTCAGGTGGTCGCTGCGTACCAGGTTGGTGTAGCGCAACTGGTTGTCGGTGCGGATGCCGCTCATCAGCGTGGCGTGCGCGAGCCAGCTTCCACCGCCGGTGGTGGACGAGGTGAGGAACGCGCTGCGGCTGCCGTAACCGGCCGCGCGCAACTGCCGGGTCCCCTCGTCGAGGACGGCGTCCACCTCCGGGGCCAGTTCCGGGTCCTCCAGCGCGACCCGGCCGTAGCTCTCCACGAACGTGAACAGCACGTCCTTGCCGCGCAGCGCGGTGAGCATCCGCTCACCCGGCACGTCCCGGAACGGGTCGCCGGCGAGCTGCGTGTTCAGCGTCTCCTTGTCGTTCAGGCCCGCCCGCACCTGCCGGGCGCGATCGAAGACGTCGGCGGCGACGGTGTCCGCGGCGACCGGGAGGCCGGGCACGATCTGCGCGCCGAGCACGGCGCAGACCACCCAGGCGGCGGCGAGCGCGGTGACGGCACGCGTGGTCACCCGGCGGTGGGCCGCCGCGGCGCGGGCCAGCCGCCGCGCCGAGAGCGTCACCAGCACCGGTACGGCGAGCGCCGCGACCACGGCCAGGGCGATCGCGCCCACCTCGGCGGCCCCGCCGTACGACTCGGACAGGAACTCCGCGCCCGCGCCGAGGAACGTCCAGTCGGCGATCAGGTCGAAGCGCCGGTCGAGCACCATCGAGAACCCGAGATCGGTGACCTTGAGCACCAGGATCAGGCCGAGCAGCGCGCCGAGCAGCGTGGCCACCACGCGGCGCGGGCGGGCCGGCAGGACCAGCAGCAGGGCGACGGCGAGCAGCCCTTCCACCGGGATGCGGAGCAACGCCCCGAGGGACAGCAGTTTGACCTCGCTCGGCGCGACCAGGGCCACCAGCACGAGCGCGCCGGCCAGCGCGGTGACCGCCGCGCCGAGCAGCCGCCGGGCGCTCCACGCGCCGACCGCGTCGTTGCCCGGGTCGCTCGTCTCCCTGTCGTTCGGGGTGCGGTCGCCGCTCTCGGCCGAGGCGCCGGCGCTGTCCGGCGTGCTGTCTTCCGTGGACGTGGCGCCGGCCGGGACGTCGTCGCCGTCGGCCGGCCGGGACAGGTCGGTCACCGGCGCCGCCCGCCGACCTCGACGGGCTGGCGCACGATCCGCGTGCCCGGCGTCCACTCGGACCCGTGGCCCGCCGGCGCGGGGGAGACCGGCGCCGCCGGGAGCGCCGGCCGTACGCGGTGCCGCCACAGCCAGCCGACGTCGCGTCCGAACGACTCGACCAGCAGCGCGAGCGCGCCGAGCACCACCGCGAGGGCCAGCGGCCGGGGCAGCACACCGGCCGCCACCACCGTCAGCGCGATGCCCTGCGTGGCGGCGACCACCTTGCGCCAGTAGCGCGGCGGCAGCGAGCCGCGCATCCACGGCAGCACCCAGCCGGCGGCGACGAAGACGTACCGCATCGCGCCGATCACCAGCACCCAGGCGCCCACCTGGTCGGCGACGTACCCGCAGAGGACCAGGACGAGGAAGGAGTCGACCTCCATGTCGAACCGGGCGCCGAGCGCGCTGGTCGTGCCGGTGCGCCGGGCCACCTGCCCGTCGACCCAGTCCAGGGAGAGGGCCACGGCAGCCAGCGCGACCAGCACCGGCACCGCGATCGGGCCGCGGAACGCCTCGACTGTCAACGCGGCCACCCCGCCGGCGAGCGTGGCCCGGGTGAGCGTCACCCAGTCGGCCGGGCCGAGCCGGTCCGCGCCCGAGCGGCGCAGCCCGTATCCGAGCGCCGCGACCATGACCACCCCGAAGAGCAGACCGGCCAGCCAGCCGTACGCGCTCAGGCCGACCGTGCCGGCCAGGGCCGCCAGTACGCCGACCTGGAGTATCGCCCCCGCGAATGGATCAGTTCGAACTGCGGACACCATGCCTCCGAGGTAGACGTCACGTACCACACCTGTGTACGGAGAACATGCCCGAACAGTTCGTTCTGATGCCGGAAACGCGCCAGCGATGTGACTTGTCACGTCCACCGGCGTCGCGGCGGGCACCGCGCGGATCAGGCGCCGGAGCGGAGGCCGTCAGCGCGGCGGCGGTCCGGGGACCAGCCGCCAGTACTGCCGTTTGCCCTCGTCGCGGACCACGACGCCGAGCCGGGCCAGCTCCCCGTGCAGCTCCCGGGTCTCGGCGTCGTGGCCGCCGTCGAGCGCCCGCTGCCGGGCGCGCAGCAGGGCGTCCGCGCCCGGCGGCAGGTCGGGCAGCCCTTCGACCCACCTGCGGTACGCGTCCCGGTGCGGGTCCTGCCCGGTCCACGGCCAGCCCTGCCGGGTGAACGCCTCCCGCAGCCGCTCGGTGTCCAGGTCGGACTTCTCCCGGGCCAGCTCGCCACCGGCGGTGTCCAGCAGCACCAGCGCCGCACCGTCGACGAACACCCCGGCGACGTCGGCGCGGGCCACGTCCCGGCCGTGCCCGTCGCGGTGCAGCCGTACCGTGCGGTGCCCGACCGTGACGGTCAGCCGGTCGCGTACCGCCACCACCGCCAGGGCCAGGCCGCCGAGCAGACCCAGCCCGGCCCCGATCGGGTACGCCCGCTCGTCCGGCCACCTGTCGAGCAGCTCGAACAGGCCCTGGAACGGGAACCAGGGCAGCCCGGCGATCCAGCCGGACAGCGTGGTCAGCCCGGCGCCCAGTCCCGCCCCGAGCAGCGGGAACCCCGCCCAGAACAGCACCAGCTCGCCGCGTCCGCCGTCGACCACGACGTCCTCGCCGGTGTGCCGGGCCACCATGGTCACGACACCTCCCGGCGCAGCGTGCGGACCAGACCGGCGACCAGCGGCAGGAGCACCCAGACGGCGAGCGAGACGCCGAGCCGGCCCCACTGCCCGCCGGTCATCTCGGCGCCGAGCAGCGGCTCCATCGTGTACGACGTGTCGAGCCAGCGGGCCGGCTCCCGCAGCGCGGAGATCATCGCGGCGAGCAGGCTCCACACCGTGGGCAGCAGCAGATAGGTGACGATCGCCAGCGGCGTGTTCAGCAGCAGCAGCCCGAAGGCGGCGCCCATCAGCACGTTCACCACCTGGAACACGGCCGCGTGCGGCAGCAGTTGCCAGTCGAACGTCCAGGCGCCCGCCCCGCCGGTGGCGCCGGCGGCGAGCGTGCCGACCGCGGCGACCGCGAGGCTGACCAGCACCGACGCGAGCGCGGCCAGCACCACGGCGGCGAGCTTGGCGACGATCACCCGTTCCCGGCGGGGCACCAGCGCGAACGTGGTGAGCGCGGTGCGCTGCGACCACTCGCCGGTGATGGAGAGGATGCCGAGCACCGGCAGCAGCAGGCCGACCGGCAGCAGCGACGGGGTGAAGAAGGCGGTGAACGTCTGGTCCGGTGCCTCGACGACGAACAGCTGCACCACCACGATCACGGCCGCGATCAGCCCGATCGTGATCAGCAGCCACCGTCCGGCCCGGGTGTCGGCGAGCTTGCGCAGTTCGACGGCGGTCAGCCGGGCCAGCGTCGGTCCGGCGACGGCGGCTTCGGGACGCGGCGGCGCGGGGTTACGGGTGGCGGTGGTCATCGGACGGCCTCCTTGGTCGACGCGCCGGCGGTGAGGGTGAGGAAGAGCTGTTCGAGGCCGCCGCTGCCGGCCGGGCGCAGCTCGGTGAGGACCAGTCCGGCGTCCGCCGCGGCCTGGCCGACCTGACCCGGCTCGGCCCGGACCACGTAGCCGCCGTCGGTGCCGGCCGTGGCGGGCAGCGCGGCCCGCTCCAGCGTCAGGCGCAGGGCGTGCGCGTCGCGGGCGCGCACCAGCGTGCCGGCGCCGGCCAGCAGCTCGTCCTTGCCGCCCTGGGCGACCACCCGGCCCCCGCCGATCACCACCAGCCGGTCGGCCACCGCCTCCACCTCGCGCAGCAGGTGCGAGGAGAGCAGCACCGTGCCGCCCCGGTCGGCGAAGTCGCGCAGCAGGCCGCGCATCCAGAAGATCCCCTCCGGGTCGAGGCCGTTGGCCGGCTCGTCCAGGATCAGCACCCGGGGGTCACCCAGCAGCGCCAGCGCCAGGCCGAGCCGCTGCCGCATGCCCAGGGAGTACGCCCCGACGCGGCGCCGGGCGGCGGTCTCGTTCAGCCCTACCCGGTCCAGTGCCGCCGCCACCCGCGCCCGGTCCACGCCCATGGTGCGGGCGGCGAGCGTGAGCGCCTCCCGTCCGGTGCGCCCGGCGTGCTGCGCCGAGGCGTCGAGAAGCACGCCGATCTCCCGCCCCGGATTGGGCAGGTCGCGGTAGGGGCGGCCGGCGACCGTGGCGCCGCCGGAGCTGGGCGGCGTCATCCCGCAGATCATCCGCATCGTGGTGGACTTCCCGGCGCCGTTCGGCCCGAGGAAACCGGTCACTGTGCCCGGTTCGCACCGGAACGTGACGTCCGCGACGGCGGTGTGCGGGCCGTACCGCTTGGTGAGCTGGTCGACTTCGATCATGCCGTCGAGCCTGCCGGGGCCACCCGGTCACGCGCTGCGGCCGGCGGTCGGCGTCGCCGTCGACCTCGGTTCACCGCAGTCGTCGACTTTGGTAGCTGGTAGCAGGTCCGGACGGCTTCCTAGCATGGGTGGGTGAGCAGCGCCGTCGTACCCGATCATCCCTGGCTCCTGCCGGGCTCCCTGGTGCCCGCCCGGACCGCCCGGCGGACCCCGCGGGACTGGTTCGTCGACGGCGCGCTGTTCGTGGCCTCGCTGCTCTGGGTGCTCATCGCCCACGGCGACGTCACCAGCGCGAGCCCGGAGTTCGGGCTCAACGCCGGTCCGGCCTGGCTGGAGGAGGTCGACCTGCTGATCGGCCTGTGGATCAGCGGGGCGCTCTGGCTGCGCCGGCGCTGGCCGGTCGGGCTGGCACTGGCCACCGCGCCGCTGGTGTTCTTCTCGGTCACCTCCGGCGTCGCGTTGCTCGTCATCACGTTCACCGTGCTGGTGCACCGGCCACTGCCGGTGGGCCTGGCCCTGGCGGCCTGGAACGTGCTCAGCCTGCCGGTCTACCTCGCCGTCCGGCCCGACCCGACGATGCCGTTCTGGGGTTCGGTGATCTGGACCGCGCTGTTCATCGGCGTGGTGGTGGCGTGGGCGCTGTTCGTCCGGGCCCGCCGCCAGCTGGTGCTGTCCCTGCGCGACCGCGCCGAGCGGGCCGAGGCCGAGCAGCAGCTCCGGCTCGACCAGGCCCGGCAGCTCGAACGCGGCCGGATCGCCCGGGAGATGCACGACGTGCTCGCCCACCGGATCTCCCTGCTCAGCCTGCACGCGGGAGCGCTGGAGTTCCGGCCGGACGCGCCGCCGGAGGAGGTGGCGCGGGCGGCCGGGGTGATCCGGGCCAGCGCGCACGCCGCGCTCCAGGACCTGCGCGAGGTGATCGGCGTGCTGCGGGCCGAGGTCGGCTCCGAGGCCACGCCGGAACGGCCGCAACCCACGCTGGCCGACGTGCCCGCGCTGGTCGCCGAGAGCCGCGACGCCGGGGTACGGGTCGCCGTCGTCGACGAGGTGACCGAGCCGGAGGCGGTGCCCGCGGCGATCGGGCGCAGCGCGTACCGGATCGTGCAGGAGGGGCTGACAAACGCCCGCAAGCACGCGCCCGGCGCGGTGGTGACCGTCCGGCTGGCCGGTGGCCCGGGTGACGGGCTGGTGGTGGAGATCAGCAACCCGTGGCCGGTGGGCAGCCCGGCCACCGCGATCCCGGGCACCGGCACCGGCCTGGTCGGCATCGCCGAGCGGGTCACGCTCGCCGGTGGCCGCCTGGAACACGGGCGGGACGCCGACGGCACGTTCCGGCTGACCGCCTGGCTGCCCTGGGGGGCGCAGTGAGCGCCCCGGTACGGGTACTGATCGTCGACGACGACCCGCTGGTCCGCGGCGCGCTGTCGATGATCCTCGGCGGCGTACCCGACCTCGCGGTGGTCGGCGAGGCCACCGACGGCGCCGAGGTGCCCCAGGCCGTCGCCGCCCACGCCCCGGACGTGGTGCTGATGGACATCCGCATGCCCCGGGTCGACGGCCTGGCCGCCACCGAGGCGCTGCGTGCCACAGCGGAACCGCCCGAGGTGCTGGTGCTCACCACGTTCGACGCGGACGAGCAGGTGCTGCGGGCGCTGCGGGCCGGGGCGAGCGGCTTCCTGCTCAAGGACACCCCGCCGGCCGAGATCGTGGCGGCGGTACGCCGGGTCGCGGCGGGGGAGGCGACGCTGTCCCCGGCGGTGACCCGCAAACTCATCGCGCACGTCACCGGCGCCGCGCCGGTGCCCGGCCCGGACCCGAAGCGGGAACGGGCGGTACGGCTGCTCGACGGGCTCTCCGAACGGGAACGGGAGGTCGCGGTGCTGCTCGGCCGGGGCCGCACCAACGCGGAGATCTCCGCCGAGTTGTTCATGAGCGTGGCGACGGTGAAGGCGTACGTGTCGCGGCTGCTGACGAAGCTCGACCTGAACAACCGTGTGCAGGTGGCCCTGCTGGTCCAGGACGCCGGCCTGGTCTGAGGCACAGACACTCTCATTCGGGATACTATCAGAGATGAGAGTATCCGTCCTGAGAGTATGAGGTGATTGACGTGGCCGGTTTCGTCGGCAGGACGAGGGAGCTGGCCCGGCTCGACGGCATGTTGGCGCGCGTCGAACGCGGCGGCCGGGCGGGGCGCCCGGGACGGGCGCTGCTCATGCGTGGACGCCGACGGGTGGGTAAGTCCCGCCTCGTTGAGGAGTTCGTCGAGCGCGCGGGCGTACCCCACCTCTTCTTCACCGCCTCGGCGCAACCCACCCCCGCCGCCGACCTGCGGCTCTTCGTCGAAGCGGCGGCCGGCTCGACGCTCCCTGGAGCGGGTCTGTTCGCCGGACAGGCGCCGGCCACCTGGGACGCGGCTCTCACCCTCCTCGCCGCCGCGCTGCCCACGGATCAGCCCAGCGTCGTCGTGCTCGACGAGATGCCCTACCTCATCGCCACCGATCCCGGCTTCGAGGGCACCCTCCAGAAGGTCTTCGACCGGGAGCTGTCCCGTCGGCCGGTCCTGCTGATCTGCGTCGGCTCGGACCTGGCGATGATGGAGGCGCTCAACGACTACGGCCGCCCGTTCCACCAGCGCGCGACCGAGATGGTCGTGCCGCCCCTGAGCCCCGGCGACGTGGCCGAGATGCTCCAGTTGCCGCCGGCGGATGCCATCGACGCGTACCTCGTCACCGGTGGCCTGCCGCTCGTCCTCGACGACTGGGCCCCCGGCGAGACCGTGCGCGACTACCTCGCCCAGGCCGTCCCGGACCCCACTTCCGCGCTGCTCGTCAGCGGGGAACGGGCCCTCGCTGCCGAGTTTCCGCCGCAGTCCCAGCCGGGCGTGGTGCTGCGCGCCATCGGCTCCGGGGAGCGCACCTCCTCCTCCATCGCGCGGGCGGCCGGCGGAATCCCGCAGGCGTCGCTGCACCGCGCGCTCCGACTGCTGACCGACAAGCGGGTCGTGGAGGCCGCCCTCCCGCTGTCCACCCGTCCGTCGCGCGAGACCCGCTACGTGGTCGCCGATCCGTATCTCCGCTTCTGGCTCGCCTTCCTCGACCCCTACCTCGCCGAGATCGAGCGCGGCAGAGGGGATCTGACGCTCGCCCGCATCCATTCGTCCTGGACCTCATGGCGAGGGCGTGCGGTCGAGCCGGTGATCCGGGAGTCCCTGCGGCGGCTGCCGCCGGGGAGCCTGCCGTCCGGGACGGCGGAGGTGGGCGGTTACTGGACGCGTACCAACGATCCCGAGATCGACCTGGTCGGCGGCGATCGGAGCCCGGTGGCCAAGCGGATCACGTTCGTGGGCTCGGTCAAGTGGCTGGAGAACGGCGCGTTCGACGGTCACGACCTGGCCCGGCTGCTTCACCACCGCGCCCAGCTACCGGGCGCCGACGACCACACACCGGTCGTCGCGGTGGTGCGCAGTGGCCGTGCGGTCGACGGAGTCACCGCGCTCGGGCCGGCCGAACTGCTCGCCGCGTGGCGGGATTGAACTGCTGCCGTCATCCGGCCGTACCAGTGGTCGAGGATGTGGTGCGGCCGTTCCGCCGCACCGCTGCCGAACTGCGGGAGGCCTGCCGTGCGAGTTGGTGAGCAGTCGACGGATCCCATCGACCAGATCCTGGGCGAGGTGCCGGTACCGGCGCCGTTGACCCCCGAGGACGTCCGCCTCGCGGTCCGGGCGGTGGTGGTGCACGCCGCCGAGGAGTGGCCCGCGGGGCCGAAGTGCCGCAACGACGGTTCGTCGTTTCCCTGCCGGTTGCATCGCTGGGGCCGGCGCGTGCTGGAGACACACGGTCTCAACGACCGCCAGATCGACGCGCTGATCCGGCACGGCAACCCGTTCGTGCACGTGCCCTTCCCGTTCGTGCTGACCGGACCGTCCGGCGCCCGTCCCGCCCCCGGGCAGGCCGCCCGCGGTCAGACGGCGCGACCGGGCGTACCCGGTCAGGTGGCGCGGCCCGGCGTACCCGGTCAGGCCGGCCGTCCCGTGCCCGGACAGCCGGCCCGGTCGGTGCCGGGTCAGGCCGCCCGCCCCGCCGCGGCGCAGGCGGCGCGCGGTGCGGTTCCGCGGGCCGCCGCGCCGCCGGTGCGGCCCGGTCTGCGGCCGGTCGCCGGGCGGTCGGCTCCCACCGCCCGGCCCCGCTGGCCCCGGGCGAGCTGACGCCCGGCGCCCGGTTCCGGTCGCGCCGACGCCCCGTCGCGGAGTGGCGTCGGTCGTGCCGGAGCATGCCGACGGCGGCCCGGACGGGGAGCCCCCACCCCCGGTCCGGGCCGCCGTCACCGCATCACTTGACTCCGCAGTCCGGTGCGGACCAGCCCTTCGTGTTCGACGACTTGTCCCGGTTGTTCTCCCGCCGCGAGTCGACGTGCGTGTGATCGTCGTGGTCCGGGTAGCCGGGGCCGTAGATGCCGCTGAAGCCCCGGCTGCGGGCCGAGCGGGCGATGTCGCAGAGGCTGCGGTGCTTGGCGATCAGGTCGGCCGCGTTGCCGTAGAGGTGCTGGCTGTCCGCGGCGCCGCCGACCTGCCGGTTGCAGGCGATGCTGCGGAACCCGCTGGTCACGTAGAGCGGCTTGTCGCCGAGGCTGCGCCGCAGCGCCTCCAGCTTCCACATGGTGCGCAGCGCGTTCTCCCGGGTGGCCGACGCGGAGAGCGGGCCGCCGGCCCACCCGCCCTTGCCGCAGCCGTTGTCCAGCTCGGCGTAGCTGAAGTGCTTCGGCGTGCAGTCGCTGTCCTTCTGCAGGTCGTAGATCCTGGCGAACGTCTGCGGCCCGGCCACGCCGTCGGCGCGCAGCCCGTACGCGGTCTGGAAGCGCTTGACCGCGGCGGCCGTCTCCGGGCCGTACACGCCGTCGACCCGGACGATGCCGCCGTACGCGGCCCAGCCGGCCACCCGGATCTGGAGCTGCCGGACGTCGTCGCCGGAGCTTCCCTGGGACAGCGTCCGGTTCCAGGTGTAGCAGCCGTCGGCGTGCGCCGGTGGCGCGGCCACGACTGTCGCCACGGCGGCCCCGGGCAGGGCCAGCGCGAACGCGACCGCCGCCCGCTTCAGGGTGTTGACGCGCACAGAGTCCTCCCGATGTCAGAGCGGAACTGGGATCCGACGGGCACATCGACCGGTACGTCCCGTCCCTCTCACCGTGACAGGTACGAGGATTCTTCGTGGTGATTAGCGGAAATTGTTCTCACATCGCCCGATTGCTGGGTATTGGCTGTGAATACTGCCTGTTTGCGTACGCGCTGCCGGGTGTCGCCCGTCGGACGTGACCGGTAACGTCTGCTCCCGGACCGGGCGGCGACCTCGACGGGCGGGGAGGTGGGCGTTGGCGCGTGGCGGCGTGTTCTGCGTCGAGGGGCAGTGGCACCGCGACCTCAACGAACGCGGGTCCGTCCTGCCCACGCTCGACCTGCTGGAGCGGCTCGGCCGCATCCGCTACATCCACAAGGACGCGGCCACCCGCGACGAGCTGTTCTACTTCGTCGACCGCTGGCTGCTCAAGCAGTACGCCGACCACCGGGTGGGCTTCTTCGCCATGCACGGCGAGCCGAGCCGGCTCTGCCTCACCGACTGGGACTCGGTCGAGCTGTCGGACGTGGCCGAGCGGATGGCCGGCCGCTGCGAGGGCCGCCGCCTCTACTTCGGCAGCTGCTCGGTGCTGCGTGCCTCCGACGCCACGCTGCGCGAGTTCCTCGACGTCACCGGCGCGGCGCTGATCTGCGGCTTCACCCGCGAGGTGGACTGGGTCGAGTCGGCCGCCTTCGAGACGGTGCTGCTCGACGTGCTCGCCAACGGGCAGCGGCACAACGCCGCCGAGCTGCGGATGCGCTCGGCGCACTGGGCGCCGCTCGCCGCGTACCTCGGTTTCCGGGTGATCTACGCCAACGGCCGCGCCTGGCGGCCCTCGGCCCGCCCGCGCGTGCCGGAGCAGGTCACCGCGCAGCGGTCCGCCGGCCGCCCGCGCTGAGAACGACGGACATGCCTGGTAGAACCGAGGCATGGCACGCAGCATCGCGAAGAACACCCGGGTCGACCGGGACGCCCTGATCGAGTTCCTCCGCCCCCGCCACCACGTCGTGCTCATGACCACCCGCTCCGACGGGCGCCCGCAGTCCTCCCCGGTGGCCTGCGGGGTGGATGCCGAGGGCCGGCTGGTGATCTCCACCTATCCCGAGCGTGCCAAGGTCGCCAACATCCGCCGCGACCCGCGCGTCTCCGCGTGCGTGCTCTCCGACGACTGGAACGGCCCGTGGGTGCAGGTCGACGGCGTGGCCGAGGTGCTCGACCTGCCCGAGGCGCTGGAACCGCTGGTCGAGTACTTCCGCAGCATCTCCGGCGAGCACCCGGACTGGGACGAGTACCGGTCGGCCATGGTCGCGCAGGGCAAGTCGCTGATCCGGGTCACGATCGAGTCCTGGGGCCCGATCGCCACCGGCGGCTTCCCGGCCCGGCTGGCCGACTGAATCAGTACGCGACCGTGAACCGGGCGTTGCCGAAGCGCGGATCCTCGATCTCGTCGACGATCGCCACCGCCAGGTCCTCGTAGGTGAGCACCGAACGGCCCTGCGCGTCGGTCACCGGGTGGTCGGTGCCGGTGCGGTAGTGCCCGGTCCGCTCGCCCGGGTGGAACTCCAGCGGCGGCGGGGAGACGTACGTCCAGGTCACCCCGTCGGCGCTGGACCTGTAGAACTCCAGCGCGTCGGCCTGGCCGTGCGCCGAGTCCCGGTACTCCTCCGGGAAGTCCGGCTCGTCCAGATACCGGGTCCCCTTCGGCGTGAGCAGCGTCGAGCCACCGCCGACGTGGATCACCCGAGGTGGGTCCGGCAACTCACGCAGCGTGTCGACCAGCGTCCGCGCGGCGTCGCGCCACAGGGCCCGCTCGCCGCCGCCGATGGCCACCACCAGCACATCCGCGTCCTCGGCCAGTTCGCGTACGCTCCGCGCCGACGTGGCGTCGCCGGTCACCGTGCGTACGCCTGGGGGTAGGTAGCCGACCGCCTCCGGACGCCGCACCGCCGCTGTCACCCGGTGCCCCCGCTCGACCGCCTCCGCGGCGATCCGCGAGCCCGCCGTCCCGCCGGCGCCGAACACGACGATGTCGCTCATGCCTCACAGGCTAGGCAGCCTGCCGGCGGGCGGCGGGAGTTCCGCCGAACCGGCTCAGTCGACGATCGCCGAGTAGACGAGCTGGCGCAACTGGCTGCGCAGCGGGTACGTGCTGGACGGCATCAACTGGGTGAACAGCAGCGCGGTGACCTCCTCCACCGGGTCCACCCAGAACGCGGTGCTGGCCAGGCCGCCCCAGTAGAACTCGCCGACGCTGCTCGGCACCCGCGACGGCACCGGGTCCAGCACGACCGCGAAGCCCAGCCCGAAGCCGATCCCGTCGAGGATCGTCTCGGCGAAGCCCTCCGGCGAGAACGAGGCCAGGTCCCGGTTGCCGGGCAGGTGGTTGCGGGTCATGAAGCGCACCGTGCGCGGCCCGAGCAGGCGCACCCCGTCCAGCTCGCCGCCACGCAGCAGGAACTGGGTGAACCGGTGGTAGTCGGCCGCCGTGGAGAGCAGCCCGCCGCCGCCGGAGTGCCACGTCGGCTCCGCCAGCGCGGCCCGGCCCACCCCGTCGGCGCGTACCGCCTGACCGGTCGCCGGGTGCGGGGCGTAGAGCGCGGCCAGGCGTTTCGCGTCCGCCGCGTCCACCCACCAGCGGGTGTCGGTCATGCCCAGCGGGCCCAGGATCCGCTCGGCGAAGAACGCGTCGAGCGACTGCCCGGAGATCACCTCGACCAGGCGGCCCAGGACGTCGGTGGAGACGCCGTAGTTCCAGCTCGTGCCCGGCTGGAACAGCAGCGGCAGCCGGGCCAGCCCGGCCGAGGCCGCCGCCAGGTCCGCGCCCGGCGGCACGCCCAGGTCGAAGCCCGCCGCCCGGTACAGGCCGTCGACCACCGACACCTGGGCGAAGCCGTACGTCAGGCCGGCCGTGTGGGTGAGCAGGTGCCAGATCCGGATCGGCTCGACCGCCGGCACCGTGTACGGCTTCAGCACCGAACCCCGGTCGTAGACGCGTACGTCGGCGAACTCCGGCAGCCAGCGGCTGACCGGGTCGTTCAGCTCGAGCCGGCCCTCCTCCCAGAGCATCATCGCGGCGACCGAGGTGATCGGCTTGGTCATCGAGTAGATGCGCCAGAGCGTGTCCGCCTCGACCGGCGTACCGGCCTCCCGGTCGCGCAGCCCGTACGTCGAGGAGTGGGCGATCTCGCCCCGGCGGGTGACGACGATCTGCCAGCCGGCGAGTCGGCCGTCGTCGACGTACCGGGCGAAGTGCTCGTCGATCCGCGCCAGCCGGGCGGGATCGAGGCCGACACGTCCGGGGTCGGTGCTCACGGTGACACTCACGACCGCGAACCTACCCGCAGGTATCGCGGCCGGGAAGTGTCACTAGGGTCGGTGGCATGCCGGAGCCGGTCGAGGACGTCACCTACCGCCAGCAGGACTGGTACGCCGAGGAGTTGGCCGACAGGCACTTCGTACGGTGCGAGTTCTTCCACGTCGACCTGACCGAGGCGGTCAGCCGGGGCGCGGTCTTCACCGACTGCGTGTTCGGCAACGTGGCGTTCAACGCCTCCCGGCACACCGACTCGGCGTTCACCAGGTGCTCGTTCAGCAAGTGCAACCTCTTCGAGGCCGAGTTCACCGGCTGCAAGCTGGTCGGCAGCACGTTCGACCGCTGCGACCTGCGCCCGCTGCGGATCGACCGGGGCGACTGGTCCTTCGTCACGCTCGCCGGCGCCGACCTGCGCGGGGCACGGATCACCGACGTACGGATGCGGGAGGTCGACCTGAGCGGCGCCGACCTCACCGGCGCGACGCTGACCGGCGTGGACCTCTCCGGCGCCCAGTTGCACGCCGCCAAGCTGATCCGGGCCGACCTGCGCGGCAGCGACCTGTCCGCGCTCGACCCGACGGCGGTGCAGCGTTCCGGCGCGCGGATCGACGCCGAGCAGGCGGTGATGCTGGCCCAGGCGCTCGGTTTCCAGGTCGGCTGAAAGCTGCCGCGGGTTGTCAGGTTTCCCGGCCAGAATCGGGCGCATGACATGGTGGTCCGATCTGGTGGCGGCCGAACCCGAGTTCGCGGCGCGGGTGCGCGCCCGCTTCGCGGTCCGCAAGCACGGCACGATGGCGACACTGCGGCGGGACGGCTCGCCGCGGATCAGCGGCACCGAGTTCGACTTCGGTGACGACGGGCAGCTGCGGCTGGGCAGCATGGCCGGCGCGGTCAAGGCGCTCGACCTGCGCCGCGATCCTCGGGTGGCGCTGCACAGCCCGACCGAGGACGCCCCGCCGGACGACCCGTCCACCTGGGACGGGGACGCGAAGATCGCCGGCCGGGCGCACGAGGAGCAGCCCGCCGAGGACGGCTCGCACAGCTTCCGGATCGAGCTGACCGAGGTGGTGCTCACCCGGGTCGGCGACCCGCCCGACCACCTGCTGATCGAGGGCTGGCACCCCACCCGGGGCCTGCGCCGCCGCACCCGCCACTGACGCCACCCACCATCCCGCCCCCCGGGGCGCCCCACCCCCGCCCCGCTCCCGTCGATCATGAAGTTGACGGCATTCCGCGCCCGAAATGTCCCCGCCAGCCTCATGATCAACAGGTTGACGAGGGTGGGCGCGCCCGGCCGGGGGAGATCTTGGAAGGAAATGGCTCCTATGGGGACCTGAATCTTCCAAGATCTGGTCCGTGGGGCGGGTTGGCGGCGTGGGGTGCGTGGGAATTGCGAGGGCGGATGCCTTCTGCAAGATCGCGTTCTGTGTCATCCTCCCTACGGCGAGCCACGGGGCCGGGCCGCTCGCCGCCGGTGGCCGAGGAGGGTCGGTGGCTGAGGACGACATCGCGCGGACCGGAATCCGGGTCGGGGGTTGGCTGCCCGCGCCGGACGAATCGGCAGACGCGCCGGCGCGGCCCACCGGTCCACGCCGCCTGCCCGGGGACACCGACCCCGGCGTGTCCCGGCCGGTGACGCCCCCGGACGCCGAACGCTCACCTTTCGGCGCGGACGATCCGGTGCCGCCGGTCGACCTGGATCCGCCCGGTACCGCTGTCTGGCCGCCTCCGCGCGCCGGCGGACCGCCGGCTCTCGACCTTCCGGCCGCCGGCCCGCTCCCGGCCGACACGCCTGTGTGGCCGCCTCCGCGCGCCGGCGGACCGCCGGCTCTCGACCTTCCGGCCGCCGGCCCGCTCCCGGCCGACACGCCCGCCCCGGGCGCGCTTGCCCCGGGCCCGCTTGCCCCGGGCCCGCTTGCTTCGGGTCCGCTTGCTTCGGGCTCGCTCGCTTCGGGCTCGATCGCTCCGGGTCCGCTCAGCCCGGGTGCGCCTGCTCCGGGTCCGCCCGGCTCCGGCACGCCCGCTCCGGGTTCGCTCGGCCCGAGGCCACTCGTCTCCGGGGCGGCTGCGTCGGCCGTCCCCGAGTCGCGTCCGAACCCGCCCGGCGGCCGGGTTCCGCTGGTCGGGCCGGCGCCGATCGGACTGCACCTGTCCGCTCCGTCGCCGGTCCGGCCCGCTTCAGATCCGGCCGAAACCGGACCGCCGCAGGTGGCCGAAACAGAAGCGAGACCGGGCCGGCACTCCGCCCGGGAGAGCATCCCGGCGCGCCTCGCCGATATGACCAGCGGGATCGGCCACCTGACCAGCGGGATCGGCGACCTGGCCGGCTGGATCGGCGATCTGGCGGGCGGGATCGGCGTCCGGCTGCGCGACGCGGCGCGAACCAGGCTGACACTCGGCCCGACCCGGCCCCCGGCCGACGCCCCGGCCACCCGGGTCGCCGTGGCCCGGGCCCGTCGTCGGCGCCGGCGCGCCGTGCTGGCGGCGGTGACCGTGACCGGGCTGGTGGCGGCGCTGGCGTACGCGAGCCGGTCACCCGCGCCACCGTCGAACCGGGAGACGTCGCCCGTGGCGGCGCCGAGCGATCAGGCGCCCGACCAGGCGCCCGATCAGGCGCCGGCCGACCCGGTGTCACCCGGCGGGCCGCTGCTCGACGCGGACCTGGCGCCGCTGCCGGGGGCGTTGTCGCTCACCGCGCTCGGTACGCGGGACTGGCGGCACTGGGGCGGTACCGGCGCAGACAGCTTCCATCGCAAGGCGGGCGGCACCGGCGAGATCCAGGATCCGGGTGGCGAGCGGCTGGAGCACAGCGCGGGCGCCTGTGATCTCCAGTGGACCGACGGCACGCCGACAGCGCGCCAGGAGGGCACCCGGGCGGGTGTCTTCCAGCGCGGCGCCGGGAAGAGCTTCACGCTCGGGGTGGCCGGGAGCGGGGACCTGCGCACGGTCCGGCTGTTCGTCGGCACGTTCTCGGCCGGCGCGCGGCTCGACCTGACGCTGTCCAGCGGCGGCGATCCCGTCGTCCGTGAGGTCGCCCTCGCCGCGGGCGACCGCTTCTACCAGTACGTCATCCGCTTCCGGGCGGCCCCGGGGGAGCGGCTGCTGATCAAATGGCAGGCCCTGACGGTCACCGGCGCGCAGAACGACGGGGTGGCGCTGCAGGCGGTCACGGTAAGCTGAGCGGCCGGTCTGGCGAGCGGCCGCCAGGTAACGAACTGGAAACGCCCGTCACTCGACATATGGCGCAAAGAGCCGTCCGGTGACACCGTGAAGCCCGTCGCGCACCAGTCGTATCCGGCGGTGTCGTGACCGAAGTGGAGGGTGTGGTGGGCCAGGAGGACCGTCCGCGTACCGGCCCCGGCTCGCATCGGCACGGCCTTCCGCGTACCCGCTCAGCGCTGCGGCGGCTGCGCCGTCGGCGTCGGCTGATGCTGGAAGGGCTGGCCGCGTTCCTCTGCCTGGCGGCACTGGCGCTCTACCTCGGCGTCGAGCGGCACGACGCGCCACGCGAGGAGCACGCTCGGCTGCCGGCCGCGCCGCCCGGCCGGGTCGGGCTGCCGAACGAGGCCGACGACACGGTGGCCAATCCGGGACTGCGTCCCCGGCAGCGGCCACCGTCGCCGAGCCCGACGCCGTCCACGCCGTCGCCGTCGCCGTCGAGCGCGCTCCCGCCGACAGTCACCGTGACCCGCGCCGAGGTGCCCGCCACCGTCGACCTCACCGCCGTGGGCACCACCGACTGGGTCCACTGGGGGCTCACCGGCGCCGACCGGACGGTCCGCAAGCGGGGCGGCTCCGGCGAGATCCGCGACGAGGGCGGCCGGGGGCGGCGGCAGAGCTTCAGCAACAACCCCGAGGCGTACGCCTGGCGCGACGGCAACCCGGTCGCGTCGGCGAGCGGCACCATGTCCGGCGTGTACGCCTGCCACCGGGGCAGCGGGTTCAACCTGGCGGTGGCCGCCGACGGGCAGCAGCGCACGGTGCGTCTGTACGCCGGGCTCTGGATGGCCCGTGGCCGCCTCGACGTGCGTGTCTCCACCGGCGGACCGGTGACCACGCTCCGGATGGAAGACCCGCACACCGCGCTCACCACCGAGTTCACGATCAAGTTCCGCGCCCAGCGTGGCGCGCGGCTGCTGCTGAACTGGACGGTGGAGGAGTCGCTCGGCGACTGCGGCAACGTCAGCCTCCAGGCGGTGGCGCTGCGCTGAGCGGGGACAGTTTGTCCGTCGCGTACCCGGCACGGCGTCGTAGGTTTCCGTTGTTCCCGTCCGACCATCCCCTGTGGAGGCACGACCGATGACCGGCCCTGCTCCCGTCGTCCCCGCCCGCCCCCGCGCCGACGGTGACGTGCTGCGCGAGATCCCGATGCCGCCGTACGTGACGGTCGAGGACGTCCAGTTCGCGGTGCGCGCGGTGGTGGTGCACGCGCCGCGGACGTGGTCGGGCGGGACCATCTGCCGCAACGACGCCAGCCCGCACCCGTGCCGGCTGCACCGGTGGGGTCGCCGGGTGCTCACCCTGCGCGGGCTCCCACCGGCCGAGATCGACGCGCTCGTCGAGCGGGGTGACCCCGCCGCCGGCCCGCAGCCGCGCCGCCCCGGCGCCTAGCACCGGGGCGGTACGGCGCCGGTCAGCAGAGCGCCGGTTTGACCCAGGAGCACTCCCGTCCCTCCGGTACGCGCGGTGACTCCGGCGCGGCCGGCACGGTACGCCGGGCGGTGGCCGTCTCCCTCTCGGTGTACGCGGCCAGGGCGATCGCGATCTGATCCTCCAGCCCCTTCACCGACGAGGTCAGGTAGTTGTTCAGCACGATCGAGAACGCCAGCAGCCGGCCGTCCGCACTCGTGACGTAGCCGGAGAGCGCTGACGCGCCGGTCAGGCTGCCGGTCTTGGCGTGCACGTTGTTCGCGGCGGCGGTGCCGCTCATCCGGCTGCGCAGCGTCCCGCCGACGAGCCGGTTCGGGTTGCCGGCCACCGGCAGCGCGGCGTACCAGGTGTCGAACCACGGTTCGGCGCGGACCGCCGAGAGCAGCGTGACGAACTGTCCCGGCGGGACGAGGTTGCGCCGGGACAGGCCGGAGCCGTCACGTTGGCGCAGCGTGCCGGTGTCCACCCCGGTGTCGCCCACGTACCTGCTGATCGCGGAGAGCCCGGCGGCCCAGGTGCCGGAGCCGGAGAGCTGCCGGCCGAGTTCCTTGGTGAGCACTTCGGCGTGGCCGTTGTTGGAGAGCTTGAGGAACGGCACCATGAGGTCGGTCAGCGGCATCGAGTCGTGCCGGGCCAGCGGCTTGGCCGTGTCCGGGGTGGCGGCGCCGAGCACGGTCCGCCCGAGCACCCGTACGCCGTGGCGGCGCAGCGCGGACCGGAACACGTCGGCCGCGTACCCGGTCGGTTCCCAGACCGTCACCCAGTCGCTCTCGGTGGCCTGGCCGAGCGCGATCTGGCCGGTGACCACCACTGTGTTGCCGGCGTGCTCGCGTTCGAACGAGATGGTGGTCTCGCCCTCGGTCACCGTCTCGGCCCGGTTCTCGATGCGCAGCCAGCCGTTGTCCGGAGTCATGGTGATCTTCGGTCGGGCGCCCGCCCGCGTTCCCGGCGCGGCGTGGACGATCACCGTGCCGGCGTCGTAGTCGGTGTCCGGGGCCACGGTGAGCGCGGACACCTGGGCGGCGTAGTAGTAGGGCTCGTCGTCCCAGGTCCAGTCCGGGCCGAGCCGGTCGCGGTCGTACCGGGTGTCGTCGGCGACCAGGTTGCCCGCGACGACCCGTACGCCGGTCGCGGCGACCTGCGCGGCGAGCCGGTCGTAGTCGGCGGCGAGGATGGTGGGGTCGCCTCCGCCGCGCAGGTAGAGGTCGCCGGAGAGCATGCCGGCGTGGCGCGGCCCGTCGGCGCTCACGTCGGTGGTGAACCGGTGGCCCGGTCCGAGCAGTTCCATCGCCGCCGCGGAGGTGAACAGCTTGGTGTTGGAGGCCGGGATGAGCCGTCGCGTCCCGTTGCGGTCGTACAGCGTGCGGCCGGTGGTGGTGTCGACGACGACCACGCCCGCCTGCGCGCCGTCGAGCCGGCTGTCGGCGAGGACGGCGTCGATGGTGGCGTGCAGCCGGGTCTGCGCGGGGGTGGGCGCTTCGGCAGTGGCGGTGGTGGGGCCGGCGGTGGCCGCGGTGGCGACCAGCACCAGCACCGCGAGCGCCCGGGGGAATAGGCGACGATGCATGTGCCGATGCTGCCATGGAGATTTCCTGCGGGAAAGACTCCGGTGTGAAAGGTTATCGCCAGGAGACGTGGCGCGCACCGCGCCGTCTCTGCCCCCAGCCTAGGGATTCGCCGGGCCGAGGGAGGGAAAAGACCTGTACGTGGGCCTTGTCGCCCGCGCGAATCCCGACATCCAGCCATGAGGAGTTCAGCGATGCTGACCATGACCGACAACGCCGTCCTGGTGATCCGTGACCTCGCCGCCCAGCAGGACGTGGCCGACGCCGGTGGGCTGCGCATCGCCGCCGACACCGAGGCCGGTTCGCTCTCCATCGAACTGGTGCCGGAGCCGGTGCGGGGCGACCAGGTGGTGGACACCGAGGGGGCGCGCATCTTCCTCGACTCCGACGCCGCCGAACTGCTGAACGACACCTCGGTGGACGCGGTCGTCGACGACGAGGGCGTGGTGCAGTTCGGGTTCACCGAGAAGGAGTGAGTCAGCCGGCGCGGCGGGACTCCCCGCCGCGCGGCGAGCGGCCGGTACGTCCCCGTTCCGGGACGTCCGGGTCGGCCCACCACGCCCGGCCGCGCTGGTCCCGTTCCGGTCGGACCAGTGCGGCCAGCACCTGCGCCAGGTGGTGCGAGGTGCTCCACGCGATCCAGTTGGCCGGGGAACCTGCGCCCGCGCCGCGCCGGGCCCGCCGGACGATCTCGTGGTCGCCCCAGGAGAAGCCGGCCCCGGCTGCCGGCCAGTGCGCGGCGGCGGTCACCGTGCGGCACAGGTCGGCGAAGCGCTCGTCGCCCCGCCCGCCGCGCCGCGACCAGCGGTAGACCCACCACGCGTCGTCGGTTGCCCAGCGCAGCGTGGGAACCCGGTCGACCGGCTCGTCCGCGCCCCGTACCGCGCAGCTCACGCCGTAGTCGCCGTACCCGAGGTCCAGGTCGGCCAGGCGTTGCCAGAGCGACCAGTCGTACCGGTCCAGCCGGACCGGCTCGTCCACCGGAAGCCGGGACAGGGCCGGCGGCATCCCGCCGGCCGCCACCGTCACCGAGCGCCAGGCGTGCCGCCGGGCCCATTCCGCCGCGCGCCGCACCCGTGGCTCGGCCAGCCGGACGTCCGCGGTGCAGCACACGTCCTCCGCGTCGAGCAGCAGGTCGCACTGCTCCGGCATCAGGCCGGTCAGCCGCCACACCCGCTCCGCGGCGGCCGTCGCGGCGTCCGGCCCGCTTCGGTCCGGGCCGGTGCGCAACCGGACGACCGCGTGGTGCGCCCAGGCCCGTGCCGCCGCGCCGTGCGCGGCCAGCCGCCGGTCGCTGTCCGTCAGGCCGATGACAGGCGCCAGCGGTACGCCCCAACGGACCGGATCGTGTTCCGGGGTGTCCGGAAGCGCCGACACGTCGACGGCGGGCAGCAGCCCGTCCGGCAACCGAGCCAGCGAGTCCTTGATGGACGGTGTGTCCGCCGCGACGTCGAGAACCGGTGCGAGCAGCGGGGTGGAGGCTCCGTCGAGATGGGACAGCGCCTCCAGCTCACCGCGCCGCGCGGCCAGCACCGGGCGGTAGACCGGGCCTCGGGGCGACTGCACCATACTTAAATGTAGCCAGCCGATCGCTCTGCGTCACGTCGTGAACGTTTTCGCAGGTCAGAGCCGTTCGCTGTCAATGATCGGACACTTCATCGGCTGGTTGCCGGGCGGTGCGCCGACATAGCGTCGGAATCATCGAGGGTGACCGCCGACGATCGCCCGAACGCGCACGAACGCCTCCGGCCGGCGTACCGGCGGGAGAGAGGATCACCATGCCCAGCCGCAGAGGTAGGAGGGAAACCACCGGCCAGCCGATCCCGAGCATGCGGGAGGCCGCACGCGCCGACACCGAGATCAACTCGTGTTCGCCGGTCGGGCTGCCGGCCACCGCACGGATGCTGTTCGCCGTGGTCGACGCCGACGGAAAACTCGTCCGCGGCCTCGGCGCCACCTCGGCCACCCGGCTCGCCGCCGGGATGTACCAGGTCGCGTTCGACCAGGACGTGGCCGGAGCGGCGTACGTCGGATCGGTGGGCCCCGCGACGGCGAACGGGCTGGTCCCGCAGGGTGTCATCACCGTGGCGCCGCGCTCGGGTATCGCGAACGCCGTATTCGTCGAGACGCACGGCACGAGCGGGCACGTGGACCGTCCGTTCCACCTGGCCGTGCTGGCCTGACCGGACGCGCAGACGAGCGCACGGCGCCGCACGACCTCCGGTCGTAACGTCGCCGCGCTCCGGCCGTCTCCCACCGCCGCAGCCGTACAGGCGGTACGCCAGCGGGGACTTGGCTCGACCGGCCCGTCCCGCACCGGTCTTGTCGGCAGCACATGCCCCTTCTCCGGGGATCCAAACCGGATCGGCGTGGGGAATTCCACCATCTGCGACTCCCGGCGTGGCGGGCGCGTGATCGGGGTATGAGCGGGCCATGGAGCATTTCACTATCGCGACAGTCGCCGAGAAGAGTCCCGACTTCCGCCGCGTGCTCTGGACCGGGGAGCGCACCCAGCTGGTCATCATGACCATTCCGCCGGGCGGCGAGATCGGCGAGGAGGTCCACGAGGGCATCGACCAGATCCTCACGTTCGTCAGCGGCACCGGCGAGGCCCGGGTGGCCGGCGAGAAGAAGGAGGTCGTCTCCGGCGACCTCGTGGTCGTCCCGGCCGGCACGAAGCACAACTTCGTCAACACCGGGCCGAACCCGCTGGTGCTCTACACCGTCTACGGCCCGCCGGAGCACGCCGACGGCGCGGTGCACAAGACGAAGGAGGAGGCGGACGCCGCCGAGGAGGCCGGCGAGGACGAGCCGCCGACGTCCTGACGCCCGGTGCGCACGTGTTGAGCGGGGGCCCCTGCTATACCGGAGACGTTAAGAAGGGGCCCCTCCTTGCACCAGGCCGGGGTATTTCAGGCCGGCGCCGGTGTTCAGCACCACCACGCGCTCGCCGGGACGGATCCAGCCACCGGCCCGCAGGTGCCGGGCGGCGGTCAGGCAGGCCGCGCCCTCCGGGCAGAGCAGCAGCCCCTCGCGGGCGGCGAAGTCGCGCAGGTCGGTGAGGATCTCCGCGTCGTCCACGGCGATCGCGGTGCCGGCGCTCTCCCGCAGCGCGGACAGGATCAGCTCGTCGCCGAGCGGGGCGGGCACGGTGATGCCGAACGCGACGGTGCGCGCGTCCTCCCACGGGGTGACGCGGTCCTCGCCGGACGCGAACGCCCGCACGATCGGCGCGCATCCGGTGGACTGCACCGCTACCAGCCGGGGCAGCCGGTCCTCGACCCAGCCCAGCTCGCGCAGCTCGTGCAGCGCCTTGTGGATGCCGATCAGCCCGACGCCCCCGCCGGTCGGGTAGACGATCACGTCGGGCACCTGCCAGCCGAGCTGCTCGACGATCTCGTACCCCATGGTCTTCTTGCCTTCGAGGCGGTACGGCTCGCGCAGCGTGCCCGCGTCGAAGATCCGCCCGTCCGACCCGGCGATCAGCTCGGCGATGTCCCGGCCGGCGTCGTTGATCAGGCCGTCGATCAGCCGCAGATCCGCGCCGGCGGCGAGGCACTCCTCCCGGCAGATGGTCGGCGCGGCCAGCGGCATGGCGATCGTCGCGCCCATCCCGGCCCGCGCCGCGTACGTGGCCCAGGCCGCCCCGGCGTTGCCGTTCGTGGGCATGGCGATCCGCTCCACGCCCAGTTCCCGGGCCCGGCTCACGCCCACCGACGCGCCCCGCGCCTTGAACGACCCGGTCGGGGTCAGCCCCTCGTCCTTGACGAGCAGATCCGCGATGCCGATCTCGTGGCCGTACGCGGGCGCACGCCACATCGGCGTCCAGCCCTCGCCGAGCGTGGTGACGCACCGGGCATCGGCCACCGGCAGCAGCTCCCGGTAGCGCCACAGGTCGGCCGGGCGCAGCCCGAACTGCTCCGGGGCCACGGTGGCGGCCACCTCGGCGAGGTCGTAGCGGGCCAGCAGCGGCGAGCCGCAGCCGCACAGGTTCTGCAACACGTCGGCCGGATGGTCACGACCGCAGCGCGGGCACTCCAGGTGCGTCAGGTGCACGGTGGTCCTCAGCTCGCGTCGATGCTCAGCCAGTGCCGGCTGCGCCGGCCCGGCTCGTACGGGGAGTCGAGGCGTTTCGCCACCACTCCCGGGAGCCCCTGCTCACGGGCGGCCCGCAGGGCGTCCGCACCGACTCCCGGGAACCACGGCGGAGTCTGCCAGTGCGGACCGGCGAGCGCCAGACCGTCGAGCAGGTCACGGCGTTGCGCGTACGGCACCTCCAGGCTCGGCACGCCCTCCAGCCAGAGCAGGTCGACGGCGAGGAACTGCCCGTCGCGCCGGGTCGGCGGCCGGACCCGCCCGGCCGGGTCGATCCGGACCAGCACGCCGTCCAGCACCGCCTCGGCCGGGGCCAGCGCCTCGGCCATCGCCCGCAGCCAGGGGTACGACCCGGTGACCTCGTCGCCGTCGCCGTCGAGCAGCCGCAGCCGGCCGCCCGAGACGTACGCCATCGCGCGCACGCCCGCCCAGCGCAGCTCGTACCCCCAGGCGTCGGCGTCGCGCGGCAGCCGCCCACCCTCGGCGGGCCGCATCGGGCGGACCAGGTCGGGCATCGGCGTCCAGCCCTCCGGCGCCGGGTCGGTGCGCCTGATCATCCAGTCCCGGCCCCGCCCGCCGGTGGCGAACAGCACGTACCGCCCCTTCGTGCGCTCGCCGTCGAGCACCACGATCACCTCGTCGTCGCGCCACTTCTCGGCCCGGTAGGTGCCGGTGTCGTGCACTGTCATCCGGCCGCCGCCGTACTCCCCGGCGGGAATCTCCCCGTGGAACGTCAGGTACTCCATCGGGTGGTCCTCGGTGTGCACGGCGAGGTGGTTGCGGCCCGGGTCGCGGGGCAGGCCGCGCGGCACCGCCCAGGAGGCGAGTACGCCGTCGTGCTCCAGCCGCAGGTCCCAGTGCAGGCTCCGGGCGTGGTGCTGCTGAATGACGAAGCGGGGCGCGCGCCGCGCGGACCGCTTCCGGCCGGGCGCCCGCTCGGGCACCGGTTCCGGGGTACGCGCGGCGTCCCGTTTGCGCCGGTACTCGTCCAGCCGGTCCGCCATCCCCGCATCCTCCCCCAGACGCGCCGTGCGCGCCGGGATGCCGGTGTGTGTGCGGCGAACCGGGGTAGAACGGGGGACATGGACAGCGACCAGCCCACCCTTCCGCTCGCCGGTGACGTCCGGATCCCGCTGCTCGGCTTCGGGACGTGGCAGGCCACCGGCGAGGCCGGGTTCCAGGCCGTGCTCGCCGCGCTGGACGCCGGCTACCGGCACATCGACACGGCCACCATGTACGGCAACGAGAAGGAGGTCGGGCGGGCGGTCAAGGAGAGCGGGCTGCGCCGCGAGGACGTCTTCATCACCACCAAGCTGCCGCCGGACCGGGTGGGCCGGGAGCGGGAGACCATCGAGGCGAGCCTGGCCGCCCTGGACACCGACTACGTGGACCTGTGGCTGGTGCACTGGCCGCCGTCCGCGCCCGGCGACAGCATCCCGGTGTGGCGGGAGATGCTCGCCGCGCGGGACGAGAACATGGCGCGCACGGTCGGGGTGAGCAACTACTCGATCGGGCAGATCGACGAGCTGATCCAGGCCACCGAGGAGACGCCGGCGGTCAACCAGATCCGCTGGAGCCCCTCGCTGTACGAGCGGCACACGCACGCCGCCCACCGGGACCGGGGCGTGGCGCTGGAGGGGTACAGCCCGTTCAAGACCAGCGACCTGTCCGACCCGGTGCTGGTCCGCATCGCCCAGGCGCACGACGTGTCGCCGGCCCAGGTGGTGCTGCGCTGGCACATCGACCACGAGATCGTGGTCATCCCGAAGTCGGTCACGCCGGAGCGGATCCGGGCCAACGTCGACGTGTTCGGGTTCTCGCTCACCGCCGAGGAGATGCGCGACATCGACGCGCTCGCCGGCTGAGGCGTACCCGTGGAAGGGGCGCGGTCCGCAGCGGACCGCGCCCCTTGCGTCGTGTGCGGTGGTCAGCCCCGGGCGCAGGTGGAGCCGTTGAGCGTGAAGCTGCTCGGTGCCGAGTAGCTGCCGTTGAGCGTCGCCTGGTAGCCGAAGGTGGTCGACGCGCCGGGCGACAGGGTGCCGTTGTAGCCGGCGTCGCGCGCGGTCACCGCGGAGCCGCTCTGGCTCACGGTGGCGTTCCACGCGTTGGTGACGGTCTGCCCGGAGGGCAGGTTGTAGTTGAGGGTCCAGCCGTTGATCGTGCCGGAGCCGGTGTTCTTGACCGTCACCTCGGCGGTGAAGCCGTTGTTCCACACGTTCGCCGCCTTGTAGGTGACGGTGCAGGACGCGCCGCCCGAGGGCGGGGGCGTGGTCGGCGCCGACGTGGTCGGCGGCGGGTTGGAGCCGCCGGTGTTGACGTTCTGCGAGAACGAGTTGACCGCCAGCCCGACGCCGCCCTGCCACGGCTCGAAGCCGGCCTGGATGCTGGTCAGGTACCAGTCGTTCGTGATCGCGCCCCGGTTGCGGGTGTCGTTGATGAACGCCAGCGCGTCGAAGCTGAAGCTGGGGATGGCCGACGGCGACAGGTACGAGATGACGTTGTTCGAGCCGTTGCTGCCGCGCCACACCTCCCAGGTCCGGCCCGCGATGTTGGCGGTGCCGACCGGGGAGCCGATGGGCTGGATCGAGCCCTGCCGGTTGAGCCAGATCATGATCTCCATCTGGTTCACCCCGTCCCGCTTCGGCGACGGGTCGAGCCAGATGTCGTACGAGGCGTTGAAGATCGCGCCGCTGACGTAGTTGTAGCTGATGCTGGACGGTGCGCTGCTGATGTTCTTCACCTGCACCGGCAGGTTCGTGCCGGGCGAGCAGTTGGTGTAGTGGCAGCCCACGAAGATCGACGGGTAGGCGACCGGCGCCCCGTTTGTCGGCGCGGAGCCGTCCGCCCGGGTGATCGAGAAGCCGGTCGAGGTGACGTTGATGCACTGCTGGGCGCTGGTGCCCCAGCGGTTGTTCTGCACCACGTACTTGCCGCCGATGGTGGTCGAGCCGTACTGCTCGCAGATCTGCGTGTCGGCGGAGGCGGTGCCGCCGAGCGCTACGGCGACGATGGTGCCGGCGGCCAGCAGGCCGGCTGCGGCGAGAGCCCTGAGTGGACGCTTCATGATGCTCCTTGGCTCGGCGCGGGGACGGCGCCGGTTCGGTCGGTGCTACGGACGGGAGCGCTCCCACGGTGCAGGGAATACATTTACATGTCTCAAATCATTGCGCAAATGCGCCGGGCTCGTTAACGCTCCGCGTACGGCCGGTGGTGCGACCGAGTGCCGCGGCCGACCCCTTCCCCCAGATGGAGGCGGGATTCCTGCCGGTGGGACGGGGTGTGCCGCCGACCGGCGGTCCGTGCCAGGGCGAGCGGGCACTTCCGCCGCCTGGTTGCGGCGAGTAATGTCTTGCCTCCAACGCGTGCCGTTCCCCTCCGGAGGCGTAACCCACCATGGGTGGTTCACCCCTGCGCGTCCTCGTCGTCGGCGCGGGCATCGCCGGACTCGCCGTCGCCCGGGCGCTTCGCCTGGCGGGATTCCGGCCCGACGTCACCGAGCGGCTGCCACCCGCGGAGTCGACAGACACCGGCCTCTACCTGCCGGGCAACGCGGCCCGGGCGATGCGCCGGCTCGACCTCGACGGCCCGCTGCGCCCGCTCGGCCAGGTGATCCACCGGCAGCGCTTCCTCGACGCCGCCGGTGCGCCGCTGTGCGAGGTCGACCTCGACGCGCTCTGGACCGGAGTGGGGGAATGCCGGGCGCTGCCCCGGGCCGAGCTGCACCGGGTGCTGCTCACCGGCGCCGGCGGCGCGGTCCGCCACGGCGCCGAGGTCAGTACCGTCGACCCGCTGCCCGGAGGCGTGGCGGTCGGCTTCACCGACGGCACCAGCGCGGAGTACGACCTGGTCGTCGGCGCGGACGGCCCACGCTCGGCGGTACGCACGCTCGCCGCGCTCGGCGGGCCGCCCCGCCCCGCCGGTCACGTGGTCTACCGGGCCCTCGTGCGCGGCGGCCCGCGGATCGCCGACTGGACCGCCCTGCTCGGCCAGCGGGCCGGGTTCCTGGTGGTGCCGCTCGGCGCCGGGCGGCTCTACTGCTACGCCGACGAGGCCGGCACCGACCTGCCCGCCGACCCGCTCGCCCGGCTGCGCGAGCTGTTCGGCTCCTACGGCGGCCCCGTCCCGGAGGTGCTGGACGCGCTGGAGACGGTGTGCGTCGAGCGCACCGAGGAGGTCGAGCTGGGGCGGTGGTTCCACGGCCGGGTGCTGCTCGTCGGTGACGCCGCTCACGCCACCGCGCCGACGCTCTCCCAGGGCGCGGCCATGGCGCTGGAGGACGCCGTCGTGCTCGCCGAGTCGCTGCGCGCCGCCGGCAGCGTCGACGCCGCGCTGCTGGCGTACGAGAGTCGCCGCCGCCCGCGTACCCGCTGGGTGCGGGACCGGACCCGGGACCGCAACCGCACCCGCGACGTGCCGCCGGCGCTGCGCGACCCGTTGCTGCGCGGACGCGGCGGACGGATCTTCCGGGAGCACTACCGGCTCCTGACCGGCCCGCTCTAGGCGGCCGGAGATCGTAGCCGCCCACCCCACGCGGCGGGGCCACCTACCGGGGACTATCCTCCTTGCGGATGACGGCTGCGCCGATGACCAGCGCGCCGAGCGGGACAACCAGAACCGGAGGCCACTCGTGACCACCGTCGCACCCAAGCCGGTCGTGACCCGGCCCTGGCCGGTCCGGGAGCCGGTCAAGGGGTCGGCCCTCGCGCGGCTGTTGCGCACCACGGACGCGAAGCAGATCGGGATCATGTACATGGTCACCGCGTTCGTGTTCTTCATGATTGGTGGCCTGATGGCCCTGATCATGCGTGCCGAACTGGCGCGGCCGGGCCTGCAGTTCCTGTCGCCCGAGCAGTACAACCAGCTCTTCACGATGCACGGCACGATCATGCTGCTGTTCTTCGCGACGCCGATCGTGTTCGCCTTCGCGAACTACGTGGTGCCGCTGCAGATCGGCGCGCCGGACGTGTCGTTCCCGCGGCTCAACGCCTTCGCGTACTGGCTCTACCTGTTCGGCGGCACGCTCGCCACCGCGGGCTTCATCGCCCCGGGCGGCGCGGCCGACTTCGGCTGGACCGCGTACACGCCGCTGAGCACCGCCGACCACGCCCCGGGCGTCGGCGCGAACATGTGGGTCGTCGGCCTGGCCATCTCCGGTCTGGGCACGATCCTCGGCGCGGTCAACCTGATCACCACGATCCTGACCCTGCGCGCGCCCGGCATGACCATGTTCCGGATGCCGATCTTCACCTGGAACATGCTGGTCACCAGCCTGCTGGCGATCCTGGTCTTCCCGCTGCTGGCCGCCGCGCTGTTCGCGCTCGCCGCGGACCGCCTGATGGGCGCCCACGTGTACGACCCGGCGACCGGCGGGCCGATGCTGTGGCAGCACCTGTTCTGGTTCTTCGGCCACCCCGAGGTGTACATCATCGCGCTGCCGTTCTTCGGCATCATCAGCGAGATCATCCCGGTGTTCTCCCGGAAGCCGATCTTCGGCTACAAGGGCCTGGTGGCCGCCACCATCGCCATCGCCGCGCTGTCGATGAGCGTCTGGGCGCACCACATGTTCGCCACCGGCCAGGTGCTGCTGCCGTTCTTCAGCTTCCTGAGCTACCTGATCGCGGTGCCCACCGGTATGAAGTTCTTCAACTGGATCGGCACCATGTGGCGGGGCCAGATCACCTTCGAGACGCCGATGCTGTTCTCGATCGGCTTCCTGGTGACGTTCCTCTTCGGTGGTCTCACCGGTGTGCTGCTGGCCAGCCCGCCGCTCGACTTCCACCTGCACGACTCGTACTTCGTGGTGGCGCACTTCCACTACGTGCTCTTCGGCACCATCGTGTTCGCTGTCTTCGCCGGCATCTACTTCTGGTTCCCGAAGATGTTCGGCCGGATGCTGGACGAGCGCCTCGGTAAGATCCACTTCTGGCTCACCATGATCGGCTTCCACACCACGTTCCTGGTGCAGCACTGGCTGGGCAACGAGGGCATGCCGCGCCGGTACGCCGACTACCAGGCCATCGACGGCTTCACCACGCTGAACACGATCTCCACGATCGGCGCGTTCATCACCGGTATCTCGACGCTGCCGTTCATCTGGAACTGCTGGAAGTCGTACAAGACCGGCCCGGTCGTCGAGGTCGACGACCCGTGGGGCTACGGCAACTCGCTCGAGTGGGCCACCAGCTCCCCGCCGCCGCTGCGCAACTTCGACCGCATGCCGCGCATCCGCTCCGAGCGGCCGGCCTTCGACGCGAAGTTCCCCGAGCTGGCCGCCGGGCAGAGCCTGGCCGGACCGCCCGAGGGTGGTGCCAAGCCGCTGACCAGCGAGGCCAACGGTGGTGCCAGCTACCAGGAGGACACCGCAGGCAACCTCGACCAGCGCTGAGTTTCGCGCCGTCACGTCGAGCCGGGCGCCGCACTCCCCAACGGGGGTGCGGCGCCCGCCCTTTTCCCTGCCCGCCCTGTCCCGCCTGTCCCGATCCGCCCGTCCCCGTCGATCATGAAGTTGACGGCAGTTCGTGTCCGTTTTGTCGCTGCCAACCTCATGATCGACGGGGTGAGGCGGGGTGAGGCGGGGGCGCGGCACCAGTTCGGGGAAGTGGTGGTGTCCGGGGTACCTGGACCCAGCCACTTCCCCGTTCTGGCTTCGCTCTGCCTTGGGCGCTCCGGTGATCAAGGAGTTTGTGTCGTCCTGGGGTGCCTGAGGGGACGCCAACTCCTTGGTCAACTTGCAGGGTGGTGGGGTTCGGGGCCGGGGACATCGCGCGGGCACCAGTTCGGGGGAGTGGGGGTATCCGGGGTGCGTGGACCCAGCCACTTCCCCGTTTTGGCTCCGCCCCTGCCTCGGGCGCTCCGGTGATCAAGGGGTTTGTGTGGTCCTGCGGTGCCTGAGGGGACGCCAACTCCTTGGTCAACTTCGGGGAGGGTGGGGTTCCGGGCCGGCGGGGGCGTCACGCAGGCACATGTTCGGGGGAGTGGGGGTGTCAAGGGCACCTGGACCCAGCCACTTCCCCGTTCTGGCCTCGCCCTCCGCCTCGCGGAGACACGAACTCCGGCCGAGGGGTCAGCGGGGGGCTAGGGCCAGGTCGGGATCCAGGGTCGGGGTGGGGGCCGGGGTGCGGCGGTGGCGCAGCTCGATCGGGAGCACCACCAGCGCCACCAGCGCCCCGATCGCGCCGGTGACCGCGAAGCCCCACGCGGGCGCGGAGGCGTCGATCACCGCGCCGGCCAGCGGCGCGCCGAGCGCGATGCCCACCGTCACGGCGGAGCCGTGCAGCCCCATCGCCACACCGCGTACGGAGGGCGGGGCCAGCCGGCTGACCGCGTCGGAGGTGGACGCGAGGGTGGGCGCGCAGAGCGCACCGGCCGGGATCAGCGCGAGACAGAGCAGCCACCAGTGCGATCCGCCCAGCCCGACCGGGATGGTGGCGAGGCTCAGCGCCGCCACCAGCGCCAGCGGGGAGAACGAGCGGCGTACCGCGCCGTACGCGAAGCCGCCCACCAGCGAGGCGACCGCCCAGGCGGCGAGCACGACGCCGGTCCAGCCGACCTCGCCGCCGGAGCGGAGCACGGCGACCACTGCGACGTCGGTGCCGCCGAGCACGAGGGTGGCGGCGAGGCTGACCGCCAGCACGGCGAGCAGGCGCGGGGTGAGCCACTCGCGGCGGTGTACCGGGCGCTGCGGCCCGGTCTGCTCGTCGGCGGTCCGCACCGGCGGGTTGAGCAGCCAGAAACAGATGCCGGAGCCGACGATCCCGGCGCCGACCGCCCACAGCGTCAGGCGCGGCGTGACGGCGGTGGCCAGGGCGACGGCGAGCGCCGGGCCGACCATGAACGACAGCTCCATCGCCATCGAGTCCAGCGCGTACGCGGGGCGGCGCTTCTCGGCCGGCACGAGCGCGGCGATCGACTGGCGGATCATCGAGAAGATCGGCAGCGCGAGCAGCCCGGCGAGGAACGCGGCCGGCAGCAGCACCGGGTACGGCAGTGTGGGCGCGGCGGACCAGAACAGCGCCTCGGCGACGGTGGTGAGCACCAGCACCGGCCGCAGTCCCCGGCGGTCGATGAGCCGCCCGAGCAGCGGGGCGCCGACCGCCGCGCCGATGGTCGACGCGGCGCCGACCAGGCCGGCGGCGCCGTAGCCGCGGCCCAGGTCGAGCACCACGTAGAAGGTGAGCGTCACCCCGGTGGCGGTGAGCGGCACGCGGGCCAGCACCGACACCAGCAGCAACGATCGGACACCGGGTAGGGCGAGCGCCTCCCGGTAAGGCTTCAGGTTCACGACGGTCCGTACCTCCGGCGTCATCCTGGGGCCGGGGTACGACACCCGCAAGCGATTACCGGGTCAAGCGGTGGCGATCACAGGCTCGCCCACCGTGGTCACCCCGGCGCCGTCGAGGGCCCGCAGCGCCACGTCGAGCGTGTCCGGCGCGACGGCGGCGGTCAGGTCGAGCAGCACAGTGGTCCGGAAACCCTCCCGGGCGGCGTCCAGCGCGGTCGCGCGCACGCAGTGGTCGGTGGCGATGCCGACCACGTCGACCCGGTCCACGTCGTGCCGGCGCAGCCAGTCGGCCAGGCACTCGCCGTCGGGCGCATGGCCTTCGAAACCGGAGTACGCGGCCGCGTGCTCGCCCTTGTGGAAGATCGCCTCCACCCGGTCGGTCGCCAGCTCGGGGTGGAACTCGGAGCCGGAGGTGCCGACCACGCAGTGCCGGGGCCAGGAGTCGACGTAGTCCGGCGGGTCGCCGAAGTGCGCGCCCGGGTCGATGTGGTAGTCCTTCGTCGCGACCACGTGGTCCCACCGGTCCGGCTCGGCGGCGAGCAGCCGGGAGATCCCGGCGGCCACTCCCGCCCCGCCGCCGACCGCGAGGGAGCCGCCCTCGCAGAAGTCGTTCTGCACGTCCACGATGATCAGGGCGTTCGCCATCGGGTTCCTCCTCAGCTCGCGGGTACGACGGTGACGGGGACGGCCGGGTCGCCGGCGGAGAGCTTGAGCCCCTCCCACGGGATGGAGATCAGGCACTGGCGCAGGTGGTCCCGCGACTCCTCCAGCGTGGGCAGTGTCTCCGGCTCGCCCGACACCACGTACGAGCGCTGGAGCAACCGGTCGTTGGGCTGCCGGTCCGGCACGCCCTGCGGGACGATGACCTCCTCGGTGGCGGTCCCGGTCGGCTTGTGCCGGCGGACCGCGACCTTCCGGCCGCCGATGGTGGCCTTGTGCTCGGAGCGTTTGACCACCGGCCGTCCCTCCACCTCGACCAGCTTGTAGACCAGTCCGGCGGTGGGCGCGCCGGAGCCGGTCACCACGGCGGTGCCGGCGCCGTACATGTCCACCGGTTCGGCGGCGAGCGCGGCGATCGCGTACTCGTCGAGGTCACCGGAGACGATGATCTTCGTCTCGGTGGCGCCGAGCGAGTCGAGCAGCTCGCGGGACTGCTGGGCGATCACCGCGAGGTCGCCGGAGTCGATCCGGACCGCCCGCAGCTCCGGCCCGGCCACCGCGATCGCGTTGCGGATGCCCTGGGCGATGTCGTACGTGTCGACCAGCAGCGTGGTGTCCTTGCCCAGCGTGGCGACCTGGGACGCGAACGCGGCCCGCTCGTCGTCGTGCAGCAGCGTGAAGGCGTGCGCGGCGGTGCCCGCGGTGGGGATGCCGTAGCGCTGCCCGGCGGCCAGGTTGGAGGTGAACCGGAACCCGGCCAGGTACGCGGCCCGCGCCGCGGCGACGGCGGCCTCCTCGTGCGCGCGGCGGGAGCCCATCTCGATCAGCGCCCGCCCCCGTGCGGCGGTGACCATCCGGGCCGCGGCGGCGGCGACCGCGCAGTCGTGGTTGAGCACCGACAGCACGAGCGTCTCCAGCACCACGCACTCGGCGAACGTGCCGGACACGGTGAGGATCGGGGAGCCGGGGAAGAACAGCTCGCCCTCGGCGTAGCCGTCGATGTCGCCGGTGAAGCGGTAGTCGGCCAGCCACTGCGCGGCCCGGTCGTCCACCACACCGGTACGGCGCAGGAAGTCGATCTCGGCCGGGTCGAACCGGAAGTCGCGGATCATCTCGATCAACCGGCCGGTGCCGGCGACCACCCCGTACCGGCGCCCGGCCGGCAGCCGCCGGCTGAACACCTCGAAGACGCAGCTTCGGTCGGCCGTGCCGTCACGCAGCGCGGCGCTGACCATGGTCAGCTCGTAGTGGTCGGTCAGCAGCGCGGGGCGAAGGGTGCTCACCGCTCCAGCCTAGAGTTCAGTCCGGCTCCGTGCCGTCGTGCCCCGGCATCGACCGCAGCGCGGCCCGCAACTCGCCGCGCCCGGCGACGCCGAGCTTGCTGTAGACGCGCTGGAGGTGGTTCTCCACCGTTCGCGTGGACAGGAACAGCCGCTCCGCGATGGCCCGGCTGGTCACCCCGTCGGCGGCCAGGCGGGCGACCTCCCACTCCCGGTCGCTGAGCGTCGGGCGGAGCCGCCGCAGCGCCGGGGTGGAGATCTCGTCGCAGCGGCGCAGCAGGTCGGCGAGGCGTTCCCGGACCGGCCCGGTGGCGCCGGCGCGGGCGTTCCGCGTCCGGTGCAGCGCCATGGCGGTCGCCTCGGCGGCGTACACGGTCAGCTCGCGGTCGGCGAAACCGTCGGCGACGGCCAGCAGGGCGTCCGGGGCGCCGTCGGCGGCGGCCCGGCCGAACCGGGCGACGAGCGGCGGCAGCACGCCGTCGACCCGCTCGGAGAGCTCGGCCAGGCGTTGCGCCACGGTGCGCCGGCCGCCGTCGGTGCAGGTCGGGCCGACCGGCGCGGCGGCCTGGTCGAACCGGACCAGGTCGAGCAGGACGAGCAGCTCGTGCCCGGCCAGGCCGTCCTCGCGCAGCCGGTCGGCGAGCGCGCACAGGTGCTTGGTGGCCGCCGGCAGGTCACCCGTCGCGGCCTGGACCGCGCCCCGGGCCTGCTCCAGCCAGGGATAGAGCACGGCCATGCCGGGGGCGTGCGTCCGGTCCGCCTCGGCCATCGCGTCGGCCGCGTGCGTCACGTCCCCGCGCAGCGCGGCGGCCTGGGCGCGCTCGGCGTGCGCCAGCCCGGCGTACACGCGGCTGGTGGCGAGCACCGCGCACGCCTCCAGGCTGGTCCGCAGCGCCTCGTCGCCGCGCCCGCGCAGCCGCGCCGCGTACGCCTGGAGGATGGCCAGGTAGCCGGTGCCGAGCCGGAAGTCACCGGCCCCGGCCAGGTCGGCGAACTCGTCGGCGACTATCGCGTCGATGCCGGGCAGGTCGCCGGAGAGCGTCAGCCGGGTGCCCCGGGCCAGCTCCATGGCGAGCTGGAGGTAGGGCATGTCGGCCCGCCAGCACGCCGCCTCGGCCTGGACCCGGGCGATCGCGGTGGCGCTGCGCTGATACTGCCCCTGCGCGGCCTGGAGGTGGGCCAGCGTGCAGCGGGCCAGCTCCCGGGCGGCCATCGGGGCGGCCGGGCGGTCGAGCACCTCCTGGGCCAGCCGTACCGCGACGTCGACGTCGAGCCGGTGCAGTCGCATGATGGCCTCGAACGCGCGTACGCGAGTCCGGTCGGCGGGGTCGCGCAGCTCCTCGCCGCGCGCGGCGATCTCCTCCACCGTGGACTCCCGGTTGAGTCCCCAGTAGCTGACCATGCCCCGGACCGTCAGCCACCGGCTGCGCCGGCGGTCGTCGTGGATCTCCCCGGCGACCTGGTCGAGCACGCTGATCGCCTCGTCCGGCCGGTCGCCGAACATCAGGATGGTGGCCAGCAGCTCGGCCGCGTCGGTACCGCCGCCGGCCTCCAGCGCGGCGCGGGCCAGCCGGGTGGCCAGCGGCACGTCGTACCGGCCGAACGCCTGGACCGCCGCGTCGAGCAGCAGGGCGACGTCCTGCGCCGTGCCCGAGTCGAGCCGCCACACCGCGACCCGCAGCAGGTCGTCGCGGCGGCGCGTGCCGACCTGCTCCAGCAGCCCGGCGAGGGTGGCCTGGAGCCGGCGGGTGCGGCTGACCGGGCAGTGCCGGCGCATCACCTCGCCGTAGAGCGGGTGCGCCAGGCGGACGTTGAGCCGCCGGTCGTCGTGGATCAGGGTGATGAGCCCGCGCTCCTCGGCCGTCTCCACGTCCGCCGGGTCGACCGCCCGTTCCAGCAGTTGCAGGCCCAGCGGCTCGCCGAAGGCGACCAGCTCGACCACCGCCCGGACGCCGGGGGTGAGCTGCCCGATCCGGGTGTCGATCAGGTCCGTGAGGCTGGGCGCCAGCTCCAGCCGCCCGGTCCAGGTCCAGATCCCGTACGTGCGGCGCAGCTCGTCGTCGGCGGCCAGGACCAGCTCGCGCAGCAGCAGCGGGTTGCCGGCGCAGAGCTGGAAGAGCCGGTCGGAGGAGCCGGCGTCGACCGGTCCACCCAGGATGGCGGCGAGCAGACCGGTGGTCTCGCTGCGGCCGAGCGGGCCCAGTTCGACCAGTTCGACCAGGTCGTCGGTCCAGAGCGCGCGGATCGGCAGCGGGATCTGCTCGCCGTTGCGCAGCGTCCCGATGACTGTGGCGTTCTCGGAGCGGGCGACCAGGTGCACCAGCGCGGCCGAGGGTGGGTCGAGCAGGTGCGCGTCGTCGATGGCGAGGACGATGGGCCGGCCGGCGGCCTGTTCCTGCAGCACGTCGACGGCCCAGCGCAGGATTCCGGCGGGGGAGAGCCCCTGCGGCTGGGTGGCGGGCAGCACCTGGACGAGCCCGCCGAAGGGGAGCGCGGCGGTGGTGGCGCTGGCCGCGATGGACCAGATCGCGTACCGCTCGGGGGAGAGCTCGGAGACGCCCTCGCGCAGCAGCCGGCTCTTGCCGACCCCGGCGTCGCCGCTGAAGAGCAACCCGCGCCCTCCGGGTCGGCCGATCGTCGACAACAGACGGTTGAGTTCATCCCTACGGCCGACGAACTCCCACCTACTCATCGGAGCAGCATATCGACCGTGTTCCGTCCGCGTGCGGGCCGTTACGCAGTGAAGTTGAGTAATCTGGCCGTTACCCATGAGTATCGGAGGTGTTCGTTGTCGGATGGCCGACAGCCGTACTCTTCCGACAGCCCCTGCAACCAGGGAAAAGCCGCGACCGGCACCCCGGTCGCCTGACCGGGAGGCCACCTGATGACGCCGGGTCCACTCCCCTCGGTCGACGTGCCCGACCCGCGCCGTCAGGCCGGCCCGCCCGGGTGCGCCCCGCTGCCGACCCGGCTCGGGGCGGCCACGCCCGGACCGGACGATCCGATGGCCGTGGTCGTCGCCGGCCCGGCCGGCGCCGGCCGGCGCGAGGTGATCGCCGGCCTGCTCGGGATCGACTCCGCGACGCTCGCCGTGCCCGTGGGAAGCAACCTGCTGGTCCAGCACGCCGCCGAGAAGGCGACCCGCGCCGCGTACGTCCCGGGCTACCGCCAGCCGCACGCCTACGGCGCCGACCCGATGGCGACCGGCCCGGCGCTGGCCCGGCCGCCACGCCGGGTCGAGCTGAGCCTGCCCGACCCGCTGCTGCGGCACTTCGCCGTGGTCGACACGCCGGACACCGGCACGCTCGGCGTGGCCGGCGGCCGGGTGCTGCGCGACGCCGTCGGCCGGGCCGGCGCGCTGCTCTTCGTGATCTCCGCCGACCAGGCGTTCAGCGCGGCCGAGCTGCACCTGCTCGCCGAGATGGCGCGCGCCCGGGTCGAGGTGTTCTTCGCGGTCACCCCCGGCACGACCGGCTGGACCGCGTCGGCCGACGGCCCGGCGGCGGAGGCCACCGGTCCGTCCGCCCGCCGGCTCGACCCGGTGTCGGTCTCCATCGAGGCGCACCGCGCGGCGCTGCTGGCCGCGGTGCCGGCGCTCACCCCGGCCCGGTGGTTCCCGGCCCGCCGGGCCGAGCTGCCGCACCTGCGGCGTGCCCTGGTCGGCTGGGCCGCCGACGAGGGACTGCGCCGCGGCAGCGCAAGTCCGCCGGTGCCGCCCGGCGCGCACGGCCGGGTGCCGGTGCTGGCCGGCGTCGAGCCCGGCGAGCTGGCCGACCGGATCGACAGGGGGTCACGAGCCTGCGCCCGCCGGATCCGTCAGCACCTCGCCCTGGAGTTGGCGAACATCCACCTGCGGGTGGTGCAGGAGATCGTCTTCGGGGTCGGCTGCGCCGGCCTGCCGCAGATGCTCGACCGCGAACTGGAGGCGCTGTCGCTGCTCGCCACCGCGCAGTGCGACGAGGCCGTCCGCGGTCTCGTCGACGCCGCCGCCGCCCGGGTCTTCGGCGCGCCGCTGGCAGAGGGCGTACGCGGGCGGATCGCGCACGCGGTGCGCTGTAGCCTGGCCGACCATCCGGACGGCCGGGAGCTGGACCGGGTCCTCCTGGTCACCAGCACGGCCGGGGTCGCCGCGCTGACCGGCGAAGGCGCTCTCGACGCCCTGGCCGGGCTGCCCGGCGGGCAGCGGGACGAGATGCTCCCGCCCGTGGGCGTCGCCCTCAACGGCGGCTGCTGGCAGCACTGGCGGGCGACCGACAACAACGACCCGAACGCCGCCCGGTCCTGGGCCCAGCGCGCGCTGCGCGAGGTCGAACTCGAACTGTCCCGCGAGGTGTCCCGCCGCTTCGAGGTGATCCGTCTCTCGCTGACCGGGGTGCTCGCCGATGCTGTCGACCACGGCATCCTGCTTGCCTGACCACGGCGCGGGCACACCGCGACCCGGGCTCGCGTACGCGGCCCGGGCGGGTGACGACGGCCGCCGCGGCGTTCCGGTTCATCGGTTCCCCGGATCCGGTGGCACGATGGGGGGCATGGCGGCTCCACAGGTTGCGCCGGTCGAGACGCCGGACACCGAAGAGGTGCCGGTCTCCGACCGGCCGTGGGTGACCATCGTCTGGGACGATCCGGTCAACCTGATGACGTATGTGACCTGGGTGTTCCAGAAGCTCTTCGGATACAGCCGGGAGAAGGCGGAGCGGCTCATGCTGGACGTGCACCACAAGGGCAAGGCCGTGGTGTCCACCGGCGCCCGGGAACGGATGGAGCACGACGCGGCGCAGCTGCACGCGTACGGTCTCTGGGCGACGGTGGAGAGGTCATGAGCATGTTCCGCCGCCGGGGCGACCACTACGTGGCGACGTTCGCCGTCGACGAGGTCCGGGTGCTGCGCAAGGTCGCCGCCGAGGTGGTCGGGCTGCTGACCGACGGCTTCGACCACGGTGACCCGGTGGTCGGCCGGCTCTTCCCCGACGTCTACCCGGACGACGACGCCGGCACCGCCGAGTTCCGCCGCTACACCGAGGGCGATCTGAAGACCGGGAAGATCGACCAGGCGGGCGCGATCCTCGCCGCCCTGCCCGACGGCGACTCCGGCGGCGAGGTGCGACTCGACGCGGAGGCGGCCGAGGCGTGGCTGCGCGCGCTCAACGACGCCCGGCTGGCGATGGGCGTACGCCTGGAGATCAAGGACGGCACCGACCTGGGTGAGGAGCTCGACGACGCGGTCGCCGAGGACCCCGGTTCGTCCCGGGTGTTCCAACTGTCGGTCTACGCCTACCTCGGTTATCTGCAGGAGTCCCTGCTCAACGCGCTCATCGACTGAGTGGTGACGGTTGCCACCTCGCCGCCCGGCCCGGCCAGGGGCTAGGCTGGTGGCGTGCTGAGCATCGACCGGTCGATCATCGACGCGATCGTCGCCCACGCGCGTCGGGACCACCCGGACGAGGCGTGCGGCGTGGTCGCCGGCCCCGTCGGCAGCGACACCCCGACCCGGCACATCCCGATGGACAACGCGGCCCGCTCCATGACCTTCTACGAGTTCGACTCGATGGAGCAGTTGCGGGTGTGGCGGGAGATGGACGACCGCGACGAGGAGCCGGTGGTGATCTACCACTCGCACACCGCGACCGAGGCCTACCCGTCCCGCACGGACGTCTCCTTCGCCGGCGAGCCGGGCGCGCACTACCTGCTCGTCTCGACCCGCGAGCCCGACACCGAGGAGATCCGCTCCTTCCGGATCGTCGACGGCGTGATCACCGAGGAACCGGTGAAGATCGTGGATGCCGCCGTGGACCCGAACGCCGTCCAGTCCTACATGTTCGGGCAGAGCCCGGCGACGGTCGACTACGAGTGTTCCGACCGCTGACCTTCAGCGCCGGCACCTTCCTTTTCCCGTCACCTGGCACCATCCCGAACGAGGAGCACGAGACATCATGGCCATCGAGGTTCGCATCCCCACCATCCTGCGCAGCTACACCGGCGGCGCGAAGGTCGTCGAGGGCAGCGGCGACACGCTCGCCGACCTGATCGCCGACCTGGATTCGCGGCACGGCGGCCTGAAGGCCCGCCTGGTCACCGACGCGGGCGTGCTGCACCGGTTCGTCAACGTCTACGTCAACGACGAGGACGTCCGTTTCCTGGGCGCGCTCGACGCCAAGCTCAACGACGGCGACAGCGTGACCATCCTGCCGGCCGTGGCCGGTGGCGCGTTCGGCTTCGCGGCCGCCGCGGCGATCGCCTCGCACGCGGTCTCCACGCGCGCCGCCCGCTGAGGGGGCCCGCGATGGCGCGGTACGACAGCCTGCTCGACGCGTGCGGTGGCACCCCGCTGGTCGGGTTGCCCCGGCTCTCGCCGACGGTTCCCGCTGGGGCGCCGCCGGTGCGGCTCTGGGCCAAGCTGGAGGACCGGAACCCGACCGGCAGCATCAAGGACCGCGCGGCGCTGTACATGGTGCGCGCGGCCGAGGAGGCCGGCCGGCTCCGTCCCGGTGACACGATCCTGGAGCCGACCAGCGGCAACACCGGCATCTCGCTGGCCATGGTGGCGAAGCTGCGGGGCTACCGGCTGGTCTGCGTGATGCCGGAGAACGTCTCCACCGAGCGGGTGCAGCTGCTCCGGATGTACGGCGCGGAGATCATCTTCTCGCCGGCCGCCGGTGGTTCGAACCAGGCCGTCGCGACCGCGAAGCAGATCTCCGCCGAGCACCCGGACTGGGTGATGCTCTACCAGTACGGCAACGAGGCGAACGCCCGGGCGCACTACGAGACGACCGGACCGGAGCTGCTGCAGGACCTGCCGGGCATCACCCACTTCGTGGCCGGGCTGGGCACCACCGGCACGCTCATGGGCACCGGCCGCTTCCTGCGGGAGAAGGTCGACGGGATCCAGATCGTGGCGGCCGAGCCGCGGTACGGCGAGCTGGTCTACGGTCTGCGCAACATCGACGAGGGCTACGTGCCCGAGCTGTACGACGCGGGTGTGCTGTCCCGCCGCTTCTCCGTGGGCACCCGGGACGCCGTGCTGCGGACCCGGCAGCTCGTCGAGGTGGAGGGCATCTTCGCCGGGTTCTCCACCGGCGCCATCCTGCACGCCGCGCTCGCGGTGGCGCACGAGGCGGTCCGCGACGGCCGCCGCGCCGACGTGGCGTTCGTGGTCTGCGACGGCGGCTGGAAATACCTGTCGACCGGCGCGTACGGCGGCACGCTCGCCGACGCCGAGGAGTCGCTGGAGGGGCAGCTCTGGGCCTGACGGTCCGGCGGCGGTCCGGCCGGTGGTGTCCCCGCCGGCCGGACCGCCGCGCCTGCCCGGAGCGGACGTGTATGGGTGTCACGTTGATGACAACTTCCGGCAGATGATTCTTGCCCGACCGGGGCGGCGCGTAGGCTGCGCAGCGTGGCGAGCGCGTCGGTAGAGATCATCGGCGGCGTCGCCGCCGGCGCATCGACTACTCATGGTGAGATCGAGGCCACCGGATGAGACTGACCGTCCTCGGCTGCGCGGGCAGCTTCCCGGGCCCCGAATCGCCCTGCTCGGCCTATCTCATGGAAGCCGAGGGCTTCCGGCTCCTGATCGACTTCGGCGTGGGTTCGCTCTCCACGCTCCAGCGCTACGTCGGGCTGCACGCCCCCGACGCGGTCCTCCTCACCCACCTGCACTGCGACCACATGTTCGACGCGGTGTCCTACGTGGTGGTGCGCCGGTACGCGCCGGACGGTCCGTACCCGCCCCTGCCGATGTACGCCCCCTCCGGCGCGCCCGACCGGCTCGCCGCCGCGTACGGGCAGGAGGAGGGCTCGGTGGAGGACGTCTACCAGTTCTACGGTCTCCAGCCGGGCACGTTCCCGATCGGCCCGTTCAGCGTCACCGTCGACCGGATGAACCACCCGGTCGAGACGTACGGGGTGCGGTTGGAGCACGGCGGGCGGGTGTTCTGCTACTCCGCCGACACCGCGCCCTGCGAGGCGTTGCTGCGCCTGGCCCAGGACGCCGACGTGTTCCTCTGCGAGGCGAGCTACATGGACGGCGTGGAGAACCCGCCGGATCTGCACCTGACCGGCCGGGAGGCGGGCGAGGCGGCCACCAAGGCGGGCGTGGGGCGGCTGCTGCTCACCCATCTCGTACCGGCCTGGGGCAGCGAGTCGCAGACGGTGGAGGCGGCGGCCGGGGCGTACGCCGGGCCGCTGGACGTGGTGCGGCCCGGCGCCTGCTACGACGTGTGACCCCGGCGGCGGCCGGGCCGTGTCGGCGGACACCCGCGGACGATCCGATCACCGCACCGCATAGGGTGCAGGCATGGCGCGACCTGACGGGCGGGAGCCCGACCAACTCCGACCGGTGACCCTGACCCGGGGCTGGAGCACCCACCCGGAGGGTTCGGTGCTCGTCGAGTTCGGCGCGACCCGGGTGCTCTGCACGGCGAGCGTCACCGAGGGCGTGCCGCGCTGGCGCAAGGGTTCCGGGCTGGGCTGGGTGACAGCCGAGTACGCGATGCTGCCCCGGGCCACCAACACGCGCTCGGACCGGGAGAGCGTGCGCGGCAAGGTCGGCGGGCGTACCCATGAGATCTCCCGTCTGATCGGCCGCAGCCTGCGTGCCTGCGTGGACCTCAAGGCGCTCGGCGAGAACTCGATCGTGCTCGACTGCGACGTGCTCCAGGCCGACGGCGGCACCCGGACCGCGGCGATCACCGGCGCGTACGTCGCGCTGCACGACGCGGTGACCTGGCTGGCCGAGCGCAAGGCGCTGGCCGGCAAGGTGGAGAAGGTGATGCACCGTTCGGTGGCGGCGGTGAGCGTCGGGGTGATCGGCGGCGAGCCGATGCTCGACCTCTGCTACGCCGAGGACGTCACCGCCGAGGTCGACATGAACGTGGTGTGCACCGGCGCCGGCGACTTCGTCGAGGTGCAGGGCACCGGCGAGGCGGGTGTCTTCGCCCGCGATCAGCTCGACGCGCTGCTCGACCTGGGCGTGGCGGGCTGCCTGGAACTGGCCGACGCGCAGCGGAAGGCGCTCTCGTCATGAACAAGGTCCTGCTGGCCACCCGGAACCGGAAGAAGCTCGTCGAGCTGCAGCGGATCCTGGACGGCGCGCTCGGCGCGCACCGGATCGCGCTGCTCGGCCTCGACGACGTCGAGGAGTACCCGGAGCTGCCGGAGACCGGCCTCACGTTCGGCGAGAACGCGCTGATCAAGGCGCGGGAGGGCTGCCGGCGTACCGGCCTGCCGACGATCGCCGACGACTCGGGGCTGGCGGTGGACGCGCTCAACGGCATGCCGGGTGTGTTCAGCGCCCGCTGGTCCGGCCGGCACGGCGACGACCACGCCAACCTCCAGCTCGTGCTGGACCAGGTCGGCGACGTGCCGGACGAGCACCGGGGCGCGGCGTTCGTCTGCACCGTCGCGCTGGTGCTGCCGGGCGGCAAGGAGCACCTGGTCGACGGCCGCCAGTCCGGCCGGCTGCTGCGCGCGCCGCGCGGCGAGGGCGGCTTCGGCTACGACCCGATCTTCCTGGGCGACGGGCAGGAGCGCACCAACGCGGAGCTGACGCCCGAGGAGAAGGACGCGGTCAGCCACCGCGGCAAGGCGCTGCGGGAGCTGGCCAAGCTGGTCGCGAAGGTGCTCCCGCCCGCCACCTGAGATCAGCCCAGCGGGCCGATCTCCCGTTCGATCGCCGCGCGCAGCTCCGGGCCGCGTACCACGTCGCGCGCCGCCTCCATCAGCGGCGCGAGGAACACGTCCGGTCCCGGCTCGCCGATCGTGCGGCCGAGCACGTCGAGCGCCGCCCGCCCGGCCGGTGACGGCGTCAGCGGGGCGCGGAGCTGGAGCCCGCGTACGGCCGCCAGCAGCTCCACCGCGAGCAGGCTGGTCAGGTTGTCCAGCACGGTGCGCAGCTTCTTGGTGGCCGCCCAGCCCATCGAGACGTGGTCCTCCTGCATGCCGCTGGTGGGCAGCGAGTCGACCGAGGCGGGCGCGGCGAGCCGGCGGTTCTCCGCCACGATCCCGGCGGCGGTGTACTGGGCGATCATCAGCCCGGAGTTCACCCCGGCGTCGGGGGACAGGAACGCGGGCAGCTCCCGGGAGCGGGTGACGTCCAGCAGCCGGTCCACCCGGCGTTCGGCGATCGCGCCCACCTCGGCGGCGGCGATGGCCAGGTAGTCGGCGGCGAAGCCGAGCGGCGCGCCGTGGAAGTTGCCGGTCGACTCGACCCGCCCGTCCGGCAGCACCACCGGGTTGTCCACCACGGACAGCAGTTCCCGGCCCGCGACCACCTCGACGAAGTCGAGCGTGTCCCGGGCCGCGCCGGCGACCTGCGGGGCACAGCGCATGGAGTACGCGTCCTGCACCGCGTGCGCCAGGTCGTCGCGGTGCGAGTCCATCACCGCCGAGCCCTGCAGCAGCCGGTGGATGTTCGCCGCCGAGGCGGCCTGGCCGGGATGCGGGCGGATCGCGTGCAGCTCGGGCAGGAAGGGCCGCTCCGAGCCGAGCATCGCCTCGATGGCGAGCGCCGCTGTCACGTCCGCCATGGCGAACAGGTGCCGGGCGTCGGAGACGGCCAGCAGCAGCATGCCGAGCATGCCGTCGGTGCCGTTGATCAGCGCCAGCCCCTCCTTGGCGGCCAGCGACACCGGCTTCAGCCCGACCTGGTGCAGCGCGTCGGCGGCCGGGACGCGCTCCCCGGACGGGCCGAGCACCCAGCCCTCACCGAGCAGCACCAGCGCGCAGTGCGCCAGCGGCGCCAGGTCGCCGGACGCGCCGAGCGAGCCGTGCTCCGGCACCCACGGGGTGACGTCGTGGTTGAGCAGGTCCACGAGCGCCTCGGCGACCAGCGGGCGTACGCCGGAGCGGCCGAGCGCCAGCGAGCGGACCCGCAGCAGCATCATGGCGCGTACCACCTCGCGCGGCATCGGCGCGCCCACCCCGGCGGCGTGCGAGCGGATCAGCGCGTGCTGCAGCTCGGCCCGGCGCTCCGGTGCGACGAACGTGTTGGCGAGCGCGCCGAACCCGGTGGAGACGCCGTACACCGGCCGCCCGGCCGCCTCGATCCGGTCCACGATGGACCGGGAGGTCGCCATCGCCTCGGTGGCGGCCGGGTCGAGCACGACCTTGGCGGTGCCGCGGGCCACCGCGAGCACGTCGGCGGGGGTGACCCCGGTGGACAGGATGGTCACTGTGGTCATCGCGGCACTCCGTTGTGCAGAACCTGGCGGATCAGTGGCACCCCCGGCCGGTAGGCCAGGTGCAGGTGGGACGGGGCGTCGAGGATGATCAGGTCGGCCCGCGCCCCGGGGGTCAGCCGCCCCACGTCGGTGCGGCGCAGCGCCGCCGCCCCACCGGCGGTAGCGGCCCACACCGCCTCCGCCGGGGTCATCCGCATCTCGCGTACGGCGAGCGCGACACAGAACGGCATCGACGACGTGTACGACGAGCCGGGGTTGCAGTCGGTGGCGAGCGCGACTGTCACGCCCGCGTCGAGCAGCCGCCGGGCGTCCGGGTACGGCGACCGGGTGGAGAACTCGGCGCCGGGCAGCAGCGTGGCGACCGTCTCCGAGCCGGCCAGCGCGTCGACGTCGGCGTCGGTCAGGTGGGTGCAGTGGTCGACGCTGGCCGCGCCCAGCTCAACGCCGAGCCGTACGCCCGGCCCGGGGCCGAGCTGGTTGGCGTGCAGCCGTACGCCCAGACCGGCGGCCTGCCCGCAGGCGAGGATCGCCCGCGCGTGGTCGGCGTCGAACGCGCCCCGCTCGCAGAACACGTCGATCCAGCGGGCGTACGGCGCGGCGGCGGCGAGCATCGGCCCGCAGACCATGCCGACGTAGTCGTCCGGGCGGTCGGCGTACTCGGCGGGGACCACGTGCGCGCCGAGGAACGTGGTGTCCTCGGTGAACTCGGCGGCGATGCGCAGCGAGCGGGCCTCGTCGGCGACGGTGAGGCCGTACCCGCTCTTGATCTCGACGGTGGTGGTGCCCTGCCGCAGCATCTCCGCGCGTAGCCGGCCCACAGTGGCGCGCAGGTCGCCGTCGGAGGCCGCGCGGGTGGCGCCGACTGTGGTGCGGATGCCGCCGCCGGTGTAGGGCTCGCCGGCCATCCGGGCGGCGAACTCGGCGGCCCGGTCCCCGGCGAAGACCAGGTGGGCGTGGCTGTCCACGAAGCCGGGCAGTACCGCCGCGCCACCGGCGTCGATCCGCCGGTCGGCGGCGGGCGCGTAGCGGGCCGACCCGATCCAGGCCACCTGGCCGTCCTCGACCAGCAGCGCGGCGTCGCGCCTGATGCCCAGCGGGTCGCCGTCGCGGCCGTCGTTCGTGACCAGCTCGCCGATGTGGTCGACGAGCAGGCTGCCGCGCGTCACGAGTCCTCCTTCGCGGTCACCGCCGCGATCGCGTCCCGCAGCTCGGTGGGCACGTCCACGGTCAGGTGCCGGCCGCCGTCCACCACCGGCCTCCCGTCCACGATCACGCTCGTCACGTCGGCGGCGGTGGCGGCGAAGAACGCGCCGGCCGGCGGCACCCCGGCGGTGCGGGCGCTGTCCAGCCGTACCGTGACCAGGTCGGCCCGCTGCCCGACGGCGAGCCGGCCGGCGTCGCCCCAGCCCAGCGCGGCGTGGCCGCCGACGGTGGCGGCGCCGAGCAGCTCGACCGGCGTGAAGTGCCCCCGCCGTCGGGTACGCAGCCGCTCGTCCATCTCCAGCGCGCGGGCCTCCTCGAATAGGTCCACCACGGCGTTGCTGTCGCTGCCCAGGCTCAGCGGGCTGCCCGCGTCGGCCATCCGCCGCACCGGGCCGACCCCGTCGGCCAGGTCGCGTTCGGTGGTGGGGCAGACGCAGACCCGGGTACGGCTGTCGCCGAGCAGCGCCACGTCGGCGGCGGTCGGGTGGGTGGCGTGCACCGCTGTGGTGTGCGGGCCGAGCACGCCGTGGTCGGCCAGCAGCCGCGTCGGGGTGCAGCCGTGCACGGCCCGGCAGGCGTCGTTCTCGGCCGGCTGCTCGGACAGGTGCACGTGCAGCGGCAGCCCGTTGCGGTCGGCCCAGCCGGCCACGGTGGCGAGCTGCTCGGCCGGGACCGCGCGCACCGAGTGGATGGCCGCGCCGAGCCGGACGTGGTCGTCGGCCGGCCCGAACGCGTCCACCCGCGCCGCCCAGCGCAGCGCGTCGCCGTCACCGAACCGGCGTTGCGGCCCGGTCAGCGGCGCGCCGTCCACGCCCCCGGCCAGGTACGCGGTGTCCAGCAGCGTGATTCGGATCCCGGCGTGCGCGGCGGCCTCCACCAGCGCGGCGGACATCGCGTTCGGGTCGTCGTACGGGGTGCCGCCGGGACCGTGGTGCAGATAGTGGAACTCGCCCACGCAGGTGATCCCGGACAGCGCCATCTCCGCGTACACGGCGCGGGCCAGCGCCAGGTAGGTGTCCGGGTCGAGCCGGGTCGCGATCGCGTACATCAGGCTGCGCCAGGACCAGAAGTCGCCGCGCCCGTCGTGGGTGCGCCCGCGCAGCGCGCGGTGGAACGCGTGCGAGTGCGCGTTCGCCAGGCCGGGCACCGTCAGGCCGGGCAGCCGTACCGCGTCGTCGAGCACCTCCACCCCGGCGGTCGGCGGACCGTCCCCGGTCAGCGGGGTGACAGCGGTGAGCCGCCCGTCGGTCGCCTCGATCAGCACGTCCCGCGTGGGCTCGGCGCGGTCGGGCAGCCAGGCGTACTCGGCCAGCCAGCGGGTCAGCGGCATGCCAGCTCCTCCAGGACCCGGGCCAGGGCGGTCACCCCGACGGCGCAGTCGGCGTCGGTGGCCGCCTCGGCGGGGGAGTGCGACACCCCGGTCGGGTTGCGCACGAACAGCATCGCGGTGGGCAGGTGCGCCGCCAGCACCCCCGCGTCGTGCCCGGCGCCGGTGGGCAGCACCGGCGCGCCGAGCAGCGTGACCAGCCGGTCGGCCAGCCCGCGGTCGAACGCGACGAGCGGGGTCGCCGACTCCTGGGTGCAGGTCAGCGCGGTGCCGTCGCGGCCGGCCCGGTCGGCGGCCTTGGCGCGTACCGCCTCGACCAGACCGTACAGCGTCTCCGCCTCGGCCGCCCGCGCGTCCAGCCAGCCGGTGACCCGGGATGGGATCGCGTTCGTGGCGTTCGGCTCGACCGACACCCGGCCCACTGTGGCGTGCGCGTCGCGCAGCCGGGCCTCCTTGTTCGCCGCCAGCACGGTGAACGCGTAGGTGAGCATGGGATCGCGGCGGTCGGCCATCCCTGTCGTACCCGCGTGGTTGCCCTCGCCGGTGAAGTCGAACCGCCACCGGCCGTGCGGCCAGATCGCGGAGGCCACCGCGACCGGCGCGTCCTGGTCGACCAGCGCGCGGCCCTGCTCGACGTGCAGCTCCACGAAGGCCGCGAAGCGGCCGAGCAGCGCCGGGTCGGCGCCCGCCGGCCGCTCGCCGAGCGCCTGCGCGAAGGTCGTCCCGGCCTGGTCGCGCAGCCCGGCCGCGCGGTCGACGTCGATCTCGCCGGTGAGCAGCCTCGACCCCAGGCAGGGTACGCCGAACCGCGCGCCCTCCTCCTCCACGAACGCGGCCACCACCACCGGCCGTTCCGGGGTGATGCCCGCGGCCCGCAGCTCGTCCACGGCGAGGAACGCGCTGACGATGCCGAGCGGACCGTCGTACGCGCCGCCGTGCGGCACCGAGTCGAAGTGGCTGCCGGTGAGCACCGCGTCGCCGGCCTCCGGGTCGCCCCACCAGGCGAACAGGTTGCCGTTGCCGTCCTGCTGAACCGGCATCCCGCGGGCGTCGGCCTGGTTGTGGAACCACTCCCGCAGCCGCAGCTCCGGTTCGGTCAGCGCGTAGCGCAGGTAGCCGCCGCTGCCCTCGTCGCGCCCGATCGGCGCGATCTCGTCCCACAGCTCCCGGAACCGGTTAGGAAGGGACCCTTCCCATGCAGAATGCGTTAACAAGGGGCCCTTCCTTACTCGGCCATCGGGACGCGGACGCCGGTGCGCTCGGCCACCGCGCGGGCGTCGTCGTAGCCGGCGTCGACGTGCCGGATGACGCCCATCGCCGGGTCGTTCGTGAGCACCCGCTCGATCTTCTGCCCCGCGAGGGCGCTGCCGTCGGCCACGCAGACCTGCCCGGCGTGGATGGACCGGCCGATGCCGACGCCGCCGCCGTGGTGGATCGACACCCAGGACGCGCCGCTGGCGGTGTTCACCAGCGCGTTCAGCAGCGGCCAGTCGGCGATCGCGTCGGAGCCGTCGGCCATCGCCTCGGTCTCCCGGTAGGGGCTGGCCACGCTGCCGCAGTCCAGGTGGTCCCGGCCGATCACCACCGGCGCGCTCAGCTCGCCGGACGCGACCATCTCGTTGAACCGCACCCCGGCCCGGTCCCGCTCGCCGTAGCCGAGCCAGCAGATCCGCGCCGGCAGACCCTGGAACGCGACCCGCTCGCCGGCCATCCGGATCCACCGGGCGAGGGACTCGTTCTCCGGGAACAGGTCGAGGATCGCCCGGTCGGTGGCGGCGATGTCCTTCGGGTCGCCGGAGAGCGCGGCCCAGCGGAACGGGCCCTTGCCCTCGCAGAACAACGGCCTGATGTACGCGGGCACGAACCCGGGGAAGTCGAACGCCCGCTCGTATCCGCCGAGCTTGGCCTCGCCCCGGATCGAGTTGCCGTAGTCGAAGACCTCCGCGCCCGCGTCCAGGAAGCCGACCATCGCCTCCACGTGCTTCGCCATCGACGCGCGGGCCCGGTCGGTGAACTCGGCCGGCTTGGCCGCCGCGTAGTCCCGCGCGTCGCCCGGGTCCACGCCCTCCGGCACGTACGACAGCGGGTCGTGCGCGCTGGTCTGGTCGGTCACGATGTCGATCGCTACGCCCCGGCGCAGCAGCTCGGGGAAGACGGCGGCGGCGTTGCCGACCACGCCGACGCTGAGCGCCCGCCGGTCCCGCCTGGCCGCGAGCGCCCGCTCGATGGCGTCGTCCAGCGAGTCGGCCACCTCGTCGAGGTAGCGGTCGTGCACCCGGCGGTCCAGCCGCGACCGGTCCACGTCCACGATCAGGCAGGCGCCGCCGTTCATGGTGACGGCGAGCGGCTGCGCCCCGCCCATCCCGCCGCAGCCGGCGGTGAGCGTCAGCGTGCCGGCGAGCGTGCCCCCGAAGCGCTTGGCGGCGACGGCGGCGAACGTCTCGTACGTGCCCTGGAGGATGCCCTGGGTGCCGATGTAGATCCACGAACCGGCGGTCATCTGCCCGTACATGGTCAGGCCCAGCGACTCCAGGCGGCGGAACTCCGGCCAGGTGGCCCAGTCGCCGACCAGGTTGGAGTTGGCCAGCAGCACGCGCGGCGCCCACTCGTGGGTCCGCATCACACCGACCGGCCGGCCGGACTGCACCAGCATCGTCTCGTCGTCGCGCAGCTCGGTGAGCGTGCGCACGAGCGCGTGGTACGACGGCCAGTCCCGGGCCGCCTTGCCGGTGCCGCCGTAGACCACCAGGTCGTCGGGGCGCTCGGCCACCTCCGGGTCGAGATTGTTCATCAGCATCCGCAGGGCGGCCTCCTGCGGCCACCCCTTCGCGGTGCGGGTGACGCCGCGGGCGGCGCGGACGGGCTGGTGCATCTCGTACTCCTCTCAGCCGAGGAACAACTGGCGGCGGGCGGCGGACGACTCGAACGCCTCGAGCCGGTCCTGGGTCTCGGCCGGTGCGGCGTCGCAGATCGCCTGGAGCACCACCATGGCCAGGGTCATCGGTGCGGTGTGCAGGTCGAAGACGAGGTCGGCGCCGACGGCGGCGGGCAGCACCACCTGGGCGTGCTCGGTGGCCGGGCTCACCGGCGAGTCGGTGATCGCCACGACGGTCAGGCCGGCGTCCCGGGCCTCGCGCAGCGCCTCCAGGGTCTCCCGGGGGTAGCGGGGCAGCACGAACGCGAGCATGGCCGTCGCGCCGGCCGCCACCGCCTGGTCCAGGCGGTCCACGAGCATGCTGCCGCCGTCGTCGAACACCCGTACGTCCGGGTGCACCTTCGCCGCGAAGTAGGCGAAGTAGGCGGCCAGCGGCGCGGCGGCCCGCAGCCCGAGCACCGGCAGCGGGCGGCTGGCGGCGAGCAGGCGGCCCACCTCGGCGACCCGGTCGGCGTCGGCGAGCTGCGCGGCGAGCCGGTCGAGGTTGTCCCGTTCGGCGCGCACCGCCCGTTGCAGGGCGTTCCCGGCGCGGTCCTGGTCGGCGGCGTCGCGCGCGCCCAGCTCGCGCAGGCGGCGGCGCAGCGCGGGGTAGCCGTCGTGGCCGAGCGCCATGGCGAACCGGGTCACCGACGGCTGGCTGACGCCTGCGAGCTCGGCCACCTCGGCGGCGGACAGGTACGCCGCCGCGCCCGCGTGCCGCACCAGGCAGTGCGCGATGCGGCGCTGCGTCGGGGTGAGCCGTACGCCGTGGAAGAGGTCGAGCAGGCGGTCAGGGGAGGCCGCACCGCTTTCATTCACGAGCCGACTCTATGCATGAAAACTTTCAGAGCGCAAGCGTCGCGCGACCGCAGGGAGGTCCGATGAGCGTGCTCTCTGTACTATCCGCACGGCGGGTGAACAGAGGAGTGGGGCATGCAGCCGGAGGGGCCGTACAGGTTCACCGAGACGTTGGGCGAGTGCCAGGTCGGCCGGGCGTGGGCGGCTCTCGACGGGCAGGACCGCCCGGTCACCGTCGCCGTCCTCGAAGGCGCCGCCGCCGGTGACCAGCGCTGGCGGGAGGCGTTCGCCAACGCGGCGAACGTGCTGGCCCAGACCCCCGGCGGCCACCGGTACGTCAACGCCGACTTCGCCGCCGCCGAGCCCTGGATCGCGTACCCGTCCGAAGAGGAAGGTGCGGCCGAGCGGCTGTTCCGCAGCCTCGGCATGGACTACCAGCGCACCCCGACGGCCGAGATGCTCCCGCCGCCCCCGGCCGCCGCCCCGGTCTCCCCGCCGTCCCAGTTGCCGTGGGTTCCGCAGCCCTGGGCGATGGCGGCTCAGCCGATCTCCGGCGCGCCGATGTCCCCGGCCGCCGTCTCCGCGACCTCCGGGGTCCCCGCGCAGTCCGCCGTCTCCGCGCCACCCGCCGTCGGCTCGGCGCCGGTGGCCACCGACCCGCTGGACCCGTCCGGCGGACGCCGGATCGCCCCGGTGCAGCCGGCGCCGAAGCGGCGCGACTGGATCTCGATCGTCGGCGCCCTGGTGCTCACCCTGGTCGCCGGCACCGCCGGGTTCTTCCTGGGCGCAGGGCGCGAGAAGGAGGCCGCGACGCCCACGCCGTCGGCCAGCCCGTCGTTGCCGCCCTACGAGGCCACGCAGCTCGCCATCAACAAGGCCAAGTTCGAGGGTGAGCTGGCCCCGCTGGTCGAGCCCTGGCTGACCCGGATCGGCGGCTGCACCGTCTACGACCAGCCGGGCGCCCCGAAGCTGCCGGCGGACGAGAAGGGGCACGTGTTCTGCCACTACGGCGGCGCGTGGCTGCACTTCACGCTCTACCCGGGACAGAAGCAGAAGGACACCGCGCGGGCGTACCGCCAGCAGCTCAACCTCGCCGGCGGCTCGCTGGCGCCGGGGCTGCGCGAGGCGAGCACCACGAAGGGCGGGGTGACCGGCAAGCCCGGCAGCTACGTCGAGTACGCCTTCGAGGGCGAGGACGGCCGGGCGATCTGCGGCGTCTGGTGGGACCCCGACGACATGCAGGGGGCCTTCTACATCGAGACGCTCTGCAAGGACGGTGTGGACGGCGACTGGGACGCCCTGCGCGACCTGTGGCAGCGCGGCAGCTGACCGCCGCGCCGCGTCATGCGGCGCTGATCCGCGCGACCGGCTCGACCCCGCCGGTGACCTGCTCGACGCGGTAGGCGGCGAGCGCCTGCCGCCAGGCGTCCACCTCGTCGCCGACGACGTGCGAGCGGATCAGCCAGACGCGCGCCCCGTCGCCGCGCTCGGCCGCCAGCTCGACCGCGTGCCGGAGACCGGCCTGCACCGCAGTGGTGTCGTGGCCGGGCACCACCACGACGTCGGGCCGGTCGGGCATGTCGACCCACCAGCCCACCGTGTTGCCGTGCGGCACCACCAGTCTCAGCCGCTCGTGCCGGGAGTAGAACGCGAACCCGTACCAGGCCGCGTTGTTCATGACCACGACGTCGTTCGGGAGCCGGTGCCGGGCCACGTACTCGGTCGCCGAACGCACGTCGGTGACGGCGATCGCCGTGTAGTAGAGCCCCGGCTCGTTCCCGTCGAACCGGTACCAGTGGCTGTTGCCGGCCGCGTACCCCCCGAGCACTACCGCGCAGGCGGCAGCGGCCAGGACGGCGGGCCGCACCCGGGGGAGCCGGCGGCAGGCCAGGTCGGCCGCGCGGCTCGCCGACCCGGCGACCCCGAGCCCGGCCACCGCGGCGGCGGTGACGAGCAGGAAGTGCGAGGTACGCAGTTCCAGCAGCGGATAGACCTTCGCGACGCCGACGATCGTCGCCACCACCGGCAGGAGCATCACGGCGACCGCGGCGGCGGGCCGGCCGTGCCGGCGGAGCGTCAGCGTGCCGGCCACGAGCAGGGCGACCACCACCAGCCCGGGCGCGCCGACCACCGGCATCAGCGTGTCGACCTGCCGCGCCAGGTAGCCGGGCAGCTCGGTGACGCCGGGGAAGTTGCCGGCCCAGAACTGCTGCATGGGTACGTTGCGGCCCTGCATCGAGATGCCGAAGTAGACGCCGGTGAGGACCAGCCCGGCGTTGAGCCCGGCCACCGCCACCTCGACCAGGCGTAGCCACTGCCGCCGGACCGTGGTGACCAGCAGCAGCCCGCCGAACGCGCACGGCGCCACGATCGCGGTGACGTGGCTGACCAGCATGCCCGCGGCGACGGCGGCGGTCAGCACGTTGAGCCGCCGCCGCGACCACCGTTGCTCGACCCAGGCGACCAGGGCGAGCACGCCCACGGCCACGGCGGCGTCGGCGGTGTACTGCTTGAGGTCGTGGCGCACCTGCTGGGCGGGGAGCAGCAGGACCGCCGCCGCGCAGGCCGCGCCGGCCACCACGCCCCGGCCGGGCGTCGACCACCGCAGCGACCTGCCGAGCCCGTACGCCGCCACGACCGCGAGCCCCTGGAACGCCAGGGTGACCAGCCGCAGGTCGTCCGGGTCGGGCACCAGCCGCAGCAGGAAGCTCCAGCCGAGCGGGCTGGACGACGTGGTGACCGGCAGGTCGCCCAGCGGGAACCGGACGGACAGCGCGACCCACGCCTCGTCGAGCCAGTACGGCGCGCCGAGCATGGTCTTGACGTCGTGCAGGATCGGCAGCAGGCACAGCAGCGCGAGGACGGCGGTGCTGTCCCACAGGATCGGGCGGGGCCCCGGCGGTCGGCCCGCCGCCGCGCCGGTTCTGTCCACATCGGCTGGTTCCACCCGTGTCACCACGTAGATCCCTATCCCCGCCTGCCGACCGGCCGTCACCCTAACCCACCACTCAGGTGCGTCGACAGGCCCGGAACTGCGGGTCCGCGTCCCCGTCCCCGGGGCTGGTGCCGATCGGCCACTGCTGATCCGTACGATCGTGCGGTGCGCGTGTTGGCTGACCGGATCAGGGGCGTGGAGCGCAGGGTCCGCTACCTCGGCCTCGGCCTCGTCGTTCTGGCGGCCGGGTTCCTGCTGACGGGCAGGTGGCAGCTCGCGCTCGGGGTCGCCGTCGGCGCCCTGCTCGGCTGGGTGCTGACGGACCCGGTCCGGATCACCTGGGCGGTCTTCGTCATCGCGTTCGCCGTCCCGGTGACCATCGACGTCGGCTATCCGACGAATCCCTCGTACGCGCTGCTGCTGGTCCTGTTCCTCCTCGCCGCGTGGGGGCGGGTGCTGCGCGCCGAACGCGACGGGTGGCCGCCGAAGGCGCTCGCGGCGGCGCTTCTGCTCCCGGCGTGCGCGGTGCTCGCGGGGCTGGTCCACTGGCACGGGGTGAAGCCGATCGCGGTCGGCGTCGCGCCCCTGCTGTGCTTCGGCGTGCTGGCCTGGCACCTCGCCGAGGAGGCACGGCACGACCGGCGGGCCGTCCGGCGGATCGCGGAGGCGCTCACCTGGTTCAGCGTCGCCGTGGCAGTGTTCGCCAAGTACCAGACCGCTTCCCGGAGCTGGCCGATCTTCGACCAGTTCGCGTACGACTGGACCTACACCTCGGCGTTCGACGCGACCCGGGCGGTGGGCCTGTCCGGGCACCCCATCATCTACGGCACGTTCGCCATGGCCATGGTGCTCGTCGCGCTGACGCTCCGGGGCCGGTTCTGGTACGTGCCGGTCACCGCCAACCTCGTCGGCCTGGTGCTCTCCGGCACCCGCAGCGCCTGGGTGGGCACGGTTCTCGCGCTCTGGCTCTGGCTGTTCTTCCAGTGGCGGAAGGTCAGCTGGCGCGGCCTGGGCGCCGCTGCCGCCGTCGCCGCGGTCACCTTCACGCTCGTGGCGGTCAACCCGCCGGCCCTGCGGCCCGACACCACCACCGCCGCACCCACGCCGAGCCCGGCCGCTCCGGCAGCGAGTTCGGCGGCGCCGGCCCCCGAATCGCCCGCTGCCACGCCGAGCCCGGCCGCGCCGAGCCCTGCCGCGCCGAGCCCGGCCGCGCCGAGCCCGGCCGCTCCGGCGCCTCCGGCGGCGAGTTCCCTGCCGCCGGAGCCAGTCGCGCCGACCTCGGCCGCGCCCACCGCCAGCGCCGTGGACTCCGTCGACGTGGCGGGATCACGGATCTCCGACCCGGCCAGCGCCGACGCACGCTTCACGCGCATGAGCGTGGTCTGGGACGGCATCACCCGCGACTGGTCCACAGTCGTCTTCGGCAACGGGCCGGAGGCCAACGTGCGCTTCCTGGAGAACGTCGGCATCGGCGACGGCCAGGCCCAGGTCTTCGACAACACCTACCTGACGTTCTGGTACAACTTCGGCCTGATCGGACTGGCCTGCCTGCTGGCGCTGCTGGTGCTGCTCTACCGGCACCTCCGGTCGCTGCCGGCCCGCCTCCTGCTGGTCGGGTTCGCGGCCCAGATCTTCTTCTTCGACGTGTGGCTGTGGCTGGGCGCCGTAGCCGTGCTGCTCCTGGCGGTCGCGCTGGGCGCCGCCGACAACCCGTCCCTGTCGGCGCGGGCGCTACCGGTGCCGCGTCGCCGGCAACCTGGCGCGCAAGCCGCCGCCGGCCCCCGTCAGCCAGCGGCCGGCGCGGCGGCCGGATCCGGCTCGGCGCCCGCCGCGCGCCCGGGCAGTGCAGGCACGTCGGGACCGTCCTGACCCGGCCGATCGTCCGGCGGCTCGCGCAGCGCGGGCGGCGTCCAGTCCTTTCCCCGCAGCGCCGGCTTCTCCACCAGATGCCAGGAGAGCATCGCCAGCCCGAGGCTGAGCACGGCGCTGACCAGGAAGAACCCGGCCACGCCGAGAGCCGGCAGGCCGAACTTGGCGAGCACCTGCTGCACCACGAACGAGTAGATGTAGACCCCGTACGAGTAGTCGTTGTCGCGGCCGACGCGGTGCAGCACGCGCGGCAGCCGTACGGCGAGCCAGAGGACGGCGTACGCGTAGGCGAGCAGCGCCGGTGCGAAGAACGCCCCGTCGACGGCGTACACCCCCGGGCCGACGAAGTCGCCCCGCACGGCGAGCCAGCCGACCGTGCCGAGCGCGAGCACGCCGAGCAGGTCGTTCATCGGCAGCCGGTCGCGGTACAGCTCGGCGGCCCCGCCGGCCAGGAACATGAACCCGAACCAGAGCAGGTAGGTCTTCTGCAGCGCGCCGAGCATCGGCAGCGGACCGACCGCCCCGCTGGTCCAGAGCGCCGCACCGGGCTGGAGGTGGTTCCAGCAGAGGACGCCGAACACCGCGACCACGGCGAGCAGCGTGACCCAGCGGAGCTGCCGGCGCAGGACGGTCAGCGCGGCCAGGACGGCCACCGCCAGATAGCAGTAGATCTCGTAGGCGAGCGTCCACAACGACCCGTTGATCGTGTTCCCGCCCTGCCAGTGCCAGTACGGCGTGTCACCGCGCAGCAGGTCGGCGATGCCGAACTGCCGCAGCCCGCCCCACCAGTTCAGTCGCAGGTAGTCGAGCACGCCGCCCGGGCTGCGCCACAGCCCGTCGAGCGTGCCGTGCCGGTCGAGGTACAGCAGGGGCGCCACGACCAGGCCGGTGAACAGCAGGCAGACCCACAGCCCGGGCCAGATCCGCAGCGCCCGGTGCCACAGGAAGCGGGGCACCGAGTTGCGTCGCGCCGAGCCGACGACGAGGAAACCGGAGATCGTGAAGAAGCCCGCCACCGCCAGGGCGCCCAGGTCGACCCGGTGCAGCAGCGGACGCCCGAACCCGAGGGCGGCGGTGTGGGACAGCACCACGGCCAGCGCGAAGACGAGCCGCAGCGCGCCGAAACCGTTGGCCCGCCCGTGGTACGCGCTCGCCAGCGGCTGCGACACGAGCGCACGCCGGACGGCGGCCTTCAGGAGGGGAGACACGCGGACCGACCCGGCTCAGCCGGCCACCGGCGGGCGGGGCGCGGGCACCCGTGAACCGATCAGCCCGGCCGCCCGGTGGTGCCGGCGGGCAGCCGGCGGCAGGCCGACCAGGAACTCGGGGAACATGCCGAAGAAGATCCGGGCGCTGCGCAACTCCAGCGTGTGCGCCGGTGACCACCGCACCGAGTTCGTCGCCCGCGCCCAGTGGTGGGTCCACCGCACGTCACCGAGCAGGGCGACCGGGAAACCGCGCTGCCACGCCCGCAGGCCCAGCTCGTGGTCCTCGTAGTAGAGGAAGAAACGCTCGTTCCATCCGCCCAGCTCGACGAGGTCCCCGGTGCGTCCGGCGACCGCCGCCCCCATCAGCCAGGCGACGTAGCGGACCTCGCCCGGCTCGGCCACCATCCGGTACGACTCGTGCAGGCGGGACAGCGGCCACAGCTTCCGGTTGCCGAGCTTCGCGGTGGCGTACGGGAAGCCACGCCCGTTTGGTTGCGGGGTCCCGTCGGTGGAGAGCAGTTGGGGCGCCACCAGTCCGCCGTGCGCGTCCAGGTGCCGCGCGAGCGCCTCCAGCCCGTCCGGGCGGACCTCCAGGTCCGGGTTCGCGAAGAGGACGTACCTGCCGGCGGCCTCGTGCAGCGCGACGTTGTTGGCGCGGGAGAAGCCCACGTTCTCCGGCAGCCGGACGACCCGCGCGCCCAGCTCCCGGGCCACCGCCGCCGAGTCGTCGGACGACGCGTTGTCCACCACGATCCACTCGTACGGCTTCTCGCCGCGCCAGCAGCGGCGCAGCGTGTCCGCCGAGTTGTAGGTGACAGTCACGACACTCCACGGGTGTCCCGTCATCACGCTCTCCGAACTGTCAGATAGCTGAGCAGGGTCGCGAAGCCGAACCGCTTGCCGGTCCACTGTCGGCGGGCGGCCGGCCCCTGCCGCAGGCCGTGTCCCACGCCGCGCAGGAACGGCCGCAGCAGGCCCTGGCGGACCCGCCGGGCGGCGAGTGCGACGTGCGCCAACGCGAGGACCGGCAGCGCGACGAGCAGCAGCGGCCAGGTGAGCGTGCGCGCCGCGACCAGGAGCCGGTTGCGGGCCAGGAGGAAGGCCCGGAATCCCTGCAGCCGGTCGTCGCCGTCGACGCTGTGCCCACCGGCGTGCGGCAGCATCAGATCCAGCGCCCGGGTACGAACCCCCGAGGCGTGGAGCCGCAGGGCGAGGTCGGCGTCCTCACCCCAGGCGAACAGGTGCTCGTAGAACCCGCCGAACCTGCGGTACAGCTCGGTGGGGAAGACCGCCGCGCCGCCGGACGGGCCCAGTGGCGCCCGTGCCGTCGTGGCGGACCGGTCGATGAACAGCGAGACCGGATTCAGGTCGATGCCCACGTACTCGCCGCCGTGCATGGCCAGGCCGACCGCGACCGGGGTGCCGGGGTCCTCCGCGACGGCGGCGCAGATGCGGGCCAGCGCGCCGTCGGGCAGCCAGACGTCCGGATTCAGCAGCAGCACGTGGCCGGTGGTGGTGGCCGCGACGGCCCGGTTGCAGCCGGCCGCGAACCCCGGGTTGGACGAGTCGGGAAGGTACCGGTACCGGTCCTGGTCGAGGCAACCCGCGATGATCTCCGCGCAGCCGTCCTCGGGCCAGTTGTCGGCGAAGACGAACCGCACCGGCAGCCCTTCGGCGCTGCGTACCCAGGTGGGCAGCGTCTCGGCGAGCATGCCGGCGGACCGGTAGAGCACCGTGACGACAGTCAGTTCCACGGCGGTCACCGCAGCGACCGGTACAGGCTCTGCCAGCGCGTCACGCACCGGTCGAAGGCGTACTCCTGGGCGTACCACTCGGCCACGCCCCGCCGCTCCTCGGCGGGCCCGGCCTGGGCCAGCGCCCGGCGGACGGCGCCGGCCAGCGCGGCGGGGCTGGGGTCGGCCCGGACGGCGAGCGTGCCGGTGGCGTGCCGGGTGACCTCGGCCAGCCCGCCGGCCCCGGTGTGCACCACCGGTACGCCCAGGGACAGCGCCTCCAACGCGCTGAGCCCGAACGACTCGACCCGCGACGGCACCAGGAGGCAGTCGATCCCGCGGAGGAAGTCCGCCGCGACGACCCGGCCGACGAGTTCCAGGTTCGGCCGGGCCGCGATCGGCAGCGAGCCGGCCCCGGCGACCCGGACGTCCATCTCCGGCAGGTGCGCGGCGGTCTCGGCCAGCAGGTCCGCGCCCTTCTCCCGTTCCAGCCGGCCCAGGTAGCCGACCACTGGACGCCGGCCGGGTGCCGGCGCGTCGGCGGGTTTCGGGGCGGGCCAGTCGGCCGGCAGCGGGTTGGGGATCAGGTGGACGTTCCGGACGCGGCCCCGCTGACGCAGCTCGGTGGCCTCGAACTCGGACACCGCCACCGTCGCGTGCGGCCGGAGGCGGCGCATCGCCAGGTCCAGCGTGATGTTGGACTGGGTGGCGGCCCTCTGCTGCCACGACCCGGCGGTGTCCCGGTACTGCCAGAGGCTGTTGTGCAGGGTGACCACGAGCGGGGTGCGGTCCAGGCTGAGCGCGGCCCGCGCGTGCATCGCGGCGGACAGCAGGTGGGCGCAGACCACGTCCGGCTTCACCTCGCGGACGAGACGGCGGATCTGACGCGCGTAGCCGAGGTCGATCCGGCTGGTCGCGCCCAGCCCGACCCACGGCACCCCGGCCTCGCGCAGCGACCGGCCCACCTCGTCGTCCGAGGTGGCGGCCACCACGTCGACACCGGTACGGGCGTGCGCCGGCACCAGCTCGGCGAGCATCCGTTCCGCGCCGCCCAGCTGCCGCCGCCCGGAGCCACCGGTCGTGCAGACGAAGAGCACCTTCACGACGCACGCAGCCCCGCGACGGCCCCGCGCGCGATCGCGCGGCGCACGGAGTCGCGGCCCACCGCCGCCCGCAGCAGGATGCCGCAGACGTACGCGGTGGCCGCCACGCGACCACGGCGGCCGCCCAGGTCCCGGCTGGCCCGGATGAACTCCCGGGTACGCCGCTCGGAGATCTCCTCCGCCGACCAGCGGCGCTTGGCGGTCGCGTCGTCCTCGTGCATGATCACGGCGTCGGCCACGTACGCCAGCCGTTTGCCCTGCCGGCGTACCGCCCAGCACAGCCGCATGTCCTCGGAGTAGAAGAACGACGTCTCGTCGACTCCGCCGATGGCGTCGAAGGTGCTGCGCCGCAGCGCGACGAACGGCCCGGTCAGCCAGTCCGCCTGCTCCGGGGGCGCGACGATCCGCAGGCGCGGCACCACGAGGCTCAGCCCGGTGGCGTGGCCCAGCCCGACCCCCATGGTCAGGAACCGGCCGCCCTCGGTCTGCGGCACGCCCTCCGGCGTCACCACAGCGGGGAAGGCGGCGCCCACCTCCGGGTCCTCCAAAGCTGTCAGCAGCCGGGCCACCGCGTCACCGTGCACGACGATGTCGTTGTTGGAGAGGATGACGTGCGCCCTGCTGGTGTGCCGTACGCCGAGGTTCATGCCGCGGGCGTACCCCAGGTTCGAGCCGGACTGGACGTAGGTGACGCCCTGCTGGGCGCAGAACTCGCTCAGCGCCTCGCGGATCTCCGCCGAGCTGCCGTTGTCCACCACGACGATCTCGGCCTCGGCGGGCAGGGACAGCACGCAGTCGCGGGTGCGGTGGAAGTCCTCCCAGGCGAGAACCACGATCGAGACGTCCAACTCACACCATCCCAGGATTCGGCGGCTGCGCCCGGCGCAGGCTCGCTCTCGACGCGAACGCGTGTACGGCGTAGGCGAGCGAGGAGGCGATCGCCGCCCCGACCACACCGGCCCACGGGATGACGCCGAGGTATGCCGGAACCGCGACCGCCGACGTGACCACGGCGACCACAGTGGTCGCCCTCTCACCCCGCCGCTTCAGCAGCAGGGCGCTCCAGCTCTTTCCGGCCGCCGTGGCCAGCGAGCCCGGCAGGAGCAGCAGCCCGAGGAGCCAGGCGTGCCGGTACTCCGGCGCCAGGAAGCCCAGCACGCCGAGCCCGACGATCGCGGCCAGGGCGATCGGCAGGGCCGCCGTCACCACCGCCCGCGTCGGGTCCGGGCCGTTCCCGCCGTCCCGGTCGGCGAGGATGCGCTGTGCCCGCACCACGGCTCCGGCCTGCGCGAACTCCAGGGCGGCGACCGCCAGCGCGTAGACGCCGAGCGGACCGGCCCCGGCGAACCGGGCCACCAGGACCTGGTTGAACCGCAGCGTCATCATCTGCGCGAAGATGCCCAGGTGCAGGCTCCCGGCCGCGAGCAGGTCGGCCCGGAGGTCCGCGCCGGTCGAGGTGGGCGCCGGGGCCGCGCCGGCCCGCCGCAGCCGGACCAGGACCAGGCCGCACACGGCGAAGGCGCTGAGCCACTGCACCGCGAGCCACACCATGCTCCACACGCCGCCGTCGAGCCGGCCGGCGGCGTAGAGGGCGGCGTACCCGGCGACCAGGACCGCGCCGCTCGCCGCGCGCATCGCGTAGACCAGCCGGAAGCTGCGCTGCCGCAGGGCGAGCGACGAGACCGTGTTGAACACGGTCAGACCCACCGCGGACCCGACGCCGACCAGATAGGCGCCGACGCCCGCCGCCGCGGTGAGCAGCGCGGCGGCGACACCGGAGAGGAGTACGGCGACGCCGAGGATCGCGATCACGTACGCCCGTCCCCGGGACTGCACCCAGCCGGCCGGACGCGAGATGAGGAAGGTGTCGAGCGACAGCCCGCCGACGGCCGCGCCGAGCGTCGCGCTCACCATGTTTGCCGACAGTTCGCCGCGCTCCGCCGCGGGCAGCGCCACCGACATGACCGCCGCCAGGCCGGTCAGTCCCAGCGCGCCGAGATAGAGGCGCTCGGGCGCGACGAGCCGCCGCAGCAGACCGGCCGCCCGGCGCCCGGACGGAGGCGTCGTGCCGGGGTCCGACGAGGACTGCGCGGCGTCGACCAGCGAACCGCCTGTCACTCGTCGCCCCCGAACGGTGCGGCACAGGTGCGGGTACTGCGGTAGTCGGGCAGGAGCCCGGCCGTACGCGCGTGGGCCAGGCTCGGCGCGGCGGCGTCCCGGGCCGACAGCACCGGCGCCTCGGCCGGCCAGTCGATCGCCAGGTCCGGGTCGAGAGGGTGCACCGTGTGCTCGGCGCCCGGGTTGTAGGTGGTGGAGCAGAGATAGCTGAGCGTGGCGTCGTCGGTCAGCGCGCAGAAACCGTGCCCCAGGCCCTCGCTGAGATAGACGGCTCGCCGGTCGACGTCATCCAGCCGCACCGCCTCCCACCGGCCGAACGTCGGCGAGCCCACCCGGATGTCCACCACCAGGTCGACCACGGCCCCGCGTACGCAGGTCACGTACTTGGCCTGGCCGGGCGGGACGTCGGCGAAGTGGATGCCGCGGACCACGCCCCGCGCGGAGACGGACAGGTTGCCCTGGGCCAGCCGCAGCGGACGCCCGACCACCTCGGCGAGCCGGTCGAACCGGTACCACTCCATGAACAACCCGCGGGAGTCGCCGTGCTGCCGGGGCGTGATCTCCCACGCCCCCTCGATACTCAGCGGCCGGATCTTCATCCTTCGGTCCCGCTCCGCTCGGCCAGCAGGCCCAACAGGTATTCGCCGTAGCCGCTGCGGGTCAGCGGATGGGCGAGCACGCGCAGCCGCTCGTCGTCGATCAGCCCGGACCGCCAGACCACCTCCTCGACGCAGCCGATCTTCATGCCCTGGCGCTCCTCGATCACCCGGACGAACTCCGCGGCCTGCATCATCGAGGTGAACGTGCCGGTGTCCAGCCACGCCGTGCCCCGGTCGAGGACCGTCACGGTCAGCTCGCCCCACGCCCGGTACGTCTCGTTGACCGCCGTGATCTCCAGCTCGCCGCGCGCGCTCGGCGTCAGCTTGCGGGCGATGTCGACCGCCCGGTTGTCGTAGAAGTAGAGGCCGGGCACCGCGTACCGGGACCGGGGACGGGCCGGCTTCTCCTCGATCGAGAGCACCCGGCCGTCGGCGTCGAACTCGACCACGCCGTACGCCTGCGGGTTCGCCACCGGGTACGCGAAGACCCGGCCGCCCGCCGGTTCGCCGTGCTGGGCGAGCTGCCGGCCGAGCCCGACGCCGTGGAAGATGTTGTCGCCGAGGATCAGCGCCACCGACTCGTCGCCGATGAAGTCCGCGCCGAGCACCAGCGCCTGCGCGATGCCCTCCGGACGGGGCTGTTCGGCGTACGCCAGCCGCAGCCCCCACTGGCTGCCGTCGCCGAGCAGCCGCTCGAACTGGGCGCGGTCCTCCGGAGTGGTCACCACCAGGATCTCCCGCACGCCGGCCATCACCAGAGTGGAGAGCGGGTAGTAGACCATCGGCTTGTCGAACACCGGCATCAGCTGCTTGGAGACGGCCCGGGTGATCGGCCACAACCGGGACCCGGTGCCGCCGGCGAGAAGGATTCCACGCACTCGCGGAGACTACCCGTGACGCCGTCACCACCGTGGCCCGTCGACGTCCCGCCTGCGCTGCGGGTACGGCGTAGACTCCTCCACCCGTGAGGATCCTCGTCACCGGCGGCGCCGGCTTCATCGGGTCGGAGTACGTGCGGATGCTGCTGGGCGTGCCCGGCGGCGACGCGGCCGGGGTGCCCGCGACGGCGCCCACGGCGCTCACCGTGCTGGACAAGCTCACCTACTCCGGCAACCTGGCGAACCTGGCCCCGGTACGCGACGACCCGCGCCTGCGCTTCGTGCACGGCGACATCTGCGACGCGGCGCTCGTCGACGAGGTGGTGCCCGGCCACGACGTGATCGTCCACTTCGCCGCCGAGTCGCACGTGGACCGCTCGATCACCGGCGCGGCGCCGTTCGTCACCACGAACGTGCTCGGCACCCAGACGCTGCTGGACGCCGCGCTGCGTCACGGCGCCGGCCGGTTCGTGCACGTCTCCACCGACGAGGTGTACGGCTCGATCGACTCCGGCTCCTGGACGGTGGACTGGCCGCTGTCGCCGAACTCGCCGTACTCCGCCTCGAAGGCCGGGTCCGACCTGCTGGCGCTGGCCTACCACCGCACCCACGGCCTGGACGTGGTGGTGACGCGCTGCTCCAACAACTACGGGCCGTACCAGTACCCGGAGAAGGTCGTCCCGCTGTTCGTGACGAACCTGCTCGACGGCGGCACCGTGCCGCTCTACGGCGACGGCGGCAACGTGCGGGACTGGCTGCACGTGCACGACCACTGCCGGGGCGTGGCGATGGTCCAGGAGAAGGGGCGGGCCGGCGAGGTCTACCACATCGGCGGCGGCACCGAGCTGACCAACAGGCAGCTCACCGAGCGGCTCCTGGCCGCCTGCGACGCCGGCTGGGACCGGGTCGTCCCGGTCACCGACCGCAAGGGCCACGACCGCCGCTACTCGCTGGACATCAGCAAGATCAGCGACGAGCTGGGGTACGCCCCGACCATCGACCTCGACCGGGGGCTGGCCGAGACCGTGCGCTGGTACCGGGACAACCGGGCCTGGTGGGAACCGCTGAAGACGGCCGGCCACCGGTGACCCGGGTGCTCGTCACCGGCGCGGGCGGCATGCTGGGGCGGGACCTGCTCGCCGTGCTGCGGACCCGGCCGGACCTGTCGGTCACCGCCGCCACCCGCGCCGGCCTCGACGTCACCGACGCCCACGCCGTCCGGGACGCGGTGAGCGGGCACGACGTGGTGCTCAACGCCGCAGCGTGGACCGACGTGGACGGCGCGGAGACCCGCGAGGCGGACGCCACGGCTGTCAACGGCGACGCGGTCGCCCACCTGGCCCACGCCTGCGCCGGGTCCGGCGCGCGCCTGGTGCACGTCTCCACCGACTACGTGTTCGCCGGGGACGCGGTCGAGCCGTACCCGGAGGACGCCCCGACCGGCCCGGTCAACGCGTACGGGCGCGGCAAGCTCGCCGGGGAGCTTGCGGTGGCCCGGCTGCTGCCCGAGACCGGGTACGTGGTGCGTACCGCCTGGCTCTACGCCACCCACGGCCGCAACTTCGTCACCACGATGCTGCGGCTGGCCGCCGAACGCGACCGGCTCGACGTGGTGGACGACCAGCGCGGGCAGCCCACCTGGTCGTACCGTCTCGCGGAGCGGCTCGTGGCGCTCGCCGACGCGGCGCTGGCCGGCGACGCGGCGCCCGGGACGTACCACGGCACCGCCGCCGGCGAGACCACCTGGTACGGCCTGGCCCGCGCCGTGTTCGCCCTGCGCGGCCTGGACCCGGACCGGATCCGGCCCACCACCAGCGACAGTTTCCCGCGCCCGGCGCGGCGTCCCCGCTACAGCGTGCTCGCGCACGGCCGGTGGGCCGCGGCGAAGCTGCCGCCGCCGGGGGACTGGTACGCCGACCTGGCCGAGGCGCTCAGCCTCCACCGCCCCGGAACACCTCGCTGACGGTACGCAGCACGATCTTGATGTCGAGCCAGAGCGACCAGTTCTCGACGTAGTAGTTGTCGAACCGCGCCCGGTCCGAGATCGGCGTGTCCCCGCGCAGGCCGCTGACCTGCGCCAGCCCGGTGAGCCCGACCGGTACGCGGTGCCGCATCGCGTAGGTCGGGTACTCCACCGAGAACTTCTCCACGAAGTACGGCCGCTCCGGGCGGGGCCCCACCACGCTCATCTCACCGCGCAGGATGTTCCACAGTTGCGGCAGCTCGTCCAGCGAGGTGCGCCGCATGAACCGCCCGATCGGCCCGACCCGCTGATCGTGGGCGATGGACCAGGTCGTCTGCGACTCGTGCTCGTCCTCCGGGCGCATCGACCGGAACTTGATGACGTGGAACGGCTTGCCGAACCGGCCGATGCGCTCCTGCCGGAAGAACACGCCCCGGCCGCCGTCGAGGAACGTGGCGAGGGCGCAGAGCAGCAGCAGCGGGCTCAGCACCACCAGCGCGGTCACCGCGAAGACCACGTCCGAGGCCCGCTTGAGCCGCCACCGGGGGCCGGTGAGCGTGGTGTCGCCGATCTTGACGATCGGAATGGCGCCGATGTGGTCGGGGTAGCCGCCCTGCGACCGCGAGCCCCACAGCCGGGGCACCGCCCACAGGTCACACCGCGAGCTGGCCGGACGCAGCAGCGACTCCATCAGCTCCGACTCGGAGCAGTCCGGGTCGGCGATGACCAGGACCTCGCACTCCAGCATGTCGGTGAGCTTCTCCAGGTCGTCGATCGTGCCGATCAGCGGCAACGCCCCCATGCGGGGCCTCGACGGGGCGTCCACCGCGCCGACGAACCGCAGCCCGTACTGCGGGTGGCGGCGCAGTAGCCGGGCCAGCTCCCCGCCGATCGGACCGCCGCCGATGACGATGGTGTTGCGCTCCACCCACCGGCGCTTACGGGCCAGCAGGACGAGCCGGCTGTTCAGCGCGCGCCCGACGATCACCAGGCCGGCGGAGAACGCGACGCCCTGGACGAAGCCGCTCACGTGCGGCACCGAGTCGTGCCGCAGCGCCGCGATGATCGCCACCACCGCGCCGGAGGCCAGCAGCCGCCCGCCGAGGCTCGGCAGCTCGTCCAGGATGCTGATGTGCCGGCGCGGCCGGTACAGTCCGCCCGCCGCGAAGAAGCCCACCGTCAGGGCCGCGTTGGCCAGCGTGCCGCGCCAGTAGTTCTGGGTCAGCAGCAGCGGCGCGAGCAGCGCCGCCACGTCGATGGGCGCGGTCACCATCCACGCGCGCACCCATCGGGTACGCGTCGACGCCCGCGACCCGGCGTAGGGCAGGACCGTTGTCGTGTCCAGGCCGCTGTTCATCGGCGGATCGCTCGACGGCGCGGCCGGATGCTCGAACGCCGGAAGGCGTGGCATTGTCGATCCTCCCCCGTGACGCCGCCGGCCCGGATGCGGAGACCGACGACGATCGCAGGATACGAGCGGCCCCGCCGCGCCGCCACCACCGGCATGGCAGATCGACGTCCTACTTTCCGCTGACGGCGAGAATCTCCGGGACCGAGTCGCGGCGGACCGCGTCGAACAGCGTCTTCGCGCGCGCCGGATCCGGGAACACGACGCTCTCGCTGCCGACCCGGCCGGTCCCCTTCACCGGGCAGGTGAAAAACGTCAGATTGCCGCTGCGCAGGCCACGCATCTCCATCGCGAGGTCCACCAGAGACAGTGATTTGTCGACGGCCACCGAGTTCGACGTGGCGCGGACGAACGAGTTGAGCTTCGCCGGGTTGGTCATCACCCCGCCCGAGGCGGCCTTGTCCAGAATGGCCTTGATCACCTGCTGCTGGTGCCGGATGCGGGCGAAGTCGCCGTCGGGGAAGGCGTGCCGTTCCCGCGCGTAGTCGAGCGCGGCGGCGCCGTCCATGGTCTGGCGGCCCTTCTTGAACGTCCGCGTGCCGATCAGCGAGTAGTTCGTGGTGAACCCCTTCTCCACGTCGATCTCGACACCGCCCAGCGCGTCGATGATCTCCTTGAAGCCGGCAAAGTCCACCATCGCCACGTTGTCCACCCGTACGCCGCTGAACTTCTCCACCGTCTGCACCATCAGCGGCACACCGCCCCAGGCGTACGCGGCATTGATCTTCGCGTCGCGACCGCCGCGACCCTCCTTCGACTTCGGGACGGCCGTCCAGGTGTCCCGCGGGATCGAGATGAGCTGGGCGCTCGACCGGTCCTTCGGCAGGTGGGCCAGGATGATCGTGTCGCTGCGCGAACCGCCGGTGCTCTCCGGGTCGCGGGAGTCGCTGCCCAGGATCATGATGTTCATGGCGCCCTTGACCTCGACCTGCGGGCGCGACTCCTCCGGTACGCCCTCGAAGGCGTCGACCCGTTCGATCGACTTGTCGACGGAGCGGTAGTACAGGCCGCCGGCCAGCGCGCCCCCGCCGGCGAGCAGCACCATCACGAGCAGCACGATCAGGGCGATCCGGCGGCCCCGGCGACGGCGCGGCGCCTTCTCCCGCACCGGCTCGCCCGCCTCCACATCGGAGACCCCGGAGCGGGCGTCGGAATCGGCGAGCTGATGGCGATCTGACATGCTGCGATGCTACTGATTCGCGCTGCGCCGCGGGGGGACCCTCGGACGGCAGGCGGTGGGCCTCGGCACCGGTCGGCGAGCCGCACGACCGGCGTGCCGGGCCTTGCCGTGAGGAGCGTCACGGATCGATGATGGTGAGGCAGCCAGGTCGACCGAGGAGTCGAGATGCAGGTTATCCACCAGCCCCGGGTGGCGTGGGACGCGGCCCGCGTCATCGGCGCGTCGATCCACGACGAGGAACTGTTCCGCTGGCTCTACCGTGTACTCGGCGATCTGCTCGGCCCCGCCACATGGGCGGCCCTCGACGAGACCCGCGACCGGGTCCGTTGGTCCGGCGACGAACGGATCCCGGTCGAGACCGGAGTGTGGCGCGTCCGCCTGGAGGACTCGCTGCGCGGACGCCCCGACCTCGCCGACGAGCTGGCCGGCATCGTCGCCACCGCCCGCGCGGTCCGGCCGTACTAGCCGCCGCGCCGGTTTAGCTTTCGCTTAGCTCGCTTGTCCGGCGGCACGCCGGTCCGGCAGCATCGACCGGCGTGACCGACGGCACCGTACCCCACCCGCCGACCGACGACCACGCGCCCGCCAGCCGTGCGGCCACGCGCCGTCGCCGGCTCGCCGCCGCCGGTCTGGTCACCGTCGCGGCGGCGGTCGCTGTCGCCCTCGCGGTACGCGGCGGCGCCGCCCCCGCCTGCGCGGCCCCGCCTCCACCCGCCGGCGTCCCGGTCCTGGCGGCGGGTCCACTCGGCGCCGCTCCGCCCGTCGGTGGGACGACCCGCAGCGGCAAGGCCACCTTCTACGACTCCGCGGGCGCCGGCGGCAACTGCTCCCGCCCCGCCGCCCCGGCCAACCGGATGTACGTCGCGCTCGGCCCGGGCGAGTACGCGGCCGGCGCCTCCTGCGGCGGGTTCCTCGACGTCACCGGTCCGCGCGGCACGGTCCGGGTGCTCGTCATGGACCAGTGCCCGGAGTGCGCCCCCGGCCACCTCGACCTGTCCGCGGAAGCGTTCGCCCGGATCGCCGACCCGGTGCAGGGCGTGGTGAAGGTCAGCTACCGGGCCGTGGTGAACCCGCCGCTGCCCGGGCCGCTCACCTTCCGCATGAAGGAGGGCTCGTCGCAGTGGTGGTTCGCCGTCCTGGTCGGTGACCACGGCAACCCGCTGCGCTCGGTCGAGGTCCGGCAGAACGGATCGTGGCGGGCGGCCCAGCGGCAGGACTACAACTACTGGCTGATCGATTCCGGCGCCGGCCCCGGCCCGTACACGATCCGGGTCACCGACGTGTACGGCAACCGCGCGACCGCCACCGGCGTCCGGATGCTCCCGGGCCAGGTGCAGCGCAGCGCGGTCCGGATGTACGGCGCGAAGCCCGCCGCCACCACGCCCACCCCGAAGAAGCCCCGCCCCACCTCCCCGCCCCCGTCCACCCCGACCCCGACCGCATCCACCCCCACCCCCGCGGCCCCCACGTCAGCCCTCGCGGACCCCGTCGTGCAGGCAGCCGCCACCCCACCCACCCCCACAAGCTGCGCCTAGCCCTCGCCCGCCCCTCGCCCCCGCCCTCGCTGATCTTGCACTTGGGGACCCGTGCGTGTCGTGAATGCCCGATCTGCCGGGGCCATGAGTGCAAGATCAGCGAGGGCGGGGGGAGGCGGGGCGGGGCGAGTCGGGGGGGTCAGGTTGGGGTGGGGAGGTCCAGCCACATGAGGATCTCGTCGCGGGCGTCGGTGGCGGACAGGCGCAGCGCTGCGGGGAGGCGGCCGATCTCGCGGTAGCCGAGGCGCTTGTAGAAGCGGTCCAGCCCCAGCCCGTCGCGGACCGTCACGTGCAGCGCCGCCAGGCCCAGCCCTCGGGCGATCCGCTCGGCCTCGCGCATCAGCGCCGCGCCGTGGCCGCGCCCCTGCGTGTCGGGGTGCACCATGACGCGCTTGAGCACCCGCCAGTGCGTCTTGAGGTGGAACCGGTTGTCGGCGATGACCAGCACCGCGACCAGCTTTTCGCCCTCGTGGCCGACGAGTAGCCGGTCCGGCCCGTCCGCGACCTCGTCGAGCGTGGAGGTGGCGAGCGGGCGTACCTCGTCGGCGGTCACGGGGGCGACGAAGCCGACGGCGCCGCCGGCGTTCGTCACGTCCACCCAGAGCGCGATGATCTGTTCGCGCAGCTCGGGGGTCAGGTCGGGGTCGAGGGAGAAACGCAGGTCCACGCCGTAATCCTGCTCGTGGCGACGCGGTGCGGACCCGCGTTCGTGACCTTCCCGACAGTCGCCGGTGCGCGTGGCACCGGCGACTGGTAGGGCCGGCGGGATTCGAACCCGCACTGGTGCGGACCTAAACCGCATGCCTCTGCCGTTGGGCTACGGCCCCTTCATCGTGACCACCGCCCGCGGACCGGTGTCACAGCCTCCGGATCGTAGACCACATTCGGGGTCACCACTGCGGCGCGGCCGTCACGAGCCGGACCGCGCGCCGACCTCAGTCGAGCCCGAGATCCCGGCGCAGCTTGGCGACGTGGCCGGTGGCCCGCACGTTGTAGAACGCCTGCTCGATCTTGCCGTCCTCGTCCACGACGAACGTCGAGCGGATCACGCCGGTGACCGTGCGGCCGTACATCTGCTTCTCGCCGAACGCGCCGTACGCGGTCAGCACCGCCTTGTCCGCGTCGGAGACCAGCGGGAACGTGATCGCGTCCCGCTCGCGGAACTTCGCCAGCTTGGCCGGCTTGTCCGGCGAGATGCCCACCACCTCGTAGCCGGCGGCCTGCAGGGAGGCGAGGGAGTCCCGGAAGTCACATGCCTGCTTGGTGCAGCCGGGCGTCATGGCGGCCGGGTACGCGTACAGGATGACCTTGCGGCCGCGCAGGTCGGCCAGGGAGAGTGTCCCGCCGTCGTCGGTGGGGAGGGTGAATTCGGGGGCGGGGTCGCCGGGCTTGAGGCGGTCGGTCATGGCGGTGACGATACCGCCGGGCCGGTGCGGTCGGCGGACGGCGACGCGCGGACGCGGTGACGGCCATCATGAGGTTGTTGCCAGATATTGGCAACAGTGCCTTCCTGGAAATACGCTGAGCGCGTGGACACCCTGGCGATGCACATCTCCAACGGGATCATCAACGGTCCGGTCGCCGCGATCTTCGCGGCTCTCGCCCTCGCCGCGCTCGCGTTCTGCGTGATGCGGGGACGAGCCGACCTCGACGACCGGCTGGCCCCGATGGCCGGGCTGGTGGCGGCGTTCATCTTCGCCGTGCAGATGCTCAACTTCCCGATCTTCACCGCCGGGGTCAGCGGCCACCTGCTCGGGGGCGCGCTCGCGGCGATGCTCGTCGGCCCCTGGGTCGGCGCGCTCTGCGTGGCCGTGGTGCTCATCGTGCAGGCGCTGGTCTTCGGCGACGGCGGCGTGGCGATGCTCGGCCTCAACATCACCAACATGGCGCTGCTCGGCACCGCCGCCGCGTACCTGCTGATCGCGCTCCTGCTGCGTGTGCTGCCGCGTACCCCGGCCGGCCTGGCGGTGACCGCGTTCGTGTCCGCGCTGGTCAGCGTGGTGGTCGCGTCCCAGGGCTTCGTCCTGCAGTACTGGCTGGGCGGCACCACCGACCTCGGCGGCAACCTGACCGGCCTGGCCGGCACCATGGCCTTCGCCCACCTGCTGATCGGCATCGGCGAGGGCCTGATCACCGCGACCACCGTGGTCACCGTGGCGAAGGTCCGGCCCGACCTGGTGTACGCGCTGCGCGCCCTCAAGCCGGTCACGCCGGCTCCCGCCGTCCCGGTCGCCGGAGGTGCCCGATGAGCAAGCGTCAGTGGCCGTTCCTTCTCGGCGGCCTGCTGGTGGCGCTGCTGCTGGCGGGCGTGGTCAGCAACTACGCCTCCTCGCACCCGGACGGGCTCGACTCTTCGCTGCTCAAGGGCTGCACGGTGAACGCCGACGACGAGATCACCGGCGGCAGCTGCCCGGCTCAGGAGGCGAAGGACCACGAGCTGGCGGACAGCCCGCTGGCCGACTACGGCGTACGCGGAATCGGCAACGACTTCGTCTCCACCGGCCTGTCCGGCGTGCTCGGCGTGCTGCTCACCTTCGCGTTCGGCGCCGGCCTGTTCTGGCTGGCCCGCCGCCGCGGCCCCGCCACGCCCGCCACGTCCGCCGGCCCCGGGGCGCGTGACACGACCACCGCGAGCGCCGACCCGGCGGACGACGCAGCGACCCCGTCCACCGGCAGCCGCTGACCATGGGCGCCGGGCACGCGCACGTCCTCTACCGCGAGTCCGGCTCGCCGGTGCACCGCCTTCCACCCGAGGTGAAGATCGCCGCGATGGTGCTGTTCACCGTCGCGGTGGTGGCCACGCCCCGGGAGGCGTACTGGGCCTTCGGCGGGTACGCGCTCCTGGTCGCCGTGGTGGCCGCGCTGGCCCGGGTCGGCCCGCGCTGGCTGCTCAGCCGGGCGCTGATCGAGCTGCCGTTCGTGCTGTTCGCGTTCGCGCTGCCGTTCCTCGGGGCGGGGGAGCGGGTCGAGGTGGCGGGGCTCGCCCTGTCCGTGGACGGGCTGCACGGCGCGTTCAACATCCTCGCCAAGGGCACGCTCGGCGTACTCGCGTCGCTTCTGCTGGCGGCGACCACGACGACGCGGGACCTGCTGCTCGGCCTGGACCGGCTGCGGTGCCCGCAGATCCTCACCCAGATCGCCACGTTCATGCTGCGCTACCTGGAGGTGCTGGTCGGCGAGGCCCGCCGGATGCGGGTGGCGCGGGTGTCGCGCGGCGACGACCCGCGGTTCCTGTGGCAGTTGCGCGGCTTCGCGGCCGGGGTCGGCGCGCTGTTCCTGCGCGCGTTCGAGCGCGGCGAGCGGGTCTACCTGGCGATGCTCTCGCGGGGCTACACCGGCCGGATGCCGGCGGTGTGGCAGGGGGCCGGCGCGGCCACCGCCGGCCAGTGGGCGGTCGCCGCGACGGTGCCGGCGATCGCGGCCACCATCGCCGCCGTCGCGCTCGTCCTGCAATGATCGGGTACGTGCAGCAGCCGCCCTCCCTGGACGTCAGCGGCGTCCGGTACGCGTACCCGGACGGTCACGTCGCCCTGCACGGCGTGGACCTGACCGTGCCGCGCGGCGATCGGGTGGCGCTGCTCGGGCCAAACGGCGCCGGCAAGACCACGCTCGTGCTGCACCTCAACGGCATCCTCACCCCGACCGAGGGCACGGTGAGCGTCGGCGGCCTCACCGTCACCCGGGACCGGGACACGCTGGCCGAGGTACGCCGCCGCGTCGGCATCGTCTTCCAGGACCCGGACGACCAGCTGTTCCTGCCCACGGTCGCCGAGGACGTGGCGTTCGGCCCGGCCAACCTGGGCCTGCGCGGCGCCGAGCTGGCCGCCCGGGTCGACGAGGCGCTCGCGGCGGTCGGGATGAGCGCGCACCGGGACCGCGCCCCGCACCACCTGTCGTTCGGGCAGCGGCGCCGGGTGGCGGTGGCCACTGTGCTGGCCATGCGCCCGGAGATCCTGGTGCTGGACGAGCCGTCGTCGAACCTCGACCCGGCCGCCCGCCGGGAGCTGGCGGAGATCCTGCGCGCCCTGCCGGTGACGCTGCTCATGGTCACGCACGACCTGCCGTACGCGGCCGAGCTGTGTCCCCGCTCGGTGATCCTGGACGGCGGCCGGATCGTCGCCGACGCCCCGACCGCGGACCTCCTGTCCGACGAGGCGCTGCTGACGGCCCACCGCCTGGAACTCCCCTACGGCTTCGCCCCCCGCCCGTCCTGACCCCGCCCTGGCCCCTCCCTCCCTCCCTCCCTCCCTCCCTCCCTCCCTCCCTCCCTCCCCCCCTCCGCCGCGATCTTGCACTTTCCGCCCGGGCATTTCGGGCAAAAGCCGCGCGCTCCGGGCGGCAACTGCAAGATCGCGCCGCCCGGGGGGGGTGAGTGCGGCGGGAGTGGAGCGTGATGGGTGTGTCGAGGGGGGTTTGACACCCGTGGTGTTCCACTCGGGCTGCCCGGCGCTCGCAGATGGTCAGGGCGTGGGGGTTGGGTGGGGGGTGGGGCGGGCTGCTCTTGCTGCGGTGCGCAGGCGCAACAGGCCCGCCGCGACCGCGCCGGCTCCCGTCGCCAGGCCGACCACCACCAGCACCCGCACCAGGACCGGCGGGCCGGCGGCCGGGGGGATCGCGCGGGACAGCGCGGCGAGGTTCGTCACCCCGGCGAACACCGTCAGGCACGCGCCGGCCAGCGCCAGCACGAAGTCGGCGGCCGGGCGGCGGGCCAGCGCGTACCCGCCCGCGGCGAGCGCGCCGAGGCCGGTGAGCAGCGTCCACACCTGCCCGGTGAACAGTTCGGCGAGCATTCCGCCGAGGCCCGGGGTGCCGGTGTCGAACGCCCGGGCGACGGTGAGCGCCACTGTCGCCGCGCCGCCCAGGGCGAGCAGTGCGCCCACTCCGCGCAGCGCGCGTACCCCGGCGGTCGTGCCGCCCGGCGCGAGCCCGGCCGCGCCGATCACCAGGAAGCCGAGCGTGGCGGCCACCCACCAGGGGTACGGGTCGGGCGGCGGCACCCAGTCCAGTGTGCCGCGTACGGCTCCGGTGGTGTCACCGGCGCGCAGCGGCACCGCCCAGTCGCGTACCCGATGTTCCCGGTCCGGGTCGGCGGCGACGGCGGCCGGCGGCGCGTCCTCCCGCCACAGCGTGCGCTGGTCGTGCCAGCGGGCGGTGGGCCCGTCGTCGATCCGCCGCCAGTCCGGCGCGGCGGCCGGGTTCGCCTCGGCCGGCAGCCGGGTCTCGCCGGCCAGCGTCCGGTTCAGGTACGTGGCGGGGGAGTGGACGTTCTCGTACACGCCGCCCGGGCCGACGCGCAGGTACGGCTCGCCGGAGTAGCCCATCACCGTGACGTCGGCGCCGGTGTCGTTCGTCAGCTCCAGCCGTGCGCCGGCCTCCACCATGCGGGCGCTGAGCCCGGGGCGGTCGGGCTCGACGCCGGTGATCGTGGCGCGGTAGTCGGTGCCGTCGGGCGCGTCCGCGCCGTGCGCGGCGGCCGGCGCGGCGAACGTGAGCAGGGCGACGGCCGCGCCGGTGAACACCAGCGCGGCCCGGCGCAGGGGTGCGGGGATCACTTCCCGGCCGCCTCCACCGCTGCCCTGATCCCCTCGGGGCTGCGGTCCCGCAGCTCACTTCCGTTGATCTTGATGGTCGGGGTCCCGGTCACGCCGGCCTTGCTCGCCTCGTCGGTGACGTGCTCGGTCCACGACCGGTACGTGCCGTCGGAGACGCAGGACGCGAACTCGTCCCGGTTCAGCCCGACGCCCGCGCCGATGTCGACCAGCTCGTCGTTGCTGAGCCCGGCGCCGCCCTCCGGCGGCTGCTTGGCGAAGAGCTGGTCGGTGAACTCGCGGAACTTGCCGCCCTGCGCGGCGCAGCCGGAGGCGGCCGAGGAGCGGGTGGAGTACTCGGTGGTGGAGAAGCGGTTGAGGAAGGCGACCGGGTGGAACACCAGCTTGGCCTTGCCCTCGGTGACGAGCTGGTTGAGCGTCTCGCCGTTGATCTGCTGGAACTGCTTGCAGGCCGGGCAGAGGTAGTCCTCGTACAGGTCGATGGTGACCGGCCCGGTGCCCTGGACGATGCCGGTGCCGGCGTCGTTCGCGCCGGGCGGCGCGGTGAAGTCGTCCGACTTCTGGCTGGAGTAGACGGCCCAGCCGATGCCACCGGCGATGACCAGCACCAGCACGGCGGCGATCGTGGTCCAGAGCGTGCGCTTGCGGCGCTTCTCCCGGGCGATCTGCTCGCGTACCACCCGCGCCGCGTCCCTGCGGCCCTTGCGGCTACTCATCGGTGTCCTCCACGGTGTCGTCGCCGGCCAGCCAGCCGTCCACCGAGAACGGCGAGCGGGGCCAGATCAGCAGGAACCCGGCGAGCGCCAGGAACCCCAGGTCCCGGAGGATCTCCGGGAGGTAACTGGGTGTCTCGCCGGCGGCGAGCTGGCCGCCGCTGCCGAAGCACCCGCAGTCGATGGCCAGGCCGCGCGCCCAGGCCGAGGCGATGCCGGCGATGAAGACCACGAGCAGCACCGCCGAGATCCCGGCGCTGACCCGGGTGGCCAGCCCGGCGAGAAGCAGCAGACCCAGGGCCAGCTCGACGAAGGGCAGCGCCGCGCCGATCACGGTGGCCAGCTCGTACGGCATCACCTGGTAGGCGTTGACGGCCCGGCCGGAGGCGGCGAGATCGCCGACCTTGGTGCCGCCGGCGATCAGCCAGACGGCGGCCAGTCCGAGGCGGGCGGCGACGCCGAGCCAGGGGCGCAGGGTCTGCCAGCGGCCGGCCGGGGAGGGGGAGGGGGTCACAGTCATTCGTCGTCCGAGCGTCACGAAAGGTTCCCGCTATCCGGTCATCGTGTCGCCGACGGCGCCGACCAGTTCGTCCCGGGCGCGGGCAACCCGGGAGCGGATGGTGCCCACCGGCACCCCCTCCACGTCGGCGGCCTCGGCGTAGGACAGGCCGAGCAACTGGGTGAGCACGAACGCGGAGCGCCGCTCGGCCGGTAGCCGGCGGACCAGGTCGGTGGCGCCGAGCTGACCGGCCGGGTCCGGGTAGGGGCGGTCGGTGGCGGCCTGGGCGGCGAGCCGCGCGTCGAGCCGCCGGCGGCGTACCACCGTGCGCAGGTGGTCGGCGCAGGCCCGGCGGGCGATGCCGAGCAACCAGGTACGCACGCTGGAGCGCCCCTCGAAGCCGGGCAGCGCCCGGAACGCCCGCAGGTACGTCTCCTGGGTCAGGTCGTCCGCGCTGTCCGGGTCGACGAGCGCGGCGGCGAAGCGCCACACCTCGGCCTGGGTGGCCCGGACGAGGGCGGCCTGCGCGTCGCGGTCCCCGTCGCGGGCGGCGAGCGCCCAGCCGGTGGCCGTGTCCCGGACAGCCTCGGCGGCCGCCTCGGGGCGGTCGTCGGCGGTGTCACGCGAGCCGGGGATCACGTCACCCGAGGTTACGCGGCGTACCTGGAGGGGACAGGGTCCTTCGGCCCATTCCGTGGTCCCGCACACGCCGGGAACTTTTTCCCGCCGCCGTCCGACTACCCTCCCATGACCTCCGAGCAGGCCCGGCGTGGCGCGCGCCGCCGCGCCGGGTGGGCGCTCGGTCACGCCCGCCCGGGACCGGCTCGCCGGATCGGCTCCGGTTCGGGAACCATGGCGGTCATGACTGCTGCCGTACGCCGCCCGTCCCGGGCCGTCGCCGCCCGCTTCGGGGCCGTCGCCGGGCTGCTGCTCCTGCTGGTCGCCCTGCTGCTCGTCCCGGCCACCCCGGCCAGCGCCCACGCGGTGCTGGTGAGCAGCAGCCCGGCCGCCTCCGCCGTGGTGCCCGACGCGCCCGCGCAGGTGGTGATCACCTTCAGCGAGAGCGTCCGCAAGGTGCCCGGGAAGGTCCGCGTGATCGCCCCCGACGGCTCGCGGGCCGACCGGGGCGAGCCGACGTTCCAGGGCGCCGAGGTCACCATCCCGGTGGACCCCGGCGCGGGGCGCGGCACCTATCTCGTGAGTTACCGGGTCATCTCGGCGGACAGTCACCCGGTCTCCGGCGCCTTCACCTACTCCGTCGGCGCGCCGTCCGAGCCGCCGACGGACAGCGGCACCGACAACCGGGCGAACCCGGTGACCGAGACCGCGGTGAAGGTGGCGAAGTACGCCGGCTACGCCGGGTTGCTGCTGCTCGTCGGCCCGGCGCTGGTGCTGGCCGCGCTCTGGCCGCGCCGGCTGTCCCGCCGCGGCCCGGCCCGGCTGGCCTGGACCGGGCTGGGCGTGCTGGCGGTGGCGACGCTGGCCGAGATCTGGCTCCAGGTGCCCTACGTCAACGGCGGCGGCCTGTTCGACGTGACCGGCTCCGGGCTCGGCGACGTGCTCGGCAGCGCGTACGGCACGACCCACCTGGTCCGGCTGGGCCTGCTCGCCGCGGCGGCGTTCCTGCTCCGGCCGCTGTTCGCCGGCCCGGTCGGCCGCACCGACGGGATCATCCTCGCCGTTCTCGGCGGCGCCGCGCTGTTCACCTGGCCGCTCGCCGGGCACGCGGCGGCCTCGCCGGCCCCGGCCGTGTCGGTGGTGGTGGACGCGGTGCACCTGGGCGCCATGGCGGTCTGGCTCGGCGGCCTGGTGATGCTCGCGGTGTTCCTGCTGCGCCGGGCCGACGAGCGCGAGCTGGACGCGATCCTGCCGATCTGGTCCCGCTGGGCGGCGCTCGCGGTGGCCGCGCTGCTGCTGGCCGGCACCGTGCAGGGGCTGATCGAGGTGGCCAGCCTCCAGGCCCTGATCGACACCACGTACGGGCAGCTGCTGCTCGCCAAGATCGCGCTGTTCGCGCTGGTGATCGGCGTGGCCGCGTACTCCCGGGCGCTGGTGCGGCGGCGGGTCGCCGCCGGACGGCCGGGCTCGATGCGGCGGGCGGTGGTGGCCGAGCTGGTGATCACGGCGGTGGTGCTGGGCGTGTCGGCGACACTAGTGCAGACCACACCGGCGCGGACCGCCGTCGCGGACGCGCCGGGCGCCTCGCCCGGCTACTTCTCCACCACGCTGAGCAGCCCGATCTACTCGCTGCAGGTCGAGCTGGACCCGGCCGAGACCGGCAACAACTCGATGCACCTGTACGCCTACACCCCGGACAACCGGCCGCAGCCGGTGCAGGAGTGGAAGGTGACCGCCGCCCTGCCGTCGGCCGGGATCGAGCCGATCACGGTTCCGCTGCTGCCGTTGAGCGACAACCACGCCACCGGGGAGGTCAACCTGCCGGCCCGTGGTGACTGGCAGTTGCGCATCACCGTCCGCACGTCCGACATCGACCAGGCCACGGTGACCGCCACCGTGCCGATCAAGTAACGGGAAGGTCCCACTGATGATCCGTCTCCGGCGCTCCGCGACCGTCGCCGCGCTGACCCTGACCGCCGTCGCCACGACCGTGCTCGGCCTGGCCGGGCCGGCCTCGGCGCACGTCACGATCAACCCGGCCGAGGGCAAGCAGGGCGGCTACGGCCGGTTCGCCTTCCGGGTGCCGAACGAGAGCGACACGGCGTCGACGGTCAAGGTCGAGGTGAACCTGCCGGAGAACGCACCCGTCGGTTCGGTGTCCACGATGCCGGTGCCGGGCTGGACGGTGGCGGTGGAGAAGCGCAAGGTCGACCCGCCGATCGAGGTGCACGGCAGCCAGCTCACCGAGGCGGTGTCGAAGCTCACCTTCACCGCGGCGCCGAACGGCGGCGTGAAGCCGGGCGAGTTCCAGGAGTTCCCGGTGTCGATGGGCCCGCTGCCGCAGGTCGACACGATGGTGTTCAAGGTGCTCCAGACGTACTCCGACGGCAACGTCTCCCGGTGGATCGAGGAGCCGACGCCGGGCGCGGAGGAGCCGGAGAACCCGGCGCCGGTGCTCAAGCTGGCCGCCGCCGAGAACGCGCCCGCCTCGCCGGGCGCGAGCGCGCCGGCCGCCGCGGCGGCCGACGACGATGACGACGACGCCGGCTCCGGCGCGGCGACCGCCCTCGGGGTGGCCGGTCTGGTCGCCGGACTGGCCGGCCTGGTCCTCGGCGGTCTGGCGTTCGCGCGTACCCGGCGGGAGCCCGCGGCGAAGTCCTGAACGCGAGCGACGCACCGGCCCGGCGGAACGATCCGCCGGGCCGGTCGCCGTCCCGGCCGGGTGCCGCCGATATCCGGCGATCGGCCGACCCGCGTCGGTAAGGTCGGCCGGGTAGTTGGCTACCGAGAGGGACGACGCGAATGCGTTTCGCACGCACGATCGCCGGCATGGTGCTGCTGGCGCTGGGGGTTCCGGCCCTGCTGGCCGGCGCCGGCCTCTGGCTCGCGGCCGGGCATGCCGACCCGGACGGCGGTTTCGGCGCCCGGTTCGAGCCGGTCCGCACGCCCGCCCGCGCGGTGCTGGTGACCGACGTGGACGCGCTGCTGCGCACCGACCTGCCGGTGGCGCGCACCGGGCAGGCCCGGCTGCACCTCACCGCGCGGGACGACCACGGCCCGGTCTTCCTCGGCCTCGCCCCGGCCGACGAGGTGCGGCGGTGGCTGGCCGACGTCCCGCACAGCACCGTGCGCCGCGTCGCCGTCACCCGGGGCCCGCTTCCGGTCGATCTCGACCCGGCCACCGCCGGCGACGGCGTCGCCGTGCCGCTGGCCCAGCCCTTCTGGGTACGCGAGGGCATCGGCTCGCTGGAGTGGAGCCCGGCCGAGCTGGGTGGCCGGTCGTTGAGCCTGGTCGTGATGCGCGTGGACGGCGCCGACGGGCTCGACCTGCGGATGCGGGGCGAGCTGCGGGCCGGCTGGTTCCCCGGGCTGGCGTGGGCGCTGCTGACCGGCGGGACGCTGCTGGTGGTCCTCGCCGTGGTGGTGCTGCTGCGGCCGCTGCGGCCGCGTGAGGTGGTCTTCGTGGTCGAGCCGGACCAGGTGCCGGTGCTGGCCGGGCGCCTCGGCGTCACCTCGCTGAGCGGGCTGGGCCGGCAGCCGGGTCCGGCGTCGCGGCCCGAACGGCATCTGGTGGCGGTGGGCTCGGGCACCCACGGGCGGACCCGCGCGGCGATCGCCCCGCCGCCCGGCCGGTGCCCGGACGACCAGGACTGACCGGAAGAACCGAACGGCCCTCCGCGCTGCCGACGCGGAGGGCCGTCCTCACCGGGGGATCGGTGCTACCTGGGAGAAATCTGAGGTAGTTGAGACCAGATTAGCGCTGATCGCCGTTTGTTGCGAGGTGTGTCCGTTCAGTCCGTGTTATCTGAGGTTCGTCCCGGTGGTGGCGGATCGGGAGCACCACCAGCAACAGCAGGCTGAGCAGCACGTACACGTTGCGCACGACGAAGTCGACCGGGTCGTCCGTGTGCACGATGGCGGTGCCCCAGTCCTGGAACGTCACCAGGCCGTACACGATCGGCAGGCCGACCACGGCGGCCAGCGCGAACAGCCCGCCCCGGCGGCGCGCCCCGGCCGGCGTCGCCGGATCGGCGTCCAGCGCCGCGTCGACGAGCACCACCACGGCGGGGATGAACCAGTAGAGGTGGTGGATCCAGGTGATCGGGCTGACCAGCCCGCCCACCAGGCCGGTCACTGTGAGCCCCACCAGCGCGTCCCCGGCGCGCGCCGCCCGCGCCGCGCGCCACAGGCCGAACGCGGCCACCGCCAGCGCGAGCAGCAGCCACAGCAGCCGGTCCGCCTCGGCCGACGCGGACAGGCGGCTGAGCAGCCCGAACAGCGACTGGTTGCCGGTGTAGTCGGTGCGGCCCACCCGGTCGGTGGCCCACAGCTCGTGGGTCCAGAACCGCCACGAGTCACCGGGCGCGACCGCCGCCGCCAGCAACGTGGCCGCCGCCGCGGTCGCCGCCGCCACCGCCGCCGCCCGCCACTTGCGGGCGACCAGCAGGTAGAGGACGAAGATGCCGGGGAAGAGCTTGAGCGCCGCGGCCAGTCCCACGCCCACGCCGGCCCAGCGTCGCCCCTGGGGTACGGCGAACAGCAGGTCGGCCAGGATCAGCACCACCAGCAGCATGTTGATCTGCCCGAGCGTGAGCGTCTCCCGGGTGCTCTCCACCGCCAGCACCAGCAGCACGGCGACCGTCAGCCCGAACCCGCGCGGCAGGTCGTGCCGCCGCAGCACCGGCAGCACCAGCCAGCGGGTCGTCACCACCACGGCGGCCACGGTCAGCACCACGAACGTGGCGACCGCGACGCCGAGCCGCAGATAGCCGAACGGCAGCAGCAGCAGCGCCGCGAACGGCGGATAGGTGAAGTAGAGCGCGCCCTGCACCCGGTCCGGCTGGACGTAGTCGTAGAGCGGATGCCCGGCCGCCCACCAGTCCATCGCCGACATGTAGATCTTCTGGTCGTAGTAGTCGTGGCGCAGGTTGGGCAGGTAGAGCGCCGGCAGGATCGCGACCAGCGCCAGCACCGCTACGACCCGCCGGACCGTACGCGCGCCCACGTCGCCGCGGGCGACGGCGGGTGGGGCGGCGGGTTCGGCTGGCACGCAGGAAACCCTAGCGGTCCACGTCGGCCACCGTGCCGAGGCGCGGGCGGGTCGGCGGCGCGTAGTCTGTTCCGGTGGCTGATCTTCTCGTCTGGATCGACTGTGAGATGACCGGGCTGGACCTGCGGCGGGACGCGCTGATCGAGGTCGCGGCGCTGGTCACCGATCCCGATCTCAACGTGCTCGGTGACGGCGTCGACGTGGTGATCCACGCCGACGACGAGGTGCTCGACGGCATGCCGGAGATCGTGCGCAGCATGCACGCCAAGTCCGGGCTCACCGAGGAGGTACGCCGCTCCACGGTCACCCTGGCCGAGGCCGAGGACATGGTGCTCGACTACGTGACCAGCTACGTGAAGGACCCACGTACCGCGCCGCTGTGCGGCAACTCGATCGCCACCGACCGGGGCTTCCTGGCCCGCGACATGACCCGGCTCGACGCCCACCTGCACTACCGGATGATCGACGTGTCGTCGATCAAGGAGCTGTGCCGGCGCTGGTACCCGCGGGTGTACTTCGGGCAGCCGCAGAAGGGCCTGGCCCACCGGGCGCTCGCCGACATCCGGGAGAGCATCCGCGAGCTGGAGTACTACCGGCGGACCGTGTTCGTGCCGCTGCCGGGCCCGGACGTCGAGGCCGCGAAGGCGATCGCCGCCCAGCTCTGACGCCCGCGCCGAACCCGGTGGACGGGGTCGGCCGGAGTATGGCTATTATTAGTCCGCGCACCGCCCGGGCAACCGCAAGCGGCGAGCATGGTGGCTGTAGCTCAGTTGGCAGAGCACCGGGTTGTGGTCCCGGTTGTCGTGGGTTCAATTCCCATCAGTCACCCCGATAGTGGATCTGCTCCACTGCCTGATCACGCCCCCTCCTTCGAGGGGGCGTGAGTCGTTTCAGGGGCACCGCAGGGGAGTCGTGGCCCCGCCAGTGCGCGTCTCCCCTGCGGAAGGCGTTCGAACTCCGGCTGGAAATCGACGCGATGTGCTTCCTGCCCGGAGAAGCACGCCTACACTGGGGTGGTACATAGAGCCGATCAGTCCGCGGATGTGGTCGGAAGTCGGGCCGAGGACTCCCGGGGCAGACCGGGACCTCGGCCCCGCGCATGTTCACAGTCAGTGCAGCTCGATCTCGGACATCCTCAGTGTGGGCGTCAGCGGAGCGAGCAGCTGTTGCCCATGAGCTGAGCCGTGTGCGCTGCTGACCGCGCCGGCAACGATGTCCGGCAGCCACAGCAGCGGATCACTCTGCGGTCCGTACGGCCGCACGAAGTCAATCTTGATCCGTCCTGAGATGATCCGCCGCCGCTTGAACTGAGCAATGGCAGCGGTGTCCTTGGCGTTGAGCGACGCCGTGCGGGTCTCGATGCTCGCGTGTTCCACGCCTGCCCGGTCGAGTTGCCACAACATCTGCTCCATGCACAGCCGCCGGGCGCGTTCCTGCCGGGAGCTGTCCATGCCGGTTCCCATGACCACCACATGGACCGCTGCAGTCATGGACGCCACGGCCTGGACCATCTTGCGCCGTTCGCCGTCGGTCGCGTCCCGGTAGTGAACGCGGGCCCGGGGCGTCGGAGCCAGCCTGGCAGCGTCGAACCTGACCATCTCGACCTCGCCGGTCTGTATCACCGCCGCTGCGAGCACGTAGATGCCGCTGCGGTCGGGCCGCTGACGCATCGACTCGTCGAGCCAGGCCGCGCTGCTCATCTGACCACCTCAACGACCGGCTGACGGAAGGTCCATGGCGCGCCCGGCCATGAGGGGAACGAGCGCGGTCCCGACAAGACATGGCCTGTGTGTCTCCTCACGACGAAGCCCCCTCCTTCCGGAGGGGGCTTCGTCGTGAGCGGGGTTCAGGGGGTCGGCTCGACGCTCGGCGTACCGGCGTCCGGCGTGGTGTCGGGGTCCGGGGTGTCGGCGGCCGGCGGCTCGTACGGCAGGGCGCTGCCCTTGACGTACTCCTCCCAGCTCATGTTCCAGTCGGTCCAGCCGTTGCCGTTCTGGAGCTTGCGCTCGGTGCCCTTCACCGTGATCGGGTCACCGATCCGGGTGTTGGCGAACAGCCAGTTGCCTTCCTTCATCGAGACGTTGACGCAGCCGTGCGACACGTTCGACCGGCCCTGCACGCCCTCGGACCAGGGCGCGGCGTGGATGAACTCGCCGCCCCAGGTGAGCCGCTGGGCGTAGTCGATCTCGGTGCGGTAGCCCTCCTCCGGGCCCAGCTCCTCCATGGTGTCGAAGACCGTGTGCCGGAGCTTCTCCATCACCACCATCGTGCCGCTGGACGAGGGGGTGCTCTTCTTGCCCAGGCTCACCGGGATGGTCTTGACCACCTTGCCGTCGCGGGTCACAGTCATCCGCTTGGTGCGGTTGTCAACCGTCATCACGAACGACGGGCCGATCTTGACGTCGACGGTGAGGTCGGACCGGCCGTACCAGCCGCCGCCGAGCGGCAGCCCGCCCGCCTGCACCTTGTAGCTGACGGTGCTGTTCGGCTTCCAGAACGTCTTGGGCCGGTAGCGCACCTCGGTCGGGCTCACCCAGTGCCAGATGCCCTCCTGGGCCGGCTTGGCGGTGACGATCATCCGGCGCTGCACGTCGTCGCGGTAGTCCTCCGGGATGGCCCGGCCGAACTTCACGATCAGCGGCATGGCCACGCCGACGACCTGGTTGTCGCCGAGGAAGCTGGTGACCCGGACCTGCTTGGCCGGCTTCGCCATGGTGGTGAACGTGCTGGTGGCGGTCGCGGGCTTGCCGTCGTCGCCGGTCGCCGTCACGGTCGCGGTGTACGTCTGCCCGTACTCCAGGGCGCCGGCCGGCAGCCAGCTCTTGCCGTCCGCGGCGACCGCGCCGTCAACGGCCTTGCCGGCGGAGTCCTTCACCTCGACTGTCGTCTCCTGCGCCTCGGTCGTGGTGAAGACGATGGCGGTGGAGGCGGGCACATCCTTGGCGTCGGCGGCGGGCTCGCTGATCGTGGCGGCGGCCTTCGGGGCCTTCTCGCCACCGTCGCCGCCGCCCTGCCAGCTCGACGGCTTGCCGCCACCGCCGCCGGTGCAGGCGGAGGTCAGGGCCAACGCGGCGGCGAGCACCCCGGCCGCCAGCGCGCGGCGGCGGCCGACGCGCGGGGCGCTCCCGCCCCTGATCGGTTCGTCCTGGCCAGCTCGCATGATTCCCTCACAAGTGATGCCGTTCGGCGTCGTCTCAGGTCAGACGCGCCGGAGCGCTTACGCGTTGCCGGGCGTGAACCGGAACACCCCGCCGGGATGTAACGATTCCACGGCCGCCCGGCGCTTCGTCGGAGGTGGCGTGTCCGACCACGGTACGCCGGTCAGAACGGGGCGGGCTGCCCGCCCTCCGGCACCGGCAGCGCGCTGCCGGCGACGAACTCCGACCAGCTCAAGCTCCAGGCAGTCCAGCCGTTACCCGGCGCGAGGCGCCGCTCGGTGCCCTTCACCGTGATCGGATCACCGACGAGCGTCTTGCCGAACAGCCACCGCCCGTCGGCCATCGACACGTTGACGCAGCCGTGCGAGACGTTCCGGCGCCCCTGCACGCCCTCGGACCAGGGCGCGGCGTGGATGTACTCGCCGCCCCAGGTGATCCGCTGGGCGAAGTCGATCTCGGTGACGTACCGGTTGGCCGGGTCCGGCTCGCTGCGGGTGTCGAAGACGGTGGACTCCTTCTTCTCCATCACCACCATCGTGCCGCTGGAGGAGGGGGTGCTCTTCTTGCCCAGGCTCACCGGCAGCGTACGGATCACCGTGCCGTTCTCGGAGACCGTCATCCGCTTCGTTGCGTTGTCGACGGTCATCTCGAACGCGCGGCCGATCTTCGCGGTGGCGCTCCGGTCGATGTTGCCGTAGCGGCCGTTGCTCAGCGGGATCCCGGCCAGCGCCAGCCGGACGGTGATCGTGGTGCCGGTCTTCCAGTACTCCGGGGCGCGGTAGTACGCCTGCGTGCCGTTGTCGACCCAGTGCCAGGCGCCGGGCTGCGGCGGGTCCGTCTGCACGAACATCCGCTTCTGCACGGCGGCCCGGTCCTTCTTCGGGATGCCCGGGGAGAACTCGGCGACCACCGGCATGGCCACGCCGTACGTCTTGTCGCTGAACAGGTAGAGCCCGGAGCCGATCATCGACTTCGGCTTGGCCATCGTGGTGAACGTGCTGGTGCCCTCGTACGTCTGGCCGTCGTTGCCGGCGCCGGTGACGGTGGCGGTGTACTTCGTGCCGTACTTCAGCGCGGCCGACGGCACCCAGCTGGACCCGTCCCGTCGCATCCGTCCGGCGACGGCGGTGCCGTCGGCGGTGGCGAGCACCACCTTCGACACGGTGCCGCCGCCCGGGATGCGGGCGCTGATCTCGGTGCTGACCGGCCGGCTCGCCGCGCCGTCGGCCGGGCTGACAGTCAGCGCCGCCGCGGGGGCGCCGCCAGTCGGGGCGGCGCTCGGGTCGGCGGGCGCCGAGGCCGAGACGCCGCCGACCTGCTGCTGGCCGGGCTCGAACGCCGGCTTCTTCCCCTCGTCGCCGCCGCCGCACCCGGTCAGTGCCAGCGACGCCGTGAGGACCAGGGCGCCCACCGTCGCCCCGGCCCGCGAGAACCTGCCCATGCCCACCCCTGTCCTCACATGCCTGGCGGACATCGTGCCGTATCGACGCCATCTGACCCGCCCCGGCGCTGAACAGTCTGACCGTTTTAGTCGCTTTCGCCGGTTAAGCTCGTCCGAAGGGGGGACCCCGGTACCGGATTGGAACCCGGCTCCGCGGGCGTGCTAATCTTCTTCCCGTTGTCAGCGAGCGCCGCTAGCTCAACTGGCAGAGCAGCGGACTCTTAATCCGCGGGTTCGGGGTTCGAGTCCCTGGCGGCGCACCAACGAGCAAGGCCCTGAGCAGGCGTTCCACGCCGCTCGGGGCCTTTTTCGCGTACGCCGCCCGCCGGGGCCGCGGGGCGATCGTCCGTGGGTGGAACACCATCGGTGTCAAACGGGCCGGGAGGCACCCATGACGTTCCACCGAGCGCGGCCAGCCTGGTGGCGGGGTGGAACCGGCCCGTCGGGGCGCCTTGTGCCGCCGACCTAAGCTGATCATGGTCGTGCGACCACGATGGACGGTCGGGCGACGATGATGAGAATGGGAGAAGACGTGAAAGCCTTCCGACGGCCGCGGATCCGCAGCCTCGTCGCCGCCACCTCGGTCGCGGGCGCCCTGGTGCTCGGTCTGGGCGTGCCCGCGTACGCGGACTACTCGAGCCCGACCTACCCGACCCTGAAGGCCTGCAACGAAGCCCGGCCCAAGTACCAGTCGTCGTGGACGAAGCCGCAGGCGTGCCGCCCCATGTACAACTGGGACGGCACGAAGGTGATCGGGTACGCGTTCCTGGTGATCACCCGGGCCTAGTAGCCCGGAGCGCCCGGGCCGGGTCGCCCGTCGGACTGCCAGGGGCAGCGCCGGCGGGCGACCGCCGCCGTCGGCATCCGACCGCGGCAGCCGAAGCCAGGGAGGCGCCGTGCCCGCTGAGACCACCGGGAGCCCGGACACGGTCCTCGTCTGCATCAGGGGCAACTCCGGCTCGGGCAAGAGCAGCATCGCCCGTGAGCTACGACACCGGCACGGCCGGGGATGCGCCCTCGTCGAACAGGACTACCTGCGCCGCGTCGTCCTGCGCGAACGGGACACGCCCGGCGGCGTCGCGCCCGCCCTGATCGAGCAGACCGTCCGGTTCGCGCTCGACCACGGCTACCACGTGGTCCTGGAGGGCATCCTGTACACCGGCCGCTACCGCGACATGCTGACCTCGCTGCGGGACGGCCACCGGGGGCGGTCGCTGTTCTGCTACCTCGACGTGTCGCTGGCCGAGACGCTGCGCCGGCATCTGACCCGCCCGCAGGCCAGTGACTTCACCGCCGAGCAGATGAGCGGCTGGTACGCCGCGCACGACATCCTGGGCTGGCCCGGCGAACTCGTCCTCCCGGAGAGCACCGGCTTGGAGCAGGCGGTCGAGACGATCGCGGCCGCCGCCGGGCTGCCCCAGCATTAGGCGGCGGCGCTTGACCTTGCGGTTACTGAAGGGGGCAGGCTGGGATCATGTTGTCGATCAGCGAGTTCAGCCAGATGTGTCACCTGTCGCCGCAGGCGCTGCGCTTCTACCACGCCGAAGGGCTGCTCGTGCCCGCCGAGGTCGACGACCGGACCGGCCACCGCTCGTACGCCTTCGAGCAGGTGGAACGCGCCATGCTGATCACCCTGCTGCGGGACACCGGGATGAGCGTGAAGCTCGTCCGGCGTGCCCTCGACGAACCGGACCAGGCGCTCGCCCTGCTCGATCGGCACAGCGACGAGGTCAGCCGGGAACGCCAGGCGCAGGCGGACGCGATCGCTGCCGCCCGCGCCGTCTTCGAGGCGCAGCCGGAGCCGCGGCTGCGGCACGTGCCGGCCACGACGGTGGTGGCGCGGCTCGTGCCGGGCACGCCGCTGGGCCGGGACGCGCAGGAGTGGGACCGGGCCGAGGAGATCATCCAGGCGGCGGCGGCCGAACTGGTCACCGCCGTGCGGCGGGCGGGCCTCACCTGCCTGGGCGAGCCGTGGCGGACGATGGCGCTGGAGACGCCGGAGCAGGACCGGCGCGTACTCGACGGCACCGGGCCGTTCTGGACGGTCAAGGTCGCGGTGACGGGCACCCCGGAGACGCTGCCGTCCCTGCCTGCCGACCTGTTCGTGCAGACGCCGGACGCCCACGACGAGTTGTTCATCTTCATGCCGGGCCGCAACACCATGGCCAAGTACTGCACTGTGGTCCTGCGCCTGCTCGACGCCGCCCCGGTCGACGGCGACCGGTTCGTCAACCTGGCGCGTCTTCGTCAGGAGGTCCGCCCCGACGGCGTGCTCAGCAGCGCGCCGGTCGAGCGACGACCGGCGTGACCGAATGAGCTGCGGACTCGGCGAGCCGCTTGAGGTTCAGCAACTGCCGCGGGCCATCACCAGGTCACCGAGCATCGGCGCGGCCCAGCACCAGCGTGGTCCGCAGGTCGAGCACGACGGTGCCGCCGAAGTCGTCCACCAGCCGGTCCAGGGCGGCGATCCCGCGCTGCTGCTGCTCGGGGGTGCGGGACAGGTACGGCCCGAACGTGCGCATCAGCGCCAGGTACCGCTCCTTGTCCAGCGGCAGTTCCCGCCGGAACACCTCGCGGCGTACGTCGTCGAACTGTCCGCTGTCGAGGATGTCCTGGTGGAACCAGTCGACGGGCCGCTTCCGGACGGTGGGGTCGACGGATCGCAGTGCGGCCCGGACGGCGGCCTGCTGGCCGGCGTCGGCGTAGTCGTAGCGGTGCCCGAAGACGGCGAGCGTGCCGCCGGGTGCCAGGGCGCGCCGGGCCAGGGCGTTGCGGGTGGCGGCGTCCAGCCAGTGCCAGGCCATCGCGCAGGCGAGCACGTCCACCCCGCCGGCCGGCGGCGACCATCGCTCGAACGTCGTCGCCTCGACGCGGGCGTCCGGGAACCGCTCGGCCAGCCGGGCCGCCATCCGCGCGTCGGGCTCCACACAGGTCAGCGGCGCGCCGAGGCGGGCCAGCACGTCGGTGCCCTTCCCGGTGCCCGCGCCGACCTCGACCACTGAGGCCGGGGTACCGCCGTGGTAGGCGAGGATCGACTCGGCGATCTCCGGCGGATAACCGGGCCGCGCGCGCTCGTACAGGTCGGCGACCGTACCGAAGAGCTTCATCACCAGCAGGATACGGCTCCGACCGGTCCCCGACAGACCGCGCGGAAACCGGCCCACCCGCTTCTACAGTCCGCACCATGAGGTGGACCCTGCGGCTGGCTGCGGCGCTCGGCGTACTCGTGACCGCTCTGGCGACCGGGGTGGCGAGCGCCGCCGCGGCGCCCGCCGACGGCGGCCTCGGCCTGGCGCTGCGGCCCGGTCAGGCCGACTACCGCGCCGGGGACCAGGTCCGCCTCGACCTCACCGTCACGAACGCCACCGGCGCGGCCTGCGCGCTCGCCACCAGCGCCGTCGGCACCGTGCAGATCACCGGGGTACGCCGGGACGGGCGCGACGTCACGCCGACGCTCGCCCGCAGCTTCCACGACGACGGGATCGGCGCCGCCGCCACCGCCGGACTGACCACGGTGGAGCCGGGCGCGACCGCCACAGTGACCTCGACCGGGGTACGGCTGCGCGACGGCGAGGTGGTGCTCCGCTCGGTGGCCGCCACGCCGGACGGCGGCGGGCTGGACACGCTCTGGCCGGTCGGCGCACCCGGCCGGTACGAGGTGACAGCGGGCTACGTGACGCTGCCGGTGACCGGCGCGGCGGACCTGTGCGCGGGCGCGACGGTGCTGCGGACCAGCACGTTCACCGTGTCCGACGACGGCGGTCCCGGCCGACGCTGGCTCTGGCTCGTCGGTGGGGGAGTCCTCGCGCTGCTCGTCGTCGCACTGGTGGTGCTGCTGCTGGTACGCCGACGACGCCGGCCGACCGCCGCCGTCGTGGCGCTGCTGCTGGTCGCCGTCGGCGCGTACGTCGGCGGCGGTGCCCGGGCGGCGCGGGCCGACTACGGCGTCGACCCGACCGCCGGGGTGCCGGTCAGCGGCGTCGACTTCCAGGCGGCTGTCGACGGCTGCCTGGCCGGGTTCGCGCTACCCGGCGGCGACCCGTCCGGCCTGCTGCCGAGGCTGCGCGACAAGAAGAGCCCCCGGGTGCGGATCATCCCGACCACTGGTGGCTCCGGCGCGTTCGAGACGCCGGACAGCGCCGACGGCAAGGGCTCCTCGACCGTCACCTGGAACCCGACCTCCACCGACCCGTACGGCGACGGAGTGGCCCGTGACCCCTGCGCCGCGCTCTACCACGAGCTGAACCACGCTGACGACATCTCTCGGAACGCGGTCCCGCAGGGCGCGTGCGGCGGCACCGGCATCCCTACCGCCGAGGTGAAGGCGACGCTCGCGGAGAACCGCTACCGGGCGGCGAAGGGGCTGCCGCCGCGCACCGAGTACAAGGGGAAGACGCTGCCGAAGAGCCTCGACGAGTGCAAGAAGCCGGCCAAGAAGACGCCGCCGCCGAAAGGGCCGGTGAAGCTCTGCGAGGACGGCGCCGACTGCGGCGGCAGCAACGGCGACCCGCACCTGGTCACGTTCGACCGGGTCGCCTACGACTTCCAGGCAGTCGGCGAGTTCACGCTGGTCGCCTCCACCGGTGGCGACCCGCTGGAGGTGCAGGTGCGGCAGGCCCCGATGGCGGGCACGCGGACCGCCTCGGTCAACTCGGCCGTCGCGTTCCGGGTCGGCGCGCACCGCGTCGCGCTGACCCTCACCGACGGCGGCACGCGGGTACACGTCGACGGCGCGCCGCTCGCCGTACCTCCGGACCGCACCGACCTGGCCGGCGGCGGCACGCTCACCCGCCGCCCGTCGGACACCGGCCCCACCGACGGGTACGACGTGACGTGGCCGGACGGGTCCGCGGCGGCGGTGGACCAGATCGGCCGGTACGGCTACCGGATCCTGGTGCGGCTGGCCGAGACCCGGGCCGGAAAGGTACGCGGACTGCTCGGGGACTTCGACGGCGACCCGGCCGACGACATCGCGCCCGCCTCCGGGGCGCCGTTGGCCCAGCCGGTGCCTTTCGGCAAGCTCTATCCCGCGTACGCGGACAGCTGGCGGATCGCCGCGGACCGCTCGCTGCTGCACTACGACGACGGGCAGGACACCGGCACGTTCACCGACCGCGCGTTCCCGGAACGGGAGGTCACCGTCGCCGACCTCGACCCGGCCCGGCGCGCCGCCGCCGAGCAGGTCTGCCGCTGGGCCGGCGTCACCGCGCCCGCCCAGCTCGCCGAGTGCGTCTTCGACGTCGCGGTCAGCGGGCGCCCCGAGTTCGCCGTCGTCGGCGCGAGCACGGAGCGGGTCGCCCCACCGGCGGCCACCCCGATCACCGCCGTACCCGTCGCCACCGCCACGCTCGCCCCCGGCGGCGCGCCGCTGACGTTCACCGCCCGCGCCGGGGACGCCGTCTTCGTCGACGCCACCGCGCCCGGCATCGGCGACCGCTGCTCGCCGTACGTGCTCACCGAGCCGGGCGGCCGGGAGATCGCCAGCGGATGCAACATCAAGGGCAACGGGTACGTCGACCGCGTCGACCTCACCGCCACCGGCACGTACGCGCTGCGGGTCGTCGCCGCGCCCGGCGACACCGGCCGAGCCGCCGTGCGGGTGTACGCGGCGCGGGACAGCGACGGCACGCTGCAACCGAACGGCCCGGCGGTCACCGCCACCGTCGAGCAGCCCGGCGCGCGGGCGCGTTACCGGTTCACCGGGCGCGCGGGCGAGCGCGTCTACGTGGAGGTGCCGACGAGCACGCTCACCGACCAGTGCTCGCCGCTGGAACTGCGGGACGCCGAGGGGCGGCTGCTGCGCAGCGGCTGCGTGATCAACGGGACCGGCGAGATCGACGGCACGGTGCTGCCCGCCGACGGGACGTACACGGTGGTGGTCGACCCCACCGAACGCGGCACCGGCACGACCACGCTGCGGCTGGTCACCAGCCGGGACCGGGAGGCGGCGATCACGCCCGGCGGGCCACCTGTCGTCGCCGTCGTGGAACGGCCCGGCGCGGTCATCGGCTACCGGTTCACCGCCGTCGCCGGCACGTCGGTGACGGTGAGCGCGACCGCCTCCGACCTGCCGGACCAGTGCGGCGTGCTGGCGCTGCGCGCGCCCGACGGCAGCACCGTCGGCAGCGGCTGCGTGATCAACGGGGCCGGTGAACTCGGGCCGACCGTGGTGCCGGCCTCCGGGGCGTACACCCTGGTGGTGGACCCGTCGGGGGCCGCGACCGGGCAGGTCACGCTGGCGGTGCGGTGAGGCCGACCCTGGATTTCGGGGGTGGCGGGCGGGCGTGCTAACGTCTCGTCCCGTTGTCAGCGAGCGCCGCTAGCTCAACTGGCAGAGCAGCGGACTCTTAATCCGCGGGTTCGGGGTTCGAGTCCCTGGCGGCGCACCAACGATCAAGGCCCTGGTTCGGTCACCCGTACCAGGGCCTTTTCGTCGTGCCTGCTCGGACGCGGCAGCCTCGCCGACCCCGGACCCATCGACGGCCGGGCGGGACGGATCATATTCTGACCCGTCGAAGGAGGCCGTCGTGTCCGCCACCCGGAGCGTGCTCACCCCGGCTACCTCGGCCGGTCCGGTCGGGCTGCGCCCCCGCACCTGGACCGCGCTGATCGTGCTCGGGCTCGTCGGGCAGATGGCCTGGACCATCGAGAACATCTACCTGAACCTGTTCGTGTACGACACGATCACCGACGATCCCAACGCGATCGCCACGATGGTCGCCGCCAGCGCCGTGACCGCCACTGTCGCCACCCTGCTGCTCGGGGCCCTCTCCGACCGGACCGGGCGGCGCCGGTCGTTCATCGCGGGCGGCTACCTGCTGTGGGGCGTCTCCACCGCCGCCTTCGGCTTCCTGACAGTGGGTTTCGTGGAGGACATCGCGCCCGTCGCGAACGTCGTGCTGGTCACGGCGATCGCGGTCATCACCCTCGACTGCCTGATGTCCTTCCTCGGCTCGGGCGCAAACGACGCGGCGTTCCAGGCGTGGGTCACCGACGTGACCGAGCCGGCCAACCGTGGCCGGGTCGAGTCGGTGCTCGCCATCATGCCGCTGGTCTCGATGCTGGTGATCTTCGGCGGGTTCGACGGGCTGGCCCGCGCCGGGAACTGGCGGCTGTTCTTCGTGGTCATCGGCGCGATCATGGCCGTGGCCGGTCTGCTGGCCTGGTTCCTGGTGGAGGACAGCCCGTCACTCGTCCGGCACGAGGGCGGCTACCTGCGCGCCGTCGTCCACGGTTTGCGCCCGGCCGCCGTCCGGGCCAACCCGGGGCTCTACCTCGCCCTGGCGGCCTGGTCGATCTGGGGGATCTCCACGCAGGTGTTCCTGCCGTATCTGATCATCTACCTGCAGCGGTACCTGCGGATCGAGGGGTACGCGATCGTCCTGGCCGTCGTCCTCGTCACGGCGTCGGCAGTCAGCGTGGTCGGCGGGCGGCTCATCGACCGCGTCGGCAAGGTGCGCTTCCTCCTGCCGGCAGTAGTGGTGTACGGCGCCGGCCTGGCGCTGATGTTCTTCGCCCGCGGCATGGTTCCCGTGATCGCCGCCGGGATCGTGATGATGTCGGGCTTCATGCTCGTCCTCGCCCCGATCGGCGCCATCGTGCGCGACTACTCGCCACCGGATCGGGCCGGCCATGTCCAGGGGCTGCGGATGGTCTTCGCCATCCTCGTTCCGATGCTCGTCGGCCCGTACCTCGGCGCTGCCGTGATCACCGGCGCCGGCGAGGTCTACGAGGATCTCGGCGTGGTGAAGCAGGTTCCGACGCCGGGCATCTTCCTCATGGCGCTCGCAGTGCTGGTCCTCATCGCGGTGCCGGCCGTGGCGCTGCGGCGGCGGGAGCGGGAGGCCCGGGCATGACACTGCTGACCCCGTGGGGCTCCACGCTCGACCCGGAGCGGGTCCTGCCCGAGTACCCCCGCCCGCAGTTCGCCCGGGACAGCTATCTCAACCTCAACGGCCGGTGGGAGTACGCGATCACCGGTTCGGCCACCGAGCCGGAACGCTACGACGGCGAAATCCTCGTGCCGTTCTCCCCGGAGTCCACGCTCTCCGGCGTCGGGCGGCAGCTCCAGCCGGGCGAGACGCTCTGGTACCGCCGACCGCTGACCCTCCCGGTGGGCTTCCACGCGGCCGGCTCGCGCCTGCTGCTGCACTTCGGCGCGGTCGACCAGACCTGCCAGGTCTACCTGAACGGCGTTGCGGTCGGCGGCCATACCGGCGGGTATCTGCCGTTCACCTGCGACATCACCGACGCGCTCCGCGAGGACGCCAACGTCCTGGTCGTGGCGGTCCGGGACGACAGCGACACCGGCCACCACTCCCGGGGCAAGCAGCGGTTGCGCCGCGGCGGCATCTGGTACACCGCCCAGTCCGGGATCTGGCAGACGGTGTGGGCCGAGAGCGTGCCCGCCGTACACCTGCGGCACCTCACCCTGACCCCGCTCCTCGACGAGCGGTGCGTCGAGGTGACGGTGCACGCGACGGCGGATGCCGGCGACGCCGGCATCCGGATCCTGGCCGACGGGGTCGCGGTGGCCGAGGCCACCGCACCCGTCGGCGTGGCCGTTCGCATCCCGATCCCCGAGGTACGGCAGTGGAGCCCCGAGGATCCGTTCCTCTACGACGTGACCGCCGAGTTGGGCGCGGACCGGGTTCGCAGCTACTTCGGCATGCGTTCGTTCGGTGTCGGACCGGACGGGGACGGCGTGCCCCGCCTGCTGCTCAACGGGCGGCCGTACTTCCACGCCGGCATCCTCGATCAGGGCTACTGGTCGGACGGCATGTACACGGCGCCCTCCGACGAGGCGATGATCGCCGACATCGCCACCATGAAGCGGCTCGGGTTCACCATGCTGCGCAAGCACATCAAGATCGAGCCGCTGCGCTGGTATCACCACTGCGACCGGCTGGGGATGCTGGTCTGGCAGGACATGGTCAACGGTGGCAGCAGTTACCACCCGCTGGTCGTCACCGCCCCGGCGGTGACGCCGTTGCGGCTGCCCGACCGGGGCCGGTGGCGGCGCTGGTTCGGCCGTGCCGACGCCGGTGGACGGGACCGGTTCCGGGCCGAGCTGCGCGACACCGTCGAGCACCTGCGCAACGTGGTGAGCCTCGCCGTGTGGGTGCCCTTCAACGAGGGCTGGGGGCAGTTCGACGCGGCCCGGATCGCCCGCGAGGTCGCCGAACTCGACAGCACCCGTACTGTCGACCACGCCAGCGGCTGGCACGACCAGGGCGGCGGCGACCTGCGCAGCCTGCACGTCTACTTCCGCCGCTTCCGGGTGCCGCGGCGACGCGGCGACCGCCGGGTGCTGGTGCTGTCCGAGTACGGCGGCTACAACCTGCGCGTCGACGGGCACGCCTTCAGCCGCAAGGATTTCGGTTACCGGCGCTACCGGAGCGCCGAGGACCTGGCGGAGGCGTTCACGCGGCTGCACACCGAGCAGATCGTGCCCGCGGTCCGGGCCGGTCTGAGCGCGACCGTCTACACCCAGCTGTCCGACGTGGAGGACGAGCTGAACGGTCTGCTCACGTACGACCGGCGCGTGGTCAAGCTTCCCGAGGACGTGGTCCGGCAGGTCAACGAGCGGCTGCGTCACCAGCGGTTCTGAGCTTCCTCCGCCCAGCCGACCAGGCCGTCCAGAGCCACCCGTTCGCCGTCGTCCGCCTGGGCCCAGCCGGAGAAGTGCCCGAAGCACTGGTGGGTCTCGCTGGCCACGACGCCGAGGTTGGTGCGGGAGACCTTCTCGTGGAACGGGTGGAACTCCACCTCGACGCGATCACCGCTGATCCGCCACGGCCGCAGCCAGTCGCGGCGGTCGTAGCTCCAGCGCAGTTCGGCGCCGAGCTTGTGCAGCCGACCGCCGGTGAACAGAGCGTTCTCGGTCGAGCCGGTGCCGTCGGTCCACTTGCCGCCGAGCTGGATCGACACGTCCGGTCCGCTGCCCGCCGCCCAGTTCCACGTGATCGCGTACGGCCACTTGCCCCGGCCGTGGTCGAGCACGGCGAACGAGTCCCGCTCGTCCACGACGTGCGTCGTACCGTTCACCCGCAGTGAGCCGCGCACCGGGCGCCCGACGTCCTTGACCGTGTACTGGAACCGGCGCGTGCTCCACGGGACCACGACGCCGAGCGACTCGTGGCCGGGCGGGAGCGGCACCACGAGGTCGATCTGGATGCCCGGCGCGGTGGCACGGATCGTGCTGCCCTCGGTGGTCTGGTCGATGTCGATCGACAGGCCGCCTCCGTGCGCGTGCACGGCGCCCACGCCGCTGATCGGCGGCATGACGACGCCGCGGGCGAACGGGACCACGGCGTCCGTGCCGGTCTCGACCTTCGTGGCGCGGTCGAGCACGTAGACGCCGTGCACCCCGGCGTAGTCCAGCGACGACGCGACGAGGCCGACGATGTGGGTCGGCGTCACTATCCCCCAGTACTCCCAGCGCTTGGTTCTACCCCAACCGCGTAGGTTCGCCCGGTGCAGCGGCCGGCGGGTCCAGCCGACCGCGGCGGGGTTGAGCCGCCCGTCCGGAAGGCACAGGTCGACCGGCTCGACGATCTCCTTCTCGTGCGTCATCGGGGGAGCGTAGCGACCGCCTCAGTAGTCGATGTTGATGGCGGCGACCTGGCGGCTGCCGTTGAACACGATCGCCGGGCCGGCGAAGCGGGAGCTGGCGTACGTCAGCGCCGTCTTGTGCCCAGGGCTGTTGAACCACGCCTCGATCATCTGCTCCGGCGAGGAGTTGCCCGACGAGGCGAACAGCACCTCGTGCCCGCAGTGCTGCAACCCGCTCGCGTTCAGGTTCCGCCGTACGCAGGACTCCGCCTCCCGGTGTTGCGCCGCGCCCAGCTTGACCTCGGTCAGCCCGAGCGCGCGGCGCCGCTCGTTGAGCAGCACCAGCAGCCGCCGTTCCGCTGCTGACAAGCCGTTGGACGTGGCGGTGGACTTGACCGGCGACGGGGTCGGCTTTGGCGACTTGCTGGGCTTCGCCGCCCGGCTCGGGGTGGGGCTCGGGAGGGCGGCGGTCGGGGAGGCGGCGGTCGGGGAGGGTGTGAGCGCGGGAGCGGTGGTCGCGGTCGCGGGCTGCGAGGCCGCCACGCTCGTCGGCTGCTGCTTCGATCCGCTCGGGTAGTTGGCAAGGATCAGACCACCCCCGCCGAGCACGGCAACGGCCGCGGCGACGCCGACCAGGGTCTTGGACAACGAGAGCCCGGACCTCGCTCCGGCCGCCACGGCGTGCGTACCGGCCGGGGTGACGGGCGACACGGAGGCGACGGGGTGCAGCTTCTGCGTGACGTCCGAGGCGAGTGCGGCCGGGGGCGGCGTGAGCGCCAGGCCGGCGAGCAGCCGTTCGGCGGGCACCAGGTCGTTCGTCGCGTCCGGGCAGTGCGCGCAGTCCCGGAGATGCCGCGCGAACCGCTTGCGCCACAGCGGCGCCGGCTGACCGTTCCAGCCCGACGCGGTGTCGCGCAGGCCGGCGCAGCCGGGCCGCGCGGTGAGGGCTCGCACCACCAGCCGGGCGGTGTCCAGTTGCGCCTTCATCCGGGACACCCGCACGGTCACGTGATGTGGCTCCAGGCGCAGGGCGTCGACCAGGTCGGCGCGGGTGAGGTGACCGGCCTCGACCAGCCACCACAGGGACAGCAGGTGGCGGTGGTCGTCGTCCAGCCAGCGCGTGGCCAGCACGACCTCGCGGCGCTGGTCGGCGAGGCGGAGCTGGGTCAGGGTCAGGTCCTCGAAGTCCGCGCGCGGGTCGATCACGTTGTCGATGTCCTCCGGCGGCGCCGGTGTGGTCGGCCGGCGCTGCGTGTGGGTGCGGATCTCGTTCATGGTGACGGCGACCAGCCACGACCGGAACAGCCGCGGCTCGCGGACGCCCGGCAGGCCGCGTACGACGCTCAGCATCGTGTTCTGCACCACGTCGTCGACGTCGGCCGACCGGTTCAGCGCCCGGCCCACGATGTTGTAGACCAGCGGCAGACAGTGCGAGACCACCTCGTCCGTCGCCGCCCGGTCGCCGCGGCGCGCCGCGTCCACCACCGCCGACATGTCGGCCCTGTTCGGGTACGCGGGATAGGACACGCTCACAACCTCGCCTTCACGGAATGATCTCGTACACCGTGGAGACTGTCCGGTACGCGGTCAGGTCACACAAAATGCTGAGGTGTCGGAGGGAAGCGTTACCTTCTCCGCCATGCCATTGATCACAGTCACCGACGAGGTGGTCGGAGCTCCGGGCGGGCCCGCGTGGACCATTGAGGTCTTCGAGGAGACGCTGCCCCTCGCCGAGTTGATCCGCCGTCGGGTTTCCCTCGAGATCGCCGAGTCCGGCGCGGACGCCGATCCCGAGGAGCGGACGCGGATGACACTCGACGCGTTCGGCCGCAACGCCTTCGTGGTGCTCGTGGACGACCACCAGGTCACCGACCTGGACGAGAAGGTCCGCCTGCACGCGGGATCGCGCGTCACCTTCCTCAAGCTCGTCCCGCTGGTGGGTGGCTGAGTGGACACGTACGACCCCGAGTCGGCCCTGCGCGATGTGGCCGCCACCGCCAAGAGGTGGTGGGGCCCGAGCGCCCAGAACCTCAACGAGACCGGCAAGCAGGAATTCGTCGACCGGGTGGTGACGGTGTGCGGCTGGGCACCGGCGGGAGCGGTTCCGTCGCTGCTCGCCGCGCTCAAAGATTCGCACGGGCCCTACTATCTCGCTGCGCCGTTGGTCGAGCTGCTGCCGGAGGCCACCCGGAAGGTCGAGTCGGTCGCCGCCGCCGTGGCCGACCTGACCGGCGACGACGCGGATCACGACAGGCGTGTCGTCGCCGCCTCCACCCTGATCGACAGCCTGCCGAACCTGCCGTACCAGCACGAGGAGCCGTGGGACCGGGCCCGGGGCGTGGCGTGGCGCCGCACGAAGGAACTCCTGGCCGCACAACCGGCGCCGGTACGGCAGGTGGTGTTCGACGCGTTGGCCGTGCCGGGCTCGGGCAAGGACGGGTGGGCCACGCTGATCCGTGCCGTGTGTTCCGGCGGCGGCCTCGACGGCTCGGCCTGGCTCGGCCGGCTGAGCACTCAGGCCTGGCTGGGATTCAACTACTGGAGCTCCCATCTCGAGCGGTTCACCTGGGAGTCCCTCCAGGCGGAGGCCTCGGCCGGGCGGGTGAACCCGGCGGCGCTGGCGACCTGGCGTCGGACCGGGATCGAGCGCTCGCTGAGCTACATCAGCGACGAGGCCGACCGGATGTGGCCGATCCCCAACGTCGGTGAGCAGTGGGCCGACCGCGCCGTAGCGGACATCGAGGCGATGCCGGCGGATCGCCGGTCCGCGTGGGAGGCGCTGCTGGCGCACTGCCCGGTCGAGGCGGACAAGGCGAAGCCGACGGCCGCCTGGCGCAAGCAGGCCCGGTCGCTGCTCGACGCGGTGGGCGTCGACGAGTTCACCGCCCGGCTCGACGACTGGCTCCCGCTCGTCGGGCAGTCCCGCAGCCTGCCACTGCGCATGACCACGTGCTGCGCCGGCCACATCAAGGACATGCCACCACGGATGATCGACCGCTACAACGTCAGGCTGCTGTGGGGCCTGCTCTGGATGCGGACGATGTGCCCGCCGTCCGAAGAGACCCTGCGTAGCCTCGGCCAGATCGCGGAACGGGCCGCCCGCAAGATCTCCGGCCACGGCCCGGCGAGCCCGAAGCTGGCGAACGCCGCGGTCGCGGCGCTCGTCGACACCGATCACCCGGCCGCGCTCGCCCAGCTGGCGCGGCTGTCCTCGCGGCTGACCTACAAGAGCACCCTGCGCCTGGTGGAAAAGGGGCTGACCCGGCACGCCGAGGCGCGCGGCGTCAGCCGGGAGGACGTCGAGGAGATGGCCCTGCCCGGCTTCGGGCTGCCGCTCGCGGACAAGCTGGGCGACTGCTCGTACGAGCTGGAGGTGCGCGGTGTCGACGCCGTAGTGGTGTGGCGCAACGCGGACGGCAAGGTGGTCAGGACGCCTCCGGCGCAGGTGCGCAAGGAGCACGGCGAGGAGGTGAAGGAGCTGAAGGCGACTGTCGCCGACGTCGCCGCGACGCTCGTCGCCACCCGCGACCGGCTGGAAGGGCTGCTGCGGCGCGACCGTTCGTGGACCGTCGAGCAGTGGCGCGAACGGCTCCTGGACCATCCGCTGGCCCGTACGCTGGCCCGGCGGCTCGTCTGGACGGTCGACGGCGTCGCCTGCTGCTGGGCCGGTGAGGCGCTGCGCACAGTGGACGACACCGTGTTCGAGCCGGCCGGCGACGCGACGGTCCGGTTGTGGCATCCGGTGCTCGACCCCGACGCGGTGGGGCCGTGGCGGGAGTTCCTGACCCGGCACGCGATCACCCAGCCGTTCAAGCAGGCGCACCGGGAGCAGTATCTGCTCACCGACGCGGAGCGGGCCACTGGCGTGTACTCCAACCGGTTCGCCGCGCACATCGTGCGTCAGCACCGGCTCAACGCGCTGCTGTCCCGGCGCGGCTGGTCGTACGTCCAGCACCGCAACGACGGGGCGTCCTACAACCTGCCCTGGCTGGCCCTCCCGGACTGGGGGCTGCGCGCCGAACTGGGTGTCGCCGGGATCGAGCACCGGGACGACGACCTCGTGTTCGACACGATGGGAACCGACCAGCTGTTCTTCATCCGGGGCGAGCGCCTGCCGGTTCCGCTGGCGCAGGTTCCGCCGGTCGTGCTGAGCGAGGTGATGCGCGACGTCGACCTGTTCGTGGCCGCGGCCGGGGTGGGCGCCGACCCGAACTGGTACGACGGTGGGCCGGAGGGCCGGTATCGCGACTACTGGGCGCAGAACAGCTTCGGCGAGCTGAACCCGACCGGCCGGACGCGCCGGGACGTGCTGGCGGAGCTGATCCCCCGGCTGGCGATCGCCGGTCGCTGCACGCTCACCGACAGGTTCCTGGAGGTACGCGGCGACCTGCACACGTACCGCATCCACTGCGGCTCGGGCAACATCCTGATCGCCCCGGACGAGCGGTACCTGTGCGTCATCCCGGACTCGGCGAAGGCGAAGGAGCCGGAGATGTTCCTGCCGTTCGAGGGTGACAGCCGGCTCGGCGAGATCATCAGCAAGGCGTTGCTGCTTGCCGCCGACAAGAAGATCAAGGATCCGGTGATCCTGCGCCAGCTGTGAGGCGGCCGGCGGGCGCCGGGCCCGTAGTCAGCTCGGCGCCCGTTTCGGCAGCAGCAGTTCCTCGTGGTCGAGTTCGCGTTCCAGCACGCGCAGTCCCTCGTCCGGCAGCCGGCCGGAGTCGCGCCACCGCAGCAACTCCTCGCGCTGTGCCTCCAGCGCGGTCCGGTGGACCCGCAGCGCCGTCTCGTACTCGGGTGAGGTGGGCAGCTCCGACGATCCGCTCTGCTGGAGCAGGTCGAGCCGCCCCCGGTAGCGGGCCAGCCGGGTCAGCAGTTGGGCGCGTGTGATGTCGACCGCCACCCGCGTGTCCGGTTCCTCGGCGGCGACGGTGTCGAGGCGGGCCAGGGCGGCCTCGACGGCGGCGGAGCGGGCCTCGTTGCGTACCCGGGCCTGGTCTGCCTCGTCGGCGCGCAGGCCGAGCATCCGCACGAGCGGCGCGAACGTCAGGCCCTGCCCGACCAGCGTCACCAGGACCACCACGAAGGTGCAGAACAGCAGCAGGTCGCGGTCGGGGAACGGGTCTCCGCTGTTGGTGGTGAGCGGCAGCGTGAAGATGGCGGCCAGACTGATCACGCCCCGGGTGCCGGACCAGCTCAGCGCCACCACCTCGCGTGCGGTCAGTCCGCGGGCGTTGCGGTCGGCTCGCCCGGTTCGCCGCGCCGCGCCGGGTGGGTCGGTGTCGTCCTGTTCGGCGACGCCGCCCAGCCGGGTGTGCAGCGACCGGGGGAGCCACTGGGTGAGGATCAGCCAGGCCGGGCGCAGGAGCAGGACCACGCCGACGGACACGGCGACGGCGACGGCGATGGTGGACGTCTCGTACTGGCGCAGGCCCCGCACGACGGCGGGGAGTTGCTGGCCGATGAGCAGGAAGACGAAGCCTTCGAGCAGGAAGTCGACGAGCCGCCACACGGCGTTGGTCTGGAGGCGGGCCGCCCCGGACCCGAACTGCGGCGTCTGGTGGCCGACGATCAGGCCGGCGACCACCACTGCGAGTACGCCGGAGACGTGCAGCGCCTCGCCGAGCAGGTACGCCACGAACGGTGTCGCGAGCGAGATGGCGTTGGACAGCAGCGGGTCCGCGGTGAGCGGCCGGACCAGCCGTTTGGCCCGGGCGACGACGACACCCACGGCGATTCCGCCGGCCGCCGCGAGCACGAACTGCCCGACCGCTGCGTGGAACGAGAATTCGCCGCCCACGGCGGCGGCCACCGCGACGCTGAGCATGGTCAGCGCGGTGGCGTCGTTCAGCAGCCCTTCGCCCTGGATGATCGTGACCATCTTCGGCGGCAGGTTGACCCGGCGGCCCACGGCCAGGGCGGCGACCGGGTCGGGCGGGGCGACGGCGGCGCCGACCGCGATGCCGGCGGCCAGGGTCGCGCCGGCGACGAACAGGTGGAACCCGACGCCGACGAGCAGTCCGGTGAGGAGCACCAGCAGCACCGAGAGGCTGACCACGATCCGCAGGTTGCGCCGGATGTCCAGCAGGGACGAGTCGAGCGCGGCGCTGTAGAGCAGCGGCGGCAGCACGACCATGAGCACGAGGTCGGGATCGAGGCCGATGTTGGGGCCGGGGAGCAGCGCGTACGCGATGCCGATGAGCGGCAGGAGCGCGGCGGCGGGCAGGCCGGTGCGGGAGGCCACCCACCGTACGGCGATGACGACCGCGACGGCGGCGAGCACGAACAGCAGTGTCGAATGGGTGCTCACCCCGGTCGACACTACCGGGATCGAGATCATCGCGCGATGGGAAAGGGGTCGTCAACCGAGGGTTGACGCATCCGTATCGTCAACCTATGGTTGACGCATGGAGGAGACGGAACCGCACAAGATGACCCACCCGGTACGCCTCGACGACCTCATCGACGGCATCAAGAAGGCACACACCGACGCGCTCGACCAACTGGCCGACGCCGTCCTCGTCGCCGACCACCTGGGCGACGTCGCCGATCACCTGATCGGGCACTTCGTCGACCAGGCGCGCCGCTCCGGCGCGTCGTGGACGGAGATCGGCCGCAGTATGGGCGTGAGCAAGCAGGCCGCCCAGAAGCGTTCCGCGGCCAAGGCGGAGACCGCCGCCGCGCTCGACCCGAACTCCGGGTTCGGCCGGTTCACCCCGCGCGCCCGCAACGTCGTGCTGGCCTCGCAGGAGGAGGCGCGGGCGGCCGGCAACGCCGAGATCACCCCGGGACACGTCGCGCTCGGGCTGCTCGCCGAGCCGGAAGGGCTGGCCGCCGCCGCGATCGTGGCGCAGGGCGTACCCCTGGAGCGGCTGCGGGAGGTCGTCACCGCGACGCTGCCGGCGAAGGCCGGCCAGGTCCCGGACCTGATCCCCTACGACGCGCGGGCCAAGAAGGTCCTGGAGCTGACGTTCCGGGAGGCGCTGCGGATGGGACACAACTACATCGGTACGGAGCACATCCTGCTCGCCCTGCTGGAGGAGGAGGGCGGCGACGGTGTGCTGACCGGACTCGGGCTGCGCAAGGACGCGCTGGAGTCGGCGTTCGAGGCGGCGCTGGCCGAGATCACCCGAAAAGGGGCCTGACACCGGGCCGGGCACGCGCCACGGGGGCGCGTGCCCGGCCCGCGTGTGTCAGTCGGCGGTGGGGAACCCGTAGCGGGCCGCGTGCTCCGGGTCGGCCGGGTCGACCTGGCGGATGCCGGCGTCGGCGAGGCGCTTGTTCACCTCGTCCAGGCGTTCCCGGACCAGCCGGGCCTCCTCCTCGGTGACGCGGCCGCGGTGCGGGCGCCCGGCGTGCTCGATGGTGCCGTAGTCGATCTTCTCGGTGGCGCGGCGTGCCTTGGGCGGCTTGACCCGCTCGGCGGTACGCAGCAGTTGCGCCATCGGCACGTCGGTGGCCATCGCGTCGAACTCGCTGGCGGTCAGCACCACCCGGCGCGGCTCGCCGTGGCCGTGCCGGTCGTGGATCTCCACCACCGCGACGTCCAGTGCCGCGTCGTCGATGCTCTCCACGTCGACCGGGGTGGCGTCCAGTTGCACGGGCCCGGCGACCAGGTCCGGGTGCTCCAGTACGACGACCTTGACCACCTCGTCGTCGGCGCTCAGCACCTGGCCGGTGAAGTCGGAGACGTGGATCGTCTTCTTGCCCATGCGCGGAGCTTCTCCTGTCGTAGGCCGGAAATCGGACCACAAGACGCTACCGCACAGGTGTGCGAAGACCGGTGCGCCGCCGGCCGGTGTGTCGCCGCCCGCGTTCCTAGAGGCTGCCTTTCGGGGCGACCCACTCGGTGGGCTGGTGGGTGAGCGCGGCGATCCGGTCGTAGTCGGCGTCGTAGTGCAGCACCGTGGCACCGTGCAGCTCGGCGGTCGCCGCGATGATCAGATCAGGCAGCCGAAAGTTGCGGTGCTGGCTCTCGGCGGCCAGTAGGCGGTGCACCGCCATGGCGCGGTCCATCGCCTCGGCGGTGACATCCAGCCAGCGGTGTCCCCGGAGCGCCTGCCACAGGATCTCGTATCCCTTCGGTGTGGGGGCGTTGTTCAGATATTCCAGCGAGGTCATCTGGCACGCGGCGAGGCGCCCTTCTGCCAGCAGCGTCTCGAAGCGCTTCCGGACGGCCTGGTGCCGAGCCTGAAGCACGTACACCGACGTGTCCGCCAGGTAGACCTGGCCGGCCATCAGGCCGCGGCCTCGCCGTCGCGGGCGTCCTCGGCGAGCCGGCTCAAGTCGCGCCCACCGCCGTAACGCCAGCCCTCGTCCGACTCGGCGAAGTCCATCTCGACCTGATCGAACGCGGCGACGATCTCCTTCGCCTGCCGCCGGACGGCGAAGGCGTGCAACGCGGCGTTGATGGTGGCGACCTTGGTGTCGGTGCCCAGCACCTCGCGGGCGGACTCCAGCCACTCATCGTTGACGTCCACCGTGATGCGGGTCATGCGTTCGACCGTACACCAGGAAGTGCTGGATCTGCGCACCAAGCTGCGCTTGAAATTGGTGCGTCAGGCGGCCGCCGACCCGCGCCAGGCGGCGGCGCCCGATGGTTGCGTGTTCAGCTCGGCCCAGGAGAGCCCCCGGCTGCGGGCTTCGCGGTACGCCCGCTGCGCCGGGAAGCGTCCGGCGTCGCCGGCGGCCCGCCAGCTCCGCTCCGGGTCCTGCTGGAATCGGTCATTCGGTTCGTGAGGCATGACCACTACCGTCCCAGAAAAACTTGTCCATGTATGGAAATGAATATGACGCAGGGTCGATGCCTCGGGTTCCCGTGAAGCGTCAAATTCCTGCGGCCCTCCGCCGGACCACACATCGTCATCCGTCGCTGGCGTGCCGCCCCACTACCCATCCGCCGCGGGTCTCAACCCCGGTGGGATCAGTTGATTACGCGAGCACGGGCGGTCCGGCCCGGCGTACCATGATCACGTGCTCGACCGGCGGGTCTTCCTCCATCTGGCGACCTGGCTGGGACAGTGGCCGGCGGGCCCGGGACTGCACGTGGTGCGGTCCCACCGCCGCGCCCGTCCGGCCTGGGACGGCCGCCTGCGCCCGGCCCTCGCGGTGACCGCCCACGGCAGCACCGTCCTCTCGGTCGCCGTCGATCGGGTGGAGGCGGTCCGGGCGCTGGTCCGGGGACGGCCGCCCGGCGAGTGGCTGCCCGCCCTCCCGGCGGCGGTCGGCACGCCCGACTTCATCTCGCACACGTCCGTCTTCCGCTGGTGCGCCGACCCGGCGCCGCTGCCCGAGGTGGGGGAGTGGGTGCCGCCCACGCTGCCCGGGCTGCCGCCGTGGCTGCGGCTGTTCGACCGGGAGGTGCTCGTGGTCCGGGGCGCCGACGGCGCGTACCGGGCCGGGGTGGGGATCAAGCGGCACGACTCGTACGGGCACGAGCTGGCGGTGGGCACGGTGCCGGCCGCGCGCGGGCGCGGCCTGGCCCGGCGGCTGGTCGCGCAGGCGGCGCGCCGGGTGCTGGACGAGGGAGCGATCCCCACCTACCTGCACGACCCGGGCAACGCGGCGTCCGGCCGGGTGGCCGAGGCGGCCGGGTTCCCGGATCGCGGCTTCACCGCGTTCGGCGTGTTCCCCCGCTGAGCCGGCCCGGCTCGGCGCGGACCGTGGATCCCGGGCCGGATCCACGGTCCGCAGCTCTCCCCCAGGCCCCGACACCGGTAACGCTATGTGTATTACCGACCGTGAACAAGGGGTGTGTTGCTGTCCGGTTGCGGACTCTCACCTGCGAAATCGCTGGCAGGTGCGCGGGCGAGGTCAGTGACGCAGCGTATGGATGAGGGCGAGCGCCTGCCGGGTGGCCGGCCGCAGCACGCGCAGCCGGGACAGCCCCACCAGCCGGTCCACGAGCGGCACCACGCCGTCGATGAGCTGGCGGGTCTTGACCTGCCCGTCCGAGCGGTCGTGCACCCAGTAGAGCACCACACCCATGTAGCCGAGCCAGAGCAGCTCGGGCAGCGCCTCGCGCAGCTCGTCGTCGAGCTTGACGGTGGATCCGGTGAGGGCCTCGCGGAACAGCGCTATCGACATGTCCCGCGGCTCCGACGACTCGGCGGAGAACGGGCTGAGCGGCGAGGTCGGCTCGGCCGCCGTCTTGAAGAAGGCGCCCGCGAACGCGTGGTACGGGCTCAGCACGTCGATGCCCGCGTGCAGCACCCCGGCCAGCCGCGCGGCGAACTCCCGCTCCCGGGCGAGCACCGGGCCGGCCGCCTCCCGGTGATCGCGCTGGGTGCCCGCGTAGAACTCCTGGACCAGGTGCTCCTTGGAGCCGAAGTAGTAGTAGGCGTTGCCCACCGCCACGCCGGCCTCCTGGGCGACCGCCCGCATGGTGGTGCGCGCGTACCCGCGCTCGCGGAACAGCCGCATCGCGGTGTCCAGGATCAACTGGCGGGTCTGCTCACCCCGGGCCGTCGACCCCTGCCCACCCGCAGCGGTCGTCGGCGCACTCTGCTCGGTCATCGTCGTCACCGTATCCCGGTTCCCGGATCCGTTCGCGGACCGCGGAGGCCGCCGCCACCACCCGCCGGGCCAGCGGCAGCAGGTGCGGGCGGGCCAGCCGCTCGGCCGTACCCCGATGCTCGGCGAGCGCCCAGAGGCAGGCGAACCAGGCGCCGTCGCCGCTGTAGACCGCGCCCGTGTCGGCCACCACCGTCAGGTCCCGCAACGTCGCGTCGTGGTCGAGGCCGGGGAAGCGCCGCCGGGCCTCGGCGGACCCGGCCGGCACGAACTCCAGGGGTACGAGCTGGGGCCGCGAGGCGAGCCACCGCCGGGCGCCCCGGCACATCGGGCAGCCCGCGTCGAACAGGACGGTGAACCCGCGGATCCCACCGGCCCCGTGCCCGGTGGGATCCGACGGGCGCCCGCCCGGGGCGGACGTCACCGGGCCGGCGGGTTCGGGCCGCCTGCCGGTACGGGCCCACCCTGCGGCGGGAGGATACGGACCGGCGGCAGCGGCGGGTGGGTGGCCTGCTGCCGCAGGCGGCCGCGCCGGTAGCGGCCGAGCGCGAAGACGTTGAAGAAGTGCAGCGCGCCCAGTACCAGCAGGACCAGGCCCACCTTCATGGAGAGCTGCTCCAGCGCCTGGCTGGTGTCGCCGACCGGGCCGGACTCCTTCATTGCCACCGTGACGTAGCCGAGGTTGAGCAGGTAGAAGCCGACCACGAGCAGGCTGTTGACCGCCTCGGCCAGCCGGCTGTCGGCGAACACGTCCTGCAGGAACACCAGCCCGTTGCGGGACAGTGCCCGGGCCACCCAGATGGTCAGACCGATGCTGACCGCCAGGTAAGCCAGGTACATCCAGACCTTCACGTCCATCCCCGTCGCCTCTCTTGAACGTGTTCAAATCAAGGACGCCCTGAGCGTACGACAGATTTTGAACGTGTTCAAGGGTGATGCGGTCAGCCGGTCAGGCCCAGCGTCTGCGCGGCGGCGCGGCCGTTGGCGTGGCTGGCGCCGTGGGTGGCGACGAACGCGCGCGCGCCAGCCGGCCGCCACGCGCCCGGCCAGCCCATCTCGACCACTGTCACCTGATGCGTGGCGGCCAGCGCCTCGACCAGCTCCCGCGCGCCGGGCAGCCGGTGCAGGTGCCGCCCGACCAGCACGACCGGCCGGTCCCCGGCGAGCCGCCGCAGCTTCTCCGGGTCGGTCTCGCCCGCCACCGCGCGGGCCTGCTCGATCCCGGCGGCCAGGTGCGGGCCGAGCCCCCACGGCACCCGCCCCTCGGCGACGGTGGAGGTGGCGTGCACCTGCACCACCAGGGGTGCGGCGGCGCGGGTGAGGTCGCCCTCGACCCGTACCGCCCGCAGCGCGGCGGCGTAGCCGAGGCCGTCGGTGGCGGGCGGCGGGGCGTCGGCGGGGCCGGTGGCGGCGAGCGTGGCGGTCCGGCCGGCCGCCTCCTCGACCCGCTCGCGCGCCAGCCGCCCGTCGCCGATCGCCGCGACGATCTCGGCGGCGACCGACTCGACCAGCTCGGCGTCGACCCGGGCGCCGATGCAGAGCAGGTCCGCGCCGGCCGCCAGCGCCCGGACCGCGCCCGTGCCGACCCCGCCGGCGGCGAGCACCGCGCCCTTCATCTCCAGCGCGTCGGTGACTACCGCGCCGGTGAAGCCGTACTCGACGCGCAGCAGGTCGTGCAGGACCGCGCGGCTGAACGTGGCCGGGCCGTCGCCGGTCAGCGCCGGCACCCGGATGTGCGCGGTCATCACCGCGCGGACGCCCGCGTCGACCACCGCGGCGAACGGCGGCAGGTCCCGTTCCCGCAGGACGGCCGGCGGCACGTCGACTGTGGGCAGCTCGTGGTGGGAGTCGGCGACTGTGGCGCCGTGCCCGGGGAAGTGCTTGGCGCAGGCGGCCACGCCCGTCGACTGGAGGCCGGCGACGGCGGCGGCCGAGTGGACCGCCACCCGCTTCGGGTCGGCGCCGAACGAGCGGGTGCCGATGACCGGGTTCTCGTCGGCGGTGTTCACGTCGACGGTGGGCGCCAGGTCGAGCGTGACGCCGAGCGCGGCCAGCTCGGCGCCGATCGCCGCGTACACCTCGCGGGTCAGCGCGGGGTCGTCGACGGCGCCGAGCGCGGCGTTGCCCGGGTACGGGCTGCCGGTGGCGTGGGCCAGCCGGGTGACGTCGCCGCCCTCCTCGTCGATCGCGACGATCACGTCGGGGCGGCCGGCGCGCAGCGCCGCCGTGGACGCCGCGACCTGGGCCGGGTCGTGGATGTTGGTGCCGAACAGGGTGTGCCCGGCGAGCCCGTCGGCGAGCAGGTCGACCGCCCAGTCCGGCGGGACCGGACCCGGGTACGCGGCCAGCAGCGTGCCCAGCGCGAGCCGCCGGAGTCCTGGATCCTGACCCACGAGTATCCCCTTTCCCTGCCGGGTCGTCCGACCTTCGCGGATCGGGGCGGCCGATACGCTAACGGACGCCCCTCGGCAGGCGTTTTGTGGTTAGAAAACTTTACTGAAAATTGAGGACGACGGCATGAGTGCGACCCGGCTGCCCGGTACCCCCCGACTCCTGCGGGCGCTCAACGATCGTGCGGCGCTGGAGCTGCTGCTCGAACGCGGCCCGCTGACCCGGGCCCGGATCGGTGAGCTGACCGGGCTGTCCAAGGTCACCGCGTCCCAGCTCGTCGAACGGCTGGAGGAGCGCGGCCTGGTCGCCCGGGTCGGCGAGCAGGCCGGCGGGCGGGGCCCGAACGCCCAGCTCTACGCCGTCCGGCCGGGCAGCGCGTACGTGGTGGGCGTGGACGTCGGCGCGGAGCGGGTGGTGGCGGCCTGCGCCGACATCACCGGCACGGTGGCCGGCCGGGTCGAGCAGTCCACGAAGGACACCGACGACCCGGTCGGGGTGGTGCACAACGCGGTGGTCCAGGCGGCCAGCAGCGCCGGGGCGGAGCTGTCCGCCGTCCGGCGCGTCGTGCTCGGCACCCCCGGCCTGGTGGACCCGCAGACCGGTGACATCACCTTCGCGTTCAACCTGCCGCGCTGGCACAGCGGCCTGCTCGCCGCGCTGCGCGAGGACCTGGACACCCCGGTCGTGTTCGAGAACGACGTGAACCTCGCCGCGGTGGCCGAGGCGCAGTCCGGCGCGGCCCAGGGCACTTCCGACTTCGTGCTGGTCTGGGTGGACGCCGGCGTCGGCCTGGCGATCATGCTGGGCGGGCGGCTGCACCACGGCAGCAGCGGCGCGGCCGGCGAGATCGGCTACCTGCCGGTGCCCGGCGCGCCCATCCCGCGCGACGTGTCCAAGCGGGCCAAGCCGGCATTCCAGCAGCTCGTCGGCGCCGACGCGGTACGCGCGGTGGCTGCCGAGCACGGCTTCGCCACCCCCAAGGCGGCGGAGCAGGGCGTCGCGGCGGCCCGGGCGGCCGAGGTGGTACGCGCGGCGATCGCGGCCGGCACCGCCGGTGGGCCGATGCTGGACGAGCTGGCCCGCCGGCTGGCGCTCGGCGTGGCGAGTACCTGCGTGGTGCTGGACCCGCCGCTGGTGGTGCTCGCCGGCGCGGTCGGGCAGGCGGGCGGGGCGGCGCTGGCCGAGCGGGTGCAGCACGAGGTCGCCGCGATCACGCTCGTCCGGCCCCGGGTGGTGACCACCGGGCTGACCGAGGAGCCGATCCTGCGCGGCGCGCTGCGTACCGCGCTGGACGCGGTGCGCGACGAGGTGTTCGGCTCGACGGTCGGCTGACCGCGTCGTGCGCCCTGACGCCATGTGAAGGAATCCTTCATCATGGCGTCAGGGTTTGCAAGGAGTTGCCGGGCCTGCCCTTCCGTCACATGAGGTCGCGGCGGCGGAACACCGTGAACGCCGCGGCCACGAGCGCGCCGGTGAGCCCGAGCAGCACCACCAGACCCGACGGCCAGGTCACCGTGTACGAGCCGTCGCAGTAGCCGGAGATCCCGGGGCCGCAGGCGTTGCCGTCCCAGAGCCGCACCTCACCGGAGAGCCAGGCCGCCAGATAGCTGGACAGCATGTACCGGTCCGGCCGGCCCACCTGGAGGATCTGGAACACCAGCCGCGCCCCCAGCTCCCACACCACCACGTACGCGGCCACCGCGCCGAGCGCCGCCGACGTCAGCCGGCCCAGCGTGGCGACGGCGAAGCCGAGCGCCGCGGCGAGCAGCACCAGCACCAGGCCGCGCCCCCAGATCGCGGCGAGCGACGGCCAGAAGTCGCCACCGGTCCGCCCCACCAGACCGGACGCCTGGCCGATCAACCAGAACGCCCCGAGGTACGCCACCGAGGCCAGCACCGACAGGCCGACCAGCCCGCCCAGCAGGGTGCCCAGCTTCGCGGCGAGCACCGTCGACCGCCGGGGCCGCCACAGCAGCAGGTTGACCACCCCGCCCGAGTTCAGGTCGGCCCCGATGTACGAGGCGCCGACCAGGAACCCGAACAGCGTCAGGAACGCGATCAGGAAGTAGAGCAGCGGCTCGGCCTCCTTGGCGAAGACGAAGACACCGCTGAGGTAGTCGGCCGCGGTCGGCAGCTCGTCGAGCTGGGCCGGGTCGATCTGGGCGCAGTCGCGCGGCAGGTAGTCGTTCTCGGCCGGCGGGAGCGAGCCCTCCCGGATCCGCAGGCAGCGGTCGTACGTCATCTCCATCTCGCGGACGCTCTCCGCCGCCTGCGCCTGCGCGCGGCTCAGCTCCGCCGGGCTGGGCCGGTGCGAACCGGCGAGCGTGGTCACCACCGTCACCGCGAAGGCGGCAGCCAGCAGCACCACCATGAGCTGCACGAAGCGCCGGGCGGCCAGCCGCTCCAGCTCGGCACGGACCAGGTTCACGCGTCCACCTCCCGGCTCTCCCGGACGTCGAGGTCGATCACTCCGTCGCTCGGCGGCGCGCCGTCGACCTGCCGCGGCACCTCCACGCCCATGTGCTCGTGGTCGCCGGTCAGTTCCAGGAAGACGCTTTCCAGGTCCGGCCGCAGCGGGACCAGCTCGCGCACCCACACGCCCTGCTCGCCGAGCGTCCGGCTGATCGTCTCCGGATCCTCCACGCCGGTCACCACCAGGTGGTCCGGCCCGGCCGTCACCGACAGACCGGCCCGGCCCAGCAGGTCACCGGCCTGCTCCGGGTCGGCCACCCGCACCCGCCACTGGTGCTGGTCGAAGCCGGCCAGCACCTCCTCCACCGGCCCGTACGCGACCCGCCGCCCCCGGCTGACGATCGTCACGTGGTCGCAGATCAACTGGATCTCGGCCAGGATGTGGCTGGAGAGCAGCACCGTCACCCCGGCCTCGGCGAGCGATCGGGTCAGGTCGCGCATCTCCCGGATGCCGGCCGGGTCCAGCCCGTTCGCCGGCTCGTCCAGGATCAGCAGCTCCGGGTTCTTCAGCAGGGCCGAGGCGACCGCCAGCCGCTGCTTCATGCCCAGCGAGTAACCCTTGACCCGCTCGTGGCCCCGGTCCCGCAGCCCGACCTGCTCCAGCACCTCGTCCACCCGGACGGTCGGCACGCCACCGGCCACGGCCAGCAGCCGCAGCGTCCGGTGCGCGGTGAAGTTGGCGAAGAACTGCGGGCTCTCCACGATCGCGCCGACCCGGCCGGCCACGTCCGGCAGGCGCTCGGGTGAATCGGCGCCCAGCACGCGCATCCGCCCGGCGTCCGGCCGGACCAGCCCGAGCAGCGCACGCAGCGTGGTGGTCTTGCCGGACCCGTTCGGCCCCAGGAAACCGTGCACCTGACCCGCCTCGACCAGCATGTCGAAGCCGTCGACGGCGACCCGCCGCCCCTGGCGCAGCGAGTGGAACGTCTTGCGGAGGCCGGCGATCTCGATGACCGCGCTCATCAGCGCGCCTTCCGGCAGCGGTCGGGCATGGGTGTCCTTCCGGAAGCGGTGACCAACGACACGGCGCCCCACCCTATGGTGGCGACGCCTCCCGTGGGGGGCACCGTGCCGGATGCGTGATTGGATGGTGCGGTGACTGGTGACCTGATCCCCGGCGCCCCGGGCGCCCCCGCCCCCTCGACCGTGGACGCGGATCTGGTGGTCAGCCTCGACGGGGTCGGCGTCAAGCGTTCCGGCACGGCGCTGGTGCACGACGTCGACTGGCGGGTCGAGCTGGACGAACGGTGGGTGGTGCTCGGGCCGAACGGCGCGGGCAAGACGACACTGCTCAACCTGGCCTCCGGCCGGCTGTACCCGACCAACGGCGTCGCCCACGTGCTCGGCGAGCGCATCGGCCGCACCGACGTCAACGAGCTGCGTACCCGCATCGGCCTGTCCACCGCGACGCTCGCCGAGCGGATCCCCGCCGACGAGCGCGTCACCGACGTGGTGGTGACCGCCGCCTGGTCGGTGGTGGGCCGCTGGCGGGAGAGCTACGACCGCACCGACGAGGCGCGCGCCGCCGCGCTGCTGCGCCAGCTCGGTGTCGGGCACCTCGCCGACCGCGCGTACGGCACGCTGTCCGAGGGCGAGCGCAAGCGGGTGCAGATCGCCCGCGCCCTGATGACCGACCCGGAGCTGCTGCTGCTCGACGAGCCGGCCGCCGGGCTCGACCTGGGCGCGCGCGAGGACCTGGTGGCCCGGCTGGCCGAGCTGGCGTACGACCCGGACGCGCCCGCGATGGTGCTGGTCACCCACCACGTCGAGGAGATCCCGCCGGGCTTCACGCACGCGCTGCTGCTGCGCGAGGGCGGCGTGGTGGCGCAGGGCCTGCTCGGCGACGTGCTCACCGCCGACAACTTGTCGAAGACGTTCGGCCTGCCGCTGGTGGTCACGCGGTCCGGCGACCGCTGGGCCGCCCGCGCCGCCTGAGCGACGGGACGGACACCGTGCCGCAGACCCGGATCGCCGTCGTCGGCAGCGCCAACATGGACCTGGTCGGCATCGGCGCCGCGCTGCCCCGGCCGGGTGAGACGGTGCTGGGCAGCGACTTCGTCATGCTGCCCGGCGGCAAGGGCGCCAACCAGGCCGTCGCCGCGGTACGCGCCGGCGCCTCCTGCGTCTTCCTCGGCGCGATCGGCTCGGACTCGTTCGGCGTGACGCTGCGGGCCCGGATGACAGCGGCCGGCGTGGACACCGGGCACCTGCGCGTGGTCTACGGCCCGTCCGGCGTCGCCCTGGTCATGGTCGGCGGCGCGGGGGAGAACGCCATCCTGGTCACGCCGGGCGCGAACGCCGCCTTCACGTCGCCGACCGCCGACGAGCTTTCCGCCGTACGCGATGCGGACGTGCTGGTCGCGCAGCTGGAGGTGCCGGTCGAGACGGTGACCGAGGCGGCGCTCGCGGCCCGTTCGGCGGGCACCCGGGTGGTGCTCAACGCCGCGCCGGCCCGGCCGGTGCCGGCCGAGCTGCTGGCGGCCACCGACCTGCTCGTGGTGAACGAGCCGGAGGCGCAGGCGCTGACCGGTCGCGGCCGGGACGAGCCGGCGGCGCTGCTGGATCTGGTGCCCCGGGCGGTGCTCACGCTCGGCGGCGACGGCGCCTGGTACGTCGACCGGGAGCGACCGGCGACGCACGTGCCGGCGGTGCCGGTGGACGTGGTCGACTCGACCGCCGCCGGCGACGCGTTCACCGCGGCGCTCGCCGTGGCCTGGGGTGAGGGGCGGGACCTGGCCGACGCGGTGCGCTGGGCGGCGGCCGCCGGTGCGGCGTGCGTACGCAAGCTCGGCGCCTCGGTGGCGCTGCCGCACCGCGCGGAGATCGACGAGCTGTTCGCCGACTGTTAAGAAGGGCCCCTTTCACTACCGGAGGCGTTAACAAGGGGCCCTTCCTTACACCTCGTCGGTGAGGCGTTCGCCGCGGCGGCGCAGCATGCCGAGCCCGGGGATGCCGGCGACCGCGAGCTTGAGGTCGCGGGTGACGTCCAGCAGGTCGTGCAGGTCCGGGCCGACCCGGTCCAGCGTGGCCAGGATCGGCAGCACGTCCGAGGTGAGGTGGTCCTTGAGCTTCGGCAACTCGTCCACGAGACGGATCGCTGCGGTCACCTCCTCCGGGCTGAGCTGCTCCACGAAACGCGCCGCCATCGGTGCGGCCCGGCGCAGCGTCGACTCGTACGCGGCCAGCAGCTCGTTCGCGACGCCGGTGGCCTTCTCGGCGGTGGCGAGGGTGCCCGCCGCCCGCGCGGTCACCGTCTCCGCCTCGGTGACCACACCGGCCGCGCTGCGGGCCACCCGGTCCGCCTCGCCGACCACGGTGGCCGCCGCCGCGGAGACCCGCTGCGCCTCGCCGACCACCACCGTCGCGGCGGCGGCCACCTCGGTCGCCGTGTCGATCGCCGCGGTCGCGGCGGCACTGATCACCGCCACCTCGCGGACCGCCGTCTCGGCGTCGGCCAGCACCCGGTCGGTGCGGTCGAGCGTGCCCTCGATCCGGTCCACCACTCCGTCGATCCGCCGGACCAGCGCCTCCACCTGGTCGAGGACGGCGAAGGCGCGAGCGGGTACCGAGGCCATCGTGGCGGCGGAGCCGAGCGCCTGGTCCACTGCGGTACGGGTGAGGCCGAGCAGGGCGCCGGGCCGGGGAAGAGGGATCGCCATGGCATCCAGTGTGCGGCGTCGCGGCCAGTGCCGCCCGGCGGCAGCCGGGCGGCGAAGGTCACGCCGGGCCGCCGACGCGGCGTAGGGTGCCGGCATGCCCACCCCCGGCCCGGCGTCGCGGCGAACGCTCGCCTGCGGCGTGGTCGCGCTGCTCGCCGTCGTCCTCGGCGTCCTGCTCCTGGTCCGCGCCGACGCCGGGCTGAGCACCGCGCGGGCGACGGTGGCCGGGGTGCCGCTGACCGAGGTACGTGCCGACGGCGGGGCCGGTGACCTGCGGCCCGGGGTGGTGATCGCGCACGGCTTCGCCGGGTCGGCCCGGCTGATGCGGCCGCTGGCCGACTCGGTGGCCCGCCAGGGCGGCGTCGCGGTGCTGCTGGACTTCGCCGGGCACGGCGCCAGCGGGTCCCGGCTGCCCGCGGGCCGGGCGGGACGAGGAACGTGCCCGGGCGCGGCTGCGGCACGACCTGGACGTGGCGGTCGGGTGGCTGCGCGGGCGTCCCGGCGTCGACAGGGACCGGATCGTCCTGGTCGGGCACTCGATGGGCGCCGGCGCTGTCGTCCGGTACGCGGTGGCGCATCCGGAGATCGACCGGACGGTGGCGATCTCGCTGCCCGACGGCGGTGACGTGCCGGCCGGCTGGCCGGGGAACCTGACGCTGGTGGTGGGCGGGCTGGAGTTCGCCGGCTTCCGCCAGGCCGTCGACGAGGCGACCCGGGACGCGCCACCGGGTTCCCGGACGCGGGTGGTGGCGCCCGGCGTCGAGCACGTGTCGGTGCTGTTCGCGCCGCGTACCCACGCCGCGGTGCTCGACGCGCTCCCGGGCCGTACCGGCGGGCCGGAGCCGTCCCCGCTGACCCGGCCGGGCGGCGCCGGGCTGCTGCTGGCCGGGCTCGCGCTGGGTTTCGTGCCGCTTGCGGCCCTGCTGCCGCGCCGGACGCGGCCGGGCGCGGGCGGTCCGCGTACCGGCTGGTGGCTGGCCGCGACGGTGCCGGCGGCCGGGCTGGGCGCGGTGTTCGCCGCGCTGCTGCCGACCACCCGCCTGCCGCTCGCCGTGGGGGGATACGTCGCCGTGTTCCTGCTGCTCACCGGCGTGCTGCTGGCCGCCGCGGCACGCTACGCGCGCCCCGGTGGGACACCGCCGACCGCGAGCGGCGTCCGGTCCGCGGTGGTCGCTGTCGCGTTCCTCGGGTACGCGGTGCTCGCGGTCGCGCTGCCGCTTCATCTCGGGCTCACCTCGACCGTGCCGGTCGGGGCCCGGTGGTGGCTGCTGCCCCTGGTGGCGTTCTGCTGCCTGGTGTTCCTGCTCGGCGCCGAGCGGCTCGCGGGCGGCGACGGCCTCCGCTACGCGGCCACCGGCGGCATCGCCGTGCTGGTGCTGGCCGCCGCGGCGGTGCTCGGCCTGGCGCCCGGGTTCGTGCTGCTGGTGGTGCCGCTGTTCGCCGCGCTGGTGGCCTGGCAGGCGGCCTGGGCCGCGGTGTTGCGCCGCCGGGCCGCGCCGTGGTGGCTGGCGCCGCTGCTCGGGGCGGTGCTGCTGGCCTGGCCGATCGCGACCACGCTGCCGCTGGCCTGACCGGCGCCGGTCGGCTCAGCGCCGGTCGGTCTGCTGTTCCACGGCGCGTTGCACGGCCCGGTAGATCTGCCCGAACCGCAGCGCGTCGGGCGTGCGGACCAGCATCGTCTCCCGGCCGTGGTGCTGCACCCACAGTTCGTGCACCCGGTTGCCGCGCTCGTAGGAGCGGTCCAGCCAGCCGAGTGGCACCTCCAGGAACGGAGTGAGCGCCAGGCCGATCACCACGAACGCGGCCAGGATGATCAGGGCCAGTTTCCACTCGCCGCGGTCCTGCGCCGACCAGGCGAGGGAGAGCACGCAGACCACGGCGACGAGTGGTGGCAGCGACAGCAGCAGGACCAGCACCCCGCGTCCCAGCACCCGTCCCCGGACCGCGAGGGTGGTGGCGCCGCGCTCGTGCCAGACGTACGTGACGTCGGCGAGCGCGACGACCCGACCACCCGCGTGGATCGCGTCCGAGGTGACCTGCACCGCGTCGTCCCGGTAATAGAGGGCCATGAATCAGCCTAACCGCGTGTGTCGACACCGGACGGTCGAGCGTCGGTAGGGTGACGGTATGGCGGACCGGAACGGGGCCGGAACCGGCGGCGACGAGCAGGCGCGCAACGTCGAGGTGGTCAAGCGCTACCTGCGAACCTTCGTGACGAAGGACCTGACCGAGCTGGCCGAGGTGGTCGACGAGGACGTGGAGATCTACGGTTCCGGCGTGGCGGTACGCGGTCGCCGCTATCCGGAGGCCACCGTCTCCTCGCCCGGCCTGACCGTGCTCGACCAGGAGATCCAGGAGATCTTCGCGGCCGGGGACCGGGTGGTGGTGTCGCTGGCGCAGACGTACCGGCGGGACGCGACAGGGGCGACCACCGTGCAGAGCGCCTGCAAGATGTACCGCCTGGCCGGCGGCCGGATCGTCCAGTTCTGGGGCGAGCAGGACACCTACGGCCTGTTGCGCGGGCTGGGCCTGCTGCCGGACGAGCCGATCACGTTCTGACCCGTCGCGGCAGGACCGGTCGCGGCAGGGTCGGCCGCGGGACGACCGGGCGCGGCCGGCAGGCTCTCCATGGCCCGCTGCACCGCCCGGTAGATCTGGCCGAAGCGCATCGCGTCCCGGGTGTGCAGCAGCCGCACCGGACGACCCCGCCAGTCGGCCCACATCTCCATCTCCCGGCTGCCCCGGGCGTAGGAGCGGTCCAGGTACTCGAAGAGGAAGTCGGCCACCGGCCCGACGGCCAGGCCGATCAGCACCGAGATCCCGACGATGGCGATGGTGACCACCGCCGAGCGTTGCAGCCACACGGCCAGCCCGATGCCCAGCACGGCGGTGACCAGCGGCCCGGCGATCGCGGCCCCGATCGCGCCGCGCCCGGCGAGCACCCGCCACGAGCGTTCGCCCCGCCGGTGCCACACCGTGGTGAGTTCGGCGAGCGGGTAGGTGCGCCCGTCCACCCGTACCGTGGTGGAGGTGACCTGGACGGACCGGTCGTCGAAGTAGGTGATCATGACCTCACTCCCGGTGGCGGGGCGGCGGCGACTCCGGCGGCTACCTGGGGAGTCGCCGACACCACACTGTCTACCCCAACGAGGCGAGCCGTAAGGTTGGCACGCGACTTCGACGAGGAAGTGAGGGCAGCGTGGGCGAGTTCGTCAAGCTGGAATCCAAGGACGGCATCGGCACCATCCGGCTGGAGCGGCCGCCGATGAACGCGCTCAACACCCAGGTGCAGGAGGAGTTGCGCGCCGCCGCTGCGGCGGCCACCGCCGACGCCGAGGTCCGCGCCGTCATCGTGTACGGCGGCGAGAAGGTCTTCGCGGCCGGCGCGGACATCAAGGAGATGGCCGACATGTCCTACGTGGACATGGCGGAGCGCGCGGCCGACCTGTCCAGCGCGCTCGGCGCGATCTCCCGTATCCCGAAGCCGGTCGTGGCCGCGATCACCGGGTACGCGCTCGGCGGCGGCTGCGAGCTGGCGCTGGCCTGCGACTGGCGGATCGTGGCCGAGGACGCCAAGCTCGGCCAGCCGGAGATCAAGCTCGGCATCATCCCGGGCGCGGGCGGCACGCAGCGGCTGGCCCGCCTGGTCGGCCCGGCCCGCGCCAAGGACCTGATCATGACGGGTCGGATGGTCGACGCCGCCGAGGCGCTGCGGATCGGCCTGGCCGACCAGGTGGTGCCGGCCGCGGAGGTCTACGACGCCGCGGTGGCGTACGTGAAGCCGTTCCTGACCGGGCCGGCGCAGGCGCTGCGGGCGGCGAAGGCGGCCGTCGACGCGGGTCTGGACATGGACCTCACCTCGGGCCTGGCCTGGGAGAGTCAGCTCTTCGCGGCGCTGTTCGCCACCGACGACCGGCGCGAGGGCATGACCGCGTTCGTGGAGAAGCGCAAGCCGGGCTTCACCGGCCGCTGACGCGAGAGCTGTTCACATCTGCTGTACCGGCCAGTAACGTGACCCCGGTCGGTCGATGAAGGGGAATGGCATGACGGAACGGGTCGAGGGCCACGGCGGCGATCTGGCGCTCGCGGCACTGCGCGCGCACGGCGTACGGGAGATGTTCACGCTCTCCGGCGGGCACGTCTTCCCGCTCTACGACGCCGCCCACAAGGCGGGCTTCCCCCTCTACGACGTGCGGCACGAGCAGTCCGCCGTGTTCGCCGCCGAGGCGGTGGCCAAGCTCCAGCGCCGCCCCGGCCTGGCCGTGCTCACCGCCGGCCCCGGCGTCACCAACGGCGTCTCCGGCCTGACCAGCGCGTTCTTCAACGCCTCGCCGGTGCTGGTGCTCGGCGGGCGGGCCCCGCAGTTCCGCTGGGGCTCGGGCAGCCTCCAGGAGATGGACCACCTGCCGCTGGTCGCGCCGGTGACCAAGCACGCCGAGACGGTGTTCAGCGCCGACGACATCCCGCGCGCGGTGTCGGCGGCGCTGACCACCGCGCTCACCCCGCACCGCGGCCCGGTGTTCCTGGACTTCCCGCTGGAGGCGGTCTTCTCGGTCGGTGACGCCGACCTGCCGGCGGTCACGCCGCCGGCACCGATCGAGCCGGACCCGGACGAGGTCGCGAAGGCGGCCCGCCTGATCGCCGGCGCGTCCCGGCCGGTGATCATCGCCGGCTCCGACGTGTACGCGGGCGACGCCGTCGAGGCGCTGCGTGCCGCCGCCGAGTCGCTGCGGGTGCCGGTGTTCACGAACGGGATGGGCCGGGGCGCGCTGCCGCCGGAGCACCCGCTCGCGTTCGCCAAGGCCCGCCGGGTCGCGCTCAAGGGCGCCGACGTGGTCGTGGTGATCGGCACCCCGCTGGACTTCCGGCTCTCCTTCGGCGACTTCGGCGACGCCCAGGTGGTGCACGTGGTGGACGCGCCCAGCCAGCGGGCCGGGCACGTGCAGCCGGCCGCCGCGCCCGCCGGTGACCTGCGGCTGATCCTCGGCGCGTTCGCCGACCACACCGGTGACCGGGCCGACCACGCCGACTGGATCGCCGAGCTGCGTACCGCCGAGGACGCGGCGAAGGCCCGCGACGCCGAGGAGATGGCCGCCGAGAGCGACCCGATCCGCCCGGCCCGGATCTACGGCGAGCTGCGCAAGGTGCTCGCCCCGGACGCCGTCACCATCGGCGACGGCGGCGACTTCGTGTCGTACGCCGGGCGCTACCTGGAGCCGGCCCAGCCCGGCACCTGGCTCGACCCCGGCCCGTACGGGTGCCTCGGCACCGGCATGGGCTACGCGATGGGCGCCCGGATCAGCCACCCGGACCGGCAGATCTGCGTGCTGATGGGCGACGGCGCGGCCGGCTTCTCGCTGATGGACGTGGAGTCGCTGGTCCGGCAGAAGCTGCCGGTGGTGATCGTGGTCGGCAACAACGGCATCTGGGGGCTGGAGAAGCACCCGATGCGGGCGATGTACGGCTACGACGTGGCCGCCGACCTCCAGCCCGGGCTGCGCTACGACAAGGTGGTCGAGGCGCTCGGCGGCGGGGGCGAGACGGTGGAGAAGGCGGCCGACCTCGGGCCCGCGCTGGGGCGCGCGTTCGACTCGGGCGTGCCGTACCTGGTGAACGTGCTGACCGACCCGGCTGACGCGTACCCCCGGTCGTCGAACCTGGCCTGACCGCGGCGCGTGCGGGGCCGTCCGCCGGGTGACCGGCGGGCGGCCCGCGGCGCGTGTCAGACCTCGGGGCGGTCCCGGTCGTCCGGGCGGCGCAGCTCCTCCTCGCGGCGGCGCAGGTCCTCCTCCCACAGCCGCAGCCGTTCCTGGTCCTCGCGGCGGGACCGCTCGTCGAGCGAGGCGAGGAACTCCGGGTCGTCGTCCGGGGCGAGCGGGCGACCGGCCGGGGCGGCGGGCCGGGCCGCGCCGGTGACGCCGGTGGTTCCGGCCGGGCGCTCGCGGCCCACCAGGAACCAGGCGATCGAGCCGACCAGCGGGAAGAACAGAATGATCAGCACCCAGATCATCCGGGGCAGCGCCTTGACCTTCTCCTCGTCGGCGGAGAGGCAACTGATCAGCGCGACGACCGCGAGGACGATCTGAACCAGGAAGAGCAGCACGTAGAGGCGGGCCATGCCCCATGATGGCTCACCCGCGCACGTCAGCGCACCCCGCCCAGCACGTGCGCCACGCCGAGCACCGCAAGTCCGGCCGCCCCGATCGCGGTCAGCGGCACCGACCAGCTGTCGAACCGCCGCGGCCCTGCGCCGGTGGCCCGGTGCCACGTCACCACGAGCACGGCGAGCCAGACCAGGAGCGCTGCTCCGGTCAGCAGCGCGTCGAGGACCCGGCCGGTGAACGCCAGCCGGAGCTGCAGCAGCAGCACCGCGGTCAGCGTGAGCAGCGTCCGCCGCCAGGCCAGCCGGGTGCGTTCGGGTTGCAGGCCGGGGTCGCGGGTCATCCCGCGCCACCCAGCAGCACGGCGGCCACCAGCAGCAGCGCGCCGATCGCGACGATCAGCGCCAGCACGGCCGGGAAGCGGGACGCGGGCAGTTCCTCGTCCAGCCGCATGGCCCGTTCGGTGCGCGCCCAGTGGTCGACCGCCCGGATCGAGACGGTCGCGCCGAGCAGCAGCAGCGCGATCGCGAGCGCCTCGCGCAGGTGGGCCAGGCGCAGCGGCGGGAGGAACTGCGCCGCGGCGAGCCCGCCCGCCACCAGCGCCAGGCCGGTACGCAGCCAGGCCAGGAACGTCCGTTCGTTCGCCAGCGAGAAGCGGTAGTCCGGCGGGTTGCCGACCGAACGCAGCTCACGCGGGTCGAACCAGTTCTTGATCGACTCCCACACGCTGCCGATTATCCGCTTTGCCCCGCGCCTAGCCTGGGGGGATGACCGATCTTGACGCGCGTGAGCTGCGCGCCGCCTACGACGCACAGATCCGACCGGAGCTGCCGGACCCGCTGCCGGACGGGGTGACGGTGGAGCGCGACGGCCCGCTGTTCCGCGTGCTCGGCCTCGACCACCGTGGCTTCCTCACCTACCGGACGCTGGACGGCCTGGCCGGCGCCGAGCTGGACGCGCTGATCGCCCGGCAGGTCGAGGTCTTCCGGGCCCGGGGCGAGTCGGTCGAGTGGAAGCTCGCCGGTCACGACGAGCCGGCCGACCTGGGCGACCGACTGCGCGCCGCCGGCTTCGTGCCGGAGGACCAGGAGACCGTGGTGGTCGGGCCGGTCGCGCCGCTCGCCGCCGCCGTCCCGGTGCTCCCCGAGGGGGTACGCCTGCGCGAGGTCACCAGCCGGGCCGACCTGGAGCCCATCGCCGCCATGGAGGAGGAGGTCTGGCGGGAGGACCGCAGCCACCTGGTGTACGGGCTGGCCCGGGAGATCGAGGCCGATCCGCAGTCGATCACGATCGTGGTGGCCGAGGCCGGGGAGACGGTGGTCAGCGCCGGCTGGATCCGCTACCAGCGCGGCACCGGCTTCGCCAGCCTCTGGGGCGGCTCGACGCTGCCGCAGTGGCGCAAGAAGGGCATCTACCGGGCGCTCGTGGCGTACCGGGCGCGGCTGGCGCAGCAGCGCGGCAAGACGCTGCTGCAGGTGGACTGCTCGCCGGACAGCCGGCCCATCCTGGAGCGGCTCGGACTCGTTGCGGTCACCACCTCCACGCCGTACGTCTACACTCCGTGATCATGGAACGGTTGACGGCGGACGAGCGGCTCATCCTGAAGACCGGTGCGTTCGGCGCGGTCTTCCTGGTCTCCAACGCCGTACCCGGGGTGCTGGCGATGGTGCGGGAGAGCTTCGCCGCCTCCGGCGCGCTCGCCGAGGTGGGGGGCGTGGTCAAGGAGGCGCTCACCACCGGCCCGCTGCCGCAGCTGCCCCGGGACTCGGCCCTGGAGGTCGAGTCCGTGGTGCTGCCCGCGCTGGGCCGGTCGATGGAGATCCTCCGGGCCAAGTCGCCCGCCGACGCCGAGACGTACCGGTCGGTGGTGCTGGCCGCCGCGGAGCGGGTGGCGCAGGCGCACCGGGGGATCGAGCCCGCCGAAGCGGCGGCGATCGAGAAGATCACGCAGGCGCTGGCCGGATCGGTCTGATGCCGGTGACCTGCGTCACTGCGGGCGGCCGGGGCCGTCATGCTACTTGCGGGTAACATTGCGCTCGTGGGGAAGTGCACAGCTGCCCGCGGTTGACCCACGTTCCGTCACGCGGGAGGCTGCGCCCGTGACCGGGCGAGTGATCGCTACACCAAACAGGAGGGTCGTCGAAGCGCGATGAATATCGTCGTACTCGTCAAGCAGGTGCCTGATTCGGGCGCGGACCGCAGCCTGCGTTCTGACGACAACACCGTCGACCGCGGTTCGGCGAACAACGTCATCAATGAGATGGACGAGTACGCCATCGAAGAGGCGTTGAAGATCAAGGAAGCGCATGGTGGTGAGGTCACCATCCTGACGATGGGTCCGGACCGGGCGACCGAGTCGATCCGTAAGGCGCTGTCGATGGGCCCGGACAAGGCCGTGCATGTGGTGGACGACGCCCTGCACGGTTCCTGCGCGGTGGCCACCTCGAAGGTGCTCGCCGCGGCGCTCGGGCAGTTGGGCGCCGATCTGGTCCTGTGCGGTGCGGAGTCGACCGACGGCCGGGTGCAGGTGATGCCGCACATGATCGCCGAGCGGCTGGGTGTGGCCGCGCTGACCGGCGCGCGGAAGCTGACCGTGGACGGGTCGGCCCTGACGGTGGAGCGGCAGACTGAGGAGGGCTACGAGGTGGTGACCGCCTCGACCCCGGCTGTGGTCTCCGTGTGGGACACGATCAACGAGCCGCGGTACCCGTCGTTCAAGGGCATCATGGCGGCCAAGAAGAAGCCGGTGCAGACGCTCTCCCTGGCCGATGTGGGCGTGGCCGCGGCGGAGGTGGGCTTCGACGGCGCCACCAGCGCGGTGGTGGAGCACTCGAAGCGGCCGCCGCGTTCCGGCGGGGAGAAGATCACTGACGAGGGCGACGGCGGCGTGAAGCTGGTCGAGTTCCTCGCCTCCGAGAAGTTCGTGTGAGAGGTCGCTGACATGTCTGAGGTTCTCGTCGTCGTCGAAGCCACGAAGGAATTCGGCGTCAAGAAGGTCACCCTGGAGATGCTCACCCTCGCCCGCGAGCTGGGCACCCCGAGCGCGGTCGTCCTCGGTGGCGCCGGCGCCGCCGAGGCGCTGAGCGCCAAGCTCGGCGAGTACGGCGCGGAGAAGATCTACGCGGCCGAGGGTGAGGAGATCGACGGCTACCTGGTGGCCCCGAAGGCGACTGTGGTCGCCGACCTCGTCGCGCGGGTGCAGCCGGCGGCGGTGCTGCTGGCGTCGTCGCAGGAGGGCAAGGAGATCGCCGCCCGCCTCGCGGTCAAGCTGGACAACGGCATCCTGACCGACGTGGTCGGCCTGGCCGCCGACGGCACCGCCACCCAGGTGGCGTTCGCCGGCTCCACCATCGTCAAGTCCAAGGTCACCAAGGGCCTGCCGCTGGTCACCGTCCGGCCGAACTCGCTCAACCCGGCCCCGGCCGCCGCCACCCCGGCGGTCGAGCAGCTCACCGTGTCGGTCACCGACACCGACAAGCTCGCCAAGGTCGTGGAGCGGGTCGCCGAGCAGAAGGGCTCCCGCCCCGAGCTGACCGAGGCGTCCGTGGTGGTGTCCGGCGGGCGGGGTGTCGGTAACGCGGACAACTTCAAGCTGGTCGAGGAGATGGCCGACCTGCTCGGCGGCGCGGTCGGCGCGTCCCGCGCGGCAGTCGACTCCGGCTACTACCCGCACCAGTTCCAGGTCGGCCAGACCGGCAAGACCGTCTCTCCGCAGCTGTATGTCGCCCTCGGTATCTCCGGGGCGATCCAGCACCGGGCCGGCATGCAAACCTCGAAGACCATCGTCGCGGTCAACAAGGACGCCGAAGCGCCGATCTTCGAACTCGCCGACTACGGCGTGGTCGGCGACCTGTTCAAGGTCGTCCCCCAGGCCGCCGAGGAGATCCGCAAGCGCAAGTGAGCGTCGCGTGAAAAGGCCGCCGCCCGGTGCACCGGGCGGCGGCCTTTCTCGTAGGGAGCTGATCGGCGGGCCGGGGAGCTGAGCCGGCCCGCCGATCAGCCCGTCAGGGTGCCCCTCAGCAGGCTGTCGCCGGAGTGGCCGGGCTTGTTGTCGTACTGCTCCGCGCTGACGTCGACAACGGTGTAGGTGCGCAGGTCGACGTTCGGGGGGATCGGCAGCAGCGCGTCCCCCGAACCGTTGCTCAGCGTACCCACGGAGAACATCTTCATCGTGTTCGGATCGATCAGCCAGACCTCGTAGTACCCCGGAACGCTCGGGAGATTCGCCACGTGCAGATGCAATCGATTGTCACCGAGCACCCGGGCGTCGCCGGAGGCGTCCTTCGGCGTCGAGCCGAACGCGGCGAGCGGCGCGCTGGCCACCACCGGCGGGTCGGGGTCGGCCGGCTCGCCACCGCCGCCGCCGAGCACCGCGGCCGTGCCGGCCACGCCGATCACCGCGGCGGCGGTGGCGGTGACCGCCGTGGTCGCCCACCCCGGCCAGCGCCGGCTCCGCCGCGGACGACGTGCCACCACGGGTACGGCAGCCGGCTCCACCGGGTCGGCCGGGCGCGGCAGGCGCCGCTCGGTCAACGCCGGCAGCTCCTCGGCGGCCCGGATCTCGGCCACGATGCCCTGCCAGATGTGCTCCGGCGGGTCGGGCAGCTCCGCCAGGCCCTGCGTGCCCGCGCCGAGCCCGGCGACGTGCTGGAGCGTCTCCATCTCGCCCCGGCAGTGGTCGCAGGTGCCCAGATGGGTGGCCTCGCCGTCAGCCGCCTCGCTCTCACCGAGCGCCAGAAAGACCAGCCGGTCGTGGTCCAGGTGCTGCACCGTCCACCTCCCATCTGCGTTTCAGGCTCTGCATGCCGCGTCTGATGTGACTCTTGACGGTGCCGAGCGGCACTCCGGTCACCGCCGCGATCTGCTGATGTGTCAGGTCGTCGTAGAACGCCAGCTCCAGCATCCGGCGCTGTTCGTCGGGGAGCCGGGCCAGCTCGTCGGCGACCACCAGCCGGTCGACCACCGTGTCCGGGTCGGGGCCGGTGGAGACCGGTTCCGGCAGTTGCTTCACCGTCTCGACCACCCGGGTCTCCCGGGCCGAGGCCCGGATCCGGTCGACCACCTTGCGCCGCCCGATTCCGAGCAGCCAGCCGACCAGTGAGCCTTTCGCCGGGTCGAACGTCTCCCGGCCGAGCCAGGCGGCGACGAACGTCGCCTGGGTCACGTCCTCGGCGTCACTGCGGTTCACGAGCGTCGTGGTGGCCAGGTGCAGCACCGCCCGCCCGTACCTGTCGTACGCCTCTCGCAGGGCCGCCTCGTCGCCGTCGCGGAACCGGGTGGCGAGGTCGTCCTCGCCCGGCGGTTCGGGGCCCTGCCTGGCCGCCGTCACCGGGCGGCTCGCCTTCCGTGGGGCATGCCCGACTGTAACTCCCACAGCCCCCGCCCCACTCTCCCGGTGTGTCCGCCACGACCCTCGTCACCTCTCCTTCGTCGCCGGAGGCTCCGGCGGATGCGCCCGGAGACGGGAAAAAGAAATCGGATCCGGGCGCATCCGGGGGCCACGGAGCCGGCGTAACCCGTTCTGCAAGCCAGGCCTGACGAATCAGCATGAACTACCAGGAGGCAGACAATGCAGTACGCGATGTTCCGTCGGGTCGCCGCGGGCGGCGCGGTGGCCGCCCTCACCTTCGCCGGCGTCGGCGCCGCCACCATGAGCCCGGCCTACGCCGCCTCGTCGAAGGTCTCCGTGGTCCACGGCATTCCGGACACCCCGGTCGACGTGTACGTCAACGGCGAGAAGACGCTTAACAACTTCAAGCCGGGCGACGTGGCCGGCCCGCTCACCCTGCCCGAGGGGGAGTACGACATCGCCCTGACCAAGCCCGGCGAGGCGATCGACAAGGCGATCCTGAAGGTGGACGACGCCGCGGTGCCGGGCGGGGCGAACATCAGCCTCGCCGCGCACCTGAGCGCCGACGGCAACCCGCAGATCACGCCGTTCGTCAACGACGTGTCCAAGGTGGGCGCCGGCAAGGCCCGGCTGATCGTCCGGCACACCGCGGCCGCCCCGGCCGTCGACGTGCGGGCCGGCGGCAAGCCGGTCTTCGAGGATCTGACCAACCCGAAGGAGGCCAAGGCGGACGTGGCCGCCGGCTCGGTGAAGGCGGACGTGGTGCTCGCCGGCACCGACACCGTCGCCATCGGCCCGGCCGACCTGAACCTCAAGGAGGGCACCGCCACCATCGTCTACGCGATCGGCTCGGCCGAGGCGAAGAACCTGAGCGTGGTCGCCCAGACCATCACCGGCCTGCACTCGGCTCCGGGCGGCGTGCCCAGCGGCACCGGCGGCCAGGCCGGCACTGGCGTGGACACCTGGTGGTACGTCCTGGCCGGGGCCGGCGTGCTGCTCCTGGTCGGCGGCGGTGCGCGGGTGGCGGCAACCGCCCGGGCCGGTCGCCGGTGACGGTGCGCAACCGCGGGGCGCTGGCGGCGATGGCCGCCGGCGCCGCCGCGCTCACCCTGGCGGGCGTGGTGGCGTGCGGATCCGAGCCCGCCGAGGACGTCGGCGGCGACGAGGTGACGGCCCTGGCCAGTGCCACTCCCACGCCGGCCCCGGCGGCGACCGGCGGCGGTTCGGTTCCGGTGAACCCGGGCACGCTGCCCGCCGGCAGTGAGATCGTGCCGCCGGTGAAGCTCAGCATCCCGCCGATCCGGGTCACCGCCACCGTCAATCCGGTGGGCGTCAACGAGCGCACCGACGAGTTCGAGGTCCCGCCCAGCGTGGACCAGGTCGGCTGGTACCGCTACGGCCCGGGCCTGGAGGCCGACGCCGGCTCGGTGGTGATCGCCGGGCACGTGGACAGCGCCGAGCAGGGCAAGGGCGCGTTCTTCCGGCTGCGCGAGCTGGGCCAGGGCGACAAGCTCACCGCCACCGGCGCGGACGGACGCGAGCGCTCCTACCGGGTGGTGGCCCGGGAGGAGTACCGGAAGTCGAAGATCCCGCTGGAGCGGTACTTCGCGCGCGACGGCAAGCCCCGGCTCACGCTGATCACCTGCGGCGGGCCGTTCGACGCGAAGACCCGCAGCTACCGGGACAACATCGTGGTCACGGCGGTTCCCGCGTGATTGCGGCCGTTCGGTCGTGAGCGGGCCGGACCGCCCCGGGTGGGACGGGGCGGTCCGGCCCCCGGCCGCGGGTTCGCAGGCCGTTAGGCTGAACGGTGATGGCATACCTTGATCATGCGGCGACGACCCCGATGCTGGACGAGGCACTCGAGGCGTACGTCGCGACCGCCCGCGAGGTGGGGAACGCGTCGTCGCTGCACGCGGCGGGCCGCCGTGCCCGGCGGCGGGTGGAGGAGTCCCGCGAGCGGGTGGCCGCCGCGCTCGGTGCCCGGCCCTCCGAGGTGATCTTCACCGGTGGCGGGACGGAGAGCGACAACCTCGCCGTGAAGGGCGTGTTCTGGGCCCGTCGCGCGGCCCGGGCCGACCGGGTCCGGGTGGTCTCCAGCTCGATCGAGCACCACGCCGTACTGGACGCGGTGGACTGGCTGGTCGAGCACGAGGGCGCCCAGGCCGGTCTCCTTCCGGTCGACGCGGTCGGCCGGCTCGACCCGGAGCGGTTGCGCGCCGAGCTGGCCGAGCACGGCGAGCGCGTCGCGGTGGTCACCGCCATGTGGGCGAACAACGAGGTGGGCACCGTCCAGCCGGTCGCCGAGCTGGCCGCTGTCGCCGCCGAGCACGGGGTGCCGTTCCACACCGACGCCATCCAGGCGGTCGGGCAGGTGCCTGTCGACTTCGCCGCCAGCGGCGTGTCCGCGCTCACCGTGACCGGGCACAAGCTCGGCGGGCCGACCGGCGTGGGCGCGCTGCTGCTGGCCCGCGACGTGGCCGCCACCCCGCTGCTGCACGGCGGCGGCCAGGAGCGCGACGTCCGCTCCGGCACGCTGGACACCGCCGGCATCGTCGCGTTCGCGGTCGCCGTCGAGGCCGCGGTGAAGGGCCAGCAGGAGTACGCGGCCCGCGTCGCCGCGCTCCGCGACGAACTGGTCGAGCGGGTCCGGCAGGCGGTCCCCGAGGTGATCTTCAACGGGGACCCGGCCGACCGGCTCCCCGGCAACGCGCACTTCTCCTTCCCCGGCTGCGAGGGGGACGCGCTGCTGCTGCTCCTGGACGCCCAGGGCATCGCCTGCTCCACCGGGTCGGCCTGCTCGGCCGGGGTGGCCCAGCCCTCGCACGTGCTGCTGGCCATGGGCGCGGACGACGACCGGGCCCGGTCCTCGCTGCGCTTCACGCTCGGGCACACCAGCACCGGCGCGGACGTGGACGCGCTGATCGCCGCGCTGCCCGCCGCTGTGGAGCGGGCCCGCCGCGCGGCCGCCCTCCGTACGCCCCGCTGACCCGGATACGCTCGGTGAGGACGAGGGGAGTGGGCCGGTGAGGGTTCTGGCGGCGATGTCGGGCGGGGTGGACTCCGCCGTCGCGGCGGCGCGGGCGGTGGAGGCCGGGCACGACGTGACGGGCGTGCACCTGGCACTGGCCCGCAACCCGCAGACCTACCGCACCGGGGCCCGGGGCTGCTGCACGCTGGAGGACTCCCGGGACGCCCGGCGCGCCGCCGACGTGCTCGGCATCCCGTTCTACGTGTGGGACATGGCCGACCGGTTCCACGACGACGTGGTGGACGACTTCGTGGCCGAGTACGCCGCCGGGCGTACCCCGAATCCCTGCCTGCGCTGCAACGAGAAGATCAAGTTCGCGGCGGTGCTGGACCGGGCCGTGGCCCTGGGCTTCGACGCCGTGGTGACCGGCCACCACGCCCGGCTCGGCGCGGACGGCCTGCTGCGGCGCAGCGTCGACGCGGCCAAGGACCAGTCGTACGTGCTGGCGGTGCTGAGCCGCGCGCAGCTCGACCGGTCGATCTTCCCGCTCGGCGACTCGACCAAGGCCGAGGTGCGCGCGGAGGCCGCCCGGCGCGGTCTCGCGGTGGCCGACAAGCCGGACTCGCACGACATCTGCTTCATCGCCGACGGCGACACCCGCGGCTTCCTCGCCGAGCGGCTCGGTGAGGCGCCCGGCCAGGTGGTGGACGCGCTCACCGGCGCGGTGGTGGGCAGCCACAGCGGCGCCTACCAGTACACCGTCGGGCAGCGGCGCGGCCTGCACCTCGACCGCCCGGCGCCGGACGGCCGGCCCCGCTACGTGCTGTCCATCACCCCGACCACCAACACGGTGACGGTCGGCCCGGCCGAGGCGCTGGAGGTCTCCGACGTACGCGCGACCCGCCCGGTGTGGACCGGCGGGCCGCGCCCGGACGGGCCGGTCGAGTGCGAGGTGCAGCTGCGGGCGCACGGCGACGTGGTGCCGGCCGCCGTCGAGGTGGACGCCGACGGCCTGCGCGCGTCGTTGCGCCGCCCGGTCCGGGGTGTCGCCGCCGGCCAGGCGATCGTGGCCTACCGGCCGGACCCGGCCGGAGACGTGGTCCTCGGCTCCGCCACCATCACCGCCGCCTGACCTCGCATCGGCAGCGGATAGGCTGCGGCCGTGACTGAGCAGGCGTGGCCCTGGCCCACCGGAGCGGCGACCGGCATCGGGTCGCTGCCCGGCACCGACATCGCCGAGGCGCAGCGGATCGTGCTCGGCGAGCTGCCCACCCTGCCGCACCTGCCCGAGCTGCCCGCCCGGGGACCGGGTGCGGACCTCGTCGGCCGCACCGCCGGCCTGCTCGTCGAACTGCCCGTCGAGCTGTACGCGGCCCGCTGGCGGATCGCCCCGCGCCCCGGCCGTGACCTGCGCCGCGCCCGCGACCTGATGGAACGCGACCTGGACCAGCTCGCCGAGCAGGCCGAGGAGTACGCCGGCCCGGTAAAGGTCCAGGCCGCCGGCCCGTTCACCCTGGCCGCCGCGCTGGAGCTGCCAATCGGCGGCCGGATGCTGCGCGACCCGGGCGCGGTACGCGACCTCGCCGGCTCGCTCGGCGAAGGGTTGCGCGGGCACGTCGAGGCGGTCGCCCGGCGGCTGCCCCGCGCCTCGGTGCTGCTCCAGCTCGACGAGCCGTCCCTGCCGACCGTGCTGGCCGGGCGGGTGCCCACGGAGAGCGGCTTCGGCACCCACCGCCCGGTGGAGACCGAGGTAGCGCGGGGACTGCTGCACGACGTGATCGACGCGGCGGGCGTACCGGCTCTGGTGCACTGCTGCGCGCCGGACGTACCGCTGGAGCTGATCCGCTCGGCCGGTGCGGTGGGCGTCGCGCTCGACCTGTCGCTGGTCACCGACCTCGACCCGCTCGGCGAGGCGATCGACGCCGGGCTCGGGCTGCTGGCCGGCGCCGCGCCGACGCTGCCACCGGCCTCCGGCCGGGCGCCGACGTCGGCCCAGGTCGCCGACCGGGTGCGGCGGGTCTGGGACCAGCTCGGCTTCCCCCGCCGCCGGCTGGCCGAGCAGGTGGTGGTCACTCCCGCGTGCGGCCTGGCCGGCGCCACCCCGGCGTACGCCCGCGCGGTGCTCACCGCCTGCCGTGACGCGGGCCGGCGGCTGGCCGAGGACTGACGTTTTCCGTCGTACCCGCCGGGCACGATGACCGGCATGATTGGACGACTGCGTTCCACAGTGATCGACTGCCCCGATCCGCGCGCGCTCGCCGCCTTCTACTCCGAGCTGCTCGGCCTGCCCGTGGTGGAGGAGAACTCCGACGGCGACGAGTGGGTGGTGCTCGGCGGGCCACCCGGGCACCAGCCGCGGGTGGCCTTCCAGCGGGCGCCGGGCCTGCGCACCCCCGACTGGCCCGACCCGGCCCAGCCGCAGCAGTTCCACCTCGACGTGAGCGTCGACGACATCGAGGCGGCCGAGAAGGCGGCGCTGGCGCTGGGCGCACGGCGGCTACCCGGCGAGGGGGAGGGCTTCCGGGTCTACGCCGACCCGGTCGGCCACCCGTTCTGCCTCTGCTGGGACTGATCTTCCCGGGCTTGCGCGGCGGAGGCATGATCGCCACCGTGACCGCCTCCACCGCCACCGGCCGCGTCGCCGGCTCGCTGTTCGGCCTGGCCTACGGCGACGCCCTGGGCAAGCCGACCGAGTTCCTCACCGTCACCGAGATCGTCCGGCGCTACGGCCCGGGCGGTCCGCGCGAGCTGACCGGCGACCCGGCCCTGGTCACCGACGACACGCAGATGGCGCTCGCAGTGGCGTGGGCGCTGCACGAGGCGCCCGCGTACACGGCCGAGGCGGTGGAGCCGCTGCTGCGGCAGCGCTTCGTCGACTGGTCGGTCAGCCCGGAGAACAACCGCGCGCCCGGCATGACCTGCCTGCGGGCCTGCGCCGAGCTGGCCCGGGGCGCCCGCTGGCAGGAGGCCACAGTCGCCGGCTCGAAGGGCTGCGGCGCGAACATGCGCGTCACCCCGGTCGGGCTGCTCGACGTCGACCTCGACACCATGGCCGGGCTGGCCCAGCTCCAGGCCGGGCTCACCCACGGCCACCCGACCGGGCTGGCGGCGAGCGAGCTGACCGCGTACGCGGTCCGGCTGCTGCGCGACGGCGCGGCGCTGCCCGAGCTGCCCGGCCTGCTCACCGAGCGGGCGCGGGAGCAGCGCACCGTCTACCGGGAGGACTGGCTGGGCGACCTGTGGCAGCGGCCCGGCGAGAGCGACGCGGCCGGGTTCGTCGCCCGCGGCTGGGACGACTGCCTGCGGGTGCTCGACCGGCTGGAGGCGGCACTCGCCCGTCCCGACGACGGAGGCGACCCGTGCCGGTTCACCGGCGAGGGTTGGATCGCCGAGGAGGCGCTCGCGACCGCGCTGCTCTGCGCGTTGCGTCACGCGGACGACCCGGTCGGCGCGCTGGCCCGGGGCGCCACCACGGCCGGTGACTCGGACTCCATCGCCGCGCTGGCCGGCGCGTTCGCCGGTGCCGCGTACGGCATGGCCGCCTGGCCGGCCGGGTGGGCCGACCGGATCGAGTACGCCGGTCAGCTCGCCGCGCTCGCCGACGCGCTCGACGCAGGGGCGTCGCAGCGCTGAGGTCCGGAGGCCGCCGGGGTCAGCCGGTGAGGTGGTTCAGGCGGCGCACACCCCGCCACAGGTCCGGGTCGCACGTGCCGGCCCGGTCGGCGAACGCGGTGAGCGGCACCGGGATGGGCTCGCTGATGTCCAGGTAGCTGTCGTGGTCGGCGTCCGGGTCCCAGCTCCGGGTCGGGATCGGCAGGTGGTCGTCCCGGTCCGACTTGTCCTGACTGGTGATCTTCAGGACCTCGGCGTCCCCGCCGTCGACCCGCAGCACCAGGCAGGGCCGCACCTTGGAGCCGGTCCCGTCGGCGTAGGGCACGTCCGCCCACCAGATCTCCCCGGGCCGGGGCTCGTCCCGGTCCGTCCGCCCGGCGCCGCGCGGCCGTGGCGGCGCCCCGCCCCGGTCACCCCGTGCGCCGGCGCCGGTCCGGCCACCGCGCCCGGAGCCCGGCCGTCGCCCGTCGGCCCGGCCGCGCGCCCCGGCGGAACGGTCGGCCGACCGGCGACGCCACTCGTTCCAGAGCCAGCCGGCCGCGACGCAGGCCACGATCACCAGCGCCCAGAGAACCCCGTCGCGCATCAGTACCCGCCTTCCGACCGTTCCCGCACAGCGCCGCCGAGGCGATGGTCGCACGCCCGGGGCCGGACCGCGCGGAGGCGTGACGCGCGCCGGTTCGCCCTGCTCGTGCGGGTGGCCGGACTGTTGTCACAGCCGACCGCTACGGTTCTCGGGTAGCGCGAGCACGGGAGGCGACAGCGGTGTCCGAAGGCGGCGGCGTGTCCGAAGAAGCGGTTCCCACTGCGGCCGACGCGGCCCAGGAGGCGGCGGCGGGGGCCGAGCCGACCCCGGCGGCCCGGGAGCGGCACGCCACGCTCAGTCAGGAGCTGACCGAACACCAGTACCGCTACTACGTGCTGGACGCGCCGACGATCACCGACGCGGAGTTCGACGCGCAGCTGCGGGAGCTGGAGGCGCTGGAGGCGGAATACCCGGCGCTGCGCACCCCCGACTCGCCCACCCAGCGCGTCGGCGGCACCTTCTCCACCGACTTCACGCCGGTCGCCCACGCCGAGCGGATGCTCTCGCTCGACAACGCCTTCGCCGACGAGGAGCTGGCCGCCTGGGCCGAGCGGGTCGAGCGCGACGCCGGCGGCCCGGTGCCCTACCTGTGCGAGCTGAAGGTCGACGGGCTGGCCATCAACCTGACCTACTCCAAGGGCCGGCTGGTGCGCGCCGCCACCCGGGGCGACGGCCGCACCGGCGAGGACGTCACCGCGAACGTGCGCAGCATCAAGGGCGTGCCGGCCCGGCTGACCCCGGCCGACGACTTCCCCGACGTGCCGGATCTGATCGAGGTGCGCGGCGAGATCTACTTCCCGGTGGCCGCGTTCGCCGACCTCAACGCGAGCCTGGTCGAGCAGGGCAAGGCGCCGTTCGCCAACCCGCGCAACGCCGCCGCCGGCAGCCTGCGCCAGAAGGACCCGCGGGTCACCGCCTCCCGCCCGCTGCGCCTGGTGGTGCACGGCATCGGCGCCCGCACCGGCTTCCGGCCGGCGGCGCAGTCCGAGTCGTACGCCGCGCTCAAGGCGTGGGGGCTGCCCACCAGCGACCGCTGGCGGGTGGTGGACGACCTCGCCGGCGTCGCTGACTACATCGCCTACTACGGCAAGCACCGGCACGACGTCGAGCACGAGATCGACGGCGTGGTGGTCAAGGTCGATCCGGTCTCCATCCAGGGCCGCCTCGGCTCGACCAGCCGGGCCCCCCGCTGGGCGATCGCCTTCAAATACCCGCCGGAGGAGGTGAACACGAAGCTGCTCGATATCGACGTCAACGTCGGGCGCACCGGCCGGGTCACCCCGTTCGCCGTCCTGGAACCGGTCCGGGTCGCCGGCTCCACGGTCGCGCTGGCCACGCTGCACAACGCCCGCGAGGTCGAGCGCAAGGGCGTGCTCATCGGCGACACGGTGGTGCTGCGCAAGGCCGGCGACGTGATCCCCGAGGTGCTCGGCCCGGTGGTCGAGCTGCGCCCGGCCGACGCCCGTCCGTTCGTCATGCCGACCACCTGCCCGGCCTGCGGCACGCCGCTCGCGCCGGCCAAGGAGAGCGACGTCGACATCCGCTGCCCCAACGGGCGCGCCTGCCCCGGGCAGATCCGCGAACGGGTGTTCTACCTGGCCAGCCGCAAGGTGCTCGACATCGAGGTGCTCGGCGAGAAGGGCGCGGCGGCGCTGCTGGACGCGCAGATCATCACCAACGAGGGCGACCTGTTCCAGCTCGACGCCGAGCAGTTGAGCCGGTCACCGTTCTTCGTCAACAAGGACGGCAGCCTGGGCAGCAACGCGGTCAAGCTGCTCGACAACCTGGCCGAGGCCAAGGAACGCGACCTGTGGCGCGTGCTGGTGGCACTGTCCATCCGGCACGTCGGCCCGACCGCCGCCCAGGCGCTCGCCCGGCACTTCCGGTCGGTCGACGCCATCGAGGCCGCCGGCGAGGAGGAGCTGTCCTCGGTGGATGGCGTCGGCCCGACCATCGCCGCGAGCGTCAAGGAGTGGTTCGCCGTCGACTGGCACCGCGACATCGTGCGCAAGTGGGCCGAGGCGGGCGTACGGATGGCCGAGGAGGCCGCCGACGAGGGGCCACGACCGCTCGACGGCGTCACCGTCGTGGTCACCGGCACGCTCAGCGGGTTCAGCCGCGACCAGGCCGCCGAGGCGATCCAGGTCAGGGGCGGCAAGGTGACCGGCTCGGTCTCCAAGAAGACGGGGTTCGTGGTGGTCGGCGACAACCCGGGTTCCAAGGCCGACAAGGCGGCCACCCTGAAACTGCCGATCCTCGACGAGGACGGCTTCCGGGTGCTGCTGGACTCCGGCCCGGACGCGGCCCGCGAGGTGGCCCGGGTGGAGGACTGACGGGCTGGTCACGGCGATCGTCCGCGGATACCAAGTTAATTACGACTCCGACCGATTCGTGACTGTCGTGTCGGGGAAACCGCCTCGGAGGGCGTTTCATTGGCGTACGGCGCGTGACGGCGCGCGCCACGACGTTGCCCCCGGGAGGTGCGATGGAGACCGGCGACCCGCGTAACTCCGTCCCGCCCGGGCGGAGCGGGCCGTTCTTCGGCTTCGTCGGCGCGGTCGGCGTGGTGGCCGTACTTGTCTCGGCCGGGCCGCTGATCGCGCTCGCCGACCGGTTGACCGAGCTGCCGGCCGCGTTCTGGACCATGGCGGCGCTCGCCGTCGCCTGCGACGCCCGCCCGTTCGTGCCGCCCGGGCGGCGGCAGACCTCGGCCGTGTTCCCGTCGACCTGCTTCACCTTCGCCATCCTGCTCGGCTGGGGCTTCGGCCCGGCGGTGGCGGTCCAGGCGGTGGCCGTCGCGGTGAGCGGCTGGCGGCTCGGGTACGCGCCCTGGCGTACCGGCTTCAACGCCGCGCAGTACGCGTGCGCGCTCGCCGCCGCGTACGCGGTCAGCCGGCTCGGTCCGGGCGAGCTGTTCGGTGACGGCCGGCTGCACTGGACCGACGTGGCGGCGGTGGGCGGCGCGACGCTCGCCTGGTTCGTGGTCAACTACGGGCTGGTCAGCTCGGCCGTGCGGCTGCGGTTCGGCGACCGGTGGTGGCCCAGCGTGCGCAGCGGGCTGGCGTACGAGCTGCTGTCCACCGGTTCGCTGCTGCTGCTCGCGCCGGTGCTGGTGGCCGCCGCCCGGGCCAGCGCGGCGCTGATCCCGCTGGTGCTGGTGCCGCTGTTCGCCGTCTACCGGATGGCCCGGCTGTCCGAGGAACGGGAACAGCTCGCCGACGTGGACCCGCTCACCGGGCTGCCCAACCGCAAGGCGCTGCTCACCGAGGTGGCCGAGCAGGTGCACCTGCACGGCGAGCGGGCCGCCCGGGGCGCGCCGGACGCGCACCTGGCGCTGCTGCTGCTCGACCTCGACCGGTTCAAGCACGTCAACGACGCGCTCGGGCACGCGGTGGGGGACCGTCTGCTGGTCGAGGTGAGCGCCCGGCTGATGGGCGTGGTCGGCGCCGGTGACATGGTGGCGCGACTGGGCGGTGACGAGTTCGCCATAGTCGTACCCCGGCTCACCGACATCGACCAGGCCCGCGAGCGGGCCGACCGGGTGGTCGCCGCGCTTGCCGAGCCGGTGCCGCTGGACGGGTTGCCGCTGGACGTGGGCGGTTCGATCGGCATCGCGCTCTACCCGGACCACGGCGAGGACTTCGCCACGCTGATGCGCCACGCCGACGTGGCCATGTACGACGCGAAGCATCGCAACGACACGGTGGCGGTGTACGCGCCGGAGTCCGACCACAACTCGGCCGAGCGGCTGAGCCTCCTGGCCGACCTGCGCCGGGTGCTGGAGTCGGGCCCGTCCGCGCAGGGCGGGGAGACGGTGGGCGTACGCGGGGGTGACGGCGCGGCACTGACGCCGGCGCTGTCGGCGCCGCGACCGGCCCGGGCCGAGCGGCCGTCGCGCAACCAGCGCCCGGCGCGCGACGACGGCCGGGGCGGCGGACGCTCCGGCGACGGGCCGAACCGGTGGCTGCGGCGTCGTCGGGACCGCGCCGGGGAACGGCACGACGATGACCTGATCGAGCGGATCCTCACCGGCGCCGACCCGATCCGCAGCCGGGCCGCGCGCGCCGGCGCGGCCGGAGCGGTGGTGGCGACGCCAGTGGTCGGTGGCGGGGACGCCGACGCGGCGGAGACCGGCACCGGGCGCGACACGGAGGCCGCGCACGAGACCGACACCGGGCACGACGCGCAGGCCGCGGTGAGCACCGGCGCGCCCGGCGTCATCGGGCCGACCGCCGACGGGAGCGCCGAGCCGGAGGACCAGTCCGGGCACCCGGGCGAGATCACCATGTACTACCAGCCGCAGATCGCGATCGCGACCGGCGAGGTGGTGGGCGTCGAGGCGCTGCTGCGGTGGCGGCACCCGCGCCGGGGCATGGTCGATCCGGGCGAGCTGATCCAGGTCGCCGAGCAGAGCGCGGTGATGCGACTGCTCACCCGCCGCGTGGTGGACGACGTGGTGGAGCAGCTGGCCAAGTGGTCGGCGGCCGGGCTCACGCTGCGGGCCGCGCTCAACGTCAGCGTCCGTGACCTGCACACCGGCGAGATCGCCGACCAGATCGCCGACCGGCTGGCCCGGTACGGGGTGCCGCCGCAGCGGCTCCAGGTGGAGATCACCGAGGGCGCGCTGATGGCCGACCCCCGGCGGGTGCTCGCCAGCATCACCCAGTTGCACCGCATCGGCGTCGGCATCGCGCTGGACGACTTCGGCACCGGCTACTCGTCGCTGCAACACCTGCGCCGGCTGCCGCTGTCCGAGGTGAAGGTGGACCGCTCGTTCGTCCTCGGGATGGCCGACGACCCGGACGACGCGGCGATCGTCCGGTCGATGATCGAGCTGGCCGGCGCGCTCGGGCTGCGGGTGGTGGCCGAGGGCGTGGAGGACGAGCGCACCTGGCGGCTGCTGCACGCCGCCGGATGCGACGTGGCGCAGGGTTGGTTCCACGCCCGGCCGATGCCGGCCGAGGACCTGGTGGCCTGGTTGTCGCGCTACCGTCCGGTGCGCCCGGTGGAGGCCGGGAGCCGCAGCGGGGCGGCGCCGGAGGGGGAGGCGAAGGCGTCGTCGTGACGGCGGGACAATAGACTCGCTCCGGTCACCGCGCGTCATCCCGTACGCGCGGCCGGCCCACCGCAGACGTCTCAGGACAGCCACGAAGGGGGCACCCGATGGCCGCCATCTCCCGCGAGGAGGTCGCGCACCTCGCGCGACTGTCGCGGCTCGCCGTCACGGAGGAGGAGTTGGACACCTTCGCCGGCCAGCTGGATGTGATCCTCCAGTCGGTCGCGCAGGTCGGCGAGGTCGCCGCGGCGGACATCCCGCCGACGTCCCACTCGGTGCCGCTGACGAACGTGCTCCGCGAGGACGTCGTACGGCCGGGCCTGACCCCGCAGGAGGCGCTGTCGGGCGCACCTGACGCCGAGGAGCAGCGGTTCCGCGTCCCGCGGATCCTGGACGAGGATGTGGCCTCATGAGCGAGCGCAGCGAGCGAATCATCGGGCCCAGCATGGCTGTCGCTCATGACGGCACGGAGCGAAGCGGAGTGCCGGCATGAGCGACTTGACCAAGCTGAGCGCTGTTGAGATCGCCGGGCTGGTGGCGAGCGGCGAGACCTCCGCCGTCGAGGTCACCCAGGCTCACCTGGACCGCATCGGCGCCGTCGACGACCGGGTGCACGCGTTCCTGCACGTCGACACCGAGGGGGCGCTGGCCGCCGCGCGTGCCGTGGACGAGCGCCGCGCCGCCGGTGACGAACTCGGCCCGCTGGCCGGTGTGCCGGTCGCGGTGAAGGACGTGCTCACCACCAAGGGCGTGCCGACCACGGTCGGGTCGAAGATCCTGGAGGGCTGGCGCCCGCCGTACGACTCGACCATCGTCGAGCGGCTGCGCGCCGCCGGCACGGTGATGCTCGGCAAGACGAACATGGACGAGTTCGCCATGGGCTCCTCCACCGAATACTCGGCGTACGGGCCGACCCGTAACCCGTGGGACACCGACCGGATCCCGGGCGGCTCCGGCGGTGGCAGCGCTGCGGCGCTGGCCGCGTACGAGGCGCCGCTGTCGATCGGCTCGGACACCGGCGGCTCGATCCGCCAGCCCGGCGCGGTCACCGGCACCGTCGGCGCGAAGCCCACCTACGGCGGCACCTCCCGCTACGGCCTGGTGGCGTTCTCCTCGTCGCTGGACACGCCCGGCCCGTGCGCGCGTACCGTGCTCGACGCCGCGTTGCTGCACGAGGTGATCGGCGGTCACGACCCGCGCGACTCCACGTCGATCCCGGCCCCGGTGCCGGACGTGGTGGCCGCCGCGCGCCTCGGCGCCACCGGCGACCTGACCGGCGTGAAGCTCGGCATGGTCACCGAGTTCATCGGCGAGGGCGCGGAGCCGGGCGTGATGGCCGCGTTCCGCGACGCGGCCGAGGCGCTGGCGAAGCTGGGCGCGGAGATCGTCGAGGTTTCCTGCCCGCACTTCAAGTACGCGCTGCCGGCCTACTACCTGATCGCGCCGAGCGAGTGCTCCTCCAATCTGGCCCGGTTCGACGGCGTCCGGTTCGGCCTGCGGGTCGGCGACGACGGCAACCGGTCGCTGGAGGAGGTCATGTCGCTGACCCGTGAGGCCGGCTTCGGCCCCGAGGTCAAGCGGCGCATCATGATCGGCACGTATGCGCTCTCCTCGGGCTACTACGACGCCTACTACGGCCAGGCGCAGAAGGTCCGCACGCTGATCACGCGGGACTTCACCAGCGCGTTCGAGCAGGTCGACGCGCTGATCTCGCCGACCACGCCGTTCGTGGCGTTCCCGCTCGGGTCGCGTACCGCCGACCCGTACCAGATGTACCTGGCGGACCTGTTCACCATCCCGACGAACCTGTACGGCGGCCCGGCCATCTCGGTGCCGTGCGGCCTGTCCGACGGGCTCCCGGTGGGCTTCCAGATCATGGCGCCGACCATGGCGGACGACCGGATGTACCGGATCGCCGCCGCGCTGGAGAGCGCCGTCGGCACGCTCACCCCGCCGACGATCTGAACCGGACGGTACGGAGGCGGCCCGCCCGCCTCCGTACCGACACGGTGATCACCGATCAGGGGATTGCCGGGGGTCACTGGCACTGGTCGAATAAACTGCGAGTCTGCTGGATCGACTGGACTGTGGCCCGCTGGCGGACGCGAGCGGTTCCGACCGAGAGCTGGATGTGCGATGGGGACACTTCGCCCGGTCATGGCCCTGACGATGGTCGTCGCGTTGCTGCTGGGCGCCGGGCAGCCGGCCGCCGCGCAACCGGCCACCGTCGCCACCGAGGCCGTCACCATCACCTCGGGCAAGCCCCGGTCGGTCATGGTCATCGGGCAGGTCTACGCGATCCACACCGTCGAGGCGACCGGTGGCACCGCGCCGTACCGGCTGTCGGTGACCTCGGGCAGTCTGCCGCCGGGGATGCTCGTGGTGGGTACGTCGCTCGGGGGTTCACCGACCACTGCCGGGACGTACACGTTCACGCTGCGGATGACCGACCAGAACGACCTCTTCGACGAGCAGACGGCGACGATCGAGGTGCGCGAACCCAAGGTCGTCATCACGTCGGGCAAGCCCCGGTCGCCCATGTACCTGGGTCGGGTGTACGCGATCCACACGGTCGAGGCGACCGGTGGCACCGGGCCGTACCGGTTGTCGGTGGTCTCGGGCAGTCTGCCGCCGGGGATGCTCGTGGTGGGTACGTCGCTCGGTGGCGCGCCGACCACTGCCGGGACGTACACGTTCACGCTTCGGATGACCGACAAGAACGACCGCTTCGACGAGCAGGACGCCACCATCGTGGTCGCCGAGGCGGCGACCGCGTTCACCTCCGGCGATCCGCCCGCCGCCACGGTCGGCAAGCGCTACTTCTTCCGGTTCACCGCCGCCGGTGACTCGGACATCGTGTTCTCCCTGGCGGCCGGGGCCCTGCCGGACGGCCTCACCCTCGACGGGGAGGGCAAGCTCAGCGGCACCCCGGGCAGCGCCGGCACGTTCGCCTTCACCGTCGCGGCGAAGGGGTACAGCACCAGCGCCACGAAGCAGGTGTCGCTGACCGTCGCCGCCCGCAACCCGGGCACCCCGACGGCGTCCCCGACCGGCTCGACGCCCGACCCGGCCGACCCGACTGTTACGCCGTCCCCCGACGACCCGGCCGCCACACCGTCGGAGAGCAGCAGCTCGGCGCCGCTGCCGACGGCTTCGCCGTCGAAGGTGAGCGGCGCTTGGCTGCCGATCACCGGGCCGGGTTCGCCGCTCGTGCTGCTGCTGTTGAGCATCGTGGCCTTCTCCATCGGCGGCATCCTGCTCGTGCTGGCGTACAACCGTCGCCGCACCTTCACCACACCCGAGTGACGCCGGGCCCCGCGCGGTGATCTCGAAGCCCGGCAGCGGGGTGGCCGGGCCAGCCGATTAGGCTGGAACGGTTCTGTCCGGATCGCGCCTGGAGCTCAGATGACGACGACACTGCCCGCGTACGACGAGGTCGTCGCGCGCTTCGAACCGGTGATCGGCCTGGAGACCCACGTCGAGCTGGGCACGAACACCAAGATGTGGTGCGGCTGCCCGACCGACTTCGGCGGCGAGCCGAACACCCGGGTCTGCCCGGTCTGCCTCGGCCTGCCCGGCTCGCTGCCGGTGGCGAACAAGGCCGCCATCGAGGCGACCATCCGGATCGGGCTCGCGCTGAACTGCTCGATCGCCGAATGGTGCCGGTTCGCCCGGAAGAACTACTTCTACCCGGACATGCCGAAGAACTTCCAGATCAGCCAGTACGACGAGCCGCTGTGCTTCGACGGGTACCTGGACGTCGAGGTCAACGGCGAGCTGGTGCGCATCGGCATCGAGCGGGTGCACCTGGAGGAGGACACCGGCAAGACGCTGCACGTCGGCGGCGCCACCGGTCGCATCCACGGCGCCACCGAGTCGCTCGTCGACTACAACCGGGCCGGCATCCCCCTGGTCGAGATCGTCACCAAGCCCATCCCCGGCACCGGCGCGCTCGCGCCCGAGGTCGCCCGCGCCTACGTCGCCGAGCTGCGCGACGTGATCCGCTCGCTCGGCGTCTCCGACGTGCGGATGGAGGAGGGCTCGCTGCGCTGCGACGTCAACACGTCGCTGAACCGGCCGGGCGAGGAGTGGGGCACCCGCACCGAGACCAAGAACGTCAACTCGCTGCGCTCGGTCGAGCGGGCGGTGCGCTCGGAGATGCTGCGCCAGGCGTCCGTGCTGGAGGCCGGTGGCCGGATCACCCAGGAGACCCGGCACTTCCACGAGGACACCGGCGACACCACGTCGGGCCGGTCCAAGGAGACCGCCACCGACTACCGGTACTTCCCGGAGCCGGACCTCGTGCCGCTCGCCCCGGACACCGCGTGGGTGGCCGAGCTGAAGGCCGCCCTGCCGGAGCTGCCGCGGCTGCGCCGCAAGCGGATCCAGCAGGAGTGGGGCCTGTCCGACCTCGACATGCAGTCGGTGGTGAACGCCGGCGCGGTCGAGCTGATCGAGGCGACAGTGGCCGCCGGCACGACCCCCGCGGCGGCCCGCAAGTGGTGGCTGGGCGAGCTGTCCCGCCGCGCCAACGAGACCGGCGTGGAGCTGGCCGACGTGGGCGCCACCCCGGCCCAGGTCGCCGAGCTGCAGGGCCTCGTCGACGCGGGCAAGCTCAACGACAAGCTGGCCCGTACCGTGCTGGAGGGCGTGGTGGCCGGCGAGGGCTCGCCGACCGAGATCATGACCAACCGCAACCTGGAGGTCGTCTCGGACACCGGCGCGCTCACCGCCGCCGTGGACGAGGCGATCGCCGCCAACCCGGACGTGGCCGACAAGATCCGCAGCGGCAAGGTCGCGGCGGCCGGCGCGCTGGTCGGCGCGGTCATGAAGACCACCCGCGGCCAGGCGGACGCGAAGACGGTCCGCGAGCTGATCCTGGCGCGCCTCGGCGCCTGACGTGTTGTAAGGAAGGGCCCCTTCTTAACGCCTGGTGCATGGGAAGGGGCCCTTCCTAACGCCTCACCCCCACTCAGTGGGCGTCAACGGCGACGCCCGGATGGAGTCACCGTGAACCAGCACGACCTCGACGTCCTCGACGAGATCCAGCGCCGGGTGCTCTGGCTCGCCACTCGCATCGTCGACGCGGCCAACCACGACCGCGACACCGGTGACGGGGTGAAGGTCGGCGGCCACCAGGCATCAAGCGCCTCGCTGGTCACCGCGATGACCGCGCTCTGGTTCCAGCACCTGGACGCCGAGGACCGGGTGGCGGTGAAGCCGCACGCCTCGCCGGTGTTCCACGCCATCCAGTACCTGCTCGGCAACCTCGACAAGTCGTACCTGCCGAAGCTGCGGGCGCGCGGCGGCCTCCAGTCGTACCCGTCGCGGACCAAGGACCCGGACGAGGTGGACTTCTCCACCGGCTCGGTCGGCCTGGGCGCCGCCGCGCCGCTGTTCGCCGCCGTGACCCGCCGCTACGTCGACGCGCACTTCGGCGCGCGCCCGCACTCCCGGTTCGTCGCCATCATCGGCGACGCCGAGCTGGACGAGGGCAACATCTGGGAGGCGGTCGCCGACCCGGCCACCACCGGCCTGGGCAACGTGATGTGGCTCGTCGACTTCAACCGGCAGTCGCTGGACCGGGTCGTCCCCGGCATCCGGATCAACCAGTGGCGCGGCCAGTTCGAGGCGGCCGGCTGGCACGTCGTGGAGGTCAAGTACGGCCGCAAGCTCGCCGAGGCGTACGCCCGGCCGGGTGGCGCGGCGCTGCGCGACTGGATCGACCGGATGCCCAACGAGCAGTACCAGTCGCTGTTCGGGCTGGCCGGCCCGGCGCTGCGCAAGCAGTTCCTGGACGGCGCGCCGGCCGAGGTGGCCGCGTTCGTGGCCGACATCGGCGACGACGAGCTGGGCCCGCTCGTCACCGACCTGGGTGGGCACGACGCGCAGGCGATGCTCGACGCGTACGCCCAGTGCGACGCGGTGACCGACCGGCCCAGCGTCGTGTTCGCGTACACGGTCAAGGGCTGGGGTCTGCCGATCGCCGGCAACCCGCGCAACCACTCGGCGCTGCTCACCACCGAGCAGGTCGACGCGCTGCGCGCCGCGCAGGGCCTGACCCCGGAGACCGAGTGGGACCGCCTCGACCCGGCGTCCCCGGCCGGCATCCGGGCCGGCGAGCGCCGGGAGGCGCTGTCCCGCGCGCCGCGCGAGCGGGCGCTGGGCGTCACCGTTCCGGAAACCACGCGGGTACGCGCGAACAAGCCGGTCTCCACCCAGGAGGTCTTCGGCCGGGTGCTGGTCGACCTGGCCCGCGATCCGCAGGTGGCGCCCTACCTGGTGACCACCGCGCCGGACGTGGCCACCTCGACCAACCTGGCCGGGTTCATCAACAAGACGGGCGTGTTCGCCCCGACCGAGCAGCGCTCCTGGACCGAGGACCGGATGCTGCGCTGGACCGAGAGCCCCGCCGGGCAGCACATCGAGCTGGGCATCTCGGAGATGAACCTGTTCCTGCTGCTGGGCCAGCTCGGCCTGTCGTGGGACCTGTCCGGCCAGCCGCTGCTGCCGGTGGGCACCGTCTACGACCCGTTCGTGCTGCGCGGTCTCGACGCGTTCCTCTACGGGACGTACTCCGGTTCCCGGTTCGTGGTGGCCGGCACCCCGTCCGGCATCACGCTGGCCCCGGAGGGTGGCGCGCACCAGTCCACCATCACCGCGTCGGTCGGCCTGGAGCTGCCCGGCGTGACGTTCCTGGAGCCCGCGTACGCCGGCAGCCTCGACTGGCTGCTCTGCGACGCGCTCGGGCAGATCGCCGGTGGCGCCGCGCCCGCCGCCACCGCCGCGCCGGCCGAGGACGGGGCGTACTACTTCCGGCTCAGCACCCGGCCGATCGACCAGGCCCCGTTCGAGGCGGCCCGGACCCGGCTCGGGGACGCGGTGCTGCGGCGGCAGGTGGTGGCCGGCGCGTACCGGCTCGTCGACGCGCACCAGGCGTACCCCGATCTGGCTGACGCCCCGGTCGTGCAGCTCGCGGCCTCCGGCGCGGTGCTGCCGGAGGTGCTCGCCGCCGCCGCGGAGCTGGCGGAGGAGGGCGTGGCCGCGCACGTCGTGGACGTGACCAGCCTGGACCGCCTCTACCGGGCGTGGCAGCGGACGCTGCGTCAAGGTGTGCGGACCGCGACGGTGCCGAGCGTGCCGGGCGCGCTGCGGTCGGCGTTCGCCGACCGGGTGCCGGTGGTCACCGTGCACGACGCGGCCTCGCACGCGATGGCCTGGCTCGGCTCGGCGGTCGGCGCCCCGGCGGTGCCGCTCGGCGTGGACGAGTTCGGCCAGTCCGGCAACGTCCGGGAGCTGTACGAGTTGCACGACCTGCTGCCGGGCAGCATCGTCAACGCCGCGCTGGCCGCGATCGCGCTGCGCTGACCGCGCCGGGCTGGTCCGGCTCGACCCGGCACCGCGGCAGGCCGTGGTGGTCACGGAACGTGACAGGTTGACCTGATTGCTGAGAGTGACCGTCTCCGGCGAACCGGGCGATCGCCTCTCGCCGCCTTTGCTCTGCAGCCACACCCGCAGCATCGCCCTGAGCTGGGGTGCGGCGAAGAGTGCCCGCGGCGCGCGGCCGTCCGTGCGGTCACTCCCGGTGCCTGCCGCGCCGATGGGTGCAGAGCAAAGGCGGCGGCAGGACATGCCAGTGCCGGACGGGTCGGTGACACGCGGTGACCGGGCGTCCGCGCGGCAGGCGGCCGGAGAAGGCCCGGACGGTCAGCGGGTGGGGGTGGCGGTGGGGCTCAGGGTGGTCGTACCCGGCGACGGCGACTCGGAGGGTCCCCGGGTCGGGGTCGGGGTGACCGGCACCTGGTCGCCCTTGGCCGGGTCGCGGATGACGTGCCGCTCCAGGTTGACCTGCGACTGCCCGGTCCCGCCCACGGTGATCTCGTCGTAGGCCTGGAGCAGCTTCTGCTGGTCGAAGTAGAGCACCGTCATGGTCAGCGGCGTCGGCTTCTCGCCCTCCAGGCCGCGCAGCCCGGCCCCGCCGGTCGAGCCCTCCACCATCAGCGTGGTCGGCTGCTTGCCGGGCACCTCCGGCAGCTTCGACACCTGCCGGGCGTGGGTGTGCCCGGAGAGCACCAGCGGGCAGGTGCCGGAGAGCGGGCCGGCCGAGGCGGGATCGTGCACCAGCGCGATGTCGACCTTGCGCGGCGACTTCTCGACCGTCGCGGCGAGCTGTTCACCGGCGCCGATCACCTGGTCGGCGACGGCGGCGGTGAGGCCGCTGCCGGCCGGTGAGGTCTCCTTGTCCGGAGTGAAGCGGGGGTCGCCGATGCCGGCGATGGTCAGCCCGCCCACCGTCGTGATCGAGTTGTTCAGCACAATCGCGTTCGGCTGCTGGGCCACCGCGGCGGCGGTGCGCGGCGAGTCGTGGTTGCCGCGGATGAACACGTACGGCTTCTTGAGCAGGCCGATCGAGCCGACGAAGGACGCCTCCGGCTCGCTGCCCCAGTCGGTCATGTCGCCGGTGTCGATGACCACGTCGATGCCGAACTGCTCGACCACGGTACGGATCAACTGCCAGCCGGTCGGGTTGAGGTGCATGTCCGACACGTGCAGCACCCGGGTGGTGCCGGGCGACGGCTGCACCACCGGCAGCGCGGAGACCGTGGTGTACAGCTTGCTGACGTTGCCGACCAGCCGCTGCAACTGCTCGGCGTACTTGGTGTAGTCGTTGGCGATCCGCCGCGCGTCACCGACGATCGCGGGCGCGTTCACCAGCAGGCCCTCGTACCGTGGCTCCTCGATCGCCTGCGGACGCAGCGTCGTCGCGGCCACTCCGAGGCTGCCGGCGGTGATGACGAGCGCCAGGCCGCCGGCCCAGGCGGTACGGCGCACGTCGCGGAACACAAGCGCGGCCAGGATCAGCGTGGCCAGGACCGCCGAGGCGAGCGTACGCAGCCCGAGCCGCATCACGCCGTCGCGGACGTCCTGCACGGCCGACTGGCTGGCCCGGCTGATGCTGGCCGGGTCGTCGATCAGCGCCTCGGTGCGCCCCTGGTCGAGCGCGCCCACCTCGACGGTCAGGTACGCCGGCCCGTCGTGGCTGTCCAGCAGCAACGCGCCCAGCGGCGGGATGTCGACGGTGGTGCCGCCGCTCAGCGACGGGCTGAGCTTCAGCTCGGCCCGGAACGGGCCGATGTCGGTGCCGACGTGGCCGCCCGCGTACGTGCCGACCACGATGCCGCCGAGCGTGACCGCGAACAGGGCCAGCACGACACCCAGCCGGCGCAGCCGGTGACCCGGCCGCCACGCCGTCCAGCGGCGGGCAGGCCCGCGCCCGGGTGACGTCTCGTCCCCCGCGCGGTGCTCTTCGTTGTCGTGGCCGTCCATGCTGAGATCCTGACCTGCCCCTTGAGCGATCTTGACAAACCTGCCGACCCGGATCAGCTCCGGCCGGCGCCCCCGTCGGCGAAGACCAGCCGCAGGAGGCGGTCGTCCTCGGCGGCGGGCCGGCCCCGCCCGTCCCGGTTCGAGGTGCTCACCCAGAGCGAGCCGTCCGGGGCCACCGCCGCCGCCCGGAGCCGGCCGTACTTGTCGTTGAGCAGGTCGCGCGGCTGACCGAGGACGGTCCCGTTGCCGGCCAGCTCCACCAGCCACAGCCGTTGCCCGCGCAGGCAGGCGGCGACCAGCAGCCGATCCACGGCGGCCAGGCCGGAGCAGGAGGCGTCACCGGTGGGCCACTGCGTGATCGGGTTGACGTAGCGCCTGTCGTCGCTGCGCCCCTCCACCCGGGGCCACCCGTAGTTGCCGCCCTTGTTGATCGGGTTGATCTCGTCCCAGGTGTTCTGCCCGAACTCCACCGCGTACATCTTCTTGTCCGGCGTCCAGGCGAAGCCCTGCACGTTGCGGTGTCCGGTCGACCAGACCGGCGACCCGGCGGTCGGGTTGCCCGGCGCCGGCTTGCCGTCCGGGGTGATCCGCAGGATCTTGCCGCCGAGGCTCTTCGCGTCCTGGGCGTTCTCGGTGCGCCCGGCGTCGCCGGTGCTGGCGTAGAGGAGACCGTCCGGGCCGAAGCCCAGCCCGCCGCCGTTGTGCGTGCCGGCCTTCGGGATGCCGGTCAGGATCGGCGTCGGCGCCTGCCCGAGCCGCATCTTGGCGATCCGGTTGTCGTTCTCGGCGGTGTAGTAGACGAAGACCGTCCGGTCCCGCTCGTACGCCGGCGAGACCGCGATGCCGAGCAGACCGCCCTCGCCGCCGGCGGCCACGTCCGGCACGGTCTGCACCGGCCGCACGGCCAGCCCGTCCGGGCCGGACTCGGGGCCGACCTGAAGGATCCGCCCCTTGTCCCGCTCGGTCACCAGCGCCGCGCCGTCGGGCAGGAACGCGATGCCCCACGGCACCTCCAGGCCCTTGGCCAGCACGGTGGCGACCACCTGCTGGCCGGCCCCACCCGGGCTGGCGGTGCTGGACGGGCTCGGCAGGTTGGGCGGCGCGCCGGCCGGGTCCGGCTCGGGCTCGCCGAGGGCGCAACCGGCGCTGCCCAGCAGCAGCGCCGCGCAGGACACCGCCAGCGCCGTGCGGAGCCGGCGGGCACGGGGGTACGGAAGACGCGCTCTCACCCGGCCCAGCCTAGCCGGGCGAAGCGCCGAACCGGGCCGCTCAGCTCAGCCGGCACGCAGGGCGAGCAGGGCCACGTCGTCCTCACGGCGGTGGGCGGCGGCGAGCAGCCGGTCGCAGAGCAGGTCCAGCGGTACGCCCGGCCCGTCGGCGCGGAGATGGGCGAGCAGGTCGGCCTGTCCCTCGTCGATCGACCGGTCCCGGCGCTCGATCAGCCCGTCGGTGTGCAACAGCAGCGTGTCGCCGGGGGCGAGGACCAGTGTCCGGCCGGTACGCCGGGGCGCCCGGGCCAGGCCGAGCAGCGGCCCGCGTCCCTCGGCGACCGAGACCGTGCCGTCCGCCCGGACCAGCACCGGTGGGGGATGCCCGGCGTTGCACCAGGAGACCCGCAGCCCGTCCCCGTCCGGGCGGATCCGGGCCAGCACCGCGGTGGCGACGGTGGGCACCCGCAGCCCGCCCATCGCCCGGTCGAGCTGGGCCACCAGCAACTCCACCGGGTCGTCGCGCCCGTACGCGTTGCCGCGCACCAGGTTGCGCAACTGGCCCATGGTGGCCGCCGCCTCGATGTCGTGACCGGCGACATCACCGATCGCGGCCACCAGCTCGCCGTCGGGCTGGACGAACGCGTCGTACCAGTCACCGCCCACCTCGACCCGGTCCGCGACCGGCAGGTAGCGGGCGGCCAGCTCGATCCCCGGCACCGTCGGCAGGGTGGGCAGCATGCTGTGCTGGAGCACCTCGGCGACGTGGCGCTGCTCACCGTAGAGGCGGCTGTTGCCGACCGCCTGTCCGGCGCGTACTCCGATGTCCTGCGCGGTGCGCAGGTCGCTGTCGTCGAAACCGCGCCGCCCCTGGCGGTTGACGAGGGTGACCGCCCCGATCACCCGGTCCCCGGCGGCGGTGATCGGCACGGTCAGGTGGGAGCCGATGCCGAGCCGGTCGGCGAGCGGCACCAGCTCCGGGCGCGTGGTGCCGCGCGCCACGTCGTCCAGTCCGGCCACGGCCCGCACCGCCGGCCGCCCGGTACGCAGCACCGAACGGATCTGCGACTCCGCGCTGAGGCCGGTCGTCAGCAACTCGGCGAAGCGGGCCAGGTCGGCCCCGCGTTCGGCGTCCCGGTGTACGCCGGTGACGGTGCGCGGGCGGCCCGCCGGGTCGACGAGCGTGATCAGGCACCAGTCGGCGAGCAGCGGCACCATCGCGTGCCCGAGCCGGTCGACGGCAGTGGCGACGTCGAGCGTGCCGCCGAGCATCTCGCTCATCCCGGCCAGCATGGCGAGCCGGTCGTGCGCCTCCTCGGCGCGGCGGCGGGCCTGCTCGGCGCCGCGGACCGCGATGCGCAGCCGCAGCTCCGAGGAGCACGCGGCGGCCAGGTCGGCGAGCGTACGCAACTGCTCGGGGGTCCAGGCCCGGGGCTTGCTGTCGATCGCGCAGAGCGAGCCGAGCACCCGCCCGTCCAGGTCGGTGAGCGGCATTCCGGCGTACGCCACCACGCCCAGGTCCTCGATGGCCAGGTTGAGGCGTACCCGGGGGTAGAGGCGGGCGTCGGGCAGCACCAGCGGCATCTCGATGTCGACGACGTGCTGGCAGAACGAGTGGCTCAGCGGTGTCTGCCGGCGCGCGGCCCAGGGCTCCGGCAGCCCGGTCGCGCCGGGAAAGAACTGCCGGTCGGCGTCGACCAGGGAGACCAGCGCGACCGGCACGTCGAGCAGGTCGCCGACCAGGCGGGCGAACCTGTCGAACGCCTCGTCGGGTACGGCGTCGAGCCGCGTCTCGTCGAGCGCACGCAACCGGTCGGGATCGGTGAGCGCGGCAATCGGCACGGCCACCCGGCCCCGGCCGTCCTCGCTCATCGCCACCGCCCTCAGCAAGCGGAACACCCGACCGGCATCCCGTCCTCGGTTATACCCCGCTGCACTGTCAATCGACCCCGGGCGGGGCGTTCGTCACGGCCCACGCCATGCCGGCCCGGGGCTGCCGATATGGTCGGCGGTCGTGAAGGCATGGATCCCGCACCCCGAAGGCCTCCGGCTGCTCGGCGAGCTGCCGCCCGGCGTCACCGTGGAGCTGCTGGAGGACCCGGAACGGCCCCCGTCGTCCCCGGCCGGGGTGCGGTTCTGGGTGCCGCCGTTCCTGTCCGGCCCGGACGCCGGCGCGTTCCTGACCCGCCTGCCGGACGTCGAGGTGGTGCAGCTGCTCTCCGCCGGCGCGGACGCCTGGGTGGGGCGCGTACCGGACGGTGTGACGCTCTGCGACGCCCGGGGCGTGCACGACTCGCCCACCGCCGAGTGGGTGGTGGCCGCGATCCTCGCCTCGCTGCGCGGGTTCGCGCCGCTGGCCCGGGCGCAGGCGCGGCGCGAGTGGGCGTACGACGAGGTCGCGCCGACCGACGAACTTGCCGGTAAGCGCGTGCTGATCGTGGGCGCCGGCTCGATCGGCACGGCGGTGCGTGACCGGCTCGCCCCGTTCGAGGTGAGCTTCACGCTGGTGGCCCGTACGCCGCGCCCGGACCAGGGTGTGCACGGGGTGGACGAGCTGCCCGCCCTGCTGCCGGAGGCGGACGTGGTGGTGCTGCTGGTGCCGCTGACCGACCGGACCCGGGGGCTTGTCGACGAGAAGTTCCTGGCCGCGATGCCGGACGGCGCGTTGCTGGTGAACGCCGCACGGGGGCCGGTGGTCAGCACCCCCGCGTTGCTCGCCGAGCTGGCCTCGGGGCGCCTGCGGGCGGCGGTGGACGTCACCGACCCGGAGCCGCTGCCCGCCGACCATCCCCTGTGGGAGCTGCCGAACCTGCTGCTCACCCCGCACATCGGCGGCTCGGTACGCGGTCTGCTGCCCCGTGCGTACCGCCTGGTGGCCGAGCAGCTGCGCCGGTACGTGGCCGGGGAGGAGCTGACGAACCGGGTGGTCGACGGCTACTGATCGTTCGCCTCACCGGGCAGCTCCTGCCCGGTGACGGCGATCAGGTGGGGCAGCTCGGTGGCGCGTACCGCCGGCAGCATCACCACCTCGCCGTCGTCGAGCCGGGCGAGCGCGCGGCCCCGGGCGTCGCCGGCCAGTTCGGTGACGCGCGTCCACGGCACCCGGCGTTGCCCGGCGATCGCCCGCAGCCGCAGTTCCGAGGCGTCGGCGTCGGTGCCGGCGCGCCACGCCCAGACCGCGACGGTGAGCGGGACGAGCAGCACCCAGAGCAGCCACCAGCGGGCGGAGGCCAGCGGCAGCGCGCCGATGGTGGCGACGATCGCGGCGACCAGGATGGCCTGGTTGTGTCGGAAACGGACGGTATCGGCACGGCTCACCCTCCGATGATCCCACCCGGCCGACTCCCACCACCCCGCGCCCCGGCAGCCCCGGCGGCCCCGTCAACTCCGGAGATCTTGGTACGTCTCCGCCCTCCCGAGGGCGACTGCGTACCAAGATCTGGCGCGGGCGGGTCGTGCGATGGAGATCTTGGAAGGAAACGGTCCTCATGGTGGCCCTTTGCTTCCGAGATCTCGTCGGGAGGCTGGGGTGTGACGGATGTCACTGGTGGGATGACGTCACCGGGCGCTTCCGGGATCGTTTCTAGGCGTGGCCGCAGCGGTCCCCGCCGATGCGTCCGCCCGCCCCGACCCCGCACGTCGTAACCGCGAACCGCAACCGCACCGCCCCCGTGCCCCCTCACGAAGGCGACCGCCGTGCCCGTCCCTCCTCCCGCCGGTCCCCGTCGGCGGCCACCCCTGCCCGATGTCGCCGTGTCGCTCACCGGCGCGGTCTTTCTCCTGGCGGGCGTCGCCGGGCTCCTACCCGGTCCGGCCGCGACCGCGCTCGCCGTCGCCGGTGGATCCGCGCTCGCCTGTGTCCGGCTCGCCTGGCTGGCCGGCGGAGCGCTGCCCGCTCCGAGCGACCTCGCCCCGAACGCGCCGCCGACCGTCGACGCCCGAACCGCCGAATCACCAGCCCGGAGCGCCGAAACCGGCCCACCCGAGCGCCGGGACGCACTCGCGCCGGGCGTGACGACCGGGCGGCAGGCGCGCCGGGTCGCGTTGTCCCGCCGGGTCGCCGCGATCCTCGACGCCGCCGTCCTGGTCGCCGGGCTCTCCGTGGCGGTGCTGCCGCTGAGTGATCCCGCGTACCGGCTGCCGATCGCGCTGACCGGGCTGTGCCTCACCGCGCCGCTGTACGTGACGGCGCTGCTGCGCCTGCCCGGCCGGTCCCGGCTGTCCGGGCCCGAGCTGGTACGCCGTACCGTCGACGTGCTCGCGCTCGGCGTCAGCCTGGTCTTCGCCGGCTGGATGCTGCTGCCGGGCGGTCCGGTCCCGGCCGCCGCCGGGATCGCCGCGTCGGGCGGCGCGGTGGTGCTGGCCGTGCTCGTGGTGGCGGCCCTCGCCGAACGTCACCGCCGGCCGGGCGCCGCACGCTGTCACGCCGGGGCCGCGCTGACGCTCGGCGGGCTGACGCTGCTTGTGGTGCTGCTGGCGTACGGCGCGCCGGACCGGGCGCTGCCGGTCGTCGCGGCGCCGCTGCTGGCGGGGGCGCTGCTGACCGTCGCGGGCCTCCGGCGTGCCTGGGCCGGGGAGCGGCCGGATCGGGACGTGGCGCCGGCCGCCTGGCCCCGCCTCACCGCGCCGGCCGGGATCGCCGCGCTGGCCGCCGGTGTCCATCTGTGCGTGGTGGGGGAGTTCAGTACCGGCGCGATGGCTCTGGGCCTGACGGTCGTTCCGCCGATCATGGTGGGTGAGCTGCTCGCCGCCGCGGACCAGCGTCGCCGCGTGCAACGACTGGCGGCCCGGGAGGCGTGGCTGCGGCGCCGGCTCGGGCCTGATGCCCGGGCCGTCGAGCCCGCGCCGCTGACGCGCGCGGATCTGGTCCGGGCGTTGGCGCAGCGCAGCGGTGGCGCCCTGCTCGTGGTCGACCTGCACGGCGAGGGCGCGGCCGTGCCGGAGGGGCCGGTGCTCACCGAGGTCGCGCGCCGGCTCCGAGTCGGCGTCGAGGCGCACGACCTGGTCGCCCGGCTGGGCGACACCGAGTACGCGGTCCTCACCGATGTCGGGCCGGTGCTGGCGTACGCGCTCGGCACCCGGCTGCTGGCGGGGCTGACCGAGCCGTACCCGCGGCCGGGCGGGGTGGCCCGGGTGCGGGTGAGCGTCGGGCTGGCCGAGACCGGAAGCGGCGAGCCGGAGGACGTGCTGCGTCAGGCCGACCTGGCCCGCCGCCGGGCGGTGCAGCTCGGCCGGGACCGGGTCGAGTGGTACGACGCCTACCTGGAGGAGCAACTGGTCCGGCGCCTGGATCTGGAACGGGAGCTGCCCGGCGCGGTGGCGCGCGGTGAGCTGGACCTGGTCTACCAGCCGGTGGTGGCGCTCGCGGAGCGGACACCGGTCGGCACCGAGGCGTTGCTGCGCTGGCGCAGTCCCACGCTGGGCACCGTGCTGCCGGCGGAGTTGCTGCCGGTGGCGGCCGACCTCGATCTGGTCGGCGAGATCGGGCGGTGGGTGGTGGACCGGGCCTGCCGCCAGCTCGCCGCGTGGTCGGGGGGCGGCCGGGAGCTGTGGATGGCTGTCAACGTGACGCCGCGTGAGCTGGCCGCGCCGGACTTCGTGGCGCGTACGGCGACCGCGCTGGCCGCGTACGACGTGTCGCCGGAGCGGCTGGTGGTGGAGGTGGCCGAGCCGGGGGTGGGCGCCGAGTTGTCCACTGTGGTGGCCCGGCTCGCCGGTCTCCGCTCGATCGGCGTGCGGACCGCGCTCGACGACTTCCGCGCCGAGCACGCCTCGCTCGCCCAGCTTCGCCGCCTGCCGATCGACCTGCTCAAGGTGGGCCCGCATCTGGTCCGGCCGGGTGGGGACGGGCAGCGTCCGCTCATCGACGTGGTGGCGAACCTGGCCGACCGGCTCGGGGTCGAGTTGGTGGTCGAGGAGCTGGAGTCGGAGGGCCAGGTGGCGGGCGCGCGCCGGGCCGGCTGCCGGTACGGGCAGGGCTTCGCGCTGGCCCGCCCGGCGACCGCCGAGCGGGTCGAGGCGTGGTTCGAGGAGTTCCCGTCCGCCGCCCGCTGAGCTGAACCGGTTCAGCGGTCCGTCGTACGAGGTGGGGCCGTGCTGCCGCGCGGCGTGAGGTGCGCGGTCTCGTCCTGGACCGCGGCGGCCGGCTCACCCGCGATCACGGCGAGGAGCTGCCGGGCGGCGTGCGCGCCGTACGCCGGGATGTCCCGGCCCAGCGCGGTCAGCGGCGGGTGCACCAGCCGGCAGAGCGGCGAGTCGTCCCAGGCCACGATGGACAGGTCGCCGGGGACGGCCAGGCCCATCTCCTGGGCCACCGAGAGCCCGGCGATCGCCATCACGTCGTTGTCGTAGATCACCGCGGTGGGGCGTGCGGCGGAGCTGAGCAGCCGGCGGGTCACCCGCGCGCCCTCCTCGCCGGTGTAGTCGGACCAGACCGTCTGCGCCTCCTCCAGCCCGAGCCGCCGGCACACGCCGGTGAACGCCTCGGTGCGGATCTCGGTGTGCAGCAGCGAGGGCAGCCCGCCGACCCGGGCGATGCGCCGGTGGCCGAGCGCGACCAGGTACTCCACCGTCTCGACCAGCGCCGCCGCGTCGTCGGCCCAGACGCTCGCGAGGCCGCCGGTGTGGCCGGGGCCGCCGATCACCACCGCCGGCAGTTGCAGCTCCTCCAGCGCCGGCACCCGCCGGTCGTCGGTGCGCAGGTCGCAGACGAGCACGCCGTCGACCCGGCGTTCGGCCCACCACCGCCGGTAGACCGCGATCTCGGCGTCCTGGTCGCTGACCACCTGGAGTGTGAGCGCGTACGAGCGGGCCGACAGCTCGGCCTCGACGCCGCTGATCAGCTCCATGAAGAACGGCTCGATGCCGAGTATCCGGGCGGGGCGGCACAGCGCCAGCCCGACCGCCTTGGCGGTCGCCCCGGACAACGCGCGGGCGGCGCTGCTGGGCCGGAACCCGATCTCGGCGGCGATCGCGAGGATGCGCTGGCGGGTCGCCTCGGAGACGCCGGGCTGGCCGTTGAGCGCGTACGACACCGCGCCCTTGGAGACCCCGGCGCGCCGGGCGACGTCGGCGATGGTCGGCCGCTTCACCGGAGCGTTCCTCCACTGTGTCCGGCCCTCGCGGGCGCTTCCGGTCGCCGGATCACCGGCGTCTGGTGACGCTACTGCACGCGGTGCCGGGTCCGGGTGTCGCGGGCGGCATCGGTGGACCGCATCCGGCGGCAGTCGCTTGTGCGGTTCAGCTTAGAGCGCGGACCCGGCGAGACCGCCCGCAGCGTGGTCGTGAGCGGCGGCGAGGTTACCGGATCGGCACATCGGTAACCGGCCGTTGACAGTCGTGAATGGGAACCGTACGGTGGCGTCACTTATCCGGTTCAGTCAACGTCTCTCGATATTCGGGAGCGTTCCCATTTCGGCGCGGAGGATGAGATGAGACGGTCCTGGACGCACCTGGCGCGGGTGACCGCCGTCGGTGCCGTCAGCCTGGTCATGATCGCCGCCTGCAGCGGCCGGAGCACCACCGGCGGCTCCGACCCGGCCGGTGGTCAGGTCACGCTGAAAATCAACTTCTGGGGCGACTTCGGGCTCCAGGACCTCAAGGCCAGGTACGAGGCCGAACATCCGAACGTCAAGATCCAGCTCAACTCGGGCGAGTACAACGCCCAGCACGAGGACCTGCAGAAGAAGCTCGTCGCGGGCAACGGCGCGCCGGACATCGCGGCGATCGACGAGGGCTTCATGGTCCAGTTCCGAAGCCAGTCCGACAAGTTCGTCAACCTGCTCGACAAGGGCGCCGGCTCGTACGAGAGTAAGTACCTGCCCTGGAAGTGGAAGCAGTCGCTGTCGGCGGACGGCAAGACGCAGATCGGCCTCGGCACCGACGTCGGCGGCCTGGCCATGTGCTACCGCACCGACCTGTTCAAGGCCGCCGGCCTGCCCACCGAACGCGACCAGGTGTCAGCGCTCTGGCCCACCTGGGACAGGTTCATCGAGGTCGGCCAGCAGTACACCACCACGACGAAGAAGAAGTTCATCGACGCCGGCACCAACCTGTTCAACCCGATCCTCGGTCAGCAGCCGGTCGGGTTCTACGACGAGCAGGACCAGCTCCGGATGGAGCAGGGCCCGAAGGTCGCGTTCGACTACACGGTCAAGGCCGTCGGTGCCGGGCTCTCGGCGAACCTGGTCAGCTTCCAGGCCGACTGGGACAAGGGCTTCACCAGCGGCGCGTTCGCGGTGCTCGCCTGCCCGGCCTGGATGCTCGGCCACATCAAGGACACCGCGCCCGGCACCGAGGGCAAGTGGGACATCGCCGCGGTACCGGGTGGCGGCGGCAACTGGGGCGGATCGTTCCTGACGTTGCCGAAGCAGGGCAAGAACGTCGACGAGGCGTACAAGCTGCTGACCTGGCTGGTCGCGCCGGAACAGCAGATCGAGATCTTCAAGAAGGTCGGCAACCTGCCGTCGCAGCCGGCGCTCTACACCGACCCGGCCATCGCCGACTTCAAGAACCCGTTCTTCAACGACGCCCCGGTCGGCCAGATCTTCCCGAAGATGGCGCAGGGCCTCACCCCGCAGTACCTGGGCCGCAAGAACGGCCCGACCCGGGTGGCGGTGGAGAACGTGATCCGGCGGGTGGAGAACAAGTCGCTCAAGTCCGACGCCGCCTGGAACGAGGCGGTCAAGGAGGCCGAGAAGGCCGCGAAGTCCTGACGTGTCAGCGGTGACGGGGCGGCCCGGCCCGCCCCGTCATCGTCCGATCTCCCGGCCCTGGAGTGAACAGATGTCCAGCACCCGTGCCGCACCGCCCCGCCGCCCACCCGCGCCGCAGGGCGGCAGTGCCGGCGACCGGCGGATGACCTGGCGCGACCGGCTGTACCGCTTCGACATGCGCTACATGCCGTACCTGATGATCGCGCCGTTCTTCCTGCTCTTCCTCGTGTTCGGGCTGTTCCCGCTGCTGTTCAACGCGGTCGTGTCGCTGCGCAACTACCGCCTGGACGACCCGACGCTGCCGTACTGGGCGGGCCTGGAGAACTTCAGCCGCCTGATCGCCGACGAGGACTTCTGGAACGCCCTTTACAACACGTTCGGCATCTTCCTGCTCTCCACAGTGCCGCAACTGCTGCTCGCGCTGCTCGTCGCGTCGCTGCTCAACCGCAAGCTGCGGGCGCAGACCTGGTGGCGGGTGGGTGTCCTGCTGCCGTACGTGACACCGATCGTGGCCTCGACGATGGTGTTCAGCGTCTTCTTCTCCCGCGACTTCGGCATGGCCAACTGGGTGCTCGGCCTGCTCGGCATCGGCGGCGCGGACGACCCGATCGACTGGCGGGCCGGCAAGCTCCAGGCCTGGATCGCCATCGCCACCATGGTCAACTGGAAGTGGATCGGCTACAACGCGCTGCTCTACCTGGCCGCCATGCAGTCCATCCCGCGCGACGTCTACGAGGCCGCCGCCATCGACGGCGCCGGGCAGTGGAAGCAGCTCTGGCGGATAACCGTGCCGATGATCCAGCCGGTGGTCCTGTTCACAGTCATCCTCTCCACCATCGGCGGGTTGCAGTTGTTCACCGAGCCGATGCTGTTCGACCCGAACGCGCAGGCCGCCACCGGCGGGCCGGACGGCGAATGGCAGACCATCGCCCAGCTCATCTACAAGGTCGGCTGGAAGGACCTCAACCTCGGCTACGCCGCCGCCATGTCCTGGGCGTTGTTCCTGATCATCCTGATCGTGGCCGGCCTCAACTACCTGCTGACCAACCGACTCTCCGGAGGCCGCCGGTGACGACCCGACGTGTGGTGGCCCGGGCCCCGCAGGACACCCCGGCCGGGCTCTGGACCTACCTGCTGCTCGCGGTCAGCATGCTGTTCGCCGCGTTCCCGCTCTACTGGATGTTCGTCATCGCCACGAGCAACGACGAGGCGCTGGCGAAGCTGCCACCCGCGGTGGTCCCCGGCGACCGGTTCCTGACGAACGTCGAGGAGGTCTTCTCCCTCCAGGACGTCTACTTCGCCGCGTCGCTGATCAACAGCGTCATCGTCTCCTTGGTGGTGACCGCCTCGGTGCTGTTCTTCTGCTCGCTGGCCGGCTTCGCGTTCGCCAAGCTGCGCTTCCGGGGCAGCCGCGCGCTGATGCTGTTCGTGGTGCTCACGCTCACCGTGCCCAACCAGCTCGGCATCGTGGCGCTCTACATCGTGATGGGCAGGCTCGGCTGGAACGGCACGCTGCTCGCGGTCATCGCGCCCGGCCTGGTCACCGCGTTCGGCGTGTTCTACATGCGGCAGTTCATCCTGAACACCGTCCCGGACGAGCTGATCGAGTCGGCCCGGGTCGACGGCGCCACGACCATGCGGGTGTACGCGACGATCGTGCTCCCCGCGATCCGCCCGGCGCTGGCGGTGCTCGGCCTGCTCACGTTCGTGGCCACCTGGAACGACTTCCAGTGGCCGCTCATCACGCTCAGCGGCACCGACTACCCGACGTCGATGGTGGCGGTGTCCGACCTCGCAAGCGGCAACTACGTGATCTACCGGCGGGTGCTCGCTGGTGCGTTCATCGCCACCGTGCCCCTGCTGGTCATGCTGTTCATCGGTGGACGTCAGATCGTCCGCGGAATCATGGAAGGCGCGGTGAAGTCGTGAGCCGTCGAACTCTGCTGCACGAGGGATGGACGCTGCGGGCCGAGCCCGGTCCGGCGGTGCCGCCGCAGATCGCCGGGACGGCGGTGCCGGCGACAGTGCCCGGATGCGTGCACACCGACCTGCTCGCGGCCGGCCTCATCCCCGACCCGTACCTGGACGACAACGAGAACCGCCTCACCTGGATCGGGCGCACCGACTGGGTCTACGAGACGACGTTCGGATGGCAGCCCGGCGACGAAGAGCGGGTCGATCTGGTCTGCGCCGGCCTGGACACGGTCGCCACCGTCACGCTCAACGGCGTCGAGGTCGGCCGCACCGAGAACCAGCACCGCTCGTACCGCTTCGACGTCCGCGCGCTGCTGCGCCCGGACGGCAACACCCTGGCCGTACGCTTCGACTCCCCGTACCGGTATGCCGAGGCGCACCGGGACCGGCTCGGTGACCGGCCGAACGCGTACCCGGAGCCGTTCCACTTCATCCGCAAGACCGCCTGCAACTTCGGCTGGGACTGGGGACCGACGCTCGTCACCGCCGGCATCTGGCGCGACATCGGCCTGCACGCCTGGTCCACCGCCCGGCTCGCGTCGGTGCGGCCGATCGTGACGGTGGTCGACGGCGTCGGCCGGGTCGAGCTGCACGTGCAGGTCGAGCGGACCGGCGACGAGCCGCTGACCGTCCGCGCCGCCGTCGCCGGGGTCACCGCCGAGATCGCCGTACCGGCGGGGGAGCGGACCGCCGTCGTGACGCTCACCGTCGCGGACCCCGCGCTGTGGTGGCCCATCGGGTACGGCGACCAGCCGCGGTACGACCTCGACGCCACCCTGCACGGCGCCGACGGCCGGGAGTTGGACGCCGCGTCCCGCCGGATCGGGTTCCGCTCGGTACGCCTGGACACCACGCCCGACGCGCACGGCACCCCGTTCGCGCTGCACGTCAACGACGTGCCGGTGTTCGTCAGGGGCGTCAACTGGATCCCCGACGACGCGTTCCCGAACCGGGTCACCCGGGAGCGCCTCGCGCAGCGGTTCGGCCAGGCGGCCGGCGCGCACGTCAACCTGCTGCGCGTCTGGGGCGGCGGCCGGTACGAGTCGGACGACTTCTACGACCTGGCCGACGAGACGGGATTGCTGGTGCAGCAGGACTTCCTGTTCGCCTGCGCCGCGTACCCGGAGGAGGAACCGTTCCGCACCGAGGTCGAGGCGGAGGCGCGCGAGCAGGTGACCCGGCTCGCCGGGCACCCGTCGCTGGTGCTCTGGACCGGCAACAACGAGAACATCTGGGGCTGGCACGACTGGGACTGGCAGGAACCCCTGGCCGGGCGCACCTGGGGGCGCGGCTACTACCTGGAGCTGCTCCCCGCCGTCGTCGGGGAGCTGGACCCGACCGTCCCGTACTGGCCGGGCAGTCCCTGGTCCGGCAGCGAGGAACTTCACCCCAACGACCCGGCGCACGGCACCACGCACATCTGGGACGTGTGGAACACCGACGACTACACGCGCTACCGGGACTACGTGCCGCGCTTCGTGGCCGAGTTCGGCTACCAGGCGCCGCCCGCGTACGCGACGCTGCGCCGGGCCCTCTCCGACGACCCGCTCGCGCACGACTCGCCGGGCATGACGCACCACCAGAAGGCAGCCGACGGGGACGGCAAGCTGCGGCGCGGGCTCGACGCCCACCTGCCGCCGCCCGCCGACTTCGACGACTGGCACTACCTCACCCAGCTCAACCAGGCCCGCGCCATCCAGCTCGGCGTGGAGCACTTCCGCTCGCACCGGCCGGTCTGCGCCGGCACCGTCGTGTGGCAGCTCAACGACTGCTGGCCGGTCACGTCGTGGTCGGCCATCGACGGCGACGGGCGCCGCAAACCCCTGTGGTACGCGCTGCGCCGCGCCTACGCCGACCGGCTGCTCACCGTGCAGCCGCGCGACGGCCGGCCGGCGCTGGTGGCGGTGAACGAGACCGCGCAGGCGTGGCGCGGGCCGGCCACGGTCACCCGGTTGACAGTCACCGGGGAGCCGAGGGCGAAGACCTCGGTCGACCTCGACGTCCCGGCGTACTCCTCGGTCGTGGTGGATCTGCCGGCGGAGCTGGCGCGGCCGGACGACGGCCGCGCGGAACTGCTCGTCGCGGACGCCGGGGACGCCGCGGAGCGCGCGCTGTGGTTCTTCGCCGAGGACCGCGACGTGCGGTGGCCGGCGGCGCAGTGGGACGCGGCGGTCGAGCCGGTGGACGGCGGACGGCGGGTCCGGGTGACCGCGCGGACGGTGCTGCGCGACCTGACGCTGTTCCCGGACCGCCTCGATCCGGCCGCGGAGGTGGACCGGGCGCTGGTGACGCTGCTGCCGGGGGAGAGCGTCGTCTTCACGGTGAGCACCACGTGCCCGCTGGATGCCGAGGCGCTCACCTCCCGGCCGGTGCTGCGCTGCGTCAACGACCTGGCCTGAGCGGGACGCCCTTCATCTCCGTCGATGTGAAGATTTATGCAAGTGCTAAAGTCTTCAGAGTCGTCGTCGGAGGGGTGTGTCGTGTCGGTGCCGCTGTACCAGGCCAAGGCGGAGCTGTTCCGCACCCTCGGGCACCCCGTGCGCATCCGGGTGCTCGAACTGCTCCAGGACGGGCCGAAACCGGTCCGCGACCTGCTCGCCGCCATCGACGTGGAGGCGTCCAACCTCTCCCAGCAGCTCGCCGTGCTGCGCCGCGCCGGCATGGTCACCTCGTACCGGGACGGCCCCCTCGTCATGTACGCGCTCAGCACCCCCGACGTGGCGGACCTGCTCGCCGCCGGTCGGCGCATCCTCGGCGCGGTCCTCACCGACCGGGACGGCCTGCTGGACGAGCTGCGGGCCTCGGGGACGGACCGGTGAGCGCGGCGACTGCCCTTCGCGCCGGTGACGTCGTACGGCAGACGGGCCGGCTGTTCCGCGGGCTGCTGCCCGGCCGGGCCGACTGGGCGGCGGCGCGCCGCTCGCCCCGGCGCGACCTGCTCGCCGGGCTCACCGTCGCCGTGGTGGCGCTGCCCCTGGCGCTCGCCTTCGGCGTCACCTCCGGCCTCGGCGCGCAGGCCGGACTGGTCACCGCCGTCGTCGCCGGAGCGGTCGCGGCGGTCTTCGGCGGCTCCAACCTCCAGGTCTCCGGCCCCACCGGAGCGATGACTGTCGTGCTGGTGCCGGTGGTGCAGCAGTTCGGCGCCGGTGGCGTGCTGATGGTCGGCGCGCTGGCCGGGCTGATCCTGATCGCGCTCGCCCTGGCCCGCCTCGGCCGGTACGTCCGCTACCTGCCGTCCCCGGTGATCGAGGGGTTCACCGCCGGCATCGCCGTGGTCATCGCGCTGCAACAGGTGCCGGCCGCGCTCGGCGTCACCGGCGCGCACGGCGAAAAGGTGTGGGCGGTGGCCGTCGACGCGGTCGCCCGGTTCGCCGCGCATCCCCGGCCCGCCGCGATCGCTGTCGCGCTCGGCGTGGCGGCGCTGATGCTGCTCGGCGGCCGGTGGCGGCCCGCCGTGCCGTTCTCCCTGGTCGGGGTGGCCGCCGCGACGCTCCTCGCCGAGCTGGCCCCGATCGACCTGGCCCGGATCGGCGAGCTGCCGCAGGGGCTGCCCGCGCCGTCGCTGGACTTCGTCGACCTCGGCGCGCTGGGCGTGCTGCTGCCCAGCGCCCTCGCCGTGGCCGCGCTCGCCGCGCTGGAGAGCCTGCTCTCCGCCACCGTGGCCGACGGAATGACAGTCGGCGAGCGGCACGACCCGGACCGCGAACTGTTCGGCCAGGGCCTGGCCAACCTCGCCTCCCCGGTCTTCGGCGGCATCCCGGCGACCGCCGCCATCGCCCGTACCGCGGTGAACGTCCGCGCCGGGGCGTCCTCGAAGCTCGCCGCGCTCACCCACGCGGTGGCCCTCGCCGCGATCGTGCTCGCGGCCGCCCCGCTCGTCGGGCGCATCCCGCTGGCCGCCCTGGCCGGGGTGCTGCTCGCCACCACCGTCCGGATGGTGGAGGCCGCCTCCCTGCTCGCGCTGATGCGGGCCACCCGCGCCGACGCGGTGGTACTGGTGCTGACATTCGCCGTCACCGTCATCTGGGACCTGGTGACAGCTGTGGTCGTCGGGCTCGCCGTCGCGGTCGTGCTGGCGCTGCGCGCGGTGGCCCGCAGCGCCAAGCTGGAACAGGTGCCGCTGGACACCGGCGAGCACAGCGCCGAGGAGCACGCGCTGCTCGCCGAGCACATCGTCGCGTACCGGCTGGACGGGCCGCTCTTCTTCGCCGCCGCGCACACGTTCCTGCTGGAGTTGGCCGAGGTGGCCGACGTGCGGGTGGTGATCCTGCGGATGTCCCGCGTCTCCACCATCGACGCCACCGGCGCCCAGGTGCTCGGCGACGCCATCGCCCGGCTGCGCGCCCGGGGGATCACGGTGCTGCTCTCCGGCATCACCCCGGGCCACGACCAGGTGCTCAGCACGCTCGGCGTCGCCGAGGAGCTGCGCCGCGAGGGCCTGGTGTTCGCGGACACCCCGGCCGCCATCCGGTACGCCCGGGGTGTCGCCCTGGCCGCGAGCCCCGCCTAGGCCGCGGTCGCCCTGGCATCCGTCTCCGCGCGCTTTCGCACGCCGAAGATGATCAGGTAGCCGAGGATCCACACCTCGCCCACCGTGGCGGGCACCACCAGCAGATCGCCGACGATGCCGGCGCCGGGGGCGAGGTACGCGACGAACGTCATGAGCACGTAGCCGACGCCACCGGCGACGAGGAGCCGGCCCAGCGGTCGGGGCAGCCAGCCCGACCGGAGCGCGCACCAGCCCATCGGCACCAGCCAGAGCCCGAAGAAGAGGCCGCCCACCTCCCACAGGTTCCCGCTGACCAGGTAGAGCAGCTGGACCGTGTTGGCGTCGCCCGGCCCGCCGGTCGCCACCCCCAGGGCCGTCGCGAGCACTGCGGCGCTGCCCAGGATCGCGACCGCGTTGACGAGCCCGAAGGCGGCGATGCTGCCCGATGCGGTGCTGTCGACAGTCCGGAACAGGCGGTGGAACCAGACGGCGGTGAGCGCCTGGGTGAGGACGACGAGCAGTTCGAGGGCGACGCCGACGCGGGCCAGCGACTCGTGGGCCACCAGGTTGGCGAACGTCGCGCCCGCGTCGTCCGGGTTGAAGATCATCGGCCGGACGGTGAGGAACCCCAGCGCGCCGGTGACGGCGAGCCCGAGGTAGAACAGCCCGGTCACCCGGGCGGTACGGATCAGCTGGTGCATGGCGGCTCCTTCGGGGGTGAGCGACGCGGTGGCGGGGCTTGCCTTACGCCGTAAGGCCAACCATACGTTGTAAGGTCAAGGGGAGATGGAGAGCCGGATGGGAGCGCGGAAACCTCGGGAGCCGCTGAGCCGCGAGCGGGCCCTGGCCAGCGCGATCGCCCTTGTCGACGCCGAAGGGATGGAGGCGCTGACGATGCGCCGGCTCGCCGCCGAACTCGGCGTCGAGGCCATGTCGCTCTACCACCACCTACCCGGCAAGGCCGGACTGCTCGACGGCCTCGTGGACGCGGTCGCCACGGAGATCACCTCGGCCGCCGAGCGTGCCGAGGCGGACGCGCCCGGCGGCGACTGGCGTACCCGGCTGCGGCTGCGCTTCCTCGCCGCGCGCGCGGTCATGCTGCGGCACCCGTGGGCCCCCGCGCTGCTCAGCTCGCGCCCGACCGTCCCCGCCGGGGTGTACGCCTACTACGACGGCATCCTCGCCACGCTCGTCGACGGCGGCTTCTCGTACCGGATCGCCCACCGGGCACTGCACGCGTTCGGCAGCATGGCGCTCGGCTTCGCCCAGGAGGTGTTCCGCCCGGACGCGGGCGGGGCGGCCGACGCCGCAGCCGCGGAAGCGGAGATGGTGGCGCTGGCCGAACGGCTGCCGCACCTGGCCGCGATGGTGGCCGCCGAGACGCACGACGCGGCCGATCCGACGCTGGGGTGGTGCGACTCCCAGACCGAGTTCGAGTTCACCCTCGACCTGCTCTTCGACGGCCTCGAACGACACCTGCCGCGCGCCTGACCCCGTCGGCCCTCGGGCGGGTTCGGGCGGCGCCGGGCGGGTACCAGGGCGGCATGACTGATCCGGTTGAGCTGTCCGAACTGCACGCCGGAGGCGCCGATCCCGACGACGTCATCCCGGACGAGCCGCACGCGGACCTGGACGGCACCGACGAGAACTCACCGGCGGAGTTCGGCCTGCCGATAGACGGCACCGCCCCGGCCGAGGAGGACCCCACCCAGCGCTTGACCTGCCGTTGCGCAGCGCGCCCTCGCGGTGAGTGGAACGCGATGGGTGTCAAAAGGGGGCCGGAGACACCCATGGCGTTCCACCCCAACGGCTCTGTGGGCGAGCACTAGTTGGCAGGGCGGCGAGGCTGGCAGCAGCTCCCCGCGCTCGGTGTCGGTGAGCACCGCGTACGCGGGCTCGTCGCGGCGGCCGGTGTCCGCCTCGATCGCCGCGCGCTCCAATCGTCTGGCCGCGCGGATCGCCTCGACGCGGAATTCACCTCAGCGTCCTGCCCGCTTCCACGCCCGATAGAACTCTCTGTACAGGAATCGCTGTACCGGGGTGCCGGTCGCAGAGACCTGCTTGCCGATCACCCGGGCACCGATCCACATTCCCGAAACCTTCGGGATTCCCGGCACCGACTCAGCCACGGACGCCACGCCATTCACGAGTTCCTGCTCTACCGTCGACAAGGCGATCTTGCGTAGCCCGAGGCGTTCGAGTAGTTGCTTCTTTGCTTCGTCGATGTCCCGCGCAAGGCGTAGGTAGTCCTCGTCGGTGACGCACCTGGCGACAGCTGCCCGTAGGTCGGCTGCCTTTTTTCGATACTCACCGATGCGGTTGACGACCAGGTCGACCCACGCGTTGTCTCCCATTTTGCCGGTTTCCGACGCCTGCCAGAGTCGACCGCCGAGTAGTGGTAGTTCCAACTCAAGCAACCGCACCTGATGGGTGTCGCTCTCACTTACGGCAGTGGCGAGGGATTGGTGGATACCGCGAATAGCCTTGATGACGTCGAGTACGACTCCTTCGGCCGCGCCCTCGCGGGACAGGTCGAAGGTAAGGAGGAAGTCTCTTCGAATGGGGTGTGCTTGGTATGAAAGCCCCGTGGCGTCCGCTCTCGACCGGTACTTGAGCCCTCGTGCAAGGGTGGCTGCGACGTAGACCTCCTCACCCGGCGGAGCCATCGACCGCAGTGGACCCCGCAGGACGATTGAGGCTGCTCTCGCCCACTCACCGAACGGGTCATCCTCAACGCCGTCCGACGTCGCGATCCGATCCGCGTGATGGCCGGCCACCCGGACATGGGCGGCCTGGAACGTGGACCAGCCGTGGATGCGCTTCGAGAGCGAGTTGCGAGGCCCCGGCATGGCGTCGTCGCAGACGAGCGCCTGCTCGATGAACTGCCCGAGCGCCTGGCTCCCCTGCCAGCTCTGCAGATCCTGAAGAGCAGACTCCTCAGCAGTCCGAGCGGTTCGGCTCTCATCGGCATCCAGTTGTAGCGGATGGAGTAGCTCTGCCTCCGCCAACGCCCGTAGCAGGAAGGGTTTTGTGCCGAAATCCGCAGCAGTGGGTCGAGCGAGCACTGGGTGGGCAACCCATACCCGGTCCATGAAAATCAAGGACTGGATCAGTTCGACGAAGGCTTGGCGCGCGAACGGATCACCGGGTTGCACGCGGCGGTTCTGGGCGGCGATGAAGTCATCGGCACCGATGATCGACGTTACGTCTACGAGGACTTCGGTGTTTCGGTGCGGGAGTCCCGCGCCAACTCCACGAACCACTTGACTGCCTCCGGACGACCCATCACGGTGCTGGCGAAAGCCGGTTCTGGCTGAGCGAGCGTATCGATAGACACTGGTAAGCGCTTGTTTCCCTCACCGTCTGTGCACATTAGACCGACGATCTCACCGAGGCACAACCCCGCCAAGCCATCCCAGACCTTCTGTTGCTTGCGATGGAAGAGGTCGAAACGTGGGGCCCCGTCTACATGATCTGTGAGATCCAGCGCTGTGCGGAGCATGTCGAGCGTCTGTGACGTGGTGCGGGTCTTCAGCCGGTAGCCAGCCTTCACCATGGCCGACTCGTAGGGCGGTGCCTCGGACCCCGAACTGCGTGTCAGAGATGCGACAAGTGCGGGCTCGGAATGGTTGTTAAGCATCGCGGGCCGACCGTTGACGAGGATCGTGCTGTCGGCTCGGGATGCTTGCACGACGACCGGCGTGCGGCCGGTACCGAGTTCGGGAGCGACGATGAGCGCGGCGACTGGCGTCCGCTGTTCTAACAGGCATACAACGGAGCAGAACTCGGCGCTCCTCGGATGGACGAACTCAGCCGTACCATCGATCGGATCGATGATCCAGATCCGCGCAGGCTCCTCATCGATGCCGGGCCGCCAACTACCGCTACCCGACTCCTCCGCTAGGACACGGGCAGCAGGATCCAAGGCGCGGATCTTGGCCATGATCAGCTGTTCAACCGCGAGGTCAGCTTCGGTGAGCAAAGTCTGGTCGGCCTTCTCCCGTACATCGAGCTCCGCGATCCGGGACCGATTGGCAGCAAGGATGTCCAGAAGCTCCGTCGTCAACTCGGACCACAGTTGCTCAAGATTCATCGACTCTCCTACACGTTCGTGTGGGACCAGCCTGCCAACGGAGGCCCATCCTTTCACCACTATCCCTGTCTGCGGAAAGGAGCGACCGGCTCGCCGCGCTTCCTCGCGGCTCCCCTTCGTGCGAATCGGCCAGCAACTGGTTCAGCAGGGTCCCGATGCAGCCGCTGCCGATACCGGTTTACGCCTCGCCATTGGTCGGGGATCCTTCGCTGGAGCGGGCCCGGCACACCGCCGCGAACCACCCCCGGGCGCTGACCCTGACCCTGCGTCGGCACGCCCGTTGGTCGCACCCGCCCACCGTTGCCGAGTACGCCACAGGGCTTCTAGTTGGGGAGGGCGGCGAGGCCGGCCAGCAAGTCCCATCGCTCGGCCTCGGTGAGCACCACGTACGCCGGCTCGTCGCGGCGGTCGGTGTCCGCCTCGATCGCTGCGCGTTCTGGGCCGTCCGGCAGCGTACGGATCTCGTCGGCGGTCAGCCCGGCGGCCCGCCACGCGGCCCGGTGCGCGTCCGCACGGTGGTGCCGCAGCGAGCCCAGCCGGGTCACGAGCAGCAGCGCCGGGGAGGCGCCCGCCGGCTCGTACGGCGGGGACATCGCCCGGAACACCGGCCCGCCGGTGGCCTGCGCGTGCGTCAGCACCCGGCCGACCAGGTCGGCGAGCCGGGGCACGATGCCCAGGCCGGGCAGTACCCCGGGCAGCATGGCCCACAGTTCCTCGGCGGCCTCGCCGGTGGCCCGCTGGGCGAACAGCGTCAGTTCCCGGCCCAGTTCGGTGAGGTGCCACGCGCCCTCGGCGCCCCGGACGACGACGCCCTGCTCCAGTTCCTCGTCCATGCTGCCGGACGTGTAGATCAGGCCGTCGGCCAGCGCCTCGGCGGGCATCGGCCGGGCCAGCACACCGGAGAAGAAGCTGTTCTCCGCACCGAGTGTGCAGCCCCGCTCGGCGTAGAACGCCTCCATCCGGGCGCGAGCTGCCCAGCGGGCGCCAACGTAGACCCGGTCGATCGCCGGCCGGACCAGTCTCGTGTAGCTCACCGTCGTCTCCACGCCGCCAGACCCTAGCGACCAGAAGGCGTGTCATGTGGCCAAGTGGATGCGGCACCTGATGAATGGGTGGCCTCTGTCCAAAGGAGGCCGCTAGAGTGGCGGGCGGTTCAGCGGATCGACGGGCTTCCCCCGGGACATGCCCCCACCGCACGAGATCTTCGTGCCTGGGGGCCACTCAATTGCTCGCCTTTCAGACCAGCGCCACGCAGATCCTGGACCTGGCGAGGGAGGCGCAGCTCGCCGAGCAGCTGAGGGCTCATCTCGCTCGGGCTGGCTTCCGGATTTCAGACAGTGAGCAATCGTCCTGGCAGCAGAGTCTTCCAGCGTTGGCAGTGGAGCTCGTCGGCGCTGGTCTTGGGGCACTCGACCTGCTCGTGGAGTGCCAATTGCCACGTAGCAGCAAGCGTATCGACGTCATCCTCGCTGGCATGGAGCCACTCACCCGACGCCCGGCATACCTCGTCGTGGAGCTCAAGCAGTGGAGCGCTGCGACCACCTACGACGAAGTTGAGAAATTGGTGCAGGTGCCGGGCATGGCCGAGCCCCAGGTCCATCCTGCGGTACAGGTTGAGAACTACTGCTCATACCTGACCGACTTCCTGCCTATGTTCGCCGAGTCGCCCGACCGGGTGCACGGCCTGGCGTACCTGCACAACGCGGAGCAGCGGCACATTCCGGCACTGATCAAAGAGGATGATGAAGACCGAAATGACCGGCGAATGGTGTTCACCAGCGACCGTACCGAGGAGATGCGCCGCTATCTGAGCGGACGGTTCGCTCCCTGGCGGGACGAGGCGGCCGCACGAGCGTTGCTGACGGCCACAGTGCAGCCCAGTCGACGACTCCTCACCTTCAGTGCGGAGGACCTGGATAGCCGACGGCATCTTGTCCTGCTCGATGAACAGCGCGCGGCCTATGAACTGGCTATGCGCGGCATGCGTTGGGCGGACCAGGGCCGGCGGAAGCGAGTGGTGCTGGTCGCGGGCGGGCCCGGCAGCGGTAAGAGCGCCATCGCCTTGACGCTACTCACCGACCTGGCACGGGAAGGTCGATCGGTTGCCCACGCGACCGGGTCCAAGGCGTTCCGGGAGAGTCTGCGGCGGTACGCCAGGAGCCAGCCGCGCAGCCCCGACCAGCGCACCGCAGCGCTGTTCCACTACTTCATGGACTTCATGGATGAGCCGGCCGACAGCCTGGACGTGTTGATCTGCGACGAGGCGCATCGGATCCGCGCCCAGTCCTCTCGTGGCAGCCGCCGAGGACGAAAGCCGCAGGTCCGGGAACTCATCGAAGTGGCAAAGGTGCCCGTCTTCCTGCTCGACGACGATCAGGTGGTGCGGCCAAACGAGGTGGGCAGCGTTGCGATGATTCGTGACGCGGCGGAGCGGCTGGACCTTGAGGTCGACTTCGTTCATCTCGGGGCCCAGTTTCGGTGTGGTGGCAGCCCACGTTACGAACGATGGGTGCGGCACCTGCTGGGCCTTGCCGAAGGTCGTCCGTACCGTTGGAGCGGGGACGACTCCTTCCGGCTTGCCCTTGCCGCCTCACCGAGTCAAATGGAGATGTTGCTACGCCGTACCCACAACCGGAAGGCGTCGGCGCGCATCTCGGCCGGTTTCTGCTGGCCGTGGACCGAAGAGCCGCGGGGTCGGGACCTCGTCCAGGATATCCGCATCGGAGCCTGGTCGAAGCCGTGGAACGCGGCCGGCAAGCATCCGCCCCGGGGCATTCCGTCGAGTTCCCTCTGGGCCATCGACCGGGCCGGCTTCGAACAGGTGGGATGCATCTACACAGCACAAGGTTTTGAGTACGACTGGTCGGGTGTCATTCTCGGCCCGGATCTGGTGTTCCGGAACGGCAGGCTGATCAGTCAACCGTCGGAGTCACATGACAGCGCCATCTTCGACCGGCGGCGGCGAGTCGCGGCAAGGGATGCCGATCGGCTCATCCGTAACACATACAAGGTCCTGCTCACACGCGGGATGCGGGGGACGCTGATCTACTCGGTAGACCCGGAGACTCAGCGATTCCTGGCCTCACTGGTGCCTGCCGCGCAGGTGCCGCGAGCGTTCGTGGCCGAAGGGGTACAGCGGATCGGAGCGCCCGCCGACGAGACTTCCTCCGTACCGGATCGGTCGTCCGGGCAGAACCTGAGCGCCCCGAGTACGGGCACCAGTGGGTCTCACGGCGCGGGATGAGAAAAAGTGTCGGATATTCGACTTTGTCGCTGTTCGACGGCCGGTACCGTGCACCGGATCCAACACAGTTGAATACGTGGGGAGTGGCCGTCATGACTGCGCAGATTCGCTTGGTGCGTCATGCGTGAGGACTCGCCGCGCTGGCAACAGATCAATCCCACTGCCTACCTGCATGAACAGGACGGCCTTCGGGAGTTGGCTTCGTATCTGCCGGACGCCGAGCCGTATCACGTCTGGGCCAACGTCGAGTTCGTCGGCACCGATGGCTCCATCAACGAGATCGACGCCCTGGTGCTCACCCGCAGTGGCCTCTACGTGCTCGAACTCAAGCACTGGCAGGGCCGGATCTCGGGCGACGGCCAGCGGTGGCGGCATGGCCGATCCCACGTGGACAGTCCACTGATCTTGACCAACCGCAAAGCCAAGCGGCTGCGCAGCGTCATCGGCCAGTACGCCCCGCCCGGCGCCCGGATCCCCTTCGTGAACGCGGCAGTCTTCCTGCACGCCCGCAACATGCGCTGCGAGCTGGACGACATCGGGCGTCAACACGTCTACGGGCTGGACGACAACAACAGCCAACTGCCCAGCCTCAAGCAGATGCTGCTGGCGCCGCCGGCGGATTCTCGCCATCTCGTCGACGCGGTACGTGCCCGGCAGATCGTCGAGCTGGTACGCGGCGCCAAGATCCGGCCGTCGGTGGCCGAGCGGCGGGTCAACCAGCTCATGCTGCACCAGCGGCCCTTCGCCGAGGGCATCGGCTGGCAGGACTTCCTCGCCGACCACACCGTGGACACCTCGCTGCTACGGCGGGTGCGGTTCTACCTGACCAGCCGCGCGGCGGAGGAGGACGTGCCCGCCATCCGGCGGGCCGCCGAACGCGAGTTCCGCCTATTACAGGGCATCCACCATCCGGGCATCGCCCGCGCGCTGGACCTGGTCGACCACCCCTGGGGGCCGGCGGTGGTTTTCGACCACCGGCCCGAGTGGCAGCGACTCGACCAGTGGCTGGCCGAGCGGGACGGCCGGCTCCAACTGGCCCAGCGACTGCAACTGGTGCAGGATCTCGCCGAGATTGTGGGGCACGCCCACTCGCGTCGGCTGTCACACCGTTCGCTGAATCCCCGCGCGGTCTACGTGTGTGACCCGGACAGCGCCCGTCCCACCTTGGTGGTCACCGACTGGCAGACCGGTGGGCGGCTGCCCGGCACTCGGATGACTTCCCTCGGCTCGCCCACGGACCCGGCCTCGCTGGAGCTCTTCTTCGACGACTCGGTCCGGCGCTACCAGGCACCTGAGGCAGCAACCCTGGACGACCTGCCAGGCCATCAGCTCGACATGTTCTCGCTCGGGGCGCTGGCGTACCGGATCTTCACGGGCGTGGAGCCGGCGGCGTCGGCGGAGGAACTTGTCGCGGCGGTGGCCGGCGGTGGACTGCGGCTGGACGCGGTCGCCGACGGCATGCCCAAGGCGCTTGTCGAAATCGTCTACGACGCCACCCAAGGCGACCCGGGGTCGCGGATGCGGCGGGTCACTGACTTTCTCGCCGGCCTGGAACTGGTCTGGGAGGAACTGACCGCGCCCGAGCCGGAGCCGGTGGTGGATCCGTTGCGCGCCCACCGCGGTGACGTACTCGACGGCGGGCTGACGGTGCTCGGTCGGCTGGGCAGCGGCTCCACGGCGGTCGCCCTGCTGGTGACCGAGGACGCCGGGTCGGACCGGCGGCCGGTGGTGCTGAAGGTCGCCCGGGACGAGCAGTACGCGGAGCGCTTCGCGGCCGAGGCCCGCGCCGTGGACAAGCTGCGGGACTCGCGAGTTGCCGCGCTGGTGCGTGGCCCGGTCAAGGTCGGCGGCCGGACCGCGCTGCTGCTGGAGAACGCCGGTGAACGCACGCTGGCCGAGGACCTGCGCGGCGGTCGACTGGCGCTGGACCTGCTGGAGCGGTACGGCCGGGACCTGCTGGAGATCGTTGCCTTCCTGGACGGGCAGGGCGTGTGGCACCGGGACATCAAACCGGCGAACCTGGCATCCCGCCCCCGTCCGAAGGACAAGCAACCGCACCTGTGCATCTTCGACTTCTCGCTGGCTGCGGTCCCGGCCGACCAGCTCACCGCCGGCACCACCGCCTACCTCGACCCGTTCCTCGGCCCGCCGCGCCGGCTGCGTTACGACGCCGCCGCCGAGCGGTTCGCCGTCGCCGTGACGCTCTACGAGATGGCCACCGGGACGCTGCCCCGCTGGGGCAACGGCGCGAACCCGGCCGCGATCAGCGACGAGGTGACCCTCGATCCGGCGGCGTTCGACCCCTCGGTCGCGGACCGTCTGGTCGCCTACTTCGCCAAGGCACTGGCCCGGGACACGGCGGATCGATTCGACACCCTCGACGAAATGACCGACGCGTGGCGGGCGGTGTTCCGGGAGATCCCCGAACCGACGCCGCCCACCGACGACACCGGTGGGCCGGCGCCACTGAGCCGGGACTCGTCGCTGGAAGCGGCCGAGTTGACCGCCCGCGCCCGGTCGGCCCTGGAACGCCTCGGCATCGGTACCGTCGGGGAACTGCTGGACGCCGAGCCGTCCGCGCTGACCCGCGCCCGGGGCGTGCCGGACGCCACCCGCAAGGAGATCCTGGCCCGCAGCCGGGAACTGCGCGACCTGCTCGCCACCGACGCGCCGCCGTCTCCCGCCAGCCCGGACGCGCAGCACGTCGAGGCGCTCTGTGCCACGTTGCTCCCGCCCGAGACCGGTCGGACCTCGTGGCACCGCACGGCCGTGCAGGTGCTCCTCGGGCAGGCCGCCGACGAGAAGGGTCACTACCTGCGCTGGCCGTCCCAGGCGGACGTGGCGCGGGTCGTCGGCAAGCAACAGCCGCAGATCTCCATCCTGCTGCGGCGGGTCCTCACCCGCGACTGGCAGCCCAACCCGGCCCTCGGCCTGATCGGCGACGAGATCGTGGCGTTGCTGGACGCGCGGGGTGGGGTGGCCTCCAGCGAGGAGATCGCCGAGGCGTTGAACGTCACCCGCGGCTCCTACACGGCCGAGCCGAAGCGCACCGCGCAGGCCATCGGCCTGGTGCGCGCCGCGGTGGAGACCGAGCTGGCCCGGGGCGGCGACGCGCGGCTGGCGATGCAGCGACTGCGCGGCGGCGACACCGTCCTGATCGGCCGGGAGCCGGACGACCCCGGCACCGAGCGCACGGCCGACGACCTGCTCGGATACGTGACCCGTCTGGGCCGCCGGGCGGCGGCCCTGGCCGGCGCGGACCCGTTGCCCAGCCGCAGCCGTGCGGTGGAGGAGCTGCGTGCGCTGGAGACGCCGCCGGCCGGGATGCCGCCGCTGAACGAGGCCCGGCTGCTCCAGCTCGCCGCCGCCGGTAGCGGCGGCGAGGCCGCCGTCAACGCGCAGGGCCAGCTCTACCCGGCGGAACGGATGACCGCCGAGCGTGCGCTCCGTCTGGCCGCCGGCGCGCTCGTGGGTCAGAAGCTCGACCCCGAGACGGTACGCGCCAGAGTGCGCGCCCGGTTCCCCCGCGCCCAGGAACTACCGGCACGGCCGAAGCTGGACGAACTTCTGCGGGAGATCCCGCTGTTCTGGGACGCGAGTACCGGCCGTTACGTCCCGCCGGACCGCACCTCGTCGCTGACCGGCACCCGCTCGGTCAGCACAGTTGGGCCGATCCTGACGCCGGGCGCCGCCGCCCGGGCCCGGCGGCGGCTCGCCGAGGTGATCGACCGGCGCGGCTTCCTGGTGGTGCTGACGTCGATCCGGCGACCGGGCCGCGCCCGCCAGGCCCTGCTGGACCGCTACGACCTCACCGAGGTCGACGTGACCGCGGTCATGTTGGAGCGGCTCCGTGCGCTCGGCTTTCCCTGGGAGACGATCGTCGCCGCCGATACCGGCTCGCCGACGGACGCTGATTTTCGCTCCCTTGTGGAGCTCTTCCAGCACGAGGTGATGCCGGCGGTCCAGACCGCGCTAGCCGAGACCGAGCGGCCAGTGCTGATCACGGAGGCCGCGCCGCTAGCCCGCTACCAGCAGTTGCAGCTGGTCCAGGAACTGGCCGACCCGACCCGTCCCCGTCCGGCCGCCCGGTTACTGCTGGTGCCGGTGCGCCGCACCGAGCCGGTGCTGCTCGACGGGCAACAACTACCCCTCACCTCGCCATCCAGCCAGTCGCTGTGGTTGCCGGACGAGTGGGACACCCCCATTTTGGAGAGGACCGCCCCCCGATGATTCCGCTGAAGGCGTTGCAAACCCAGGTCACCGCCCTCACCGACGACCTGCGTGGGCGGGTCACCGCGGACTCCGAACTGGAGTCGTCGCTGCGCAAGGAACACGCCCAGGCGACCGAGGCCCGGCGTACGGCGGGGACGTTCGAGACCTGGCTGGAAGACGTCCTAGACCAGGCGGCGGTGGCCTGGGTGCTCGGTTGCGTGTTCGTCCGCTTCTGCGAGGACAACGAACTGGTCGAGCCGCTCTGGCTCGGCGGCCCGGAGCCGGTTGCGCCGGTCGGCCGGGCCATGCAGCACCGCCAGCAGCACCTGATCGACAACCCCCGGCACAACGACCGGCACTGGCTGCGCGAGGCGTTCACCTACCTGCGCGGGCTGCGCGCCACCGGCAAGATCTTCGACGAGCACAACCCGGTGTGGCGGTTCGACATCTCCGGCCGGGCGGCGGAGAAGCTGTCAGAGTTCTTCCGGCGCGGGCCGGGTCTGGTATCGCTACGCGTCGACGACCTGAACACGCGCTTCCTCGGCGACCTCTACCAGGACCTGTCGACGCACGCGAAGAAGACGTACGCGCTGTTGCAGACCCCGGAGTTCGTCGAGGAGTTCATCCTCGACCGCACGTTCGAGCCGGCGGTGCGCGAATTTGGCTTACCGGAGACGTCGGTCATCGATCCGACCTGCGGCTCGGGGCACTTCCTGCTGGGCGCGTTCGGTCGGCTGGTGCGCAAATGGCGAGAGCGCGAGCCCGCCACCGATATCCGAGTGCTGGTGGAGCGGGCGCTCGGCCAGGTCACCGGGGTGGACATCAACCCGTTCGCGGTGGCGATCGCCCGGTTCCGGCTGCTGATCGCCGCGATGAAGGAGTGCGACCTGCGGTCGCTGGAACGCACGCCGTCCTGGCCGGTCCGGGTGGCGACCGGTGACTCCCTCTTGCAGTGGGGGCGCAAGTCGCGACACCAGGGCGATCTGATCGCGATGTTGGAGGGGCAGAACGCCTTCGCGTACGCGACCGAGGACGCCGACGTACTCAGCGACTACCTGCGCGAGGGGCAGTACACGGTGGTGGTCGGCAACCCGCCGTACATCACCGTAAAGGACAAGGCGCTCAACGATCGTTACCGTAAGGAATATTCGTCCGTCTGCCATCGGCAGTATGCGCTTACGGTGCCGTTTGCCAAGCGATTCTTTGATCTGGCTAAGCGATCGGATGAGCATGGCGAAAGTGCTGGCCTTGTCGGGCAAATCACTGGCAACGCCTTTATGAAGCGTGAATTTGGCAAGAAACTGATTCAGGACTACTTCGCGCACAAGGTCGAGCTGACTGAGGTGATCGACACTGCTGGTGCCTATATCCCCGGACACGGTACACCCACTGTCATCCTCATTGGGCGCGCGAAGGATCGCCGCCCTAGGCAGAAGATCATGGCGGTTCTAGGGGTTCGTGGAGAACCGTCGCAGCCTGCCAATCCGGCTGAGGGTCAAGTTTGGTCTGCGATTAAAGCAGGAGTGATTGACGGGGAGCGAAACTCCGATTGGGTAACGGTTGTCGACTTAATGCGGAGTCAACTCGCATCCCATCCTTGGAGTCTCAGTGGCGGTGGTGCAGCTGAGCTTATGGAATTGCTGCGTCGGTGTGCGGAATCCCCGCTCGGAGAAGCCGTTGAGGAGATTGGCTTCGGGGCTGTCACGCGAGAAGACAGTGCTTACATGGTGGGCGCTGGATTTCTGCGTCGTCGATCAGTCCCTCCGGAGTTGCGACGGGCGATCGTCGAAGGTGACGTGACACGTGACTGGAGAATCGAGGACCCGGTCACCTCAATCTGGCCCTATGATGAGACTTCGCTCTCGCCGAAGATGCATTCGTCGCTGCATCAGGTTCTATGGCCGCTCCGTCGAATCCTCGTTGATAGAGTGGCTTATGGTCAGAGTCAGCTTCAGCGAGGGCTCTCATGGTTTGAGTACTCCATGTTCTTTAAGGCTCGCTTCCGCAACCCTAAATCAATCCCATTCGCATTTGTGGCGACGCATAATCATTTCGTCTTGGATCGAGGTGGGAGGGTATTCAAGCAGTCGGCGCCGGTGATCAAGCTGCCGGAGGGGGCGACGGAAAACGATCACCTGCGGCTGCTCGGGGTGTTGAACAGCTCCACCGCCTGCTTCTGGCTCAAGCAGGTCAGCTACCCGAAAGGCGGCGACCCGATAGGGGGTGATGGAGCAAGGGTGAGCGCCGAGCCGTGGTCCGATCGCTACGAGTTCACTGGCACGAAGCTTCACGAGTTTCCGCTGCCTACGGCGTACCCGTTGGAGCGGGCCAGCCTGCTCGACTCGCTGGCGCAGCGGCTTTCCAGCCTTACCCCGACAGCGGTCGCGGAGTCTGGGGTGCCGACCCGTGAGCGGCTGGCTGCGGCGCACGTCGACTACGAGGAGACCCGAGCCCGAATGATCGCCTTGCAGGAGGAGTTGGACTGGGAGGTCTACCGGCTCTATCGGCTGCGCGACGACGACCTGACCTGTGCCGAGCCACCACGCCTCGCGTTCGGGGAGCGGGCGTTCGAGATCGTGCTGGCGCGACGGATGGCGGCCGGCGAGGTGGAGACTCAGTGGTTTGCGCGGCACGGGTCGACGCCGATCACGGAGCTGCCGGCGCACTGGCCGGACGACTACCGGGCGTTGGTGCAGCGGCGGATCGAGGCGATCGAATCGGACCGGAACATCGCGCTGATCGAACGGCCGGAGTGCAAGCGGCGGTGGGCCACCGAGGGCTGGGACACCATGCAGGCCAAGGCGCTGCGTGACTGGCTACTTGACCGGCTGGAGGCACCCGAGATCTGGGGTGACCGGCCGATACCGCAGTCGGTGGCGCAGCTCGCGGACCGGGTACGCCACGACGACGACTTCCGCGCGGTGCTGGAGTTGTGGACCGGCCGCGACGACTACGACCTGACGAAGACGCTGGCGAAGCTGGTCGCCGACGAATACGTACCCTTCCTGCCTTCCTACCGCTACAAGCCGTCCGGCTTGCGCAAGCGCGCGCAGTGGGAGCGGACCTGGACACAGCAGCGGCTGGAGGACGCGGGCGAGGACGTGGACATCAAGGTGCCGCCGAAGTACACGTCGGCGGACTTCGCCAAGCCGTCCTACTGGCGAGCGCGCGGCAAGCTCGACGTGCCGAAGGAGCGCTTCATCTCGTACCCGAAGGCGGGACGCGACGGTGACGGTACGGAACTGCTCGGCTGGGCGGGGTGGGACCACCTTGCGCAGGCCCAGGCGCTGGCGACCGTATACCTGGATCGCAAGCTGCAGGCTGCATGGCCGGCGGAACGCCTGCTGCCGTTGCTGGCGGGCATCGCGGAGCTGGAGCCGTGGCTGCACCAGTGGCACACCGAGGAGCGGCCCGACTTCCCCGGCATCCCGGCCCAGTTCTTCACCGACCTCATCGACACCGAACTATCCCAGCTCGACGCTGACCGGGCAGCTCTCCTGGCGTTGCGAGGGCTTGGTGGCCATGCCGGCAACCGCGGCGAGTAGCAGGAGCGGGAACATGAGTGACCAGGCAAGTCTGGGCGGTCTGTACGACGGCTTCGAGGGCTACCGCAATGTGGAGCGAGCGGGCCTCGATCAGGTGCTCCGAACAGGCATCGTCGCGCTGGACACCAATCTGCTGCTGGACCTCTACCGCTACTCCAAGAACGCCCGTATGCAGGTCCTCTCGGCGCTGGAGGCGGTGGCACCCGCGCTGTTCATGCCCGCGCAGGTGCAGAAGGAGTTCTGGCGCAACCGGGACGACGTGATCCGGCGGGTGATCGCCACCAACTCATTCGCCGGACTGCAGGAAGCCAGGAAGAAGGCTCTCGCCGAGGTCGACTCGTGGGCTGCCCGCACAACGCCCGGCGCCGAAGCGGACGAGCAGCGGGTACTGCTCGACAAGGCATTCGCCGAGGTGATCGGCTGGGTGAAGCGTGGCGGGAGCGGACTCAACCTGCGGGCGGCGCTTCGTGACGTCGCCGAAGACCCTGTCCTCGGCAAACTCCGCGAACTCTTCGAGCACCGCGTCGGCCGGCCGTTCCCTTCCGAGCGCCTGGTCGAGTTGATCGCCGTCGGGCGACAGCGCTTCGCGCGCCGGATGCCGCCCGGATACATGGACGCGGACAAGCCGGAGCAGCAGGAGGAGGGGACCGGTGACTTCCTCCTCTGGGAACAGCTCATCCAGCACGCGGCGGTGCAGAGGAAGGACCTGCTCTTCGTCACCCGGGACCGCAAGGAGGACTGGTGGCGGCTCGACGCGGCCAGAGAGCCGATCGGGCCGCGCGTGGAGTTGATCAACGAGATGTCCGAACGGGCAGGCGTGGGCTTCTTCATGGCCGTGCCCGAGGACTTCCTGGCGGCGGCGTCCGCCGCGTTCGACGTCGATGTCAGTGAGAGTACGCTCGATACCACCGAACGGCTTGCCGAGGGGCCGGAGCAGGATGGGCCACGACCCTGGACCCGGGCTCAGTTCGAGATCCTGATGTCCCGGCTCGAGGAGTCCGGCTACCCGCTGCGGGCGGCCGTGCTTCGGGAGGCAGCCCAGGATCCGAGGGGCTTTCTGCCGAGAAAACGGGTCTACGAACTCGGTGAGTACCCCGAGGGACGTCTGCTGGTCGGTTTCACCCGGCCCGTCATCGGGGCCACGCGAGACCTGGTCGCCACCGGCGGTCTGCCCGAGGGCCTCGAGCCGGCGCTGCGGGCGCGCTATGTGCGCAGCGGAAAGGCGGACGGTTTCGTGGTGCCGCGCTCGATCGTCGACAACCCGGGCGATGGAGAGTAGCCGTGCGGGACCGTGAACGACGTGATGCCGGATACCGACCGCAACTGGTGTTGCAACTGCGGGGCGGCGCAAGGGTGCGCGGCCCGGAGCACTACCAACACTCCATCATTCGAGGCGTACGGCTCGCCGAGATTGCGGCGGAACTGGGGCCCGAACTGCCGGCACTGCAGCGGCTCTATCCGGACGGCGTCGCTCGCCTATGGGGGTCGACGCCGACCCAGCAGGTCAACAACCCCAAGGCGCGTGCGCTCCGTGAGCGCAATGCCGGCGACCACGTGCTGTTCTACGCCGACAAGGTCTTCTACGCCCGCGCCCGCATCCTGCACCTCTTTCGAAGTCAGGCCGTCGCGAAGCGGGTGTGGCAGACCGACGACGAGGGCCAGACCTGGGAACACATCATGGCGCTGGGGGCGATCGAACAGCTCGCTCATGCCTTGCCGGCCGAGCCCGTACTGCGTCAACTCGGACTCCCTTTTCCGCTGCGGAGTCTCACGCTTGTCGACGCTGACGGATACGACTCGATCCTGCCCTTCCTCCCGAATGTGCCCGGCATCGGCTCGTCGCACGGTCGGACCGCGCGAAAGCGGATGGGCCGTAAGCAGTTCTTCCGTGTGCTGCGGCAGGTGCTCGACGAGAGCAGCGACGGCTCGGCGCCCGGCATACCGCTGGCGATGCTGTGGGCGATCGGGCGGACGGCTGCCGCTGCGGAGCCGAGCAGCCACGCGGACACCCTCACGTCCCTGGAAGCGTTCCTCGCACGTCACGGCGGCGCGGACAAGCAATCGCTGCTGCCCTTGATCGACAGCGGGCTGTGGGAACACAAGCAGGCACAGGAATGGGAGATCGACCGCTCCGGCTTCCACGGTGGTCGGGCATCGAGCGCTCCGGACGCCGCCACATCTGACTTGTCGGCAGACGTCGCCGGGCTGCTGGCCGACGTCGACATGCGGGGGCGCGCCGTGGCGATGCTGTCCCGGACGCTGACCTCCAACGTCGACCGCGCCGCGGTGCTGGCTCAGGTAGGGCTCGCGGGCTACGACTCCGCAGCCGGCACGCTCGAACCGAACCTCTTCGCGCCCACCGGCTCGGGTAATCCGGCGGAGAGACAGCTCGTCACGATCGACCGCATCGTCCGCAGCAGCCGGCATGCGAAAGCCGTGAAGCAGCTCCATGGCCATCGGTGCCAGATTTGCGGAGTCCGGCTGGAGACCCGGGACGGCTACTACAGCGAGGCGGCGCACATCCGTGGGTTGGGCAAGCCGCACGACGGTACGGACGACCTGAGCAACCTGCTCTGCCTCTGCCCCAACCACCACACCCAGTTCGACTTCTTTGCCCTCTACATTGATGAGAAGTTCACGGTGCGACGGACGAGTGACGACTCGCGGATCAGTGAGCTACGTCGGCACCCGCAGCATCACATAGACCAAGCTCATCTCCGGCATCATCGCCGATTCTGTGGCCTCCCAAAGTGACGTCCCAGGCGCAGGCGACTGTCCGGAATCCGACTTACTTTCATCTACTGATGGTCCGGTACGACGCATGCTGATCTGCGGTTCCTCCCACGATCGGTGGAGGGCGGGTTCGACGGATCACGACGAATTCCCCCATCCAGCATGGACAGCGTCCAATCGGGGCGCTGCCAAGCAATCAGGTCGATGGGTAGCGTGTCGGGCACCGTGGGGAGGCTTGGAGGAGCACCTGTGACGCTGCTGCGCGACCTGATCGACATTCCGACGTCCGTCGGCGAAGGCGACTTCGTGGTGAAGGCGGCTGAGGGCGCCGACCTTCACCGGTACGTCGTCACCGACCAGCTTCGCGACAACTTCGCTACCGCGTTGCAGCGGATCGGCCACGCGGTCACGACCGGTCGCTCCCAGGCCATGTTCCTGCACGGCTCGTTCGGTTCCGGCAAGTCGCACTTCATGGCCGTGCTGCGGGAGATCCTGGCGCACAACCCCGACGCCCGGAAGATCAAAGGGCTGGAGGGTCCGGTGGTCGCGGCCGATTCCTGGCTCCCCGGCCGGAAGTTCCTCACGCTGACGCTGCACATGCTCGACGCGCGCTCGGTCGAGCAGGCGATTCTCGAGGGCTACCTGCGCCAGATCACCGCCGCGCACCCGGACGCACCGGTACCTGCCGTACACCGGTCGGATGCGTTGTTGGACAACGCAGCGGGCCTGCGGCGGACGCTGGGCGACGACAAGTTCTTCGCCGCGCTGCGCGGTGGCGCCGCCGTGCCGGGCGCGGGCGGTCTCGGCCTGGCCGCGATGCGGGCTCAGGCCGAGGGCTGGACCCCGCAGCGGTACGCGGAGGCAGCCGCTCAGCCACCCGGCACGAAGGACCGCGACGCGCTCGTGAGTGCGCTCACCCAGACGTTCTTCAGCGGAGCGGTGCACAGCGCCGAATATCTCGACCTGGACAGCGGCCTCGCGGTCATCACCCGGCATGCCAAGTCCCTCGGGTACGACGGGATCGTGCTCTTCCTCGACGAGTTGATCCTCTGGCTGTCCGGCCGCATCGCCGACTACACGTTCGTCAACACCGAGGGAGCCAAGCTCAACAAGCTGGTCGAGTCCGCAGACGCGGCCCGGCCGCTGCCGCTGATCTCCTTCGTTGCCCGGCAGCGCAACCTGGAGGAGTTCCTCGGCCCGCAGGTCGGCGGCACCGAGCGGGAAGCACTGGCACACGTGATGCGCAGCGTCCAGGGCCGGCTCGGGGAGATCGTCCTCGCCGACACGAACCTGCCGGAGATCACCGAGAAGCGCCTGCTGCACCCCAACGACGAGGCGGCGCGGGCGGTCATCGACAATGCGTTCGCCGCCGTCCGGCACAACCGCGAGGTGTGGGACATCCTGCTGCTCGGCGCACAGTACGGCGACGCCGGCATCGGGTCCGACGCCACCGCCTTCCGCCAGCTCTACCCGTTCTCGCCGGCTCTGGTCGCCACCCTGGTCGCGCTGTCGCAGGCGTTGCAGCGTGAGCGCACCGCGCTGAAGGTGATGACCGAGCTGCTGGTCGAGCGGCGGGACACGCTGAAGGTCAACGACCTGATCGGGGTCGCCGCGCTCTTCGACCCGCTGGTGCTGCACGGCGAACTGCCCGATCGGCCGAAGCTACGTCAGCAGTTCGACGCCGCCCGCAACCTCTATCTGCGTAAGCTGCGGCCGCTACTGCTCACCCTCAACGGCATCGACGAAGAACGGGCAGCGACACACACCCAGTTCCAGCTCGACGACAAGCTGGTCAAGACCGTCCTGCTCGGCGCGTTGGTGCCCGAGGTGCCGGCGCTGCACAACCTGACCGCGGCCAAGCTGCACGCGCTCAACTTCGGATCAATCGCCTCGCCGATCCCCGGTTACGAGAACACCATGGTGCTCACCCGGCTGCGAAAGATCTCGCAGGACGCCGGCGAGCTGCACCTCACCGACGACCACGACCCGGTCGTGTCGCTCAAGCTGCACACCGTCGACTTCGACAAGCTGCTGGACCTGGTGCCGCACAACGAGACCTCGGCGGGCGTACGGCAGCAGTTGCTCCGCGAGCTGATCAGTGCGGAGATGGGCCTGACCGGCACCGAGGGGAGCCACGGCGAGTTGCAGCACCCCCGCGAGTGGCGGGGGCGGCGGCACGTCGTACAGGTCAAGTTCGGCAACGTCCGCGACCCGCTCACCATGCCGGTCGCCGCCCTGATCGCTCCTGGCGAGTCCTGGCGGATCGTCATCGACTATCCGTTCGATCCGCAGGACTTTCCCCGGAACGCGGACCGAGCTCGGATCGACGAGCTGCCCCGGGGTTCCAACACCGTGTTCTGGCTGCCGCTGTACCTGACCGACGACATGATGAGCCGGGTCGCCCAGCTCGCGAAAATCAACTACCTGCTCGGCGTGGGCGGCGCGGGGGAGCGGCTCAACACACTTGCCGCCGACTGGCCCCAGGCCGACCGGCAGCAGGGCCGGGTCTACCTGCTGCAGCGCCAGACCCAGCTCCGCGACGGCCTGATCACCGCGCTCAAGCAGGCGTACGGGGCCGCGAGTCCGCAACCCTCCGACGTGCACCCGGACAGCGTCGGCGTGCTGCACACCCTGGCCGATGGGCTGCGCATCGGCGACCCGAGAGGCGGCACGCTCGCCGACGCGTTCCGCAACCTCACCGGCGAGCTGCTGGACTGGTCGTACCCGGGCAGCCCGGCGCTGCCCGTCGACGAGAAGCCTTTGGCTCGTGCCGACCTGGCGAAGGTGTTCGAGTACGCCAAGAGGGCGGCGGCGGACCCCACCCACGGCGTCTCCATCGACTCCCCGGCCGACCAGAAGACGCTGCGCCGAATCTGCAACCCGCTGCAGCTCGGTGAGGTGGTCGACCACCGTTACGTTCTCGACATCAGCACCTGCTTCTGGAGCCGGCACCTGCTGCAGGAGGCGGCCCGGCAGGACTACCGGGACCGCTGGCCGGTACACGCGCTGCGCAAGCTGCTCGACCTGCCCAAGGCCCGCGGCTTCGATCGCGAGCTGCAGAATCTGATCATTGCGGTCTTCGCGTTCGAGCAGCAGCTCAGCTGGTACGACACCGGGGGCAAGATCAGCGTAGCGGCGGTCAACGGCGTGGAGGACCGTTTCGAGCTGCGCCACCCGCCGATGCCGGACGACGAGACCTGGAAGGCGGCGGTGAGTTTCGGCCAGCCCTTCTTCGGCGAGGTGCTGCCTCGGTTTCGCAACCCTGCCAACCTCGGCACTCTGGCCGGCACCATGCGTCAGGTCGCCACCCGGTATGCACGGCCCGCCGGTCAGCTCGTGGAGAAGCTGGAGTCGAACGCGACGCGTCTCGGACTCGACCCGCTCGCCGAGTGCGGTCGCCTGGCCACCGCACGGCGGGTCGCGCAGCTACTCACCGAGGTCGCCCAGGAACCCGACGACGTGGTGCTCGTCGCCGTGGTTGCCGAGGGCGAGCGGCGCCTCGGCGGTGTGGACGGCCACGCCGCGAGCCAGGTGTTCAAGCGGGCGCAGGAACTCACCGACGCGCTGACCGACGCGCAGTGGTCGGTGATCGACGCGATCAGCCGGCTGTCAGCGGCGCAGGACGACCCGCGCGCCCGAAGCATCATGGACCAGTTGCACGCCGCGGGGCGTGACGAGCAGCACGGTACGGATCTGGCCGAGGCGGTGCGACGAGCTGTCGAAGCGTCGGTCGAGATGCTCGCGGCACAGCGACCGGTGACCCCGCCGCCCCCGCCCCCTCCGGGGAAGGGCGTCGCACGAGGGAACCATGACCCGGTCGTCGATTCAGGGCCGGACGTCGTCCAGCCGTTGATCCCCCGACAGCGAGGGAACGGCAGCAACACGCCCGTCGAGCCGACACCGGCGGTCCCCGGGGAGACGACAGTCCACGACCTGGATGCGCTGGAGGAAGTTGTCCTTGGGATTCGAGCGGTGGTTTCCGCCGGACGTCCGGTTTCGATCGTCTGGCGGGTCGTCCTTCCGGAGCAGCAGGTATGAGCGTGCCAAGGGCCGCCGTCCGTCCGGCTGCGGTGCGGCGAAAGGTGGAGGCGTGGCTCGCCGAGCGGGACGACGCCGACGCCATCGTGCTGCTGGCCCGGCCGTACTGGACCGATGAGCCCGTGCTGACCGTGGGTGGCAGAACCGTGCGGGTGGTGCCCTGCCCGACGCCTCTGGCGGCGCGTGCTGCCCTGGCGGACCGGTCGGCGCAGGAGAAGCTCGTCCTGCTCACCGACCTCACCGACAGCGAGCTGGGTGACGGGCTGCTGGCGCACGTCAGCCTTCAGACCGGACGCAGCGTGGATCCCTGGGACCTGGTCAGCCAGGCGTTCGGTGGCCAGGTGCGACCGGACTCGACGCTGGTGCGCATCGGTCGCTGGGTTGCCGACGCGCTCACCGAACTGGCGCCGGCCGAGGGCTGGCCGCCGCCGACGGGAACCATCCTGACCCGCGACCACGCGTTGAGGCACCTCGCCGGGACGGTACTCGGACTCGAACCCGACGGGCTGGACGCCGCGGGACTGCTGCACTGGAGCACCGACGCTGCGGCGCAGATGCGCCTCAGCGAACTGCCGGCCGAATGGATCGACGGGCTCGGCACGTTCATGGTCGACGTTGCCGGTCCGGTCGCCGTACCGGTGCTGGCGGCCGTGCGCGCCGGGCAAGGGGTCGATGCCATCCCGCTGGGCCTGCTGACCGGCGTGCTCTGGCCGCGTGACTCCGCGCAGGCGTCGGATGTCGAACTCGCGGTGGCCCGGACCCGGCTGGAGCCGCGTTTCGCCGGTACCCGGCTCACCGAAACGCAGGCATGGGCGTTCACCGATGCCGCCGAGGCGTGGATCTACCGGGCTCTCGACGACGAGGCGGTCCGGCACGACGCGCACCGGCTGCTGCGCCGGGCCGAGGAGGTCGCCGGGGAGATCGGAGTGGCCGGCCGGCTCGCCGCTTCCGCCCTGTTGCCGGCCGGCTTCACCCAGCGGATGCGCGCCTTCGGCGCCGCGGTACGGCTGGCACTGCCGGTTGCCGGAGGTGCCGCGCCCGCCGCTGACCTGATCGAACGGGCGCAGGATCGGCTGGCCGAGGTGGAAGCCCACCGGTCGGCGGACCGGGCACGGGTGGAGACCGCCCGGATGGCGGTTCGGCTCCTGCGCTGGTTGGCCACACCCGATCAGGCGTCGCCCGCCACCATGCTCGACGCCGTGCACCGGCAGATCCGCGAGGACGGCTGGGTCGACCGGGCACGGCTTGACGTGTTCGACGGTGACGTGGATCAGCAGGTTGCCGAGGCGTACCGGATCCTGCACCAGGCAGTACACGCCCGCAGGTCCCGTCACGACCGTGAGTTTGCCGAGCTGTTGCAGGACACCACCGGCGCGGAGCGTGACCCCGGTGCCCTGTTGCGCGTGGAGGACCTGCTGGACCGAGTGGTCCAGCCGATCCTGGACCACGGCCGGCGCGTTCTGCTGCTGCTTCTCGACGGTATGGGAGCGGCGGCGGGTATCGAGATCGCCGAGTCACTGGGGCGTAGCGGCGCCTGGACCGAACTCACCCCGCACGGCGGGCAGCGCACCGGCGTCCTCGCCGCGCTGCCGACGGTCACCGCCGTCAACCGGTGCAGCCTGTTCAGCGGCATGATCAGGGTCGGTGACCGCAACGACGAGGTGAAGGGCTTCGCGGCCCGGTTCCCGGACGGGGTGCTGCTGCACAAGGCCGATTTGCGTACGTCGGCCGGTGTCGCCGTCGACCGTGAGGTCGCCGCGGCGATCGAGAATCCGGCGGTGCCACTGGTCGCCGCCGTCATCAACACCATCGACGATGCGCTCGACCGCAGCGACCCGGGTACCGTCGAGTGGAGCGCTGACACGGTCAGAGGACTGCGTGACCTGATTGCTGTCGCCCAGGACCGGGTAGTGGTGCTGGTTTCCGACCACGGGCACGTCGTCGACCGCGGCTCCGAGGCCCTGCTGTGCCGGTCGGAGAGCAGTGAGAACCGATGGCGTCCCGCCACTGGCGAGCCGGCCGACGGTGAGCTGCGCTTCCGCGGCAGCCGGGTGGCGCTCGGTGGGGGCGACCTGATTCTGCCCTGGAGGGAGGAACTGCGGTACGGCCCCCGCAAGGCCGGCTACCACGGGGGCGCGAGCCCGGCCGAGGCGGTCATCCCACTGCTGCTCTTCGCCTCCGGTGACGATGAGGCCGTCCCCGGATGGTCGGGAGCGCCGGTCGCCAGCCCGGACTGGTGGCGGGAACCGGTTCGGCAGACCGCACCCGAGGAGCAGCCCGCACTGCCCGTCCCTCGCACGGCGGCGGCCCGTCCGACCCGCCGTCCCCGTGCGGCGGTTCAGGACGAGAGCCTGTTCGATGTGCCGCCCCAGGCGCCGGTGGCGGCGGTCCTGCCCCCGCCCGCCGGTCCGCCGGCCCCGATCGACCCATCGTCCGCGCTCGTCGAGGCGCTGCTCGCCAGCCCGGTCTACGCCGACCGGCGGGGAAGTCGGGCACCCGTCCCCGACGAGCGGGTGGCTGCGATGGTCACCGCGCTGCTCGCCGGCAACGGCCGAGCGACGCTGGAGACGCTTGCCACCCGGGCGGAGGTGCCGGTGCACCGCATCTCCGCCACCTTCACCGCGCTCCGGCGGCTGTTGCAGGTCGAGGGCTATCCGGTGCTCAGCCTTGACCCGGACGGACGGACCGCGAAACTGGATATCCCCCTGATGATCGAGCAGTTTGTGCTGGGGCCCTCATGACGGTCGAGGTCAGCGCCCGCCGCCGACGGGACATCATCGACGCGCTGCGCCGGGGCGTAGTGCCGGCCAATGGCCTGGACGCGCTCGCGGTCGGTCTGGACCGGTTCACGGCAGCCCTCGACGAGGACCTGGACCGGGTGGCCGGTGCGGGCAGCGTGTTCAAGGCGGTCCGCGGTGAGTACGGGGCCGGGAAGACCTTCTTCACCCGGTGGCTCGGCGAACGGGCGAAACGGCGCGGCTTCGCGGTGGCCGAAGTGCAGATCTCCGAACTCGAGACGCCGCTGCACCGGATGGAGACGGTCTACCGGCGACTCGTCGAGCAGTTGTCCACCGAACAGTTCACACCGAGCGCGCTGCGGCCCGTACTCGACAACTGGATCTTCGCCTTGGAGGAAGATGTCTTGGCGGCCGGCACGGCTACCGAGGCGGACGCCGAAGCGCTCGACCGCGCGGTAGGTGCGCTGCTCGAAAGCCGCTTGGCGGACATCTCGCGGAGCACCCCCGCGTTCGCGGCGGCACTGCGCGGCTACCGCACCGCGCTCGCGGACGGCGACGATGTCACTGCGGGTGGTCTCGCCGCCTGGTTGGGCGGCCAGCCGCACGTCGCTGCGGCCACCCGGCGAGTCGCTGGGGTGAAGGGCGATCTTGACCACTTCGGTGCGCTCAACTTCCTACGCGGCCTGCTGGCCGTGCTGCGCGACAGCGGCCACCCTGGTCTGCTTCTGGTACTCGATGAGGTCGAGACGCTGCAGCGGGTTCGCGCGGATGCACGGGACAAGGCACTCAACGCCTTGCGGCAACTCGTCGACGACATCTACGCTGGCCGATTCCCCGGGCTCTTCCTGATGATCACTGGCACACCGGCGTTTTTTGACGGCCCGCAGGGCGTCCAGCGGCTCGCCCCGCTTGCTCAACGACTCGCCACCGACTTCGGCCCGGAACACCGTTGGGACAATCCCCGCGCCACGCAGCTCCGGCTCCCCGGCTTCACCGAGGACTCCCTGGTTCACCTCGGCGTGCGAGTGCGGGACATCTACGGTGGTGATCGGGTTTCCGCGCGCGTCGACGATGATTACCTCGGCGAACTTGCCCGCGCGGTAGCCGGACGGCTGGGTGGCCAGGTCGGGGTGGCACCCCGGGTCTATCTCAAGAAGCTCGTCGCGGACGTCTTCGACCGCGTCGACCAGTTCCCCGACTGGGACCCGCGCCAGCACTACGGACTGACCCTGCGGCCCGATGAGTTGACCGACGTCGAGCGGAACGTGGTCGCGGCCGACGACGTCGAGCTGTCGATGTGAGCGAGGGCGTCCCGCTGGACCCGGTGCTGTTGCATCACGTGGTCAACAGCCTCGGCTGGCCGGACCTACGTCCGCTGCAGCGTGCCGCCCTCGCGCCGGTGGCGCGCGGCGACGACGCGCTGCTGCTCGCCGCGACGGCCGGAGGCAAGACCGAAGCTGCGATCTTCCCGCTGCTCACCCGCATGGCGGGCGAGCGTTGGAGCGGCACCTCGCTGCTCTACCTGTGCCCACTGAAAGCGCTGCTCAACAACCTGCATCCGCGACTGGAACGGTACGCCGGTTGGCTGGGGCGCACCGTTGCACTCTGGCACGGTGATGTGAGCGCGACGGCTCGTCGCCGAGCATTGTGGCAACACCCTGACATTCTGCTGACCACACCCGAATCGATCGAGTCCATGCTGGTCAGCGCTAACGTGGACCACAGGCTCTTCCTGACCGGGGTGCGTGCGGTGGTGGTGGACGAGGTGCATGCCTTCGCCGGCGACGACCGTGGCTGGCACCTGCTGGCACTGCTCGAAAGACTGGTGCGGGTGACCGGCCGGCCTCTGCAGCGGGTCGGACTCTCCGCCACCGTGGGCAACCCGGAACAGCTTCTCACCTGGCTGCAGGGGTCGGGAGCGGGCAGCCGTCCGGGCACCGTCGTCGCCCCCGGCCAGGTCACCGACGTTCGTCCCGTTGGTGGGCCTCCACCAGGTGAGGTCGAACTCGACTACGTGGGATCGCTGGCCAACGCGGCCGTTGTCATCGCCGCCCTGCACCGGGGGGAGAAGCGGCTGGTCTTCTGCGAGTCCCGGCAGACGGTCGAGGAACTGGCACAGCTGCTCCGCGAGCGCGGCGTCACCACCTTCCTGTCCCACGCCTCGCTCTCACTCGACGAGCGACGCCGGGCAGAGCACGCATTCGCCGAGGCCCGGGATTGTGTCATCGTGTCCACCAGCACGCTGGAACTCGGTATCGACGTGGGTGACCTGGATCGGGTGATCCAGATCGACTCTCCGACGACCGTCGCGTCATTCCTGCAGCGGCTCGGTCGCAGTGGGCGCAGACCGGGCAGTTCGCGCAACTGCCTCTTCCTCTGCCGCAGCGCGATGGAGCTGACCAGGGCCGCCGCTCTGCTGTCGCTGTGGGGCGAAGGCTGGGTGGAGCCCGTCCTCCCCCCGCCTGAACCTCGCCATATCGTCGCCCAGCAGATGCTCGCGCTCTGTCTGCAGGAAGGCCGCGTCGGAGACCGGCTCTGGGCGCAGGCGTGGAACGGCTTGCCCCCGTTCGACCGGAGCGCCGAGCCGGTCATGCGCCATCTGACGGACCAGGGCTACCTCGACAGCGACGGCGGGCTGCTGTTCATCGGCCTGCAGGCAGAACAGCGGTTCGGCCGGCGGCACTTCATGGAGCTGACCGCTGTATTCACCGGTCCGCCGGAGTTCACCGTCCTGCACGGGCGGCAGGAGCTGGGGCGAATCGACCCGAGCCTGCTCACCGAGGAGGTGCGGGGAGACCGCCGACTGCTGCTGGGCGGCCGGAGCTGGCGGGTCAACTACGTCGACTGGCGACGGCGGCGCTGCTTCGTGGAACCCGCGGACGGCGGCGGCCGGGCCCGGTGGACGTCGCAGGGTTGGCTCGGGTCGAGCTTTCCGGTGACTCAAGCCATGCGGCAGGTACTGCTCGGGAAGGACCCGCCGGTGCGATTGACCACGCGGGCGTCGAACCGGCTCGCGGCGATCCGTGAGGAGCGTTCGTCCCAAGTACACCCAGGCGGCACCTGTGTGGTGCGTTCTCGCGGAGATCTGCACTGGTGGACCTGGGCGGGTCTACGGGGCAACGCTACGCTGGCCGCCACGCTCAGTGAGGTGGTCGACCCCTCGCAGCGTTTCGACGACTGTGCCATCCGCCTCCGCCGGGATGTGACAAGGGCCCAGTGGCGAGCCCTGGTGACCGACGCCGGTCAGCGGTTGTGTCTTCCCGACATCGACAGGCGGGCTGTCGCCGGCCTCAAATTCGGCGCAGCCCTACCCGAGCGGCTCGCCGTCGCGACCTTGGCGGCACGCCTCGCCGACCTGGATGCGGCGGCAGCCGTACTGGCCGAACCGGTTCGCTTCACGGACGTCGGGTGTTAATAAGGGCCCCCTCCTCTACCGGAGGCGTTAAGAAGGGGCCCTTCCTTACATCACTCCGGGACGCGGCGGTAGGCGCCGTCGCTGGCCGAGGTCGCCATCGAGGCGTACGCGCGCAGCGCCGCCGACACCGGACGCTGCCGGTCGACCGGGGTGTACGGGCGGTCCCGCTTCTCCTCGGCCACCCGGCGCGCCTCCAGCTCGTCGGCGGGCACGTTCAGCTCGATCGACCGGCCCGGGATGTCGATGACGATCTCGTCGCCGTCGCGGACCAGCGCGATCAGCCCACCGGAGGCGGCCTCCGGGGAGACGTGCCCGATGGACAGGCCGGAGGTGCCGCCGGAGAACCGGCCGTCGGTGAGCAGCGCGCAGGAGCGGCCCAGCCCCCGGCCCTTGAGGAACGAGGTCGGGTAGAGCATCTCCTGCATGCCGGGGCCTCCCTTCGGGCCCTCGTACCGGATCACCACGACGTCTCCGGCGACGATCTCCTTGGCGAGGATCGCGGTCACCGCGTCGTCCTGCGACTCGTAGACCTTGGCCGGGCCGCGGAACGTCAGGCACTCCTCGGGCACGCCGGCGGTCTTCACCACGCAGCCGGCCGGCGCGAGGTTGCCGTGCAGGATGGCCAGGCCGCCGTCCGCGCTGTAGGCGTGCTCCCGGTCCCGGATGCAGCCTCCGGCCGCGTCGGTGTCCAGCGACGACCAGCGGTTGGTGGTGGAGAATGGCTCGGTGGTGCGCACGCCGCCCGGGGCGGCGTGGAACAGTTCGATCGCCTCTCGCGTGGCCGCGCCGCCGCGCACGTCCCAGTCGGCCAGCCACTTGTCGAGGCCGGGGGAGTGCACCGCGCGCACGTCTCGGTGCAGCAGCCCGGCGCGGTCCAGCTCACCGAGGATGGCCGGGATGCCGCCGGCCCGGTGCACGTCCTCCATGTGGTAGTTCGGCGAGTTCGGGGCGACCTTGGCCAGGCACGGCACCCGGCGGGAGATCGCGTCGATGTCGGCGACGCCGAAGTCCAGCTCGGCCTCGCGGGCGGCGGCGAGCAGGTGCAGCACCGTGTTCGTGGAGCCGCCCATGGCCACGTCGAGGGCGATCGCGTTCTCGAACGCCTCCCGGCCGGCGATCGAGCGCGGCAGCACCGAGGCGTCGTCGTTCTCGTACCACTGCTTGGCGATCTCCACGATCGTGCGCCCGGCCTCGACGAACAGCGACCGGCGCGCGGCGTGGGTGGCGAGCGTCGAGCCGTTGCCTGGTAGCGCGAGGCCGATCGCCTCGGTGAGGCAGTTCATCGAGTTGGCGGTGAACATGCCGGAGCAGGACCCGCAGGTCGGGCAGGCGGAGCGCTCGATCTCGCCGAGCTGGTCGTCGGTGACCGCCTCGTTCGAGGAGGCGATCATGGCGTCGATCAGGTCGATCTTGGAGTGCACGACGCCCTCGATCGCCACCGTCTTGCCGGCCTCCATCGGGCCGCCGGAGACGAAGACGGTGGGGATGTTGAGCCGCAGCGCGGCGAGCAGCATGCCCGGGGTGATCTTGTCGCAGTTGGAGATGCAGACCAGGGCGTCCGCGCAGTGCGCGTTGACCATGTACTCGACCGCGTCGGCGATCAGCTCCCGGCTGGGCAGGGAGTAGAGCATGCCGCCGTGGCCCATGGCGATGCCGTCGTCCACGGCGATGGTGTTGAACTCCCGCCCCACGCCGCCGGCCTCGGCCACCGCGTCGGCGACCAGGCCGCCGAGGTCCTTGAGGTGGACGTGACCGGGTACGAACTGGGTGAAACTGTTGGCGATGGCGACGATCGGCTTGCCGAAGTCGTCGTCGGTCATCCCGGTGGCCCGCCACAGGGCCCGGGCGCCGGCCATCGTCCGACCGTGGGTGGAGGTCCTCGACCGCAGCTCAGGCATGACAACCAGTCTGACACCATCCCGGCGGCGCGCCCCCGCCGCGCACCCTGTGTCCCAACAGTTGCACACCCGGTGCCCCACGGGGGGCGCTCATCCGGCACAGTTGACGCGTGCAGTCGTCCCCGGGGATGGTCACCGTCGCGGCGCTGAGCGGGATCGCCGCGGCCGCCGCCACGGTGCTGCTCGCCGCGTCCGCGCGGCGTCGCACCGGCCCTCGGCGGCAGGCCCACCTGCTGCTGGCCGTCGCCGCCGGGGCGGCCCTGCTCAGCCTGCTGGTCGGTCTCGGCGGTCTGCTCGCGGCCGGGGACCACTGGGCGCACCGGCAGGGCCAGCGGACCGGCTGGGCGGCAGTGGTCGCGGTGGGCACCACGCTCGCCGGGCTCGGCCTCGGCGCCGCCGTGCTCCGGCTGCCCGGCGCCGCCGCGACCCGCGCCGCCACCGCCCGGCTGCTGCTGGACGGCCTGATCATGGGCAGCGCGCTCTGGTTCGTCGGCTGGGTGGCGTTCAGCGAGCCGACCCGGCTGCTCGGTGACGCCACCCCGGTCGCCTGCCTGCCGATCGTGCTGGCCTCGATCATCGCGGCGCTGACCACCGGGCTGACCGTGATCCTGGTGCTGCGGGTCGCGCCGCCACGTGGGTGGCTGACCCTGCTCGGCGTCGGCGCGATAGCGGTCACCGCGGGCGGTCTGGGCGTCTCGGCCGGGCTCTGCCAGGCTGGTCCCGGCCTGGCGCTGACCGGCGCCGCGCTGACCGCCGCCGGCCTGCTCGCCACCGCCGTGGCCGGACGCCGGGCCGACCTGACGCAGCTCGACGTCGATCTCATCCGCCGCGACGGCGAGTACGCCTTCGTGCCGATGTTCGCCATCGCCGCCTCCGCGATGTACCACCTGGTGCAGGGTGGCGGGTTCGACGGGTACGCCATCGTGGCCGGCACGGTCGAGGGCTTCGCCCTGGTCACCCGGCAGTACCTGGCGCTCAACGACGTACGCGGCTACGCGGGCCGGCTGGCCGAGCGGGAGGCGCACTTCCGTGAGCTGGCGCACACCGACCCGCTCACCGGGCTGGCGAACCGGCGCGGGCTGCTGCGGGCCCTGCACCGCTGCGCCGAGTCGGGCGTGCCCTGCGTCCTGCTCGGGCTCGACCTGGACGGGTTCAAGAACGTCAACGACATGCGGGGCCACGACGTCGGCGACGCGGTGCTGATCGAGGTGGGGCGGCGGCTGCGGGGCAACCTGCGGCCGGGTGACCTGGCGGCCCGGCTCGGCGGCGACGAGTTCGCGGTGCTGATGCACGGGTCGGCCGATCCCGGCCCGGTGGCCGACCGGCTGCTCGGGGTGCTCGGCCGCCCGTACGAGCAGGGGGACGGTCCGGTCTTCCTGTCGGTGAGCATCGGCGTGGCGGCCGGGCACGGCGACGCGGACGTGGAGCTGCTGCTGCGCAACGCCGACCTGGCGCTGCGCTACGCCAAGCAGCGGGGCAAGAACCGGATCGAGCGCTACGACGCCACGTACGACCAGTTGCTGAGCCGGCGTACCCGGCTGGAGCACGAGCTGCGCGGCGCGATCGAGCGCGACGAGCTGCGGCTGGTCTTCCAGCCGGTGGCCTCGCTGCCGTCGGTGCGCCCGGTCGGCGCCGAGGCGCTGCTGCGCTGGCGGCACCCGGAGCTGGGCAACGTCCGGCCGGACGAGTTCATCCCGCTCGCCGAGGAGTGCGGGATGATCGCCAAGCTCGGCGCGTGGGTGCTGCACCAGGCCTGCTACCAGCTCTCCCGCTGGCTCGCCGACGGGCACGACGTGTGGGTGTCGGTGAACGTCTCACCGCGCGAGCTGCACGCGCCGGAGTACGTGGTCCAGGTCGCCGAGGCGCTGCGCGCGCACCACGTGCCGCCGCAGCGGCTGGTGCTGGAGGTGACCGAGCACGCGGTCGCCACCGACCTGGACGAGCTGATCCGGCGGCTCACCGCGCTGCGGCTGACCGGCGTCCGGATCGCGCTGGACGACTTCGGCGCCGGCTACTCGTCGCTCGGCCAGCTCCGGCGGCTGCCGATCGACATCCTCAAGATCGACCACAGTCTGGTCGCCGAGCACGAGCCGGTCCGGCCGGTCGGGCGGGACGGTCCGGCGTTCGCGCCGATGGTCGACATCGTCATGCGCCTGGGGCATCAGCTCGGCCTGGAGGTGATCGCCGAGGGCGTGACCAATCCGACCGAGCTGGCCGCGGTGGTGGCCGCCGGCTGCCGGTTCGGTCAGGGGGCGCTGTTCGGCTGGGGCGTGCCGGCCGAGCACCTGGAGGCGATGCTGGAGGCGGCGACCGCGCCCGGGAACCGGCACACCGCGATGCCGCAGACGCCACCCGCGCCGCCGGCGCACAGCCCGTCGCCGTTGCTGCCCCGGTTGCGCAACAACCCGCCCGCCACGGTGCCCGCGCAGCGTCCTCCGATGGAGGGATCTTCGCAGGTGGCGCCGGGGGTGGAGGGCATGCCGGGTACCGAAACGCCCACGTCCGTGAACCAAAATGTGGGATCAGTTGACTCATCGCGTGAGATGCGTCAGGCTTAGCCGCATGTCGTCGAACCGGTCGCCGCGAGTACTTACCTGAGCGCACTCTCCCACCGAGAGTGCGCTGGCCCCGTGCATCCTGCACGTGGGCTTTTTTGTTGCCGTCGGACCCATCGCGGGACCTCCGCGTCCCATCCTGAGAAGCGCGTCACCCACTCACTTCCGAAGGCTTGAACCGCCATGACGAGACCCACGCCCGAGACCCTCGCCCACACCGCCCGTCGTGCCCGTTCCGGCACCGGCGCGGCCGGTGACTCCGACTCCGCCGCCCGCCCCGGCCGTGCCGCCCCGGCGGCCGCCACCACCGAGACGCCCGTACGGGAGCCCGCCACCGCGCAGGTCTCGGGCGCCGGTTCGCTCGTGCGGTCGCTGGAGGCGCTCGGCGTCGACGTGGTCTTCGGCATTCCGGGCGGTGCGATCCTGCCCGCGTACGACCCGCTCTACGACTCCACGGTCCGCCACATCCTGGTCCGGCACGAGCAGGGCGCCGGGCACGCGGCCACCGGTTACGCGCAGGCCACCGGCCGGGTGGGCGTCTGCATCGCCACCTCCGGCCCGGGCGCGACGAACCTGGTGACGCCGATCGCCGACGCCTACATGGACTCGGTGCCGATGGTGGCGATCACCGGCCAGGTGGCCCGGCCGTCGATCGGCACGGACGCCTTCCAGGAGGCGGACATCCAGGGCATCACGCTGCCGATCACCAAGCACAACTTCCTGGTGCAGACGGCCGACGAGATCCCGCGGGTGCTGGCCGAGGCGTTCCACCTGGCCGCGACCGGCCGGCCCGGCCCGGTGCTCGTCGACATCCCGAAGGACGTGCTCCAGGCGCCGGCGACCTTCTCCTGGCCGCCCACGCTCGACCTGCCCGGCTACCGGCCCACGCTGCACCCGCACGGCAAGCAGATCCGCGAGGCGGCCCGGCTGATGACCTCGGCCCGCCGTCCGGTGCTCTACGTCGGCGGCGGCGTGCTCAAGGCCGGCGCCACCGAGGGGCTGCGCAAGCTGGCCGAGCAGACCGGCATCCCGGTGGTCACCACGCTGATGGCGCTGGGCGCGTTCCCCGACTCGCACCGTCAGCACCTGGGCATGCCGGGCATGCACGGCACCGTGGCCGCGGTCTACGGCCTGCAGAAGGCCGACCTGATCGTGGCGCTGGGCGCCCGCTTCGACGACCGGGTGACCGGCAAGCTCGACTCGTTCGCGCCGGACGCGACTGTGGTCCACGCCGACATCGACCCGGCCGAGATCGGCAAGAACCGGCACGCCGACGTCCCGATCGTGGGCGACGCGCGGCACGTCATCGACGAGCTGATCGCGGCGGTCACCGCCGAGCAGGCCGCGCACCCGTCGGTGGACCTGACCGACTGGTGGGCGCAGCTCGACGACCTGCGCGAGCGGTACCCGCTCGGTTTCGAGGAGCCGGCCGACGGCACGCTCTCCCCGCAGTACGTGATCAAGCGGCTGGGCGAGATCGCCGGCCCGGACGCGATCTACGTGGCGGGCGTCGGCCAGCACCAGATGTGGGCCAGCCAGTTCATCTCGTACGAGAAGCCGCACACCTGGCTCAACTCCGGTGGCCTGGGCACCATGGGCTACGCCGTCCCGGCCGCGATGGGGGCCAAGGTCGGCAAGCCGGACACCACCGTGTGGGCGGTCGACGGCGACGGCTGCTTCCAGATGACCAACCAGGAGCTGGCCACCTGCGCGCTGGAGGGTATCCCGGTCAAGGTCGCCGTGATCAACAACGGCAACCTGGGCATGGTGCGGCAGTGGCAGACCCTGTTCTACGGGGAGCGCTACTCCAACACCGAGCTGGGCACGCACAAGCACCGCATCCCGGACTTCGTCAAGCTCGCCGAGGCGCTCGGCTGCGTCGGGCTGCGCTGCGAGAACGCCGCCGACGTGGACAAGACCATCGAGGCGGCCATGGCGATCAACGACGCGCCGGTGGTCATCGACTTCGTGGTCGGCAAGGACGCGATGGTCTGGCCGATGGTCGCCGCCGGCACCAGCAACGACGAGATCATGTTCGCGCGGGGCGTGCGCCCTGCTTTCGACGAGGACGAACTCTAAATGACGATGCACACGCTCTCCGTGCTGGTGGAGAACAAGCCGGGCGTCCTGGCCCGGGTCTCCGGGCTGTTCTCCCGGCGCGGGTTCAACATCGACAGCCTCGCCGTCGGCGAGACCGAGAACCCGGACGTCTCCCGCATCACCATCGTGGTCAACGCCGAGTCCTCGCCGCTGGAGCAGGTGACCAAGCAGCTCAACAAGCTGGTCAACGTACTCAAGATCGTGGAGCTGGATCCGCAGGTGTCGGTGGCGCGGGAGCTGCTGCTGGTCAAGGTCCGCGCGGACCGCACGGCCCGCGCCCAGGTGCTGGAGACGGTCGGCCTGTTCCGTGCCCGGGTGGTCGACGTCGCGCCGGACACGCTGACGATCGAGGCCACCGGCACGCCGGACAAGCTCGACGCGCTGCTGCGTGACCTGGAGCCGTTCGGCATCAAGGAGATGGTCCAGTCCGGCACGGTGGCCATCGGGCGGGGTTCCCGGGCCATCACCGCCGGCCCGGCCCTGCGCGCCGCCTGATCCGTACCCACAAGTTTTTTCGACGGGCCGACGGGCTCCGCCGTACGAAAGGGAAGTCAATGAGCGTTGAGGTGTTCTACGACGACGACGCCGACCTGGGCCTGATCCAGGGCCGCAAGGTCGCCGTGATCGGGTACGGCAGCCAGGGCCACGCGCACGCGCTGTCGCTGCGCGACTCGGGCGTCGACGTGGTGATCGGCCTGCCCGCCGGGTCGAAGAGCCGGCCGAAGGCCGAGGAGCAGGGCCTGCGGGTGCTCACGCCCGCCGAGGCGGCCGCCGAGGCCGACGTGATCATGATCCTGGCGCCGGACACGGCCCAGCGGCACATCTACGCCGAGGCCATCGCGCCGAACCTGACCGCGGGCAAGGCGCTGTTCTTCGGGCACGGCTTCAACATCCGGTACGGCCTGATCAAGCCCCCGGCCGACGTGGACGTGGCGATGGTCGCCCCGAAGGGCCCCGGTCACCTGGTCCGCCGCCAGTACGTCGACGGCAAGGGCGTGCCCTGCCTGGTCGCCGTCGAGCAGGACGCCAGCGGCAACGCGTTCGGCCTGGCTCTGGCGTACGCCAAGGCGATCGGCGGCACCCGCGCCGGCGCGATCCGGACCACGTTCACCGAGGAGACCGAGACCGACCTGTTCGGCGAGCAGGCGGTGCTCTGCGGCGGCGCGGCGGCGCTGGTGCAGACCGGTTTCGAGGTGCTCACCGAGGCCGGCTACGCGCCCGAGGTGGCCTACTTCGAGTGCCTGCACGAGCTGAAGCTGATCGTCGACCTGATGTACGAGGGCGGCATCGCCCGGATGCGCTACAGCATCTCCGACACCGCCGAGTACGGCGACCTGTCCCGTGGCCCGCGCGTGATCGACTCGCGGGTCAAGGAGGAGATGCGCAAGATCCTCGGCGAGATCCAGTCCGGCGAGTTCGCCCGCGAGTGGGTGGCCGAGGACGAGGCCGGCCGGCCGAACTTCGCCAAGTGGCAGGCCGAGGGCGCGGCGCACCCGATCGAGGAGACCGGGCAGAAGCTGCGCGGCATGATGAGCTGGGTCGACCGGCCGATCACCGAGACCGTCTGAGTTCTTCCCTCGTGCGGCCCGTGGCCCGACGCTCTCCCCGGCGTCCGGCCGCGGGCCGCCGTGCGTTCACGTGTTGAGACACGGTGAGTAGCGCCTCGTCCCGTACCGCACCCGTTAACGGGGGATGACGGGCGTGCGACGGGCCTTTGTGAGGGCCCTCACCCCGCACTCCGGGACACGCCGGGCGGGCAGCCACCTACCATCCTTGGTGTGGTGCCCCGGCGCACCCGACGGCCATGGCACGGATCGGCGTAGGGCGCAGCGCGGCGCCCCGGCGTCCCAGGCCGCACCATTACCGAGCGTCTACGAGGACCGATGAATCCTGTCGTACTGATCGCCGAAGAACTCGCCCCCGCCGCCATCGAGGTGCTCGCCCACGACTTCGACGTGCGGCACGTGGACGGCACCGATCGCCCGGCCCTGCTCTCCGCCCTCTCCGAGGCCGACGCGGTGATCGTACGCAGCGCCACCCAGATCGACGCCGAGGCGATCGCGGCCGCGCCGCGGCTCAAGGTGGTCGCCCGGGCCGGCGTCGGTCTGGACAACGTCGAGGTGCCCGCCGCCACCGCCCGGGGCGTCATGGTGGTGAACGCGCCCACCTCGAACATCGTCTCCGCCGCCGAGCAGGCCGTCGCGCTGCTGCTCGCGGTGGCCCGCAACACCGCCAGCGCCAGCGCCGCGCTCAAGGCCGGCGAGTGGAAGCGGTCCAAGTACACCGGCGTGGAGATCCAGGGCAAGACCGTGGGCGTGGTCGGCCTCGGCCGCATCGGCGTGCTGTTCGCCCAGCGCATCGCCGCGTTCGGCACCCGGCTGATCGCGTACGACCCGTACATCCAGCCGGCCCGCGCCGCGCAGCTCGGTGTCCGCCTGGTCGGGCTGGAGGAGCTGCTGCGGGAGAGCGACTTCATCTCGATCCACCTGCCGAAGACGCCGGAGACGGTGGGCCTGATCGGCGAGAAGGAGCTGGCGATCGTCAAGCCGGGCGTCCGGATCGTCAACGCGGCCCGGGGCGGGCTGGTCGACGAGCAGGCGCTCGCCGACGCGATCGCGGAGGGCCGGGTCGCCGGCGCCGGCGTCGACGTGTACGCCAAGGAGCCGTGCACCTCCTCGCCGCTGTTCGCCTTCGACAACGTGGTGGCCACCCCGCACCTGGGCGCCTCCACCAACGAGGCGCAGGACAAGGCCGGTCTGGCCGTGGCCAAGAGCGTCAAGCTGGCGCTCCAGGGCGAGTTCGTGCCGGACGCGGTGAACGTGCAGGCCGGCGGCGTGGTCGCCGAGGACGTACGCCCGCTGCTGCCGCTGGCCGAGCGGCTGGGCCGGGCGTTCACCGCCCTGGCCGGCGGGGTGGCCGCCAGCGTCACCGTCGAGGTGCGCGGTGAGATCGCCGCCCACGACGTGTCGGTGCTCAAGCTGGCCGCGACCAAGGGCCTGTTCAGCTCCGTGGTGGAGGAGCAGGTCACCTACGTCAACGCGCCGCACCTGGCGGCCGAGCGGGGTGTCGAGGTCACGCTGGCCACGCCGGGCGAGACGGTCGACCACCCGAACCTGGTGACCGTGCGCGGCGCGCTGCCGGACGGCCGTACCGTCCGGGTGTCCGGCACCGTGGTGCACACCGGCGCCCGGGACGTGTTCAAGCTGACCGAGGTGGACGGCTTCGACGTCGAGATCGGCGCGGAGGGCATCCTGGTCTTCCTGCGCTACGCCGACCGGCCCGGCGTGGTCGGCACCGTCGGCACGCTGCTCGGCGAGGCCGGCGTCAACATCGCCGCCATGCAGGTGGCCCGCCGTGAGGCCGGTGGCGAGACGCTGATGACGCTCACCGTCGACCAGGCGCTCGGCGCCGACCTGCTCACCTCCGCCGCCGACTCGATCGGCGCGGTGGCGGCCAGCGCGGCCGACCTGCGCGACGTGTAGTCCGGACAGGACACATCGGGGCCCGGCCGGATGCGGCCGGGCCCTTCGTCGTTCCGGCCGGTCAGGAACGCACGCGGGCCGGTGGCGGGTAGACCGAGCCGTCCTGCGCGTCGAAGAGCATCAGGTCGTGTTCGCCGGCCAGCCGTTCGATGTCCAGCAGGACCTGGTCCGGGCAGGTCGGGTTCAGGTTCATCTCGATGTGGTCGGCGGCCGTGTGCAGCGGCGCCTCCCAGGGCGTACCCGGCCGGGTCGGACCGTCGGGGTAGCTCGCCGTGATCGCCCGGTAGAAGGCGACCAGCCTCGGGTCGGGTTGCTGCTTGCCGTGCCAGCCCTCGCGGCACTGCTGCACCGCCGCCCGCACCTGCTCCGGTGTCGCCCCGTTCGGCAGGGCCCACACGCTCAGATCGAAACTCACGGCGGACAGCGTGCCATCCCGGGCCCGGCCCGTCACCTCTGCCCCACCGTGCGTTCACCGGCTGATTGCCGACACCGATTCCCCGGCGTCCGCTGTGGAGACTCTTGCGTCGAGTTGCGTCGATTCGCTAGCGTACCGTTGCGGTTTCCGGCTGAGTCGATTCCCCGGCCCGTCTTCGGGTGGCGCGGTCGGGCGTCCGCCCCGTCGGCCCGCACCCCTCGATTGCGCGAGCCACGCGCACTCGTCGCTGACCGGCCCCCACGGTCGTTGCCGAGACCGCGGGGGCCGATCGCGGCTCAGCGCCGGTGCTGCGCGAACAGCGGGCGGTAGTCCGAGTCCTGGCGGAACCAGGCCAGTCCGGCCGGTCCGGCGGCGTACAGGGCGGTGGCGTAGGCGTCGGCGACGGCGAGGTCCGGGCCGATCACGGTGGCGGCCGCCAGGCGGTCGGTCGGCTCGCCGGTGTGCGGGTCGATCACGTGCCCCCGCCGCCCGGTGACACCGGAGGTGCCCACCGCGCCGGTCGTCATCTCCAGCACGAGCGGCGTGCGCCGGGTGTCGGTGGGGTGGTGCACGGCCACGCGCCACGGCCCGCCGTGCGCCGCGCGCCCGCGTACCGTCAGGTCGGCGCCGCTGAGCACGGCGTAGTCGTGGATGCCGGCGGCGCGCAACCGCGCCGCGGCCCGCTCCACGGCCCAGCCGCCGAGCAGGCCGCCCGGGTCGAAGCCGCCGGGCACCGCCCAGGCGTCGAACCAGCCGTCGGTCGCCGCCCGCATCGACGCGCAGAGGTCGATCAGGTCGGCCAGCGGGGGGTACGAGTCGGGGCTGATCTCGTCGCGGCGCAGCCGGGAGACGAGGCTGTCCGGCCGGTTCGGTCCGTAGGTGAGGTCGATGGCGCGCAGTTCGGCGACGGCGTCCCGCAGCGCCTCGCCCACCACCCGGTGGCCCAGCCACTCGGGCGCGTTGAGCAGCAGTGTGTAGTCGGCGGTCGAGGTGGCCACCGTGTGCCGGACGGTGATCCGGCCGGACGCGCCGGCGCCGGGCCGCTCGACGCGGTGGCTGCTGGCGCCCAGGTGCAGGTCCGGACGGACCGGGCGGAACGCGGACTGGTCGACCCAGCGGGTACGTGGTTGCTCGTCCGCCCAGTGGGTCCGCCGGTGCTCGATCCGCATGACACCTGCCCCTCGGTGGTCGCCGCCGTGTCGCGGCGGTGGCCGGTTCCGGGCCTGCGTCGACCCGATGAAACCCGACCCTAAGCAGTGGAGATGACCGCGCCATGGGTGTCAGCTGGGAGGATCCTGTGACTCGCGTTCCCGAATGGTGGAAGATTCGTACCGGGGGACGGGACACCGACGTACCGTTGCCGGGAACGTCGAGACGAGGAGCATCAGGTGGCACGCATCGCGGTGGTGGCCGGTGACGGCATCGGACCCGAGGTGGTCGCGCAGGCCCGCAAGGTCCTCGACGCGGTGCTGCCCGGCATCGAGGCCACCGAGTACGACCTGGGCGCGGCGCGCTGGCACCGCACCGGCGAGGCGCTGCCCGACTCCGTCCTCGACGAGCTGGCCGGTCACGACGCGATCCTGCTCGGCGCGGTCGGCGACCCGACCGTGCCGCCGGGCGTGCTGGAGCGCGGCCTGCTGCTCAAGCTCCGGTTCGCCTTCGACCAGTACGTCAACCTGCGCCCGTCCCGGCTCTGGCCCGGCGTCGGCGGCCCGCTCGCCGCGGTCAAGCCCGGCGAGGTCGACCTCGTGGTGGTCCGCGAGGGCACCGAGGGGCTGTACGCGGGCGCCGGAGGCGCGCTGCACCGGGACACCCCGGCCGAGGTGGCCACCGAGGAGAGCCTGAACACCCGGCACGGCGTCGAGCGGGTCATCCGCGACGCCTTCGCCCGCGCCCGCCGTCGCGAACGGCGCAAGGTCACGCTCGTGCACAAGACCAACGTGCTCACCCACGCCGGTTCGCTCTGGTCGCGCGCCTTCGCCGCGGTGGCCGCCGAGCACCCCGACGTCACCACCGAGTACCAGCACATCGACGCCGCAGCGATGTTCCTGGTGACCAACCCGTCCCGGTACGACGTGGTGGTCACCGACAACCTCTTCGGCGACATCCTCACCGACATCGCCGCCGCGGTGACCGGTGGCATCGGGCTGGCGGCCAGCGGCTGCATCAACCCGGAGGGGCGCTACCCGTCGATGTTCGAGCCGGTGCACGGCTCCGCGCCGGACATCGCCGGCAAGGGCGTCGCCGACCCGGTCGCCGCCGTGCTCTCCGCCGCGCTGCTGCTGGACCAGCTCGGCCACGCCGACGCCGCCGCCCGGGTCACCGCCGCGGTCGGCGCCGAGCTGGCCGCGCGCACGCCTGGCGCGCCGCTGCGCACCGAGGAGGTCGGCGACCGGCTCGCCGGGTACGCCGTATCCTGACCGGGCCGATCCTCACCTGGCGGCCCGGTAACGGGCCGCCAGACCCGTCTCCGGGCCCGATTCGGCGGTCCGGTGCGGCGCAGCCGTGCGAGGGGCGGACCTATCCGCTGAACGACCGTTCGGGGTAAGTTTCTGGCACCAGTGACGTCGGCGTGCGATCCCGCATGCCGTGAACCCGCAGGGAGGTCAGCGCGATGAGCGGTGGTGACAAGCTCGATTTCGAGATCCGTCCGAATCCCGCGCCGGTATCCGCCGCCGACCGGGCCGCCCTGCTGGCGAACCCCGGTTTCGGCCGGGTCTTCACCGACCACATGGTCACCATCCGCTACGCCGAGGGTAAGGGCTGGTACGACGCCCGCCTGGAGGCGCGCGCGCCGATCCCGATGGACCCGGCCGCGGCGGTGCTGCACTACGCGCAGGAGATCTTCGAAGGGCTGAAGGCGTACCGCACCGGCGACGCGGTGACGATGTTCCGCCCGGAGGCCAACGCGGCCCGGTTCAGCGCGTCCGCCCGCCGGCTCGCCATGCCGGAGCTGCCGGAGGCGACGTTCGTGGAGTCGCTGCGCCGTCTGGTCGAGATCGACCAGGCGTGGATCCCGGAGCACGAGGACGCCAGCCTCTACCTGCGTCCGTTCATGTTCGCCAGCGAGGTCTTCCTCGGCGTGCGCCCGGCCAACGAATACCTGTACTGCGTCATCGCCTCGCCGGCCGGGGCGTACTTCTCCGGCGGGGTGAAGCCGGTGACGGTCTGGGTCTCGCCGGACTACACCCGGGCCGCGCCCGGCGGCACCGGCGCGGCGAAGTGCGGCGGCAACTACGCCGCGTCGCTCGCGGCGCAGGCCGAGGCGATCGAGGCGGGCTGCGACCAGGTGGTCTTCCTGGACGCGGTCGAGCGGCGCTACGTGGACGAGCTGGGCGGCATGAACGTCTTCTTCGTCTACGACGACGGCAGCATCGTCACCCCGCCGCTGGGCGGCACGATCCTGCCCGGCATCACCCGCGACGCGATCCTCACCCTGGCCGCCGAGGCCGGGCACGAGGTGCGGGAGGCGCCGGTCAGCTTCGCCGACTGGCAGGCCGACGCGGCGAGCGGGCGGCTGCGCGAGGTGTTCGCCTGCGGCACGGCCGCTGTCGTCACCCCGATCGGCGGCGTGCGCTTCCCGGAGGGCGAGTTCCTCATCGGCGGCGGCGAGCCCGGCCAGGTCACCATGGCGCTGCGCCAGAAGCTGGTGGACATCCAGCGCGGTCGCGCCGAGGACCCGCACGGCTGGGTCACCCGGGTCATCTGACCGCCCGACCGCGCGGTGAGCAGCGAGTCCGCTCCCTGCTCACCGCGCGGCGTCAGTCCAGCAGGTGGGTGCGCAGCGACTCCAGTTGCGTCTCGGTGACGCCCGCGTGGGTCAGGTAACCCTCGACCGAGCCGTGGCCGGCGCGCAGCTCGGCCAGGAACAGCTCCATCGTCTCGGCCGGTGACTCCAGGAACGGCGGCGGCGGTTCCTCCGCGTCCGGCAGCGTGGCGCGGACCCACTCGGTGAAGCGCTGCGACGCCGCGGTGCTGAGCGCGTAGTCGGCGACCACGTCCTCGTCGGGCACCCCGAGCACGGAGAGCGTGAGCGCGCAGACGATGCCGGTGCGGTCCTTTCCGGCGACGCAGTGCACCACCACCGGCGCGTTGGCGCTGTCCGCGATCAGCCCGACCGCCTCGGCGAGCCCGGCGGTGCCGGTACGCGCCAGGTCGGCGTACCGGTCGGCCAGGTAGCGGGCCAGGCTGACGCCGGAGGCGTCGAACCGGTTCGCGCCCCAGTCGGCGTGCTCGGGGTGGATGTGCCGGTAGGCGAGCCCGTCGTAGGCGGGCACCCGCCCGTCGCGTTCCACCTCGGTGGGGCGGCGCAGGTCGATCACGGTACGGATGCCGAGCGCGGTGAACGCCGCCCGGTCGGTCTCGTCGATGCGGTGCAGCGAGTCGGAACGGTAGAGCCGGCCGCGGCGCACGGTGCGCCCGTCCTGAGCGGCGTATCCGCCGACGTCGCGGAAGTTGAACAGGGTGGGGAAGGGGCTCTGCGGGACGTCCACATCCGACACGGTACGGCCGGCGGGGCGTTCCCACGTCCCCGCCGGCCGTCGCCGCGGTGTCAGATGCGCGGCGGCACGTCCGGCGGCAGCGCCGAGTGGCTCTCGCCGTAGTAGCCGCCGAGCCGGTCCCGGTAGCCCGGGTCGGCGTGGCTGGACTCGTCGTACTCCGGGGCGGCCTTGATCTGGTCCTTCTCCCGGTCGACGTGCACGGTGCGGGCGTCGTGGTCGACGTGGTTCACGGTCCCGGCCGGGAGCATCACCTTCTTGCCGAAGATCCACGGCCCGGTGTCCACGACCAGGTAGCTGTCGTCCACCTCGTGGCTCGCCCGGTCGATCTTGCCGATGGCGCCGTCGGTGGCCTCGACCTTGTAGCCGGTCAGGTCGGCGCTCGCCACGCCCGCCTCGTCGCGGTAGCGCCACGGGTCGAAGGCGCCCGCCGGGGCGCCCCCGGCGACGGTGCCCCGGCCGTCGTCGAGGATCGGCTCGGTGCCGCCGTGCGTGGCGCGCGGGTCCAGTCCGTCCATGTGCCGCCTCCCGTCCCCAGGGCCGCGGCCGTCGCGGCGCCGTCATCAGTCGGGAGGGTTACCCACCCTGTCCGGGCACCAACCCGCCGGCGGCCGGCCCGCCGACGCCGAGGGGCCGGCGCCACGGTGGTGACGCCGGCCCCTCGGGAGGTCGGCCCGCGCGGCGCCGGTCGGGCGCGTCCGAGCCGGTGGATCAGGCCAGCGCGGCCTCCGCGTCCAGGGTCACCGCGGCGGCGTGTACGACGGCGGCGATCCGCAGCCCCTCGTGCACCTGCTCCCGGCTGAACCCGGCGGCGCGCAGCGTCTTCTCGTGCGACTCCAGGCAGACGCCGCAGCCGGTGATCGCCGAGACGGCGAGGCACCACAGCTCGAAGTCGGTCTTCTCCACGCCGGGGCGGGCGATGATCTGCATCCGCAGCCGGGCCGGCAGCGACGCGTACTGCTCGTCGCCGATCAGGTGCTTGGCCCGGTAGTAGACGTTGTTCATCGCCATGACCGCAGCCGCGCCCTTGGCCGCCGCGACCGCCTCGGGCGTGAGGTGACCGGCCGCCTCGGCGGCGATCTCCCGCAGCACCACCGGGTTGCGGGCCGCCACCGCGCAGGCCAGGGCGGTGCCCCACGCCTGCTCCGGCTTCAGCGTCGAGGTGGTGATGGTGGAGCCGAGGTTGAGCCGGATGTCCTTGGCGTACTCGGGCAGGCCCGCCTTGATCGCGTCCAGGCCCATGGTCAGGCCCCGGCGCCGGCGAGGAGCGCGTTGGCGTCGAGCGTCGCGCCGCCCTTGTTCCAGTTGCACGGGCACAGCTCGTCGGTCTGGAGCGCGTCGAGCACCCGCAGCACCTCGGAGACGTTACGGCCGACCGAGCCGGCGGTCACCATGACGAACTGGATCTCGTTGTTCGGGTCCACGATGAAGGTGGCCCGCTGCGCGACACCGTCGGCGCCGAGCACGCCGCAGGCGGAGGTCAGCTCACGCTTGATGTCGCTGAGCATCGGGAAGGGCAGCTCGCGCAGGTCCGGGTGGTCCTTGCGCCAGGCGTAGTGGACGAACTCGTTGTCGACGGAGACGCCGAGCACCTGGGCGTCGCGGTCGGCGAACTCGCCGTTGAGACGGCCGAACTCGGCGATCTCGGTGGGGCAGACGAAGGTGAAGTCCTTCGGCCAGAAGAACACGACGCGCCACTGGCCCTCGTGGGACTTGTGGTTGATCGTCTCGAACGCCTTGTCGGCGTCGAGCGACACGCAGGCGGTGAGTTCGTACTCGGGGAAGTGGTCACCGACAGTGAGCACGGGTCCTCCTTGAGCGTGACCCGGCAGCACCGCCGGGCCAGTAACTGGATCTGTTCAAGATTCTTCCGCAGCCCTGTTTGCGCTCGTGGCGGGCGGTCGCCGGGTGTGAAGGCGGTCACCAGCCCCGCGATCGTCCCGGAATATGGGTTTCGCCTCCCAAAAGCGGGGGCGGGGTGGCAGAGTACTGGTCGTGACCAGCTTCGTCCTGATCATTAGCAGCTAGCGCGCCGGCCTTCCCTCGCCGAGCGCGCAGACCTCCCGCATCCGCGGGGGGTCTTTTTGTTTGCGCCCAGGACGGACACGAGAAGAGGACTCCGATGACCTTCCAGGTGTACGACACGACGCTGCGCGACGGCGCCCAGCGCGAAGGACTCACGTACTCGGTGGTCGACAAGCTGGCGGTGGCCCGCCTGCTCGACGACCTCGGGGTCGGCTTCATCGAGGGGGGCTGGCCGGGCGCGGTGCCCAAGGACACCGAGTTCTTCCGCCGGGCCCGCACCGAGCTGGAACTGCGGCACGCGATCCTGGTCGCCTTCGGCGCCACCCGCAAGGCCGGCCTCGCGGTCGAGGACGACCCGCAGGTGCGCGGGCTGCTCGACGCGCAGACCCCGGCCGTCGCCCTGGTCGCCAAGGCGGACCTGCGGCACGTGGAACGCGCGCTGCGCACCACCGCCGAGGAGAACCTCGCCATGATCCGCGACACCGTGTCGTACCTGGTGGCGCAGGGTCGGCGGGTCTTCGTCGACGGAGAGCACTGCTACGACGGGTTCCGCTTCGACCCGGGCTACACCACCGCTGTGGCGGAGACCGCGCTGGCCGCCGGCGCCGAGCGCTTCGTCCTCTGCGACACCAACGGCGGCATGCTGCCCTCCCAGGTCACCGCCGTGATCGAAGGGCTGGTGGCGCGCACCGGGATCGCGCCGGAACGGCTCGGCATGCACGCGCAGAACGACACCGCCTGCGCGGTCGCCAACACCATCGCCGCCGTCGAGGCCGGCGTCCGCCACGTGCAGGGCACCGCCAACGGGTACGGCGAGCGCCCCGGCAACGCCGACATCTTCGCGATCGTCGCCAATCTTCAGCTCAAGCTGGGCATGCCCGTCCTACCGGAGGGCTGCCTGGAACAGATGGTGCGGGTCTCGCACGCCATCGCCGAGATCGCCAACATCGCCCCCGACACCCACCAGGCCTACGTCGGGGCTGCCGCCTTCGCTCACAAGGCGGGGCTGCACGCGAGCGCGATCAAGGTCGACCCGTTGCTCTACAACCACGTGGAACCCACCGTGGTGGGCAACGACATGCGGATCCTGGTGACCGAGATGGCCGGCCGGGCCAGCATCGAGCTCAAGAGCCGTGAGCTCGGTCTGGACCTGGCCGGCCATCCGGACACCCTGTCCAAGGTCACCGGGCGGGTCAAGGAGCTGGAGGCCGATGGCTGGTCGTTCGAGGCCGCCGACGCCTCGTTCGAACTGCTGGTCCGCTCGGAACTGCCGGGCGCGGCGCCGGTCCGGCCGTTCACGCTGGAGTCGTACCGGGTGCTGGTCGAGCACCGCGAGGACGGCGCGGTGGTCTCCGAGGCCACGGTGAAGATCCGGGTACGCGGCGAGCGGGTGATCGCCACCGCCGAGGGCAACGGCCCGGTCAACGCGCTGGACGAGGCGTTGCGGGTGGCGCTGTCCCGGCACTACCCGGAGCTGCGCGAGTTCCAGCTGGCCGACTACAAGGTCCGCATCCTGGAGGGCAGCCACGGCACCGGCGCGGTGACGCGCGTACTCGTGGAGACCGCCGGGGCGGGCCGCGACTGGACCACCGTGGGCGTGCACCCGAACGTGGTCGAGGCCAGCTGGCACGCGCTCGTCGACGCGCTCACCTACGGCCTGGACCGGACCCGCGTGACGGGCGGGACCGCGGCCTGACTCACCCGGCCGGCAGGCGCAGCTCGGCCAGCAACGCGCGGTGGTCGCTGCCCGGCACCGGGAAGGTGCCGGCGGCGCGCACCGCGATGCGCCGGTCCACCAGGACGTGGTCGATGGTGACCGGCGGGATCGGGTCGCCGTCGTACGGCCCCCAGGTGCCGCCGAACCCGGCCCCGGCCGCGTCCGCCGCGTCGGTGTAACCGGTGGCGATCAGCTCCCGCAGCGCCGCGTGGTCGAGCGTCGCGTTGAAGTCCCCGGCCAGCACGCTCAGCCCGCCGTCCGGGGTGGCCGGCGGCTGGGCGCGCTGGTCGGTCCACCAGTCCGGCACCACGTCCACCGCGTACGGCGCGGCCGGGTGCGCCGACTCCACCCGTAACGGCGGCGCGCCCGGCACCGTCACCGTCGCGTACGCCTGGGTGAAGAAGAACCCCTGGTTGCGGCGGTGCCCGGTGTCGCGCAGCGGGTGGCGGGCGTACACGCCGGAGCCGGTGGAGCCGACCTCGGGGCTCAGCGACCGGTAGGGCAGCAGCGTGGCCAGGCCGAGCCGGTCCAGCTCGGCCGCGAGCGCCGGGGTGAGCTCCTGCACCGTGAGCACGTCCACCCGCCGGACCCGGGCCAGGTCGACAAGTCCCGCCGGGTCGGCCGAGCCGAGGCGCAGGTTGGCGGTGAGCAGCCGCAGCGTCGGCCCGTCGGCCGGGGGACGGGCGTCGGGGACCGCCCGGGGCGCCACCGCGCCGATCAACGACAGCGCGGCGAGGGCCGCGACCACCGCCGGGGCCCGGCGCCGCAGGGCGAGCGCCGACACCGCCACGACCGGGGCCAGCGCGGCGACGTACGGCGTGAAGGCGATCGCCAGCACCAGCGGACCGCGTTCCAGCCCGGCCAGGCGTACCAGCGCCCAGGCGGCGACCGGCGCCGCTGCCAGCCAGCACGCGGCGGTGGCCCAGCGGCCGCCCCGGGTGCCGCCCCGGGACAGGTCCGGCGCTGTGATCATGGCCGTCAGGCTACCCGGGTCCGCGCTGCCGCGATGCCCGGCGAAACAATTTCGTGAATGCTCGACCGCAATTTCTGAGCACTTTTTCGATCGGTCGGACACGCAATATGAGCTATTGACCGCCCGCGTTTTCCGGTGCTACGTTCCCCCTGGTTGAGACGTCGCGACTCTCTGTAGTAAGGCCAGCTCACGAGCGGTGCGCTCCCCGGGCGGATTCCCGATGATCCGCAATTTGACGCGCGCAGTCGCCGTATCACCACGGTTTAACCAAGGGAGAACTCATGGCCACATTCTTCAAGCGAAAGGCGACGGTGGTGGCGCTCGCCGCGCTGTCCCTCACCCTGGCCGGTGGCGGGATCGCCGCGGCCGCCCAGGCGGAGGCGCGACCCCAGCCCGGCGCCCGGCACAGCACCGCGCAGCCGCCGGTGACCGCCGCCGAGCGGCAGGCCGCCCGCGCCGCCATGCGGGCCACGCTGGCCCCGCCGGCCCCCGGTCAGGTCGCCTGGGCGGTCGTGTCGGCGAACGGGACGCTGCTGCAGCACTCCGGCAACGTGGTGTCCTCGCTCCGGTTCGTACCCGGCCCGGGCGTGTCCGCCGGGCAGTACCAGGTGCTGTTCGACTACGACGTGTCCGCCAAGGCGTACCACGTCTCGATCGGCACGAACGACTCGGCGAACGTGCCGCCGGGCGGCGAGATCTCGGCCGCGCCGCGCACGCTGACCCCCAACGCGGTCTTCGTGCAGACCCGCAACTCCACCGGCGGCTTCGCCGACCGGCCGTTCCACATCCTGGTCGCCAACTGACCCGTCCGGCCGCGCACCGGCCTCCGCTGCGGCGGGGGCCGGTGTCGTGTTCCGTCCCGGTCCCGCCCGGACCGATGGGGTTCGCGCCGTTGCCGCCCGATCGGGGAGATGCTGCCCGTCCGGTTCGGCCACTGCCGGTCCGGGTCCGATAATCCGACGTTTGTCGCCGGTCCGGCCCGGGAAGCAAGCACCGTGACGGACATCTCGGACACCCTGGCCAGCGTGCCCAGCCCGGTCGATGCCGACGCGAGCGGCGTCGAGCTGGAACAGACCCTCGCCGAGGTCAAACGCGTGATCGTCGGGCAGGATCGGCTCGTCGAACGCCTGCTCACCGCCCTCATCGCCGACGGTCACTGCCTGCTGGAGGGCGTACCGGGGGTGGCCAAGACGCTCGCGGCGCAGACCCTCGCCACAGTCGTCGGCGGCACCTTCTCCCGGATCCAGTTCACGCCCGACCTGGTGCCCTCCGACATCGTCGGCACCCGCATCTACCGCGCCTCGACCGAGCAGTTCGACGTGGAGCTGGGACCGATCATGGCGAACCTCGTGCTCGCCGACGAGATCAACCGGGCCCCGGCCAAGGTGCAGTCGGCCCTGCTGGAGGCGATGGCCGAGCGGCAGGTCTCGATCGGCGGGCGGAGCTGGCCGGTGCCGGAGCCGTTCCTGGTCCTGGCCACCCAGAACCCGATCGAGTCCGAGGGCGTCTACCAGCTCCCCGAGGCGCAACGCGACCGCTTCCTCATGAAGGTCGTGGTCGACTACCCGAGCGACGCCGACGAGCTGGCCATCCTCTACCGGATGAGCACCGAGCGCCCCACCGCGAGCACCGTGCTCGACCCGATCCGGCTGCGGGAACTCCAGCGCCGCGCCACCGACGTCTTCGTCCACCACGCGCTCGCCGAGTACGTGGTCCGCCTCATCCTCGCCACCCGCGACCCGCAACGCTTCGGCCTGCCCGACATCGCGCCGCTGCTGGCGTACGGGGCCAGCCCCCGGGCCACGCTCGGCCTGGTGGCCGCCGCCCGCGCGCAGGCACTCATCCACGGCCGCGACTACGTCCTCCCCGAGGACATCCGGGACCTGGCGGTGGACGTGCTGGCGCACCGGCTCGTGCTCACCTTCGACGCGGTCGCCGACGGGATCTCCGGCGAGGACGTGGTGCGCCGGGTGATCGAGGCGGTGCCACCACCCCGGCTGGTGAACGGGCCCACCGAGGCGGCGCCGGACCTGGCGGCGGCATGACCAGCACGGCCGAGCCCGGGCTGACCGACCTCGCGCCCGACCAGCGGCTGCGCCGGCTGGAGCTGACGGTGACCCGGCGGCTCGACGGCCTGCTGCACGGCCGGTACCGGGGCCTGCTGCCCGGGCCGGGCAGCGAGGCCGCCGGCAGCCGGGAGTACCGCCCCGGCGAGGACGAGGTACGCCGGATGGACTGGGCGGTCACCGCTCGGACCACGGTGCCGCACGTCCGCCAGGTCGACGCGGACCGGGAACTGACCACCTGGCTGCTCGTCGACGCCAGCCCCAGCATGGAGTACGGCACCTCCACGCTGGACAAACGGGAGCTGGCGGTGGCCGCTGTCGCAGCGATCGGCTTCCTCACCGCCGGAGTCGGCAACCGGCTCGGCGCGCAGGTGCTCACGCCCGACGGGCTGCGCCGATTCCCGGCCCGCAGCGGGCGTACCCATCTGCTCGGGCTGCTCCGCGCGCTGCTCGGCGCTCCGCGTACCGACGACCGGCGGGACCCGGACGGCGCGGGCGCGGCCGGCGCACGCCCGCCCGCCGCGGGGCCGGGCCTGGCCGACGGCCTGGACGGCCTGCAGCGTGTCGCCACCCGGCGCGGGCTCGTGGTGATCGTCTCCGACTTCCTCGACGAACTGCCCGACGACCCGGACGCCGCGCCCCCGCCGTGGGCCGCGGCGCTGCGCCGCCTCGCGGTCCGTCATCAGGTGCTCGCGGTCGAGGTGACCGACCCGCGCGAGCTGGAACTGCCCGACGTCGGACTGATCACGCTCGTCGACCCGGAGAGCGGCCGGCACCGCGAGGTGTGGACCGGCGACCCGGACCTGCGCGAGCGGTACGCGCGCGCCGCCGCCGAGCAGCGCGAGCAGGTACGCCACACGCTGCGCCGGGCCGGCGCCACCCACATGGCGCTGCGCACCGACCGGGACTGGTGCGCGGACGTGGTGCGGCACGTGCACGAGCAGCGCCGGCTGGCCACCGTGCCGGCCGCCGCCCGGGGAGGTGTCGCATGACCTGGCAGTCACCAGCCCGCCTCTGGCTGCTGCTCGCCGTCCTCGCGCTGGTCGCCGGCTATCTGGTGCTGCAACGGCGGCAGAGCCGGTACGCGGTGCGCTTCACCAACCTGCGCCTGCTGGACCGGGTCGCCCCGCGCCGCCCGGCCTGGCGCCGGCACGTGCCGGCGGGCCTGTTCCTGGCCATGCTGGCGCTGCTCGTGGTCGGGTTCGCCCGCCCCGAGGCGGAGGTACGGGTCCCCCGGGAACGGGCCACCGTGATGGTCGCTGTCGACGTCTCCACCTCGATGCTCGCCGGTGACGTGGACCCGGACCGGTTGACAGCGGCCAAGGAGGCCGGCCGGCGGTTCGTCGACGGGCTGCCGGACGAGTTCAACGTCGGCCTCGTCGCGTTCGCCGGCAGCGCCGCGGTGCTGGTGCCGCCGAGCACCGACCGGGAGGCGCTGCACGACGGCATCGGGCGGCTGGCGGAGGGCATCACCGGCGTGCAGGGCACCGCGATCGGCGAGGCGATCAGCACCTCGCTGGGCGCGGTAAAGAGCCTTGACGCGACTGCCGCGAAGGACCCGCCGCCGGCCCGGATCATCATCCTCTCCGACGGCGCGAACACCTCCGGGATGGACCCGATCGAGGCGGCCGACCAGGCCGTCGCCGCCAAGGTGCCGGTGCACACGATCTCCTTCGGCACGCCCGGGGGATCGGTCGACCGGGGCGGCCGGGCGATCCAGGTGCCGGTGGACGGGCAGACGCTGCGGGCGGTCGCCGAGCAGACCGGTGGCGGATTCCACGAGGCGTCCACCACCGCCGAGCTGAAGGACGTCTACGAGGACATCGGCACCTCCGTCGGCTACCGCACCGAACGGCAGGACATCTCGGCCCGCTTCATCGGCCTCGGGCTGGTCCTGGCGATGGGCGCCGCCGCCGGCTCGCTGCGGTGGTTCTCCCGGCTGCCCTGACCCGCACACCACTACCGCACGACATGTGAGGAGCCAGGCATGGCAGTGCAGACCGGACTCGGCGAGCCACGCGGACCGTGGTTCGTCTCGCCGGAGCTGGACCCGGACGGGCGCGGCCACCGGGACGTACCCGGGGGCGGGCCGGAGGCCGGACGGCGCAGCCTGCGGCACCGGCTGCTGAGCGTGGCGGCGGTGGTGGCGCTCTCCACCGTCTCCGGCGCGGTGGCTGGCACCTGGGCGGCCGACCAGGGCTCGCCGGGGCCGAGCGCGGCATCCGCCGCGCCGGTGCCCGCGGAACTGGTCACCGCCGCCGGCAAGACGGTGCCCGGCGTGGTCTCGGTGATGGTCGGGGGCCGATCCGGCGCGTCCGCGTCCGGCTCCGGATTCGCCATCGACAACGAGCAGCACATCGTCACCAACGACCACATCCTGGCCCGCGGCGGCTCGGGCGCGGTGACTGTGGAGACCTCGGACGGGCGTCGCTTCCCGGCCGAGGTGGTGGGCCGGGAACCCGCCAGCGACCTGGCCGTGCTCAAGGTGCCCGCGTCCGCCGGGCTGCCGCCGCTGCCGCTGGCCAAGGCGAACTCGACCCGGGTGGGGGAGCCGGTGCTCGCGGTCGGGTCGCCGCTCGGGCTCGCCGGGACCGTCACCGCCGGTATCGTCAGCGCGCTCAACCGGCAGGTGCGGATCGGCAACGGCCGGCACACGGCGGTGCAGACCGACGCCTCCATCAATCCGGGCAACTCGGGCGGGCCGCTGGTGAACGCGCGCGGTGAGGTGGTCGGCGTGAACACCGCCATCGCCACCATCGACGGCAACGGGTCGATCGGCATCGGCTTCGCCATCCCGATCGACCAGGTCCAGCAGACCGCCGACACCATCATCGGCCGGGGCGGCTGAGTCACCGGGCGCGGTCTCCCGCGCGGGTCGCCTCGGCGCTTCGCGCGGCGCTGACCTGCACAAGCACTGCAAGATCGGTGCGAACTGTCGGATATCCGGCGTGGGATCATTGGGGCATAGAAATATTACGCTGAGTATGGATACTGGCGGAGGTGGAGCAAGCTGTCATTGCGGCCCTCCTCGTGATGGGCCTGATCATCGGCGCCGGTGTCGGCGCGTCCTACGCGCGTGCGAAACGCGGCTGGACGGACTACCAGACGATCCGGACCAGCGTGCCGGGCGCCCGCCGCAACGCCTGGCTCGCGATTCGCGGCGTGGTCGTCAAGCTCGCGGTGATCGCCCTGCTGCTGGTCGGCGCGGCCGCGTACGCGGCCTCCGGCGGCGGCGAGGAACGGGCCGGTCCCACCCCGAGCGCCACCCCCACCCCGAGTCACCGCGCCGGGCGCTAGCCTCGGGGAGTGGACGACGGACTGCGGGTGACCGACCGGCTCGTGGTGCCCGCAGTCGAGCTGCGGGAACGGTTCTCCCGGTCGTCCGGGCCCGGCGGCCAGGGGGTGAACACCACCGACTCGCGGGTGGAACTGAGCTTCGACCTGGGCCGCTCGCCGAGCGTGCCGGAGACGCTCCGGGAACGGGCGCTGACCCGGCTCGCCGGACGCCTGGTCGACGGCGTGCTGACCGTGACCGCCAGTGAGCACCGCGCGCAACTGGCCAACCGGGAAGCGGCCCGGGAACGGATGGCCGCGCTGCTGCGCGAGGCCGTCGCCCCGCCGCCGAAGGCGCGCCGCCCGACCCGCCCCTCCCGTGGCGCCAAGGAGCGCCGGCTGGCCGAGAAGAAGCGCCAGTCCCAGCGCAAACGCGACCGCCGGGTGGACGGCGACTGACCGAAAAACGGTTGAACCGCCCGGCGCGCCGATCGGAGAATTCCGCCCCGTGATCGACTTCTCCGTCAAGCCCACGCTCACCGGCGAGCGTGTGGCGCTGCGCCCGTTCCACGACGACGACCTGCCGGCGCTCGCGGAGATCCTGGCCGACCCGGAGGTGGTCCGGCTGACCGGCAGCCCGGCCGGCGAGACGTTCGAACCGGCCCGGTTGCGCGCCTGGTACGGCACCCGCAACAGCCAGGCCGACCGGCTCGACCTCGCGGTGGTGGACCGGGCGAGCGGCGCCTGCGTCGGCGAGGTGGTCCTCAACGAGTGGGACCGGGCGAACGCGAGCTGCAACTTCCGCACGCTGATCGGCCCCGGCGGCCGCGACCGCGGCCTCGGCACCGAGGCGGTGCGGCTGATCGTCGGGTACGGCTTCGAGCAGCTCGGCCTGCACCGCATCGGCCTGGAGGTGTTCGCGTTCAACCCGCGTGCCCGGCGCGCCTACGAGAAGGTGGGCTTCGTCGCCGAGGGGACGCTGCGGCAGGTGCTGCGCGACGGCGACGGCTGGGTGGACGCCACTGTCATGTCGATCCTCGCTCCGGAGTGGAACCGGCACCGGGGGCACCCGGAGGGTTGAGCCGGAGGCGTCGAAGCGCTTCAATGCGTACGGGAGCTTCAGGGCCGTCACCGACCACCACGTCACAGTGACAGGAGTCCCTTCCGCATGTCCCGAAACCCCGTACGCGCCGCGCTGACCGCGCTCGCCGCGCTGCTACCGGTCCTCGCTCTCGGCCTCGCCCTCACCGCCACCACACCCCCGGCCGCCGCGGCGGCCACGCCGGTCCGCGTCATGCCACTGGGCGACTCCATCACCGGGTCGCCCGGCTGCTGGCGCGCCCTGCTCTGGAACCGCCTCCAGTCCACCGGCCACACCGACGTCGACTTCGTCGGCACGCTCGGGCCGCAGGGCTGCGGCGTGCCCTACGACGGCGACAACGAGGGCCACGGCGGCTACCTCGCGACGAACGTGGCCAACCAGAACCTGCTGCCCGGCTGGCTCGCCGCCACCCGCCCGGACGTCGTGCTAATGCACTTCGGCACCAACGACGTGTGGAGCAACATCGCGCCCGCCACGATCCTCGCCGCGTACTCGAAGCTGGTGGACCAGATGCGGGCCGCCAACCCGGCCACGACCGTGCTGGTCGCGAAGATCATCCCGATGAACCCGGCGAGCTGCCCGGAGTGCGGCCAGCGGACCGTGGCGCTCAACTCGCTCATCGACGGCTGGGCGGCCGGGAAGACCACGGCCGCCTCCCCGATCGTGGTGGTCGACCAGTGGACCGGGTTCAGCACCGCCACCGACACCTACGACGGGGTGCACCCGAACGCGGCCGGGGACCAGAAGATGTCCGACAGGTGGTACCCGGCGCTGGTCGCCGCGCTCGGCCGCGCCACGCCCGGCCCGACCACGTCCCCGACCGTCAGCCCCACGCCGTCGCCCACGCTCAGCCCGTCACCGACGACCAGCCCGTCGCCCACCGCGAGCCCGACGTCGGCGCCCGGCGGCTGCACCGCCACCTGGCGCCTCGCCGGTCAGTGGCCGGGCGGCTTCCAGGGGGAGGTGACAGTGCGCAACGACGGCGCCGCGCCGATCGCAGGCTGGACCGTGCGCTTCCCGCTCGCCGGCGGACAACGGATCAGCCAGGCGTGGAGCGCCGACGTGACGCAGAGCGGAACCACTGTGACCGCCCGGAACGCGAGCTGGAACGGCGCGCTGGCCCCGGCCGCCCAGACCACGTTCGGGTTCCTGGCCGAGGGAACCGCGCCGAGCCCGGCGCTGACCTGCGCGCCGAGCTGACCGTCGCGTGCCGGCCGGCCCCGCTCAGCGGTGGTCGGCCGGCACCGCCCGGTCCAGCGCGGCCAGCAGCCGGGCGCGCAACCCGGCGGCACGCTCGGCGAACCCGCGCTGCGCGGCGGCGTACTCGGCCCGGCCCTCCGGCGTCTCCACCGGCACCGGCGGGTAGCCCAGGGCGGCCAGGTCGTACGGGCTGGCACGCATGTCCAGCGCCCGGATCTCCCGGGCCAGCTCGAAGCAGTCCGCCACGAGTTCCGAGCAGACCAGCGGCGACAGCTTGTACGCCCACTTGTAGAGATCCATGTTGGCGTGCAGGCAACCCGGCTGCTCCAGCGCGTGCTGGCTGTCCCGGGTCGGCTGGAGCACGTTCAGCGGGCGGGCCGGCGCGGTGAAGAACCGGAACGCGTCGAAGTGGCTGCACCGCACGCCGCGCTCCTCGACCACGGCCGCCGTCGCCGCCGGGCTCAGCCGCAGCGGCCAGGAGTTGTGCCGTACCTGCTCCTGCGTCTGCCGGTAGACCATCGCCCACTCGTGCATGCCGAAGCAGCCGAACTGCGCCGGGCGTCCGGCGGTCGCCGCCAGCAGCGTACGGATCCAGGCGATCGACTCGGCGCGCCGCGCGCGTACCCGATCGGTGTCGAGGGTGAGCCCGGCGGCGCAGGCGGTGTAGTCCGGGCCGAAACCGGCCGGGTCGGCGTCGCGCAGCGTTACGCCCGCGCCCGGGTGCCAGCGGCGCAGCTGGGCCGGCCGGTGCGAGTAGTAGGTGAAGAGGAAGTCCTCCACCGGATGCTTCACGCCCGCCCGGCGGCGGCCGAGATGCGGCGTCAGCCAGGCGTCCACCCGCTCCTCGTGGGCGGCCCGGCGCGCCTGCCAGTCGGCGACGTCGAGCGCGGGGGCGAGGGCGGCGGTCACGCACCCCAGGGTACGACCGCCGCCCGTCGCCGGGTCACGGCACGTCCACCCGCACGCCTGCGGAGAAGACGCCGCTGCGCAGCTCCAGCCGCTTCGGCGGCTCGTCGCCGCGCATGGTGAACACCAGTGGCAGCAGCACCCGCCGCCCGGCGGCCACCGGCTGGGAGAACACGTCCCGGCCCAGGTTCGCCACCCGGGTCGCGTCCTCGTCGGCGGCCACCCAGTTCCCGCTCGGCAGGTACGCGCGCTGCAACTGCCCGTGCCAGGTCTGGTCCTCGTTCGTGACGTTGCGCACCCCGACCGTGGCCAGACAGGGGCGTCCGCCGCCGGGCGCCGCCGGCAGGACGTCCGCGCCGCAGCTCACCCGGTAGACGGTGAACTCGAACGCGGTCTCCCGCAGCGGCTGGCCCAACGCGCCGGTGACGCTGCTGCCCACCCACGCGCCGCTCGTCGGCTGCTTGGTGGTGTCCATCGCCGCCACCCGCTGCGTGGCCGACCAGGCCGCCGCGCCGACCACCCCGGCCAGCACCGCCGCCGCCACGCCCACCACCAGCCAGACCGGCGGCCGGCGACGGCGGCTCGCGGGCGCCGGCACCGCCGTACGCGGATAGACCGTGCCCCGTTCGGCCGGGCTGCCCTGCCCCGGGACGCCGCTTCCCGGCGCGCCGGGACCGGTGGACATCGCCCCGCCTCCGGACAGGCCGGTGCCCGCCGTCGCGGCCGTGCGCCGGCGGCGGCGCCACAGGGCCCACCACAGCACGCCCGCGGTCACCACCAGCAACGCGGTGAACGCGGCAAGCAGCACCGGTGGCCGCCGCCAGGCCGGGGCGGCCGTCACCTGCGCCGCCGGGGCCGTCGCGGCGCCCACCCAGGTCGCCGTGGCGCAGTCGTACGGGCGCGTGCCGTCGGTGCCGTAGACGCAGGTGGGCGCGGTCACCGACCGGCCCGGGCCGGGAACCGACAGCGCGGTGTGCAACGTGGTGGTGCTCTTCGCCGGCAGGCGCAGCCGCCACGTCACCTCCCCGGCGCTGGACCCGGCGGGCCGGGTGGTCCGCCCGCCGCCGGTCACCGTGGTGGCCCGCGACCCGCTCGGCAGCTCCTGCCGCACCATCGTGTCGACCGGCGCCGTGCCGGCGTTGCGGACCTCGATCCGGTAACCCGGCGCCGGAGTGCCCGCCGCGCCGACCGCCACGCTCACCGGCGGCATCGACGGGCGGACCGGCGCCGGGCCGGTGGTCGGCACCGCCGGCGGGACCGCCGGCACGCCGGTCGGGATCGGGGTCGCCCCCGCGCCGGGCAGGGCGACCGGGACGGCGGCCGGCGGTGGAGCCGGTCGGGCGGGGGTTTCGGCCGCGCGGGGCGTCGCCGGGGACAGCGCCGGTACGGCGGCGATGACGCCGAGGCAGTTCACGAACACTGCCAGGGCCCTGTGGTGTCGTCTCGATGCAGGCATACCAACGAACCTCCGGAACCGAAGCTATGGGCCGGGCCCCGCCGGGCGGGTACGAAGCCGCCATTCCCGCCCCGTCCGGCGCGATCCGGCGTACCCTGTCGCTCTCTCGCCGGTCCCGGCGCCGGCGGGCGGCGCGGGGTGCGGCGCGGGCCGCCGGGCGCGCTGCCTGCCGGTGTCCGACGGGCGCCGCGCGGGCGGGGATAGATTGGCCGGGTGCGTATCGCTCGTTTCGCTCATGCCAAGGGAATGTCGTTCGGGGTCGTCGAGGGCGAGCCGGAGGCCGGGCCGCAGGGCCTGACCATCGCCGAGATCGAGGGCCACCCGTTCGGGCAGATCCAGTTCTCCGGAGCCCGCTGGGCGCTCTCCGACGTCCGGCTGCTGTCGCCGATCCTGCCCAGCAAGGTGGTCTGCGTCGGCCGCAACTACGCCGAGCACGCCGCCGAACACGGCAGCGAGGTGCCGAAGGAGCCGCTGCTCTTCCTCAAGCCGTCCACGTCGGTCATCGGTCCGCGCGACGCGATCCGGCTGCCGATCTTCTCCAAGCAGGTCGAGCACGAGGCGGAACTCGCCGTGGTGATCGGCGCTCCGGGCGCCCGCCGGGCCGACCGGGCCGCCGCCGAGCGGGCCATCTTCGGCTACACCTGCGCCAACGACGTCACCGCGCGGGACCTCCAGCGCTCCGACGGCCAGTGGACCCGCGCCAAGGGCTTCGACTCGTTCTGCCCGATCGGGCCGTGGATCACCACCGGGCTCGACGTGAGCGACCTGGAGATCCGGTGTGAGGTGGGCCGCAACCCGGAGGAGATGGAGGTACGCCAGCTCGGCCGGACCAAGGACATGGTGTTCGACGTACCGGGCCTGGTGTCGTACATCTCGCACGTGATGACGCTGCTGCCCGGCGACGTGGTCCTGACCGGCACGCCGGCGGGGGTTAGTCCGCTCACCGAGGGGGATACGGTCACCGTGCGGATCCAGGGGATCGGGGAGCTCAGCAACCCGGTGGTCCCTGTCGCCTGATTTGCTCCGATGCCTCGTTTCCGCTGGTCAGGTGGGTTTCGAGGGGTTGGATTTGGCCTGTCGGCACCGGGAGGGTAAAGTTCATTCCCGGCGCCGCAAGGGGCCAATGGGGTATGGGGTAATTGGCAGCCCGACTGATTCTGGTTCAGTTAGTCTAGGTTCGAGTCCTGGTACCCCAGCGCAGCCGCGGGTTCGCAAGAGCTCGCGGACGCTGGATTCCGGCAGCTCACGCTGGCGGAGTGCAATGAAGGTTCTGGCCCCGTCGTCTAGCGGCCCAGGACGCCGCCCTCTCAAGGCGGTAGCGCCGGTTCGAATCCGGTCGGGGCTACAGCACCGACAGCCCGTCCCGTTTCCCCGGGGCGGGCTTTCTGCTGTCCGGGCAACGTTTTCCGCGTGCGGTGGGGGTGACCCCCGCGGCGCGGTGCCGGACGCGATGCCGCTAGACTACTGCCACGCCACCCGGCAGGGCGGCGAAGCAGGAAAAGTGCCTGGCCCCGTCGTCTAGCGGCCCAGGACGCCGCCCTCTCAAGGCGGTAGCGCCGGTTCGAATCCGGTCGGGGCTACGTCACCGAACGGCCCGTCTCGCTACGCGAGGCGGGCCGTTCGCATTCCCCGCCCCACCCCGTTGATCATGAAGTTAGCGGCAGTCTGGGAGATCAAAAATGCCGCCAACTTCATGATCAACGCGAGAGGGGGTGGGGGTGGGGGTGGGGGTGGGTGGGTCAGAGGCCGGAGAGGCGCTGGCCGGCTCGGACGACGGCCATGGCGTGGCGTTCTCCGGGGCGGCGGCCGAGGCGCTCGATCGGGCCGGAGATGCTGATCGCGGCGATCACCCGGCCGGTGCGGTCCCGGATCGGCGCCGAGACGCTCGCCACACCCGCCTCCCGCTCCGCGACGCTCTGCGCCCAGCCGCGCCGCCGTACCTCGGCCAGCGTACGGCCGGTGAACTTGGAGCGGGGGAGCAGCGGCATGACCGCCTCCGGCGGCTCCCAGGCGAGCAGGATCTGCGCCGCCGACCCGGCGGTCATCGGCAGCACCGAGCCGACCGGGACGGTGTCCCGCAGGCCGCTGGCACGCTCGGCGGCGGCCACGCAGATCCGCTCGTCGGCGCGCCGCAGGTAGAGCTGGGCGCTTTCGCCGGTGGCGTCCCGTAGCGCGGCGAGCAGCGGCTCGGCGGCGGTCAGGAGCACGTCCGGGGCCGCGTTCGCCAGCTCGCCCAGGCGTGGACCCGGGCGCCAGCGCCCCTGGGTGTCCCGGACGAGCATCCGGTGGATCTCCAGCGCCTGTGCCAGCCGGTGCGCGGTGGCCCGGGGCAGCTTGGTGCGTTCAACGAGTTCGGCCAGGCTGGCGCCGTCGACACAGGCGGCCAGGATGACCACCGCCTTGTCGAGAACGCCGACACCGCTCATACTGTGTCCCACAAGCCGAAATTTACCTCCCAGAATTTAGGATGTCCAGATGGTGGGAGTCACTCAACCGAGGACCCTGGCCGAGAAGGTCTGGGACGCACACGTGGTCCGCTCCGCCGACGGCGAGCCGGACCTGCTCTTCATCGACCTGCACCTGCTGCACGAGGTGACCAGCCCGCAGGCGTTCGACGGGCTGCGTCTGGCCGGGCGCGGGGTCCGCCGTACCGACCTGACGATCGCGACGGAGGACCACAACACCCCGACCGGGTATGACGACCCGGCGTTCCGCCTCCGGCGCGGCGACCTGCTCACGATCGCGGACCCCACCTCCCGCACCCAGATCGAGACGCTGCGTCGCAACTGTGCCGAGTTCGGCGTCCGCCTGCACGCGCTGGGCGACGAGAACCAGGGCATCGTGCACGTCATCGGCCCGCAGCTCGGCCTCACCCAGCCCGGCATGACGATCGTGTGCGGCGACTCGCACACCGCCACCCACGGCGCGTTCGGCGCGCTCGCGTTCGGCATCGGCACCAGTGAGGTCGAACACGTGCTGGCCACGCAGACGCTGCCGCAGGCCCGGCCGAAGACCATGGCCGTGAACGTGGTCGGCGAGATGGCGCCCGGCGTCACCGCCAAGGACCTGGTGCTCGCGCTGATCGCGCAGGTCGGCACCGGCGGCGGTCGCGGTCACATCGTCGAGTACCGGGGCGAGGCGATCCGCGACCTCTCCATGGAGGGGCGGATGACCATCGCCAACATGTCCATCGAGTGGGGCGCCAAGGCCGGCATGATCGCGCCGGACGAGACCACGTTCGCGTACCTGAAGGGGCGGCCCAACGCGCCCCAGGGCGACGCCTGGGACGCGGCGCTGGAGTACTGGCGGACGCTGCCCACCGACGACGGCGCGACGTTCGACACCGAGGTCACGCTCGACGCGAGCCGGATCACGCCGTTCGTCACCTGGGGCACCAACCCCGGGCAGGGTGTGCCGCTGGGCGCGACGGTGCCGTCCCCGGAGGACTTCGTCACCGAGCCGGAGCGGGTCGCCGCCCGGCGCGCGCTGGAGTACATGGACCTCACCCCGGGCACGCCGATGCGTGACCTGGCCGTGGACGTGGTCTTCGTCGGCTCCTGCACCAACGGCCGCCTGGAGGACCTGCGTGCCGCCGCCGACGTGCTGCGCGGGCACCGCGTCGCCGACGGCGTACGCATGCTCGTGGTCCCCGGCTCGGCCGCGGTCCGCGAGGCGGCCGAGATCGAAGGGCTGGACAAGGTCTTCACCGAGGCCGGCGCCGAGTGGCGTTTCGCCGGCTGCTCCATGTGCCTGGGCATGAACCCGGACACGCTGAAGCCGGGTGAGCGTTCCGCCTCGACCTCCAACCGCAACTTCGAGGGCCGCCAGGGCCGGGGCGGGCGTACCCACCTGGTGTCCCCGCCGGTCGCCGCCGCCACCGCCGTGGTCGGCCGGCTGGCCGCCCCCGCCGACCTGTAGAAGGGCAGCCGAGAGATGGACAAGTTCACCACCCACACCGGCACCGCCGTGCCGCTGCGCCGATCCAACGTGGACACCGACCAGATCATCCCCGCCGTGTACCTCAAGCGGGTGACCCGGACCGGATTCGCCGATGGTCTGTTCAACGCGTGGCGGGAGGACCCGTCATTCGTCCTCAACGATCCCGTCCATTCGGGTGCGTCGATTCTGATCGCCGGCCCCGAGTTCGGCACCGGATCATCCCGGGAGCACGCCGTCTGGGCGCTGCGGGACTGGGGCTTCCGGGCCGTCATCTCGCCCCGCTTCGGCGACATCTTCCGCGGCAACGCGCTCAAGGAAGGCCTCCTTCCGGTCGAGCTGGAATTGAAAGCCGTGGAAGAACTGTGGGATCTCGTGGAATCCGAGCCGACCACGCCGATCACTGTCGACCTCGCCGCCCGCCAGGTCCACGCCGGTGACGCCACCTGGGCGTTCCCGCTGGACGACCACAGCCGCTGGCGGCTGATGGAGGGCTTGGACGACATTGGACTCACCCTCCGGCACGAGGCGGAGATCGCCTCGTACGAGGCGTCCCGGCCGTCGTTCCTGCCCTCGGTAGCCTGACTCCGGCCCGAATTCGCCCCCACCGGTGCGCCCGGTGGGGGCGAATCCGTTACGACACAAGGGCTTTTTTCCACCGAATGTTTGTGTCCAGGCAGCACAGGGCATAACGTGCGCGCAGAATGGCTCGCGTCGAGTCAGTTGCACAATCGGGAGGAAGTCGTGAACAAGGCCGAGCTCATCGAGGCGCTCGCCGTTCGCCTGGGGGACCGGAAGACGGCGACGGCCGCGCTCGACGCGGTTCTCGCTGAGGTCCAGGCGGCGGTCACCAAGGGCGAGAAGGTGGCGATCACCGGTTTCGGAGCGTTCGAGAAGCGCGTCCGGGGAGCCCGAACAGCGCGCAATCCGCGTACCGGCGAGGCGGTGAAGGTCAAGAAGACCTCCGTCCCGACGTTCCGGGCGGGCGCGGGCTTCAAGGAGATGGTGGCCAGCGGCAAGGTGCCGAAGGACACCGCCGCCGCGAAGAAGACCACCGGCGCCGCGAAGAAGACCACAGCGGCGAAGACCACCGCGGCCGCGAAGAAGACCACGGCGGCGAAGGCCACCAAGACCACCGCTACCAAGAAGGCCGCGCCGGCGAAGAAGGCCGCCGCGACCAAGACCACGGCGGCGAAGAAGACGACCGCGGCGAAGTCCACCGCGGCGAAGAAGACCACCACCGCCAAGAAGACGACCGCGGCGAAGTCCGCCACGGCCAAGAAGACCACGGCGGCCAAGAAGGCGCCCGCGAAGAAGGTACCGGCCAAGAAGGCCGCCACCCGGCGCTGACCGGACGGCCCACGAAAGGGCGCCCACCGTTGCCGGTGGGCGCCCTTTCGCATGGGTACGCCGTTGACCGCCCGCCGTCGCGCCCCGCAGAATCGCCGTGCCGAAAACCCCCGTCGGTCACGAGAAGAGGCGCCCGTGCGGCACCGTCACCTCTCCACCCTCACGCTCGCGCTCGGTATCGCGGTCCTGCTGGACGTGCTGCGGGTCTGGCTCCCGTCGGTCATCACCCTCTTCGGGCGGGCCGCCGAGACACCGGCCGAGCTGCTCGGCGCGTTCGCGCTCGGCTGGTTCCTGCTCGCGCTCGCCGCGCCTGCGCTCGTACGCCGCACCGGCGCCGCCCCGGTCGGACTCGTCGCCGCCGTTGTGCTGGCGGCGGCGCGGCTGGCGCTCACCGCGCAACCCGGTGGTCCGGCCCAGCTCTGGCTGGCCTGCGCCGGGCTGCTCGCCGGCCTGGTCTGGCTCGCCGCCACCGCCGCGTCCGTGCCCCGGCCGGTGACCGGGCTGGCGCTGGGCATGGCCGGGAACGCGGTCGGGCACGCCCTGCTCGGCACCGAGGACCTGGTGTGGCGCGGCGGTGTGCTCGCCTGGAGCCTGAGCACCCTGCTGGTGCCGGCGTTCCTGGCCGCCTCGGTGGCGGTACGGCGGGAGCGGGCGGACACGTCGGCGGCGGGGCCGTCCCCGACGGGCGCGGGCCACGGCACAACCGGGCGGCGTATCCGCGTTCCGGGACGCCGGGCCTGGCTGCTGTGCGGGCCGGCGCTGCTGCTGGCCGGTCAGGTGGCGCTCGCCCCGGCGCTCTGGAGCGCCGCCGCCGGCACCGGATCGCCTGCTTTCCCCGGCCTCGCCCGCCCCGGCAGCGGTGCCCTGCCGGGCGCGCTCGCGGTGCTGCTGTTCCTCGCGGCGGCGTTGTTCCGGGCACCGGCGCGCGTGGCGCGGGTGCTGTGGCCACTGGCGTTGCTCGCCGGGTCGGTGCTGTTCGTGACCGGGCATCTCGTTCCGGCGTACCTGCTCACCGCCGCCGGTCTCGGCGGCTGCCTGGCCCTCACCGACACGACCGGCGACGGGCCCGCGGCCGCCGACGACGCGGCCGGGCCGGGCGACGACGGACGGGCGGGGGCGCGACGCGGGCGGGCGGCGGCGCTCGGGATGCTGGTGTTCGCGGTGGCCACGGTGGCCTACTACGCCGCCTACGACCTGGGGTACCCCAACGGCTGGGCGCCGGTCGCCACGGCCGTCCTGGTGGCTCTGGTGGCGGCTACCGCGCCTCTCCGGCCCGCACCGACGGCACCCGACCCGACGGCGCCCGGCGCAGCCGCACCCGGCCCGGTGCTGCCGACCACGGTCCGGGTCGCGGCCCTGGCCGCGCTCACCGCGCTGGCCGGGCTCGCCGCCGTGCTGCACATACCGCCCGCGCCGGCCCGGGCCACGGCCGCGCCGGCGGCGGTACGGGTGGCCGCGTACAACATCCGGATGGGGTTCGGCCTGGACGGCCGGCTGGACCTCGACGCGCTGGCCCGGGAGCTGCGCGGCGCGGACATCGTGCTGCTCAGCGAGGTGGACCGGGGCTGGTGGCTCAACGGCGGCCACGACACGCTGGCGTTGCTGGCCCGGCGGCTGGAGATGCCGTACGTCTTCGCGCCCGCCGCCGACCCGGTCTGGGGCGACGCGGTGCTCAGCCGGTTCCCGGCCCGTTCCGGGCAGACGCGGCGGCTGACCGCGCACGGCGCGCCGACCGGTGCGCAGGCCCTCGGCGTCACGCTCGACCTCGGTGGTCGCGAGCTGGCAGTCGTGGCCACGCACCTGCAACCGCCGCCCGGCCGGGACCCGGTGGAGCAGGCCCGCGAGGTGGCCGAGTTCGCCGGCCGGTACGCCGCCGGCCGTCCGCTGGTGCTCGGTGGCGACCTCAACACCGAGCCGGCCGACCCGGCGTTCGCCGAGTTCACCCGCGCCGGGCTGGTTGACGCGCTGGCCCCGGCCCGGCCGTTGCGGACCAGCCCGGCCGACGACCCGCGCACCCAGATCGACCACGTCTTCGTCTCCCCGGGCCTGACCGCCACCGAGGTACGCGCGCCGCGTACCGAGGCCAGCGACCACCTCCCGGTGACGCTCACCGTCACGCTGCCCTGAGCCGCCTCACAGCCGGTCCGGGAGGACCAGTTGGTCACCGGCGAACGGCAGCAGCCAGCCACCGCCCTTGGCGGTGGTGAAGTCCTCGTCCACGCGGCCGGTGAGCCGTTCCAGCGCGCCCGGGATCACCTTGCCCTGGCTGCACACCGCCACCGTCCCGGCGGCCTGCGCCAGCGCGACCAGGCGGGCCGCGGCGGCGAGCGCGCACTCCTCGGCCTGCTGGCCCGGCTCCGGCTCGTCGAAGTCGCCGCACACCTCGATCGGCAGGTCCAGCCGGGCCGCGGCCGGACTCAGCGTCTGCACGCAGCGGCGCGCCGAGGCGGAGCACAGGCGGGCCGGGCGGACCAGGGCCACGAGCGGAACCAGCGCCAGCGCCTGGGCCTGCCCGTCGTCGTCCAGCGGGCGCCCGTGGTCCGGGCCGGTCCAGGTGCCGCGCTTGCCGGCGCTGGCGTGCCGCACCAGCAGCACGGTCGCGGTGACCGGCGGCAGCGCCGCGAACGCGGCGATCACCTCGGCGTCGTGCGGGTAGCTGACCCGGCGTACCGCGTCGTCGACCGGGAACCAGGCCACGTCGTCGACCTCGGTGCCGGGCTGGAAGCCGCCGGCGCCGGCCGCCCGCATGGACCAGTAGTCGACCGCCTTGGCGTGACCCTCGCTGCGGTAGCGGACGGTGGGCAGGCGCACCTGCGGCACCGCGCGTACGTCGGTCTCCTCGGCGACCTCACGGACGGCGGCGACCAGCGGATGCTCGCCGCGGTCCAGCTTGCCCTTCGGCAACGACCAGTCGCCGTACCGGGGGCGGTGCACGAGGCAGACCTCGACGCCGGCCGGGCCCGGGCGCCACACCACGCCGCCCGCGGCCCGGATCCGTACCGGCTCGTCGTCGCTCACCCGCTCACCGTATGCCCGCCCGGCACGCGCCACGGCCCGCTCAGTCCGCCCGGCCGCCGACCCGGCGCAGCAACAGGTCCTGCAGGTGGGTCAGCGGCGTGTCGCCGTCGCCGGTACGCCGGTGCCAGGTGCCGTCGGCGGCCAGCTCGAACGCGTCCACGTCGGGGTCGAACGCGGCGGTGAGGACGTGGTCCAGCTCGGCGCGGGCCACCGGATCGCTCACCTGCACCAGCGCCTCGACCCGGCGGTCCAGGTTGCGGTGCATCAGGTCGGCCGAGCCCATCCAGAACTCGGCGTCGCCGTTGTTGCCGAACCGGAAGATCCGGGAGTGCTCCAGGAACCGGCCGAGAATCGAGCGGACCCGGATGTTCTCCGACAGCCCCGGCACGCCCGGCCGCAGCGTGCACATGCCCCGGATCAGCAGGTCCACGTGCACGCCGGCCCGCGACGCCCGGTAGAGCGCGTCGGTGATCTCCTCGTCCACCAGGGAGTTCACCTTGAACTGCACCAGCCCCGGCATGCCCAGCCGGACGTGCTCGATCTCCCTGTCGATGCGCTCGATCAGGCCGCTGCGGATGCCCTGCGGCGCCACCAGCAGCCGCCGGTACGCGGTCTGCCGGCTGTAGCCGGTGAGCACGTTGAACAGGTCGGTCAGGTCGGCGCCGATCTCCGGGTCGGCGGTGAGCATGCCGAAGTCCTCGTAGAGCCTTGCCGTCTTCGGGTGGTAGTTGCCGGTGCCGATGTGGCAGTACCGGCGGATCTGGTTGCCCTCCTGGCGTACGACGAGCGCGGTCTTGCAGTGCGTCTTGAGGCCCACCAGGCCGTACACCACGTGGCAGCCGGCCCGTTCCAGCGTGCGCGCCCAGCCGATGTTCGCCACCTCGTCGAAGCGCGCCTTCAGCTCCACCAGCACCACCACCTGCTTGCCGGCGGCGGCCGCGTCGACCAGCGCGTCCACGATCGGGGAGTCGCCGCTGGTGCGGTAGAGCGTCTGCTTGATGGCGAGCACGTTCGGGTCGGCCGCGGCCTGCTCGACGAAGCGCTGCACGCTGGTGGCGAACGAGTGGTACGGGTGGTGCACCAGCACGTCGCCGTCGCGCAGCGTGGCGAAGACGCTGCGCGGCACCTCGCCCTCGGCCAGGCGCGGATGGGTGGCCGGCACGAACGACGGGTCCTTCAGGTCGGGCCGGTCCGCCTCGCCGTAGACCTGCCACAGCGCGGACAGGTCGAGCAGCCCGCGTACCCGCAGCACGTCGTGGTCGTCCATGTCCAGCTCGCGGACGAGCAGCTCCAGCATGTGGTCGGAGATGGACGCGGCCACCTCCAGGCGTACCGGCGGACCGAACCGGCGCCGGGCCAGTTCCCGTTCCAGCGCCTGGAGCAGGTCCTCGTCGCGGTCCTCGTCCACCTCGACCTCGGCGTTGCGGGTCACCCGGAACAGGTGGCACTCGACCACCTGCATGCCGGAGAAGAGCTGGCCGAGGTGCACCGAGATGAGGTCCTCCACCGGCAGGAACCGCACGCCCGGCTGCTCCCGGTGGACCCGGACGAACCGGGGCACGTTGTTCGGCACCTTGACCCGGGCGAACAGCTCCGAGCCGCCGTCCGGGTCGCGTACCGAGACGGCCAGGTTCAGCGACCGGCCGGAGATGTACGGGAACGGGTGCGCCGGGTCGACCGCCAGCGGGGTGAGCACCGGGAAGATGTGCTCCCGGAACCAGGTGCGCAGCCGCTCCCGCTCGGCGTCGTCCAGGTCGCTCCAGCGCAGGATGCGGATGTCCTCGGCGGCGAGCTTCGGCAGCACGTCGTCGACCAGGCAGGCGGCGTGCCGGGCGACCAGGCCGGCGGCCTTCTCGGTGACGAGTTCGAGCTGGGTGCGCAGCGGCAGCCGGTCGCCGCCGCGCACCGGCAGGCCGGCGGAGAGGCGGCGCTTCAACCCGGCCACCCGGACCATGTAGAACTCGTCCAGGTTGCTGGCGAAGATGGCCAGGAACTTCGCCCGTTCCAGCAGCGGGGTGCGCGGGTCCTCGGCGAGCGCCAGCACCCGGGCGTTGAAGTCGAGCCAGGACAGCTCCCGGTTGAGGAAGCGGTCCTCCGGCAGCGGCTGCGCCGGTGGCGACCCGGCGTCCGGGCCGGTCTCGTCCGGGCCCTCGACCGGGTCGAGCGGCTCGTCCAGCCCGGTGGCGCCGGCCGCGTCCGGGTCGGCGCCGAGGCGCTCCTCCGGGGGCCGGGGCTGGCGGAACCGCCCGTCCGGGCCGCGGCTGGGGCGGCCGTTGCGGGGCGGGCCGGGGTCGAGGATCGGCGGCGGGCCGTCGGGGTGCTCGCGAGGGGTGCTCACCACCTCATGATTCCCCGATAAGGGTGAACGGAAAATGAACTCCGGCCAGGTTGTTCACGCCATGGTCGGCAAGGTCACCCGGACGACCTCGCCGTCGGCGTCCCGCTCGATCCGGACACGCTGCCCCAATCGGAGCAGCCGCAGCCCGGAGGCGTCGAACGCGCGGGCCGGGAACGCCAGCTCGGTGCCGTCGTCGAGCAGCAGCACGCCGCTGCGGGTCGACGCGTCGTAGGTGGCCACCGTGCCCTGCATGCCAGCACCGTACCGGACTTCGGCCCCGGCCAGCAGCGCCGCCGTGCGTGGCCCCAGACCCAGCCCGGCGGCGGCGGCCAGGTCCGCCGGGGTGTCCACGTCCCGGCGCAGGCTGGGCCAGTCACCGGCCAGCGGCAGCGCCCCGCTCGCCGCGTGGGCGGCGGCCGAGCCGGGCCCGAACCGCGGCGCCAGCGGCACCCCGGCCGGCGCGGCCAGCAGCACGGTGCCACCGCCGGGTGCGTCCGCGACGTACCCGCGTACCCCCTGGGTGGCACGCAGCGCGGCGGCCAGCTCGGCCGGTCGCAGCGCGGGCAGGTCGGCGGTCAGGCCGGCCACGGCGGCGCGCGGCCCGGCGACGGCCGCGCCGTGCCGGAACGCCGCGTTCAGCCCGGCGCCCGGATCGGCGGCGACCCGGGCGCCCGCCGCGTCCGCCGCCGCGCGCACCCGCGCGTCGTCGGTCACCACGAGCACCCCGGCGACCGCCGGGCACGCCCGCGCCGCGCGCAGCGTGTCGGCCGCCAGGGCCAGCGCCAGCTCCTCATGGGGTACGCCGGGCAGCGCGCCCCGCAGCCGGCTCTTCGCCGCTCCCAGGCGCTTCACCGGCATCACCACGGTCCAGCGGGCCTCAGACACGCCGACCATCCTGCCAGCGGGAGCGCCGGTACCCGCACTGGCCGCAGCGGGGGCGAACAGGCATGATTCTGTGCCGGGGCGCGTGGGCGGATCGAGGAGGCACTGTGGCACGGCGGAGGCTGGGGTTCTGGCGACGGCTCGCCGTGGTGCTGGTGAAGCCGCTGATGACGGTCTGGACCCGGCGCACCTGGCGGGGCATGGAGCACCTGCGCGGCGACGGCGGCGTGATCCTCGTGCCGAACCACATCTCGCACGCCGACCCGCTCGTGGTCGCCCACTACATCTACGACGCCGGGCGCTGGCCGCGTTTCCTCGGCAAGGCCAGCGTGTTCCGGGTGCCGGTGGTCGGCGCGATCCTGCACCGCTGCCAGCAGATCCCTGTCGAACGGGGCACCGTCGAGGCGGTCAAGTCGCTGGACAAGCTGGTCGCCGCGCTGGCCGAGGGGGGCGCCGTGGTGATCTACCCGGAGGGCACCACCACCCGGGAGCCGGACCTGTGGCCGATGAAGGGCAAGACCGGCGCGGCCCGGCTGGCGCTCGCGACCGGCGCCCCGGTGGTCCCGATCGCCATGGTCGGCCCGGAGCGGATGTTCGACCCGCGTACGGCGCGGTTCGGGCTGCGCCCGCGTACCCCGGTGACGGTGGTCGCCGGCCCGCCGGTGGACCTGAGCCCCTGGGCCGGCGCCACGCCGACCCGGCCGATCCTGGAGGAGATGACGGACACCATCATGCTGCGCATCCGGGATCTGGTCGCGGAGATCCGTGGCGGCACACCACCGCCGCTCTGGCAGCGGCCCGCCCGCACCGGCATCCGGGAGGCCGGCGAATGAGCGGGCACGTGGCGGTGCTGGGCGCCGGGTCCTGGGGGACCGCGTTCGCCAAGATCCTCGCCGACGCCGGGCGGGACGTCACAGTGCTGGCCCGCCGCGCCGCCGTGGCCGAGGCGATCCGGACCGGCCGGGAGAACCCGGAGTACCTGCCGGGCGTGCGCCTGCCGGAGCGGGTGACCGCCACCGGCGACGCCGCCGAGGCGATCGAGGGCGCCGAGGTGGTGGTGCTCTCGGTGCCGTCGCAGACGCTGCGCGGCAACCTCGCCGACTGGACGCCGTACGTGGCGCCGGACGCCACGCTCGTGTCGCTGATGAAGGGCATCGAGCTGGGCACCACCAAGCGGATGAGCCAGGTGATCATGGAGACCGCCGGGGTGCCCGCCGACCGGGTGGTGGTCGTCTCCGGGCCCAACCTGGCCCCGGAGATCGCCGCCGAGCAGCCGGCCGCGACGGTGGTCGCCGGCACCGACAGCCGGCGTACCGCGCTGGTGCAGGCGTCCATCCGGACCCCGTACTTCCGCCCGTACACGAACGACGACGTGATCGGCTGCGAGCTGGGCGGCGCGGTGAAGAACGTGATCGCGCTGGCGTACGGCATCGCCACCGCGATGGGCTTCGGCGACAACACCCGGGCCATGCTGATGACCCGGGGGCTGGCCGAGACCGCCCGGCTGGGCGTGGCGCTCGGCGCCGACCCGATCACGTTCGCCGGGCTGGCCGGCATGGGCGACCTGGTCGCCTCCTGCTCGTCCCCGATGGCCCGTAACCGCACCTTCGGCGAGCACCTCGGCCGGGGGGAGTCGCTGGAGCAGGCCCAGGCGGCCACCCGGCAGACCGCCGAGGGCGTCAAGAGCTGCCTGGCCATCCGCGACCTGGCCCGCGCGCACGGGGTCGAGATGCCGATCACCGAGCAGATCGAGCGGATCTGCCACGAGGGGATGGACCCGCGCCTCGCGGTGGACGCGCTGATGAGCCGTACCGCCAAGCCGGAGTCGTACGAGTGAGCGGAGCCGGGATGAGTGGCGAGAACTGGGGCGACGGCACGCGCAGCGTCCACGCCGGACTGCCGGAGGCGGTACCCGGGCAGCCGTTCCTGCCCGGCCCGGTCTTCGCCGCGCCGTACCACCTCGACCCGGAGCGCGGCCCGTCGGCGGCGGCGGACGGGTACGGGCGGCCCGACAACCCGACCCGGCGACTGCTGGAGACGGCGATCGGCGAGCTGGAGGGCGCCGACTGCCGCGTCTTCGCCAGCGGCCAAGCCGCCATCACCGGGCTGCTGCTGACGGTGCTGCGACCCGGCGACACCGTGCTGCTGCCCGCCGACGGCTACTACTCGGTGCGCTCGTTCGCCTCGGGCACGCTGGAGCAGCTCGGCGTACGGGTGACGCTGGTGCCGACCGCCGGGCCGTACCCGTCGTTCGACGGCGTGCGGCTGGTGCTGCTGGAGACCCCGGCGAACCCCGGCCTGGACGTCGTCGACGTGCGGGCGGTGGCCGCCGCCGCGCACGCCGCCGGGGCGCTGGTGGCGGTGGACAACACCACCGCGACGCCGCTCGGGCAGCGCCCGCTGGACCTCGGCGCGGATGTGGTGGTCGCCTCCGGCACCAAGGCGCTGACCGGCCACTCGGATCTGCTGCTGGGCTATCTGGCCACCCGCGACGCCGGGCTGCGGGACGCGGCGACCACCTGGCGCAACGCCACCGGTGGGGTGCCCGGCGCGTTCGACTGCTGGCTGGCCCACCGCTCGCTGGCCACGCTCGACCTGCGGCTGGCCCGGCAGACCGCCAACGCGCGGGCGCTGGCCGACCTGCTCGCGGCCCGGCCGGACGTGACCGGGGTGCGCTGGCCCGGACGGCCGGACGACCCGGCGTACCCGGTCGCGTCGGCACAGATGCGGCGCGTGCCGGGCGTGGTCTCGTTCGACCTGGGCGACGAGGGCCGGGTGGCCCGGTTCCTCGGCGCCTCCCGGCTGGTGGCCGCCGCCACCTCGTTCGGCGGGCTGCACAGCACCGCCGACCGGCGCGCCCAGTGGGGCGACGCCACGCCGCCCGGCTTCGTGCGGTTCTCCTGCGGCATCGAGGACACCGCCGATCTGCTCGCCGACGTGGCGGCCGCGCTGGACGCGGCGGGCTGACGGCGCGACGCCCGCTGGGCTATCGTGACGGGCAGCCACGGCCCGTGCGGCCCCGACCCGAGGAGGTGAGTCCGATCCCCCAGCAGAGGACCGGCGTTCCCTCCGAGTCCGCGTCGCCCAGGAGCTGAGGCGACGCCGGGAGCGCCGACGAGCGCTTCCCGAAAGGCCTGCCATGGCATCCACCGTGTTCACTCCCGATCGTCCGGCCCTCGTCCGCCGGCTGCGCGCCGCCGGTTGCGTCTTCGCCGAGGACGAGGCGGACCTGCTGATCGCCGCCGCCGACTCGGCGCAGACGTTGACCCGGCTGGTCGACCGTCGCGTCGCCGGCCTGCCGCTGGAACATCTGCTCGGCTGGGCCGAGTTCTGCGGTCGGCGGATCGCCGTCCACCCGGGTGTGTTCGTGCCGCGCGGCCGGACCGCCCTGCTCGTCGACGCCGCGACGGCGCTGGCCGGGCCGGCCCCCGCGGTGCTCGACCTGTGCTGCGGCTCCGGCGCCGCCGCCGTGGTGCTGCACGAGCGGCTGACGCCGCGCTGGCTGGCCGCCGCCGACATCGACCCGGTGGCGGTGGCCTGCGCCCGGCGCAACCTCGAACCACTGGGCGTCCCGGTCTACGAGGGCGACCTGTTCGACGCGCTGCCGGCCGGCCGGCGCGGGACGCTGGACCTGGTGGTGGCGAACGCGCCGTACGTGCCGACCGCCGCGGTGACCTCGCTGCCGGCCGAGGCGCGCCTGTACGAGGCGCCGGTGGCGCTGGACGGCGGCACGGACGGCCTGGCCGTGCTGCGCCGGGTCGCCTCCGGCGCGGCCGAGTGGCTCGCCCCGGGCGGGCATGTGGTGGTCGAGGTGAGCGTCGCGCAGGCCCCGGAGTTGTGCGCCGTGTTCACCGCCGCCGGGCTGGCGCCGGCGGTGGTCCGCGACGAGGAACGCGAGGCGACAGCGGTGACCGCCCGCCGTCCCGGCTGACCGCGGCGGGGGAGCCCCGGCTGATCGCGGCGGGGGAGTCCCGCCGGGGGCGTGGCGGGTGGGCCGGACGGGAACTAGCCTCGGGTCAGGCGCGGCGGGAGGCGGTGGCGGTGGGCAGCGCAGGTGTGCCGGTGGTGGTGGGGCTCGACAACGGGGGCACGAGCGACAACGCCACTGTGCTGACCGTCGACGGCCGGTTCCTGGTGGACGGGCTGCTGGAGATCCCGAGTGACGTGGGCGCCGGGCCGGAGGCGGCGGTGGAGGCGCTGGCGCGGGCGTTCGACGGCGTGCTCGCCCACACCGGCGTGCCCCGCGACCTGGTACGCGCGGTCGGGCTGGACACGCCCGGCCCGGCCAGCGCCACCGGGGTCATCTCCTCGCGGGGCTCCACCAACTTCTCCCAGCCGGCCTGGCGCGGCTTCGACGTGCGTACCGCGCTGGAGCGGCGCCTCGGCCTGCCGGTGGTGTACGCCAACGACGGCAACGCCGCCGCGCTCTACGCCCACCATGTGCACTTCGGCGCGGACGCGATGGCCCGGTCCTCGGTGGCCGCGATCGTCGGCACCGGGCTCGGCGGGGGTGTGGTGGAGTCCGGGCGGGTGGTCGGCGGCGCGGCCGGCATGGCCGGCGAGTTCGGGCACGTGCACATCCCGCTGGACGGCCTGGTCGAGCCGGACCAGACGGCGCCGGTCTGCGCGTGCGGCTTCACCGGTGACGCGGAGAGCGTCGCCTCGCTGACCGCGATCCGGCGCAACCTGCTGCCGTACTGGCTGGCCCGGCATCCGGAGCATCCGCTGGCCGCGGAGGAGCCGGACCGGGCCGCGAAGCTGCTGCGCGGCTACGGCGAGCGGGGCGACCCGCTGGCCCGCCAGGTTTTCGGCCAGCAGGCGCGGGCGCTGGGGCGGCTGTTCACCATCGCGGCCAACTTCACCGACCCGCACGCGTACTTCGTCGGCGGGGGCGTGGTGGAGGCGGCGCCGGAGTTCCGGGACTGGTTCCTCGCCGCTGTCGCCGAGCACACGGTGCTCCGTGCGGAGCAGCGGGCGGTGGCCACCTTCGCCCTGGTGCCGGACCGGGACATGGCCGGGGCGCGCGGGGTGGCCATCGCCGCGCTGGAGGCGGTGCGCGCCGCCGCCGTGGCCGCGCCGCTGCGGCCGGGCGGCGCGTCCGCCTGAGGAGCCGCGGTCAGGGGCGCGGCGGCGCCGCGGTGAACGCGGCCCAGGCGTGCGGCCGGAACACCAGCACCGGGCCGGCCGGGTCCTTGGAGTCGCGGACCGCCACCGAGCCGGGCAGCGGCGCCATCTCCACGCATGCGCCCTCGTCGCCGCTGTGACTGCTCTTGCGCCAGCCGGCCGGTGTCGGGTGCGGACGGTTCGTGCCGTTCATCTGGGTCACCTCTCGTTCAGCAGGCGGAGCAGCTGGTCCCGACTGGCCGCCGGGCTCAGCGCCACGGTCCGCAGGTGCTCCATGATCTTGGTGCAGGTACGCAGGTCGCCCGGCCGGTCGAGGATCATCTGCCCGGCGACGGTCTCCACCGAGGCGATGATCGGGTCCTCCGGGTCGGCGAACTCCAGCATGTGCAGCGAGCCCCGGGTGCCGCGGTGGTAACCGGCGGCCAGGGGGATCACCTGCACCGTGATGTTCGGCAGTTCGGCCATCTTCACCAGGTGCTGGAGCTGGGCGGACATGACCGAGGGCCCACCGACCGGGCGCAGCAGCGCGCCCTCGTCGATGATGGCGTCGAGGATCGGCGGCTCGTCCCCGGAGAGCCGCTGCTGGCGGTCCAGCCGTAGCTGCACCCGCTGCTCGACCTGCTCGTCGCTGAGGGTGTGCGGGCCGCCGCGCATCACGCCGCGGATGTAGTCGGCGGTCTGCAGCAGACCGGGCACCACCGACGGCTCGAAGTTCGCGATGCCGGTGGCCTCGGCCTCCAGCGCGATGAAGTCGATGGTGCGGCGGTCCAGCAGGTACGAGTAGGACACCCACCAGCCGGGCTTGCGGGCGTCCTTCGCGAGCTCCACGGCCGCGGCGATCTCGTCCGGGCCCACGCCGTAGCTGGTCAGCAACGCGCGCACGGTGGCGGGACTGATCAGCGTCTGCGCGTTCTCGTAGCGGGACAGCGTGCTCCGGGTGCTGTTGATCTCGTCGGCCGCGGACTCCAGGGTGAGGCCGGCGGCCTCCCGGTGGGTCCGCAGTGCGATGCCGAGCCGTCGGGCCCGGGCGGTCTTCGGCGCCATGCATCGATGGTCGCACATCTGGTGGGAAAATGTGCGTGAGAGAAAGTCGATGAGAGTTGCATTCACGCCCGTGAACCTGTCAACCTGTGACGGCGTCCTCACCGCCGGTTGTCGTGGCGACGGTGGCGGTGAGCGACCGGAGGGGATGGGGCGCGCGGTGGTCGGATTTCTACTCCCCCACGATCCGGCCGCCGCGTGCCCCTGCCGGTCCACGAGATGGGGAGGGGTTCCGCGATGACGGTGACGGCCTGCCGCCTGCGGAGCGGAGGTGGCCGGGAATGACCCGGTTCCTCGTGGTCCTCACCGACGTGCGACCCCCGGACGGCGCCGGGCGCGACGAGCGGACCAGCCCCGAACGCCGACGGCAGGTCGTCGGCGCGAACAGCCGGGAGGCGGCCGACCGGATCGCCGGCGCGTTCATGGCGCTGGGCATGGTGCGGGCCGGCCGGCAGCGCGTCAAGGTGATCGCGGTCGGCCGCCGGCCCCGGCACCCGGCCTTCTGAGTCGGAGCCACCCTCGTATGGTTACTCCCTGTATATGTCACCTTGACCGTTTGCCACGCGGCTCCGCGTCTCCCCGGGTATCGACCACCCCCGCCGACAACGCACAGTAAGGTCAATCGGGTGAGCGCCACCGGCGAGCACGGCCAGCCGCAGTCGCGACGATGAGGTGACCATGACCACCCCAGGCAAGACCCGTGTGGCGATCGTCTTCGGTGGCCGCAGCCCCGAGCACGGCATCTCCTGCGTCAGCGCCGGCAGCGTGCTGGCCGCGCTCGACCCGGACGAGTTCGAGGTGGTGCCGGTCGGCATCACCCGGCAGGGCCAGTGGGTGCTCGCCGACGGCGAACCGAGCCGGCTCGCCATCACCGACCGGAAGCTCCCGGAGATCACCGCCGGGTCCGGCGCCGAGCTGGTGCTGCGCGCCGACCCGGCCGCGGGCGGCCTGATGGTGCTCGACCCGGCCCAGGGGCCGGTCGCGCTCGCCGACGTGGACGTGGTCTTCCCGGTGCTGCACGGCGCGTACGGCGAGGACGGCACGATCCAGGGAATGCTGGAGATGGCCGACATCCCCTACGTCGGCGCGAACGTGTTCGCCTCCGCCGCGGCCATGGACAAGGAGTTCACCAAGAAGCTCTGCGCCGCCGAGGGCATCCCGGTCGGCCCGTACGCGGTGCTGCGCGCCGGGATGTCGCTGAGCGAGGAGGACAAGGAGCGCCTCGGGCTGCCCGTCTTCGTCAAGCCGTCCCGGGCCGGCTCCTCGTTCGGCATCACCAAGGTCGACGACTGGGCGGACCTGGACGCCGCGCTCGTCACCGCCCGGGAGATCGACAGCAAGGTGCTCGTCGAAGGCGCCGTGGTCGGCCGCGAGATCGAGTGCGGTGTGCTGGAGGGCGAGGCCGGCGGCGCGCCGGAGGCCTCGGTGCTCGCCGAGGTGCGGATGATCGGCGACCGCGACTGGTACGACTTCGAGGCCAAGTACATCTTCGCCGACGAGGTCTGCGAGTACGACGTACCGGCCGACCTGCCCGAGCCGGTCGCGCGGCAGGTGCGCGACTACGCCACCCGGGCCTTCACCGCGCTCGACTGCTCCGGCCTGGCCCGGGTCGACTTCTTCGTGACCCCGCAGATGGACGTCTACCTCAACGAGATCAACACGATGCCGGGCTTCACCCCGACGTCGATGTTCCCGCGGATGTGGTCGGCCAGCGGGCTGGAGTACCCGAAGCTGGTCAATCGGCTGATCCGTACCGCCCTGCACCGCCGCGCCGGCCGCTGAACCGGCCGGCCGGGCGTCAGGCGGAGCAGCCCGAGGGGGCCTGCTTCGCCGAGGGCACGGAGCTGACGATGGTGTCGGAGATCGTCGTCACCCACTGCAGCGGCGGCTCGTACGACTTCGGCACCCGCACCCGGATCGGCGTCTCCCGGTCGACGGTGGTCAGCACCGTGGCGTCGGCCTCCTCGGCCGCGTGCCAGCAGACCTTGTTCACCGTCCACACCTCGTCGGTGGGCGGGAACTGCGCCGGGCTGCCGCCGCAGGCCACCGTCAGCGCCGGGTCGCCGTACGCGGCGTTCTGCTCCGGGCCCGCGGTGACCGGACGCTGCGGCAGGTCACGCACGCTGTCCGGAAGCTGCGACATCAGGGCACGGCAGAGTACGGTCGGGCGCTCGGCCAGCGCCGGGGCGGCCATCTCGACCGGCGCGCTCGACTGTGCCCGGGGGCTCGCCGACGCGCTCGGCCCGGCGTCCGGCGACTCCGGGGCCAGCTTGGCGAACGTGAACCCGGCCACCGCCACCGTCACCGGCACGGCGACCAGAGTCGCCCAGAGCGCGGCGCGGCGGGTGGAGCGGTCCGGGCGCGGGGAAGTCTTCTCGTCCACTTACAGCCGCACCACCGAACACGTGAGGGTGCGGGTGATGCCGGGCACCATCTGCACCTTGCTGACAATGAGTTTGCCGAGCTCGTCGACGGTGTTCGCCTCGGTGAGCACCACCACGTCGTACGGCCCGGTGACGGCGTCGACCCGTACCACGCCGGCCAGGTCCGCGATCAGACCGGCCACGTCACGCGCCCGGCCGACCTCGGTCTGGATGAGGATGTACGCCTGTACCACGACTCGACCTCCGTCCGTCGCCTCCGGGCGACCCGAAGGGTGAAACTACCGTACTGAGCGGCAGTGATCCCTATCGGTTGCCGGTCGTACGCGGTGAGCGAGCACACGCCGGCGCGGACAGGGGTGGAACGTGCGCAACGACGCAGCGGATCGAGGGGACGGCATGACGGTCACGGATGTCGGCGAGTTCGGGCTGATCGACCGGGTGACCGCCCGGCTGGCACAGGGACAGAGCTGCCTGCTCGGCCCGGGCGACGACGGCGCGGTGGTGGCGGCGCCGGACCGGCGGGTGGTCGCATCGACCGACGTGCTGGTGGAGGGACGGCACTTCCGGCGCGACTGGTCGGCGGCGCGGGACGTGGGACACCGCGCGGCGGCGGCCAACCTCGCCGACATCGCGGCCATGGGCGCCACCCCGACCGCGCTGCTCGTCGCGCTCTGCATGCCGGCCGAGCTGGACCCGGCCTGGGCCGAGGAGCTGGCCGACGGGCTGGGCGCGGAGGCGGCGCTCGTCGGCGCGAGCGTGGTCGGCGGGGACATGTCGGCCAGCCCGACGCTCACCATCGCGGTGACCGCGCTCGGCGACCTGGCCGGGCGACCACCGGTGGTCCGCTCCGGCGCCGGGCCCGGCGACGTGGTGGCGCTGGCCGGGCGCACCGGCTGGGCGGCGGCGGGCTACACCGTGCTGTCCCGGGGCTTCCGCACGCCCCGGCTGCTGGTCGAGGCGTTCCGCCGCCCGGAGGTGCCGTACGCGGCCGGACCGGCCGCCGCCGCGGCGGGCGCCACCGCCATGATCGACGTGTCGGACGGCCTGCTGGCCGACCTCGGGCACGTGGCCGCCGCCAGCGGCGTGGCCGTCGACCTGCGCCGGGAGGCGTTCGAGGTGCCCCGGCAGATGCGCGACGCGGCGGCGGCGCTCGGCGTCGACCCGTACACCTGGATCCTGGCCGGCGGCGACGACCACGCCCTGGCGGCGACGTTCCCGCCCGACGCCGCGCTGCCCGACGGCTGGCGGCCGGTCGGGCGGGTGGCGGCCGGCGCCGGCGTCACCGTCGACGGCGCCGGGTACGACGGCCCGCGCGGCTGGGACCACTTCCGCCGAACGGCGGAGTGATCTGCGTCCGACCCCCGGCCGCCCGGCCGGGCGGGGGTCGGAGGCGGTCGTAACCTGGCACGGTGAGCGAGATCGAGATCCGGGAGCGGCGCTTCGACGCGCCCGAGTCGCAGGCGCTGATCCGGGCGGCGCTGGCCGACCTCGGCGCCCGTTACGGCGGCAGCGGCGACGACACCCCTGTCGACGCGGCCGAGTTCACCCCGCCGGACGGCGCGTTCCTCGTCGCCTACCTCGACGGGCGTCCGGTGGGCTGCGGCGGCTGGCGCAGCCACGGCGCGGACGGCGACACGGCCGAGTTGAAGCGGATGTACACCGACCCGGCGGCCCGGGGCCGGGGCGTGGCCCGTGCGGTGCTCGGCGCGGTCGAGCGCTCCGCCCGTGACCACGGCCGCAAACGGATCGTGCTGGAGTGCGGCGACAAACAGCCCGAGGCGATCGCCATGTACACCTCGTCCGGCTACGAGCGGATCCCGAACTTCGGCTACTACAAGGACGCCCCGGGCTGCCTGTCCTACGGCCGCACGCTCTAGCCGACGGTGATGCGGATCTCGTCCGCGGCGCGGCGTGCGGCACTGGCCGCCTCGTCCGGGGTCGCGCCCCAGGCCATCAGGTGCCCGCTGCGGTGCGCCGAGGAGAGCAGTTCCGGCACGGTCTGACCGACCTTCGTCTCGACCTGCACGTCGAGCACGCCCGGCACGCGCAGCGCGTCGCGCTTGCCGTCGACGGCGGTGACCTGTCCGGGCGGCGCGATCAGGAACTCGATGGCCGCCGCGCCGGTCGGCCGCGCCGGCAACGCCGGCCGTTCGCCGCGCAGCACCCGCAGGTACGCCTCGATGACGTCGCGCTCGTAGGCGATCGAGATCAGCGCGGTGATCATGTCGCCGGGCATCCGGGCCGCGCACTCCACCAGCGTCGGCACGCCGTCGACGAGGATCCACTCGCTGTGCAGCATGCCGCTGCGGAAGCCGGCCGCCTCGGCGAGGCGTACCGCGGCGGCGCGCAGCGCGTCGTGCTCGGTGGCGGGCAGCGCGGACGGCACGGTGTGGCCGGTCTCGACCGGGTACCGGCCACCGGCGATCCGCTTGTCGGTGACGTTAGCGAAGATCACCTCGCCGTCGGCGACCAGCAGCTCGACGCTGTGCTCGGAGCCGACCAGCAGCTCCTCCACCAGCACGCCGGTGGGCAGGCCGCGCTCGGTGGCCTCGGCCGGGTCCGGCGGCGCGGCGCTCGCCGCCCAGCGGGCGGGCACCTCGGCCGGGTCGGTGATCAGCTGCACGCCCAGGCTGCCGGAACGGCGGGTGGGCTTGAGCACGCACCGGCCGCCGTGCGCCCGCGCGAACTCCACCGCCCGCGCCGGGTCGTCGACCAGCTCGTAGACGGGGTTGGCCAGTCCGATCCGGTCGGCGAGCAGCCGCATCCGGTGCTTGTCGGAGAAGATGTCAGCGGCCTCCGCCCCGGCGCCGGGCAACCCGAGCCGTTCGGCGAGCCGGGCGGCGGCGCCGACCGCGTACTCCAGGCCGGGCAGGACCAGCCGGGCGTCGGCCAGGGCGGGCTCGCGGGCGAGCAGGGCGTCGGCGTCGAAGCCGGTCTGGTACTCGGCCTCGACCAGTCGCCCGATCATCGGCAGCCGCTCGGCGAACCGGGCCAGGTCGCGGCGGGCGATCACGTCCGGCTCCTCGACCAGTACCACGGTGCCGGCCGGCAGTTGCTGGTCGAACCAGCTCAGTGAGCCGAACGACGCGCCCACCACCACCAGTTGCTCGCGACCCAGATCGAGGTCCACCGGTCACCCTCCCCACGGCTCGCGCCGGAACCGGACGGCCGGCGCAGCAGCACCCTAACCGGCCCGTACCAGCCGGTCGCCGTACGGTCGGTCAGGTGTGCGGCGCGGGTCGGTGGATACGACAGAAGCCGGCGGATCCCGAGGGATCCGCCGGCGACCGACGATGTTCGGTGGCGCTACCGCGTCAGGCGCGGGTGACCTTGCCGGCCTTGATGCACGAGGTGCAGACCTTCAACTTCTTGGTGTTGCCGCCACCGGCCGGGGTGCGCACCGACTGGATGTTCGGGTTCCAGCGGCGGTTGGTCCGCCGGTGCGAGTGGGACACGTTGTGGCCGAAGCCCGGCCCCTTGCCACAGACGTCGCACACGCTAGCCACGGGATACTCCTGGGATTGAAACGTTCATGAGGTCGCCGCCAGGCGCTGCCCGGGCAACCTGGTCAGGTTACCCGATGACAGTCGGTACGCCCAACCGGCCCTTTCGCGAGCCCACCCAGCGTACCGGCGACCCGGCCGGGCCGGCGGGCGGGGCGGACACGCGGCGGACGACCCCGGCGCGTGTCGGTGCGCGCCAGTAGGCTTCCCGACGTGCTGGAGACCCTCGACGCCGCAGCGGTGCGCCGCTGGTGCGCGAGCGGGCTGGCCGCCCTCCGGCGGCACCAGGGCGAGATCGACGAGCTGAACGTCTACCCGGTGCCCGACGGCGACACCGGCACCAACCTGGTCCTCACGCTGACCTCGGCCCAGCAGGCCCTGGCCATGGACCTCGGCACCCTCCCCGACGACGGGCACACCCCGCACGGGCACGCGCTGCGGCTGATGGCCCGGGGCGCGCTGCTCGGGGCGCGCGGCAACTCCGGGGTGATCGTCTCGCAGATCCTGCGCGGCCTCGCCGACACGCTCGCCGCCGCTCCCGCAGTGGGCGGGCGGCAGCTCGCCGACGCGCTGGCCGACGCCACCACAGCCGCCTACGCCGCGGTCGCCCGGCCGGTCGAGGGCACCCTGCTCAGCGTGGTCGCCGCGGCGGCCCACGCGGCCCGTCTCGCGGACAGCGACGACCTGCGCACAGTGGCCCGGGCCGCGGCCGAGGCGGCGGCGCACGCGCTGGCGCGTACCCCCGAGCAGTTGCCGGAGCTGGCCCGCGCGGGCGTGGTCGACGCCGGTGGGCGCGGCCTGTGTCTGCTGCTTGACGCGCTGGTCGAGGTGGTCACGGGGGAGAGCCCGGCGCAGGCGGCGCCCGCGCCGCCCACCCGCCGTCCGCCGGCCACGGCCGTGCGGGAGAGCGGCTCCGACGTGTACGCCTACGAGGTGCAGTACCTGCTCGACGCGGACGACGAGGCCGTGGCCCGGCTGCGCGCCGAGTTGGCAGTGCTCGGCGACTCGCTGGCGATCGTCGGCGACGGCGCCGGCACCTGGAACGTGCACGTGCACGTCAACGACGTCGGGGCGGCGATCGAGGCGGGCGTGGTCGCCGGCCGGCCGCACCGCATCGGCGTGACCCGCTTCGCCGACCAGACCGCCCCGGCGCCCGCGCCGCAGGTGGCGCGCCCGGACGGCCGGGCCGCCGTGGTGGTGGCCACCGGCGCGGGCATCGCCGAGCTGTTCGCCGCCGAGGGCGCCGTGGTGGTGCCGGCCAACCCGTCCACCGGTGAGCTGCTGAACGCGATCCGGGCCACCGGCGCCGCCCGGGTGGTGGTGCTGCCGAACGACCCGAACACGCAGTCGGTGGCGAGCGCGGCCGCGAAGGAGGCGTACGGCCTCGGCGTCAAGGTGAGCGTGGTGCCCACCCGTTCCCCGGTGCAGGCGCTCGCGGCGCTCGCAGTACGCGATCCGAAGCGGCGCTTCGAGGACGACGTGATCGCGATGGCCGAGGCGGCCGGCGCCTGCCGGTACGCCGAGGTGTGCCACGCCGCCCGGGAGGCGCTCACCGTCGCCGGCCCGGCCCGCGCGGGTGACGTGCTGGCGCTGGTCGAGGGCGAGGTGCACCTGATCGGGCAGGATCTGACCGACACCTGCATCGCGGTGGTGGACCGGATGCTCGGCGGTGGCGGTGAGCTGGTCACGCTGCTGTGCGGCGCGGATGCGCCGGCCGGGCTGGCCGACCGGGTCCGTGAGCATGTCGAGCGGGCCTGGCCGTTCGTCGAGGTGCAGGCGTACGAGGGCGGGCAGCCGCACTATCCGCTCCTGGTGGGGGTCGAATGACGAGCGAGGCGGCCACTGTGGACACGCCGCTGAAGAAGCTGGTCGGCGAGCGCACCGCGAAGGCGTTGGCCGGGCATCTCGACCTGCACACCGCGGGCGACCTGATCTACCACTTCCCGCGCCGGTACGACGAGCGCGGCGAGCACACCGACATCCGCTCGCTCGACGTGGGGGAGCAGGTCACAGTGCTCGCCCAGGTGCAGCGCACCGCCGTGCGCCCGATGCGCCAGCGGCGCGGCAACCTGCTGGAGGTCACCGTCGGCGACGGCTCCGGCGGCGTGCTCACCTGCACGTTCTTCGGCAACCAGGCGTGGCGGGAGCGGGAGCTGCGGCCCGGCCGGTGGGGGTTGTTCGCCGGCAAGGTGACCGAGTTCCGGGGCAAGCGGCAGCTCAACGGCCCGGAGTACGTCCTGCTGGGCGAGGGCGGCGAGGGCGAGGCGGCGGCGAACGAGGAGGTCGAGGAGTTCGCCGGTGCCCTGATCCCGGTCTATCCGGCCGCGGCGGCGGTACCGACCTGGGTGATCGCCCGCTGCGTGCGCGTCGTGCTGGACACGTTCACCCCGCCGGACGACCCGCTGCCGGCCACCGTGCGGGCGACCCGCAACCTGGCCGACATCGGCACCGCGCTGCGCGAGATCCACCGTCCGACCAGCAAGGAGGCGCTCTACCGGGCGCGTCGGCGGCTCAAGTGGGACGAGGCGTTCGCCGTGCAGCTCACGCTGGTGCAGCGCAAGCACCGGGCCGCGGCGTGGCCGGCGCGGGCCCGGCCGGCGAAGGCGGGCGGCCTGCTCGACGCGTTCGACGCCCGGCTGCCGTACGAGCTGACCTCCGGCCAGCAGGTCGTCGGGCGGGAGATCGCCGCCGACCTGGCCGCCGCGCACCCGATGCACCGGCTGCTGCAGGGCGAGGTGGGCTCCGGCAAGACCGTGGTGGCGCTGCGCGCCATGCTCCAGGTCGTCGACGCCGGTGGGCAGGCCGCGCTGCTCGCGCCGACCGAGGTGCTCGCCGCCCAGCACCACCGGGGCATCCTCGACCTGCTCGGCCCGCTCGCCCGGGCCGGTGAGCTGGGCGCCGCCGAGGACGCCACCCGGGTGGAGCTGGTCACCGGCTCGCTTGGCGCGGCGGCCCGGCGCCGGGCGCTGGCCGAGGTGGCCGAGGGGCGGGCCGGCATCGTGCTCGGCACGCACGCGCTGCTCTACGAGGGCGTCGACTTCCACGACCTGGGCCTGGTGGTGGTGGACGAGCAGCACCGCTTCGGCGTGGAGCAGCGCGACGCGCTGCGCGCCAAGGCCGACCAGCCGCCGCACGTGCTGGTGATGACGGCCACCCCGATTCCGCGCACGGTGGCCATGACCGTCTACGGCGATCTGGAGACCTCCACGCTGTCCCAGCTTCCGCAGGGCCGCTCGCCGATCGCCTCGCACGTCGTACCGGCCGCCGAGAAGCCCGCGTTCCTCGACCGGGCCTGGCGCCGGCTGCGCGAGGAGGTCGCGAAGGGCCACCAGGCGTACGTGGTGTGCCCGCGCATCGGTGAGGGACCGGTGTCGGACGAGGAGGCGCCGCGGGAGGACGACAACGGCCGGCGCCCGCCGCTGGCGGTGACCGAGGTGGCCCCGCTGCTGGCCGAGGGGCCCCTGCACGGGCTGCGGATCGGGGTGCTGCACGGGCGGCTGCCCGCCGACGAGAAGGACGCGGTGATGCGCGCGTTCGCCGACGGCGAGCTGGACGTGCTGGTCGCGACCACAGTGGTCGAGGTCGGCGTGAACGTGCCGAATGCGACGGTGATGATCGTGCTGGACGCCGACCGCTTCGGCGTCTCCCAGCTGCACCAGTTGCGGGGCCGGGTCGGCCGGGGCTCGGCCGCCGGTCTGTGCCTGCTGGTCACCGAGGCGGTCGAGGGCTCGTCGGCGCGGGAACGGCTGGACGCGGTCGCCTCCACCACCGACGGGTTCAAGCTGGCCGAACTCGACCTGGAACAGCGCCGCGAGGGCGACGTGCTCGGCGCGACCCAGTCCGGCCGGCGCTCGCACCTGCGGCTGCTGTCGCTCAGACGCGACGCCGAGCTGATCCGCGACGCGCGGGCCGAGGCGATCGAACTGGTCGAGGAGGACCCGGACCTGACCCGGCATCCGGCGCTCGCGGCCTCGGTGGCCGCGCTCGTCGACGAGGAGCGCGCCGAATACCTGGAGAAGGGCTGACGGCGGGCCGGTGCGGTCGCGGGGCAGCGGCACGCCCGTGGCGTGCCTAGGCTCGCGCAGATGTCGACACCATCACCCGAACGCGGCGTGCTGCTTCTGGCCCGAGGTGACGAGCTCCTGGTGGACCGGGTCGCCGGGGTCGCCGACGAGGCGTCCGGCCGGCGCTGCACCCCGGCGACCCGATTCCAGATCGCCTCGATCAGCAAGCAGATGGCGGCAGTGGCGGTGCTGCTGCTCGCCGAGCGGGGCGCGGTGAGCCTGTCCGACCCGGTGGTACGCCGGCTGCCCGGCACGCCGCCGCCGCAGTGGTCCGGCATCACGCTGCACCACCTGCTCACCCATACCTCGGGGCTCGGCCACTGGGAGGAGTACCCGGCGATCGACCTGCACGGGCCGGCCGAACCGGACGAGCTGCTCGACCGGTTCGCCGCGCTGCCGCCACTGTTCCCGCCCGGCGCCGGGTGGCACTACAGCAGTCCCGGCTACGTGCTGCTGGCCCGGACCGTCGAGCAGGTGGCCGACCGGCCGTACGCCGAGTTCCTCGCCGGGGAGGTCTTCGCGCCGCTGGGCATGACCGGCAGCTTCGCCGGTTCCGGCGAGGGGCGGCCGGACGTGGCGACCGGGCACGAGGGCGGCCGGGCGGTGCCGTCCTGGGACCTCGCGACCGTGAGCATGGGCGCTGGTGACGTCTGGTGCACCGGGGCGGACCTGCTCACCTGGCTCGACGTACCGCGCCGGGGGCGGCTGCTCGCCAGGGCCTCGGTGGCGGCGATGACCGCGCCGCACGCGCCCACCGGACGGCCCGACGAGGCGTACGGCTACGGGTTCTTCGTCGGCCCGCTGGCCGGCCGGCGGGCGCTGCACCACTCCGGGGACAACGGTGGCTACAAGGCGTTCGCCGCCTGGCTGCCCGACTCCGACGAGCGGCTCGTCCTGCTGACCAACCAGGCCGAGGTCGACCCGGTCGCGGTCACGTCGGTGCTCGACGCGGTCTGACCGCCCGCGCGCCCTGTACCGGACCCGCGGCAGGCACGGCGAGGGCGCGCCGACCGGGTGGTCGACGCGCCCTCGGGTGCGGATCAGGCGGTGAAGCGGATCCGGCGGCGACGGGTCACCACGAACAGCACCGCGCCGGCGGTGAGCAGCAGCGCGGCGCCGCCGACGATGGCGCCGGCGGCCGGGCCGGTGACGGGCAGGCCGCCACCCTGGCCGGAGCAGTCGTCCGGCTGGGTGTACGGGATGGTCTCGGCGTCCTCGACCACGTCGTACTTCACGGTGACCTTGAGACCCGGGTAGGCGTCGAACTCGACCGAGCTGGTCTTGCCCGGCTCGGACGCGAGCGTCCTGGTGACGCCCTTCTCGGTGGTCAGCGTGGCGGTGAACGGCGCGCCCTGGGCCGGGTTCTCCACGACGAACGTCATCGAGTCGCAGTCCTGGTCCAGCTTGAAGATCGGCTCCGCCGGCGGGGCGGACGGCGACGGCGGGGTGGACGGGCTCGGCGGGAGGGACGCCGACGGCGTCGGGGTCGGCGAGGCCGGCGTGCTCGGCGTGGGCGTGGGACTCGGCGGCGTGCTGGGCGACGGCGACGGGCTCGGCGTCACGCAGTCGCGGGCCGGGCGGGCCGTCACGGTCCGCTCGCCCTCGTGCGACTTGCGGCCCCGGTCCCAGTGCGCCCCGACGGTCAGCTTCAGCTCCGGAATCGCGCCGGCGAACGTGTGGGTCTGGGTGCCGGTGAGCGTGCCCTTGCCGGCCGGCTTCAGCTCGGCGCCGACCGCCAGGTCCCCGCTGACCGGGCCGGGCACTGTGGACACGAGCTTGGTGATGCGGCCGGAGATGTCGGTCTCACTGCTGGTCACGGACCAGGTGACGGTGACCGCGCCGTTCGGGGTGGCGCAGTAGCTGCCGGACGGCTCGGGGTGGTGGGCGGCGGCCGGGCCGGCGACGGTGGCGACGCCCGCGAGGCCGAGCAGCGTGCCGGCGGTGAGGGCGGCGGCACGCCGGAGGTGGAGACGATTCACGCCTGCTCCTGACGAGGGGGAGGATGGGAGAGACCGGGCGGAGGGGCCGGAGCCGCGCGTCCGTCCGGCAATCGGGCCAGACCCTAGCGAGATCGACAGTGCGGGCGTTACCGAGATCGACGGGTCGTAAAGGGTCCGTTATGAATCCGAGATCATTGATGTACGTCGAGTCACCCGGCGTCACCTCGGGTGCTCGATCCACCTCGGCGCGCGGGTCGCGTAGCGTCGGGGCATGCGCAGGGAGCGACGGTGACCCGGATCGTGGCCGGCACGCTCGGCGGGCGGCGGATCGCCGCGCCGCCCGGCGCCGGCACCCGGCCCACCTCCGACCGGGTCCGGGAGGCGCTGTTCAGCGCCGTGCACTCGCACGTCGACCTGGACGGGGCACGTTTCGCCGACCTGTACGCCGGTTCCGGCGCGGTCGGCCTGGAGGCGCTGTCCCGGGGCGCCGCGCACGTGCTGCTCGTCGAGTCCGACGCGCGTGCCGCCCGGGTGATCCGGGACAACATCGCCGCGCTCCGGGCCGCTCCCGCCGCGCGTCTGGTCACCGGCAAGGTCGCCACCGTGCTGGCCGCCGGTCCGGCCGACGGCCCGTACGACGTGGTCTTCGCCGATCCGCCGTACGCGGTGCCGGACGCCGAGATCACCGCGATGCTGGCGGCGCTGGTCGACGGCGGCTGGCTCGCCCCGGACGCCCTGGTGATCGTCGAGCGGTCCAGCCGTTCCGGATCGGTCACGTGGGTGGAAGGTGTCACTCCGGAGCGCAGCAGACGTTACGGCGAGACCACTCTTTGGTACGGTCGCCGATCATGAGACGTGCGGTCTGCCCGGGCTCGTTCGACCCGGTCACCAACGGTCACCTCGACATCATCGGCCGGGCGAGCCGGCTGTTCGACGAGGTGATCGTCGGGGTGCTGGTCAACCAGTCGAAGCAGGGCCTGTTCACGGTCGAGGAGCGGATCGACATGCTCCACGAGGTCACCGCCTCGTACGACAACGTCCGGGTCGAGTCGTTCCGCGGTCTACTCGTCGACTTCTGCCGGGCGCAGCAGGCGAGTGTGCTGATCAAGGGCCTGCGGGCGGTGAGCGACTTCGACTACGAGCTGCAGATGGCCCAGATGAACATCGGCCTGGCCGGCGTGGAGACGTTGTTCATGCCGACCAACCCGCTCTACTCGTTCATCTCGTCCAGCCTGATCAAGGACGTGGCGAAGTGGGGCGGCGACGTCTCCGCCCACGTCCCCGACCTGGTCCGGGAGCAGCTGGCCACCCGCCTCCGCCCCTGACCCTCCGCCGGGGGTGGGCGACGCGCCGGGTGGGGCGGGTGGGGCGTGGGTGGCTCGGGCGCGACATGATGTGTGCAGCGCCGAAGCCGGGCGCAGGCCGCATCATGGAGGGCGGCCGACGAAGACAGGAGTGAGGTACCGGTGGACCCGCTCGATCGCATCGACGAACTGATCGCCATGGTGGAGCAGGCCCGCTCCGTCCCGATGTCGCGCAACAACTGCATGGTCGACCGGGGCGAGATGATCGCCGCGCTCGACGAGTTGCGCGCGGAGCTTCCCGCCGACCTGCGCCGGGCCGCCGCGCTGCTGGAGGAGCGGGACAAGATCATGGAGGCCGGCAAGCGCGAGGCCGACCGGATCATCAGCGAGGGTGAGGCGGAACACGCCCGGCTGGTCTCGGTCAACGAGATCACCGTCTCGGCCGAGCACGAGGGCGCGCGGATCATCGCCGAGGCGCGGGCCGAGGCGCAGCGCCTCCGCGAGGAGGTGGACGACTACGTCGACACCGCGCTGGCGAACTTCGAGCAGTTCCTCACCCGGGCGCTCGCCTCGATAGAGCGCGGCCGGGACAAGATGCACGCGCTGCGCGAGATCGGCACCTTCGCCGGGGACGAGCCGGACCGCCCGCTACCCTTCTGAGCGGCGCGCGGGCCGGTCGCCGACAGCCGGCTGCCGCCGAGCCGGAGGTCCGCCCCCGGTTCGACGGTCCGCCGCCAGGCAGGTAACCTTCTTTGTCGGCCTCTCATCGGCCGGAGTCTGACTATGCCCAAACACTCGCCAAGCACACTCGACCCCAGGTCGCCGCTGGTCCTCGACACGAGGGAACTGCCGCGCCGACCTGGCGCGTTGCGTACGCACAAGCGGGTCGTGCCGGCACCGGCGGACCTCGGCGTGGAGTTGATCAGTGTGCCGGAGGGCGCGGACCTCGACCTCGACCTGAGGTTGGAGTCGGTGTCCGAGGGCGTGCTCGTCTCCGGGACCGTCACCGGTCCCGTCAAGGGCGAGTGCGGCCGCTGCCTGCGCGAGATCGACGAATCGTTGGCCGTGACGATCCAGGAGCTGTACGCGTACGAGAACAGCACCACGGACGACACGACCGATGAGGACGAGGTGGGCCGGATGCAGGGCGATCTGATCGACCTGGAGCCGGCGTTGCGGGACGCGGTGGTGCTGGCGCTGCCGACGAACCCGCTCTGCCGGGAGGACTGCCCAGGCCTGTGCCCCGACTGCGGGGTGCACTGGGACGATCTGCCGGCCGATCACAGCCATCAGCAGGTCGACCCGCGTTGGGCGAGCCTGACGCAACTGACCCGTACAGAGGAGTAAGAACCGTGGCCGTCCCCAAGCGCAAGATGTCGCGCAGCAACACCCGCGCCCGCCGGGCGAACTGGAAGGCCTCGGCGGTGGCGACCGTGGCCTGCCCGCAGTGCAAGTCGGCCAAGCTGCCGCACGCCGCCTGCTCCGTCTGCGGCACCTACAACGGCCGTCAGGTCCTCGAGGTCTGACGCGGACGCCGAGTGACGTCCCCGACCACCGGTCGGGTGACGCGCGCACCAAGGCTCACGCCCGGTGCCCCGGCTCCCTCCACCGCCGACCGGCCCCCGGCCGGCGGGCCGGCGGAGCCGGGCACCGCGCGGATCGCCGTCGACCTCCTCGGCGGGGACGATGCTCCCGCCGTCGTGGTTGACGGCGCTCTGCGAGCGGTACGCACTGATCCCGCCCTGCACCTGATGCTCGTCGGCCCGATCGAGGTGGCCGGCGAGCTGATCGGTGCGCTCGACCCGGCGCAGCGAGCCCGGGTCACGGTCCGCCCGGTGCGGACCGCCGTCGGCATGGCCGACCATCCCACCGCCGCCCGCGGCGAGAGCACGGTACGCACGGCCGTGCAGGCCGTCCGCGACGGCCTCGCCGACGCCGTGGTCTCCGCCGGCTCGACCGGCGCCACAGTCACCGCCGCCGCGCTCGGCCTCGGCCGCTGGACCGGGATACGCCGCCCCGCGCTCGTCGCCACGCTGCCCGCCGTCGAGGGGCCCGTGGTGCTGCTGGACGTGGGCGGCACGCTCGAACCCGGCCCCGCCACGCTGACCCGGCACGCCGTCCTGGGCGCCGCCTACGCGGCAGTGGCGCACTCCGTCACCGCGCCCCGCGTCGGGTTGCTCTCCGTCGGGCACGAGACCGGCAAGGGCGACCGGCTGCGCCGCCACACCGATCCCGCGATCGCCGCCCTGGCGCTGCCCTGCGACGCGCGCTACGTCGGCCTGGTCGAGGGGTACGACATCTCCCTCGGCGCCCGCGCCGACGTGGTGGTGACCGACGGCTTCACCGGCAACGTCCTGCTGAAGGCCATCGAGGGCGCGTACGCGATGGCCGGTGGCCCTCCGCCCGGCGGCGGCGCGCCCCGCGCCGCCGCCCTGCTGGGGGTGGGCGGCACCGTGGTCGTGTGCCACGGCGCGGCCGGCTCCGAGGACGTCGCCTCGGGCATCGCCCTGGCCGCTCACCTGTGGCGCCGCGACGCCGCCGGAACGGTCCGCGCCCTGCTCGCCGACGTTGCGCACGAACCCGCACCTGACCGACACGACACCGAGGTAGCACCATGACCAACGACAAGCGGCGGCGTGCTCCCGTCGGCCACCTGGAGGCGGCCTTCGGAGTGTCGCTCGACCCGGAACTGCTGGAACGCGCGCTGACCCACCGCTCGTACGCGTACGAGAACGGCGGCCTGCCCACGAACGAGCGGCTGGAGTTCCTGGGCGACTCGGTGCTCGGCGTGGTGATCACCACTGCGCTGTTCCACAACCACCCCGACCTGCCCGAGGGTCAGCTGGCGAAGCTGCGCGCCAGCGTCGTCAACATGCGGGCGCTCGCCGACGTGGCGCGTGGCCTGGGCCCGGACGGGCTGGGCGCGTACCTGCTGCTGGGCAAGGGCGAGGAGGCCACCGGCGGGCGGGACAAGGCGAGCATCCTGGCCGACACGCTGGAGGCGCTGCTGGGCGCGATCTACCTCCAGTACGGCCTGGACACCGCGGCCATCGTGATCCACCGGCTCTTCGACCCGCTGATGGCCGAATCGGCGGGCCGGGGCGCGGCGCTGGACTGGAAGACCAGCCTCCAGGAGCTGACCGCGGCGCTGGGGCTCGGCGTGCCGGAGTACCGGATCGAGGGCACCGGACCGGACCACCTGAAGACGTTCACCGCCTGGGTGGTGGTCGCCGGCAACCGCTACGGCGGCGCGGAGGGGCGCAGCAAGAAGGAGGCCGAGCAGCGCGCCGCCGAGTCGGCCTGGCGGATGATCACCGAGCGGGCCGAGGCCGAGGCGGCGGGGGACGAGACGGCGGGGCAGGACGAGACGGCGGACGTCGAGGCGGGCGCCGGCCGTGCCTGAGCTGCCCGAGGTCGAGACCGTCCGGGTGGGGCTGGCCCAGTGGGTGATCGGCCGGCGGATCGCCGCCGTCGAGGTGCGCCACCCCCGGGCGGTACGCCGGCACGCGCCGGGCGGCGCGCACTTCGCCGACGTGCTCGCCGGGCGGACGATCACCGGCGTACGCCGCCGCGGCAAGTACCTCTGGCTGCCGCTGGACAGCGGTGACGCGGTGATCGGCCACCTCGGCATGTCCGGCCAGTTGCTGTTGCAGCCGGTCGGCGCGGCCGACGAGCTGCACCTGCGGGTCCGGTTCCGGTTCGCCGACGACGGGCCGGAGCTGCGCTTCGTCGACCAGCGCACGTTCGGCGGGCTGTCCGTCTCCGAAGGCGGGGCGGAGCTGCCGGCCGAGATCGCGCACATCGCCCGCGATCCGATGGACCCGGAGTTCTCCGACGAGGCGTTCGTGGCGGCGCTGCGCCGCAAGCGTACGGAGATCAAACGCGCGCTGCTCGACCAGACGCTGATCTCCGGGGTGGGCAACATCTACGCCGACGAGGCACTGTGGCGGGCGAAGCTGCACGGCGCCCGCCCGGCCGACGCGCTCACCCGCCCGGCCGCGCTGCGGCTGCTCGGGCACATCCGGGACGTGCTCGCCGAGGCGATCAAGCAGGGCGGCACCAGCTTCGACGAGCTGTACGTGAACGTCAACGGTGAGAGCGGCTACTTCGACAGGTCGCTGAACGCCTACGGCCGGGAGGGCGAACCCTGCCCGCGCTGCGGCGCGCCGATCCGGCGGGAGGCGTTCATGAACCGGTCCTCCTACAGCTGCCCGCGTTGTCAGCCGCGGCCCCGGGGCACCCTCCGGGGTTGACCCCGAGCCGATTCGGGGTTGCGCCGGTGTGCATCGCCGGACGGTCCCCGGAGACGCGCCGGAGCGTACCCGGAGATGCCCTTTTCCGCCCGGTCCGTGCGGCCGGTTCCGGCCGCGCGGACCGCGCCCGCCGGATCGGGGACGAGCGGGGGCCGTTCCCCGATGCCGGGGCCCCGCCTGCTGCCTAGCGTCATCTGGGGTCGGCGCAGGGCCGGCATCAGGAGGGTGGAACCCGGAACATGGGCAGGCGACCGGTGACCGTGCGGCTGGCACGGTGGAGTGCGGAGCATCCGTGGCGCGCGATCGCGTTGTGGGTGGTCTTCGTGGCGGTGTGTTTCGTGGGCGGCAGCGCCGCCGGGCTGAACGAGGCGACCGACGAGGATCAGGCGATCGGCGAGTTCGGACGGGCACAGCTGATCGTCGACAGTGGCGGGTTCGACCGGCCGGCGACCGAGAACGTGCTGATCACCGCCCGCTCGGGTTCGCTCGACCAGGCCGCGGCGAAGGCCGCCGCGCAGGACGCGGCCGACCGGCTGCGGCAGGTCGACGGCGTGGCGTCGATCGGTACGCCGATGCCGTCGCGCGACGGCAGCGCGCTGCTGGTGCCGATCACCATGTCGGGCGACCCGGGCACCGCCGGGGACCGGGTGCAGCCGCTGCGGGACACCACCGCGAAGGTGCAGGACGCGCACCCGCAGCTGCGGGTGGAGCAGGTCGGCGGCCCGTCGATCGACAAGGCGCTCGACGACACGCTCGGCAAGGACTTCAAGCGCGCCGAGCTGCTCAGCCTGCCGGTGACGCTGGCCATCCTGATCATCGCGTTCGGCGCGCTGATCGCCGCCGGCGTGCCGGTGCTGCTGGCGCTCTCCTCGGTGGCGGCCGCGATGGGCCTCTCCACGCTCGCCTCGCACCTGGTGCCGGCCACCGACACCACCGCCAGCGTCATCCTGCTGATCGGTATGGCGGTCGGCGTCGACTACTCGCTGTTCTACGTGCGGCGGGAGCGGGAGGAACGAGCGAAGGGCCGCTCCGGTCTGGACGCGGTGGAGATCGCGGCGGAGACCTCCGGGCACGCCGTGGTGGTCTCCGGCACCGCCGTGATCATCTCGATGGGCGGTCTGCTGCTCGCCCAGGACGCGATCTTCTCCTCGCTGGCCGTCGGCTCGATCCTGGTGGTGGCGGTCGCGGTGATCGGCTCGCTCACAGTGCTGCCGGCGCTGCTGGCGAAGCTGGGCCGCTGGGTGGACCGGCCGCGGGTGCCGCTGCTGTGGCGCCTCACCGCGCCGCGCACCGGTCAGTCGGCCCGGCCCCGGTTCTGGCCGGCGGTGCTCAAGCCGGCGCTGCGCGCGCCGGTGGCGACGCTGCTGATCTCGGTGGCGCTGCTGCTCGCGCTGGCCGCGCCCGCGCTCGGCATGAAGCTGAAGTTCCCCGGCCCGGAGGACGTGCCGCGCACCACCGCCGCCATGCAGGCGTACGACCGGCTCACCGCGGCGTTCCCGAGCAACGGCACCAGCCACACGGTCGCCGTGCGGGCGCCCGCCGAGCAGGCCGACCGGGTACGGGCCGCGCTCACCGACCTGGCCGGCCGGACCGCCACGGACCCGCTCTTCGCGCCGGCCGAGGCGGACGGCCCGGAGATCCAGGTGTCGGCGGACCGGCGGGTGTCGGTGCTGGAGGTGGCCACGCCGCACGCCAGCCGCTCCGACGAGGCGTCCCGGTCGCTGCACGAGCTGCGCGAGGACCTGGTGCCGGCCACGCTCGGCGGCATCCCGGGCGTGGAGTACGCGGTCGGCGGCGGCGTGGCCGCCAGCGAGGACTACGCCGCCCACATCTGGGCGAAACTGCCGATCGTCGCCGCGTTCGTGCTGGCGCTGACGTTCCTGGTGATGGCGTGGACGTTCCGGTCGGTGGTGGTGGCGCTGACCTCGATCCTGCTGAACCTGCTCTCCGCCGGGGCCGCGTACGGGCTGCTGGTGCTGGTCTTCCAGAGCACCTGGGCGGAAGGGCTGCTCGGCTTCACCTCGATGGACGCGATCGTCACCTGGCTGCCGCTGTTCCTGTTCGTGGTCCTCTTCGGCTTGTCGATGGACTACCACGTCTTCGTGGTCAGCCGGATCCGTGAGGCGGTCGACCGGGGCATGCCCAACCGGGAGGCGGTGGCGCACGGCATCACCTCCTCGGCCGGGGTGGTGACCAGCGCGGCGGTGGTGATGGTGGCGGTGTTCTCCATCTTCGCCACGCTCAGCATGATCGACTTCAAGCAGCTCGGCATCGGCCTGGCGGCGGCGATCCTGCTGGACGCCACGATCATCCGGGCGGTCGTGCTGCCCTCGGTGATGACGCTGCTGGGTGACGCGAACTGGTGGGCGCCACGCTTCATGCGCCGCCGTACGGTCGTCGCCCCGGCGGTGGAGCCGCCGCCCGCCCCGGCCCCGGAGCTGGTCGGCGCCCGCTGATTCCGGGTCCGGGCGCCGGTCCGCGCGGCATGTCCGTCGCGGCTTGACATCCGGTCCGGACCGTGCTGGCGGCTGAGACGGCATCCCCTAGTGAGCGATATACCTGAGAGTCATAATTATGACTCTCAGGTATATCGCTTTGCGTACACCCCTTGAGCCATGGCGTCACGCAGAGTGTCGGCACCTCCGTGGCCGTATCGGCCCAGGTGGCCGGGGACGGGGGCGTCACGGCAGTACGCAGGGGTCCCGCCAGGCGTCCAGTTGCCGGTCCTTGCGGATCGAGGCGAAGCCGTAGCCGACCGAGGTGACGCAGAAATCCGCCGGCTCACCCGTGTACTCGACGTGGAAGACCGGCTTGCCGGCGTCGACGAACGGCAGCAGCTTCGCGCACTCGCGGCGGCGTACGCACTCCTGGTTGACCGCGAAGTCGAAGTCGGGCGCCAGCGCGGCCACCTGCGCCACGTCGTCGACCAGGCCGGGGGAGAGGTCGAGCTTGCGGGCCAGCCCGGCCAGCCGCCGGTTGAACAGCAACTGGTCGTCGAAGTCCAGCGGGAAACCGGAGCGGTACCGGTAGCCGTCCGCGTCGGCCAGCGCCACCGCGCCGAAGCCCTTGCCCCGGCACAGCCGGAACCGGTCGGCCAGCACCGGTGACAGCGCGTCCCAGCGCCGTACGTCCAGGAAGCGGCTCCCCGGCCGTCCGGGCACGGCGGCGCCGCGTACGGCGGCGGGGAAGCGGGTGGCGTCCGGATCGTCGGCGGCGTACGTGCCGACCCGGACGTGGCAGACCAGCCGGCGGCCCCGCTCGCGCAGCGCGGCGGTCTCGGTCGAGGTGGTCGCCACCGGGTCGAGGAGGAAGACGTCGGCGTCGACGGTGACGTCCACCGGGGTGGTGAGCTGCCACTGCCACCGCCACCTGTCGGCCTGCGCGACCGGCCAGGGCGTGGGCGCGCCGGGCGGGGTGATCGGCCGCCGGCAGGCCGGCGCCGGGACGAGCAGCGCCGCGGTCAGCGCGAGCGCCACGCCCCGGCGCGGGCCACGTCGGCGGACGCGGGCCGGCCGGGCGCGCGGCACGGCCCACCCCGGCCGGATCCGCATCGACGACTCCCCGGACGCGGGCGGCCCGACGCCGCCCCCGACCGGTCAACGAGCGCCGGGCCCGTCACGACGCGCGGTCAGCGCGGCGTGCCGAAGACCTGCGTCCAGTACGGCCCGTTGCTGCGCGCCAGACCCATTCCGATCTGGGTGTACCCGCAGTTGAGGATGTTCTTCCGGTGCCCCTCGGATTTCATCCAGCCGTCCATCACCTCGGCCGCGCTCTGGTAGCCCCAGGCGACGTTCTCGCCCACCATGCTCCAGCTGTAGCCGGCGCGCTCCACCCGGTCCTTGGGCTCGCTGCCGTCGCTGCCGTTGTGGTCCATCTTCTTGTGGTCCGCCTGGTCCTGGCTGTGCCGCTGGGCGGCCAGGTTCAGCTTGGCGTTCACGGTCAGCGCCTTGCAGCCGGCCTTCGCCCGCTCCTGGTTCACCAGCGTGACGACCTTCTGGAGTTCCGCGCTCAGCGCGGTCGTGGCGGTGGCCTTGGTGGCCGCGGTGCCGCCGCCGCTCGGGGCGCTGCTGCGCTCCTGCTGCCGCGACGGCGCGGTGCTGCGGCTCGGCTTCGGGGTGGCCTTCTTGGACGGGCTCGGCGCGGCGGTGGTCGGTACGGCCGACGGGCTGGCCGACTCAGCAGCGAGCGTGTCCGCCGGGGTGTCCCCGGCGTCCTCTGGCGCCTGCGGCGCGGCGGCCACCGGAGCGTCGGCGGAGGTACGCTTGGTGCCCTGGTCGTCGCCGGGCAGCAGGACGGCGCCCACGCCGAGACTCACCACGAGTGTCGCCGCGGCGGCGGCCCCGCCGATCACGAGGGGCCGGGACAGGCGCCGCTTGCGGCGTCGCGGCTCGTCGGCCGGGATGTCGTCCGCCGGCTGCCACGTCGCCGCGGGCTGCTCCCAGCCACCGGCCGGCTGCTCCTGGCCGTGCCACGCCTGCTCCTGGCCGTGCCAGGCGGCCGTGGGCTGCTCGTGGCCGGTCCTGGCCGGCCCCTGGGCGTGCCAGGCATTGGCGGGCTGCTCCTGGCCGTGCCAGGCGGCGGTGGGCTGTTCCTCGCCGTTCCACCGGTCGCGGGGCGGCGGGTAGGAGCCGGCCGGCTCGGCGCCGTAACCGGCGGGGCCGTAGCCGGCGGGCTGCTGCTGCCCTCCGTCGCCGAAGAGGTACGACGACCGCGGCTCGGGCCGGTCGCTGAGCCACGCCGGACCCTCGTCGGTCGACGGCTCGGGACGCCGGCGGGCGCCCTCCGGTTCGATCGGGTCGTTCCAGCGGTACACGCCTGTCCCCTCCACGGGTTGGTTACGGGCCGGGGTGACGCTACGGGCGCGCTCGGAGCTGCGGCAACGTGGCTAAGAAAGAGTTAAGGCGAAGCAGCCGCCGAGGGTGAGGCGTTCACACATTTCCGGCGTACAGTAAAGGCGTCCGGACAGAGCGTGTCCGCGCCTTGTGGCAGCCCCCCGGCGAGTGGCCCGGCCGACGTGGAGATGATCTACGGCCTTGGTCAACTTGACGAAGGAGGGGGTTTCGGCTCAATATAGTGGTGTCGCCAGTCGCGCCCAGCCATGCCCCGATACAGCGGGAATGGTAGCCGCGAACATCATGGGCGCGCGTTGGCCGGCCTTTCCGGCAGCGCACATCAAGGAGTTCAGCATGGCGAAGGCCCTCTACGGCCACGTAAGCGCAGCGCCCGACCGGCGCCTGCTCGACGAGGTCACCCGTCTGCGTGCCAGGGTTCAGGCACTGGAGTTCGAGATCACGCGTCTGCGTGCCGACAACGATCGGCTCGCGGCGGCAGCGGCGGAGGCCGACGACCTCCTCCGTCTGGCCGAGCCCGCGCTGACCTGATCTCCAGTCGCCGGAAAACTGAATCGCACCACACCGAAAAGCGCGCCGACACTCAAGTGCCGGCGCGCAGCCATGTGCGTACCCTTTTTCGCCGTTCCCGCCGTGATTCTCGATCTTGCGAAACCGCCCGGAATTGCGTCCGGTAATTGTGATCATGCATTTCCGTTCCCACCGCGACGGCCGGGCGGAAAGCGGACACCGCAGGTGCCGGGTGGGTCGCGTGGCGGCGACGTCGCGGTCCCGGGTTAGTCTGCGGGTTCACCAGGTCCGCGCAGCCGGCGACGGTACGGCGGCCACCGGACGAGGATCGAGAAGGTGCATCTCAAGAGCCTGACGGTGAAGGGGTTCAAGTCCTTCGCCTCCGCCACGACGTTGAAGCTGGAACCCGGGATCACCTGCGTGGTGGGCCCGAACGGCTCCGGCAAGTCCAACGTCGTCGACGCCATCGCCTGGGTGCTCGGCGAGCAGGGCGCGAAGGCGCTGCGCGGCGGCAAGATGGAGGACGTCATCTTCGCCGGCACCGCCGGACGCGCACCGCTGGGCCGGGCCGAGGTCACCCTCACCATCGACAACACCGACGGCGCGCTGCCGATCGAGTACACCGAGGTCTCCATCACCCGCCGGATGTTCCGCTCCGGCGAGAGCGAGTACGAGATCAACGGCGACTCCTGCCGCCTGCTCGACATCCAGGAGCTGCTCTCCGACTCGGGCATCGGCCGCGAGATGCACATCATCGTCGGGCAGGGCCGGCTCGACGGCATGCTGCACGCCAAGCCGGAGGACCGACGGGCGTTCATCGAGGAGGCGGCCGGCGTCCTCAAGCACCGCAAGCGCAAGGAGAAGGCGCTGCGGAAGCTCGACGCGATGCAGACCAACCTCAACCGCCTGACCGACCTCACCGCCGAGCTGCGCCGCCAGCTCAAGCCGCTGGGCCGGCAGGCCGAGGTGGCCCGTCGCGCCGCCGCGATCCAGGCCAACCTGCGCGACGCCCGCCTGCGGTTGCTCGCCGACGACCTGCACACGCTGCGGACCACACTGGACAAGGAGATCGCCGATGAGACCGCGCTGCGCGAGCGGCGCGAGCTGATCGAGGCAGAGCACGGCGAGGTGCAGGGCCGCCTCGGCGAGCTGGAGGCGGCGCTGGCCGAGGACGCCCCGCTGCTCGCGGCGGCGCAGGACACCTGGTACCGCCTCTCCGCGCTCCAGGAACGGTTCCGCTCGATCGAGCAACTGGCCCGGGAACGGCTGCGTCACCTCAGCGCCGCCGGTGACGACGAGCGCCCCGGCCGCGACCCGGAACAGCTGGAGGCGGAGTCGCGGCGCGTGCGCGAGCAGGAGGAGGAGCTGCGCGCCGCGCTCACCGAGGACCAGATCCGGCTGGCCGAGGCGGTCGAGCACCGCCAGGAGCTGGAACGCCAGCTCGCCGCCGCCGAGCGGGAACTGGTCGCCGCCGCCAAGGCGATCGCCGACCGGCGCGAGGGACTGGCCCGCCTGACCGGCCAGGTGAACTCCGCCCGGGCCCGGACCACGAGCGCCGGCGAGGAGATCGAACGGCTCGCCGCCGCGCACACCGACGCGATGGGCCGGGCCGAGAAGGCTCAGGCCGACCTGGACGCGGTCGCCGAGCAGTCGACCGAGGCGGACCGGGACAACGCCGACCTGGACGCCCGGCACGACGAGGCGGTGGCCGTACACGAGCGGGCCCAGGCGGCGGTGCGCAGCCTGGCCGACGGGGAACGCGCCGCGGAGAAGGACGCCGCCACCTGGAAGGCCCGCGAGGAGGCGCTCGCGATGGGCCTGCGCCGCAAGGACGGCGCCGGTGAGCTGCTGGCCCGCGCCGACCAGGTTCCCGGCCTGCTCGGCAGCCTCGCCGGGCTGCTCACCGTCGCGCCCGGTGACGAGGCGGCGCTCGCCGCCGCGCTGGGCGGGCTCGCCGACGCGGTGGCGGTCAGCGGCGTGGACGAAGCGGTCGAGGCGATGCGGCTGCTCAAGATCTCCGACGCCGGCCGGGCCGGGCTGCTGGTCGGCAGCCCCGCCGGGCCGGGCATGGACGGCTCCGCGGACGCGCTGCGCCCGAAGCTGCCCGAGGGCGCCCGCTGGGCGCCCGACCTGGTGGAGTGCTCGGCCGAGATCCGGCCGGCCGTGCACCGGGCGCTGCGCGACGTCGCGCTCGTCGACGACCTGGCCGCCGCGTCCGCGCTCGTCGCCGCGAACCCGGAGCTGCGCGCGGTCACCCCCGACGGCGACGTGGTCGGGGCGTACGCGGCGGCGGGCGGGTCGGCAAAGGCGCCCAGTTTCATCGAGGTGCAGGCCGCCGTCGAGGAGGCGCGGGCCAACCGCGCCACCGCCGAACGGACCGCCGCCGAGCTGCGCGAACAGCTCGCCGAGGCGCGCGCCGAGGTGGCCGCCGCCAAGGAGGCCGTGCAGCACGCCGCCGCCGCCAAGCGGGAGGCGGAGAGCCACCGCAACGCCGCCGCGCGCCGCCTCGCCGAACTGGGCGCGGCCGCCCGGTCGGCGAAGGCGGAGACCGACCGGCTCGGCGAGTCCCGGGCACGCGCCGAGGCGGCCCGGGAACGGGACCTCGCGGCGCTGGCCGAGCTGGAGGAACGGCTGCGGCTGGCCGAGGCCACCCCGATCGACGCCGAACCGTCCACCGAGGAACGCGACCAGCTCGCCGCCATGGTGCCGCAGGCACGGCAGAACGAGATGGAGGTCCGGCTCGCGGTGCGTACCGCCGAGGAGCGGGTGGCCTCGATCGCCGGGCGGGCCGACTCGCTGGCCCGGCAGGCCACCGCCGAACGCGCGGCGCGGGAGCGCGCCGCGGCCCGGCGCGCGGCCCGCGCCCGCGGCGCCCAGATCGCCCGGGCCGTGGTCGGCGGCGCCCGCGAGGCGCTCACCCGGCTCACCGTCTCGATCGCCCGGGCCGAGGAGCACCGCGACGCCGTCGCCCGCGAACGCGCCGCCCGCGAGGCCGAGCTGTCCGAGGTACGCGGCGCGGCCAAGCGCCTCGCCGCCGAGCTGGAACGGCTCACCAGCCAGGTGCACCGCGACGAGGTGGCCCGCGCCGAGCAGCGGATGCGTATCGAGCAGCTGGAGGCCAAGGCGGCCGAGGACTTCGGCCTGGACGTGGCCACGCTCGTCGCCGAGTACGGCCCGGACCGGCTGGTGCCGCCCACCGACGCGGACGTGGCGCTGGCCGAGAAGGACGGGCGGCCAGTGCCGGAGCCAGTCCGCTACGAGCGGCCGGTGCAGGAGAAGCGGGCCGCCAAGGCGGAACGGGAACTGGCCCTGCTGGGCAAGGTGAACCCGCTCGCGCTGGAGGAGTTCGCCGCGCTGGAGGAGCGCTTCAAGTTCCTCTCCGAGCAGCTGGAGGACCTCAAGGCCACCCGGCGCGACCTGCTCACCGTGGTCAAGGACGTGGACGACCGGATCCTGGAGGTCTTCGCCAGCGCGTTCGAAGACACCGCGCGGGAGTTCGAGCAGGTCTTCACGGTGCTGTTCCCCGGCGGCGAGGGCCGGCTCGTGCTCACCGACCCGGAGGACCTGCTCACCACCGGCGTCGAGGTCGAGGCCCGGCCGCCGGGCAAGAAGATCAAGCGGCTGTCGCTGCTCTCCGGCGGGGAGCGGTCGCTGACCGCCGTGGCGATGCTCGTGGCGATCTTCCGCGCCCGGCCCAGCCCGTTCTACATCATGGACGAGGTGGAGGCGGCGCTCGACGACGTGAACCTGGGCCGCCTGATCACGCTGCTGGCACAGTTGCGGGAGAAGAGCCAGCTGATCGTGATCACGCACCAGAAGCGGACCATGGAGATCGCCGACGCGCTGTACGGCGTGACCATGCGCGCCGGTGTGACCCAGGTGATCAGCCAGCGGCTCAACCGGGCCGACGACGAGGAACAGGTGACGAGCGAGTGAGTCGGGAACGCGCCACGGCGCTCCTGGTGGACTTCGACGGCGTACTGCGCCGCTGGGATCCGGCGGTGGCCGCCGGCGTCGAGCGGGAGTACGGGCTGACCGAGGGCGTCCTCGGTGAGATCGCGATGTCCTGGGGTCTGCTCCAGCCGGTGCTGACCGGCCAGGTCAGCCACGCCCAGTGGATGGTGAGCGTGGCCGACGCGCTGACCCCCGCGGTCGGCGCGGACCGGGCCCGCGCGGCGGTCCAGGAGTGGCAGAGCTACCGCGGCGAGGTGGACCCGGAGGTGCTGGCGTTCGTCCGCGAGGTGCGGGCCGCGGGCATCCGGGTGGGTCTGGGCACGAACGCCACCGACCTGCTCGACGCCGACCTGGCCGCGCTCGACCTGACCGACGAGCTGGACGTGATCGTCAACTCCTCTGTCGTCGGCGTGCACAAGCCGGCGAAGGAGTACTTCCAGGCCGCCTGCGAGGCGCTGGAGACGCCACCGGGGCGGGTGCTGTTCGTCGACGACGAGGACCGCTCGGTGGCCGGCGCCCGGGTGGCCGGGCTGTCCGCCCACCGCTGGAGCGGCCCGGCCGACCTGCGCTACCTGCGGGCGGCGCTGGCGTACTGATCCGGCTCAGGCGCCGGTGACGCCGTCGATGCGTTCCCGGATCAGGTCGGCGTGGCCGTTGTGCCGGGCGTACTCCTCGATCATGTGGACGTAGACCCAGCGGAGGCTGACGTCGTTGACGGTGTCGCCCCGGCGATGGCGGAAGGTGTGCTCCAGCGGCAGGCCGGCGACCGCCTCCCGGGCCGCCTCGATCTCCGCGCGCAGCGTGGCGAACGCCTCGGCCGGGTCGGCGTCGGCGACGTCGTTGTGGTCGGCGTCCGGGTCCACGCTGTAGTCGTAGAGCGTCGGCACGTCCTGGCCGGCGGCGCGGATGCGGAACCACCACCGCTCCACGTCGGCCATGTGCCGGACCAGGCCGAGCAGCGTCAGCCCGGAGGGCTCGACACTGCGGGTACGCAGTTGCTCGGCGGTGAGTCCGGCGCACTTGTGCACCAGGGTGTCGCGATGGTGGTCGAGCCAGCCTTCGAGCATGGTGCGCTCGTCGGCGACGTAGGGCTCGTGGCGGCGGTCGATCTCAGGCACGGTCCAGGTCATGGGCGCAGATGTTAAGAGGGGCCCCCTGCACAACGCGAGGCGTTAACAGGGGGCCCTTCCTTTCAGGGCACCACGACGACGGGCCACCGGCCGGTACGGACCAGCCGGGTGGCGACCGAGCCGACCAGCTTGTGCCCGGCCTGCTCGGACGAGCCGACCACCACCATGTCGGCGCGGTGCTCGTCGGCGGCCCGGCACAGCTCGGTGTAGGCGTCGCCGCGCCGGCACAGGAACGTCACCGGCAGGTCCAGTTCCTCGGCCCCGCGCCGGCACTCCGCGCGCAGTTCGGCGGCCAGCTCGTCGTGGGTCTGCTGGACCGCGCCGGCCACCACGCCGGAGAGCATCGCGCTGTACGAGGCCGGCGAGCTGACGAACACCGCCACCAGCGTGGCGCCCTGCCGCCGGGCCAGTCCGGCGGCGTACGCGGCGGCACGCATCGAGGTGCGGCTGCCGTCCACGCCGACGAGCACCACCCGCGGCCCGTCCGTACCCCGCTCGTAGGGCGACGGCCGGGTCCGCGGGCCGTACCGTTCACGTTCCGCGGCGTCCATGGTCAGTCCCGCGTTCCGGCCGGGATCGCCGCGGCCTTCTCGGGCCCGGCGGGGACCGGCTCGGCGTTGGAGCGGCGCAGCGGGACCTCCCGGATGAGGACCACCGCGATCAGGGCGAGCAGCCCGAACGGGGCGGCGGCCAGGAAGATGTCACCGGCGGCGTGCCCGTACGCGGCCTCGACCACGTCCCGGATCGGCCCGGGCAGCGTGTGCACGTCGGGCAAGCCGCCGCCACCCGAGCCGGAGGCCGGGACGCCGAGGCGGCTCAGACCGTCGGCCAGGTAGCCGGTGACCCGGTGCCCGAGGATCGCGCCGAGCGCGCTCACGCCGATCGCGCCGCCGAGGCTGCGGAAGAAGGACACCACCGAGCTGGCCGCGCCGAGTTCGTCCGGGCGGACCGTGTTCTGCACGGCGAGCACCAGGTTCTGCATGCTCATGCCGACGCCGAGACCGATCAGCGCCATGAACACGGCCAGGCGCCAGTACGGCGTGTCGGCCCGCATGGTGCCCATGAGCGCGAAGCCGGCGGTGAGCAGCACCGAGCCGATGACCAGCCAGCTCTTCCAGCGGCCGGTGCTGGTGATGATCCGGCCGACCACCGTCGAGGAGACCAGCAGGCCGCCGATCATGGGCAGCGTCATCAGGCCGGACATGGTGGGGCTGGCGCCGCGGCTGATCTGGAAGTACTGCCCGAGGAACACCGAGGCGCCGAACATGCCGACGCCGACGGCGATGCTGGCGATCACGGCGAGCGTGATGGTGCGGTTGCGGAACAGCCGCGGCGGGATCATCGGGTCTGCGGCGCGCTTCTCGACCCGGACGGCGAGCGCGCCGAGGAGCGCGGCGCCGGCCACCATGGCGCCGCTGGTCCAGGAGATCCAGTCGTACTTGTCGCCGGCCAGGGTGATCCAGACCAGCAGCAGCGAGACGGCGGCGGTGATGAGGGTGGCGCCCCACCAGTCGATCTTCACGTCGCGCTTGACCACCGGCAGGCGCAGCGTCCGCTGGAGCACGATCAGGGCGAGTACGGCGAACGGCACGCCGACGTAGAAGCACCAGCGCCAGCCGAGCCAGGAGGTGTCCACGATCACGCCGCCGATCAGCGGGCCGCCGATGGTGCCGACTGCCATCACTGCGCCGAGGTAACCGCTGTACCGGCCGCGCTCGCGCGGGGCGATCATCGTCGCCATGATCACCTGGGCGAGGGCGGTGAGGCCGCCCGCGCCGACGCCCTGCACCACCCGGCAGGCGATCAGCTCGCCGGTGGTCTGGGCCTGCCCGGCGAGCACCGAGCCCAGCACGAAGACCACCAGGGAGATCTGGACCAGCAGCTTCTTGCTGAACAGGTCGGACAGCTTGCCCCAGATGGGCGTGGTCGCGGTGGTCGCCAGCAGCGTCGAGGTGACCACCCAGGTGTACGCGGACTGGCCGCCGCGCAGGTCCGTGATGATCCGCGGCAGCGCGTTGGAGACGACCGTGGAGGAGAGGATCGCGACGAACATGCCCAGCAGCAGGCCGGAGAGCGCCTCCAGGATCTGGCGGTGGGACATGTCGACGGCGGTCGCCCGCGCGGGCGCAGTCGCCTGGGTCATCGTGGATTGCCTCCGGAGCGGGGGAGAAAGGTTGCCTTGGGCAACCGTAGAAGCCGTTGCCTTGAGCAACAACTCTTGCCGGGTCGGGTTTGTTCCCCCTCGCCGGAAGATTAGAACGACTCGTTGAAGCGGTGCATCAGCCGGGCGAGGTCCGCCACGTCCTCTTTCGGCCAGCTCTCCAGCGAACGCCTGATCTGTCCGAGTCGCGCCGCCCGGGCCGCGTCGAACCGCCGGGTGCCCTCCTCGGTCAGGCTCAGCTGGGCCGCCCGGCGGTCGGTGGGGTCCGGGTCGCGGCGTACCAGGCCCAGCGCCTCCAGCCCGCCGATCTGCCGGCTCAGCGTGCCCTTGCCGATGCCCAGCTTGACGGCCAGGTCGGTGAGCCGGATCGACCCCGACCGCCGCAGCCAGAGCAGCAGGCCGTACGCGTTGGGCTCCAGGTTCGGGTGGACCTCGCGGGCGATCTCCCAGGACAGCGCCCGGCCCCTGCGCAGCAACGCGGTCAACTCGTGCTCCACGGCGCGCAGCGTCTCGTCCACGCTCAGAGGGTACTCAGTCCCCGTCGCTGAGTTGCTGTTGCGCCACCGGGCGCAGCTCGCCGTCGCTGGTCGTGCCCTCGATCACCACGGCGGCCTCACGGCCCCGGTGGGTGAGCGTGGCCACCGCGTTGCCGAAGTAGGGCCCGGCCAGCTTCCGCCAGCGCACCGGCGGGCGGCGTACCCCGGCCGCACGGGCCAGCGCCCGGGTCGCCCCGGCCGGGCCGGGATTCCAGCCCAGCGTCATCAGCGGGCGCATGCCGGCGGGCACCTGGTTGTGGATCGGTGAACAGGTGAGCTGGTGCACCGGCGTGCGGACGTCACGGTCGGCGAACCGGGCCCGCGCCACGTACGAGTGGTGCACGTCCCCGGAGAGCACGCTGATCGACGCCGGTCGCGCGTACGCCGGCCCGGCGCCCACCCGCGCACCGGTGCGCGGCGCGGTGCCGCTGCCCAGCCGCGCGAACAGCTCGCCCAGCGCCTCGAACGAGCGCCGGAACGCCGCCCAGTGCTCCAGGTCCAGGGCCCGGCGGATCTGCTCGGAGATCCGGGCCACCCAGGGCCGGCCGGAGTCGGCCAGGCGCTCGTTCCACGCCTCGACGTGGTGGATACCCGGTGGCAGCAGCCACGGCAGCGAGCTGCCCACCACCAGGTGGTCGTACTCGCCGTGCGCCTGGTCGAGGAACCACGACCACTCGCCCGGCGGCAGCATCGCCCGGCTGCCCGGCAGGAGCACCCGGCTGGACCGGTTGTCCAGCATCACCAGGCGGGTGCGGCCCAGGTCCAGCGCGTAGCTCCACTGGTACTGCACGGCCCGCCAGCGCTCGGTGTCGTGCGCCAGGTCGGCCTCCTTGTCGACCCGCTCGCCGAACTCGTGCAGCACGCCGGTGGCGTCCTCGGCGGCGATGACCTTCGCGTACACCGGGTCGGCGGCGATCTCGTCCGGGCTCAGGTTGCCCAGGTGCTGGTAGACCCAGTAGGAGGCGAGGCCACTGCGGATCCGCTCGGCCCACCACGGCTGCTCGCGCATGTCCGCGCGCCACGACTGCGAGGTGTTCCAGTCGTCGATCACCTCGTGGTCGTCGAAGATCATCACACTCGGCACGGTGGAGAGCAGCCAGCGGATCTCCGGGTCACGCCACGACTCCAGATAGAGCTTCGTGTACTCGTCGAAGCTCACCACCTGCGTCGCCGGGGCGTCCTTCGGCCGCTTGCGGCGGCGCTTAAGCAGCCGCCGCACGGTCGGCGAGGTCTCGTCCGCGTACACCTGGTCGCCGAGCAGCACCAGCAGGTCGGGCAGCACGGCCTGCTCGGGCGCGGCCATCACCCGCCGGGCGTACGCGTCGAGCGCGTCCGGCGGCAGCTTGCGCGCGGTGGAGTGCTGGGTGGTCTCCCGGCAGGAGCCGAACAGCAGCCGCACCGGCTGGTCGGCGTCGTCGAGCGCGCGGGTCCGGATCACGCTGGGCGGGAACGACGAGTCCGGCAGCGGCCACGCCACCTCGTCGTCGATCAGCACCTCGTAGGTGGTGGCGCTGTCCGGGGTGAGCCCGGTCACCACCACGATCGCGTAGTGGTGGTCGTACGCGGAGAAGGTGGGCGCGCTGCCGGTGGCGCCGTCGGCCGTGCGGACGGTGACCACGGCGGGCGAGCTGGTCTCCACCCAGACGGTCGCCCGCGTGTCGACGACCCGGCGCAGCAACGGGCCGATGAGCAGGCGGGAACCGGGCACGACATCCACCTCCGACAAGATCGTTTCGGCTGTTCCCTACCCGGCCGGCGGTTGCGGTACGCCTTCCGGTGTGAGCGTACCCGCAGGTTGTTCGCGTGCCGAGGCGGTGAGTGGGACGCCGTCGCCGGCATCTGACAGGATTTCGGGCATGACGGAATACCTCCTCGTCGCTCTCGCCCTGCTCGGCGTGCTGATCATCGGCGGCCTGAGCCTCGTGGTGCCCCGGCTGCGCCGGCGGCCGGAGCCTCCGCTGCCGCGCACGGAGGTCGACACCCGGGCCGAGGAGGATCTGGCCGGCCCGCCGGTCGAGGCTCCGGAGGCGGACCTCACCACCGGCGTGGTGGTCGAGGCGCCCCCGGTGGAGGCGCCCCCGGTCGAGGTGCCGGAGCCGACCGCCGGCCGGCTGGTCCGGCTGCGCTCCCGGCTGTCCCGCTCGCAGAACGTCTTCGGCAAGGGCCTGCTCGGCCTGCTCAGCCGCGACCGGCTGGACGAGGACACCTGGGAGGAGATCGAGGACAGCCTGATCACCGCGGACGTCGGCATCGACTCCACCCGGGAGATCGTCGACCGGCTGCGCGAGCGGACCCGGGTGCTCGGCACCCGCACCGGGGAGGAGCTGCGCGCGCTGCTCGCCGCCGAGCTGGTGAACGCGCTCGACCCGAGCCTGGACCGCTCGCTGCGGACCGCCCCGAAGGAGGGCGTCCCGGCGGTCGTGCTGGTGGTCGGCGTGAACGGCGCCGGCAAGACCACCACCTGCGGCAAGATCGCCCGGGTGCTGGTCGCGGACGGCCGCAGCGTGCTGCTCGGCGCGGCCGACACGTTCCGGGCCGCCGCCGCCGACCAGCTGGAGACCTGGGGCGGCCGGGTGGGCGCCGAGACGGTCCGCGGGCCCGAGGCCGCCGACCCGGCCAGCGTCGCGTTCGACGCCGTCAAGCGCGGCATCGACACCGGCGTGGACACCGTGCTCATCGACACCGCCGGCCGGCTGCAGAACAAGATCGGCCTGATGGACGAGCTGGGCAAGGTCAAGCGCGTCGTGGAGAAGCACGGCCCGATCGACGAGACGCTGCTGATCCTCGACGCCACCACCGGCCAGAACGGGCTGGAGCAGGCGCGGGTCTTCACCGAGGTGGTCAACGTGACGGGCGTGGTGCTGACCAAGCTCGACGGGACGGCCAAGGGGGGCATCGTGATCTCCGTGCAGCGCAAGCTCGGCATCCCGGTCAAGCTGGTCGGCCTCGGCGAGGGCAAGGACGACCTGGCCCCGTTCGACCCGGCCCAGTTCGTCGACGCGCTGCTCGGCACCGAGCCGCTCGCCCGGGACGCGTAACCTCTCCCGTGACGACTGACGATCGCGCCTACGCGGGGTGGCGCGACCCCAGCCACCCGTCGCCACGCCTCGGGAGACCGTACGTGACTTCGCAGGAGATCCCGCTGCACGGCGGGAACGTGAGCACAGTGGTCCGTGTCGGAGACACGGTCCGGCGCAACGCCGGCCCGTGGACGCCCTCCGTGCACGCGCTGTTGCGCCACCTGGAATACGTCGGCTTCACCGGCGCGCCCCGCGCGCTCGGCATGGACGAGCGCAACCGCGAGGTCCTGTCGTACCTGGAGGGGGAGTGCGGGGAGTACCCGCTGGCCCCGCACTGGGTCACCGACGAGGCCCTGGTCACGGTGGCCACCATGCTGCGGATGTTCCACGACGCGCAGTACGGCTTCACCCCGCCGCCCGGCGCGGTCTGGCGCTCGTTCGGGCCGCCCCCGCCGGACACCGAGGTGATCTGTCACCACGACGCCGCGCCGCACAACGTGATCTGGCGCCCGGACGGCACGCTCGGGCTGATCGACTTCGACCTCGCCTCGCCCGGCGCCCGCATCTACGACGTGGCGTACGCGGCCTGGACCTGGGTGCCGATCTTCTCCGACCGCGACTCGGTGACGCTGGGCTGGAAGCGCCCCGACCGGCCGCGCCGGCTGCGCCTGTTCGCCGACGCGTACGGGCTGATCCCGCGCGACCGGCACCGGCTCATCCGCACCATCCGCAAGCGCATCGTCGACCACGTCGAGGGCATCCGGCGGATGGCCGCCGCCGGTGAGCCGGCCTTCGTCCGGATCGTCCACAAGGGCCACCTGCGTCGCCCCATGCGCGACCTGCGGCTGCTCGACTACGAGCGGCACCAGTTGGAGTACGCGCTCCGCTGAGCAAGATCGGCGTTCTTCACACGCCGGAAACAACCCGTCACGTGTCGGAAATCGCGGGGTGTCGCTGAAGGAAACAGCCGGCGACAAAGCTTCCGCGCAACCGGCTGACGGGCGATGCTGCCAGGTCTTCAGTCGGAGGGAGGAATACGACAACGAGAGGAGGCAGCGTGGAGATCGACACCGGGAACACTGCCTGGTTGCTTGTCTCGACTGCCCTCGTGCTGCTCATGACCCCCGGTCTCGCGCTGTTCTACGGCGGCCTGAACCGGTCCAAGGGCGTTCTGAACATGATGATGATGAGCTTCTCGTCCATCGGGCTCGTCAGCATCCTGTGGCTTTTCTACGGCTTCACCGTCGCCTTCGGCGAGGGCGGCAAGTTCTGGGGTGACCTCGGTCAGTACCTGGGCACCAAGACGTTCGTCGGCGAGAACGACCTGTGGGGCGAGACCGGAATCCCGATCTACGTCTTCATCGCCTTCCAGATGATGTTCGCGGTCATCACCGTGGCGCTGATCAGCGGCGCGCTCTCCGACCGGGTGAAGTTCGCCGGCTGGCTGCTGTTCGCGTTCGGCTGGGCGACCCTGGTCTACTTCCCGGTCGCCCACATGGTCTGGGGCGGCGGGCTGATCGGCGGCGACATCGGCGCGCTGGACTTCGCCGGTGGTACCGCCGTGCACATCAACGCCGGCGCCGCGGCGCTCGCGCTGGTGCTCGTGCTCGGCAAGCGGGTGGGCTGGCCGCGCGAGAGCATGAAGCCGCACAACGTCCCGATGGTCGCCCTCGGCGCCGCGCTGCTGTGGTTCGGCTGGTTCGGCTTCAACGCCGGCTCCGAGCTGACCGCCGACGGGGTCACCGCGCTGGCGTTCATCAACACCCAGGTCGCCACCGCCGCGGCGCTGCTCGGCTGGATCGTGGTGGAGTGGGTGCGTGACGGCAAGCCGACCCTGGTCGGCGCCTCGTCCGGCGCCATCGCCGGTCTGGTCGCCATCACCCCGGCCTGTGCGTTCATCACCCCGGCCGCAGCGGTGCTGCTGGGCGTGGTGGCCGGTGCGGTCTGCGCCCTCGCGGTCGGTCTGAAGTACCGGCTCGGCTACGACGACTCCCTCGACGTGGTCGGCGTGCACTTCGTCGGCGGCTGGATCGGCTGCCTCTGGATCGGCCTGTTCGGCACCGCCTCGGTGAGCTCGCTGGTGGAGACCGACGGCCTGTTCGTCGGCGGCGACGCCAGCCTGCTCGGCAAGCAGGCGATCAGCGCGCTGATCGTCAGCGTCTACTCCTTCGTCGTCGCCTACGCTCTCGGCTTCGTGATCGACAAGACGATCGGCCTCCGGGTCTCCGCCGAGGCCGAGGTCGACGGCATCGACATCGCCGAGCACGCGGAGAGCGGCTACGACCTGTCGCCCACCACGGGCAGCGGCGGTGGCGCGTTCGCGATGGCCGGGATCGGAGCCGGCAAGCCCGGCGCGGAGCCCGCCGCCGAGTCGGACGAGTCCGCGCCGGTCAGCGAGAAGGTCGCCGGTTAACGTTCCTGGGATGGAGGGGTTGGACATGAAGCTGGTGACCGCGGTCATCAAGCCGTACCAGCTGGACGCGGTGAAGGAGGCTCTGCACGCCCTCGGCGTGGCCGGGCTGACGGTCAGCGAGGTCCAGGGCTACGGCCGGCAGAAGGGGCACACCGAGGTCTACCGGGGTGCCGAGTACACGGTCGAGTTCCTGCCCAAGATCCGGGTCGAGGTGCTCACCGACGAGATCGACGTCGACAAGATCGTGGACGCGATCGTCGGCGCCGCCCGGACCGGCAAGATCGGCGACGGCAAGGTCTGGGTGACCGGCGTCGAAGAGGTCGTCCGGGTGCGTACCGGCGAGCGCGGGCTCGACGCCCTCTGACGGCCGGACCTGCCGACGTGACCTCGTTGACCACGGCTGCCACCCTCACCGGGGACGGCGTGCCCGTGGTCAACGAGGTCGTCGGCGTACCCGGGGGCATCGGTGAGCCGGCCCGGAACGCGCGGGCCGAGGCGCTCGACGCCTGGCTGCGCCGGGCCTTCCCGGACCGGGACGGGGTGGCGCTCGTCGCGGTGGGCGGACTGGGCCGCCGCCAGTGCGCCCCCTACGGCGACCTCGACCTGGTGCTGCTGCACGCCGGGGTCCCCGGCATCGACGAGCTGGCCGCGTCGCTCTGGTACCCGATCTGGGACGCCGGACTGCGGCTGGACCACTCGGTACGCACCGTCGCCGAGGCGCTGTCGGTGGCCCAGGACGACGTCAAGGTCGCCCTCGGCCTGCTCGACGCCCGGCACGTGGCCGGCGACCCGGCGCTCACCGACCAGCTCGCGCGTACCGCCACCGACCACTGGCGGCGGACCGCGATCCGCCAGCTCCCCGGCCTGCGCGAGATCACCGCCGCGCGCTGGGAGGCGCACGGCGAACTGGCGTTCCTGCTCGAAGGCGACCTCAAAGAGGCGGCCGGCGGGCTGCGCGACGTGGGGATCCTGCGCGCCATCGCCACCGCCGGGGTCACCGACGCGCTCCGCCCGGCCGTGTACGCGGCGCACCGGCGGCTGCTGGACACCCGCGACGCGCTGCACCAGCAGGTGGGCCGCCGGGTCGACCGCCTGGTCGCCCAGGAACGCGACGGCGTGGCGCGGCTGCTCGGCGCCGAGGACGGCGACGCGCTGCTGCGGCTCGTGGCCGGCGACGCCCGCACCGTCAGCCATGCCCTGGACGACGCCTGGCGGGCCGCCGACCGGCTCCGCTCCGGCCGCCACCGGGCCGCCCCCGGCCGGCCGCTGCGCCGCCCGGTTGCGCGGGACGTGGTCGAGCAGGACGGGGAACTGGTGCTCGCCCGTACCGCCATCGGGGCCCGCCCCGACCCGAGCCTGTCGCTGCGGGTGGCCGCCGCGGCCGCCACCACCCGGCTGCCCATCGCGCGGGCCACCTGCGAGTGGCTGGCCGCGTACTGTCCGCCGCTGCCCGCGCCCTGGCCGCCGGCGGCACGGGCCGCGCTGATCACGCTGCTCGGCGCCGGTCCCGGCCTGGTGCCCGCCTGGGAGACCTGCGACAGGTACGGGCTGATCGACCGCTGGCTGCCCGAGTGGACCCGGATGCGCAGCCTGCCCCAGCACAACCCGGTGCACCGGTTCACGCTCGACCGGCACCTGGTGCAGACCGCGTACGAGGCGAGCCGGCACACCCGCGACGTGGAACGCCCCGACCTGCTGCTGCTCGGCGCGTTCCTGCACGACATCGGCAAAGGGCTGGAAGGAGATCACTCGACGGTCGGCGCGCCGCTGGCCGAGGCGGTGGCCGCCCGGGTCGGGCTGCCACCGGCCGAGGCGGAGCTGATCGGCACGCTGGTCCGGCTGCATCTGCTGCTGCCCGACGTGGCGACCCGCCGCGACCTGTCCGACCCGAAGACGGTCGCCGGTGTCGCCGAGCGGGTCGGCGACACCGCCACGCTGGAACTGCTGCACGCCCTGGTGCGCGCCGACGCCGCCGCCACCGGCCCGGCCGCCTGGTCGGCCTGGAAGGGCCGGCTGATCGCCGAGCTGGTGGCCCGGGTGCGCACCACCCTGGACACCGGCGTGGTGCCCGCTCCGCCGGCCCCCGACCCGGCGCTCGTGGCCGGGCCGCTGCCTGTCGTACACCTGGGGGAGGACCGGGTGTCGGTGGCCGCGGCGGACCGGCGCGGACTGCTCGCCACGGTCGCCGGTTGCCTGGCCCTGCACCGCCTCGAGGTGATCTCCGCGGACGCCGCCACCGTGGACGGCCGCGCCCTGGTGCAGTGCCGGGTGCAGCCGCGCTACGGGCTGGCGCCGAACCCGATCGCGCTCAGCGCCGACCTGCGCCGCGCGGTCGGCGGCGACGTCTCGGTGAATCAGCGGCTGCGTGGCCGGGCGCTCGCCGCCCGCAGCCAGGGCGCCGCCCCCCGGGTGGTTTGGCACCGGGAGGCGGCCACCGACGCGGTGCTGCTGGAACTGCGCGCCGCGGACGCGGCCGGGCTGCTGTACCGGGTCACCTGCGCGCTCGACGAGGCTGGCGCCCAGGTGCGGGCGGCCCGGATCTCCACGCTGGGCGGCGACGTGGTGGACGCCTTCTACCTGGTCGGCGGCTGGCCCTCGGACGAGGAACGAGCGCGCATCGAGGCCGCCGTGCTCGCCGCCGTGTAAGGAAGGGCCCCTTGTTAACGCCTCCGGTAGAGGAAGGGACCCCTGTTAACACCCGGCCGACGAGCGGCGCGGGCCCGTGGACGGCCGGGCCGGAGCGAGGGTGCGGGCGGCGGGCTACCCTAACGGTGGGCTGGACCATCGGCCCGCCAGCATGTGCCCGCCGAAAACGACAAACGGGATGTTCGCGTGTTTGACACCTTGAGTGACCGCCTGTCCGGGATCTTCACCAAGCTCCGCGGCAAGGGCCGGCTCACCGACGCCGACATCGACGCCACCGCGCGCGAGATCCGGATGGCGTTGCTGGAGGCCGACGTCGCCCTGCCGGTGGTCAAGGGCTTCATCGCGAACGTCAAGGAGCGGGCGCGCAGCGCCGAGGTCTCCCAGGCGCTGAACCCGGCCCAGCAGATCATCAAGATCGTCAACGAGGAGCTGATCAACGTCCTCGGCGGCGAGGGGCGGCGGCTCCAGTTCGCCAAGCACCCGCCGACCGTGATCATGCTGGCCGGCCTCCAGGGCTCCGGTAAGACCACGCTCGCCGGCAAGCTGGCCCGCTGGCTCAAGAGCCAGGGCCACCAGCCGCTGCTGGTCGCCGCCGACCTCCAGCGTCCCAACGCCGTCGGGCAGCTCCAGGTGCTCGGTGGCCGGGCCGGCGTCGAGGTGTACGCCCCGGCGCCCGGCAACGGCGTCGGCGACCCGGTGCAGGTGGCCCGCGACTCGATCGAGCACGCCCGCCGCGCCGCCCGCGACATCGTCATCGTCGACACCGCTGGCCGGCTCGGTATCGACGCCGAGATGATGCAGCAGGCCGCGAACATCCGCGACGCGGTCCAGCCCGACGAGGTCATCTTCGTCATCGACGCGATGGTCGGCCAGGACGCGGTCCGTACCGCAGAGGCGTTCCGCGACGGCGTGGGCATCACCGGCGTGGTGCTGTCCAAGCTCGACGGCGACGCCCGCGGCGGCGCCGCGCTCTCCGTCCGCGAGGTCACCGGCCAGCCCATCCTGTTCGCCTCCACCGGCGAGAAGCTGGAGGACTTCGACGTCTTCCACCCCGACCGGATGGCCAGCCGGATCCTCGGCATGGGCGACGTCCTCACTCTGATCGAGCAGGCCGAGGCGGCCTTCGACTCCGATCAGAAGGACAAGATGACCGCCAAGCTGATGGGCGGGGAGACCTTCACGCTGGAGGACTTCCTCGATCAGCTCATTGCGGTCCGGCGGATGGGCCCGATCGCCAACGTGCTGGCCATGATGCCGGGCATGGGGCAGATGAAGGACCAGCTCGCCGAGCTGGACGACAAGCACTTCGACCGGGTGACCGCGATCATCAGGTCGATGACCCCGGCCGAGCGCACCAATCCGAAGATCATCAACGGCTCCCGCCGGGCCCGGATCGCCAACGGTTCCGGCGTCACCGTCATGGACGTCAACCAGCTGCTCAACCGCTTCACCGACGCGCAGAAGATGATGAAGCAGATGGGCGGCATGATGGGCCTGCCCGGCGGTGGCCGGCGCAAGGCGACCAAGTCGCCGAAGAACAAGCGCAAGGGCACGAAGGGCGGCGGGCGGCCGCGTACCGGCGCCGGCATGCCGGGTGGCTTCCCGGGCGGGATGCCGCAGCTCCCGCCGGGCCTGGACCCGGGTGACCTGGCGGGTGGGCAGGGTCTGCCGCCGGGCTTCAAGCTTCCGAAGATCGACTTCAACAAGCTGGGCAAGGGCGGCGACAAGGGCCCCCGCTAGCGTGTCGGTGACGGTGGGCGATGTGATCATCACCTAGGGTCGGTTCGCCCCCTGGAAGGAGATGTCATGACCGCGGCGCCGATCCTGCCCGAGCGGCACGAGTGGACGGTCGACGACCTGGGCGACCTGCCCAAGGACCTTCCGTACGAACTGATCAACGGAAGGTTGATCGTGCCGTCGCCCACCGCCCTGCACCAGGAGATCTGCGTCGAGTTGCTGCTCGCGCTGCGCGTCAACTGCCCGCCTGAGTTCCTGGTGAGCATCGACCTGTCCATGCGGGTGGACCGCCGCAACGAGCCGCGCCCGGATGTGGTGGTGATCCGGCGCAAGCACGCCGGCCGGTCGCCGGTCCCGGTCGAGGACGCGCTGCTCGCCGTCGAGGTCGTCTCGCCGACGTCGCACTTCCGCGACCTGTACGACAAGGCGAAGGTCTACGCCCGCTCCAAGGTCCGCTCCTACTGGGTGGTGGATCCGCAGCACGAGCGGATCGCGCTGACCGAGTACACGCTCGACGGCGCCGCCCGCGAGTACGAGCAACTGGCACACACCGAGGACCTGTTCGTCACCGAGCGGCCCTGGAAGGTCTCGGTCGATCTGCCGGCGCTGACCGCGCGGCGCAACGACCTGCTCGCCGTCGAGGAGGACTGATCGGGTAGGACTGTGCACATGGCTCTGCACGTGCGCGGTGTGTTCCTTCCCGACGACGAGGTCCGGGACGTCTGGCTGGTCGGCGACCGGGTCACCTTCGAACCGGTGCCCGGCGCCGAGACGGTGGCCGACGGCGGCTTCGTGCTGCCCGGTCTGACCGACGCGCACTGCCACATCGGCATCGCCCGCGGCGGCAGCCCGATCACCTCGCTCGACCAGGCGCGGGAACTGGCCCGGATCGACCGGGACGCGGGCGTGCTGGCGATCCGCGACGCCGGGTCGCCGTACCCGTACCCCGAACTGGAGGACGAGCCGGACCTGCCGCGACTGGCCCGCGCGGGCCGGCACATCGCCCCGCCCAAGCGCTACCTGCGCGACATCGGCGTGGAGGTCGGCGCGGCGGAGGTCGCCGAGACGGTGGCCGCGCAGGCCGCGGCCGGCAACGGCTGGGTCAAGCTGGTCGGCGACTGGATCGAGCGGGGAGTGGGCGACCTGGCGCCGGCCTGGGACGCCGACACCATGACCGCGGCGGTCGCCGCCGCGCACGCCGCCGGGGTACGTGCGGCGGTGCACACGTTCTCCGAGTCGGCGGTGGAGATCATGGTGCGGGCCGGGGTGGACTCGGTGGAGCACGGCACCGGGCTGAGCCTCGACCTGATCGACCTGATGGCCCGGCAGGGCACCGCGCTGGTTCCCACGATGATCAACATCCGGACCTTCGGCCACATCGCGGAGCAGGCCCGGCCCAAGTTCCCCGGGTACGCCGACCACATGCTCGCCCTGCGCGACCGCTTCCCCGAGGTGGTGCGCGCCGCGCACGAGGCCGGTGTGCCGATCTACGTCGGCACCGACGCGGGCGGCGGCATCGACCACGGGCTCGCGGCCGAGGAGATGCTCCTGCTGCACGAGCAGGCCGGCATGTCCGCGCCGGACGTGCTGGCCGCCGCCTCCTGGCGGGCCCGGGAGTGGCTCGGCTTCCCCGGGCTGGTCGAGGGCGGCCTCGCCGACCTGGTGGTCTACCCCGAAGATCCGCGCCGTGACCTGCGCGTGGTCCGGACGCCCAGCCGGATCGTCCTGCGCGGCCGGGTCGTCCGCTGACGGGCCGGGTCGCCCGCTGACCGGCCGCCGTCGTCGCTAGCGCGCCGTCGCCGCCATCAGGAACAGGCGCACCGCCAGGTCGGCCAGCCGGTCGGCGGTCTCGTCGACCGGGCCGCCGGGCAGCACGATGTGGCTCACCACCAGGCGTACGACGCTGTCCGCCGCGAACGCCAGGGCCGCCGGATCGGCGTCGGGCAGGCGGTCACCCGTCCACTCCAGCAGCGCCGCCGCGGCCTCGGCGAGCACCAGCTCGGACCGGGTGGTCAGGTACGGCAGCAACTCCTCCGAGCCGCCCCGCGTGCTGGTCAGCACCGCCCGGACCAGCGGGTTCTCGGCGGCTGAGGCGAGCGTGCGGTGGATCGCCGCGTACGCCGCCGCCCGCACGTCGGAGTCGTGCTCGCCGAGCGCGGACCGGACCTGGCCGACGAACCGGTCCACCTCGTGCCGGGCCAGCGCCTCGCCCAGGCCCGCCTTGGTGCCGAACTCGTTGTAGACCGTCTGCCGGCTCACCCCGGCGGCGGCGGCCACCGCGCCCATCCGGACACGGTCCCACCCGAGGGCCACGGTCTGCGCCCGGGCGGCCTCCACGATCGCGTCCCGTGTCTCACCCATCGCCGTCGAAGTCTACGGCCGCGCCGGGCGACACGGCGCGGCCCGGCTCCCCGGCGAACCCCCGCCCCGCACGGCGCATAGGATGTGCGGTCATGGCACGCGTGCTCACTCCCCGTGCGGAGGACTTTCCCCGCTGGTACCAGGACCTGATCGCCAAGGCGAAGCTGGCCGACAACGGCCCGGTCCGGGGGACCATGGTGATCCGACCGGCCGGCTACGCCATCTGGGAGCGGATGCAGGCCGAGATGGACGCCCGGATCAAGGCGGCCGGCGCGGAGAACGCATACTTCCCGCTGTTCATCCCGGAGAGCTACCTCAAGCGGGAGGCCGAGCACGTCGAGGGCTTCTCGCCGGAGCTGGCGGTGGTCACGCACGGCGGCGGCAAGCAGCTCGCCGAGCCGGTGGTGGTGCGCCCCACCAGCGAGACGGTCATCGGCGAGTTCATGGCCAAGTGGATCGACTCGTACCGCGACCTGCCGCTGCTGCTCAACCAGTGGGCGAACGTGGTCCGGTGGGAGCTGCGCCCGCGGATCTTCCTCCGTACCAGCGAGTTCCTCTGGCAGGAGGGGCACACCGCGCACGCGACCCGTGAGGACGCCCGCGCCTACGCGCGGCGGATCCTGCACGAGGCGTACGAGGACCTGATGGTCAACGTGCTCGGCATCCCGGTCGTGGTCGGCCTGAAGACCGCCCGGGAGCGCTTCGCCGGCGCCACCGCCACGTACACGTGCGAGGGCATGATGGGCGACGGCAAGGCGCTGCAGCTGGGCACCAGCCACGAGCTGGGCCAGAACTTCGCCAAGGCGTTCGACATCAGCTACTCCTCGGCCGAGGGTGGCCGGGAGCACGCGTGGACCACCTCCTGGGGCACGTCCACCCGGATGCTCGGCGGCCTGATCATGTGCCACGGCGACGACAACGGGCTGCGGGTGCCGCCGAAGCTGGCGCCGGTCCAGGCGTACGTGATGATCGTCAAGGACGGCGACGGCGTGAGCCAGGCGGCGGCCAAGCTGTGCGACGCGCTGCGCGACGCCGGGGTGCGGGTGGCGCTCGACGACCGGACCGACACCGCGTTCGGCCGCCGGGCCGTCGACGCCGAGCTGCGCGGCTACCCGGTACGCGTCGAGGTCGGCCCGCGTGACCTGGCCGCCGGCAACGCGGTGGTGGTCCGGCGTACGGACGGTTCGAAGGCCCCGACCCCGGTGGCCGACGTGGTCGGCGCGGCTCTCGCCGCGCTGGAGGCCGACCAGCGGGCGCTGCACGACCAGGCGCTGGAGTTCCGCCGGTCCCGCACCGTCGAGGTGTCGACGCTGGCCGAGGCGATCGAGGCGTCCGCCACCGGCTGGGCGCGGGTGCCGTGGTCGGCGGTCGGCGTCGAGGGCGAGGCCGAGGCGAACGGGCAGGGCGTGACGGTTCGCTGCCTGGTGCGCGCCGACGGCTCGGTGCCGGACTCGGAGGACGAGCCCGACCTGGTGGCGATCCTCGCCCGCGCCTACTGAGGGTGTAAGGAAGGGCCCCTTCTTAACGCATTCTGCATAGGCGGGGGCCCTTGTTAACACGACGGCGGGGGTGAGCGTGCGGTTCGAGCCGGGGCGGCTGATCATGCACCGGAACGTGCGGCATGGCCGGATCGGGTGGGTCCGGTCGGCCCGCGTGGTCTCCGACGACGAGCGCGGCCTGCTGCTCTGGGTGGCGCGGACAGCGCCCGTCGCGCACGAGGTGAACGCCGCCGGCCTGGGCATGCGGGCCGTGCCGTTCGCCGAGTGGGTGACGTCGTCCTACCGGCTCGCGCAGGGCCGGTGGAACGGTCCGCCGGTGCTGAAGTTCCTGCCCACCGGCGCGGCCCACTCGGTCTGGTGGTTCCGCGACGCCGCCGGGCGCTTCCAGAACTGGTACGTCAACCTGGAGGAGCCCGGCGTCCGCTGGGACGACGGCGCGGTGGCCGGTGTCGACATGGTCGACCAGGACCTCGACGTGGTGGTGTACCCGGACCTGAGCTGGGAGTGGAAGGACGAGGACGAGTTCGCCGAGCGGCTGGCGTTCCCGGAGCACTACTGGGTGACAGACGAGAAGGCGGTACGCGCCGAGGGTGAGCGGGTGATCCGGATCGCCGAGGCGGGCGCGTTCCCGTTCGACGGCACCTGGTGCGACTTCACCCCGCCCGCGGAATGGGATGTACCGGACGAACTTCCGCCGGGGTGGGACCGCCCGCCGGTGCGCTGAGCGGGTGTCGTCCGTCACGGCCCGGCCCGCCGCGGGCGTGGTGTCCGGGTCCGGTGTGAGAGTTCCGGGGCGGATCTGGCAGAATGGTTCGCTGGTATCCGGCGCGCGTCCGGCGCCCTCTAACCCGGGCGCGTCGCCAGTTCACCGAGCAGTCTCCGGCCCAAACCCCACTGTGCCGGTCGGCGCTCACCCGCCACACCGCCCGTACGGGCCGGTGAGATCGCAACAGGAGCGAAACAACTGTGGCCGTAAAGATCCGGCTCCTGCGGATGGGCAAGATCCGCAACCCGCAGTACCGCATCGTCATCGCCGACTCGCGTACCAAGCGTGACGGTCGCGCGATCGAGTTCGTCGGTGTGTACCAGCCGAAGGAAGACCCTTCGGTGATCGAGGTCAAGTCGGAGCGGGTCCAGTACTGGCTCTCGGTCGGCGCCCAGCCGAGCGAGGCCGTGCAGCGCCTGCTGGAGCTGACCGGTGACTGGCAGAAGTTCAAGGGCCTGCCGGCCCCGCCGCCGCTGAAGGTCGCCCCCGAGCGGGCCGACCGCAAGGCGGCGTACGAGGCCGAGGCGAAGGCCGCCGCTGGCGTGGCGGACACCCCGGCCAAGCCGGCCAAGAAGGCCGCCGCCAAGGCGGAGGAGCCGAAGGCCGAGGCCAAGGCCGAGGAGCAGACCGGTGCCGAGTCCGGCGAGCTGGCCTGACATGCCGCTGCGTCCCGCTCTGGAGCACCTGGTCAAGGGCATCGTCGACCACCCGGACGACGTCCGGGTGCGGATGGTCGACTCCCGTCGGGGCAAGCGCCTCGAAGTCCGCGTGCACCCCGAGGACCTCGGCACGGTGATCGGGCGGTCCGGCCGGACCGCCAAGGCGCTGCGCCAGGTGATCGGGTCCATCGGCGGGCGTGGGGTACGCGTCGACATCGTCGACTCGTACTGATGCTTCTCGTCGTCGGCCGGATCGGTAAGCCGCACGGCATCCGCGGTGAGGTCACCGTGGAGGTGCGTACCGACGAGCCCGAAGCACGGTTCGCCCCCGGTTCGGTGTTGACCACCGAGCCGGGGGTCACCCCGTCGGAGCCCGGTGCCTGGCGGGTGCCGCCGACGCTCACCGTCGAGTCGGCCCGCTGGCACCAGGGGCGGCTGCTCGTCGCCTTCGAGGGCGTGCTGGAGCGCAACGTCGCCGAGGCGCTGCGCAACACGCTGCTCGGCGTGGACAGCGCCGACGTCGCCCCGCCGGAGGACCCGGAGGAGTTCCACGACCACCAGCTGGTCGGGCTCGCCGTGGTCACCCGCGACGGCGAGCACGTGGGCGAGGTGGCCCGCATCGACCACGCGCCCGCGTCCGACATGCTGGTGCTGCGGCGGCCCGAGGGGCGTACCGCGCTGGTCCCGTTCGTCAAGGCGATAGTGCCCGAGGTGGATCTGGCCGGCGGTCGCGTCGTCGTCGACCTGCCCGACGGCCTGCTCGATCTCTAGCTCTCGACCTCCGGCTGGAGCCACCGCATGCGCGTCGACATCGTGTCGATCTTCCCTGAGTACTTCGCCCCGCTGGACCTGTCGCTGATCGGCAAGGCCCGCGCGAACGGCACGCTGCGGCTGGCCGTACACGATCTGCGGACCTGGACCCACGACGTGCACCGCACCGTCGACGACACGCCCTACGGCGGCGGTCCCGGCATGGTCATGCGGCCGGAGCCGTGGGGCGAGGCGCTGGACGCGCTGGCCCCGGGCGAGCTGAGCCCGGACGGGCACACGCTGCCCCGGCTGATCGTGCCGTCCCCGGCCGGCGTCCCGTTCACCCAGGCCCTGGCGCACGAGCTGGCCGCCGAGTCGCACCTGCTGTTCGCCTGCGGCCGGTACGAGGGCATCGACCAGCGGGTGCTGGACCACGCGGCGACCCGGATGCCGGTGACCGAGGTCTCCCTGGGTGACTACGTGCTCTTCGGCGGCGAGGTGGCAGTGCTGGTGATCCTGGAGGCGGTCACCCGGCTGCTGCCCGGGGTGCTGGGCAACGCCGGCTCGCTGGACGAGGAGTCACACGCGCACGGGCTGCTGGAGGCCCCGCTCTACACGAAGCCGGCGACCTGGCGCGGGCTGGACGTGCCGGAGGTGCTGCGCTCCGGCGACCACGGCCGGATCGCCCGCTGGCGACGGGACGAGGCGCTGCTGCGCACGGCCGGGCGCCGCCCCGACATGATCGGCGCGCTGGCCCCGGAGACGCTCGACAAGCGGGACCGGGCGACGCTGGACCGGGGCGGATTTTCCCCGCCACCGGGGCATGTGGCAAAGTAGAGGGGTTGCCGCATCCGTCCACGCCGTGGGCGGCTGCGAGGACCCTCGACCGGGGCCGGTCTCGCCGGTCACCACCCGGGGGTCAGAATCACCCATCCGCGCATCGACTGACGATGCGCCGTGAGCCTCACGAGGACGCAGCGATGAACATCCTGGACGCCCTTGACGCCCAGTCGAAGCGTACCGACCTGCCCGACTTCCGTGCCGGTGACACCGTCAAGGTGCACGCGCGGGTCGTCGAGGGCAACCGCTCCCGGGTCCAGATCTTCCAGGGCGTCGTCATCCGCCGCCAGGGTGACGGCCTGCGTGAGACCTTCTCGGTCCGCAAGGTCAGCTTCGGTGTCGGCGTGGAGCGGACCTACCCGCTCAACGGCCCGGGCATCGACCGGATCGAGGTCGTGACCCGCGGTGACGTGCGTCGCGCCAAGCTCTACTACCTGCGCGAGCTGCGGGGCAAGAAGGCCAAGATCAAGGAGCTGCGGGAGAAGCAGCCGGCGAACTGATTCGCGTTCGCCACGCCGCCCGGCCTGCGCGGATGTCGTATCGACCAGACCGCATTACCCTGGTCGGTACGGGCGCAGCCGGACGGTGCGAAACGGTCCACTACCGCCCGTGGGGTCTCGAAGGAGACTCCCGGGCGGTAGTGTCGTTTCCGCGGACCGGAGAGTGGCATGGTGCAGATGGTTGACGAGGACGGCGCCGTCGATCCCTGGCGCCGGCGGGCCCGGCGCGGGCGTCGCCAGATGCCGCTCTGGCAGGAGCTTCCGCTGCTGCTCATCGTGGCGTTCTGCCTGGCGGTGCTGATCCGCACGTTCCTGCTCCAGGCGTTCTTCATCCCCTCCGGGTCGATGGAGAACACGCTGCTCGTCGGCGACCGGGTGCTCGTCAACAAGGTCGTCTACGACGTCCGCGACCCCGTCCGCGGCGAGGTGGTGGTGTTCCGCGGCACCGACCGCTGGGTCGCCCAGGAGGCGCCCGCGCCGCCCACCAACTTCGCCGGCCAGGTCAGCCGCACGCTCGGTGACCTGGTGGGCGTCAGCCGCCCCGGTGAGAAGGACTTCATCAAGCGGGTCATCGGCGTGCCGGGCGACAAGATCTGGTGCTGCGACGACGGCCGCGTGGTGGTCAACGGGGTGCCGCTTGACGAGCAGGCGTACGTCTCCGAGGACTCCCCGCTCGAGCTTCCGCCCAATCCGAAGGAATGCCGGTCCCGGCAGTTCACCGAGGTGGTGGTGCCGCCGGGGCAGATCTTCGTGATGGGTGACCACCGGCTGGTCTCGCAGGACGCCCGATGTCAGGGGCCGGTGCCGATCGAGAACGTGATCGGTCGCGCCTTCATGATCGTCTGGCCGTCGCAGCGGTGGACCACCCTGCCCGTACCGGAGACGTTCGCGGACGTGCCGCGCGCGGACGCCGCGGCCGCCTCCGGCCCGGTCCCGGTGGATCCCGACCCGGTGGGCGGAGTCGTCCTGATCGTGCCGGTCGTGGCGACGCTCACGGTTCTCGCGGGTTCGGGGCGACTGCGCCGCACCCGGGGACGTAGGCTCCTCCCGTGATCGACGAGCAGACCGAGAAGCCGCGCAACTCCTTCTGGAAGGAGCTGCCCATCCTCCTGGGTGTGGCGATCCTGGTCGCAGTGCTGGTTCGCGCCTTCGTGCTGCAGACCTTCTTCATCCCGTCGCCGTCCATGGAGAACACCCTCAAGATCGACGATCGGGTGCTGGTCAACAAGCTGGTCTACGACTTCCGCTCGCCGCACCGGGGCGAGGTGATCGTCTTCAAGGCGCCCACCGAGTGGAGCGGCAACCCCGACGGTGAGGACTTCATCAAGCGGGTGATCGGCGTCGGCGGCGATCACGTGGTCTGCTGCGACCGTACGGGCGGGCAGGACCGGCTGGTCATCAACGGCAAGCCGGTCGACGAGCCGTTCATCTTCCCCGGCAACAAGCCCGCCGACCAGGACTTCGACATCACCGTGCCGAAGGGCCGGCTGTGGGTCATGGGTGACCACCGGGAGGCCTCCGGCGACTCGCTGGAGCACTGGCAGCAGTCCGGCGAGGACATCACCGTCGCCACCATCCCGGAGGGCGAGGTCGTCGGGCGGGCTTTCACCATCTTCTGGCCGGTCAGCCGCGCCACCTGGCTCAGCGTGCCGAAGCAGTTCGAGGGGATCCCCAATCCCTGACCCGACGGCTTCCGCGCGCCCCCACGCCCACCCCCGGCCGCCGGCGGGAGGGCGTGGTCGTTCGTCGCAGCCGTCTGGCAGGCTGGTGCGGTGACCGTCTACACCCCTCGTCGCGCGGCCCGGGTGCTGCTGGTCGACGCGTCCGACCGGGTGCTGCTCTTCGAGGGCAGTGATCCGGCCCGGCCGGGTCACCGCTACTGGTTCACCCCCGGCGGCGGGCTGGACCCGGGGGAGGCCCCGGCCGACGGTGCGGCCCGTGAGCTGGCCGAGGAGACCGGCCTGCGGCTGGCCCCAGCCGAGCTGGGCGCGCCGGTCTGGTCGGAGACCGTCGAGTTCCCGTTCGACGGCGTCTGGTACCGCCAGGAGCAGCAGTTCTACCTGGTCCGGGTGGCGGGCTGGGAGGTCGACACCACCGGCTTCAACGACGTCGAGCGCGCGAGCGTGCACGGGCACCGCTGGTGGACGGTGACCGACCTGGCCGCCACCGCCGAGCGCTACTACCCGCCGGACCTGCCGGGCCGGCTCGGCGCCGCGCTGGTGGGAGGCGGCGAATGCTGACCCCGCCGCGCACGGTGGTGCGCCGCGACGGCGGCCTCTACGCGCTGGAGCGGGCCCTGCAACGGCGGGGCTTCCGCTACGTCGCGGGCGCCGACGAGGCGGGCCGGGGCGCCTGCGCCGGGCCGCTGGTCGCCGCCGCCGCGATCCTGCCCGAGGGGCGCCGGGGCGAGATCGACGAGCTGGCCGACTCCAAGCTGCTCACCCCGGCCGCCCGGGAGCGCGTCCACGACGAGGTGGTGGCGCGGGCCCTGGCGTACGCCGTGGTGGTCATCCCGGCCGAGGAGGTGGACGCCCGCGGGTTGCACGTGTGCAACCTCGCCGCGATGCGCCGGGCGCTCGCCTCGCTGACCACCCGCCCGGAGTACGTGCTGACCGACGGCTTCGGCGTCGACGGGCTCGACGTGCCGGGGCTGGCGGTCTGGAAGGGCGATCGGGTGGCCGCCTGCGTGGCGGCGGCCAGTGTGCTCGCCAAGGTCACCCGGGACCGGATCATGGTGGAACTGGACGGGCGGTTCCCCGGCTACGGCTTCGCCGAACACAAGGGCTACATCACCGCCGAGCACAGCGCCGCGCTGCGCGCGCTCGGGCCCTGCCGGGAGCACCGCTTCTCGTACGTGAACGTGGCCGCCGTCTCCGGACGGGACGGCCGGCCTCCCCGCGCCCGCCGCCCGGCGGGCGCCGACGTGGTGTCGCCCGAGCCCGTGGCCGGGCTGCCGGGACTCGGGGCCGGCGCGTTCGCCGGGCGCCCGGACGAGCCGATGGGGCGCTCCGGCGCGCCAGGGGGTACCGTCGGCGTGGCGTTGGGCGAGCAGCCGCGACCTCCGGCGTCGGTGGGGGAAGATGTGGTCATGGAAGGCGGAGTGCGATGAGCGCGGAAGATCTCGAGAAGTACGAGACCGAGATGGAGCTGCAGCTCTACCGGGAGTACCGCGACATTGTCCGCCAGTTCTCCTACGTGGTGGAGACCGAGCGCCGTTTCTATCTGGCGAACCAGGTCGACCTGCACGTCCGCAACTCGGACGGTGAGGTCTACTTCGAGGTCGAGATGCACGACGCCTGGGTGTGGGACATGTACCGGCCTGCCCGTTTCGTCAAGAACGTCCGAGTGATGACGTTCAAGGACGTCAATGTGGAAGAGCTCGAAAAGCCCGACATCTCGCTTCCCGCAGATTCCGGATTCGGGAGCTGATCCCCGGGCGGCCCGCCGCCCGGATCACCGCTCCGGCACCACCACTTCGACCCGCTGCACCAGGTTGTTCGCGAACCCGCCACGGTTCCACGGCTGCTCGACCGGCTGAGTGCGGCCCGAGGCGTCGGTCGCCCGGGCGCCCAGCACGTACCGCCCCGGGGTCGCCGTCCAGCTCACCGACCATCGACGCCACGCCCACTCGCCGCCGGCCGGCTCGTCCAGGACCGCCGGCGTCCACGTGCCGCCACCGTCCATCGTCACCTCGACCGACGTCACCGGCGCGTGCCCGGACCAGGCCCGGCCGTCCACCGTGCACGGCCCCGGCCGCACCACCCGGGTCCGGGACATGAAGTCCGGGAACCCGGGCGGGCGCACCAGGGCACGCGGTTCGATCCGGGTCACCGGCACGCCCGGGTCGTCGGCGTCGCGCCGCAACCGGTAGGCCACCGCGTTCTGGTAGCCGTCGAACGGCTCGGTCGTCACCGTGATGTCGCGCAGCCACTTCACGTGCGCCATGCCGTACCAGCCGGGCACGATCAGCCGCAGCGGCGCGCCGTGCTGCGGCAGCAGGGGAGCGCCGTTCATCTCGTACGCCAGCAGCACCTCCTCGCGCAGCGCGTCGGCCACCGGCAGCGCCCGCTGGTAGTCCTGCTCGACGCCGCGCTCGATCCCGTGGTCCGCCCCGGTGAACACCACGTCCACCGCGTCGCCGGACAGCCCGGCCTCGCGCAGCAGCGGCGCCAGCGGGGTACCGGTCCACTCGGCGTTGCCCACCGCCTCCACCAGCCAGGGCTGGCTCACCGGGCGGGGCCGCAGCAGCGCCCGGCCGTTGCCCGCGCACTCCAGCGTGACCCGGTGGGTCACCCGGGGCCGGTCGCGCAGCGCCGCCAGGTCCAGCCGCAGTGGACGCTGCACCGCGCCGGACACGCGCAGCGCGTACGCGGCCGGGTCGACGTCCGGGATGTCGTAGTGGATGAGCAGGTAGTGCAGGCCCGCCGGGGTCACGTCGTAGCGCAGCGCCTCCAACGGGATGCCGTGGTTGCGCGCGGCGAGCTGGAGCTCCTCGGCGCTGATCGCCTCGTCCGGCCCGGCGACCCGGGCGGGTCGGCTCGCGTCGTCCACTGTGGTCATTCCTGCTCCGTCCGCTCCAGCACGTCGTAGCCCACGAACGTGAACATCCGTGCACCCGGCACCAGCGGGCGCGGGGTGCCGGTGAAGCGGTGCGCGCCGACCCCCACACCGTCGGCCGGGCTGCCCACCGCGACCGGCTCGAAGCCCTCCTCGGCGAACCACTGGCAGATCACCGGCACCAGATCCGGCTCGCGCCGGTGCCGCGTCCACAGCACCATGCCGCCGGTGGCGCAGAGCGAGGCGCAGTGCCGCACCGTCGCCCGGATGTCGTCGTCGGTGATGTTGCCGAAGATGCCGCAGACCAGCACCAGATCGGCCGGGGCCAGATCGGCGTAGCCGTCGGTCAGCGCGGCGTCCCCGGTCACCACCTGCACGCCGGTGAGCCCCGCGTCGGCGGTGGCGCGGCGGGCCAGATCGGCGTTGCGCGGGTCCAGCTCGACCAGGCGGGCGGTCACGTCGGCGCCCCGGGGGTGAGCGGCCAGCACCGGGATCAGGTCACGGCCCTGACCGGCGCAGAGACTCAGCGCGCGCAGCGGACCGGGCGGCGCGGCGTCGAGGGCGTCGGCGACACGCCGCCGCACCTCGGCGAGCCGCCGGGCCAGTGCGGACTCGGGCTGGTCGTAGTCGCGGTGCCAGGCGTACCAGTCCTTCGTCACCCGGCCAGCATAGGCGTCCCGGCCGTAGCAGATCCGCCCCGATTTCGGCGCTCGTCCACAGTGGGGGCGTCGTCCACAGGACGACCGCGTGGCGCACGCGGGGCAGCGCGCGGACGGTCAGGGTACGCGGTGTGCGTATCCCCATCGGTCGGGCCGGCAGGGGCCTGCTGCTTGTGCTCGTGCTCGCCTTCTGGTTGCCGGGCGTCCCCGCGGCGAGCCTTGACGGGCCGGTGGCGGCGGGCGGCTCGGCGGCGGTCCTTGACGGGCCGGACGTCACGACGGGATACCGGGGCGCGCCCGGCGGGCCGGCGACCGCCGGACGGTTCCGGTGGCCGCTGCCCGGTCCACCCCGCGTGGCACGCGGGTTCGACCCGCCGCCGCAGCCGTGGATGTCCGGGCACCGGGGCGTGGACCTGGCGGGCGCGCCCGGCGCGCAGGTCCGCTCGGCCGGCGCCGGGACCGTCCTGTTCGCCGGCTCGGTCGCCGGCCGGCCGGTGCTCACCGTCGGCCACCACGACGGGCTGCGCACTACCTACGAGCCGGTCCGGTCCCGGGTCACCGCCGGCACCCGGGTGGACGCCGGCACCCCGATCGGTGACCTGCTCGCCGGGCATCCCGGCTGCGTGGACGCGGCCTGCCTGCACTGGGGGCTGCGACGCGGCGCCGAGTACCTGGATCCGCTGGCGCTGCTCGGGCTCGGCCGGGTCCGGCTGCTGCCGCTCGACCCGGGAGCCGACGCCGGTCCCCTGAGTCGTGGCGCCGCCGCCGGCTTCGGCCGGATGCGCCGCTCAGCGCTGGGCGAGCAGCGTGGGCAGCCGGACGGCCAGGCGGTCGTACTCGTCGGGGGTGTTGTAGACCTGGCCGCACAGCCGCAGGTAGCCGCGCCCGTTCCAGCCGGCCACCGACACCTCGGCGGAGAGCCGGTCGGCGATCCGGGCACGCAGCTCCCGGGCCGCGTCCAGGGTCGTCGCGACACCCGGCGGCAGCGGCACCAGACGCATGGCGACCGCCGGTCCGCCGGGCTCCGGCAGCCGCTCGGGCGCCACCCCCAGCGCGTCCCCGACGACCCGTTGCCCGTACGCGGCCAGCGCCGCGTTGTGCGCCCGTACCCGGTCGACGCCGAGGCTGCGCAGTGTGAACAGGCCCACCGGGGCGGCCAGCCAGCCGGTGTAGTCGAGCGTGGCCTGCCATTCCACCCGGGTCGGGAAGCCGCTGTCCTGCTCCCACGAGACGACGAGCGGCTGGATCTTCTCCCGCCACGACGGCGCCACCACGAGCGCGGCGGTGCCGCGCGGCGCGTACGCCCACTTGTGCAGGTTGCCCACCCAGAAGTCGGCGCCGATCGACGCGACGGTGGCCGGCAGCATGCCCGGCGCGTGCGCGGCGTCCACCAGCACCGGCACGCCCTGCTCCCGGGCCACCGCGACGAGCGCGGCGGCCGGAAACAGCCGGGCGGTCGGCGAGGTCAGCTGGTCGACGATGAGCAGCCGGGTACGCCCGGGGCGCAACCCGGCGCGGACGATCTCGACCACCTCCTCGTCGGTGGCGGTCAACGGCACCGGCAGGGTGCGCGACACCGCCCCGGTGCGGGCGCACTCCCGCGCGATCGACAGGGCCACTGCCCCGTACCCGTGGTCGGTGGTCAGGATCTCGTCGCCGGGGCGCAGCGCCAGCGACTGCAACACGACCGCCGCGCCGGCGGTGACGTTGCCGACCAGCGCGGTGCCGTCCGGGTCCGCGCCGAGGAACGCGGCCAGGTGCCGCCGGGCGTGGGCGATCCGGTCGACCAGGCCCTGGGTGAAGAACCGCAGCGGGTTGGCCTCCATCTCGTCGCGCAGGCGCTGCTGGGCGCGCTGCACGGCGATCGGCACGGCGCCGAACGAGCCGTGGTTGAGGTGGCTGACGGAGGGATCGAGGGAGAAGAGCAGCCGAGCACCGGGAATCGGCTCGGGCGGCTGCGGCACCGTCATCCATCGATCCTAGCCCGAGATGGATCATCACCCGGCCGGATTCCGCCGGTCAGGCGCGGGGGTGCGCCTGCCGGTACGCCGCGCGCAGCCGCTCCACCGACACGTGCGTGTAGATCTGCGTGCTCGCCAGCGACGAGTGCCCGAGCAACTCCTGCACCGCCCGCAGGTCCGCGCCGCCTTCGAGCAGGTGGGTGGCGGCCGAGTGACGCAGCCCGTGCGGCGTCACCCGGGGCACCCCGGCGGCCTCGGTCCAGTCGGCCACGATCCGCCGCGCGGTGGTCGGGTTGAGCCGCCCGCCCCGCGCCCCGAGCAGCAGCGCCCGGCCCGAGCCGGGCGTCGCCAGCGTCGGCCGCCCGACGCTCAGCCACGCATCGAGCGCCCGCTGCGCCGGCACCCCGTAGGGCACCGACCGCTCCCGGCCGCCCTTGCCGAGTACGCGCACCACCCGGCGGCCCTGGTCGACGTCGGTCACGTCCAGGCCGCACGCCTCGCTGATCCGTACCCCGGTGCCGTAGAGCAGTTCGAGCAGCAGCCGGTCACGCAGCAGCACCGCCTCGGGCGTATCCGCGCCCGGTGCTTCCCCGGGTTGCGGGGCGTCGGCGGGCCGGGCGGCCTCCATCAGGGCGGCGGCCTGGTCGGCCCGCAGCACGGTGGGCAGTTCGCGCCGGGCCCGAGGGCTCGCCAGCGGCGCGGCGATGTCGTCGGCGAGCAGGCCGGTGCGGTGCGCCCAGGCGCTGAACGTCCGGGCCGCGGCGGCGCGGCGGGCCATCGTCGTCCGGGCCGCGCCCATGGTCCGCTGTTTCGCCAGCCAGCTGCGCAGCACGGCGAGGTCCAGCTCCGGCAGCTCGGCGCAGCCCATTCGGACCGCGTGGTCGAGCAGCGACACGAGATCCGTGACGTACGCGCGGACGGTGTGGACGGACCGGTTGCGCACCCGCGACAGGTGGTCGGCGAAGTCGTCCACCGCCTCCCGCATCGACGCGGGCAGCTCCTCGTGCGCGTCTCGGGTGCCGCGCTGCCGCTTGCTCACCGCGGCGCCCCGACCTGGCGCACGCGGTCGTAACGGAGGCGGACAGCGATCACCGGTCCAGCGTACGGCCGGAGCGCCGCCGCGCGCTGAGCCGCCGCACGCCTTCACCGCGCCGGCCGGGCCGTCGGCGCCGCCGTGGCCGCGGTGTGCCGTGCGCCGCCGCGCCAGTGCCTTCCGGCGTGACGATCGCGCCGCGCCGAGCAGGGTGGCTAAACCGGGCCTGGACAGAGGAAACTCATGCTGCGGCCAGGCACAGGGCGGCAACCGGACGGCAGCGTGGCTGAGCCGGCGCGCCCCACGGGTGGCCGATCCGGCCGCGATCGGACAGCCGCGTCCCGCGACGGTGACGCCCGGTACGAAAAGGGGCCGACAGTGGGAGTGGACGCGGTCCTCTACCGACAGATATCGGCGGGCAGCAGTCGTCGCCGGCCCGCGTACGTCTCGATCGAGGTCGTCGCGGATCCGCAGGACGTGCTGCTCGGCCTGCTGGCGCGGGTCCGCGGCGGCGGCCGGACACCGCTGCTGGATCGCGTCGATCCCCTCGGCGAGCTGACCGTCGACACCGATCGGATGTCGCAGCTGCTCGCCGACCTGCGGTGCCTGGCCGAGGTGGCCGGGGCGCCGGCGGAGGCCGACCACATCCGCCGGCTGGCCCGGCTGGCCCGCCGCTGCGCGGAGCGCCGAGACACCGAGATCCGGTTCGAGGGCGACTGACGATCGCGCGTCCCGTCGCCGGGCCGTGCCGGCTCAGGCTTCGGCCGGCTGCCGCGTGGCCCGGATCCGGCGCGTGCCCCACACGATCAGCAGGACTCCGGCCACGAACAGCGCCGGACCGGCGACGAAGCCGATGTCCCGGATCATCAGGTCGATGTCGTGCTGCTTCTCCGCCTCGGCCTTCTGCGCCTCGTAGGAACCGTCGCCCGCGCCGAACATGCACCGGTCCCGGGGCGTCATCACATCCTCGCCGCACATCGTCGGGCCGTTCGGGTCGTAGTCGCCGATGTCGCGGTGGGACAGGATCGCGAAGAACACCACGAAGAGGCTGACCACGACCAGCATGCCGCCGAACGCACGACGCCCCGACCCGGGTGGGCCGGCCGCCGGGTTGCGGCGCGAGGTCTCCTGCGTGCTCATCGGCCGCCTCCGCGCGTCGGCGGGATGGCCGACGTCGGCCCGGCGAGCCGCACCTCGGCGCCGGACTCCGACCATTCTGGACATGTGCGACGGTTCGCTGCCCCAGTCATCCTTCTCCCCGTGACGGCGCCCGGCGTCCGGCCGGGGCGCGATCGTTCCCGCAACGGCTTCCGCCGCGCGCGAAATGGTGATCCTAGAAGACCGGGGCCGGTCCCACGGCCCCGTCGCCGGGCGGTTGCGAGGGGGTACGCGCCCGCCTGTCACGTCGGGCCGGCCGCCGGCGGGGCGAGCGCGTAGCCGCCGTCGCGACGAACCACCATCGTCAGTTCCTCCAGCAGGGACAGCTTGCGCATCGCGGTACGCAGGTCCACGCCGGCCCGGGCGGCGACGCTCTCCAGATCGAGCGCCCGGCGACGGGGCAACGCCTCCAGCACCTGGGCGGCCTCCTCGTCGAGCCGGTCCCGTGGGCGCTCGGGCGCACGGGCCGGCGGAGCCAGGTCGTAGCCGATCCGTCCCACCTCCTCCAGCACGTGCGCGAGGCCGGTGACCAGCCGCGCGTCCGGCCGCTCGCGCAGCACCTCGTGCCCGCCGACCGACATCGCGGAGGTGACCGGCCCGGGAACCACCATGGCGTGGCGCCGGAGGCCGAGCGCCCGGTTGAGCGTCTGGGTGGCGCCGCTGCGCGCCGCCGCCTCCACCAGCACCGTGCCGCGTGTCGCCGCCGCTATCACCCGGTTGCGGATGAGGAACCGGGGCCGCAGCGGCTCCGCGCCCGGCATCCACTCGCTCACCAGCAGGCCGGTCTCGGCGATCCGGTCGAACAACGCGGCGTTGCCCATCGGGTACGGGCGGTCCACCCCGCACGCCAGCACGGCGACGGTGCGCCCGCCCGCTGTCAACGCGCCGCGATGGGCGGCGGAGTCGATGCCGAACGCCCCGCCCGACACCACAGTCCACTCCCGGTCGGCCAGGCCGTAGCCCAGCTCGGTGGCGATGTGTGAGCCGTAGGGGGTGGCCGCCCGGGCGCCGACCACCGCCACCGAGTGCGCCAGCGTCTCGCCGAGCGGCCACGCCCCGCGTACCCAGAAGCAGAGCGGCGGGTCGGTCTCCACATCGACCCGGCGGGTGGCGCCGGGCAGCGCGAGTCGCCGGAGGTCACGGACCTGGGTCGGCCACTCGTCGTCGTCCGGGGTGACCAGCCGGGCGCCCAGCCGCTCGCCACGGGCCAGCGCCTCGGCCGCGACCGCGCGGGCGTCACCTGCAGCGGCCCGCGCCGCCACGGCCGAGCGCAGGGTCCGCTCCGGTGCGCCGCCGGACAGCAGCAGGTCGAGCGCGGCGACCGGGCCGATCCGCTGCACCAGGGCGTACACGGATCGGGTGCCGGGCTCGGCGAGCCAGGTGAGCGCGACCCGCGCCAGCTTCGTCTCGTCGGTGCTCACGCGGCCTCTCCCGTCCGCAGTTGGATGGCCTCCGCCACGTCGTCGTGGCCGGGGCGGTCCCGCCCGTCCAGGTCCGCGATGGTCCAGGCGAGCCGCAGTACGCGGTCGTAGCCGCGCGCGGACAGCGAACCGGTGTCGAGCCGGTGCCGCAGGTCCGTCGTGACCCGGGCGGGCAGGTGCCACGGCGGACGGCGCAGGTGCGGGCCGGGGACGTCGGCGTTGACCCGGTGCCCGGTGGCCGCCCAGCGGTCGGCGGCGGCTCGTCGTGCGGCGGCGACCCGGGCGGCGACGGTGGCCGAGGACTCGTGCGCGGCGTCGGTCCGCAGCAGCTCCGCCGCGCGTACCGCCTGCAGCCGGACCTGCACGTCCACCCGGTCGAGCAGCGGCCCCGACAACCGGCCCAGGTAGCGTCGCCGGGCCAGCGGTGTGCACTCGCAGTCGACGTCGCCGGACGGCTTCGCGCAGGGGCAGGGGTTGGCGGCCAGCACCAGTTGCGTGCGGGCCGGGTACTCGGTCGCGCCGCGCGTGCGTGCCACACGTACCCGGCCGCTCTCCAGCGGCTGCCGCAACGCCTCCAGCGCGCCCTTGCCGAACTCGGGCGCCTCGTCGAGGAACAGAACCCCGCGGTGGGCCAGCGACACCGCGCCGGGACGGGCCAGCCCGGAGCCGCCACCGACGAGGGCGGGCACCGTGGCGGTGTGGTGGGGCGCCTGGAACGGGGGACGGCGCAGCAGCCCGCCGCCGGGCGGCAGCAGGCCGGCGATCGAGTGCAGCGCGGTCACCTCCAGGGCGGCCTCGTCGTCCAGCTCGGGCAGCACCGACGGCAGCCGCTCGGCGAGCATGGTCTTGCCGGCGCCGGGCGGGCCGAGCAGCGCGAGGTGGTGACCGCCGGCGGCGGCGATCTCCAGCGCGCGCCGCCCGAGCGGCTGGCCGGCCACGTCGGCGAGATCCGGCCCGGGTGGGGTCCCGGCCGGGGCCGGAGCGGGCGGGGCGAGCAGTGGCGCGCCGGTGCGGACGTGTGCGACGAGCCGGTGCAGCGTGTCGACGGCGTGCACCCGTACGCCGGGGATGACCGCCGCCTCGGCGGCGTTGCCGGCGGGTACGACGACCCGGGTGTGCCCGGCGCGGGCTGCGGCGGCGACCATGGGCAGCGTGCCGCGTACCGGGCGCACCGCGCCGTCGAGGCCGAGTTCGCCGAGCACGACAGTGGCGTCCAGGGCGACGGGCGGCAGCTCACCCGAGCCGGCGAGCACGGCGACGGCGATGGCCAGGTCGAACGCCGAGCCGTACTTGGGCAGGGTGGCGGGGAGCAGATTGAGGGTGATCCGCCGGTTGGGCCACTTCTGGCCGGAGTTGACGATCGCGGCACGGACCCGGTCGCGCGCCTCGTGCAGCGCGGTGTCGGGCAGACCGGAGATGATCACGGCGGGCAGGCCGGGGGCGAGGTCGGCCTCGACCTCGACGAGGTGACCGGCGACTCCGGCCAGGCCCACGCTCAGCACTTTCGCGTACCCCATGTCAGAACGCGCCGCGCAGGTGCTCGACCCGGGCGGGGCCGGTGAGCGGGAGCCGGACGGACAGCACGTCGAAGCGGACCTCGTCGGCGGTGGTGCCGGTCTCGGCGAGCCACCGGGCGGCCAGGCCGCGCAGCCGGCGGGCCTTGGCCGGGACGACGGCCTCGGCGGGGGAGCCGAACTGCTCGCTGCGGCGGGTCTTGACCTCGCAGATGGCGAGGACCGGGCCCTCCCAGGCGATGATGTCGATCTCGCCCTCGGGGCAGCGCCAGTTGCGGGCGACCGGGCGCAGGCCCGTCTCGATCAGGTGCCGCAGCGCGCACCGCTCGCCGTACGCGCCGACGGCTCGGTTCCGGTTCGTCATGCCGGCCAGGATGCGTGCGGCGGGTCCGGCGGAGGGGATGCGCGGATTCGGCCTGTGGACGAGGACCGTTCTGTGGACGGGCTCACGATCATGCGCCCGACGTGCTACGGCTGCGTCTGCGACCCGCTGCCGCCAGGTATACGGCGGTCCTGTTCCTGGGCGACCGGGCCCCGGCCCGGGGCCGCGCGCCGTATCTTGCTCCCGCCGGGTGTCGCAGCCGGCAACGGCGGAGGGAGTCTCGCGGTGTTCGCAGTGGACAGGCGGTGGCGGTTGGTAGCGGTGGTGACGGCGGGCCTGTTGGCCGTCGCGGCGCTTGCGTGGCTGCTCTGGCCCGAGCCCGCCCCGCCGCCCCGGGAACGGCAGTACCGGGCGTTCACGGCCTGCATGCTGACCGACGACCGGGGTCTGGCAGGGCCCGAGGCGGCGGCCAGCTGGCAGGGGATGCAACGGGCGTCGTCGGCCACCTCGATCAAGATCCAGCATTTGGCGGTGGTCGGAAAGCAGACGCCGGAGAATGCCGAGGGTTTCTTCAACACGCTCGGCGTCCAGCGCTGCCGGATGGTGGTCGCGGTGGGCGCAGCCCCGGTCGCGGCCCTGGTCGCGGGGCACAAGCGCTTCCCCGACGTGCAGTACCTCGTGGTCGGCGTGTCGCCGGACCCGGCCGTTCCGGCGGTGTCCGGCGAATCGGCCGAGGATCTGGCGGCGGGCGTGGAGCGCCAGGTGGCCTCCGCCACCGATCGATGATCTTCAAGATTGACCATTGCTTTTTCAGTAAACGTCCAGGAAGCTTCCGCTGGGTTCGATTACCACGGGGGAGGCTGCCATGGGCGGTCAATACGATCCTGCCCTGCGCCCGACGGCGGCCAGGCAGATCTCGGTGCGAAGCGGCGTGCGCCGAGTCGCGACAGTGCTGATCCTGGCGCTGGCGCTGCTCACCGCAGCACCACGTGAGCCGCTGCCGCCGATCGCCGGAGACGGATGGCCGACCAGTTGGCTCACCGACATGCTGTCGCTGCGTCCGTCGTGGGGCGCCGAACCGCCCACCCCGAAGCAGAAAGCGGGCCGGGCGCCCGGCGGGCACTACGTCGCTGCGGCGCGCGACCGCGCCCGGCCCAGCGGCGAGCGGGCCAAGGGGGAGCTGCCCCGTTTCCAGCCCCACCGGCCGGCCGGACAGGTGCGCCAGACCGGTCCCGGACGGCAGGGTTACCAGCCCCGTACCAGCAAGCGGTTGCCCGCGGCGTCGACCACCACATCGGACGTCTTCCAGAACGCCGACGGGTCGGTCACCCGGCGCGTCTACCAGCGGCCGGTCAACTGGCGCGACGCCGACGGCACCTGGCGCTCCATCGACCCGGCGATCGTCCGGCGGCCCGACGGGCGCTTCACCGTCAAGGCGCATCCTCTCGGCGTCACCTTCGCCGCCGCCGGTGAGCCCGGGCAACCCCTGGTCGACCTGAGGCTCGACGACGACCGCAGCCTCGGCTTCGACCTGGCCGGCGCCGTTGCGCCCACCGCCCGGGTGAACGGCAACGAACTCACCTACGAACGCGCGTTGCCGGACGTGGACGTCACGATGGCCGTGACCGGAACCGACGTCAAGGAAACGCTGGTCCTGCACTCGGCGAAGGCACCCACCAAGTACGTCTATCCGCTGCGCCTGCGTGGGCTGACCGCCGGTATCGACACCGACGGCGACGCGGTTTTCCTCCGGGCGGACGGCACCGAGGCGGCCCGGATGCCGGTCGGCTACCTGGAGGACGCGACCGTGGACGCGTCCGGCACGGGTGCGATCTCGCACTCGGTGCACTACACCCTCGTCCCGCACGGCACCGGGCAGGCGCTGAAGGTCACGATCGACGGCGCGTGGCTGCGCGACCCGAAGCGGAAGTTCCCGGTGCTGCTCGACCCGTCCACCGGCACGATCAAGACGGCGACCGGTGACACGTACGTGCAGTCCGACGTCACGGAGACCCAGCGCTCCGGCGAGGACAACGTGGCCGCCGGCACCTTCGACGGCACCGCCACCGGCAAGGCGCGGGCCCTGCTGCCGTTCTCCACCTTCGGCAGCACCTACGCGGGCAAGAGGCTCAGCGCGGCCGACCTGAACGTCTTCATGAGCTACCAGGGCGTCGGAACCGGCTGTGTCGCCCGCCGGTTCGACGTCTACCGGGTGACGCAGAACTGGGCCGCCTCCACCGTCAAGTTCGGCACGTTCCCCACCCTGTCCGCCTCGATCGGCAACGCCTCACCCTCGAACACGGCTGCCTGCGGGAACACCGCCAAGACCCGGAACGTGGGCACGTGGGTCTCGGTGCCGCTGAACGCCGCCGAGGTCAACGAGTGGGTCACCGGCGCCGGCACCTACGGGCTGGCGATCAAGGCCAGCGAGACCGACTCCACGGCCTGGAAGCGGTTCACCTCGGCGAACTCGCCGTTGAACTGCGCGCACTCCACGTACGGGACGATCTCCTGTACGCCGTTCATCGACGTCACCTACACCGACAACGTCGCCCCGCAGATCGACGTGCGCTATCCGGCGGACAATTACACAGTCTCCACGCTGACCCCGGAGCTGGCCGCGAGCGGCCGCGACTCGGATGCCTGGCCGAACAAGGGGCTGCGCTACACCTTCGTGGTGAAGGACTCCGCCGGCACGCAGGTGGCCGCTTCCGGGTGGGTGACGAGCGGGGTGTGGAAGGTACCCGCCGGGGCGCTGTCGTGGGGCAAGACCTACACGTACACGGTTCAGGTGAACGACTGGTCCTCCACGGCACCGGCCACGCCCGTGGCGTACGCGTTCACCACTGCCGTTCCGCAACCGATGATCAGCGCGGACCTCGGCCAGAACGGCGGCAAGGGGTTCGAGCCGAGCACCGGCAACTACACCACCTCGGACAGCGACGCCGAGGTCGCCACCGCCGGTCCGGCACTGTCGATCACGCGGGACTACAACAGCCGCGACGTACGGGCCGACAGCGCGTTCGGTCAGGGCTGGTCGTCGCTGCTGGACATGCAGGTGCGGGAGCAACCCGACGCCTCCGGCGCGGTGCAGACCGTCGCGGTCCGCTATCCCTCCGGTGAGGAGGTCGCGTTCGGGCGCAACGCGGACGGCGTCTTCGTTCCCCCGTCCGGCCGATTCTCGGTGTTCAAGCCGATCACCGGCGGCTACTCGCTGACCGACAAGGACGCCACCGCGTACGAGTTCACCCGCTCGGTCGGTGGTGGCGTCTACCGGCTGACCCGGATCGCCGACTCCTCCGGGCGCGCGGAGACCCTGCGGTACGACGCGAACGGGCTGGTCGACCTGCTCACCTCCGTCTCGTCCGGTCGGACGCTGGCGGTCAGCTGGTCGACCCCGGCCGACGCGGGGTATCCGCACGTCACGCAGGTGACCTCCGACCCGGTGACGGCCGGCGATGCGACCACTCGCCTGACCTGGCAGTACAGCTACGACAAGGATCTGCTGAGGACGGTGTGCCCGCCGGGCACGACGACCGACTGCACCCGGTACGACTACACCACCTCCTCGCAGTACGAGGCGACCACGCTCAACGCCGGGCCGTACTCGTACTGGAGGCTGAACGAGCAGGCCGGCGCGAGCAGCGCGATGAGCACGGTGCTGTCGAACGACGGCGCGGACAACGCCGCGTACACGAACGTCACCCTCGGCTCGCCGGGCCCGCTCGCGGGTTCGTCGGCGACGGCGGCCGGGTTCAACGGCACCACCTCCAGCGTGCAGTTGCGGCAGAAGGCGATCAACGAGGCGTCGTACCAGTCGGTCAGCCTCTGGTTCAAGACCAGCACGGCCGGTGGGGTGCTGCTCGGCTACTCCGACGATCTGGTCACGCCGGGCGCCACGACGACGAAGGCGTACGTCCCGGCGCTGTACATCGGTACCGACGGCAAGCTGCGCGGCGAGTACCTGGTGAGCCCGGCGTCGGCGATGGCCTCGGCGGCGGTGGTCACCGACGACCGCTGGCACCACGTGGTGCTCGCCGGCAACGGCGGCAGCCAGACGCTGTACCTGGACGGCGCCGTCGCCGGCACGCTGACCGGTGCCATCAACATGGCCTTCACCGGTGTGCCGAACGTCTACGTGGGTGCCGGGTTCCTCGGCGGCGCGTGGCCCGCGCAGCCGAACACCACGGGTACGGCCTCGTTCTTCAACGGGTCGGTCGCCGAGGTGGCGATGTTCAACACCGCGGTGACCGCGAGCACCGTGACTGCGATGTGGAACAGCGGCCGTACCGCGGCCCCCTCGATGTCGAAGATCACCAGCGAGGCCGGCCGGGTGCAGGCGCAGGTCACATACGACCCGGTTTCCGGCCGGGTCAGCCAGGTCACCGACGAGAACGGCGGCACCTGGAAGATCGGTGTGCCGCAGGGCATCTCGTCCAGCCAGGGCTACGTTTCCGCCGTCCTCGGCACCCGCCCGCGCGACTACTTCCGCCTCGGTGACATCGACGCCCCGGCCCAGGCGGTGAACGAGGTCGTCGGCGGCTCGATGCAGTACCACAACGTCACGTTCGACACCTCGCAGCCGAACACCACGAGCCCGTTCCCGGACCGGTTCGGCGCGAGGTTCAACGGCACCTCGTCGTACCTCAGCGGCACCGGCACCACCGCGGCCGGAACCGTGGAGTTCCCCGCGTCGGTGGAGATGTGGTTCCGGATCCCGGCGGGCACCACCAAGAGCGGCGTGCTGTACAGCATCGACAGCACGCCCACCGGATCGTCGAACATCCCCGCCTTGTACGTCGGCTCGGACGGTGTGCTGCGCGGCGGCCTGGAGCAAATCGGAGCCGCCATCACGATGACCTCGGGCACCACCAAGGTCAACGACGGCAAGTGGCACCACGTCGTGCTGGGCAAGCACTGGCCCAACGGGCAGGCGCTTTTCCTGGACAACAAGCTCGTGGCGACCAAGAACGAGGGATACCAGGGCGGCTTTCGTCCGGCCTACATCGGCGCCGGCTATACCTCAGGGCTTCCGGGGTCGTCCGGCGCGACGAGTTACTTCACCGGTGAGATCGCCGAGTTCGCGTTCTACGACAAGCTGCTCACCGCGGCCCAGGTCAACGCCCACTACGAGGCGTCGAAGGCGGTCGGGTCGCCGACTGCTGACACCACCGGCCCGACCTTGACCCCGGTCTCCAAGGTCACCGTGACGGATCCGGGCAACAAGGTCTCCAGCCGCTACTTCGACCTGGTGAACGGTAACCGGCTGATCGCCGAAACCGACGTGCTCGGCAACACCACGAGCTACGGCTACGACGTGGGCGGCTTCGCCTCCATCGAGTACGACCCGCTGGGCCAGCTCACCGAGTCGGGCAAGGACGTGCGGGGCAACACGATCCGCTCGACCACCTGCGCGCGACCGCACGACGACTGGCTCAGCGAGTGCGACACCACCTACTACAGCTACTGGCCGGACGCGACCACCACCCAGCTCACGCCGGACGCGCGCAACGACCAGATCACCGACATCCGGGATCCGCGCTCGCGCAACGACAAGGACGAGCGCTACCGCACGAAGTTCACCTACGACACCGCCGGCAACCGCACCTCGATGGTGTCGCCGCCGGTGGCCGACTTCCCGGCCGGTCGTACCGTGTCGATGACGTACACGACGGCTACCACGCCCGCGGTGGGCGGCGGCGTCACCCCGCCCGGACTGCCGCTCACCACCACCTCGGCCGCCGGGTCGGTCCAGCGGACCGAGTACAACGCCGCCGGCGACGCCGTCAAGATCACGGATGCGGCGGGGCTGGTCACCGAGTTCGCGTACGACGGTCTCGGGCGTGCGACGAGCCGCAAGGTGATCTCGGACGCCTACCCGGCCGGGCTGGTCACCACGTTCCGCTACGACGCCGACGGGCAGGTGACGGAGTCCACCGAGCCGGCGGTGACCAACCGGGTGACCGGCGCGGTGCACACGCTGCGCACCGTCGACACGTTCGACGCCGACGGCAACGTGCTGACCCGCACCCAGCAGGACCTCACCGGCGGCGACGCCAGCCGGACCGTGACGAACAGCTACGACGAGCGCGGTCGGCTGGTCAAGGTGGTCGACCCGGTCGGCGTCGTCACGCTCCAGGAGTACGACGCCTACGGCAACCAGACCACCGAGACGACCTGTGACAGCAACCCCGCCCCGTCGTCTCAGTGCCCCAGCGGTGACGTGCTGCGCCGGCTGCGCACCACGTACGACGGCGAGGGCCAGGTTCTCACCGCCACGCTGACCGGCAAGGACGGCACCACCACGCAGATCCTTTCCCGCGCCTACTACGCCAACGGCGACCTGGCGTCCGAGACGGACGCGATGAACTGGACCACGAAGTACGACTACTACAGCGACGGCAAGCTGAAGAAGGTCAGCCGCACGGACGGCACCACCACTCAGGTGTTGGAGGAGAACACCTACGACGAGGCCGGCAACCTCGCCGTCAAGAAGGAGAACAACGGCGCCACCACCACCAGTTACCTCTACGACCCGGCCAGCCGGGTGGTCTCGTCGACGGTCAGCCCGGACGGCGTCGACCGGATCAGCACGTACGCCTACGACGGCGACGACCGCGTCACGGCGACGCGCACCATGTCGGGTGCGAAGCGCACGGTGCTGAGCACCACCCGCACCGGCTACGACCCGATGGGCCGGCCCACGTCGAGCAGCGTGGGCCGCAGCGCCGACAGCGGACCGGCGGGCTGGTGGAAGCTCGACGAGACCAGCTACAACGACAACGCGGGCTTCCTCGCCCTGCGCCCGTTCATCAGCTACGACTCCTCCCCGTCGCACAACGACATGGAGTTCCGCGCATCCGACGTGACCACGAGCGGTGGCGTGGCGACGTTCACCACCGCCGGATACATGCAGACCCCGAACAAGGTGCTCGACACCACCGCCTCGTACTCGGTGTCGGCCTGGGTCCGGGCCGGGAACCTGACCGCCACGCAGACCGCGCTCGGGCAGGGCGGCACCAAGAACGCCGCGTTCTCCCTCCAGTACAACAGCAGCCTCGCGAAGTGGGCGTTCAGCGCTCCGGCCACCGACGTCGCCTCGCCGTCGACCACCTATTCGGCGACGTCGGCGACCGCTGTCGCCGCGAACACCTGGGTGCACATGGTGGCGGTGTTCGACGCCCCGACCAAGCGGATGTCGCTGTACGTCAACAACGTCGCCGGCACCTCGGTCACCAATCCCACCCCGTTCGCCTCGGCCACCGGAATGACCATCGGTGGCAACTCCTGGAGCACCGGCGGCAGCACCTTCGTCGGTTCGGTCGACAACGTGCAGGCGTACCAGCGGGCGTTGTCGACCGCCGAGGTGTCCACCCTCTACAACGGCGGCAACGGCCGGACCGCGGCGGCGCTGTGGACCAACGAGATGACCACCGTCAACACGGTCGACAAGCGCGGTCTCACCACCGCGGTCAAGGACCCGCTCAACAACGTCACCAACTACGACTACGACGAGGCGGACCAGGCCGTCCAGACCGTCGCGCCCACCGTCACCACGGAGTCGTACGGCGCCGAGACGGTCAACTCCCGCCCGGTGAGCCGGATCGGCTACAACACCTTCGGCGAGCAGGTCGAGGTGCAGGACCCGCTCGGCAACGTCACCCAGAGCCGGGTCGACGCGCTGGGCCGCCCGCACCAGATGATCCTGCCCGACTACACGCCGCCCGGCGGCGGCGCGCCGATCGTGGGCGCCCGCACCGTGACGACCTACGACAAGCTGGGCCAGGTCATCGCCAGCACCGACCCGCTCGACAAGACCACCGCCTTCGAGTACGACATGTTCGGCAACGTCACGAAGGTGACCGGGCCGACCGGCCGCTCCACGACCGCCCTCTACGACAAGGTCGGTGACCTGCTCGAATCGGTCGACGCGACGGGCGCGAAGACCACCGCCACCTACGACATGCTCGGTCGCACGCTGACCAGCAGCGAGGTGGTCCGCCAACCCGCCCCGGCCACCAACACCAGCGTCAACGACTACGGCACCGGCGCGTACGGCACCGGTCCCTGGCTGCAGAAGACCACCACCCCCGAGGGCGTCGTCACCTCGTACGGCTACAACTCCGCCGGTGAGACGATCAGCGTCAAGGACGGCGCGAACAACGTCACGCTGCTGGAGTACGACGGCCTCGGCCAGGTCGTCAAGACCACCAACCCGGACTCCAGCAAGCAGGTCGTCACGTACGACGCGGCGGGCCGGCAGACCCGGGTGCAGCGCCTCGACCCGGCCAACGCGGTGCTCACCACCCAGTCGGCGGGCTACGACGACAACGGCAACCTCACCTCGGCCACCGACGCCCGCACCACCACGACCACGTTCACGTACGACGCGATGGGGCGGATGACCGGCGAGAACCAGCCGACCACGCCCACCACGTCGATCCAGACCTCGTTCGGCTACGACGCGGCCGGCAACCGCACCAGGTTCACAAACGGCCGGGCACTGGCGTTCTGGACCACGTACAACTCGTGGGGCAAGCCGGAGTCCCAGATCGAGCCGGCCACCCCGGCGTTCCCGGACGCGGCCGACCGCACCTTCAGCCTGGTCTACGACGCGGCCGGCCGGGTGACCGACCAGCTTGCGCCGGGCGGCGTGCGGGTGCACAACGACTACGACGACCTCGGCCGGCTGACCGGTCAGACCGGTACCGGCGCCGAGGCGGCCACCGCGAGCCGCAGCTTCGGCTACGACGACGCGGGCCGGATCACGTCGCTGTCGGTTCCCGCCGGCACCAACACCATCACGTACGACGACCGCGGCCTCCCGCTGTCCATCACCGGCCCGCAGGACAACGTCTCGTACGCGTACAACCGCGACGGCAACGTCACCTCGCGCAGCGACGCGGCCGGCGCCACCACGTTCGGCTACGACGGCGCGGGCCGGCTGCGGACCGCCGCCAACACCACGACGGGCGTCAACCTGACGGTCGGCTACAACGCCATGTCGCAGATCGCCACCATGACCTACGGGTCCGGCAACGTGCGGACGCTGGGCTACGACTACCTGCAACGGCTGAAGACCGACACGCTCAAGAACGCAGCGGGCACCACGACGCTGGCCTCCATCACGTACGGCTACGACAACAACGGCAACGAGACGTCGAAGGTGACCACCGGCTTCGCCGGGTCGGGTTCGAACACCTACACCTACGACCTGGCCGACCGGCTGACGTCCTGGAACAACGGCAGCACCACCATCGGGTACGCCTACGACGGCGCCGGCAACCGGACCCAGGCCGGTTCCCGGACCTTCACGTACGACGCCCGCAACCAACTGGCGACGGCCAGCGACGGCGCGACGTACGCCTACACCGCGCGGGGCACCCTCCGGCAGACGTCATCCGGCGGCGGCGTCCTCACCACCGTCGCGGACGCGTACGGACAGGTGCTGTCGCAGCAGTCCGCGACCGGGACCAGCACCTACACCTACGACGCGCAGGGCCGGGCGATCCAGCCCGGATTCCGCTACAGCGGCCTCGGCAACGACCTGGCCCAGGACTCCGGGACCACCTACACCCGCGGGACGAACGGCGAGTTGCTGGCCACCGGTGCCGGCAACGGCGCGAACTCCGTCTACACCTGGACCGACCAGCACGACGACGTGGTGGGGCAGTTCACCGCCACGGGCACGGCGCTGAGCGGCTCCCGGACCTACGACCCCCTGGGTACTGTCGTCGCCGGCTCCGGGCTGCTCGGCAACCTCGGCTACCAGTCCGAGTGGACCGACTCGGCCACGGGCCGGGTCAACATGCTGGCCCGCTGGTACAACCCGGCGACCGGACAGTTCGACACCCGGGACACCGCGGCCAACGACCCGGTCCCGGACTCCGTGGCCGCCAACCGCTTCCAGTACGGCGACGGGAACCCGCTGACCACCACCGACCCGACGGGTCACTGGGGCCTGCCGAGTTGGAAGTCCGTGGTCAACGTGGTGACCCGTCCGGTCGCGGCCGCGCAACAGGTCGTCAACTACAGCTACAAGGCAGCCGTCAGCACGTACCGCGCGACGGTGAACACCTACCACTACGTCGCTTCCGGCAAGGCGTGGAAGGACGTCAAGAAGGGCGCCAAGAAGGTCCAGAAGAAAATCAAGAAGGCCGGAAAGGTCGCCTGGGACTCGACCAATCGCTGGGCGAAGAAGAAGGTCCAGAAGGTCGCCGACGCCTACAACGCCACGAAGAAATGTTTGAAGAAGGGCACCTCCAAATGTGTGCGGGAGGCTGCCAAGAAAACGGTGAAACGCGCCGTGGCGAGCGTGAAGTCCACGGTGGCGGCGATCAAGAAGGATCCGTGGAAGTTCGTCGCCACGGCAGCGGTGGCGGTCGCGGCCACGGTCGCGGTCGGCGCGCTCTGCGCCACCGGGGTCGGCTGCCTGATCCTGGCCGGCGCGGTCGCCGGGGCCATGTCCTCCGGCGCCGGCTACATGGTCGACGTCGCCCGGGGTGACGAGGAGTTCTCCTGGAGCGGCCTGGCCGGGACCATGATCGAGGGCGGCCTGGACGGCGCGCTGTCGGCCGGCATCAGCAAGTTCACCGGCGGCGCGAGCAAGATGCTCGCCGGCGGGGCCAGCCGCGCCCCGGGTCTAGGCGGGAAGTTGCCGTCGCTGGGCCGCGGCAATGACCTGCACGGCGCGGGCGGACCGAACCCGGCCGCCCGGCCGCGCTCGAGCACCGAGGAACGGGCCTCCTCGTCCGGTGGGTCGCCGGGCTGCCGCACCAGGCACAGCTTCGACCCGGAGACCCGGGTGCTGATGGCAGACGGGTCCAGCAAGGCGATCAAGGACGTCGCCCTCGGGGACAAGGTCGCGGCGACCGATCCGGAGGCCGGACAGACGGCGGCGAAGCCGGTCACCGCCCTGCACCAGAACCGGGACCGCGACCTCACCGACGTCACCGTCAAGGACAGCGCCGGCAAGACGACGGTGCTGAAGACCACGCAGCACCATCCGTTCTGGGACGCTACCGACAGCGCGTGGGTGGACGCCGCCAAGCTCGCCGTGGGCCACCGGCTGCTCGTCCACGACGACAAGCGGCTGGAGGGTGACGGTACCGGCGCCGGAATGGGTGGTGGTGGACCTGGACGCGAGGTCGCCGTCGTCGCGGTCGACAACTTCGCCGGCGACGAGGAGATGCGCGACCTGACGGTCGCGGACATCCACACGTACTACGTGCTCGCCGACGACGAGCCGGTTCTCGTACACAACGTTGATCTAGGTGCACTGAATTCTTGCCCCGTTTCGCCCACAACTCACTGGGCGGACGTGACCGTAACGGATTCTAAGGGAAAAGTCGTCCACGATTACTCAATACGTAGTGGCGCGCAGCGGCCGTCGGAGGCGGCCATTGGTCGAGGCGGGGAGACGCTGAGTCATACCGAAAACCGCGTGGCGAGAATGTCTGGTGGTGTTCCGAGTTACGGTTTGCGGGTTATTCGTGATGATGAGTTCTTCATGGAGAAGCCAGTGCCACTGGATGGGCATGTGGTGATCCAGGGTACGAGGGCGCCGTGTTCGAGTTGTCAAGGCGCGATGAATCGTGCAGCGGAGGATGCCGGCGCAACCTTTACGTACTTCTGGGAGCATGAAGGTGAAGTCCGAGTGTGGCAGAGCACCAGATAGACTGCGCCAGAACAACTGTTCGGAGGCGGGATATGACTAACGAGAGCCGTGTAGATCCGGTAGAGATTCTGGCCCGGGTTGGAGGGGTCCTGCCCGGTATCGGTGGCAGCGAGAGAGCGTTTGAAGTTGTGCTGGACAAGATTCGTAAGGCGGGGTGGGAGTTAGCTGAATCAAGCTATCGCGATCCTCGCGGCTCCACTGAGTGTGGATCTGTCTTTATCGAAGGAATCAAGTATTCTGTCCATTATGGCCTGCGGGTGCGCCGAGACTTGATCGATGATTCGGAGGGTGAACTCAAGCAGCGCCCGATCCTTGGGTATGCGGCGTGGGTGGAACCCAGTCTCAGCGAATATGTTGTTGAATAAAGACTGTCCGATCGCCGCCTTCATTCTTTGGGCGGGCTACCCCGCTCCTTGGGTTCGCTCGGAAGGTCGAGCCCTGTCAGGTCTCACGACTCGTTGAGGACGGTCGGCGCGACCACGTGTGAGCGGTGTTCGTGTCGATGACGGCTCGTGTTCGAGCCTTACGGGCTGCTCCTGAGTCTGTTGCTTGATCCGCAACGGACGCTGGGTGGGGGCCTTCTGGCGGCGTAGGCGCTGACCTGCGTCGACGGCCCCCCGACCCGAATGGCGCGGCTGGAGCCGGTCGCATACCGTGCCCGTCGTGGACGGACGACGGAGCTATCCCGAGGATGAGCAGGGGTCGCGATGGGGCGACCGCGGATACGAGTCGGACTGGCGCGCCGCGGGTGAGCCCCGCTACCGCGACGACGACTACCGCACGCCGGAGCAGCGCGCCGGTGAGAGCCGGTACGCCGAGCCGGGCCGGTACTCCGCCGCCGACCCGCTGGTGGACGACACGAGCAGTTGGCGGTCGCAGCGGCCGGACGACCCGGAGGTCTCCGGTGAGCTGCCCGGGTCACGTGCCGGGCGGCGGGCGGCCCGCGAGTCCGCGGACGATTCGCTCGCCGCGGTGTCCCGCAGCGGTGTGGACGCGCTCGGCACCGCCGCGCACGGCAACCCGCTGAGCGCGGCGCCGGCGAGCCCGCTCGGCACCCCGGCCTCCGACGGCGCGTCCCGTACCGGCGGCGACCCGTACGGCCTGGCCGCTCACCACGCCGATCCGCGCGGTGGCGGTAACGCGCTGGCCCTCGGCGGCGCTGCCGGCCAGGCCGGTCCGGGCCCGCTCGGCGGCTACCCGATCGTGGACACCGGCCGGTCGGCCGAGCCGCCGGTGACCGGTGGGACGGACCCGTCGGCCGCGGCGCGGCTCAACCCCGGCGAGGCGACTCCGCTGCGGATCGGTGAGCGCCCGGCCGGTCCGGCCGAGCCGGCGGCGACCCCGAATCCGCTGGAGATGCCGACCGGCCCGATGCCGGCACTCATGCCCCGGCCGGACGGTCCGCCGCCCGGTGACGGCGTCTACCGGACCCGGCGTCCGGCGCTCGCGGTGCTGCTGGCGGTGATGGTGCTGGTGCTGGAGGTGCCGGCGGTACGGGTGTTGCTGCACGGCCTGTTCGGCGACCCGGTGTCGACGTCGCACGTGGTGGTGGGCATGTTCCTGACCGTCGGGCTGCCGATCTTCGGCACCGGCCTGTACGGGCTGCGTACCGGCGGGCTGGCGCTGGCCGACGGCAGCCGGGGCTGGCTGCGCCCGCCGACGGCGTACCTGACGGTCGGGCTGGTCCTCTTCCTCGCCGCAGCCCTCGCGGCGGGCTGAGCGGGGAAACGCCCATCCACCCCGAAGTGGCGGTGTCACAGGCAGGTTGACACCGCCACTTCGCCGTACCGGAGTCGATCAAGGTTTGAGCAAGGCCGCCTCCCGCACCCGAGGGCCGTGCGGCGGACAGGGCGCGTACACTGGTCGACTGGCGACCGCCTCGCGCGGTCGACCTCGCGTGCCCTTTCCACGGTCTCCTCCGTGGGGCGACGGCCTCCCTGGTCCCGGTTCTTCACCCGGGCCCACCCCGGCCGCCGACCGGGCGCCAGGCGTCCGGCCGCCGGCCGGACGGACAACCAGGGACACAGTAGGAGTAACCCACCATGGCCGTCGTGACCATGCGTCAGCTGCTGGAAAGCGGTGTGCACTTCGGGCACCAGACCCGGCGCTGGAACCCGAAGATGAAGCGCTTCATCTTCACCGAGCGCAACGGTATCTACATCATCGACCTGCGCCAGACGCTCGACTACATCGAGAAGGCGTACGAGTTCGTCCGCACCACCGTCGCCGGTGGCGGCAGCATCCTGTTCGTCGGCACCAAGAAGCAGGCCCAGGAGGCCATCGCCGAGCAGGCGACCCGGGTCGGCCAGCCGTACGTCAACCACCGCTGGCTCGGTGGCATGCTGACCAACTTCCAGACCGTGTACAAGCGGCTGCAGCGGATGAAGGAGCTGGAGGCCCTGGGTGACCTGAGCGGCACCGCCGCCGGTTACACCAAGAAGGAGACGCTCCAGCTCTCCCGCGAGAAGATCAAGCTCACCAAGACCCTCGGTGGTCTGCGGGACATGCAGAAGCTCCCGGCCGCGGTCTGGATCGTCGACACCAAGAAGGAGCACATCGCCGTCGACGAGGCCCGCAAGCTGGGCATCCCGGTGATCGCCGTGCTCGACACCAACTGCGACCCGGACGAGGTCGACTTCCCGATCCCGGGCAACGACGACGCCATCCGCTCGGCCGAGCTGCTGACCAAGGTCGTCGCCGCCGCCGTCGCCGACGGTCTGATCGCCCGCTCCGGCCGTAACCGGGGCGCGGACGAGAAGCCCGAGGCCGGCCAGGTCGCCGCCGACGAGCCGCTGGCCGAGTGGGAGCGTGAGCTGCTCGAGGAGCCGAAGAAGGCCGACGAGCAGCCCGCCGCCGCCGCTGCCGAGCAGCCGGCGACCGCCGCCGCCGAGTGATCTCGCCGTCGCGTCCCCACCGTCGGCGATTCCCGGCGGTGGGGCGCGACGGGTACGCCGGGCGGCAGCACCGGCCCGGAACCGGGTAACCAGCACCCCAGACCACCTCACTGACACCGAAGAGAGAGTCATGTCCAACTTCACCGCCGCGGACGTCAAGAAGCTCCGCGACCTCACCGGCGCCGGCATGATGGACTCCAAGAAGGCGCTGACGGAGGCCGAGGGCGACTTCGACAAGGCCGTCGAGATCCTGCGCGTCAAGGGCGCCAAGGACGTCGGCAAGCGGGCCGGCCGCACCGCCGCCAACGGGCTCGTCGCCCACTCCGGCCAGGCGCTGCTCGAGCTCAACTGCGAGACGGACTTCGTCGCCAAGAACGACGCCTTCATCGCGCTGGCCCAGCAGCTCGTCGAGCACGGCGTGGCCAGCGGCGCCACCAACGCCGAGGAGCTGCTCGCCAGCAGCATCGACGGCAAGAGCGTGGCCGACCTGATTCAGGAGCAGTCCGCCAAGATCGGCGAGAAGCTGGTGCTCAACCGCTTCGCCAAGCTCGACGGCACCACCGCGGTCTACCTGCACCGCAAGAGCCAGGACCTGCCCCCGGCGGTCGGCGTGCTCGTGGAGTTCACCGGCAAGAACGACGAGGCGGCGGACGCCGACGCGCGCGCCGTGGCCATGCAGATCGCCGCGATGCGGCCGAAGTACCTCACCCGCGACGAGGTGCCGGCCGAGACCGTCGAGTCGGAGCGGCGCATCGCCGAGCAGACCGCCCGCGAGGAGAACAAGCCCGAGGCGGCGCTGCCGAAGATCGTCGAGGGCCGGGTGAACGCCTTCTTCAAGGACTTCGTCCTGCTGGAGCAGGCGTCGGTCGCCGACAACAAGAAGACCGTCAAGCAGGTGCTGGCCGACGCCGGCATCGAGGTGACCCGCTTCCTGCGGTTCGAGGTCGGCCAGGCCTGAGCCGCCGCGCCGGGCCTTCCGGGCCCGGGCACAGGGGAGAACGTCGACGAGGAGGCCGCCGGTGTACGTGACAGGCACCGCGGCCTCCTCGTCACATAGGGTCGGCAAGGGCACGTACGCGACGCCCGCGCTATGCGCGGGGAGAAGGGGCGGGGCGGATGACGCAGGTTGTGAGTGACCGGAGCCTGGCGATGGAGGATCCGACCGCGCCTCCTCCCGGTCGGTCCCGCCGGGTGGTGCTGAAGCTCTCCGGTGAGGTCTTCGGCGGCGGCGCGATCGGTGTCGACCCCGACGTCGTGCAGGGCATCGCCCGGCAGATCGCCACCGTCGTACGCCGTGGTGTGCAGGTCTCCGTGGTGGTCGGCGGCGGCAACTTCTTCCGCGGCGCCGAGCTGCAGAAGCGGGGCATGGACCGGGCCCGCGCGGACTACATGGGCATGCTCGGCACGGTCATGAACTGCCTGGCCCTCCAGGACTTCCTGGAGAAGGAGGGCATCGAGACCCGGGTGCAGACCGCGATCACCATGGCCCAGGTCGCCGAGCCGTACATCCCGCTGCGGGCGATCCGGCACCTGGAGAAGGGCCGCGTGGTCATCTTCGGCGCGGGCGCCGGCATGCCGTACTTCTCCACCGACACGGTGGCCGCCCAGCGGGCGCTGGAGATCCGCGCGGACGTGGTGCTGATGAGCAAGAACGGCGTGGACGCGGTGTACACCGCCGACCCCCGGATCGACCCGACCGCGAGCAAGCTCGACTCGATCACTTTCTCCGAGGTGCTGCGCCGTAACCTGCGGGTGGCCGACGCCGCCGCGTTCAGCCTCTGCATGGAGAACGGCCTGCCGATGCTGGTCTTCGGCGCCCAGGGCGACGACACCATCGTCCGGGCCGTCGCCGGTGAGAAGATCGGCACCCTGATCACCGCCTGACCGGCCCGCCGGATCGACAAGCGGTCCCTCTGCCACGGCGGCACCCGCACTACCCACGACGAGCGACAGAAGGAGGCGAGGAGACCGGTGATCGACGACACCCTCCTCGAGGCGGAGGAGAAGATGGAGCGTGCCATCGAGCACGCCAAGGAGGAGTTCGGCGGGATCCGTACCGGTCGCGCCAACGCCGCCATGTTCTCCCGGATCGTCATCGACTACTACGGCAGCCCGACCCCGCTGCCGCAGATGGCCTCCATCGCGGTGCCCGAGCCCCGCATGGTGATCATCAAGCCGTACGACAACTCGCAGCTGGGCGCCATGGAGAAGGCGATCCGCGACTCGGACCTCGGGGCCAACCCGAACAACGAGGGCAACCAGCTCCGCATCGTCCTGCCGCAGATGACCGAGGAGCGGCGCCGGGAGATGATCAAGGTCGCCCGGCAGAAGGGCGAGGAGGCCAAGGTCGCCGTCCGCAACATCCGCCGCAAGGCCAAGGAGGAGCTGGACCGCCTGGTCAAGGACGGCGAGGTCGGCGAGGACGAGGGCCGGCGCGCGGAGAAGGAGCTGGACGACCTGACCCAGCGTTTCGTCGCTACCGTCGACGAGCTGGTCAAGCACAAGGAGAACGAGCTGCTCGAGGTCTGAGCGCGCGCGTACCCCGCACGGCACCGCCGCCGTCGCCCGCACGGGCGGCGGCCCGGTGCCGTCGTCGTGCCCGGCGGCGCAGACCCTCGGGGCTCCGGCGGGTGCAGTAGGCTCGGCACGATTCCCGGCCACCACGGGGTGAACGGCGGGGGTCGCCCGGCCGTCGGTCGGTCAACAGAAGTCTCACGCCGGTAGGGGATGGTTTTGGTCTTGCGTCATGTGGTGGCTCTCGTACCGGCTGCCGGTGCGTGATGTCCCACCCCGACCCCTACGGCAGCACCGAGCCGCGTGGCTGGGACCGTCCGGCCCCCGCTCTGCCCTGGCCGGACACCGATCTGGAGCCGGGCCCCTGGCGGCCCGCCCCGGCGGCGCCCACCCACCCGACCGAGCCGGGCGGCTACGCCCGCCCCGGCGCCGCCCCGGACACGTACGCCGCCCCGGACACCTATGCCGGCCCGGACACGTACGCCGGGCCGTACCCGAACAGCGGTCGGCGCCACGACGGACCGGGCCGGTACGACGGACCGCCGGCCGGCGACCGCGGCCGGCCCGACGGGCCGGAGCACCGCGGCCCGTGGGGTGAGCCGGCCCGCGACGACGAGTACCCGACCGCGCAGATCGCGCCGGTGCGCGACGAGCCCACCGACCAGATCCCGGCGGTACGCGACGAGCCCGAGCCCGAGCCGCCGCCCGGTCGCCGGGGTCGGGGGCGACGGCGGGCGAGCGCCGAGCGTCCGCCGACCACCACGCCGACGACGTCCCGGGCGGGGCGCAACCTGCCGGCCGCGATCGGCGTCGGGGTGGCCCTCGGCGCCGCGGTGGTGGTGCCGCTGTTCTTCTTCATGCCGGCGTTCCTGGCCGTGCTGGCGACCGCGGTCGGGATCGGCATCTGGGAGATGGCCCGGGCGGTGCGCCGCAGCGGCGCCCACCCGCCGCTGGCGCCGCTGGTCGCCGGTGGCGTGATCACGGTGGGCCTGGCGTGGTTCGCCGGCCCGGACGCGCTCTGCCTCGGCCTGCTGGTCACGGTGCTGGGCACGATGATCTGGCGGCTGGGCGACGGGCCGGGCAACTACCAGCGCGACCTCACCGCGGCCACCCTGATCGCGGTGTACGTGCCGTTCCTCGCCGGGTTCGCGGCCATGCTCGCGGCGGCGCCGGGCGACGGGCACCTGCGGGTGCTGGTGACGCTCGTCGCGGTGGTGCTCTCCGACACCGGCGGGTACGCGGCCGGCGTGTCGTTCGGCAAGCACCCGATGGCGCCCACGATCAGCCCGAAGAAGTCCTGGGAGGGCTTCGCCGGCTCGGTGACCGCCGCGGCGGCGGGCAGCGCGGTGCTGCTGTGGGTGTTGTTCGACGTGGCGCCCTGGTGGGGGGCGCTGTTCGGGATGGCGATCTCGGTCTCCGCGGTGCTCGGCGACCTCGCCGAGTCGATGATCAAGCGGGATCTCGGCGTCAAGGACATGAGCAACCTGCTGCCCGGGCACGGCGGTCTGATGGACCGGCTCGACTCGATCCTGTTCGCGGTGCCGGTGGCCTACCTTCTGCTCGCCGTGTTCGTCCCGGTGGTGAGCTGAGGTATGCGTCACGGCGGAGACCCGCGGCGGGCCGGGCGGCCGGGGGCGATTCGACACGTACGGACGGGTGCGTCCGGGCGGGAGCGTGTCAGACTGGACGCGCCATGACGAGTCTCCCGCTGATCTCCGTAGACCCCGACGCCCGCGGCCGCCGACCCTCGATGCCTCCGCGCCACCTCGCCGACCTGGACCTGTCCGGCCGGCAGGCGCTCGTCACCGAGCTGGGCGAGCCGGCGTTCCGCGCCAAGCAGGTCTCCAACCACTACTTCGGCCGCCTGGTGCGCGACCCGGAGCGGATGACCGACCTGCCGGCGGCGACCCGGGAGCGGCTGGCGGGTGAGCTGCTGCCCACCCTGCTCACCCCGGTACGCGAGCTGGCCTGCGACGACGGCGCGACCCGTAAGGCGCTCTGGCGGCTGCACGACGGCTCGCTCGTGGAGAGCGTGCTGATGGGCTACCCGGACCGGGTGACCGTCTGCATCTCCAGCCAGGCCGGGTGCGGCATGGCCTGCCCGTTCTGCGCGACCGGCCAGGCCGGGCTGACCCGCAACCTGTCCACCGCCGAGATCGTCGACCAGGCGGTCTACCTGGCCGGGGTGGCCGCCTCCGGCGCGGTGTCCGGCTCGCCGCCGCGGCTGTCGCACGTGGTGTTCATGGGCATGGGCGAGCCGCTGGCCAACTACTCGCGGGTGGTGGCGGCGATCCGCCGGCTGGTCGCTCCGGCGCCGGAGGGCCTGGGCCTGTCGCAGCGGCACATCACCGTCTCCACGGTCGGGCTGGTCCCGGCGATCCGGCGACTGGCCAGCGAAGACCTCTCCGTGACCCTTGCGTTGTCGCTGCATGCCCCCGATGATGAGCTGCGCGACGAACTCGTCCCGGTCAACCAGCGCTGGAAGGTGTCCGAGGTGCTGGACGCGGCGTGGGACTACGCGGCCACGACGGGGCGTCGCGTGTCCATCGAATACGCGATGATCAAGGACGTGAACGACCAGCCGTGGAGAGCAGATCTGCTCGGGCGGCTGTTGGCCGGCAAGCTGGCCCACGTGAACCTGATCCCGCTCAACCCGACTCCGGGCAGCCGCTGGGACGCCAGCCCGAAGCCGGTCGAGCGGGAGTTCGTCCGGCGGTTGCGCGACGCCGGGGTGTCGACCACCGTGCGGGACACCCGGGGACGCGAGATCGACGGGGCGTGTGGCCAGCTCGCCGCCGCCGGGGACACGGACGGCGACTCACGCGCGGCAACGGCGTAGCGGTACGAGACCAGGAGACATAGTGGCGAGTCAGGGTCAGCGTTTCCGGCGTAAGGCGCTCCGCCGGGGATACAAGGTCGACGAGGTCGACGCCTTCCTGGACCGGGTCGAGGCGACACTCGCCGGTCAGCCGGTCGGCGCGCCCGTGGCCTCCCAGGAGGTCCACGACGTCGTCTTCCGGGTCCGCTTCAACGGCTACGACGAGTGGCAGGTGGACCTGCACCTCGACCGGGTCGAGCGGCAGCTCGCCGAGCTGGAGGAGCGCGGTGGCGCCCCCGCCGGGCGCGGTGGCGACCCCCGGATTCCCGACCGGCTCGGCCCGCCGATGCGCGACGACAGGGGCATGTCGCCGGTGCCGCAGCCGCCGATGCCGCCCCGGCAGATGCCGGCCCAGCCCGGCCCGCCCGCCGACCGCTACGGCAGCCGCTACGACGAGCCGACCGGCGCGTTCGCCGGCGGGTACGACGGCCCGCGCGGTGGCTACGACGGCCCGCGTGGCCCGGGCGGCCCCGGCCCGATGGGCCCGGGCGCGCCGATCGGGCACGGCGGCCCGCCGCCGCGCGGCCTGCCGCCCGGCCCCGGCGGCTACGGCCAGGACAGCGGCCCCGGCGGGTACGGCCAGGACACCGGTCCGGGCGGCTACGGCCAGGACAGCGGCGGGTACGGCCAGGACAGCGGCCCCGGCGGGTACGGCCAGGAGGAGCGCTTCGACGGCTTCGAGGCCGGCCGGCGTGGGCGTGCCGACATGACCGCCGAGATCCGCATGCCCGAGCGTGAGCTGCGTGGTCGTGGCCCGGGTGGCCCGCCCGCGCTGCCGCAGCAGGGCTACGGCGCGCCGGAGCCCGGTTACGGGCCGCCGGACCAGGGTTACGGCCCCGGCCCTTCGATGACCGGCCCGCCGCTGGTGACCCCGCCGGTCGCCGGTCCGCCGATGGTGGGCCCGCCGATGGCCGGCCCGCCCGGCAGCGACCTCTACCGGGTCGACCAGATCCGGCGCAGCTTCCAGGTCCGCCGGTTCGGCAGCGGGTACGACCCGGACCAGGTCGACCGGTTCTTCGACACGCTGCTCGGCGGCATGCAGGGCCGCAACCCGATGCCGGTGAACCCGAAGGACCTCGACACGCTGCGTTTCGGGCTGGTGCCCGGCGGCTACTTCGAGGCCGAGGTCGACGCCGCGCTCAAGGACGTGCAGGACATCCTGCTCGGCCGCTGACCCGCACCCGACGACGAAGGGCCCACCCCGCGAGGGGTGGGCCCTTCCGCGTACCGTTTGCGCCGCTCGTCAGGACCGCAGGCCGTTGCGGCGCAGCACGGCGTCGCCGATGACGATGGCGACCAGCAGCCCGGCGATCCCGAACAGCCAGATGTGCTCCACCCGGCCCTCCTCGATCCCGCAGAGCGCCATCAGAACCAAGACCAGCGCCGACAGCAACGCGCCGATCCGTCCGGACTTGCGGTGCCCGGGCTTGTGCTGATCTGGCGCGGTTACCGGCTCGTCTCCTGCCACTGTCGGTCCTTCCCTCGCGATCGGATCTCCGATCAGTCTGGCACGCCCTCAACCGGCCCCGGCGCAGGGTCCGGCCTCCGGTGCGCTTGATGACCCGGGCGGGCGACAGCGTGGTTGTCGCATGACCCGGGCCGTAGGTCCCGTCCGGGTCGGGGCGGTTGGGCACTACCGGCGTCGCGGGACGGCGAGCACACTGCCTCCGGTAGCGTCTTGACGTACACCTGATGCCTTTTTGAGGGGGACTGCGGTGCGAGTGACCGGTACGGGCCACGCCAGCATGCGGATCGACACGGCCGCGGGCAGCATCCTGTGCGACCCGTGGGTCAATCCCGCCTACTTCGCCTCGTGGTTCCCCTTCCCGGACAACTCCCTGCTCGACTGGGAGAGCCTCGGCCAGGTCGACTACCTGTACGTTTCGCACCTGCACCGGGACCACTTCGACGCCAAGCACCTGCGCGACTTCGTGTCGAAGGACGCCACCGTCCTGCTCCCCGAGTTCCCCACCTCGGAGATGGAGGACGAGTTCCGGGAGCTGGGCTTCACCAAGTTCCTCAAGGCCCCGAACGAGCAGGTCGTGGAGCTGCCCGGCGGCCTGAAGATCATGATCCAGGCGCTGACCAGCCCGACCGACGGCCCGATCGGCGACTCCTCGCTCTGGGTCGAGTACGACGGCGTCCGGCTGCTCAACCAGAACGACGCCCGCCCGACCGACCTGAGCGTCTTCGCCGAGCTGGGCCACGTGCACGCGCACATGCTGCAGTTCTCCGGCGCGATCTGGTACCCGATGGTCTACGAGCTGCCGCAGGCGGCGAAGACCGCGTTCGGCAAGCAGAAGCGGGACCGGCAGTTCGACCGCACGTGGCGCTACATCGACGACCTGAAGGCCGACCACGTCTTCCCGATCGCCGGCCCGCCGTGCTTCCTCGACGACGAGCTGTGGCAGTTCAACGACATCTTCGGCGACGAGGGCAACATCTTCCCCGACCAGTCGGTGTTCCTGTCCGAGTACGCCAAGGTCGGCGGCACCAACGGCATCGTGCTGCTGCCGGGCAGCGTCTCGGAGATCACCACCGAGGGCGCGACCACCACGCACCCGGTGCCGGTGGAGGAGTTCTTCGCGAACAAGGTCGCCCACCTGGAGGAGATGCGGGAGCGCAAGCGCGGCGTCATCGAGGCCGAGAAGGCGTCCTGGCGGCACCCCGAGGTCAACGTGCTGGGTGAGATGAAGCGCCGGATCGAGCCGCTGCTGGACGAGTCGATCTACCTGGCCAAGGGCGTCGGCGGGCCGGTCCGCTTCGACCTGGTCGGCTACGACGGCTCCGAGGTCGAATCCATCGTGGTGGACTTCCCGGGCAAGGAGGTCCGGCCGTACGCGGACGAGAAGGTCCGCTACCGCTTCCGTACCGAGCGGGCGCTCATCGAGCACCTGCTGCACATCGGCGAGGTCGACTGGGTCAACTCGCTGTTCCTGTCGTGCCGCTTCTCGGCGGCCCGCATCGGCCAGTACAACGAGTTCGTCTACGCCTTCTTCAAGTGCCTCTCCGAGGAGCGCCTCCAGTACGCCGAGGGCTGGTACGACGAGCACGAGCGGGCCGTCGACGCCGAGGACATCACGCTCGACGGCTGGGTGGTGCAGCGGCGCTGCCCGCACCTGAAGGCGGACCTGAGCCGGTTCGGCATCGTCGACGGCGACCAGCTGACCTGCCAGCTGCACGGCTGGAAGTTCGACCTGGCCAGCGGCCGCTGCCTGACCAGCGTCGGGCACAAGATCCGGGCGCACCGCGCGGACGCGGAGACCTCGACGCCGGCCGTCTGACGGTTTCGCCCCGCACGCCGCCCCCGGCACGCGACCATCGGTCGTGAGGGGGCGGCGTGACGGGTGCGGACAGGGAACCGGTGTACCGGTTCGGGCGCGGCAGCGAGATGGCGCGGGACGCCTCCCGGGTGGAGGCGTTCAGCGACGCGGTGATCGCCATCGTGCTCACCCTGATGGCCGTCGAGCTGCTGGCGTTCGACCCGGACCTGCCGCAGGACGACGGGCTGGCCTCGGTGCTCGTGCAGGAGTGGCGGGCCTACCTGGCGTACGTGATCACCTTCGCCATCGTCGGCCAGGTCTGGCTGACCCACCACAACATGTGGCGCTACGTCCGCCGGGTCGACCAGATGCTGCTGGTGCTGAACCTGCTGCTGCTGATGTTCGTGGCGGCGATCCCGTTCACCGCCGACCTGCTCGCGGACAACCTGCGCGGCACCGTGCGCGACCAGCGGCTGACCGCCGCGCTGTACGTGGGCGTGGTGCTCGGCGAGGCGCTCTTCTTCAACCTGAGCTGGTGGTGGGCGCGCCGCCGCGGGCTGCTGCACGCGGATCTGGACCCGAGGCTGGCGAGCGCGGTGGCCCGCCGGTTCCGGCTCGGCCCGCTGCTCTACCTGGTCGCGTTCGCCATCGTGTTCATCGACCCGCTGCTGAGCCTGCTGGCGTACCTGCTGCTGGTCGGCGTCTACCTGGTGCGCGGTCCGGGCGATCTCCCGCCCGCCGGCCAGGAGGCGCCCGACACGCCGTGAGCGGTTGTTAAGAAGGGGCCCTTCCTCTACCGGAGGCGTTAATAAGGGGCCCTTCCTTACATGTCGGCGAGGATGCGGCGGGCGGCGTTGTGCCCGGCCGCGCCGATCACGCTGCCCGCCGGGTGGCAGCCGGCGCTGCCCGCGTACACGCCGTCCACACCCGTCGCGTACGGCATCCGGTCGGTGAACGACACCGTGTTGTCGACGTGGTGGATGTGCCCGCCGGTGATGCCGAAGTGCGCCTCGATGCCGGGCGGCGGCAGCGGCACCGCGTCCGCGACCAGGTCACCGGCGCCCGGGGCGTACCGTTCGCAGATCGCGAGCAGCCGCTCCACGTAGCCGGGCAGCGCCGCGTCCCAGGTGGTGCCGGCCAGCTCGTAGGGGACCGACTGGACGAACAGCGCCGACGAGTGGTGCCCCGCCTCGTCGGACAGCGACGGGTCGACTGTGGTGTGCAGGTACCACTCGATCGTCGGCTCGTCCGGCAGCCGCCCGGCCCGCACGTCCGCCCACATGCCGCGCAGCGCCGCCATCGGCGACTCGCCGCCGTCGCCGACGAGCGAGGCCGAGCCGGGCAGCAGGTGGATGGTCGACCCGAACGGGCTCGGCGCGTCCGCCGGCAGGCAGGAGAAGCGGGGCAGCCCGGTCAGCGCCAGGTTGAGCTTGAGCGTGGTGCCGGGGCGGCGGACCGCCGCCATCCGCGCGCCCAGCTCCGCCGGGAGCGCGCCGTCGGGCAGCAGCTCCATCAGCCGGTACGGGTCACAGGCGCCGAGCACCACCGGGGCGTCCACCTCCCGCCCGTCGGCCAGTGTCACCCCGGCGGCGGCACCCCCGGTCAGCCGGATGGCGGTGACCGGCGCGTCGGCCACGATCCGCGCGCCCGCGCGCACGGCGGCCTCGGCGAACGTGCGCGACACCGTGCCCATGCCGCCCCGGGTGATCATCCAGGTGCCGTCCGCGCCGGGCAGCCGGCACATGTTGTGCACCAGGAAGTTGTGCCCGGTGCCGGGGTCGTCCGGGCCGGCGTTGAGCCCGGACAGGCCGTCGGTGACCGCGTACATGCTGACCAGCAGCTCGGAGCGGAAGTCGAAGCGGGCCAGGTGGTCGGCCACCGAGCCGCGGACCAGGTCGACGAAGACCTGCCGCAGCGCGGGCCGCACGTAGCGCTCGGCGGTCTCCTCGACCGGCAGCGGCTCGGCCAGCCACGCCGGGGCGAGATCCTCCCGCAGCTGGGCCAGCTCGGCGTGCAGCGCGTCGTCGGCTGCCACGTCGGCGGGGGAGAACATCTCCGCGAGCTGCCGCCGGCTCGCCGCCACGTCGCTGCCCGCCAGCAGGTACGGCGAGCCGAGCCCGCCCGGCGTGGGCAGGAAGTAGTGCGGGTCGCGGCGCAGTACCGGGATGGTCACGTCGAGCGTGGCCAGCAGCTCCGGGGGCATCAGCCCGAGCAGGTACGACCCGGTGGAGTGACGCAGCCCCGGCACCTTCGGGAACGGGTTCTCGGTGCGGGTCGCGCCGCCGATCACCCCGGACGCCTCCAGCACCAGCACGTCCAGGCCGGCGCGGGCCAGCAGGATCGCCGAGACCAGGCCGTTGTGCCCGGCGCCGACCACCACGACGTCGGCGCGGGACGGCAGCTCACTCGCGTCGCTCCCGGTGCGTTCGCTCATGCCGCGACCCTAGCGGCGGCCGGGCACGGGCGGGAGGGTTCGCAGCGGGGCGCTACCGTTCCCGGCATGTCTCCGGCTGTCCAGATCGCGCTCGCGGTGGCGCTCGTCGTGGTGGTGTTCCTGCTCCTGCTCGTGCTGCGGCGCGACCGCCCCCGGGACCTGGTCGCCCCGGATCGCCCGGCCGGCGGCGGGCAGGCCGAGGTGCTCCGCCTGATCCACGCGGGGCGCCGGGTCGAGGCGGTCAAGGTGCTGCGTGAGCAGACCGGCCTGTCGCTGCTGGAGGCGAAGCAGGCGGTGGACGCGCTGGCGGCCGGCGGGTCCTGGTCGCCCGGCCCTCCGGCGCCCGGAAAGGGCGTCGACGACGCGGTGCGGGCCGAGGCCGCGCGGCTGCTGCACCGGGGCGAGAAGATCCAGGCGATCAAGGTGGTACGCGAGCACACGCACATGTCGCTCGCCGACGCGAAGCGGTACGTCGAGGGCCTCTGACGCCGGACGGCCGTCACCGGGCGTTCACCCTATAGTGGCAGTTGTCGATGTATTTCCGTCCTACCGTCGACGGGACACCCACCGCCTCCGGGAGGTAACCCCCGATGGATCGTCGTACCGTCCTGCGTGCCACAGCCGTCGGCGGCGCCGCCGCTTTCGCCGGTGGTCTCTGGGCCGCCGCGGCCGCACCGGCCCAGCCCGCCCAGCCCGGCCCCGGCCCGTACGGCGACCTGCTGGCCGCCGACGTCAACGGTCTCCAGTTGCCGGCCGGCTTCACCAGCCGGGTGATCGCGCGTTCCGGGCAGCGGGTCGCCGGCACCTCGTACACCTGGCACCCGGCGCCGGACGGCGGCGCCTGCTTCCCGTCCGGCGACGGCTGGATCTACGTCTCCAACTCGGAGGTGCCGCTCGTCGGCGGCGCGTCGGCGGTGCGGTTCGCCCCCGACGGCGCGATCGCCGCCGCGTACCGGATCCTCGGCGGCACGAACGTCAACTGCGCCGGTGGGCCGACCCCGTGGGGGACGTGGCTGTCCTGCGAGGAGGTGCCGCTGGGCCGGGTCTTCGAGACCTGGCCGGAGGGCGGCCGGGCCGGCGAGGAGCGGACCCGGATGGGCCGCTTCAAGCACGAGGCGGCGGCCTGCGACCCGCGGCGGCGGGTGGTCTACCTGACCGAGGACGAGTCGGACGGCTGCTTCTACCGGTTCGTGCCGGACACCTGGGGTGACCTGCGCACCGGCCGGGTCCAGGTGCTCTGCGCCCCGGACGGCCAGGTCACCGGCCCGGTGACCTGGCGGGACCTGCCGGACCGGGACGGGTTCCCGGTGCCCACCCGCCACCAGGTGGGCGCCGCGCAGACGTTCGACGGCGGCGAGGGCTGCTGGTACGCCGACGACACCTGCTGGTTCACCACCAAGGGCGACAACCGGGTGTGGGCGTACGACGCGGTGAACCAGCGGCTCGACCTCGCGTACGACGACTCGCTGGTGCCGGCCGGCGCCGCGCCGCTGACCGGCGTCGACAACATCACCGGCACCGCCGGCGGCGACTTCTACGTGGCCGAGGACGGCGGCAACATGGAGATCAACGTGATCACGCCCGCCGGTGTGGTGACCCCGTTCCTGCGGCTGCTCGGGCAGTCCGAGTCGGAGATCACCGGGCCGGCGTTCTCCCCGGACGGCAGCCGTCTCTACTTCTCCTCCCAGCGCGGCACCAGCGGCGCCCGGGCCGGCACCGGCGGCATCACGTACGAGGTGCGCGGCCCGTTCCGGCGCTGACGCCGCCCGTCAGGCGCGGGCCGCCTCCCGGGCGGCCCGCCACCGGCTCGCCGCCAGCGTCGCGGAATAGCCGGACAGCACGATCACGTGGAACAGGTACAGCCACAGCAGCACCGCCACGCCGCCGCCGATCTCGTCGAAGCCGCCGAACGGCACGCCCAGGTCCAGCGGCAGCGAGCAGAACAGCACGAAACCGTGCAGGAAACCGGACAGGTTCGCCGCCGTGAACGAGCCCAGGACGACGGTGGCGAGCCAGTCCGGGGAGGCCGGGCCGACCACCCGGAACACCCAGATCAGCACCGGCGTGAGCACCAGCCACACCGCCAGGAACGACAGCACGACGCCGAGCGCGCCGATCCAGCCGCCCTGGCGTACCAGCCGGGTGGTCAGCGGCAGCCCCAGCAGGATCGACAGCAGCAGCGCCGGGGCGGGCGCCAGCAGCGGGAGCAGCAGCAGCCGGCCCCGCCAGCCGACCAGCGCACCGGACTCGGCGCGCGGCTCGGCCACCGAGACGAACGCGCGGCGCAGACCTTCGCCGTACAGCGAGGCCGGCAGCAGCGAGGCCAGCGCCAGCAGCGGAGTCAGCCCCAGCCCGGCCTCGACCAGCGCGGCCGCCGCCCGGTGCGCGCCGATCTCGGTGGGCAGCGTCTCGATCGCGTACCCGGTCAGCCGCCGCACCCGGTCCGCCCCGGCGAGCAGCCCGGTCAGCCAGATCGCCAGCAGCGCCACCGGCACCACGGCGATCGCGCCGTAGAACGTGATCGCGGCGGCGTGCAGGGAGAGATCCCGGCCGCGGACCGGCCGGAACGCCGCAGCCGTGATCCGCTTCGCCCGATCCCACCCGTCGCCCATCGCCCTCTCGTTCCCCGTACGGCCCCGCGCCACGCATTACGATCCGGCGGCATGACGATCGCCACGACCGACCGGCTGGTGCTCCGGGACTGGACCGAGTCCCCGGACGACCTGGCCCGGATCTACGACATCTACTCCCGGGACGAGGTGATGCGCTGGCTGGGCGGCGGCAAGGGCCGGATGACCGACCCGTCCGAGGCGCGCGAGCGGGTCCGGTCCTGGCACGAACGCTGGGCGCCGTACGGCGGCCGCTGGGGCCTGTGGGCGATCGAGCCGCGCGCCGGCGGGCCGGTGGCCGGGAGCATCCTGCTCAAGCCGCTCCCGGGACGCGACGGCGTCACGCTGACCGACGACATCGAGGTCGGCTGGCACCTGCACCCCGACGCCCAGGGCAACGGCTACGCCACCGAGGCGGCCCGCGCGGTGCTGGAGCGCGAGTTCGCCACCGGCACCCCGAGGGTGTACGCGGTGGTGATGGCCGGGAACGACCCGTCGATGGCGGTGGCCCGGCGCCTCGGCATGACGCACGTGGGCGTGCGCACCGACTGGTACGGCGGTGCCGAGGTTGAAACGTTCGTCCTGGAACGTCCGGCCTGAGCCGTGCCGTTGGCAGTTCGCCCTCGGCCTCCTACGGTGGTGGGGATACGGGGGAGGCACTGATGGTCGACGGTGGCGACGCAGCGCGTTGGCTGCACCTCCACGCCGCCCGGGGCGGCCCGGACGACCTGTCGCTCCTGGTGAACCGGGTCGCGCCCGCCATCGGGGCCACCGACATCGTGATCTACCTGGCCGACTACACGCAGTCCTCGCTCGTACCCCTGGTCGGCGCGGGCGCGCCTCGGGACGAACTCACGATCGAGACGACGCTGGCCGGCCGGGCGTTCACCTGCCTCCAGGTGCAGCGCGCTCCCGACCGCCCGGACCGGCTCTGGGTGCCCCTGCTGCTCGGCTGCGAACGGCTGGGGGCGCTGGAGATCGTGTCGTCGCGCGCCGGCGACCCCGCGCTGGACCGGCCGGCCTGGGAGGTGGCGGTCGCCGTCGCTCAGGTCCTGGTGAACCGCCGGCTCTACGGCGACGTCGTGGAACGGATTCGCCGCCGCCTGCCGATGCAGGTCGCCGCCGAGACCGTGTGGGGGCTGCTGCCGCCGCTGACCTTCGCGACGGACGAGTTGGTGATCACCGCCATCCTCGAACCGTGTTACGACGTCGGCGGGGACATCTTCGACTACGCGCTCAACGGTGACGTGCTCAGCGTCGGGCTCTTCGACACCTGCGGGCACGGGATCAAGGCGAGCGCGATGGCCTCGCTCGTGGTCAGCGCGTACCGCAACGCCCGGCGTACCGGTCTCGACCTGGTCGACACGGCGATCAGCATCGACAGGTGGGTCCGCTCCGAACACCCCGGCCTGTTCGCGACCGCGCTGCTCGCCGAACTCGACCGGCGGACCGGCGTGCTGCGGATCATCAACGCCGGCCACCCCGGCGCCATGCTGCTGCGGGACGGCAAGGCCGTCCGGGCACTGCCCGGACCGACCGCGCTGCCGCTCGGGCTGGGCAACCTGTCGACGCGGCGCCCGCGGGTGCACGAGGAGGCGCTGCACCCGGGCGACCGCGTCCTCGCGTACACCGACGGCATCACCGACGCCCGGGGCGACGACGGGGAACGGTTCGGGCTGGACCGGCTCGTCGACTTCGTCGAGCGTGCCCTCAACGACCGGCTGCCCAGCCCCGAGACGATGCGCCGGCTGGTGCGGGCCGTCCTCGCCTACCAGCAGGACCAGCTCGACGACGACGCCACCGCGCTGTTCCTGGAGTGGCAGCCCTCGCACCTGCCGTTGGCGCACCTGGAGCACCTCACCGCGCCAGACGGGACGATCGTGTCCCGTAGCGTCGAGGAGGCGATCGAGGCGTGATCGACACCAGTTCGCCGAAGTGGTGGCATCGCGGCGCGTGGGATGCCACCACCTCGGCGAAGTGGAGTCGATCATGCCGCCGGGCACTCCGGGACGAACCGGGGTGAGGCGCTGGGGAACAATGGTCCGGTGACCACTCCCCGAGATCTCGTGCTGCTCGGTTCGACCGGCTCGATCGGCACCCAGGCCATCGACATCGTCAAGCGCAACCCGGACCGCTTCCGGGTGGTGGCCCTCGGCGCGGGTGGCGGCAACGTGGAGTTGCTCGCCGCGCAGGCGCTGGAGCTGGGCGTGGAGGCGGTCGGCGTGGCCCGCGCATCCGCCGCGCAGGACCTTCAGCTCGCGTTCTACGCCGAGGCGAGCAAGCGCGGCTGGGCCACCGGCGACTTCAAACTGCCCAAGATCGTGGCCGGGCCGGACGCGATGACCGAGCTGGCGCAGTGGCCGTGCGACGTGGTGCTCAACGGGGTGGTCGGCTCGCTGGGCCTGCCGCCGACGCTGGCCGCGCTGCACGCCGGGCGTACCCTCGCCCTGGCCAACAAGGAGTCCCTCGTCGCCGGCGGCCCGCTGGTCAAGGCCGCCGTCTCGCGACCGGGGCAGATCGTCCCGGTGGACTCCGAGCACTCGGCGCTGGCGCAGTGCCTGCGCGGCGGCGCCCGGGGTGAGGTGCGGCGGCTGGTGGTCACCGCCAGCGGCGGCCCGTTCCGGGGGCGGCGGCGCGACGAGCTGACCGCCGTCACGCCGGAGCAGGCGCTGGCGCACCCGACCTGGAACATGGGCCCGGTCGTCACGATCAACTCCGCCACGATGGTCAACAAGGCGCTGGAGGTGATCGAGGCGCACGAGCTGTTCGACGTGCCGTACGCCGACATCGAGGTGATGGTCCACCCGCAGTCGGTGATCCACTCGATGGTCGAGTTCACCGACGGGTCCACGCTCGCCCAGGCCAGCCCGCCGGACATGCGGCTGCCCATCGCGCTGGGCATCGGCTGGCCGGACCGGGTGCCCGAGGCGGCCGCCGCGGTCGACTGGACCACTGCCCACACCTGGGAGTTCTTCCCGCTGGACGACGCGGCGTTCCCGGCGGTCGCGCTGGCCAAGGCGGCGGGTGAGGCCGGGCGCTGCCGCCCGGCGATCTACAACGCGGCGAACGAGGAGTGCGTGGCCGCGTTCGTCGCGGGCCGGCTGCCGTTCCTCGGGATCGTCGACACCCTCCAGCGGGTGCTGGAGGACGCACCCGATTTCGACGAACCAGGTACCGTCGAAGACGTGCTCGCCGCCGAGTCGTGGGCACGGGCGCACGCCCAGGAGATCATCGTCGGGTCGGTGGAAGGAGCTCGATGAGCTATCTGCTCGGGGTGGTGCTGTTCGCCCTGGCGATTCTCATCTCGGTGAGCCTGCACGAGGCGGGGCACATGCTGACCGCCAAGGCGTTCGGGATGAAGGTCACCCGCTACTTCGTCGGCTTCGGCCCGACGCTGTGGTCGTTCAAGCGGGGCGAGACCGAGTACGGCATCAAGGGCATTCCGCTCGGCGGGTTCTGCAAGATCGTCGGCATGACGCCGCAGGACGACGACGTCGAGCCCGGGGACGAGAAGCGCGCGATGTGGCGCTACCCGGTCTGGAAGCGGACGATCGTGATGTCCGCCGGCTCGATCACCCATTTCGCACTGGCCCTGATCGCGCTCTGGATCATCGCGATCACCGCCGGCCTGCCGAACCCGAAGTTCCCCTCCACCGAGGACGGCTTCAAGGCGGAGCCGGCCGTGATCGCGCTGGCCCCCTGCGTCGTGGTGGAGAACGCGGCCCGCGCCTGCCAGGCCGACGACCCGGCCAGCCCGGCCGAGAAGGCCCAGCTCAAGGACGGCGACCGGATCACCGCGGTGAACGGCCGGCCGGTCTCCACCTGGGGCGACATGCTCGACGTGGTCCGGGCCACCCCGCCCGGCGCGGCCACCGTCACCTTCGAGCGCGACGGCCGGTCGCAGGAGGCCCGGGTCGACCTGGCCGCGGTGCAGCGCCCGCCGCTGGACGACCCGAAGGGCGCCACCTCGTCGGTCTCCGCGCTCGGCGTGGCCCTGCGGCCGAGCACCCCGCCGCGGGTCGAGTACGGCCCGATCGCCGCGTTCGGCGCCACCGCCGACTTCACCGGCACCATGGCGGTGCAGACCGCGCACGCCATGCAGCGCATCCCGCAGAAGGTGCCCGCGCTGTGGAGCGCGATCACCGGCAGCGAGCGCGACATGGACACCCCGATCAGCGTGGTCGGCGCCACCCGGCTCGGCGGCGAGGCCGTGGAGAACAACGCCTGGCTGGTGTTCTTCATGCTCTTCGTGTCGCTGAACTTCTTCATCGGCGTGTTCAACCTGCTGCCGTTGCTCCCGCTGGACGGCGGGCACATCGCCATCGCCTGGTTCGAACGGGCGCGCTCCTGGCTGTACGCGCGCATCGGCCGCCGGGATCCCGGCCGGGTCGACTACCTCAAACTCATGCCGTTCACGTACGCGGTGATCCTGATCGGTGGCGCGTTCACGCTGCTGACAGTCACCGCCGATGTCATCAACCCCATCACGCTCTTCTCAAGGTGAGTGCCTGAAGTGACCGCTGTCAGTCTCGGTATGCCCCCCGTACCGCCGCCGCCGCTGGCCCCGCGCCGGGCCAGCCGCCAGATCATGGTCGGTTCGGTGCCGGTCGGCGGCGGCGCGCCGGTCTCGGTGCAGTCCATGACCACCACCCTCACCGCCGACGTCAACGCCACGCTCCAGCAGATCGCCGAGCTGACCGCGTCCGGCTGCCAGATCGTCCGGGTCGCCGTGCCGTCGCAGGACGACGTGGAGGCGCTGCCCGCGATCGCGAAGAAGTCGCAGATCCCGGTGATCGCCGACATCCACTTCCAGCCGAAGTACGTCTTCGCGGCGATCGACGCCGGCTGCGCCGCGGTGCGGGTGAACCCGGGCAACATCCGGCAGTTCGACGACAAGGTCAAGGAGATCGCGCGGGCCGCCGGCGACGCGGGTGTGCCGATCCGGATCGGCGTCAACGCGGGCTCGCTCGACAAGCGCCTGCTGGCCAAGTACGGCAAGGCCACCGCCGAGGCGCTGGTGGAGTCGGCGCTGTGGGAGTGCTCGCTGTTCGAGGAGCACGGCTTCCGGGACATCAAGATCTCGGTCAAGCACAACGACCCGGTGGTGATGATCCGGGCGTACCGGCTGCTGGCCGAGAAGTGCGACTACCCGCTGCACCTCGGCGTCACCGAGGCCGGCCCGGCGTTCCAGGGCACGATCAAGTCGGCGGTGGCGTTCGGCGCGCTGCTGGCCGAGGGGATCGGCGACACCATCCGGGTCTCGCTGTCCGCCCCGCCGGTCGAGGAGATCAAGGTCGGCGCCGCGATCCTGGAGTCGCTGGGCCTGCGCGAGCGCGGCCTGGAGATCGTCTCCTGCCCGTCCTGCGGGCGGGCGCAGGTCGACGTCTACAAGCTGGCCGAGGAGGTCACCGCCGGTCTGGAGGGCCTGCCGGTGCCGCTGCGCGTCGCGGTCATGGGCTGCGTGGTGAACGGTCCGGGTGAGGCCCGCGAGGCCGACCTGGGTGTGGCCTCGGGCAACGGCAAGGGCCAGATCTTCGTCAAGGGCAAGGTCGTCAAGACCGTGCCCGAGGCGCAGATCGTGGAGACGCTGATCGAGGAGGCGCTGCGGATCGCCGACGAGATGGGCGCCGAGATCCCCGAGGAGCTGCGCGACCTGGTGCCGGGCGGCGCCACCGTCACCGTGCACTGATCTGCTTTTCGCGTCGCCGTGCGGCCGTCCCCGTCGGGGGCGGCCGCACGCGCCGTCTCAGGGGCGGGGCACGGCGGCGAACGGGGAGAGAGTGAACCAGCCGGGCGCGGCACGCCGCAGCGCCTCCGGCCCGCTCACCTCCACCGCGCCGCCGCGCAGCGCCGCCGCCCACCCCAGGTCGCCCATCCAGACCTGGACCAGGGCACGCAGGTCCGCGGTGACGGTCACCGTCACGTCGTGCCCGGGGTCGATGTCGCAGACGTCGGCTTCGCCCGCGGCGATCACCAGCCACCAGTCGCGCTGCGCCGCCGGCACGTCCCGGAAGCGGAACCGCACGACGGTACGCCCCGGCGGGACCGCGTCGTGGTCGACGTGCCGGTGCATGTCCCACAGCAGCAGCTTCGGGTCCAGGTCGGCGTCGCCCAGCTCGCCGATCCAGCGCACGCCCCAGGCGCCGAGCGCCTCCAGCACGGGCCGCAGCTCCCGCCCGGCGGCGGTCGGGACGTAGCGCACGTCGGCGCCGTCGACCCGCCGTTCCACCACCCCGGCGCGGACGAGCTGGTGCAGCCGGCGCGACAGCAGCGTGGGCGACATCCGGGGCAGGCCCCGGCGCAGCTCGTTGAAGCGTTCCGAGCCGCTGACCAGCTCCCGGACCACGAGCAGCGTCCACCGCTCGTCGAGCAGTTCCATGGCCTTCGCCACGGGGCAGAACTGGTGGTAGGAGGCCCCCATGGCGGGCACGCTACGCCCGGCCCGGCGGCCCGGCCAGGCGCCTGTCGGGAGCGGTACAGATCTCGTACTGGGGGCCGTGTCGTCCGCTGCCTAGCGTCCTGTGCAGGGACGACAGCTGAGGAGCGACAGATGATCGAGGAACGGGAACAGGACGCGGCGGTGAAGGCCCGGCACCGCGCGATGTGGGCGCTGGGCGACTACTCCGCAGTGGCCGCGCAGGTGATCCCGCAGTTGGGGGCGACGCTGGTCCGGGCGGTGGGGGTGGGACCGGGCATGCGGGTGCTGGACGTGGCGGCCGGGACCGGCAACGCGGCTCTGCCGGCTGCCCGGACCGGCGCGCAGGTGGTGGCTGGGGACCTGACCCCGGAGTTGCTGGCGATCGGGCGGGCGGCGGCCGAGCGGGAGGGCGTGACGCTGACCTGGGAGGAGGCGGACGCGGAGGCGCTGCCGTACGCCGACGGCGCGTTCGACGCGGTGCTGTCCTGTGTGGGCGTGATGTTCGCGCCCCGGCACCGGGTCGCCGCCGACGAGTTGCTGCGGGTGTGCCGGCCGGGCGGGACGATCGGCCTGGTCAACTGGACCCCGGAGGGCTTCGTGGGCCAGTTGTTCGCGGCCATGCGGCCGTTCGCGCCGCCACCGCCGCCGGGCGCGCAGCCGCCCCCGCTCTGGGGCGACGAGAACCACGTCCGGGAGTTGTTCGGCGACCGGGTCGACGCGCTCACGCTGGGGCGCGACGCCGTGGTGGTGGACCGGTTCGCCACGCCGGAACAGTTCCGGGACTTCTTCGCGACCCACTACGGGCCCACCGTGGCGGCCTACCGCGCGAACGCGGGCGACCCGGAGCGTATGGCCGGGCTCGACCGCGCGCTGACCGACCTGGCCGCCCGGCACCTGGACGGCGGCGTGATGCGCTGGGAGTACCTGCTCGTCACCGCGCGCCGGGCCTGACGGCACGCCGGTCGTGGTCCGGCCGGCGTGCCGTCGCGGCGGCGGCGCTCACTCGGACTCGGCGAGGATGGCGTAGAGCTTGCGCCGCGTCTCGTCGAGCACCTGCGCGGCGCGGGCGCGCTGGTCGTCGGTGCCGGTGGTCATCACCTGCCGCAGCGCCTGCATGGCCTGCGCGCCGGCGTCGCGGATGTCGTGCCAGCTGTTTACCGTCTGCTCGGCGAACTCCGCCCAGGGCGGGGTCTGCGCAGCGGCGGTCGCCTCGGCCTGGCCCTGTTCGGTGAGCGCGAAGCGTTTGCGCCCGCCCTCGGAGTCGGCGGCGGTCGCGATGACGCCCTCGTCCTCCAGTAGTTGCAGCGTCGGGTAGATCGAGCCGGGGCTGGGCCGCCAGGCCCCGCCGGTGCGGGAGTCGATCTCCTGGATCATCTCGTAGCCGTGCATCGGACGTTCGGTGATCAGGGCCAGCACGGCGCCGCGCACGTTCGGCCGCCGGCCTCGTCCGCGCCCGCCGCGGCCCCGCCCGTGGCCGTGCGGTCCGGGCGGGAAGGGCGGCGGACCGGGGGGTACGGGCGGGAAGCCGAAGCCGCCCCGGCGGCGCATCTCGTCGTGCATGGCGTGCATGCGCCGGTGGAAACCCATCAGGGCTCTCCTTCTGTCGTCGTATCACTGATGCATCAACGATATATCGGCAATGCATCGCCGACAAGACGCAGATGAAACTCGGCTGCAAACCGTACGTTCGTACTGTTAGGCTGCCGGCGTGCGCCTGCTTCCCGAACCGGGCCCGTCCCGGACCCTCGCCCTCTCCACGCTCGTCAACACCGTCGGGCGGGGCACCTGGCTCACCGCCAGCGCGCTCTTCCTCACCCGCTCGGTCGGGCTCACGGTGGCCGAGGTCGGCGTGGCGCTCACCCTCACCGCGCTGGTCAGCCTGGTGGCGAGCACGCCGATGGGCTACCTGGCCGACCGCCTCGGCCCGCGCGGGCTCCAGATGGCCGCGCTGCTCGCCTCGGCCGGGTGCACCGCCGCGCTGGTAGCGGTGCGCTCGTTCCCCGGCTTCCTGGCCGTCGGCGTGCTGATGGCGCTCGCCGACGCGGGCACCCGGGGCGCCCGGGGCGCGCTGATCGCCGGCGCCGTCCCACCCGACCAGCGGGTCCGCACCCGCGCCTACCTGCGCGCGGTCACCAACGTCGGCATCTCGGTGGGCACCGTGCTGGCCGGGTTCGCGCTCGCCGCCGACACCCGCGGCGCGTACGTCACGCTGATCCTGCTCGACGCCGCGACCTACGTGCTGGCGGCGGCGGTGCTGCTGCGGCTCCCGCCGGTCCCGCCGGTGCCCGCCCCGGCGCACGGACCGCGGCTGATCGCGCTGCGGGACCGCCCGTTCCTCGCCTTCACCGTGCTGGACGGGCTGATGTCCATGCACTTCTCGCTGATCAACATCGCCCTGCCGCTCTGGATCGCCGGGCACACCACCGCGCCGAACTGGCTGATCTCCGTCTGCCTGCTCGTCAACACGGTGGTGGTGATCCTGTTCCAGGTCCGCGCCTCGCGGGGCACCGAGGACCTGACCGGCGCGGGCCGGGCCGCCCGCCGGGCCGGCGTCCTGCTCGCCGGCGCCTGCGCGCTGTTCGCCGCCGGTGGCGGCGTACCGGTCGCGGTGGCGGTGCCGCTGCTGCTGGCCGGCGCGCTGGTGCACGTGGTGGGGGAGTTGTGGCACGCGGCGGCCGGCTGGGGCATCTCGTTCGGGCTGGCCCCGGCGCACGCGCACGGCCAGTATCAGGGGGCGTACGGGATGGGCATGCAGCTCGGCTCGATGGTCGCCCCGGTGGTGGTGACCACGCTCGCGATCGGCTGGGGCGTGCCCGGCTGGCTGGTGCTCGGCGGGGTGTTCCTGCTGCTCGGCGCGCTCGTCCCGCCGGTGGTGCGGTGGGCCGCCCGGACCCGGCCGCCCGTGCCCGAATCGGCGCCCGTGACGGTCGGCTGAGCCGCCGCTCACCGGAGCGGTCCGGGGTGCCCGGTCGGCCCGCGCGCCCCGGCGCGGATCTGGCAGGCTGGTAACCGTGCTCACGATGCCGGTACGCCAACTCGGGGAGTCGGAGCGCCGCGCGGTCGAGCGGCTGCTCGACCTCGACCCGTACGCCGGCGCGCAGGTCGCCGAGCGGGTGGCGGCGCGCGGGCTGGCCTGGTGGCGGGCCGAGGCGCGGATCCTCGGCTACGGCTCCCGCCGCAACCTGGAGTCGATCTGCTGGCTGGGTGGCAACCTGACGCCGGTGCTCGCGTCCGAGCCGGCGGTGACCGCGTTCGCCGAGCAGTTGAGCGGGCAGGAGCGACTCTGTTCCTCGATCGTGGGCCGCGCCGACGCCGTACTCGGGCTCTGGGACCGCCTCTCCGCGTACTGGGGGCCGGCCCGGGACGTACGCCCGAACCAGCCCTTGCTGGCGACTGACGCGCTGCCCGCCGTGGCGCCCGACCCGGACGTGCGGCGGGTGCGCGGCAGTGAGGTCGACCGGCTGTTCCCGGCCGCGGTGGCGATGTACACCGAGGAGGTCGGGGTGTCGCCGCTGGCCGAGGACGGCGGGCGCGGCTACCGGCGCCGGGTGACCGAGCTGGTGCGCGCCGGCCGCGCCTACGCCCGTTTCGTCGACGGGCGGGTGGTCTTCAAGGCGGAGCTGGCGGTGGTGACCCGCCGGACCGCGCAGGTGCAGGGCGTCTGGGTAGCGCCCGAGTGGCGGGGCCGGGGCATCGCCACCGCCGCGATGGCCGCTGTGGTGCGCGACGCGCTGGACCGGGTCGCGCCCACCGTGAGCCTCTACGTGAACGACTTCAACCTGCCCGCCCGCCGGGTCTACGAGCGCTGCGGCTTCCGCCCGGTCGGCACGCTCGCCACAGTGCTGTTCTGAGGATCACGTCCCGCCGGAGGTCCCGAACCGGACACCCGGCGCTAGGCTGGGCATGTTTTTATACTGACTAGTCAGTTCGGAATTCGGGGTCTGATGAACATCGTCGAGACCAGGGGCCTGGGGCTGCGGACGCGCCGCGGCTGGGTCTACCGGGACGTCGACCTCACCGCCGCGAGCGGTGAACTGGTCGCGGTCACCGGCCCGCCCGGCAGCGGACGCACCTCGCTGCTGCTCACGCTGGCCGGGCGCTTCCCGCACAGCCACGGCGAGCTGCGCCGCCGGGGCCCGGCCGCGCTCGGCCAGGTGGCCGGCGTGCACGAGCCCGACCCGACGCTCACCGTCGCCGAGCACATCACCGAACGGCTGCTGCTGCTCGGCCCGGTACCGCGCCGCCGTCGGCGCCTGGTGCCGGTGGCCGCCGTGCGGGCCCGCCGGGCCTACCGCCGCGACGCCTACGCCGCCGCCGTCGCCGGCGCCGGCCTCACCGACGCGCCACTCGACCCCGACCGGTACGGCAGAGACCTCACCCCCGTCGAACGGCAGGTGCTCGGCCTGGTGCTGGCCAGCCTCGGCGGCCCCAGCCTGATCGTCGCCGACGACGTGGACGCCGGCGCCGACCGCCCCGAGCGGGAGTGGATGTGGGGCGCGCTGGAACGCCTCGCCGATCAGGGGTACGCGGTGGTCGCCAGCGCCCGCGCGGTCGAACCCGGCGTCGCCGCCACCGTGCACCGCATCGGCGACCCGGCAGTGCCCGCCCCCGCCCTTCCCGCCGAGCCCGCTCCCGACCGTCCCGCCGAGGTGCCCGCATGAGCGTCCTGCGACTTGCCCTGTTCGAGCTGCGCCGGATGACCCGGGGCCGGCTGCCGCGCGCCGCCCTGGCCGTGCTCACCATCGTCCCGCTGCTCTACGGCGCGCTCTACCTGTACGCGTTCTGGGATCCCTACGGGAAGATGGACCGCATCCCGGTCGCCCTGGTCAACGCCGACCGCCCGGCCACCGCCGGCGACGGCAGCGAGGTGCACGCCGGGCGCGACCTCACCGAGAAGCTGCTCGACCGCAAGGTGTTCGGCTGGACCGTCACCGACCAGGCCGACGCCACGAACGGGCTGCGCGACGGCCGCTACCACCTGGTCTTCTCCATCCCGGAGGACTTCTCCGCCTCGCTCGCCGCCGCCCCGGAACCGGACCGCCCGGCCCGGCAGGGTGAGCTGAAGGTCGTCAACGACGACGCCACCAACTACCTCTCCGGTCTGCTCGCCCGGTCGGCGTTCAGCGAGATCCGGGCCGCCGCCGCGCAGAGCACCGCCGCCACGTACTTCGACCGGATGCTGATCGGCTTCACCGACGCCAAGGCCGAGACCGGCCGCGCCGCCGACGGCGCCGGAAAGATCGCCGACGGGCTCGGCAGCTCCCAGCGGGGCGCCGATCAGCTCGCCGACGGGCTCGGTGACGCCTCGGACGGCGCCGGGCAGCTCACCGGTGGACTGAACCAGTCCGTCCAGGGCGCGGACAAGCTCGCCAAGGGCCTCGACCAGTTGCGTACCGGCGCCGCCCAGCTCGCCGACGGCGCCGGGCGCGCCGCCACCGAGACCAAGGCCGCGGCGGCGACGGTGAACGCCGCCGCCGACAAGTACGAGCCGGTGCTGCGCCGCAACGCCGACAAGATCGAGAAGGCGGCCACGCTCGTCGCCGGCGGCGCGCAGCAGCTCGCCGCCGGGCTGGACGCGCTCCCCGGCAAGGCCGCCGAGGTGGTGGCGACCGCCGAGGAGATCCGTGACCGGCTCGACGCGGTCGCGAAGGAACACCCCGAATTGGCGGACAACCCCGACTTCGCCGCCGCCCGTAAGGCCGCCGACCGGGCCGTCACGCAGGCCCGCTCCGTGGTGGCCGAGCTCGACGAGACCGACATGGCCACGCTGCGCAAGCAGATGACCGACGTGGCGAAGACCGCCCGGGAGGTCGCCGCCGCCGCGCCGCACCTGGCCGACGACGTCGCCTCCGCCCGCGCCAAGGTCAACGAGCTGGCCGGCGGGCTCGCCACGCTGGCCCAGGGCAGCGCCAAGCTCCGCGACGGCCTCGGCGACGCGTCGACCGGCGCGACCGAGCTGCGCGGCGGCCTCTACCGGCTCGCCACCGGCGCCCGCCAGCTCGACGGCGGCCTGGCCCTGCTCGGCAGCGGCAGCAACCGGCTGGTCGACGGGCTGACCCGGCTGGAGGGCGGCGCCGGCGACCTCGCCGACGGGCTCGCCGCCGGGGAGCGGAAACTACCCGGGTACGACGACGCGACCACCCGCGCCGGCGTCCTCGGCGACCCGGTCGGCCTGATCCGCGACTCGCAGAACCCGGCCGGCTCGTACGGCGTGGGCTTCGCCCCGTACTTCCTGTCGCTGGCGCTCTGGGTCGGCGCGATGATCACGTACATGCTGTTGCGGCCGGTCAACCGGCGGCACGTGATGTCCGGCGCTCCCGGCTGGCGGGTCGTGCTCGCCGGGTGGCTCCCGGCCGCGGGCATCGGCCTGGCCCAGGTCACCGTGCTCTACACGGTGGTGACGCTGGCGCTCGGGCTCGACCCGCGGCACGGGGCGGCCACGTTCGGGCTGCTCGCGCTCACCTCGCTGGCGTTCACCGCGATCATGCAACTGCTCGGCGTGGCGCTCGGCCCGGCCGGGCGGCTGGCCGCGCTGGCGCTGCTGATGCTCCAGCTCACCTCGTCCGGCGGCACCTACCCGGTGCAGACGTCGCCCGGCTTCTTCCAGGCGATCCACCCCTGGCTGCCGATGACGTACGTGGTGGACGGCCTGCGGCACACCATCAACGGCGGCACCACCGCCCCGGTGGTCACCGGCGCGCTGGTGCTGCTCGCGTTCGGGCTGGGCGCCATGGCGCTCACCGTCGGCGCGGCCCGCCGCTCCCGCCGGCTGACCCCGGCCAAGCTGCACCCCGAACTGACCATGTGAGGATGAGCCGGTGACGGACGGACGGACACGCCGGCGCGAGGACACCCGCCAGCGCCTCTTCGTGGCGGCGGTGGACCTCATCGCCGAGCAGGGATTCTCGGCCACCACGGTGGACGACATCGCGGCCCGGGCCGGCGTGGCGAAAGGGACCGTCTACTACAACTTCGAGTCCAAGACCGTCCTGTTCGAGGAGCTGCTGCGGCACGGCATCGGCCTGCTCACCGCCGAGTTCCGGGCCGCCGTGGACAAGCTGCCGCCGCTGGAGGCGCTGGGCGCGCTGGTCCGCGCGCAACTGGAGTACATCCGCCGCTACCGCGCCTTCGCCCAGCTGCTGCTCTCGGAGATGTGGCGGACCAACCGGGAGTGGCAGCAGACGCTGCGGCTGCTGCGCGGCGAGGCCATCGCGGTGATCGCCGACACGGTGCAGGCCGGCGTGGACAGCGGCGACCTCCCGGCCGACCTGGACGTGCGTACCGCCAGCTCGGCGCTGTTCGGCGTCGGGCTGGTGGTGGCGGTGGACTGGCTCGTCTTCTCGCCGGACCGCTCGATCGACGAGGTGCAGGAGTCGCTGCTCGGCATCGTCCGGCGGGTCGCGCGGACCTGACCAGCGGTCGGTAATTCGGTTGATTCCGGGCCGCCGGAAGGGTGAGGGTGAGGTCACCGCCCCCACCGATCCGAGTCCGGAGGACCTTCCATGCGCCTGCTCCGAGATCTCTGGGCCACGGCGCCCCGGCGGATGGCGGCGGTCCTGCTGCTGATCGTGCTCGGGGCCGGTGGCCAGGCGGCCGCGTCCGCGCTGGCCGGGCCGGTGCTGGTGCACCGTTCGTCCGGCTGGTTCGTCGCGCTCGCGGTGGCGCTCGTCGCCGCAGTCGTCACCGACCTGCTGATCGGCCTGATCATGGCGCGGCTCACCGCCGACTGGTCGGCCGACGTGCGGCGGCGGCTCTGCCGGGTCGCGCTCGGCCAGGACCTGCCCACCCTGGAGACCACGCCGGTCGGCGAGTTGCTCGACCGGATCGACAACGACGTCTACCAGGTCGCCGCCGAGATGCGGAACACCGGCGTACGGCTGGCGCAGGGCCTCGCGGTCTGCGTCCTCGCGACGGTGAGCGCGCTGATCGTCTGGTGGCCCGCCGGTGTCGGCATGATCGTGCTCACCTCCCTGCTCGCGGTGACGCTGCGCCGCCCGACCGCCCGGATCGCCCCGGCCCGGATGGCCGAGGAGGAGGCGTGGTCGGACCTCGCGGCGGTGATGGAGGAGGCGGTGCACGGGCAGGACGACGTGCGCACCAGCCTCGCCCGGCCGTACGTGCTGCGCCTCTACGCCCGCCGCGCGGCCGAGGTGATCGCCCGGTGCGTCCGGGTGTTCCGGCTCTCCGCCCGGGTCACCGCGGCCGCCGCCGGCGCGGTCCGGATCGGCATCGCCGGTGTGGTGCTGGGCGGCGCGTGGGCGCTCGCCACCGGCCGCGTCGACGCCGCCCGGCTGACCGGGATCTGGCTGCTGGCCATCGCGTTCGGCGCGACTGTCGAGCACATCGCCCGCTGGGTGCCGCACCTGCAGCAGGCGTTCGGCGCGTGGGGCCGGGTGCAACTGCTCGCCGGGTCGCCGCAGGAGCCGGAGGGCGGGGCCACCCCGGTCGACGGCGACCTGACCGTGCGCGGGCTCACCTACCGCTACCCGGCCGGCGGGGACGAGCGCGGGCCGGCGCTGCGCGACGTGCGCCTCGACTTCGTCCGGGGCCGCTCGTACGCGCTCGTCGGGCGTACCGGCTCGGGCAAGTCGACGCTGGCAAAGGTGCTCACCCGGGCGGTGGACGTGCCCCGCGGCACGGTGTTCCTCGGCGACACCGACCTGGTCGACCTGGACGTCGAGGAACTGCGCCGGTGGATCGCCGTGGTGCCGCAGCGCACCGAGATCCTGGCCGGCACGCTCGCCGAGAACGTGGCGCTGTTCGACCCGGAGCTGCTGGACGCTGCCGAGCGGGCGCTGGCCGAGCTGGGCCTGTCCGGCTGGATCGCCGAGTTGCCCGACGGCGTGCACACCCGGCTCGGCGACGGCGGCTACGTGCTCTCCGCCGGGCAGGAGCAGCTCGTCGCGTTCGCCCGCATCCTGGTCCGCGACCCGCACGTGGTGATCCTCGACGAGGCCACCGCGCGGCTCGACCCGGTCACCGAGAACCGGGTACGCGAGGCCACCGAACGGCTGCTCACCGACCGGATCGGCATCGTCATCGCGCACCGGCTCTCCTCGGTGCGCCGCTGCGACGAGGTGGTCGTGATGGCCGACGGCACCGTGCTGGAGGCCGGTCCGCTGCGCGAGTCGGCCCGCTTCGCCGAACTGCTCGCCACCAGCCACGCCGGGGCGTACGCCGGGGTGGGCGCCCGGCGCGGCGGCGTCGACCTGCTCGACGCGCCCGCCTGGGACGACGCGCCCGCGACGCCCACCGCGCCCGCGACGCGGCCGGCCGCCGTGCCGCGCGCCGACCCGCCACCCGCGCCGCCCGCGCCCCCCGCGCGGACCATGCGCGAGATCCTCCGGCTGGGCCTCAACGACCCGCGGTACGGCCTGATCTCGGTCGGCCTGTTCATCGTGATGACTGTGCTCGGGATGGACGGCGCGGTGCTGCCCTGGCTCTGGGCCGACCTGGTCGGCGGCGGCGACCCGTGGCTGCCGGCGCTGGGCATCGTGGCAGCGCTGCTCGTGGTGCTGCCGCTGCCGTACCTGACGAACCTGTGGTTCCCGCAGTGGTGGATCCGGCAGATGCTGCGGATCAGCGCCCGGCTGGTGCACGGGCAGACCGGCGCGCGCCGGGTCAGCGGGCACACCCCGGCCGAGGTGGTGGCCCAGGGCGGTGACACCGACCGGGTGGTGCACCTGGCCGACAACCTGATGGACCAGTTCATCTCGCTGGTCATCGTGGTCACCATGACGCTGGTGACCGGCAGCTTCGTACCGGCGTTGTTCTTCGTCGGCACGATGGTGGTCTCCGGGCTGGCGGCGACGCTGTTCGGGCCGAGGCTGGAACGCACCGCGGCCGGCACGGTGAAGGCGCGCGCCGCGTTCGCCACCGCGCTGGTGTCCGCGCTGTCCGCCGCCCGTACGGTCAAGCTGGCCGGCGCCACCCGCCCGGTGCTGCGGCACCTCGCCCGGCTCGACGAGGTACGCAGCGAGCGGCAGCGGCGTGAGATCGCCATGCAGGTGTGGGCCCGGTCCACGCCGTCGGTGGCCAGCGGCCTGCTGCCGATCGGCGCGTGGGCGCTCTACCTGGCCGGCGGGCTGTCCGCCGGCGCCACGCTGGTGGCCGTCTCCACGCTCGGCGCGGCCCGCTGGTTCGCGTGGACCACCGCGTCACTGGTCTCGCAGTACCCGTCGGCGCGGGTGTGGACGAAGCGGACGGTGGCGATGACCGGCGAGGCCGTGTACGCGGCGCCGGTGCCCGGCCTGGATCTGGTCGCGGGCACCGCGCCCGCGCCCGAGCCGCCGCCCCGGCACCCGCTGCGCCGCCTGGAACTGGCCGGCTTCGGCGCGCTGCACTCCGACGGCACGCTGGCCGTGCGCGACGTCGACCTGGTGGTCGAGCGCGGGCAGCTGGTGCTCGTCGTCGGCCCGGTCGGGTCCGGCAAGTCGTCGCTGCTGCGCGCGCTGGCCGGGATCGTGCACCACGTCGGCGAGCTGCGCTGGAACGGCGACCCGGTGACCGAGCCGGAGATGTTCCTGCGCCCCAACCAGGTCGGGTACGTGGGTCAGCTGCCCCGGGTGCTCTCCGGCACGGTGGCCGACAACATCGCGCTCGGGCACCAGGTGGACGCCGCCGGTGCGGTCTCGACCGCCCAGCTCGAACACGACCTGGCCGCCGCGGGGGGCGGGCTCGGGTTGCTGATCGGGCACAAGGGCACCCGGCTCTCCGGTGGGCAGCTCCAGCGGCTGGCGCTGGCCCGGGCGCTCGCGCCGCGTACCGAGCTGCTGGTGGCCGACGACGTGTCGTCGGCGCTGGACGTGAGCACGGAGCTGGCGTTGTGGGCGGCGCTGCGCGAGCACGGGGTGACTGTGGTCGGCTCGACCGCGAAGCGGGCCGCGCTGGTCCGGGCCGACCACGTGGTGGTGCTGATCGACGGCACGGTGGCCGACCAGGGCGCCTGGACCGACCTGGAACCCCGCTGGAGCCACCTGGCCGGCTGACCGCGTTCTCCCGGTTGATCATGAAGTTGGCGGCGACAAAACGGACGCGGAACGCCGCCAACTTCATGATCGACGCGCACGGTCAGAAGGCGCGGGCGTACTGGTTGGGCCAGGCGGGGGTGGCGTTCAGCTTGGCGGCGGCGCGGCGCGGCCAGTACGGGTCGCGCAGCAGTTCCCGGCCCAGCAGCACCAGGTCCGCCTCGCCGCCGGCCACGATCTGCTCGGCCTGCTCGGGCTCGACGATCAGGCCCACCGCGCCGGTCGGCACCCCGGCGTCGCGGCGGATCCGGGCGGCCAGCGGCACCTGGTAGCCGGGTCCGACCGGGATGGACGCCCGGACCGCCGCGCCGCCGGAGGACGTGTCGACCAGGTCCACTCCGGCGGCGGCCAGCTCACCGGCGAGCACCACGCTGTCCTCGACGGTCCAGCCGTCGTCGGTCCAGTCGGTGGCGGAGATCCGGGTCAGCACCGGCACCGACTCGCCGACGGCGGCGCGTACCGCGCGGGCCACCTCCAGCGTGAGCCGCATCCGGGCGGCCCGGTCGCCGCCCCAGCCGTCGGTGCGTCGGTTGGTCAGCGGGGACAGGAACTCGTGCAGCAGGTAGCCGTGCGCGGCGTGGATCTCCACGGCGGCGAACCCGGCGTCGAGCGCCCGCCCGGCGGCGGTGGCGAAGGCGTCCACCACTGCGGCGATGCCCGCCTCGTCCAGCGCGGTGGGCGTGCGGTACTCCGGCACGAACGGCTGGTCGCCCGGGCCCACCGGGGTCCAGCCGCCTTCGGCGTCCGGCACGCCGCCGCGCGCCGGCGCCCACGGCCGGTACGTGGACGCCTTGAACCCGGCGTGCGCGAGCTGCACGGCCGGCACCGCGCCGTGGTCGGCGACGAACGCGGTGATCGGCCGCCAGGCGTCGACGTGCGCGCCGGACCAGAGGCCGGTGTCCTGCGGGCTGATCCGGCCCTCGGGCACCACAGCTGTCGCCTCGGTGATCACGAGCCCGGCCCCGCCGACCGCGCGGGAGCCGAGGTGGACGCGGTGCCAGTCGGTGGGCAGGCCGTCGGGCCCGGCGCTGTACTGGCACATGGGCGCCAGCGCGATCCGGTTGGGCAGCGTGACGCCGCGCAGGGCGAGCGGGGTGAACAGGGCGCTCATTGTCGAAGATCCTCCGGTCATGGCTTCGGGTGCGCCTCCCGCTTTCGGAAGACGCACCCGAAGAAGTGTGGATCAGGCGGGTACGGGGTCGAGCCGCTCGGTCTCGACCGGCTCGATCAGGTCGCGCTTGCCGGCCGAGTCGTACGCGGCCCGGTCGAGCGTGCCCTCCCGGGCGGCCACGATGGTCGGCACCACCGCTTGACCGGCCACGTTCGTGGCGGTGCGGATCATGTCCAGGATCGGGTCGATGGCCAGCAGCAGGCCGGCCCCGGCCAGCGGCAGGCCCAGCGTGCTCAGGGTCAGCGTGAGCATGACGATCGCGCCGGTCAGGCCGGCGGTGGCGGCCGAGCCGACCACCGAGACGAACGCGATCAGCAGGTAGTCGGTGACGCCCAGGTTCACGCCGAACACCTGCGCCACGAAGATCGCGGCGAGCGCCGGGTAGATGGCGGCGCAGCCGTCCATCTTCGTGGTGGCGCCGAACGGCACGGCGAAGGAGGCGTACTCGCGGGGGACGCCGAGGCGCTCCACCGAGCGCTGGGTCACCGGCATGGTGCCCACCGAGGAGCGGGACACGAACGCCAGCTCGATGGCGGGCCAGGCGCCGGCGAAGAAGCGCAGCGGGTTGAGCTTGCCGGCCACCGCGAGCAGCACCGGGTAGACCACGAACAGCACCAGCGCGCAGCCGACGTAGACGGCCGTGGTGAACTTCGCGAGCGGGGCCAGCAGGTCCCAGCCGTACGAGGCGACGGCGTTGCCGATCAGGCCGAGCGTGCCGATCGGGGCGAGCCGGATGACCCACCAGAGCGCCTTCTGCACGATCGACAGCAGCGAGCGGTTGAGCGACACGAACGGCTCGGCGGCGTCGCCGACGAGCAGCGCGGCGGCACCCACCACCAGGGCGAGGAAGACGATCTGCAGGACGTTGCCCTCGACGAACGCGCCGACCGGGTTGGTCGGGACGATGCCGGTGAGGAAGTCGATCCAGGAGCCGGTGGTCTTCGGCGCGGTGGCGCCGGCCGGGTCCAGGTTGACGCCGCGGCCGGGGTCGGTGAGCAGGCCGAGGCCGATGCCGATGCTCACCGCGATGAGCGCGGTGACGGCGAACCAGAGCAGCGTCTTGACGGCGAGCCGGGCGGCGTTGGCGACGCCGCGCAGGCTGACCACGCTGACCACGATGGCGGTGAAGACAAGCGGCGGCACGGCCAGCTTGAGCAGCTGGACGAAGAGGCCGCCGACGGTGTCGAGCGTGCTGGTCAGCCAGGCGAGGTCGGCGGCGCGGGCGAGGAAACCGAGCGCCACACCGAGCACGAGGCCCAGCAGGATCTGGACGGAGAAGGGAATTCTGCGCAGGGCGGAAGCCATGAGGACGGGTCCAAGGTCTGGAGAGGGAAGGCGGGCGTCAGGGCGTGGAGCTACGCCGGACAGACGCCGCTGGCCTGCCGTCGCAGATCGACGTACAGGCGCTCGGTGAGGCACCAGACATTGGTCATCGTCGCGACACGTTACTCCCGTCGCGGGTGGGAACGGAAGGACCGTCGCCGGTGAGGCTCCTTACAGCCAGGTATCCGGAGGTGACCAGTCCCCAGGCGGCGACCACGACCAGCAGCACCCGCTCCGACAGCCCGAGCAGCGTGCTGCGGCCGACCAGCAGCAGCGCCAGCGCGACCACGACGGCCACCGGCAGCGCCACCGCCGCGCCGACCGCGGCGATCCGCCGCAGCCCCTGGTCCGCCGCCCGGGAGAACAGCACCACGAGCATGGCGAGCACCACAGCGGCGGTCGCCGCGATGCTGGCCCCGCCGTGCACCAGGTCCGCCACCGTGGGCGCCTCGAACGGCGGCAACGGACAGCCCTCGCTGCACGTGACAGCGCCGGACAGCACAGTCGCGACCGCGCCGATGCCGAGCAGCCCGGCCGCCGCCCGCAAACCCGGCGGCAGCGCCCCGGCGAGCAGCAGCAGCGACGCGGCCACTGAGAAGATCCCGATCCGGTACGCCCCGGCGTACCCGCTGTCCGCGATGCCCGCCTCACTCACGTACGCGACGGGTCCGGGACCGGGACCGGCGACCACCGCAACAGTCACCGCAGCCGCGCCGGCGGCCAGGCAGACGGCGGCGAACGCGGCGGAGATCCGGCGGCCGGTGTCCTCAGCCACGTCCGTGCGGGGTGGTCCAGCCGGACAGGTCGGGGCCGAGCGGCACGATCCGGGTCGGGTTGATCATGTCGTGGGTGGCGTAGTAGTGCCGCTTGATGTGGTCGAAGTCCACCGTCTCGCCGAAGCCCGGCGTCTGGAACAGGTCCCGCGCGTACGCCCAGAGCACCGGCATCTCGGTCAGCTTGCGCAGGTTGCACTTGAAGTGCCCGTGGTACGCCACGTCGAAGCGCACCAGCGTGGTGAACAGGCGCACGTCCGCCTCGGTGATCGCGTCGCCCATCAGGTAGCGCCGGCCGGCCAGCCGCTCGCTCAGCGCGTCGAGGCGGGCGAACAGTGCGGTGAACGCCTCGTCGTACGCCTCCTGGGAGGTGGCGAACCCGCATCGGTAGACGCCGTTGTTGACGTCCCGGTGGATCTCCGCCATCAGCGCGTCCATCTCCGGGCGCAGCTCGACCGGGTACAGATCGGGGGCGTCCGGCGCGTGGAACCGCCGCCACTCGGTCGAGAAGTCGAGCGTGAGCTGCGGATAGTCGTTCGTGACCACCCGTCCGGTGAGCGTGTCCACGAGCGCCGGCACGGTCACCCGGCCGGTGTAGTCCGCGTCGGTGGACAGGTACGCCTCGGAGAGGAAGCCGATGCCGAGCACCGGGTCGAAGCCGTCCGGGTCGAGCGCGAACCGCCAGCCCCGCTCGTCCCGGATCGGGTCGACGGTGCCCAGCGAGATCACCTCGTCCAGCCCGAGCAGGCCGCGCACGATCCGGGCCCGGTGCGCCCACGGGCAGGCCCGGCACCAGATCAGCCGGTAGCGGCCCGCCTCCAGCGGCCAGCGCCCCTGATCGTCCGGCCCGCCGCCCTCCGGGGAGGTGGAGTGCGGGGTGACCCGGCCGGTGAACCGGTTGGGCTGGCGGACGAACGCGCCGCCGCCGCTTGTCTCTGCGCTGAACTGGGCCCCGGACATGCGGCAAACCTATCCGCTCCGGTCACGGATATCCTGGCGCCGGGTACCCCCACCGACCCCTTCCCACCCCCGAAGGACGTACGCGCGATGACAGTGGCCTATCTCGTTGCCGGAGTCCGCACCCCGATCGGCCGGTACGCCGGCGCCCTGGCCGGGGTCCGCCCCGACGACCTGGCCGCGCACGTCGTCCGCGAACTGGTGGCCCGCCACCCGTCGGTCGACTGGGCGCGTACCGACGACGTGATCCTGGGCTGCGCCAACCAGGCCGGCGAGGACAACCGCAACGTGGCCCGGATGGCCGCGCTGCTCGCCGAGCTGCCGGAGGAGGTGCCGGGCAGCACCGTCAACCGGCTCTGCGGATCCGGCCTGGACGCGCTCGCCTCCGCCGCCCGCGCGATCGTCGCCGGTGAGGCCGACCTGGTGGTGGCCGGCGGCGTGGAGAGCATGAGCCGCGCGCCGTTCGTCATGCCGAAGGCGGCCACGCCGTTCGCCCGCACCGCCGAGGTGTACGACACCACCATCGGCTGGCGGCTGGTCAACCCGCTGATGCGCAAGGGCTGGGGCGTCGACTCGATGCCGGAGACGGCGGAGAACGTGGCAGCCGAGTTCGGCGTGGACCGGGCCGCGCAGGACGCCTTCGCGTACCGGTCGCAGCAGCGGGCCGCCAAGGCGCAGGCCGACGGCCGGCTGGCCGAGGAGATCGTCCCGGTGACGGTGCCCGCCGGCAAGCGCGAGACGAAGCTGGTCGAGGCCGACGAGCACCCGCGCGAGACGACGCTGGCGAAGCTCGCCTCGCTGCCCACCCCGTTCCGTGAGGGCGGCACGGTGACGGCCGGCAACTCCTCCGGCGTCAACGACGGCGCGGTCGCGCTGCTCGTCGCCTCCGCGGCCGCCGTCGAACGCTACGGCCTCACCCCGCTGGCCCGGGTACGCGGCGCGGCGGCGGCCGGCGTACCGCCGCGGATCATGGGCGTCGGCCCGGTGCCGGCCACCCGCAAGCTGCTCGACCGGACGGGCCTGTCGCTCGCCGACGTGGACGTGATCGAGCTGAACGAGGCGTTCGCCGCGCAGGCCGTGGCGGTGCTGCGCGAGCTGGGCCTGCCGGAGGACGCCGAGCATGTCAACCCGGGCGGCGGGGCGATCGCGCTGGGCCACCCGCTCGGCGCCAGCGGCGCCCGGCTGGCGCTGACCGCCGCGCTGGAACTGCGCCGCCGTGGCGGCCGCCGGGCGCTCGCCACCATGTGCGTCGGCGTCGGCCAGGGCATCTCGCTGCTGCTGGAGTCGGCCGACTGACGCCGGCCGGCAGCATCGCCCGTTGTGGATCTCCCATACCTGGCCGTACCGGCCTAGAGTGGTCTGCACCACACGACCCGCCAGCGACGGCGGCGACGACCTGGGGGACCGAGCGATGCAGACGCCGGACGGCGTGCCCACCGAGATCGACCTGAGTCGGCCGAGCGCCGCCCGGGTCTACGACTACTTCCTCGGTGGGGCCCACAACTTCGAGATCGACCGGCAGCTGGCCGAGCAGATCGCGGCCATGACACCGAACCTGGCCGCCACCATGCGCTCGGGCCGGGAGTTCCTGCGCCGGGCGGTACGGGTGCTGCTCGACGCCGGCATCGACCAGTTCCTCGACATCGGCTCCGGCATCCCCACCGTCGGCAACGTGCACGAGGTCGCCCAGGCCGCGAACCCGGACGCCCACATCGTGTACGTCGACATCGACCCGGTCGCCGTGGCGCACAGCCACGAGCTGCTCGCCGGCAACGAGCGCGCCACCGCGGTCCTGGCCGACCTGCGTGAGCCGAAGCTGATCCTGGACCACGCCCGGTCCAGCGGGCTGATCGACTTCGACCGGCCGCTGGGCATCCTGCTCGCCGGCGTCGTGCACTTCGTCCCGGACGCCGACCGCCCGGCCGACATCCTGGCCACCCTGCGGGCGGCCGCCGCCCCGGGCAGCTACCTGGTCATCTCCCACTCCACGTTCGAGGACCAGCCGCAGGAGATGCTGGACGCGCAGCGGCTGTCCGCGCGTACCGCCACCGAGATCACGCTGCGCTCGCGGGCCGAGATCACCGGCTTCTTCGGCGACTGGACGATCCTCGAACCGGGCGTGGTGCACATGCCGCTGTGGCGGCCCGAGTCACCGTCGGACGTGGACGAGCACCCGGAGCGGTTCGGCGCCTTCGGCGGCGTCGCCCGGCACGACCGCGCCCTCGGCTGATCCCATGCGCGCCCCGGACATCGACGGGGGAGACGTCAGCCGGCCCGGCGCCGTCGCGTACGCCGCCGAGTGGGCTCGTGCGGTGCGCCGCATCGGATTCGTGCCGCTGACCGCGGCCGAGACCGAGCGCCTGCTGGTGCCGCTCACCGAACGGCTCGGCGAGGCCCTGCTCGCCCCCACCTTCTCCGCCCGCCCGGCGGAGGAGGTGGGACGGGCCCTGGTGCAGGCGCATCTCACCGAGCCCGGCGTGCTCGACTGGTCGGTGCAGGCGCTCGGTGACCGGTTCCTGCAGTGGGTGCTGCCCGGCCGGGCGGAGTCACCCGAACTGCGCGAGCGGGTCGCGCTGCTGCAGGGCGCGTTCGCCGCCGGGTTCGCCCGCGCGTTGCGCGACCGGGTGTTCAGCCAGCAGGAGCGGATCTCCCGTTCCGCCTGGCAGGCGCGGGACACCGTCGAGCAGGCGCTGCGGGACAGCGAGGCCCGCTTCCGGGCGGTCTTCACCGGCGCCGTCATCGGCATCGGCATCGCCGGTGTGGACGGGCAGATCATCGAGGTCAACCAGTCCTTCGCGGACATGCTCGGCTACACCGTCGCGGAGATGCGGCGGATGAACGTGTCGGCGCTGGCCTACGCCGACGACGCGGCCGGCATGTGGGAGCTGTACCAGGAGCTGATCGAGGGCAAGCGGGACAGCGCGCGGGTCGAGAAGCGCTACTACCGCAAGGACGGCAGCGTCGTCTGGACCGACCTCGCGGTCTCGCTGATCCGGCACGACGACGGCCGGCCCCGGTTCACCGTCGCCATGGTCGAGGACATCACCGAGCGGTACGAGCTGCAGCAGCGGCTGCGCTTCCAGGCGCTGCACGACCCGCTGACCGGCCTGCCCAACCGGACGCTGTTCTTCGAGACGCTCGGCACCGTCTTCGACGGGGCGGGCGACGACCAGCGCGTCGGGCTCTGCTTCATCGACCTGGACGGCTTCAAGGCGATAAACGACAGCCTCGGCCACGACCTGGGCGACCGGCTGCTCAAGGTGATCGCCCGCCGGCTCAGCGACTGCGTGGCCGGGCGCGGTCACCTGGTGGCCCGCATGGGCGGCGACGAGTTCGTCATCCTGGTCGACTCCGACGGCGGCATCGACGACGCGGTGGAGGTCGCCGAACTGGCCCTGGCCGCCGTCTCCGCGCCGGTGCACGTCGCCGACCAGCAGCTCGCCGTGTCGGCGAGCATCGGCATCGTGGAGTGCCCGGCGGCGGAAACCAGCGTCGGTGACCTGATGAAGGCCGCCGACACCACGCTGTACTGGGCCAAGGCGGAGGGCCGGGGACGCTGGGCGGTGTACGACCCGGAGCGCAGCGCCGCCGACATCGCCCGCTCGGCGCTGGCCGCGAACCTGCCCGCCGCGCTGGACCGGGACGAGTTCGTGCTGCACTACCAGCCGATCGTGTCGCTGCTGGACGGCACGATGGTGGCGGTCGAGGCGCTGGTGCGCTGGCAGCACCCCGAGCTGGGCCTGATCGGGCCGGACCGGTTCATCGGGCTGGCCGAGGAGACCGGCCTGATCGTCCGGCTCGGCGCGTGGGTGCTGCGTCAGGCGTGCCGCGACGCCGAGTCGTGGCGGCGCGCGTACCCGGAGACGTCGCTGGTGGTCAGCGTCAACCTGGCCGCCCGGCAGGCGGACGACCCGGCCATCGTGGAGACGGTCGCGGAGGCGTTGCAGCACACCGGCCTGCCGGCCGAGCTGTTGCAGCTGGAGCTGACCGAGAGCGCGGTCATGGGCAGCGCGGGTGAGCCGCTGCGGACCCTGCACCAGCTCGCCGACCTGGGGCTGCGGCTGGCCATCGACGACTTCGGCACCGGGTACTCGAACCTGGCGTACCTGCGGCGGCTGCCGATCCACTGCGTGAAGCTGGCGGGCCCGTTCGTCGAGGGGATAAAGGGTGACGGCGGGGACGCGGTCGCCGACCACCGGGACGAGCGGATCGTGGACGCGCTGGTCCGGCTGGCGCACGCGCTGGAGCTGTCGGTGACGGCCGAGGCGGTGGAGACCGAGGTGCAGGCCGAGCGGCTGCGGGCGCTGCGGTGCGACACCGGGCAGGGCCGCCTGTTCGGCGCCCCGATGCCCGCCGACGGCATCCGCGCCCGCCTGGGCGGGTAAGGAAGGGCCCCCTGTTAACGCCTCCGGTAGAGCAGGGGGCCCCGCTTAACACCTCCCGCTCACGCGGCGGCAGGCGAGGAAGGGAGAACGGTGAGCCTCACCGATTCGCAGGCCGTGGTGTCGGTGGTCGCCGCGCTGGCGATCATCGCCGGGCTGGCCGGAGTGGTAGTGCCCGGGCTGCCGGCGCTGCCGCTGTGCTGGGGCGGCGTACTGGTGTGGGCGCTGTTCGGCGGCGCCGGGCCGGGCCGCTGGGCGGTGCTCGCCGCCGCCACAGTGATCGCCGCCGGCGGCACCGTGCTCAAGTACCTGTGGCCCGGGCGGAACCTGAAGCGGACCGGCGTGCCCACGTCGTCGCTGCTGGTCGGCGGGCTGCTCGGGGTGGTCGGCTTCTTCGTGATCCCGGTGGTCGGGCTGCCGATCGGCTTCGTCGGCGGGATCTTCGGCGCGGAGCGGCTGCGGCTGGGCGACACCCGGCTCGCCTGGCCGGCCACCGTGCAGGCGCTGAAGGCGGCCGGGCTGTCCATGCTGCTGGAGTTCATGGCCGGCCTGATGATCGCCGCGCTCTGGGTCGCCGGGTTGCTGTTCGTCTAGAGGTGCGGCGGCGCGGGGCGTCCGGAGGGTACGGCCGATCGCCGTACTTCAGTGAGAGAGAGGTGGACGCCGCGCGCCGCCGCGGACCGGGCGTTGCCGAGCGCCCGGCGCCGGCCCGTCGGGTCGGGCCTGGTCACGCCCACAATGATGCCCCCGGTGGGATCCGGCGACAACGCAATTACCGGGGTACGTATTGACCACCTTGATCGGCCGGGAGCACACTGCGAGCACTCGCACGAGCATCGCCTCGAGGAGGTGTGCAGTGGCCACGACGCCCGCGCCGACCGCCGAGCAGCCGATGGACGATGACGCCCGACGACTCGCCGAACTCGGCTACAAACAGGAGTTGCGCCGCAAGTGGAGCGGCTTCTCCAACTTCGCGATCTCGTTCTCCATCATCTCGATCCTGGCCGGCTGCTTCACCACGTTCGGCCAGGCGTGGAACAACGGCGGCCCGGTGGCGATCTCCTGGGGCTGGCCGCTGATCTCGCTGTTCATCCTGATCATCGGCTTCTGCCTGGCCGAGCTGGTCTCCGCGTACCCGACGGCGGGCGGGATCTACTGGTGGGCGGCGACCATGGGCCGGCCGGTGCACGGCTGGTTCACCGGCTGGCTCAACCTGATCGGGCTGGTCGCGGTGACCGCCTCTGTCGACTACGGCTGCGCCACGTTCCTCAACCTGACGCTGTCGGCGCTGTTCGACGGCTGGGCCGGCACCGGGCACCAGACGTTCGGGCTGTTCGTGGTGATCCTCGCGCTGCACGGTCTGATCAACATCTACGGGCACCGGATCATCGACGTACTCCAGAACGTCTCGGTCTGGTGGCACGTGGCCGGCGCGGCCGCCGTGGTGCTGATCCTGGTCCTGGTCCCGGACAACCACCAGAGCTTCCAGTTCGTGTTCACCGAGCGGTTCAACAACTCCGGCTTCGGTGACGGCGACACCGGCGGGCTGGCGTTCTGGTTCTACGTGCTGCCGCTGGGCTTTCTGCTCACGCAGTACACGATCACCGGCTTCGACGCCTGCGCGCACGTCTCCGAGGAGACCCGCGGCGCGTCCAAGGCCGCCGCGCAGGGGCTGTGGCGGTCGATCTTCTACTCGGCGGTGGGCGGCTGGATCCTGCTGCTGGCGTTCCTGTTCGCGGCCACCGACGTGGACGCGATAAACGAGGCGGGCGGCTTCTCCGGGGCGATCTTCGAGACGGCGCTGACGCCGTTCTTCTTCAAGGCCGTCATCATCATCTCCACCATCGGGCAGTTCTTCTGCGGCATGAGCTGCGTGACGTCGATGTCGCGGATGGCGTACGCGTTCAGCCGCGACCGGGCCGTGCCCGGCTGGCGGCTGTGGTCGACTGTCGACCGCAACGGCACGCCTGTGAAAGCCATCATCGGCGCGACGCTGGCCGGGCTGGTGCTCACGCTGCCCGCGCTCTACCAGCGCGGCGGCATCCCTGTCGCGTTCTACGCGGTGGTGTCGGTGGCGGTGATCGGGCTGTACCTGTCCTTCATCATCCCGATCTTCCTGCGGCTGCGGATGGGCGACCGGTTCACCCCGGGCCCGTGGACGCTCGGCCGCCGCTACAAGCTGCTCGGCTGGATCGCGGTGGTCGAGATCGCCGTCATCTCGATCTACTTCGTGCTGCCGATCGTCCCGGCGGGGGTGCCCGGCAACCCCGACTTCAGCTGGACGGCTGTCAACTACGCGCCGATCGCGATCGGTGGCGTGCTGCTCGGCGTCGCCATCTGGTGGTACGCCTCGGCCCGCAGGTGGTTCACCGGCCCGCGCCGTACCGTCGAACAGGCCGATCCGGAGCCGGAGCCCGCCGAGCCGTCGTAGCTGTCGGTGGGGCCTGCCATGATCCGGCCCATGAATGCGGAAGCGGTGGTACGCGCGCTGTGGGATCGCATGCAGGCCCGCGACTGGGCCGGCGTCGGCGAGCTGCTGGCCGACGACGTGGTGGTGGAGTGGCCGGCCAGCGCCGAGCGGATCGTGGGTCGCGACAACTACGTGAAGATCAACGCCGAGTACCCGGAGGGCTGGTCGATCCGGGTGCTGCGGGTGGTGGCGTCGGGCGAGACGGTGGTGTCCGAGGTGGAGGTGCCGCACGAGGGGATGGGCGTGCACCGGGTCGCGTCGTTCTGGACCGTGCGCGACGGGCGGATCGTCGAGGGCCGGGAGTACTGGACCAGCCTCGGCCATGACCCGTCTCCGCAGTGGCGAGCCGCCTGGGTCCAGCCGATGTGAAGTGGCCTGTTGGTCAGGCTGCGGGTCCGGTCTGCTTGGCCAGGGCGATGAATGACCGCCACGAGGACGGGGTGACGTGGAGGGTAGCGCCGTCGCGGTCCTTGCTGTCGCGTACGAGTACGACTCCCGGCAGGTTGTCGGCCACCTCCACGCAGTCACCACCGCTCGTGCCGCTGCGGGTGGACTTCTTCCAGATCGCGCTACTGAGGTCCATGCTGACTCTCTACTTCCTTTATCAGGGCGACCGACAGGGTCTGCGGCAAGGCTACGCTGCGGACGCCTTCCCACCGTGCCAGGAGCGTCGCCATCGCATCCTCGCCATCGACGACCAGACCCGCAAGCTGGTTCTCCAGGTGCCCCACCCAGCCGCCTTCCGCCGAGTGGGCCAGCGCCAGCGGCCCGGAAAGGCCGACGTGATGACCGGCATCGGCTGGAATAACGTGTAGTTGGACGTGCGGCAGTTCGGCCATGTGCAGCAGGTGCGCGAGCTGCTCGGCCATGATGGCGTCACGGCGGCGGAGCGCTGACTCATCAGTCACTGCGATGACGAGCGGGGGACGGTCGCGAAGCAAGATCTCCTGCCGCTCCAATCGTGCAGCTACCTGCTTCTCCACTTCCTCGTGGGGTCTCGTGCTGTCGAAGCGCAGCACCATCCGGGCATAGTTCGCCGTCTGAAGCAGGCCAGGGATCAGGGACGGATTGAAATACCGAAGCTGACGGGCCGAGCGCTCGGCCTCCAGCCAGGGACGGAACCACGAAGGCTGGCTCTCCCGTTCGGCCATCTTCAGCAGCGTTGTCAGCAGGTCGCCGGTCTTCAGCGCCTCATCTGCTCGCGCAAGGAACACGCGATCCAGCGGACGGGCCCCAGTCTCCACTGCCGAGACCATGGACGCGGAGTAGTGCAGAAGCCTGCCGAACTCCTCCTGACTGAGACCGGCGGCGGAGCGCATCCGGCGGAGGTGCGATCGGATGAGATCGGCTGTCGGTTCCTCCACAGTTCCTCCACAGTCCGTGCGTGAACTTCATTCGACATCCGCCGACCGGCCCGGTGCTTCACTGGTGCGCCGTGACCAGGCTCGATGCCTTCCGACCGTAGCGATGTCCTCACCAGACTGTCACGCATGCGGATTCGCTCGTCGCAGGCGAGCACGGGCGGATTCCAGCCCGGGGCCGCCCGGTCCCGACGATGCCGGGCGGCCCCCTCCATCAACGAGGAGGCCGATGTGCGTGTCCGATGGTTCCGGTGCCGTACCCGGGAGCTGCCCACCCTGCCGAAGCGAGACCCCGGCAGCAACCTGCCGGCGTGGATGCGCGAGCCGACCCGGGTGTTTCCCACGGTTCGCCCGGGCAGCCCAGGTCGTCTGACACCGGCGCAGGAGTGGCGGGCGAACGGGGGCCGCTGGTGACGGCTCTGGTCGGTGTCCTCAGCGCCATCGGGCACGTCGGGTATCAGCCGGACTGGACATGCGAGCGCTGCCGGGAGCCGTGGCCGTGTCCCACCCTGCGTCGCATTCCGCGCGATCAGCTCGATACGGCTGCGCTCATCCGGATGATGGCGTTCCTCGTACGCGGCGCGATCCGGGATCTGCGTGGCCGCGTCGAGGGGCCGGAACCGCCCGAGATCGTCCGGCGGTTCTTCTGGTTCCTTCCGCTCAGCGACGACGAGGCGCGTGCGATCGCCCGAAGGCTGCGGTGATGGGCCGGTGCGTGGTTCCGCACCTGCCTGTGCGCCCGCTCTGGCGGTGCCGCAACTGCGGGGCGGAGTGGCCCTGCCAGCCGGCCCGGCTGTCGCTGCTCGTCGAGTACCGGGAGGACCGCACCGCGTTGCTGCTCTATCTCGGCGGGCTGATGACCGAGGCGCGGGAACAACTCGCCCAACTGAATCCCGACCACGCGCCGGACCTGCACAGCCGATTCCTGGCCTGGGCGCGGGTTCGTGGCTGACGCGGCGCGGGCTGTCCGCGTACCCCAGGGGTCAGATCGTGGGGCGGCGGTGGGTGAGCGGGAAGCGCAGGATGCGGTCGTCGCCGGCCGCCGGGGTGCCGCGGCCGTCGCGGTTGCTGGTCGCGACCCAGAGCGCGCCGTCGGGGGCCACCTCGACGGTACGCAGGCGGCCGTACGTGCCGGCCAGCTCCGCCACCGGTACGCCGACGCGGCCGGCGGCGTCGACGGGCACCGCCCACAGCCGGGCGCCGCGCAGCGCGGCGACGTAGAGCGTGCCCCTGGCGAAAGCGGCGCCGCTCGGGGACGCCTGGGCGGGCGGCCAGACGACGACCGGGTCCCGGAACCGGGGATCACCGGCGACGCCCTCGACGACCGGCCAGCCGTAGTTGCCGCCGGGCACGATCCGGTTCACCTCGTCCCAGGTGCTCTGCCCGAACTCGGTGGCGAACAGCCGGCCGTGCCGGTCCCAGGCGAGGCCCTGCACGTTGCGGTGGCCGTAGCTGTAGACGAGCGAGCCCGGGAACGGGTTGTCCGCGGGCGTCCGGCCGTCCGGGCGGAGCCGCAGGATCTTGCCGTTGCGGCTGGTCAGGTCCTGCGCGCGGGCGGCCACCCCGGCGTCGCCGATCCCGGCGTAGAGCATGCCGTCGGGGCCGAACGCGATCCGCCCGCCGGCGTGCACCGAGCTGCGGGCGATGCCGCTGACCAGCACCCGGGGCGCGCGGGACGAGCCGAGGCGGAACCGGACGATCCGCAGATCCGTGGCGGTGGTGTAGGCGGCGTAGACCCACCGGTCCCGGCGGTACGTGGGGGAGACCGCCAGCCCGAGCAGGCCCGTCTCCCCACCGGCGACCACGTCGGCGATCCGCGCCACCTCGCGGGCCGGGCGTCCGGGGCGTACGCGCAGGATCGTGCCCCGGTCCCGCTGCGCGACCAGGGCGCTGCCGTCGGGCAGGAAGCCCAGGCCCCACGGCGCCTCCAGGCCGGTGGCGACGACGTGCGGGCGGCTCAGGTCGTAGCCGGACCAGCCGGAGCGTCCGTCGAAGCCGCGCAGGTCGAGCATGACCGGTCGCGCGTCGGCGGTCGCCGGCCGGTCCGGCCCGGCGGCGGGTCGCCCCTCGGCGGGTCTGCGGTCGGCGTGCGCGTCGGTGGCGGCCAGCACGATCGCGAGGACGGCGGCGACGACCGCGACGGTACGACGGCGCATGTGCTCTCCCCGGTTTCGCACCCGGCCTCGCCGGGGCATTGACGGTGATCCGGTTTGCCAGTAGACCTTGGTGATGGAGGCCCCTGATGAAACCAACGCCGCTCTCGCTGGAACAGTTGCGGGTCGCCGTCACCGAGGGTGAGATCGACACGGTGGTGCTCGCCCTCACCGACATGCAGGGGCGCTTGCAGGGCAAGCGGTTCCACGCGCCCTACTTCCTCGACCATGTGGTCACGCACGGCAGCGAGGGCTGCAACTACCTGCTCGCCGTGGACGTCGACATGAACACCGTCGACGGGTACGCGATGTCGAGCTGGGAACGCGGCTACGGCGACTTCGCCATGCGCCCCGACCTGGACACGTTGCGCCGGATGCCCTGGCAGCCCGGCTCCGCGCTGCTGCTGGCCGACCTGGAGTGGCTGGACGGCTCCGGCCCGGTGGTCGCCTCGCCCCGGCAGATCCTGCGCAAGCAGCTGGACCGGCTGGCCGCGCACGGGCTGACCGCGTACGCCGGCACCGAACTGGAGTTCGTGCTCTACCGCGACTCGTACGAGGAGGCGTGGCGGCGCGGCTACCGCGATCTGACGCCGGCCAACCAGTACAACGTGGACTACTCGCTGCTCGGCACCGCCCGGGTCGAGCCGCTGCTGCGCCGTATCCGCACCGAGATGGCCGGCGCCGGGCTCACCCCGGAGAGCGCGAAGGGCGAGTGCAACCTCGGCCAGCACGAGATCGCCTTCCGGTACGACGAGGCGGTGCGCTGCGCCGACCACCACGTCATCTACAAGAACGGCGCGAAGGAGATCGCCGCCCAGGAGGGCATGGCGATCACGTTCATGGCGAAGCCGAACGAGCGGGAGGGCAACTCCTGCCACATCCACTTCTCGCTGCGTGACGCCTCCGGCTCGTCGGCGATGCTGGGGGACGGGCCGGCGCACCTGAGCGTCACCGGTCAGCGGGTGCTGGCCGGGCTGCTCGCCACGATGCGCGAGTTCAGCCTGTTCTTCGCGCCGAACATCAACTCGTACAAGCGCTATCAGCCGGGCTCGTTCGCGCCGACCGCGCTGCGCTGGGGCACCGACAACCGCACCTGCGCGCTGCGGCTGGTCGGGCACGGGCAGGGGATGCGGGTGGAGAACCGGGTGCCGGGGGCCGACGTCAACCCGTACCTGGCGATCGCCGCACTGGTGGCCGGGGCGGTGCACGGCATCGAGAACGAGCTGGAGCTGGCGGACGAGTGCACCGGCAACGCGTACGACGACCCGGACGCCGAGCGGGTGCCAACCACGCTGCGTGACGCGCTGGACCTGTGGCAGCGCTCCGAGGTGGCCCGGGAGGCGTTCGGCGACGAGGTGGCCGACCACTACGCCAACCAGGCGAAGGTCGAGCTGACCGCCTTCGACGCCGCGGTGACGGACTGGGAGCTGACCCGTGGCTTCGAACGCCTCTGACCCGCCGCCCTCCCTCGCCCCCGCGCCCGCCCTCGCGCTCCCGCTGTCGACGCCGATCTTGCACTTACAGCCCTCGACGCGGGCGTTGTGCGGCTTTCGCCGGGGCAGCAACTACAAGATCGCCGAGCTGAGGGGAGGGGGACCGCGTGGGTGAGGTGATCTCGCCTGTTGACGGGGCGGGGATCGGGGTCGTTCCGGGGTGCTCCGTTGAGGACGTGGATGCGGCTGTCGCGCGGGCTTCCGCGGCGTTCGAGACGTGGCGTCGGGTGGCGCCGGGGGATCGGGGGCGGCTGCTGCGGCGGTTCGCGGCCCAGGTCGACGCGCACCTTGAGGAACTGGCTCTGCTGGAGGTGCGCAACGCCGGGCACACCATCGGCAACGCGCGCTGGGAGGCGGGCAACGTCCGCGACGTGCTCGACTACTACGCGGGCGCGCCGGAACGGCTGACCGGGCACCAGATCCCGGTGCCCGGGGGGCTCGACGTCACGTTCCACGAACCGCTGGGCGTGGTCGGCGTGATCGTGCCGTGGAACTTCCCGATGCCGATCGCCGGCTGGGGGTTCGCCCCGGCGCTCGCCGCCGGCAACACGGTCGTGCTGAAACCGGCCGAGCTGACCCCGCTGACCGCGCTGCGCCTCGCCGAGCTGGCCCGCGACGCCGGGCTGCCCGACGGCGTGTTCACAGTGCTGCCCGGTCAGGGCAGCGTGGTCGGCGAGCGGTTCGTCACCCACCCGGCGGTCCGCAAGATCTGCTTCACCGGCTCGACCGAGGTCGGCACGCGGATCATGGCCGGCTGCGCCGCCCAGGTGAAGCGGGTGACGCTGGAGCTGGGCGGCAAGTCGGCCAACATCGTCTTCGCCGACGCCGACCTGGAGAAGGCGGCGGCCACCGCGCCGTACGCGGTCTTCGACAACGCCGGCCAGGACTGCTGCGCCCGCTCCCGCATCCTGGTCCAGCGTCAGGTGTACGACAGGTTCCTGGACCTGCTCGAACCGGCCGTACGGGCGGTGCGGGTGGAGGACCCGGCCCGGGACACGGCCGAGATGGGCCCGCTGATCTCCGCCGCGCACCGGGACCGCGTCGCCGGGTACGTCGACGGCGCGGACGTCGCGTTCACCGGCTCCTGCCCCGACGGCCCCGGCTTCTGGTACGCCCCGACGGTGCTGCTCGCCGGCTCCCCGGCCGACCGGCACTGGCGGGAGGAGGTCTTCGGCCCGGTCGTCTCGGTGCTGCCGTTCGACGACGAGGCGGACGCGATCCGGCTCGCCAACGACACCGAGTACGGCCTCTCCGGCTCGATCTGGACCCGGGACGTCGGGCGGGCGGTGCGGGTGGCCCGCGCGGTCGAGGCCGGCAACCTCAGCGTCAACTCGCACTCCTCGGTGCGCTACTGGACCCCGTTCGGCGGGATGAAGCGTTCCGGCCTGGGCCGGGAGCTGGGTCCGGACGCGCTGCACGCCTTCACCGACGTCAAGAACGTGTTCATCGGCACCGAGGAGTGATCACAGTGCAGGGACGGCTTTCCGACCGGGTGGCGGTCGTGACCGGCGCGGGCAGCGGCATCGGGCTGGCCACCGTACGGCGTTTCGCCGCCGAGGGCGCCCGGGTGGTGTGCGTGGACATCGACGCCGACGCCGGTACCCGGGCCGCGCAGGAGGTGGACGGCGAGTTCGTCGCCGCCGACGTGGCCGACGAGACGGCGGTCCGCGACCTGTTCGACGGGGTGGTGCAGCGCCACGGCCGGGTGGACGTGTCGTTCCACAACGCGGGCATCTCGCCGCCGGACGACGACTCCATCCTGGAGACCGGCCTGGACGCCTGGGAACGGGTGCTGCGGGTGAACACCACGAGCGTCTACCTGTGCTGCAAGTACGTCATCCCGCACATGCGGCGGCAGGGCAAGGGCTCGATCATCAACACCGCGTCGTTCGTGGCGCTGATGGGCGCGGCGACGTCGCAGATCGCGTACACGGCGAGCAAGGGCGGGGTGCTGGCGATGACCCGGGAGCTGGGCGTGCAGTTCGCCCGCGAGGGCATCCGGGTCAACGCGCTGTGCCCCGGTCCGGTGGCCACGCCGCTGCTGCTGGAGCTGTTCGCCAAGGACCCGGAGCGGGCGGCCCGGCGGCTGGTGCACGTGCCGATGGGCCGATTCGGCGATCCCACCGAGATCGCCGCCGCGGTGGCGTTCCTCGCCAGCGACGACGCCTCGTTCATGACCGCCGCGCAGTTCGTCGTCGACGGCGGCATCACCGGCGCCTACGTCACACCGCTATGAGGCCGGTCATCGGCATCACCGCGTACGTCGAGCCGGCCGGCTGGGCGGTGTGGCGGGACGTGCCGGCGACGCTCGTGCCGCACGCGTACGTCCGGGCGGTCACCGCGGCGGGCGGCCGGGCCGTGGTGCTGCCCCCGGACGACGCCGACGCGGACGTGCTGGGGATGCTGGACGGGCTGCTGCTGGCCGGCGGCGCGGACGTCGGCCCGGAGCGGTACGGGCAGCCGCCCGACCCGCGCACCGAGAGCCGGCCGGAGCGCGACGCCGGGGAGACGACGCTGCTGAGCGCCGCGCTCGCCGCCGACCTGCCGGTGCTGGGCGTGTGCCGGGGGATGCAGCTGCTCGCGGTGGCGTACGGCGGCCTACTGCACCAGCACCTGCCGGACGTGGTCGGGCACGACGGGCACCGTCCCGCGCCGGGCGTGTACGGGTCGCACCCGGTGCGCTTCGCCGCCGGCAGCCGGACCGCCGAGGTGATGGCCGGGGTGGACCGGGTCAACTCGTACCACCATCAGGCGGTGGCCGACCCCGGCGGCCTGGCGGTGACCGGCTGGGCCGACGACGGGGTGATCGAGGCGGTGGAGGATCCGGCGCGGCGCTTCGTGCTCGGGGTGCAGTGGCATCCGGAGAACGAGCCGGACCCGCGACCGGTGGCCGCGCTGGTCCGGTCCGTGGTGTCGGCCAGATCACACACTCACATTTCGTAGGTGGGGACAGCCGAATCTCCGGCCTGGTCATCCCGGCCGGACCGCCCGAGTCGCCCCGGCCCGTCTGTTACGCCAGGATGAGGCGGAGGTAACCAGCGTCGAACGGTGCGGGTGCGTTACGTTGCTCGTCCGTCGGGGTAGTAGGCGGGGACGGTCGGCGTGACAGCGCCGACCGTCGTGATCATGGCCGGAGCGGGAGGCTGCATGGGCTCGGCCCAGGGGGGCGGGGGCGACAGTCGTTCGTCCCCGGCGGCCGGCGAGGCGTCACTGTCGCCGCTGCTCGCCGCGGCGTTCGCGGCCGGCGGCGAGATGGGCGAGCGGCTGCGCGCCTTCGACTGGGCCGCCACCCCGCTCGGCAGCCCGGACCGCTGGCCCGCCGCGCTCTCCCACGCGATGAGCACCATGCTGTCGTCCCGCGCCCAGATGGTGGTGTTCTGGGGCGAGCAGCACCTGGCCTTCTACAACGACGCCTACCGGCCGACCATCGGCGACAAGCACCCCGCCGTGATCGGGCAGGCCGCGCACCGGCACTGGGCCGAGACCTGGGACGTGCTCGGCCCGCTGCTGGACGGGGTGCGCCGCACGGGCGTGCCCTACCGGGGTGAGAACCATCCCTTCGTGCTGAACCGGCACGGCTTCCTGGAGGACGTCTACTTCGACGTCTCGTACGACCCGATCCGCGACGTCGACGGCACCGTCAGCGGGATCTTCTGCTTCGTCAACGAGACCACCGGGCGGGTGCTCGGCGAGCGCCGGCTGCGGGCCCTGGCCGAGCTGGGCAACGAGCTGGGCGAAGTGCCGGACATGCGGGAACTGGGCCGGGCGGTCACCCGGGTGCTCGACGCCCACCGAGCCGACGTGCCGTTCAGCGCGCTGTGGTTCCCCGACGAGCGCGGCGATCTCGTGGCGGGCGGTTGTTCGGGCGTGGACCCCGCCGTTGTCGCCGGTCCGCCGCCCGGAGTGTCCGACGGCGAGCCGCTCACCGAGCCGCGCTGGATCGCCACCGCCGAGCTGCCCGGCGCGGTGCCGCCGGACGCCGCCGGCCAGGCGCTCCTGCTGCCGCTGACCGCGACGAACGAGGCGGCCGGGGTGCTGCTGCTCGGCGTGTCCCGCCGGCTGCCGTTCAGTGACGACTACCGCGACTTCGTCGGCCTGGTCGCCGCGCAGGTCAGCCGGGCGGTGGGCAAGCAGCGGGCGTACGAGCAGGAACGCGCCCGCGCCGCCGAGCTGGCCGCGCTCGACCGCGCCAAGACCAACTTCTTCGCCAACGTCAGCCACGAGTTCCGCACCCCGCTCACGCTGGTCCTCGGGCCGCTCGAGGAGATGCTCGCCGACCGGGAACTGCCGGATCGCTACATCGACCGGCTCACCGTCATGCACCGCAACGGGTTGCGCCTGCTCAAGCTGGTCAACACGGTGCTCGACTTCTCCCGGCTGGAGTCCGGCCGGCTGGCCGCCCGCTACCAGCCCACCGACCTGTCCGACTTCACCTCCCGGCTGGCCAGCACGTTCCGGTCGGCCACCGAGCGGGCCGGGCTGCGCCTGGTGGTGGACTGCCCGCCGCTGCCCGCGCCGGTCTACGTCGACCGGGACATGTGGGAGAAGATCGTCCTCAACCTGGTGTCGAACGCGGTCAAGTTCACCTTCGACGGCGAGATCCGGGTCCGGGTACGCGCGACCGACCGGGCCGCCGTCCTGGAGGTGACCGACACCGGCGTCGGCATCGCGCCGGAGGAGCTGCCGCAGGTCTTCGAGCGGTTCCACCGGGTCGCCGGCGCCCGCTCGCGTACCCACGAGGGCACCGGCATCGGCCTGGCCCTGGTCCGCGAGCTGGTCGAGATGCACGGCGGCACCGTCACCGCGCACAGCGTCGTCGACCGGGGCACCACGTTCACCGTGACCATGCCGTTCGGGTACGCGCACCTGCCCGCCGACCGGGTGTCCGCCCTCTCGCCGGTGCCGCTGACCGAGCCGGAGCAGGCCCGCCTCTACGTCGCCGAGACGGCGCTCTGGACCGACGAGGTGGCCCGGCCCGTCGGGTTGCCCGAGCCGAACGGCACCCCGGGCGGCGCGGGCCGGATCCTGTTCGCCGACGACAACGCCGACCTGCGCGAGCACGTCGTCCGGCTGCTCTCCCCGGCGTACGAGGTGGTCGCCGTGCCGGACGGCGCGGAGGCGCTGCGGCTGGCCGTCGAGACCCCGTTCGACCTGGTGCTGACGGACGTGATGATGCCCCGGCTGGACGGCTTCGGGCTGGTCGCCGCGCTGCGCGCCAAACCGGCCACCCGGTACGTGCCGATCGTGCTGCTCTCCGCCCGGGCCGGCGCCGCCGAGGAGGTCGCCGGCCTGTCCGCGGGCGCCGACGACTACCTGACCAAGCCCTTCTCCAGCCAGGAACTGGTGGCCCGGGTCCGGGCCAACGTCGAGCTGGGCCAGTTGCGTGGGCAGATCATCCGCCGGCTGCGGGCGCTCGCCGACGCCGCCGTGGAGATCAACACCGCCCGGTCGACAGCCGAGGTGGTGCGGGTGGCCGCCCGGCACGCGCTGCGCCTGGCCGAGGCCGGACGGGTCCGCGTCACCACCACCGGGGCCCGTCACGAGGAGGACGCCGGCGGCGACCTGCCCGCCGACCCGACAGTGGTGCTGCCGCTCACCGGCACGTCCGGCGAGCAGCTCGGTGAGCTGCGGGTGTGGCGGCGCGAGGGCGGCGGCACCGAGCAGGCGGCGCTGACCGAACTGGCCCGGCTGGTCGGCGTCCGGCTGGAGAACGCCCAGCTCTACGAGGCCGAGCACCACATCGCCACCACGCTCCAGCACAGCCTGCTGCCGCGTACGCTGCCGCAGCTGCCCGGCGCGGTGGTCGCCAGCCGCTACCTGCCCGGCAGCGCCGACGTGGAGGTCGGCGGCGACTGGTACGACGTGATGGCCACCGCCGACGACGACCTGGTGCTGGTCATCGGTGACGTGGTGGGCAAGGGCGTGCGGGCCGCCGCGGCGATGGGCCAGCTCCGCAACGCGCTGCGGGCGTACGTCCTGGAGGGCTACGACCCGGGCGAGGCGCTGACCCGCCTCAACCGGCTGGTCCACTCCGCCGGCAGCGGCTCCTTCGCCACCGTCGTCTGCCTCGGCTTCTCCCCGCGCACCGGCCGGATCCGGTACGCCAGCGCCGGCCATCCCTCACCCCTGCTGATCCGAGGAGACGACGTGGCGTTCCTGCACGATCGGGCCCTCGGACCGCCGATCGGGGCGATCCCCGGCACCGTCTACCCGGCCGCCGAAGGCGAACTCGCGCCGGGCAACCGGCTACTGCTCTACACCGATGGCTTGATCGAGGACCGGTCCGCGGGCATCGACGCCGGGCTGGGCCAGTTGCGGTCGGACGCGACGGCCCGCGCCGAGCACGTGGCGGACCTGGTCGACGCCGTCATGGCGCGGGTGGCCGGGCGCTCCCGGCACGACGACGTGGCCGTCCTCGCGCTGGAGGCGGCCGAGTTGAACCGCTTCGCGCTGCGTCTGCCCGCCGACCCGACCCGGCTCAGCGTGCTGCGCAAGCGGCTGGAGGACTTCCTCGTCGCCCACCAGGTCGGCGAGACCGACCTGTTCGATCTGACCGTGGCGGTCTCCGAGGCGGCGGCGAACGCGATCGAGCACCCGGTCGACCCGGTGGACCCGACGATCGAGGTCGAGGTGACGATCGCCGACCGTACGGTCACCGCGACCGTCCGGGACACCGGGCGCTGGCGGGAGTCGAGCGGGTCGAGCTTCCGGGGGCGCGGGCTGGCGCTGATCCAGGCGCTGGGGGAGATGAACGTGACCCGTACCGAGGAGGGCACCGAGCTGACGCTGCGCCGCCGGCTGGCCGACCGGGACTGAGGGCTGTTGTAGCGTAAAGCGGATCAAATGCGGCGAAGTCCCTAGGATCGCCTCATGGGGCGTGAGCCGTTCCGTCTTTCGCGGGACAGCGGGAACGACCCGGTTGGCGCGGCGTGGACGGCGATTCGCCGCACTGGCCGGGCGACCGTGGGAGAGCGACTGCGGCGGGTGCGGTTGAGCCTGCTCGTGGCGGTGCAGTGCGGGGTGGCCGCCGCAGTCGCGTGGTGGGTCGCGAAGGATCTGATCCACAACCCGCAACCGCTGTTCGCGCCCGCCGTCGCGGTCGGCACCATCGCCAGTTCGGTGAGTCAGCGCTTCCGCCGTACGCTGCTGCTCATCGCCGGCGTGGCGGTGGGCATCGCGCTGGGCGACCTGCTGGTCTCCTGGGTCGGGCAGGGATACGTACAGATCGGCGTCATCGTCGCCGCCGCGATCCTCGTCGCCGTCCTGCTCAGCGACGAGGGCGCGTTCGTCACCCAGGTCGGCGGCAGCGCGTTGGTGATCGCCGTGCTCTTCCCGGCCCGGACCGACATCGCGCTGCCCCGCTTCCTCGACGGCGTCGTCGGTGGAGTGGTCGGCATCCTGATCGCGGTCGTGGTGCTGCCCCTGCACCCGATCCACCGGATCCGGCGGGCCGGCCGGCCACTGCTCGACCAGATGGCCGCCGAGCTGGACCGCCTCGCCGACGCGGCCCTGGCCCGGGACGCCGAGCTGGCCCGTCAGGGTCTCGACAGGCTGCGCCGGCTCGACACCTCGGAGGTGGAGGCCGCAATGTCGGGCGCTGACGAGGTCGTCCGCATCTCGCCGCTGCGGTGGCACAACCAGAGCGCGTTGCAGGGATGGCGGCACGGCGCCATCCTCATGATCCGCTCCCTGCTGCACAGCCGCGACGTCGCGCTCAACCTCGAACGCGCGATCCGTGACGACGAGCCCGTTCCGCGGTCGCTCGCCGAGGCCGCGCGGTGCCTGGCCGAGGCCGCGCGCACCGTCGGTACGGGCTGGTCCCCGTCCGCCAGCCGGCCCTCCCGTTCCCAGCGGGCCGCGATGTCGGCCCTCCGCCTGGTTCAGGAGGCGTTGCGCAGCGGCCCGCGCGTCAGCGGCATCAACGTGGCGAACGAACTCACCATCATCGCGGTGAACACGATCCGGGCGAGCGGGGTGCGCAAGCGCGACGCCGAGTCGCTGCGTCGTGATCTCGCCCCGGACACCGCCGGGGAGTCGGGAAAGCGGCACCCCGCGTCGGATCAGGGGCAGCCGAGACCGGACCTGCCCCTGCCGCCGGCGATGGGAGACGCCTTCTAGACCCGAAGGGCACCCGAGTCGGTCAGGTGGGGGCGAGCCAGTCCTGGTCGCCCAGGCCGGAGATGTCCAGCACGCGCCGGACCTGCGGGGACGGCAGCACGGTGAGCGCGTTCGGGAACCGCTGGGCGAGCCGGACCACCGCGTGGATGGCGGCCGAGTCGAAGAAGGTCACCGCCCGCAGGTCGAGCGTGAGCTGCTTGGCAGGCTCGCGGAGCGCGGTCTGGAACATGATGTCGGCGGTCGCCATGTCGACCTCGCCGGTCACCTGGACGCGCACTTGGTCGCCGTCGACCTGCGCCGTCACGGAGAAGACGGGCGCCGCGCCCCCTTGATCCACGGAGCAACAATGGCACAGCGTTTGCGGTACGGCAACAACCTGCCCGGCCGGGCTGTGGCGGGGGGCACACCACCCCCGGCGATAGGCTTGGGCCATGACCGTCCGTGCGCCGCTGACCCCCGGCACGCTCTCCCCGTGGCGAGCGGTTCCCGCCCACATCCCGCGCCCGGAGTACGTGGGTAAGAAGCGCCCGCAGGAGTGGCGCGGCTCGCACGTGCAGACGCCGGAGACCATCGAGAAGATGCGCGTGGCCGGGCGCCTCGCCGCGCAGGCCACCCAGCTCGCCGGTGAGCACTGCAAGCCGGGGGTGACCACCGACGAGATCGACAGGGTGGTGCACGAGTTCCTCTGCGACCACGGCGCCTACCCGTCGACGCTCGGCTACCGGGGTTTCCCGAAGTCGTGCTGCACCAGCCTCAACGAGGTGATCTGCCACGGCATCCCCGACTCGACGGTGCTCCAGGACGGCGACATCATCAACGTCGACGTCACCGCGTACCTGAACGGCGTGCACGGCGACACCGACGCCACGTTCTGCGTGGGCGAGGTGAGCGAGGAGGCCCGCCTGCTTGTCGAGCGGACCCACACGGCGATGATGCGCGGCATCAAGGCCATCGCGCCGGGCCGGCAGATCAACGTCATCGGCCGGGTGATCGAGTCGTACGCGAAGCGTTTCGGCTACGGCGTGGTCCGCGACTTCACCGGGCACGGCATCGGCGAGGCGTTCCACAGTGGCCTCTACGTGCCGCACTACGACAGCCCGCGCCCCACCGACGTGATGGAGCCCGGCATGACGTTCACAGTCGAGCCGATGATCACGCTCGGCACCTACCAGTACGACATGTGGGACGACGGCTGGACCGTGGTCACCAAGGACCGCCGGTGGACGGCCCAGTTCGAACACACCATCGTCGTCACCGACGACGGCTACGAGATCCTGACGCTGCCGTGACCGACACCCCGGCGGCGCTGCGCGAGGCGCACCACGCGGACGTCTCCGGCGGCTGGCTGCGGCCGGCCGTCTTCGGCGCGATGGACGGACTGGTCACCAACATCGCGCTGATCGCCGGTGTGGGCGGCGGCGGGGTGTCCCCGCGCAACGTGGTGCTCACCGGCGCGGCCGGCCTGGTGGCCGGCGCCATCTCGATGGGTCTCGGCGAGTACACGAGCGTCCGGTCCGCGAACGAGCAGGTCGCCGCCGAGGTGGCCAAGGAGCGGCGCGAGCTGGAACGCCACCCCGAGGCCGAGGCCCGGGAGCTGGCCGACGCCTGGGTCGCCCGTGGACTGCCCCGCGAGCTGGCGACGCAGGTCGCCGAGGCGGTACGCGCCAACCCGGAGGAGGCGCTGCGGGTGCACGTACGGGAGGAGTTGGGCGTCGACCCCGACGACCAGCCGAGCCCGTGGGCCGCCGCGATCTCGTCGTTCGTCTGCTTCTCGATCGGCGCGCTGGTGCCGCTGCTGCCGTACCTGCTCGGTTTCACCAGCCTCTGGCTGGCGCTCGCCGTCGGCGGCGTCGGCCTCTTCGTCGCCGGTGCGATCGTGGCCCGGTTCACCAACCGTGCCTGGTGGCGTGCCGGTCTGCGGCAGCTGCTGCTCGGCGCGCTGGCGGCCGGCGCCACCTACCTGATCGGCGCGCTGATCGGCGTCGGCGGCGGCATCGGCTGAGGCTGAGCGTCCTCAGCCGGACAGCAGGTCGTCGATCGTGCCGTCGACCGGCCGGCCCCGGGCGGTCAGCTCCTCGGCCTGGCGGGTCAGCGCCGCGCCCACCTCGGTCATGTCCGCGCCGGCCAGCCCGGTACGCCGCACCGCGTCCCCGGCGTCGCGGAAGTAGGTGCGGCTGAACAGCCCCTGCACCGTCGCCGCGGCCAGCCGCGCCTCGCCGAGCATGAGCAGCGCCTGGTCCGTCTCGTACCACTCGGCCAGCCGCAACGCCCGGGCGTGCGCCGCGCTGCCCCGGTACCACGCCTGCCGCGCGGCGCCGGTGAACTCCGCCGGCCGGGCCCGCGCCAGTCGTGCCAGGTGCTCGTCGCGCAGCTTCGGCAGCCAGCCGGTCGGGTCGTGCAGGGCACGGGTGGTGACGTACCGATCAGCGGCCAGCGGCCACCGGGACGTGATCGTCGTCGCCCGGCGCAGGTAGTCGTCCGCCCCGGCCACTGTCAGGTCGACGAGCACCCCGTCCACCCGGCGGGTGGCCGGCGGCGGCCCGGCGTCGGGCCGGTAGGTGACGACCAGCAACCCGACCTCGCGGTCCCCGCCGCCGTCGTCGTCGCCGTGCGCGAGCGGACCGTGTACGGCGACCGCCAGCACGTCGGCCGGGAACCGCCGCAGGACGGCGTCACCGACGCGCTCGGCCACCTGCCACCGCGGGTCGTCCAGACGCCGCTCGGCGTTCACGTCGACAGCCACGGTCCACCTCCGTCCGAGCGCTCGCCTGCGGCAACCCTAGCCAGATCGGGCCGGGCGGCCCCGGGGGCGCGGATGTCGGATTGTGCGCGTCTGCGGCAAGGGCGCTCAGGCGTTCGGGACCAGGCGGAAGACGCGGATCTCGCGGTTACCGGCGCGCTCGACGTACGTGCGGTACGCGGGCCACTCCTGCACCAGCCGCTGGAACAGCCGTTCCCGTTCCTCGCCGGTGACCTGCTCGGCGGTGACCGGGATCCGGCGGCCCTTGACGTCCACCTCGGCGGCCGGATTAGCCATCAGGTTGAACGTCCAGGACGGCTGGTGCTGCTGCCCCCAGTTCGAGCCGATCACCACGTAGGCGTCGCCGTCGGGGACGTACACCAGGGGGTTGCTGCGGGGCTTGCCGGAGCGGCGGCCGGTGGAGGTGAGCACCAGCGTGGGCACGAGCCCGAAGGCGACCACTCGGCCCTTCGTCATCCGGCCGACCAGCCGGTCGGCCGGGACGAGCAGGCGCATGGTGGCGCCGAACCAACGCTGGTGACCGAGACGGCGGGTGAGGGTTCCCAGGGCTGACATCCGACAAGTGTGCCGCCCGCACCGCGCCCCGTCACCCCCTCGGACGGTCAGTCCGCCCCAAGGTCGACTCCACTTCCCCGAGGTGGTGGCATCCACCCCACCGCGATGCCGCCACTCCGGCGAAATGGTGTGGATCATGCATGGGCGGCCGGCTCAGTCGAGCCGGCGTTCGATCGGCAGGCGGGACCTGGTGAACAGCGCCGCGCCGCCCATCGCCACCAGCGGCACCACGACCAGCGCGGCGAGTGTCACGCCGGGCACCGTCACCGGGTACGGCGGCTGCACCGGCCAGGAATCCGCGTACCGCTGGTTGAGCGCGGCCAGGACGACCACGGCGGAGCCGAGCCCGGCGACGATGCCCAGCGCGGAGCCGAGCACCGCGATGACCCCGGCCTGGCAGAGCGACAGCAGGCGGCGTACCCGGGGATCGGCGCCCACCGCCGCGAGCGTGGACAGGTCCCGGCGGCCCTCGGCCGCGGCGAGGCCGGTGGCGACAGCGGCGGCGCCCAGCGTGATCACCCCCGAGGCCACCGCCAGCAGGAGCAGCATCGGGCGCTGGTCCGACGGCGGGTCGGCGGTCGCCACCTGCGCCGACATGGGCCCGATGTCGTACAGCTCGTCGGTCAGCATCTCCATCTGCCGATCGGTGGGCGAGCCGGCGGTGTCCAGCAGGTAGCCAAGCGGTACGGCGGACAGGCCGAGCGCGTCCGCGGCGGCGGGGGAGAGCACCAACCGGTCGACGCTGAGACCGCCGCGCAGCGCGTACGCGGGCAGGAGACGCCCGGTGGGCGGGCCGCCGGAGTTGTAGTTGACCTCCACCCGGACCTGCCCGTCCACCACCCGCCGGGCGTCGGTGACCACCACGCCGCCGGTGGCGAGCGTCCGGCGCGCGGCGGCCAGCTCGTCGGCGGGCGCGCCGGTGAGCGCGGCCAGCGCGGCGCCGTCGTCCACGAGCGCCGGCAGGTAGACGTCGACCGGCTCCTGGAAGGGGCTCACGCAGCGCGGATCGCGCCGGGCCGCGTCGGGGACCGGGTCGGAGGAGGTGTACGGGCAGCGCTGCTCCGGCGGAACGAGCGCGTACGCCGCGCAGTCGTTCTTGTCCCGGACGTCGCCGGCGCACCCGGGGGTCGCAACCGACACCACTGTGGCGTCGGGCAGGACCGTGCGGGCCCGGGCGGCGACGGCCTCGGCCGACGGCGGGCCCGTCGGGGTCGGCCCGGAGTGGGTGAGCAGCACGTTGCCCGGCGGCAGGCCGGGCTGCCAGAGTTCCCGGGAGCGGGTCTCGTCGCTGGCCACGTAGACGCCGAGCGCGACGCTTCCGGCGACGGCGGCCATCACCGCCGAGATGGCCGGCGCGGCCGACGACCGGTTGCGGCTGGCGTCGCGCAACGCGAGGCGGGGGGTGAGCGGCAGCAGCCGGCCGGCCCGGCCCAGCACGCCCACGAGCGTCGGGGTGCAGAACACCAGCCCCAGCTCGCCCAGGGCGACACCGGCCAGCACGCCGGTCTGCGAGGTGCGGCCGGCGGCGAACGCGGCGATCGCGGTCCCGGCGACGGTGAGCGCCACCCCGATCAGCAGCCAGCGGCGGCGGGGCCGGGACCCGTCGCGCCGGCCGGCCAGGCCGGTCGTCACGTCCTGCCGGGCCGCCGTCCAGGCCGGCGCCATCGCCGCCAGCACCCCGGCCAGCACCGCCGTCGCGGCGATCGCCACCAGCGCGGTCGGGAAGATCCGGTACGCCCCGAGGCGCTCCCCGAGCAGGTACTGCTCGACGAGCGGCCGGCCGGCGAACGCGGCGCCGATGCCGAGCAGCAGCCCGAGGGCGGCCCCGCCGGCGCCGAGCACCACCCCGTCGGCGAGCACGATCCGGCGCAGGTGGGAGGCGTCGCCACCGGCCACCGCGACGAGCGCGAGGTCGCGCCGCCGACGGCGGACGCTCACCGCGAAGGCCGGGCCGACCAGCAGCACCACCTCCAGCAGGCCCAGCCCGCCGACCACGCCGACGACGCCGGCCTCGTCGGCGTCCGGCACGCGCATACCGCGGGTGAGCTCCTCCCGCCCGGGCAGCGGGTCGCGGACGACGATCTGGATGCCCTGCGCGTTCAGCCGGTCGGCGAGCCCCGGGTCGAGCGGGCCGGGCAGGTCCACCAGCCAGGTGTCGCTGCCGGCCGCGGTCTCCGGGGTCACAGCGGCCAGCGTGATCACCTCCCGGAGGTTGTCCGGGTACTCCACCACCCCGACCACCCGGTACGTGGCGCCGTCGATGGTGCGTACCGGGTTGCCGATGCGGGTGTCGAGCCGGCGCAGCGCCGCCGGGCTGACCGCGATCTCGTCCGGGCGCACCGGCGGCCGGCCGTCGAGGACCCGGGCCAGCGGCCGGGTGAGCGGGTCGGTCAGGTCCAGGGCGCGCGCGTCGAGCGACTCGACGTGCCGGCCGATCCGCGTCGAGAACGTCATCCACCAGCGCGTGCGGGCGACCCGGCTGCCCTCGGGCAGCAGCGCGCGCACCTCCTCGGCGGTCGCCGGACGGGTCCGGCCGACCCATTCGCCCTCGACCGGCCAGGCCGACTCGCCCCAGGCGTCCTGCCTCACCGCCGTCAGGCTTTCCCAGCGCAGCGCGACGTCGGCGCCGCCGAGCTGGCGTTCGATCCGCTCGGCGCGGGTCAGGTCGCCCATGTCGTAGCTGACCGCGGCGAAGCTGAGGCCGAGCACCGGCAGCGCGATCATCACCAGCACCAGCAGCGTGCGCCGCCGGGACCGCCGGGCCTCCCGGCGGGCGATCCGCAGCGCGGTCCGCCACGATCCGCGTACGGCGGCGAGGCGGCCGCCGGTCACCGGATGCTGCCGCTGAGCAGGTGGTCGACGCCGATCAGCGGGGCGGTCGAGTCGACCATCACCCCGTCGCGCAGGAAGACCACCCGGTCCGCCCAGCCCGCGTGCCGGGCCTCGTGGGTGACCAGCACCCCGGCCGCCCCGGCGTCCACCCGGCGGCGAAGCAGGTGCAGCACCGCCTCACCGGTCTGCGAGTCCAGCGCGCCGGTCGGCTCGTCGGCGAGGACCAGGCGGCGTTCGCCGACGAGGGCCCGGGCGATCGCCACCCGCTGCTGCTGTCCGCCGGACATCTGGTCCGGGAAGCGGTCGGCCAGGTCCTCCAGGTCGACCTCGCGCAGCGCGTCGAGGGCCGACTGGCGGGCCGCCCGTACGCCGGCGCCGTCCAGTTCCAGGGGGAGCGCCACGTTCTCCACCGCGGTCAGGCTGCCGAGCAGGTTCAGATCCTGGAAGACGTACCCGATCCGGCGGCGGCGCAGCCGGGCCAGCTCCCGGGCGGACAGCCCGACCAGCGCCTCGCCCTCGACCACCACCTCGCCGCCGGTGGGCCGGTCCAGGCCGCCGGCGAGCGCCAGCAGCGTGGACTTGCCGGACCCGGACGGGCCCATCACCGCCACCAGCTCCCCGGCCCGCACGGTCAGGCTCACGCCGCGCAGCGCGTGCACGGCGGCCTCACCGGTGCCGTGCGTACGGCGTACGTCCCGCAGTTCCAGCACCCCGTCGATCGGGTCCATCAGCGCCTCCCGTGCCGGGTCACCGGCGGGCTTCGTCGCCGGCCCGGTCCACCGCCTCGGGGTGGTCGACCGCCCGGATCGGCGCCGGGCGGTGCCGGACCAGGCTGGTCTCGCAGTGGTCGAGCCACCGCACCTCGGCCTCGGTCTGGAAGATCATCGCGTCCAGCACCAGCCGCCAGGGTAGATCCTCCGGCTTGTCGCTCGTGTACTTCAACCGGGTGAACTCCTGAAGCGCGCGCATGGTGGCGGTGCGCTGGGTCTGCACCACCGCCCGCACGTCGACGCCCGGCGTGGTCAACGCCAGCGCCAGCTTGATCGACAACTCGTCGCGGGGACGGTCGGCGCGGCTGATCGGGGTGGCGAACCACATCGCCAGGTCCGCCCGTCCGGCGTCGGTGATCTCGTACGGCCGCTGCCCGCTCTCGTTCTCCGGCAGCGGGCGCACCAGTCCGTCGCGTTCCAGCCGGGCCAGCGTGGTGTAGACCTGCCCGATGTTCAGCGGCCAGGTCGACCCGGTGGACTCCTCGAACGCGGCACGGAGCTGATAGCCGTACATCTGGCCGCGTTCGAGAAGGGCGAGCAGGCCGTGACGGATGGACATGACCGCGAGTATGCATACCTGGTATGCGCAGCGCAACCGGGAAGCTTCGCCGGGTGACCGGCGTCGCGCTCAGGCGGGGCGGCCCGGGAACGGAACGGTGACCGGTGTCACGCCCGCCGTACGCCGCCAGCGGGTGGCCCGCAGCGCGCAGTCGGTGAGCGCGGCGAGCGCCGTGTTCCGCTCCACGCCGCTGGTGTGCGCGAGCGCGGCCCGCCAGTGCCCGGCGGTCCGCTCCTCGATCTCCACCGCCAGCCGCAGCGCTCCCGCCCGGTCGGTGACCGGATAGGGCAGCGCGTACCCGGCCCGGTCCGCGGGTACCTGCCCGGAGCCCTCGGCGAGCTGCAGGAGCAGCGCGTCGCGGCGGGACCGGTGCGCCGCCTCGGCGGCCCGGGCCGCCGTCCGCGCCGCGCCGGTGAGGTGCACGCCGATCACCCCGTACGCCCAGATCGCCGCGTACTCGGCGGCGAGCGCGTCGGCGAGGGCCTGGGCCGGGCCGGTCGTCGGGTTGTTCACTTCAGGGCCTCCACGTGGGTCGCCCGCGCGGCGGCGATCGAGCCGAGCAGCGCGGCCCGCTCGGCCGGCGCCTCGGCGCAGGCCTTCGCCGCGTTGGTCCGGCCCTCCTGCTCGGCCTGACGCAGCTCGGTGAGCACGGCGTCGGGCGCGGGCGCGCTCGCCGAGCCGGCGGCCGCCGGCGTGCCGGAGGGAGCCGGCCGGCCGATGACCCGGCGTAGCTCCTCGGCGTGCGCCTTGTGCGCGTCGGCGATCGGGGTGAGCCGTCCGGCGAGCGCCGGGGCGGCGGTGGCGGCTGCCCGGTAGCGGGCCTCCAGCGCCAGCGCCTCGGCGGCCAGCGGCTCCAGCGCATCAGGCGCCGGTGGCTCCTGGTCGCGGTCGAAAAGATCACAACCGGTCAGCGGCGCGGCCGCGCCGCCGAGCGCCACGAGCCCTCCGGCGCGCAGCAGCCAGCGCCGGGAATGCCCCGCTCTGACCTGGTCGGATGGTGTTCTGCCGGTCCCCACCTGACAGAGTCAACACCATTCGCGCCGCCTCGTGGGTCAGGGTCTCGGTGCGCCGCCGGGTCCGTCCGCGGCCGTTAGCGTTACGCTCTGCGCAACCACCGGGCGCGGACGCCCCGGTGGCGTGCCGGTATGGCGGGCCGACCGCCCGCACCGGCCCGGGACAACACGGCCCGCGGGTCGTGGCAACAGCAGGAGAGGTGCGCGGAATGACGCAGCGTGGCCGTGCCACCCGGCCGACGGGGCCCGCCGGGCGGCCCCGCCGGTCCGACGGCCCCCGCGGCGCGGAGCGCAGCGGCGCACCCCGTGGCGATCTGAACGCGCGCCGCAACCGGCTGCGCGAGGTGATCGAACCGGTCGTCGCCGCGGCCGGCTACGACCTGGAGGACCTTTCCGTCTCCCGCGCCGGACGGCGGCACGTGGTCCGGGTGATCGTGGACGCCGACGGCGGGATCAACCTGGACGCCGTGGCGGACATCTCCCGCGCGGTGTCGGCGGCCCTGGACGCGGCGGAGGAGTCCGGCGGCGACATCGTGGCCGGCGAGTACCAGCTGGAGGTCAGCTCGCCCGGCGTGGACCGCCCGCTCACCCTGCCCCGGCACTGGCGGCGCAACGTGGGCCGGCTGGTCAAGGTCACCGTCCGCGGCGACGCCGGGGACCGCCAGCTCACCGGCCGGATCACGGCCGCCGACGACGAGCGCGTGGAGCTGGAGACCGACGCCGGCCCCGTGGCACACCCGTACGCCGAACTCGGGCCCGGCCGGGTCCAGGTGGAGTTCAGCCGCCTGGACGACCTGGCCGACGAGGACCTCGGCGACGACACAGACACCGACGACGACGAAGATCTGGAGGACGAGGAGAGGTGAACATCGACCTCGCGGCGCTGCGCGCCCTGGAGCGCGAGCGGGAGATCCCGTTCGACACGATCCTCGCGGCGATCGAGACCGCGCTGCTGACCGCCTACCGGCACACCGACGGCGCCGAGTCGCACGCCCGGGTGGAGATCGACCGCAAGAGCGGGGCCGCCTCGGTCTTCGCGCAGGAGCTCGACGCCGACGGCACCGTCACCCGGGAATGGGACGACACCCCGCACGACTTCGGGCGGATCGCCGCCATGACCGCCAAGCAGGTGATCCTCCAGCGGCTGCGGGAGGCCACCGACGAGGTGCACTTCGGCGAGTACGTGGGCCGCGACGGTGACCTGGTCACCGGCGTGGTGCAGGCGCACGAGACGCGCCGGGAGAAGGGCATCGTCAGCGTCGACCTGGGCAAGCTGGAGGGTGTCCTGCCGCAGTCCGAGCAGGTCCCGGGCGAGCGGTACGAGCACGGCGAGCGGATCCGCTGCGTGGTCGTGCACGTCGCCAAGGGCATGCGCGGGCCGCAGATCACGCTGTCCCGGTCGCATCCGGCGCTCGTGAAGAAGCTGTTCGCGCTGGAGGTGCCGGAGATCGCCGACGGCACCGTGGAGATCGGCGCGATCGCCCGTGAGGCAGGTCACCGTACGAAGATCGCGGTCCGCTCGACCGCGTCCGGAGTCAACGCCAAGGGCGCCTGCATCGGCCCGATGGGGCAGCGGGTCCGCGCGGTGATGAGCGAGCTGCACGGCGAGAAGATCGACATCATCGACTGGTCGGACGACCCCGCGACGTTCGTCGGCAACGCGTTGTCGCCGGCCAAGGCGCTGCGGGTCGAGGTGGTCGACCTGGCCTCCCGTACCGCCCGGGTGACCGTCCCGGACTTCCAGCTCTCGCTCGCGATCGGCCGGGAAGGGCAGAACGCCCGCCTGGCGGCCCGCCTGACCGGTTGGCGCATCGACATCCGGTCCGACGCGGAGACCGCGGCCCCGCAGAGCCGGGGCGGAGCTGATCACGTCCCGGAGCCGGGCGGCGCGATCTCCGGCGGCTAGGGGTAGACTTACTCAGTGGCACGACGCGCGATTCCGGAGCGCACCTGTGTGGGCTGCCGGAAACGGGCGCCGGCCAGCGAGTTGTTGCGGGTTGTCGCGATCGGTGACGAGGCTGGTCACATCAGTCTCAGGCCCGATCCGGCCCGCAGACTGCCGGGTCGGGGAGCGAACATGCACCCTGATCCGGCCTGCTTCGCGCAGGCGGTGCGGCGTCGCGCCTTCGGGCGGGCACTGCGCCTCACCGGGGTTCCTGACCACGGTGCGCTTGCGGAGCACGTCGACGCGCAACCCCCGACGACCGGTCAAGCCCGACCGGTCGAGGGTCGCTAGCAAGGTAGGACGACCGACATGAGCACACGATGAAGTCCCTGAAATGACCAGGCTTCAAGTGCACGAGTGAGGTCGCTGCGGGTGCTGCCCGCACGACCTCGGAGTGAGGAGTGCAGTGGCAGGAAAGGCCCGCGTACACGAGCTTGCCAAGGAGCTCGGGGTCGAAAGCAAGACCGTTCTCGCCAAGCTCAAGGAAATGGGCGAGTTCGTGAAGTCCGCGTCCAGCACCGTCGAGGCGCCTGTCGCCCGGCGGCTGCGTAGCGCCTTCGTAGCCGGTTCGTCGGCGCCCGCCGGCCCGCCGGCTGCCGCGCCCAGCGGTCCGGCACCGACCCCGACGCCCACCCCGACCCCGGGTGCCCCCCGGGTCTCGGCCAAGCCGATGCCGCCCCGGCGTCCGGCTGCGCCGACCCCTGGACCGAAGCCCAAGGGCCCGGTCCCCGGCCCGCCGCAGCCGGCGACTCCGGTCGCCAAGCCGGCGAGCGCGCACGACATCGAAGTGGCGGCCGCCGAAGCGCGTGCCGCCGCGCTGAAGGCTGAGCAGGAGGCCGCGGTCAAGGCCGCGCAGGCCGCCCGCCAGCAGCAGCGCGAGACCGTACGCCGGGAGCCTCCGGCCGAGGGCGGTCCCCGTCCCGGCCCGCGTCCCGGCCCGAACGCCATGCCGCCGCGTCCGGGTTCCCCGGCCGCCGGTCGCCCCGGCGGTCCGGGCCAGGGTCAGGGCCCCGGTGCCCGGCCGGGCGGTCGTCCGCCGGCGCGCGGCGCCGGTAACAACCCGTTCGGCATCCAGGGCGGCCAGCAGCAGCGGCCCCCGGCCGCCGGTGCGGGCGGTCCCCGTCCCAGCCCGGCCGGCATGCCGCCGCGGCCCAGCCCGGCGTCGATGCCGCCGCGGCCGAGCCCGGCCTCGATGCCGAGCCAGCGTCCGACCACCGGCCGTCCCGGCGGCCCCGGTGGCGGTCGTGGCGGACCCGGTGGTGGCGCCGGTCGTCCCGGCGGCGGTGGCGGTGGCTACCGCGGTGGACCCGGTGGTGGCGGCGGTGGCGGTGGCTACCGCGGCGGTCCCGGTGGTGGCGGCGGTGGCGGTGGCTACCGCGGCGGTCCCGGCGGCGGTGGCGGTGCTCCCGGCGGTGGTTTCCGTCCGGGTGGTCCGGTCGGCGGCGGTGGCCGTCCCGGTGGCGGCGGTCGTGGCCGTGGCGGTGGCGCTGCGGGTGCCTTCGGGCGTCCGGGTGGTCGCCCGACCCGCGGTCGCAAGTCCAAGAAGCAGCGCAGACAGGAGTTCGACAACCTGTCGGCCCCGACCATGTCCTCGGGCGCGCCCCGCGGTCAGGGTCAGGTCGTCCGGTTGTCCCGTGGCGCCTCGCTGTCGGACTTCGCCGACAAGATCAACGCCAACCCGGGTTCGCTGGTCCAGGAGATGTTCAACCTGGGCGAGATGGTGACGGCGACCCAGTCGTGCTCCGACGAGACCCTGCAGTTGCTGGGTGAGCACCTCGGCTTCGACGTGCAGATCGTCAGCCCGGAGGACGAGGACCGCGAGCTGCTCGCGCAGTTCAACATCGACCTCGACGCCGAGGTCGCGGCGGACCGCCTGGTCAGCCGTGCGCCGGTCGTGACCGTCATGGGTCACGTCGACCACGGTAAGACCAAGCTGCTCGACGCGATCCGCAAGGCGAACGTGGTGGCCGGCGAGGCGGGTGGCATCACCCAGCACATCGGCGCCTACCAGGTCCACGTCCCGCACGAGGGCGAGGACCGCGCGGTGACGTTCATCGACACCCCGGGTCACGAGGCGTTCACCGCCATGCGTGCCCGTGGCGCCCAGGTCACGGACATCGTGATCCTGGTGGTGGCGGCGGACGACGGCGTGATGCCGCAGACCATCGAGGCGCTCAACCACGCCAAGGCGGCGGACGTGCCGATCGTGGTCGCGGTCAACAAGGTCGACAAGCCCGAGGCGAACCCGGACAAGGTCCGCCAGCAGCTGACCGAGTACGGCCTGGTCGCCGAGGAGTACGGCGGCGACACCATGTTCGTCAACGTGGCGGCCAAGCCCGGCATCGGCATCGAGGAACTGCTCGAGGCCGTGCTGCTGACCGCCGACGCGTCGCTGGAGCTGACCGCTCCGATCGACGGGCCGGCGCAGGGTGTCGCGATCGAGGCGCACCTGGACAAGGGCCGTGGCGCGGTGGCGACCGTGCTGGTGCAGAAGGGCACCCTGCGTGCCGGTGACTCGATCGTCGCCGGTGGGGCGCACGGCCGCGTGCGGGCCATGCTGGACGAGAACGGCAAGCCGGTCGACGAGGCCGGTCCGGCGCGTCCGGTCATGGTGCTGGGTCTGACCACGGTGCCGGGTGCGGGTGACACCTTCCTGGCCGCCGAGGACGACCGCACCGTGCGGCAGATCGCCGAGCAGCGGCAGGCGCGGAGGCGGGCGGCGTCGTTCGCCAACTCCCGTGGCCGGGCCACCCTCGAGACGCTCATGGAGCAGCTCAAGGAGGGCGAGAAGACCTCGCTCAACCTGGTGCTCAAGGGCGATGTCTCCGGTTCCGTGGAGGCGCTCGAGGACGCGCTGTTCAACCTCGACATCCCGGAGGAGGTCCAGCTTCGGATCATCCACCGGGGCGTGGGCGCGATCACCGAGAGCGACGTCATGCTCGCGAGCGCCTCGTCCGAGGCGGTCACGATCATCGGCTTCAACGTGCGGGCCTCGAACAAGGTCCGCGAGATGGCCGACCGCGAGGGCGTGGAGATCCGGTACTACACGGTCATCTACCAGGCCATCGAGGAGATCGACGCCGCGCTCAAGGGTCTGCTCAAGCCGGAGTACGAGGAGGTCGAGCTGGGCACCGCGGAGATCCGCGACGTCTTCCGCTCGTCCAAGATCGGCAACATCTCCGGCTGTATCGTCCGGTCCGGCCTCATCCGCCGCAACGCCAAGGCGCGGCTGCTGCGGGACGGTGCGGTCGTGGCGGACAACCTCACGATCAGCTCCTTGAAGCGGTTCAAGGACGACGCGACCGAGGTCCGCGAGGGCTTCGAGTGTGGTCTGACGCTGGGCGGCTACAACAACGTCCAGGTCGGCGACGTCATCGAGACGTTCGAGATGCGCGAGAAGCCGCGCGCCTGAGTTCCACACGTACGACCGGCCGGCGGCCGGGGCCTTCGGGCCCCGGCCGTCGCCGTTTTCCCAGGCTGCGACAATCTGCGGCGTGATCCGGTACGCGCTGCTCCTCGCCCCCTCCGCCAACCGCGTCTACGCCGACGCGGCGGCCCGGCTGGCCCGCGCCGAACTGGCCGTGTTCGCCGGCTCCGGCGTGCTCGACGTGGTGCCGGGCGACGCCGAGGTCACCCGGATCGGCGGGGTGGAGTACCTGACGTTCACCGCCCCCGAACCCGGACTCGGCGAGCGGGACCTGGCCCACCTGGCGAACCTGTCGGCGGCGTACGCGCTGTTCGAGCGGGTCGGTGACGACCTGCTGCGGCCGGTGCCGCTGAGCCCGCTGGCCCGGTACGACTCCGACCTGATCACCATCCCCAAGTACGCCGGCAAGACCAACGAGCAGTTCACCCGGCTGCTGCTCAACGTCACAGTGCTCGCCTCCGCCGCCGCGCCGCGGATGCTGGACGGGCCGGTAGTGGTGCTGGACCCGCTCTGCGGCCGGGGCACCACGCTCAACCAGGCGCTGATGTACGGCTACGACGGCATCGGGGTCGAGCGCGACAGCAAGGACGTCGACGCGTACGCGACGTTCCTGCGTACCTGGCTGCGCCGAAAGCGGCTCAAGCACACCACCGAGTCGACGTCGGTGCGCCGGGACCGCAAGCTGGTGGCCCGCCGGTTCGAGGCGGTGCTCGCGCCGTCGCGGGACGAGCACCGGGCCGGGGCCACCCAGCGGGTCACCGTGCTGAACACCGACACCACCCGGGCCCGCGAGGCGCTGCGCCCCCGCTGCGCCGACGTGATCGTGACCGACGCGCCGTACGGGGTGGCGCACGGCAGCCGTACCGATCAGGGGTTGTCCCGCAGCCCGTTGGAGCTGCTCACCGCGGCCGTGCCGGTGTGGCGGGAGCTGCTGCGCCCCGGTGGCGCGCTCGGGCTGTCCTGGAACACCCACGTGGCGCCGCGGGCGCAGGCGGAGGCGGTGCTGGCCGACGCCGGGCTGCGCGTGCTCGACGGCCCCGGCTTCGGTGACTTCGCCCACCGGGTCGACCAGGCGATCGAGCGGGACGTGCTGGTGGCGGTCGCGCCTTAATCGCGTGCCGGGGTGCGCCACCCGGCGTACCGTTGCTCGCCGTGTATACCGGAACCGCACTGTTCGACCTGTTGCTCCCGGGTGACTCCCGGTCCCTGAAGGCCAAGCGGTCCTACGTCCGGCCGATCGTCGCCGCGCTGCGGAAGTTCGAGGTCTCCGCCGCCGAGGTGGGGGCGCTGGACCTGCACGGCCGGGCCGAGATCGGGGTGGCGGTGGTGGCCGCCGAGCCGGCCCACGTCCGCGAGGTGCTCGACTCCTGTGAGCGGCTGGTCGCCGCCCGCCCGGAGACCGAACTGCTGTCGGTGCGCCGTCGCCTGCACGGCGAGGACGACTGACGGCGCGTCGCGCGGTACTCCGCCCGTGCCGCGTGAGGTCCGGTGGGACGCGGGTAGTGTTCTTCAGCGTTGGGCGGTCGGACCCGGCGGCGCCCACGCGCCCGCCGTCTCCGGCCGACGGCCCGGGTCGCACGGTGACCCGGCGCCGTCATCGGTACAGGTGATCCCGGAGGTGGGGGACATGACGGATCAGGCAAAGGTTCGCCGGCACGCGGAGCGTATCCGGGAACTCGTCGCGTCGGTGGTGCGCAGCCAGATCAAGGACCCCCGGCTCGGCATGATCACGATCACCGACGCCCGGATCACCGCCGACCTGCGCGACGCCACCGTCTTCTACACGGTGCTCGGTGACGCGGCGGCCCAGGCGAGCACCGCCGCCGCGCTGGAGAGCGCCAAGGGCATGCTGCGCAGCACCGTCGGCAAGGCCCTCGGGCTGCGGCACTCGCCGACGCTGACCTTCGTCCTCGACGACGTGCAGGACCAGGTCAAGCACATCGACGACCTGCTCGCCGCAGCGCGTACCGCCGACGCCGAGGTGCAGCGGCTGGCCGCCAAGTCCTCGTACGCGGGCGACGCCCAGCCGTACCGGGTCGAGGACGACGAGGACGCCGCGGACGACGAGCCGGCCGCCGCCGACGAGCCGCGCGAGGGCGACCGCCGGTGACCGAGGTCGCCGTCGCGGGTGGCCTGCCGGCCGGCCCGGCCGAAGCGGAGTGGGCGGCGGCCGTCGCGGCGGTACGCGACCTTCCCGCCGACGCGCGGGTGCTGCTGATCTGCCACGTGAACCCGGACGGGGACGCGCTGGGCAGCATGCTCGGCTTCGGGCTGGGTCTGCGGCGGCTCGGCGTACGCGATCTCCAGGCGACCTTCCCCGGCCCGCCGCAGGTGCCCGAGCCGTTCCGCTGGATGCCCGGCGTGGAGCTGCTGGTGCCGCAGGACGACACGTACCCCGATCCGGATCTGGTGATCTGCTTCGACGCGGCGAGCGAGTCGCGGCTGGGTGACCTGGTGGGCCGGCTGGACACGGCGGGCACGTCGCTGGTGCTCGACCACCACGCCTCGAACACCGGCTTCGGCCGGATCAACCTGGTCGACCCGCACGCCGCCGCCACCTCGGTGGTCGCGCTGGAGTTGCTGGACCGGCTCGGGGCGACGCTCGACGCGGAGGTGGCGACCGGGCTCTACGTCGCGCTGACCACCGACACCGGCTCGTTCCGCTTCGAGGCGACCACGCCTGCCGTGCACCGGATGGCGGCGCGTCTGCTGGCTACCGGCATCCGGCCCGGCGACATCTCCCGGCGGGTGTTCGACACCCGCCCGTTCGGCGCCGTCCGCCTGTTCGGCGAGGTGCTCGGCCGGGCCACGCTGGAACCGGCGGCCGCCGCCGGGCACGGGCTCGTCTGGACGTACGCGACCCGCGAGGACCTGGTCCGGCACGACCAGCCGGCGTACGTGTTGGAGGCGCTCATCGACTCGGTGCGGTGCACCGAGGAGGCGGACGTGAGCTGCGTGATCAAGCAGGCGGGCGAGGCCGAGTGGGCGGTGTCGCTGCGCAGCAAGGGCGCGGTGGACGTGAGCGCGGTGGCGGTGGCGCTGGGCGGTGGCGGGCACCGGTTCGCGGCCGGCTTCACCGGGCGGGGCGCGCTCGACGAGCTGGTCGGACGGATCCGGGCCGAACTCGCTACCGCAACGCTGGTAGCCCCCTAAAAGCGGAATTGTGCCGATATTTCTGCCGGGCCGAGGCGCGGCGATGATCGGAAGTGTGAGCTGATCGGCGGCTTTTCCAGGGATTACGAGGCGTGCCAGCCTTTCCGCCGTGCGTGACGCTGGGGACAATCGGGTGATGGATCATCCCCGTGAGCTCACCGTCGAGGCGCCCCGGGCCTGGGACCGGCCGGTCGTCTCCGTGCCGGTGCTGATCTGCTTGTCCCTGGTCGGCGGTCAACTTCCGTCCTTCTCGACCGCGGCCAACCTCTACATCCTCACCACCGGCGGAGGGTTGATCTGGGTCGGCCTGAGCAACCGGGTGCCCCGGCGCCCGGCGCCCCGCCGGCTGCCGTCGGTCGCGCTCTGGTGGCTGGTGCCGGTGACCGTCTTCGGGGTCTTCGAGGGGGCGACGTTCATGGCGGCGGCGGGTGACGACTTCCCCACCCTCTCCCGGCTGGCCGATCCGCTGCTGGAGGACAGCGTGATCCGTTCGGCGGCCTGGTTCGCGTGGCTGTCCACGTTCTGGGGACTGGTGCGCCGATGATGCGGGCACTGGCGATCGGCGGGTTTCTGGTCTCGCTCGTGCTGTTCGCGGTCGTCGAATGGGTGGCGCGCCGGGAGGGCTCGCGGGTCCCGTCGCTGGCCGACGTCTGCGCCTTCGTGATGCGGTACGAGGTGGGCCCGGTGCCGGTCGGGCGGATCGGCCTGTTCGGTTTCTGGTGGTGGCTGGGCTGGCACTTCCTGGCGCGCTGACGCGGCCGGCCGAGCCGGACGACGAGGTTGATCTTTCCGCATTTCGGGAACTGTGGGCAGCATCTGGAAAGTGAACGTTAATTTGGGTGAGGGCCGGCGCTTCGCGGCGCTGGTCACGGGCGGTGCTGCCGCACCCGGCCTCGCCTCCCTCCAGGGTCAGACCGACCCGGGCTCACGCTGCCAGGCGAGCCGCTCCGGTGATCCCGGACCGCAGCCGGGCGCCCGTAGGGCCGCCGTGTCCGGCGGACCGCACCCTGGAAGGACCTCAGATGCCCAGCAAGCGCAAGCCGCAGACCGAGACCACCACCGACGAGGCGCGCGAGCAGATGCGCCGCGCGCTGCAGACCTCGATGGACACCCGTCAGTGACGTACGCCGTCCGGCGGTGACGCCGGCCGGGCCGCACCCGTGGCCCGACGCCGACGTCACCGCCGCTCGGGACCGACCGCCGTGCCGGACGGCGCTACCGTCACCCGGTGCGACGCATCCTGGTCGTCGGCGCCTCCGGCGCCGGCAAGAGCACGCTCGCCGGTGAACTGGCCCGGCGACTCGACCTTCCGCTGATCCACCTCGACCGGCACTACTGGCGCCCCGGCTGGACCGCACCGGCCCCGGCGGATTTCCGCGCCGAGGTGGCAGCGCTCGCCGCCCGCCCGGCCTGGGTGATGGACGGCAACTACGCGAGCACGCTCGACCTCCGGCTGCCCCGCGCCGACCTGCTGGTGCTCTGCGACACCTCCCGGCTGCGCTGCCTGCGGCGTGACACGGCCCGGTTCCTGGCCGACGCAAGTAAGTAGCCCCCCGCCTTGCGGACCTTACCGGGAGCGTGCCAGGATCGGCGTCGATGAGCACGACTGCCGCCCCCGCCACCGCCGCCACACCCCGGCGGATCGCCACGCTCGCGCTGCCCGCCCTCGTGGTGCTGGCCGCCGAGCCGCTCTACGTCCTGGTCGACACCGCAGTGGTGGGTCACCTCGGGCGGGTGCCGCTGGCCGCGCTCGCCGTCGGCGGCACCGTCATGACGCTCACCGCCTGGGTCGGCACCGTCGTCGCGTACGGCACCACCGGGCGCTCGGCCCGCCGCTTCGGGGCGGGGGACCGGGCCGCCGCGGTGGCCGAGGGCGTGCAGGCGTCCTGGCTCGCGCTGGCCACCGGTGTGCTGGTGGCGGTCGCCATCGGCATCGGCGGGGGCGCGCTGGCGCGTACCCTCGTCGGCGGCCCCGGCGAGGTGGCCGACGCCGCCGCCGGATGGCTGCGGGTCGCGGCGCTCGGCGCGCCCGGTCTGCTGCTCGCCGCCGCCGGCAACGGCTGGCTGCGCGGCATCCAGGACACCCGCCGGCCGCTGCTGTTCGTGCTCGGCCCCAACCTGCTCTCCGCGGTGCTCTGCCCGCTGCTGGTCTATCCGGCCGGGCTCGGGCTGGTCGGCTCGGCGGTGGCGAACGCGATCGCGCAGACGATCTCCGGCGTCCTGTTCGCGGCCGCGCTGGTGCGCGAGCGGGTCTCGCTGCGGCCCCGGCCTCGGGTGATCGGTCAGCAGCTCGTGCTCAGCCGGGACCTGCTGGTGCGCGGTGTCGCGTTCCAGGCCAGCTTCCTGTCCGCGACCGCCGTCGCGGCCCGCTTCGGCGCCGCCGCGGTGGGCGCGCACCAGATCGCCCTGCAACTGTGGTTCTTCACCGTGCTGGTGCTCGACGCGCTGGCCATCGCCGCGCAGTCGCTGGTCGGCGCCGCGCTGGGCGGCGGCGACGCGGCCGGCGCGCGGTTCCTGGCCCGCCGCGTCGCGCTGCTCGGCGGGCTGTGCGGCGTGGCCTTCGCGGTGCTGATCGCCGCCGGCGCCGGCGTCGTGCCGTCGTGGTTCAGCTCCGATCCGCAGGTACGCGAGCAGGCCATGACGGCCTGGCCCTGGTTCGTCGCGCTCCAGCCGATCGGCGGCGTGGTGTTCGCGCTCGACGGGGTGCTGATCGGCGCGGGCGACGTGCGCTACCTGCGCAACCTCACCATCGTGTGCGCGTTCGGCGGGTTCCTGCCGGCGATCTGGCTGGCGTACGGGCTGGAACTCGGGCTGGGCGGGATCTGGGCCGGGCTGACGTTGTTCGTGGTGCTGCGGCTGGCCGGCCTGCTGCTGCGGATGCGCTCGGGCGCGTGGGCGGTGGTCGGCGCGGTCCGCTGACGCCGGTCAGCAGGGCTGGAACGAGCCGGGACCGCCCATCCACGGCTCGACCACGAAGAAGCCCTCGTCCAGCCGGGCGCAGTCGACGTTGTTCGTGCTCGCCTGCGCGGAGACGAGCCAGAGCCCGCGCTTCGCCGCCGGCAACCCTTCGGGGTGGGGGACCTCCCAGACGACCCGGTCACGGATGGCGGCGATCCCGGCCCGGCCCGGTGTCGTCCGCGGCACGTCGAACGCGTACATCCAGACGTACTCTGTGGTGATCCGCAGGATCGGCCGGCCGTCGTCGCCGGTGACGGCCCGGTAGCGCATCTCACCCCGGACCCGGATCTCGTCCGCGCTGTCCTGCGAGCCGATCCGGGTGGCGTAGTTCACGAACGACAAGTCCTCGAAGTCGGTACGCAGCTGAGCGCGCGCGGCCAGCGCCAGCAGCGCCAGGAACGGCTCCGTGTCGCCGAGGATCATGGACAGGTCGAGCCGGGCCTGGACCAGCGCGGCCCGGACCCGGGTCAGCGCCGCGGCCACCTCGCGGGCGGTGAACGGGGGCCGCGCCGTGGCCTCCGGCAGGACGATCCCGGCCTCACCCACCGCGAAGTCCGCGCCGATGGTCCCCGCGAACAGGTCGCGCGGCTCGCCCACCCGGCTGAGCGGCACCGGCGACGGGCTGGCCTCGGCCGACGCCGCGGCGGCGGTGCCGGACCGCACCCGGTCCACGGTGACCCGGCCGAGCACGGCCGTGCCGCCGATCAGCGCCAGCGCCAGCACCACCACGAAGGCGACGCGGCGCTTGCCGCGCTGCCGCGACCAGACCATGCGGAAGCGCTCGCCGCGGGTCAGCGGGACGTCCGCGTCCGCGCCGGTCATCCAGCTCGGCAGCTGGATCTCCGCGCCCCGGGAGGCGACGGCGTAGGGATCCGGCTCGGGCGGCGTGGTTCCGTCTTCGGTGCTCATGCGGCGTTCCAGAGGGGTGCAGGGCCAGGGGGCGCATGATCATTGCACTCCGCCGCCGATCCCGCTGTCCCGTTTCCGTGCCGGTCAGATCCGCCCCTGCCGGATCGCCCACCCGAGGAAGAGCGTGCCGACGACCAGCAGCGTCGCGGTCACCAGGACGAAGACGAACGCCCCGATCGCGGCCACCGTGGGATGCCGCTCGCCGAACCGGGTCCGGCCCTGCCAGGCCCACATCCGGCGGCGCGCCGCCGCCAGCGCCGGCACACCGTCGACCAGGCCGGACAGGCGGCGGCCGAGCGTACGGCGGGGCGGCTCCGGATTGCGCATCCAGTCCGGCAGGTCGACCCGGGCGCGGTGCGGTGGCGGGGCGTCGCTCATCGAAAGGCTCCTACCGCGGGGTGGCGTGGTGAGGCGGGCGGGTCAGCAGGTGTCCGGCAGGTCGACCGTCTTGTCCGGGTCGAAGACCGCGTCCGGGTCCGGGTCGGCCGGACCGCCGAGCGAGGGCCGGCCCAGCGCGAGCAGCCCCTTGTCCAGCGCGACGCAGTCGATGTTGGAGGCGTACGAGTCGGCCCGCTCGATCCACAGCCCGGCGGAGGCGGTGGTCACGTCGGCCGGGTGCGGCATGCTCCACTTCACCGTGTCGTGGACCACCACCACGCCGGCGCCCGGGGCGGGGCGGGTGGTGGAGAACGCGTACGCCCAGACGAAGTTCGTGGTCACCTCCAGGATGCGGATGCCGTCCCGGTCCTTCGTCGCCCGGTAGCTGATCCGGCCCTTGACCCGGGGCTCGTCGTCGGTGAGCCGGGCGCCGGGGGCGAGCCGGGTCGAGTAGGTGCCCGCCTCGCCGGTGGGGAAGTCGTCGCGTACGCCGGCCCGCGCGTCCGGGGCGAACTGGCGGACCAGCCGCTCCGGGTCCTTCGCGGTGAAGAACGTGCGGTCCAGCCGGGCGGTGATCAGCGCCTTGCGTACCTTGGCCAGCGTGTCTGCCACCTGCTTCTCGGTGAACGCGCCGGTCCGCTTGGCCCGGGGCAGCGCGATCCCGGCCGTGCCCTCGGGGAAGCCGGCTGCCGGGGTGCCGTCGAACGGGCCGGCGGCCGGTGGCGGCGAGGCCGACGAGGACGCCTGCTCACCGACCGGCAGGCTCACCGTGGGGTGTTCGGCGGGCGGCTCCCGCCAGCGCTGGAAGCCCTGGTAGCCGAGGCCGCCGACGAGCCCGAAGAACGCGAGCAGCGCCAGCACGACCACGCCGCCGAGCAGCTTGCCGGAGTGCCCGCCGAGCGCGATCCGCAGGCGGTCGCCGCGGCCCGGCTCGACCTCGGGCGCGGGCTGGCGCAGCCACTCGGGTACCCGTCCCAGCGTGTCCTCCGACGGGCGATCGGTGGCGTGGGGATCGGGGACGGAACGGTGATCGGTCATCGGACTTCCCGGGCAGACGGGGCGGGGGCGCACGATCTTGACACCCCGCCGAAGCAGGGCGGTATCCCCCGCAGGGAGGATCGGCGCCGTCTGGCAGGCTTGGCGGTCGTGAGCACAGACGGTCTGATCGTGGTCGACAAGCCCGGCGGCATGACGTCGCACGACGTCGTGGCCCGGATCCGCCGGCTGGCCCGTACCCGCCGGGTGGGGCACGGCGGCACGCTGGACCCGATGGCCACCGGCGTGCTGGTGATCGGGGTGGGCCGGGCGACCCGGCTGCTCACGTACGTGATCGGCGCCGGCAAGAGCTACGCCGCGACGATCCGGCTGGGGCAGGCCACCGTCACCGACGACGCCGAGGGCGAGGTGGTCGCGACCACCCCGGCCGGCGCGGTCACCGACGACGGGGTACGCGCCGCGCTGGCCGCCCTCACCGGCGAGATCGACCAGGTGCCGAGCGCGGTCAGCGCCATCAAGATCAACGGCCAGCGGGCGTACAAGCGGGTCCGTGACGGCGAGACGGTCGAGCTGCCCGCCCGCCGGGTCACCGTCTCCCGGCTGGACGTGCGGGACATCCGCCGGGACGCCCCGGACGTGGTGGACGTGGACGTGGACGTGACCTGCTCGTCCGGCACGTACATCCGGGCGCTGGCCCGCGACGCGGGGGCCGCGCTCGGCGTCGGCGGCCACCTCACCGCGCTGCGCCGCACCGCGGTCGGCGGGTTCACGCTCGCCGAGGCGGCCACGCTCGACCAGCTGGAGCAGCGCGCGCCGGACGTGGTGAACCTGCCGCTGGACGCCGCCGCCGCGCGGTTCTTCCCGCGCCGGGACGCCACCGCCGACGAGACCCGGGTGCTCTCCCACGGCGGGCCGCTGACCCCGGCCGGGATCACCGGGCCGTACGCGGTCTTCGACCCGGCGGGCGGGCTGATCGCTATCGTCAGCGAGCGGGACGGTCGGGCCCGCGCGGAGATCGTGCTGGCCCCGGCCTGAACGGCGCGGGCGGACAGGGGGAGGAACGGCATGCAGCGGTGGCGGGGGTACGAGGCGGCGCCCGGCGGCTGGGGACGCTCAGTGGTCACCATCGGCGTCTTCGACGGCGTGCACCGGGGGCACCAGGCCACCATCGGGCACACCGTGGCACGCGCCCGGGAGCTGGGCGTCAAGTCGGTGGTGGTGACGTTCGACCCGCACCCGGCCGAGGTGGTGCGCCCGGGCTCGCACCCGGCGGTGCTCACCGAGCCGGCGCGCAAGGCCGAGCTGATCGAGGCGCTCGGCGTGGACGTGCTCTGCGTGGTGCCGTTCACGGTCGAGTTCTCCCGGCTGCCACCCGAGACGTTCGTGCACGACGTCCTGGTCGAGCACCTGCACGCCGCGCTCGTGGTGGTCGGCGACAACTTCCGGTTCGGGCATCGGGCGGCCGGGGACGTGCCGCTGCTGGAACGGCTCGGCCGCACCTTCGGCTTCGCCGTCGAGGGCGCGCCGCTGGTCGCCGAGGCGGGGACGGTCTTCTCCTCCACGTACATCAGGTCCTGCGTCGACGCGGGCGACGTGGGCGCGGCGGCGGCGGCGCTCGGCCGCCCGCACCGGGTCGAGGGCGTGGTGGTCCGCGGCGACCAGCGCGGACGTGAGCTGGGTTACCCCACCGCCAACCTGCTGACCCACAGGTACGCGGCGGTGCCCGCCGACGGCGTGTACGCGGCCCGCCTGGTGCGCCGCGACGGCGAACCGCTCGCCGCGGCCGTGTCGATCGGCACCAACCCGACGTTCTCCGGCCGGGAACGGCGGGTGGAGGCGTACGCGCTGGACTTCACCGGCGACCTGTACGGCGAGCGGCTGGCCCTGGACTTCGTGGCGCACCTGCGCGAGCAGCGGACGTACGACGCGATCGAGCCGCTGGTGGCCCAGATCGCCGAGGACGTGGAGCGCACCCGCCGGGCGGTGTCCTGACCCGCTCGGGCGACCTTGACCGGCCGTCCGGCCCGAGGGCTGGTAGGCTGGCGGAGACGTCGGCTGACCGACGGGGGCCTCGCGTGCCTGCACGACGCCGCGGGTGCGAGGAACCGGTCCGTTGCACCGGTCACCACGACCGCTCCGGACCTCATCGAATGACCCACGAAACAGGGAGAACATGGCGCTCGACCAGGAAGCCAAGGCCAAGATCCGCCAGGAGTACGCGACCGCCGAGGGCGACACCGGCTCGCCCGAGGTGCAGGTCGCGGTCCTGACCAAGCGGATCGCTGAGCTCACCGAGCACCTGAAGGTGCACAAGCACGACCACCACAGCCGCCGTGGGCTGCTGCTGCTGGTCGGCCGGCGCCGCCGGCTGCTGAACTACGTCCAGAAGAAGGACATCAACCGCTACCGGTCGCTCATCGAGCGGCTCGGCCTGCGCCGATGACCTGACGGGGGAGTGGCCGCCTGGCCGCTCCCCCGTTGCAGTACCACCGAAGAACCCGGCCGCGCGACACCCGAAGAGGGAGCCGGTCAGCACCGGTCTCCGGTAGTGGCCCCCGGGCATCCCGGCACGACGCCGGCCCACCCGGGCGCTTCGATCGAAGACCGGCCGCCTGAGCAGTTCCCGTGTCGTCGGCCGACGACGCGAAGGAGCACCACAGCACATGACCGAGACCAACCTCGGCACCGAATCCCGCACCGCGGTGATCGACAACGGGTCCTTCGGCACCCGTGAGATCACCTTCTCCACCGGCCGCCTGGCCCGCCAGGCCGCCGGCTCCGTCGTCGCCCAGCTCGGCGAGACGGTCGTCCTCTCCGCCACCACGGCCGGCAAGCAGCCGCGCGAGTCGTTCGACTTCTTCCCGCTGACCGTGGACGTCGAGGAGCGGATGTACGCCGCGGGCCGGATCCCCGGCTCGTTCTTCCGCCGTGAGGGCCGGCCCAGCGAGGACGCCATCCTCACCTGCCGGCTGATCGACCGGCCGCTGCGCCCGTCGTTCGTCAAGGGCCTGCGCAACGAGGTCCAGGTCGTCGAGACGGTGCTGGCGCTCGACCCGCAGCACCCGTACGACGTGGTGGCGATCAACGCCGCCTCGATGTCGACCAAGCTGTCCGGCCTGCCGTTCTCCGGCCCGATCGGCGCGACCCGGGTCGCGCACGTCGACGGCCAGTGGGTCGCCTTCCCGACCCTGGAGGAGCTGGAGCGGGCCACGTTCGACATGGTCGTGGCCGGCCGCACCCTGGCCGACGGCGAGGTCGCGATCATGATGGTCGAGGCCGAGGCCACCCCGAACGCGGTGACCCTGATCTCGGGCGGCGCGACCGCGCCGACCGAGGAGATCGTGGCCAGCGGCCTGGAGGCCGCCAAGCCGGCCATCCGCGAGCTGTGCCGGGCGCAGAGCGAGCTGGCCGAGGTGGCCGCCAAGCCGGTCGCCGAGTTCCCGATCTTCCTGGACTACCAGGACGACGCGTACGACGCGGTGGCCGAGGTGGCCCGCGCCGAGGTCGCCGAGGCGCTGAAGATCGCCGGCAAGGCCGACCGCGAGGAGGCCCTGGACCGGATCAAGGCCAAGGTCGCCGAGGAGCTGACCGGCCGCTTCGAGGGCCGCGAGAAGGAGCTGTCCGCCGCGTTCCGTTCGCTGACCAAGTCCGAGGTCCGCAACCGGGTGCTGCGCGAGCAGGTCCGCATCGACGGCCGCGGCCCGCGTGACATCCGCCCGCTGACCGCCGAGGTCGGCGTGCTGCCGCGGGTGCACGGCTCGGCGCTGTTCGAGCGCGGCGAGACCCAGATCCTGGGCGTCACCACGCTGAACATGCTGCGCATGGAGCAGATGGTGGACACGCTGTCCCCGGAGAACCGCAAGCGCTACATGCACAACTACAACTTCCCGCCGTACTCGACCGGTGAGACCGGCCGGGTCGGCTCGCCGAAGCGGCGCGAGATCGGCCACGGCGCGCTCGCCGAGCGGGCGCTGATCCCGGTGCTGCCCTCGCGCGAGGAGTTCCCGTACGCCATCCGGCAGGTCTCCGAGGCGCTCGGCTCCAACGGCTCCACCTCGATGGGTTCGGTCTGCGCCTCGACGCTGGGCCTGCTCTCCGCCGGTGTGCCGCTGAAGGCGCCGGTCGCCGGCATCGCCATGGGCCTCATCTCCGACGAGGTCGACGGCAAGACCCAGTACGTGACGCTGACCGACATCCTCGGCGCCGAGGACGCGTTCGGCGACATGGACTTCAAGGTCGCCGGCACCCGGGACTTCGTCACCGCGCTCCAGCTCGACACCAAGCTCGACGGCATCCCGTCGGACGTGCTGGCCGCCGCGCTGCAGCAGGCGCACGAGGCCCGGCAGACCATCCTCGACGTGATGCAGCGGGCCATCGAGGCGCCGGCCGAGATGTCGGACTACGCGCCGCGGGTCACCACCGTGAAGATCCCGGTCGACAAGATCGGCATGGTGATCGGCCCGAAGGGCCAGACCATCAACGCGATCCAGGACGAGACCGGCGCCGAGATCTCCATCGAGGACGACGGCACGATCTACGTCGGCGCCACAAACGGGCCGGCGGCCCAGGCCGCGGTGGACCGGATCAACGGCATCGCCAACCCGACGCTGCCCAAGGTCGGCGAGCGGTTCCTCGGCACCGTGGTGAAGACCGCCGCGTTCGGCGCCTTCATCTCGCTGCTGCCGGGCCGCGACGGCCTGCTGCACATCTCCAAGGTGGGCGACGGCAAGCGGGTCGAGAAGGTCGAGGACTTCCTCAACGTCGGCGACAAGGTCGAGGTGGAGATCGCGGACATCGACGCCCGCGGCAAGATCTACCTGGACAAGATCCGCCCGGAGGGCGCCGAGGCGCCGGCCGCCGCCGAGGGTGGCGACCGTCCGTCGGGCCGGGACCGCGGCGGCGACCGCGGCCCGCGTGACCGGGGTGACCGGGGTGGCGACCGGGAGCGCGGCGAGCGCCGCTCCGAGGGCGGCGAGGGCGGCGGCGAGTCCCGTCCGCGTCGCCGGACCCGGCACAGCTGATCCACCGCCGGCCCGGGTGACGTCCGCGTCACCCGGGCCGAACCACGGCTCCAGGTCGCCTGCGCGAGCTGGAGCCGTCGTACGTCCCGCCGTCCCTCGTCATCCGGAGAGCAGGTGCTCGTGAGTTCGTCAGCCGCCTCGACGGGACGGGGGGTGACGTCGACCGGGCCGGGTTCGGCCGCCCGCGCGGTCACCCGGACGCTCAGCGACGACCCGCTCGGCGGCACCGTCCGCCGTACCGTGCTGCCCAGCGGGCTGCGGGTGCTGACCGAGGCGATCCCGGCCATGCGCAGCGTGTCGTTCGGCATCTGGGTGGCGGTCGGTTCGCGCGACGAGACCGGCCCGCAGGCCGGCGCCGCGCACTTCCTGGAACACCTGCTGTTCAAGGGCACCAACAAGCGCAGCGCGCTGGAGATCTCGTCCCAGATCGAGGCGGTGGGCGGCGAGACCAACGCCTTCACCACGAAGGAATACACCTGCTACTACGCGCGGGTGCTGGACGAGGACCTGCCGCTGGCCATCGACGTCATGTGCGACCTGGTCGCCGACTCGGTGCTGACCCCGTCCGACGTGGAGACCGAGCGCGGCGTCATCCTCGAAGAGATCGCCATGCACGACGACGAGCCCGGCGACGAGGTGCACGACCTGTTCACCCGCGCCGTCTACGGCGACCACCCGCTGGGCCGCCTCATCTCCGGCACCGAGGAGACCGTCACGCCGATGAGCCGGCGGCAGATCCAGGGCTTCTACCGCCGCCGCTACACCCCGCCGCGGATCGTGATCGCCGCCGCCGGCAACCTCGACCACGCCGCGGTGGTCAAGCTGGTCCGGCAGGCGCTGCGCGGCACCCCGCTGGACACCGACCCGGCGGCGCCGGCGTCGCACCGCCCGTCCACCCCGGGGGTACGCACCAAGCCGGCCACCACGCTCGTCGAGCCGAAGGAGACCGAGCAGGCGCACGTCGTCCTCGGCTGCCCGGCCATCGACCGCACCGACGAGCGGCGCTTCGCCCTCGGCGTGCTCAACAACGTGCTCGGCGGCGGCATGTCCAGCCGGCTGTTCCAGGAGATCCGGGAACAGCGCGGCCTCGCGTACTCGGTCTACTCCTACGCCAGCCAGTACGCCGACAGCGGCGTGTTCGCCGTCTACGCCGGTTGCGCTCCGGGCAAGGTGGACGAGGTGCTGCACCTGACCCGCGCCGAGCTGGCCCGGGTCGCCGCCGAGGGGATCACCGAGGCGGAACTGGCCCGGGGCAAGGGGATGAGCAAGGGCTCGTTCGTGCTCGGGCTGGAGGACACCGGCTCGCGGATGAGCCGGCTCGCCAAGGGCGAGCTGCTCTACGGCAACCTGATGCCGGTGGACGACCTGCTGGCCCGGGTGGACGCGGTGACCCTCGACGACGTGAACACGCTCGCCGCCGAGCTGCTCGGCCGGCCGATGTCGCTGGCCGTGGTGGGCCCGTTCGACTCCGGCAGCTTCACCGTCGACCGCTGAGCGGCGGCGGTCCGGTCGGCCGGGCGTCGGCCGCGCCGGTTCGCCGGATGCCGGGCGTCGGTGCGGTCCGCCGGACCGCGCCGTGCGGGCTGGGATAGGTTGTGGCCCGTGACTGAGCAGCAGAACACGGTGGCCCGGGTCGGTGTGCTGGGCGCCCGGGGCCGGATGGGCATGGAGGTCTGCAAGGCGGTCGACTCCGCCGCCGACCTGGAGCTGGTCGCGGCCGTCGACCAGGGCGACGATCTGGCCACTGTGGCGCAGGCGGGCGCCGGGGTGGTCGTCGACTTCACCACTCCCGACGCGGTCATGGACAACCTGCGCTGGTGCGTCGAGAACGGCGTGCACGCGGTGGTCGGCACCACCGGCTTCACCGAGCAGCGGCTCGACCAGGTACGCGAGTGGCTGGCCGGCCGTCCCGGCGTGGGCGTGGTGATCGCCCCCAACTTCGGCATCGGCGCGGTGCTGATGATGCAGTTCGCCGCGCGCGCGGCCCGGCACTTCGAGTCGGTCGAGATCATCGAGCAGCACCACCCGCGCAAGCTGGACGCGCCGAGCGGCACCGCCACCCACACGGCTCGGCTGATCGCCGCGGCCCGCGCCGACGCCGGGCTCGGGCCGGTGCCGGACGCCACCCGCGACGAGGTGGCCGGCGCCCGCGGCGCCGACATCGACGGGGTACGCGTGCACGCGGTGCGCGCCACCGGCCTGGTCGCCCACCAGGAGGTGCTGTTCGGCACCACCGGTGAGACGCTGACCATCCGGCACGACTCGTACGACCGGGTGTCGTTCATGCCCGGCGTGCTGCTCGCGGTCCGCGAGGTGGGCCGCCGGCCCGGTCTGACGGTCGGCCTGGACGCCCTGCTCGACTGACTGCCGCGGTGTGCCCCCGGCCTGCTGCGGGAAACCGTTTTGCCTGTTCGGGGGCGTCGACCTAGGCTGCTTTCCATGATCGATTCCGGACAATCCGACCGCACCGGCCGCCGGGTGACGCTGCGCCCGGTGGACGACGACAACTGGCGGGCCGTGGCGGACGTCGCGCCGCACGACGACCAGCGCGCCTTCGTGGCCGCGCTCGCCGCCCGCTACCTGCTTCTCACCGAACGCTCGGACGTCTGGAACTCGCTGGCCGTCTACGCCGACGAGACTGTCGTCGGCCATGTCATGTGGGGCGTGGACGACGACGAGTCGCGCTGGATCGGCGGCATGGTGATCGACGCCGCCGAGCAGGGCCGGGGGCTGGGCCGCGCGACGGTGCGGACGATCGCCGACCGGCTCGCCGAGGCGGGCCGGCCGATCCGCTTGAGCTACCACCCCGACAACAAGCCCGCCGCCGCCCTCTACACGTCCCTGGGCTTCCACCCCACAGGCGCGTTCGAGGACGACGAACTGGTAGCCGAGCTCCTCCCCCCAGCCTGACCCTCACCCCCGAGCTTGCCCCCGGTCGATCATGAGGTTGGCGGCCTTTTCGATCTCCCCGACTGCCGCCAACTTCATGATCGACGCGGTGGGGGTGGGGTGGTGCGGTGAGGGGGTGGGGTGGCGGTCCTGCCCCGTGCCGGGACCGCCGGCCCACCCACGTGAGGGTGGACCGGCGGCCGGGCGGGAACTCATCGGTCGGCTGAAGGATTTTCGTCAGCGGATTCCGGGACCGCCACGTGGAAGCGGAGCTGGGGGACGAGCATGTCGTCCACGTCCAGCGCGCGGGTCGCGCCGTCCGGCTCCCAGCCGGTCGAGCCGAGGAAGTTGCGGGTCGCCGCGTCGGCGTCGAACGCCCACGCCACCGCCCGGGTCAGCCCGTCGGCGCGCCAGTGCTCGACGGCAGCGGCGAGCAGCCGGCTGCCGTGCCCGCGCCGCCCCCACCGGGGCTCCACCAGCAGGTCGGTCACCGCCGCGACGCCCGACGCGAGCGCGTCGGCCGGCTCACCGGGAGCCAGCGCCTCGGCGTCGGCCGGACCGGAGGCGATGAACCCCACCAGATAGGATTGCGCCGCCTCTTCGACGGCGACCAGCACCCGGTGCGCGCCCGAGGGGGGCTCCTGCACCGCCGCGCTCCACCGCCGGGCGAGGTACGCCTCGTCCAGGTTGTCGAGCACGTGCCGGGGCAGGATCCGGCGGTACGCGACCCGCCAGGTCGCGAGCTGGACGCGTGCGATCTCGCCGGCGTCCTCGGGACGCGCGGGCCGGACGTAGCCTGCAGCCATGGCACGTGAGCCTACGCAGGGCGAGGAGGGTGACGGTGGCGCAGGGTGCCGGGCGCACGATCACGCAGGCCGTCGCCGTGGCGGCGCTCGCCGCGGCGGTCACCGTGTTCCTGTCCGTGGCGGCGGTGCGGCACGGCTTCTTCGACCTGCAGGTCTACTACGGCGCGCTCACCTACTGGGCGCGTGACGGCGGGGAGATCTACGACTTCCTGCGCCCCGGCACCCAGTACGGCTTCACCTACCCGCCGTTCGCCGCGCTGGTGATGCTGCCGATGGCGTACCTGCCGTGGAACGCCGCGATCGTGGTGAGCGTGACGCTCACGGTGCTGGCGAGCGCCGTGGTGATCTGGCGGCTGCTGGACCCGGTGGCCCGCCGCTCCGGCTGGACCCGCTGGTTCGCCCTCGCCGTCGCGCTGTGCCTGGCCGCCGCGTACGAGCCGATGCGCGAGACGGTCAACTTCGGCCAGGTCAACATGCTGCTGCTGTTCCTGGTGGCGGTGGACCTGCTGTGGCTGCTGCCGGCCCGCAGCCGCTGGGCGGGCGTGGGCATCGGCCTGGCCACCGCGATCAAGCTGACGCCCGGCATCTTCATCGTCTACCTGCTGGTCACCGGCCGCTGGCGGGCCGCCGCCACGTCGGTCGGCACGGCTGCCGTCGCCACGCTCGTGGCCGCCGGTCTCTTCCCGGACGCCTCCCGGGAGTTCTGGACCGAGGCGCTGTGGAACACCGACCGGGTCGGCGAGCTGGCGTTCGTCTCCAACCAGTCGCTGCGCGGGGTGGTCGCCCGGCTCGACCCGCAGCACCCCAGCACGATCGCCTGGCTGGCGCTCGTACTCGTGACGCTCGTGGTGTGGGCGTGGCGGTCGCGGGCGGCGGTGGCCGCCGGCGACGAGGCCACCGGCCTGGCCCTGACCGGCGCCGTGATGTGCCTGGTCAGCCCGGTCACCTGGGTGCACCACCTGGTGTGGCTGCTGCCCGGGTTGATCCTGCTCGTGGACAACGGCATGGCAGCGCCCGCGCGCAGCCGGCGGCGCCGTCTGCTGCTGGCCGCCGCGTTGATCGGGTACGCGCTGCTGTGCAGCCGGATCGTCTGGGCCTGGGAGAAGGACTTCACCGGCGTGGACGGCTTCCTCGGCAGCAACACGTACGTGTGGATCAGTCTGGCGTTGCTGCTGGGGCTGCCGATCCGGCGCTGGCTCACCCCGGACGGCGGTGGGCGTCCCGGCGGGGAGGTCCCGGCCGGGTCAGCCTCCGGCGGTGTACCGCAGCTCGCGGAGCAGGAGCGGGGGGAGTCCGCCGGACAGCGGCACCGGATAGGTGGACTCCTCGCCGTCCGGTGAGTGCCCGGCCCGCTCGTAGAAGCGGCGCGCCCGGGCGTTGTCGGCGAGCACCCAGAGCCGGTACCCGGTCCAGCCCCGCTCGGCCAGGCCGTCCCGGGCCGCCGCGAGCAGCGTCCGGGCGACACCCGAACCCCAGTACGCGGGCTCCACGTAGATCGCCAACAGCTCACCGTGCGCCGGGTCCAGGTCGCCGCGGTCCTGGTTGTTCCGGTACGGCCCGAACGTGGTGAACCCGACGATCGTGCCGCCGTCCTCGGCGACGAGCGTGGTGAACGGGTGCTCCGGGTCGGCGGTGCCGAGGTCGCGGCGGCGCTGGGCCCAGGCGGCCGGGTTCAGCCGGGCCAGCACCTCCGTGGGCATGATCCCGGCGTAACCGGACTGCCATCCGTGGACGTGCACCCGGGCGATCGCCTCGGCGTCGTCCGGTTCCTCCCGGCGAATGGTGAGCATCTGTCCGTTCTATGCCCAGACGGGCGATCGGTCCAGCCGCCGCTCCCGGTGTCGTACCGCTGGATTAGGGTCGCCGGCGATGGCCGTACCGGAATCGCTCTCCCTCGCCCAGGCCCGCCGGATCGCCCTGGCCGCCCAGGGCTTCGCCGACCCGGCGCCTGCCGGCGTGCCCACCCGGCGGCACCTGCGCCGGGTGCTCGACCGGGTCGGGCTGATCCAGATGGACTCGGTGAACGTGCTCCAGCGGGCGCACTACCTGCCGCTCTACAGCCGGCTCGGGCCCTACCCGACCGCGCTGCTGGACACCGCCGCCTACCGCCGCCCGCGTGAGCTGTTCGAGTACTGGGCGCACGAGGCGTCGCTGGTGCCGGTCGGGCTGCACCCGGCGCTGCGCTGGCGGATGGCGAAGGCCCGCGACGAGGCGTGGGGCGGCATGCGCCGGATCGCCCAGGAGCAGCCCGGGCTGGTCGCCTGGGTCCGCGACGAGGTGGCCGCCCGGGGCCCGCTGACCGCGGCCGAGATCGAGCACGACGCGCCCCGGGAGACCGGCAACTGGGGCTGGAACTGGTCCGCCGTGAAGCGGGCGCTGGAGTTCCTGTTCTGGGCCGGCGAGGTCACCGCCGCCGAGCGCACCAACTCGTTCGCCCGCCGCTACGACCTGCCCGAGCGGGTGCTCCCGGCCGCCGTGCTGGACGCGCCCACCCCGACCGACGCCGAGGCGTACCGGACGCTCGTCTCGATCGCGGCCCGCTGCCTCGGCGTGGCCGCCGAGCCGGAGCTGCGCGACTACTTCCGGCTGCCGGTGGCCGGGGCGCGGCAGGCGGTGGCCGACCTGGTCGAGGCGGGCGAGCTGACCCCGGTCACCGTGCAGGACTGGCGGCACCCCGCCTATCTGCACGCCGACGCCCGAATGCCCCGCTGGGTACGCGGGAACACGCTGGTCAGCCCGTTCGACCCGCTGGTCTGGGAGCGGGCGCGCACGGAGCGGCTGTTCGGCTTCACCTACCGGATCGAGATCTACGTGCCCGCGCCGCAGCGGGTGTACGGCTACTACGTGCTGCCGTTCCGCCAGGGCGAGCGCTTCACCGCCCGGGTCGATCTCAAGGCCGACCGGAAGGCCGGCGTGCTGCTGGTGCCGGCCGCCTGGGTCGAGCCGGGCGCCGACCCGGGGGAGACCGCTGTGGCGCTCGCCGCCGAGCTGTACCGGCTGGCCGGGTGGCTCGGCCTGGACGCGGTCGCCCCGCCCGCCGCAGGCGACCTCGCGGGGCCGCTGGCCGCCGCGCTGGTGGGCGTGGCCGGTGTACGGTGAGCGCGTGACGAGCGTTGACCGGCCTGCCACCGAGCCCGACCCGCACGCCCACAGTGAGCCGCACGTCCACGCTGGGCCGCACGCTCCCGGCGGGCCGTGGCAGGGGCCGTACCCGGTCGCGTACCAGCCGGTCGAGACCGACCGGTTCACCCGTATGGTCCTGCGCCTGCACGCCCGCGCCCCGCGCTGGGCGGTGCCGCTGGCCGCGCTCGGCTGCGTCGTCCTCGGCCTGGCGTACGCGATGATCAGCAACCCGACGCAGAGCGACCCGGACGCCCGTCCGACCTGCCTGCTCAAGCTCACCACCGGGCTCGACTGCCCGGGCTGCGGCGGCACCCGCGCGCTCTGGTACGTGCTGCACGGCGACCTGCCGGCCGCCGCCCGGCACCACTTCCTGTTCGTGTTCGCGCTGCCGTTCCTGACCTGGCTCTTCGTGGCCTGGGCCGGCAACCGGGCGTTCGGCTGGAAGTTGCCCGAGCCGCGGTTCAGCCCCAAGGCGATCGGGTTGTTCCTGGCCGCCTGGGGGGTCTTCTCGGTGGCCCGCAACCTGCCGTGGGCGCCCTTCACCTCGCTCTACGTCTAGCCTCCCGACGAGGGACCGCGCTGACGCGAGGGCCGGGAGATCTTGGACACCCGGGCTGAGCTGGGCGGCAGGTCGGCCGCGCGCCCGATTTCCGCGCCGGGCGAGGGCCAACTACAGTCCCAGGAATGCCGGAGATGGTGCAGCCCCAGGTCAAGTTGATCGCGTGGACCCAGTTCCAGGCGCCCGAAGAGGTGCCCTGGTCCACCGACGCCGACGGCGGGCAGGCGCTCGCCGAGTTCGCCGGCCGGGCCTGCTACCAGAGCTGGAAGAAGCCGAACCCGGCCACCGCCACCAACGCGGGCTACCTGGCGCACATCCTGGAGGTCGGCCACCTGAGCGTGCTGGAGCACGGCTCGGTGAGCTTCTACTTCAGCGGCGTGTCGCGGTCGTTCACGCACGAGCTGATCCGGCACCGGCACTTCTCCTACTCGCAGCTCTCCCAGCGCTACGTGCCGGAGCGGGACGCGGCGATGGTCGAGCCGTCGGTGATCGCCGACGACCCGGAGCTGCACAAGAAGTTCGTCGAGGCCACCGACGCGGCGGTGCGGGCGTACACCGAGTTGCTGGAGGGGCTGGAGGCCCGCTTCACCGACGAGCCCAACCCGACGCTGCGCCGCAAGCAGGCGCGCCAGGCGGCGCGGGCGGTGCTGCCGAACGCGACCGAGACGCGGATCGTGGTGACCGGCAACTACCGCGCGTGGCGGCACTTCGTCAAGATGCGCGCCACCGAGCACGCCGACGTGGAGATCCGCGAGCTGGCGGTGGAGTGCCTGCGACAGCTCAAGAGCGTCGCGCCGAACGTGTTCGCCGACTTCGAGATCTCCACCCTGCCCGACGGTACCGAGGTGGCGGCGTCCCCGTACGCCGAGTGACCTGTCGCCCTTCGCCGCCGGGTCACCGGTGGTCGTCCGCTAGGTTGTGAGCATGACGCACGACCACTCCGCCGCCCCGAGCCGGGGCGCGTCGCGCCCGTTCGGGCGAGTGATGACGGCCATGGTGACCCCGTTCACGCCGGACGGCGGGCTCGATCTCGCCGGCGCCGCCCGGCTGGCCGAGTACCTCGTGGACGAGCAGCGCAACGACGCGCTGGTCCTCAACGGCACCACCGGTGAGTCACCGACCACCACCGACGCGGAGAAGGAGTCGCTGATCCGCGCCGTGGCCGAGGCGGTGGGCGACCGGGCCCGCATCGTCGCCGGGGTGGGCACCAACGACACCCGGCACACAGTCGAGCTGGCCACCCAGGCCGAGAAGGCCGGCGCGCACGGCCTGCTGGTGGTGACGCCCTACTACAACAAGCCGCCGCAGGCCGGGCTGCTGCGTCACTTCACCACCGTCGCGGACGCCACCGGCCTGCCGGTCATGCTCTACGACATCCCGCACCGCTCCGGCGTGGAGATCGCCACCGAGACGCTGGTGAAGCTGGCCGAGCACGGCCGCATCGTGGCCGTGAAGGACGCCAAGAGCGACCTGACCGCCACCTCCTGGGTGCTGGCCCGCAGCGACCTCGCGTTCTACAGCGGGGAGGACGCGCTCACCCTGCCGATGCTGTCGATCGGCGCGGTCGGCGTGGTCGGCACCTCCACCCACTTCACCGGCGCGCCGACCAAGCAGATGATCGAGGCGTTCGAGGCGGGCGACAACGCCCGGGCGCTCGCGCTGCACCGGCAGTTGCTGCCGCTCTACACCGGCATCTTCCGCACCCAGGGCACGATCCTGGTCAAGGCGGGTCTCGCGGCCCAGGGCCGCCCGGCCGGCCCGGTGCGACCGCCGCTGGTGGACGCCACCGGCGACGAACTGGCCCAGCTGCGCGCCGACTGCGCGGCGGCGGGCCTGCCCCTGCCCGAATGAACAAACGACACGACGGACGCCGCGCGACGGCGTCGCAGAATGAGGTGACGCGTGACCGAGGCGCACATCGAGGGTGAGCTGCCCCCGCCGCTGCCCGAGGGCGGCCTGCGGATCATCCCGCTCGGCGGACTCGGCGCCATCGGCCGGAACATGACCGTCTTCGAGTACGACGGCAAGCTGCTCATCGTCGACTGCGGGGTGCTGTTCCCCGACGTCGAGCAGCCGGGCGTGGACCTGATCCTGCCCGACTTCGGCCCGATCCTGGACCGGCTGGCCGACGTGCAGGCGATCGTGCTCACGCACGGTCACGAGGACCACATCGGCGCGGTGCCGTACCTGCTCGCGCACAAGCCGGACATCCCGCTCGTCGGCTCCCAGTTCACGCTCGCGCTGGTCGAGGCGAAACTGGCCGAGCGGCGGATCCAGCCGTACACGCTGACCGTGCGGGAGGGCGGCCGGGAACGGCTGGGCCCGTTCGAGTGCGAGTTCTTCGCGGTGAACCACTCGATCCCGGACGCGCTGGCGGTGGCCATCCGTACGCCCGCCGGCCTGGTGCTGCACACCGGCGACTTCAAGATGGACCAGCTTCCGCTGGACGGGCGGATCACCGACCTGGCCGGGTTCGCCCGGCTCGGCGCCGAGGGCGTCGACCTGCTGCTGTCGGACTCGACGAACGCGGAGATCCCCGGCTTCGTCACGCCGGAGAAGGAGATCGGCCCGGTCCTCGACTCGATCTTCGCGAAGGCCAAGGGGCGGATCATCGTCGCCTCGTTCGCCTCGCACGTGCACCGGGTGCAGCAGGTCTTCGACTCGGCGGTCGAGCACGGCCGCAAGGTGGCGCTGATCGGCCGGTCCATGGTCCGCAACATGGGCATCGCCCGCGACCTGGGCCTGCTGAACATCCCGCCCGGCCTGGTGGTCGGGATCGAGGAGGCCACGAACCTGCCGCCCGAGCAGATCGTGCTGATGTCCACCGGTTCGCAGGGCGAGCCGATGAGCGCGCTGGGCCGGATGGCCAGCGGCGACCACCGGCACATCACCATCGCGCCCGGCGACACCGTGGTGCTGGCGTCCTCGCTGGTGCCCGGTAACGAGACCTCGGTCTACCGGGTGATCAACCGGCTGGCCCGCGCCGGCGCCGTGGTGGTGCACAAGGACGTGGCGAAGGTGCACGTCTCCGGCCACGCCCCGGCCGGCGAGCTGCTCTACCTGCTCAACGTCGTCCGCCCGAGCAACCTGATGCCGGTGCACGGCGAGTGGCGGCACCTGCGGGCGCACGCCCGGCTCGGCATCGAGTCCGGCGTCGCGCCGGACCGGGTCGTGCTCTGCGAGGACGGCGACGTGGTCGACCTGGTCGAGGGCCGCGCCAGCCTGGTCGGCCGGGTCAAGAGCCGGTACGTCTACGTCGACGGTCTCGCCGTCGGCGACGTCAGCGAGTCGCTGCTCACCGAGCGGCGGATCCTCGGCGACGGCGGTTTCATCGCCGCGACGGTCGTGGTCGACTCGGTCACCGGCAAGGTGGTCGCCGGGCCGACCGTCTCGGCGAAGGGCTTCTCCGAGGACCCGGCCGCCTTCAACGCGGTGGTTCCGCTGGTCACCGAGGCGCTGAACCGGGCCGCCGCGGACGGCATCACCGACCCGCACCAGCTCCAGCAGATCGTCCGCCGCACCGTCGGACGCTGGGTCAACGACGCGTACCGCCGCCGGCCGATGATCGTCCCGACAGTCGTCGAGGTCTGACCCGACCGCGCCGCGCGCCGGTCCACCGTCCACGGTGGGCCGGCGCCGTCGCTTTCCGGGTACGTCCCGACACGCCGCGTCGAAACCCTCCGCTCACCCTCATCCGATCGGCGTCCGTCTCCGTACTCCGGGACGGCCGGCGTGCCCCTGCGCCGGCCGGGAGGAGCGTGGCGGATGGACCGCAGACGGATGACAGCCATCGGCGTACTGGTGGCGGCGGCCGGGTTGACGGCGGCGGTGACCGTACCGTCGTTCGCCGGCGAGGAACCCCGGCGGGCCGCGCCGGCCACCGACGGCGTCGCCCCGGAGGTCCTGGACGCGATGGGCCGCGACCTCTCGCTCACCCGTGACCAGGCGGTGAAGCGGCTGCGCACCGAGCGGTGGGCGGCCGGCACGGTCACCCGGTTGCGTGCCGAACTCGGCGCCGGCTACGGGGGCAGCTGGCTCAGCGCGGACGGCGCGACGCTCACCGTGGCGGTGGCCGACGCGGCCGGCGAGGCGCGGGTCAAGGCCGCCGGCGCGGTCCCGAAGCGGGTCGCCCGGGGCGTCGCCGAGCTGGACGCGGTGAAGTCCCGGCTCGACGCGGCGGGCGGCGCGGCCAGCCCGGACATCGCCGGCTGGTACGTCGACGTGACCGACAACACGGTGGTGGTGGTCGCCCGTCCGGGCGCGGAGGCCGACGGCCGCCGCTTCGCCGCGGCCGCTGGGCCGAAGACCGCGATGGTCCGGGTACGCACCGCCGACGAGGCCCCGCGCCCGCTGTTCGACGTGCGGGGCGGCGACGCCTTCTTCATCAACAACGCCGGCCGCTGCTCGGTCGGCTTCTCGGTGGTGGGCGGATTCGTCACCGCCGGGCACTGCGGCCGGCCGGGGGACCGCACCACCGGATCCAACCGGGTCGCCCAGGGCACGTTCGCGGCCTCCTCGTTCCCCGGCGACGACTGGGCGTTCGTGCGGGTGAACGGCGACTGGACGCCGCAGGGCGTGGTGACCGACTTCAGCGACGGCCGCACGGTGGCGGTCAACGGCTCCACCGAGGCGCCGGTCGGGGCCTCGATCTGCCGGTCCGGCTCCACCACCGGCACCCGCTGCGGCCTGGTCCAGGCCAAGAACGCCACTGTCAACTATCCGGAGGGGACGGTCACCGGGCTGACCCGGACGAACGTCTGCGCCGAGCCGGGCGACTCCGGCGGCGCGTGGCTCTCCGGCGACCAGGCGCAGGGCGTCACCTCCGGCGGCTCCGGCGACTGCACCCGGGGCGGGGTCACGTTCTTCCAGCCGGTCAACGAGATCCTCCAGCGCAACAACCTCACGCTCGTCACCGCCGGTGGCCAGCCGGCCCCGACGCAGCCGCCCGCCGGTGGCGGGGAGACCGCCCCGCCGGCGACCGTCCCGCCGACCCCGCCGGCCGCTGACACCGAGTGCGCCGGCCAGGTGAGCCGGAGAGGCCGGATCGCCGCCGGGCGGGTCCAGGTGCAGCCGGACGGGCGCTTCTTCCGGGTGCCCGGCGGCACCCAGGAGGCGTGCCTGGCCGCGCCGGACGGCGTCCGGGTGACGCTGGAGCTGCAACGCTTCACCAACGGCGCGTTCCGTACCGTCGCCCGCGCCACCAGCGCCGACGGTGTGGCCCGGCTGACCGTCGAGGGCCCGGCCGGCGCCTACCGGTACCGGGTGACCGGACTGTCCGGCTCCGGCGAGTACACGCTGGCGTTCTCCGCCCGCTGACCGCCGCACCGACCGCGGCCCCCGACCACCACCGCCCGGTGGTCGGGGGCCGCGCCGCGTCGCGGACCGGCCGGTCGGCTCGGCGGCTCAGGCCAGGGCGGCGACCGCTTCGGCGTACGCCGCGCCGGTGCGTACCGCCGCGGCCACCAGCACCTCCAGCTGCGCCGGGGCGACCCCGCAGGACAGGTCCGTGGAGACGCCGGCGGCCAGCACCAGCGTTCCGTCGCCGGGCTCGTGCACGTAGGCGGCGGGCAGCAGCCGGTCGTGGTTCCAGGCGTTGCAGAAGGCGTACGCCTCGGCGCGCCGCTCGGCCGGCAGCCGCCGCTGCGCCACCACGCGGGCGTGCAGCACGTCACCGTGGCGGCCGAGCAGGCGGAACTGGATCGTGGCCTCGCCCCACCGCCCGACGAGTGTGCCGTCCGGCTCAGGCGAGTACGGCTCGCCCCGGGCGTCGAGCGCGGCGGCGAGCAGCGCCGCGTCCAGCGGGGCGGGCTCCTCCGGGCCGGGCGGGCCGGGCTCGGCCGGGTCCGATTCCGGCTCCTCGTCGAACTCGCTCTCGGCGGCCAGCGACACCGGCGCGGCGAGCGGCCGCTCGGCCAGCCACGAGGCGATCCGGCCGGACTGGTGCCCGGTGCCGTTGCGGGCGTCGAAGCTGCCGGCGAGCGCCGTGGCCAGCGCCTGGAGCTGCGCCCCGAGTGTCGCCACGTCCACCTCGGCGGCCGGCCGGGAACCGTGCCCGGGGCGGTGGATCCGCCGCCCGCCGAGCCCGGCCTCGGCGGCCAGCCCGCAGAGCAGCGCGCCGGCCGCGGCGAACTCCATCGCGGACAGGTCGTCGGCCGGGCGGTCCAGCCGGGGCAGCTGCTCGGTCAGCACCTCCAGCCCGCGATGCAGGTAGCCGCCCAGCGCGCAGAAGCGCAGGTGCGCGGCGAGCAGCGGAAACGCGGCCCGTTCCCGGCGGTGCCGGCGGTACGCGCGTACGTGCGCCCGGGCCGCCTCGGTCACCGCGCCGGTGCGCAGCCACGGCAGCAGTCCCACGGTGAGCGCCCGTTCGGGCTGGTCGGTGCAGGTCGTCGCCACTGTCGCGGCGGTCTGCCGTTCGGCCCGCCGGGTCGGTGGCCCCTGCGGCTCGACCCAGCCGGTCAGCGCCGGCGCGAGCGCCGCCAGCGCCGCCTCCGGGTCACCCCACCCGGCCAGCAGGTCGGCCCGCCGCGCCGGGGCGCACCCCGCACAGCCACCCACCGGGTCCGTCGCGTCGGCGGCCGACCAGCGTTCGTACGCCCGCCGGGCCGCCGGCTCGTCGCCGAGGTGGTCGGCGACGCGGCAGCGCAGCTCCGCGACCGGCGCGGCGTCCTCGCCCAGCTCCCCGGCGAGCGTGTCCAACAGGGACCGGGCCTGATCCAGGCCCACCCGGGGCGTGCCGAACAGCGCCTCCACCGCCTGCCGCTGGTGCCGGCGCAGCCGGGTCAGCTCGTCGGGCCGGGCGTCCAGCAGCCCGGGGTGCCGGGCCACCGTCTCCCGCATCCGCCGCACCGGCTCCACCGCGCGCCACCGCTCACCCAGGTGCAGGTACGCCTCGACCAGCGCGAACCGCGCCGACAGGGCGGTACGCGGGTCACCGGTGGCGTCCGCGCGGGAGGCGATCCGCTCCAGCTCGGCGCAGCGCTCCTCGCCGTCGGGCCGGTCCCGGGCGTCGGCGAGCGCGGCGGCCAGCCCCCGGTCGCGTGCCGTGGTCATCGGAGCGTCCCGCCGGTCAGCTCGGCGACGGCGGCGGCCAGCTGACAGCCGGTGGTGACACCGCAGTCGACCAGCCGGTCGAGCTGGTGCGGTGTGACGCCGCGCTCCAGGTCGGTGGTGACCTCGCCGCAGATCTGGGCCGACCCGTCGTCGGCCACGTGCACGTACGCCTTGGGCCAGAGCCGGTCGTGGTTCCACCTGTTGCAGAAGGCGTGCAGCTCGGGCACGTGCTCGATGCCGAAGTGCGGCGCGACGACGGTGCGTACCTGGAGCAGCTCACCTGCCGCGCCCCGGCGGTGGAACCAGATCAGGTTCCGTTCCCAGCGGCCCACGAGCGCGCCGTCGGGCTCCTCGACCACCGCGTACCCCCGGTGGGCCAGCACGGCGGCGATCAGCTCGCCGGTCAGCGGGCGCAGCGCCTGGGGGTGTCCGGTCAGCGGACCGTCCGGACCGTCCTCGATCTCCGGCGACGCCATCGGGCATCCCTTCTGAGGCGAATAACACAAACGACGGTCCGACCCGTGCTGCGACGCGCGGACACGACCCGGAAAAGCGGCGTTCCACCGGGTGCCGCCGTTACCGTGACTCTATGGCGGGCCGTACCTCTCAGGCGAGCCGGCGGCGCGGCGCGTCGCCGCGTGGCACCACGAACAACCGCGCCCGGCAACCGGCGAAGAAGGCGGCGGCGCGGAAACCGGCGCGGCGGCCGGCGCGCCGCGGGCCGGCCCCGGCCGCGTTCGTCGGCCGCGCCGCGGGCGCCGTCTGGATGGGACTGGCCCACACGGTGGGCTGGGCGTTCCGGGCCGCCGGCCGGCAGGCCGCGTCCACCCGGGAGCTGGATCCGGAGCACCGCCGCGACGGCGCCGGGCTGCTGCTGTTCGGCCTGGCCATCCTCAGCGCGGTGGGCATCTGGGGCGGCGGGGCCGGGCCCGTGGGCCGGCACCTGGCCGACACCGTACGGCTGTTCATCGGCGCCATCTCGATAATCCTTCCGGTGCTGTTCATGGTCGGCGCGTGGCGGCTGATGCGGAGCCCGGCCGACCCCGAGCACCGCGGTCGCGGCCTGGTCGGCTGGGGCTCGATGATGCTGGCGACCGCCTCGATGCTGCACATCGGGCAGAACCCGGTCGACGAGGTCCAGCGCGACTACGCCGGCGGCCTGATCGGCGCGGGCGTGGGCGACGTGCTGAAGTCGGCGGTGACCGCGTGGGTGGCGATGCCGCTGCTGCTTCTGCTGTTGGTGTTCGGCCTGCTCGTGGTCACCGCGACCCCGATCAACAAGATCCCGGAGCGGCTCGGCCTGCGCGCCGACCCGGCCGCGCCCGAGGACGATGAGGAGGAAGCCGAGGCCGAGGCGGCGGCGAAACCGGCCCGTAAGCGGCCGGCGAAGCGGATGCCGTCGCCGCTGGAGCCGCTGGACCCGGACGACGAACTGGCCGGCGTCGACCTCCAGGAGACGCTCGTGCTGCCGCGCAAGCCGCCGCGGGTGCCGGCGAACCGCAAGCCGGTCGAGCCGCCGGAGCACTCGCCGCTGCCCACCCGCGCCGAGCAGCTCGCGCTCACCGGGCTGGCCGGCGACTACACGCTGCCGCCGGCGAACCTGCTCGGCAGCGGCGCCAAGCCGAAGAGCCGGAGCAAGGCCAACGACGAGGTGATCGCCGCGCTGACCGGCGTCTTCGAGCAGTTCGACGTGGACGCCGCGGTCACCGGGTTCACCCGCGGCCCGACGGTCACCCGGTACGAGGTGGAGCTGGGCCCGGGCGTGAAGGTCGAGCGGATCACCCAGCTGTCCCGCAACATCGCGTACGCGGTGAAGTCGCCGGACGTGCGCATCCTCAGCCCGATCCCGGGCAAGAGCGCGGTCGGCGTGGAGATCCCGAACACCGACCCGGAGAACGTGTCGCTCGGCGACGTGTTGCGCTCCCGCGAGGCGACCAGCGACCACCACCCGATGGTGGTGGCGCTCGGCAAGGACATCGAGGGCGGCTACGTGGTGGCCAACCTCGCGAAGATGCCGCACATCCTGATCGCGGGCGCCACCGGCGCGGGCAAGTCGAGTTGCCTCAACAGTCTGCTTGTGTCCATTTTGACCCGGGCCACGCCGGACGAGGTGCGGCTGCTGCTGATCGACCCGAAGCGGGTCGAGATGACCGGCTACGAGGGCATCCCGCACCTGGTCACGCCGATCGTGACCAACCCGAAGAAGGCGGCCGACTCGCTGGAGTGGGTCGTCCGCGAGATGGACATGCGCTACGACGACCTCGCCGCCAACGGGGTCCGGCACATCGACGACTTCAACCGCAAGGTGCGCAACGGCGAGATCAAGGCGCCGCCGGGCAGCGAGCGGGAGATGCGGCCGTACCCGTACCTGCTGGTGATCGTGGACGAGCTGGCCGACCTGATGATGGTCGCGCCGCGCGACGTGGAGGACTCCATCGTCCGGATCACCCAGCTCGCCCGCGCCGCCGGGATCCACCTGGTGCTGGCCACCCAGCGGCCCTCGGTGGACGTGGTCACCGGCCTGATCAAGGCGAACGTGCCGTCCCGGCTCGCGTTCGCCACCTCCTCGCTCGCCGACTCGCGGGTCATCCTGGACCAGCCCGGCGCGGAGAAGCTGCTGGGCCGCGGCGACGGCCTGTTCCTGCCGATGGGCGCGTCGAAGCCGCAGCGCATCCAGGGCGCCTGGGTCACCGAGCGCGAGATCGCCGACGTGGTCAAGTTCTGCAAGGACCAGCGGGAGCCGGAGTTCCGCCCGGACGTGCTCGCCCCGGCGCAGGACAGCAAGAAGAAGATCGACGAGGACATCGGCGACGACCTGGACCTGCTCGTGCAGGCGGTCGAGCTGGTGGTCACCTCGCAGTTCGGGTCGACCTCGATGCTCCAGCGCAAGCTGCGCGTCGGTTTCGCCAAGGCGGGCCGGTTGATGGACCTGATGGAGACCCGCGGCGTGGTCGGGCCGTCCGAGGGCTCCAAGGCCCGCGACGTGCTGGTCAAGCCGGACGAGCTGGAGGAGGTCCTGGCCGGCCTGCGCGGCGGCGAGGACTGACGACCCACGACGGACGACGGCGGCTCCCACCGTCAGGTGGGAGCCGCCGTCGGCGGTTTCCGGCTCAGTTGAGCAGCGCGGCGACGAGCACGGCGCCGATGATCGCGCCGACCACGCTCGCGGCGGCGGCGTACCAGCCCAGCGGCTTGTCGCCGAGGACGGCGCCGACGATGCCGAGGATCAGGCCGAGGACGCCGAAGATCAGCGGGGACAGGAAGATCGCGAGAGCCGCGAAGACGAACGCGATGATCGTGCAGATCCGGGCGGCGTTGGTACGCGGACGGGCGCTGGCGTGGATGTCGGCCATGGGGTTCCTCCGTGAGTGATCTCGCTACCGGTCAACGAAAGATCCGGTACCCCGGCCGCCGCGTCGTCCAAACCGGATGCGGCATCGATCAGGCGAACAACTTCAATCCGATCACGCCGGCGACCACCAGCAGCAGGCAGGCCACGCGCGGCAGGTTGACCGGCTCGCCGAGCGCGAGCATGCCCACCAGCGCGGTGCCCACCGCGCCGATGCCGACCCACACCGCGTAGCCGGTGCCGACCGGGATGTCGCGCAGCGCGTACGCGAGGCCGGCCATGCTGCCGACGAGCGTGACGCCGAAGACGGCGGAGGGGAGGGGACGGGTGAAGCCGGCGCTGCGATCGAGCGCGATCGCCCACGCGGTCTCCAGGAGTCCGGAGAGCACCAGTACGAGCCAGGCCATGAGATCACCTCTGACGGGCGGGCCCGGCGTGGAGCGGGCCGGGCGACGGTCGGGTCACGCGGGGCGTCTTGGCCTGACCGGGTACGCCCACCACTCGTCCGGGACGGCCCGCGGGCCGTCGTGGCCGACGGTAGCACCGGCCGGGCGGAACGGGCGGCGGGGTGAGAAAGCCCACCATGGGTGGAGTTGACGTCAACTTCAGGTTGCACGATGGAAGGCATGACCGTGCTCTTCTCCGACGACGACGTCGCGGCCGCCGTGGACGCCCCGCTCACCGTCGCGGCCATGCGGGACGCGCTGCTGGCCGCATACGCCGGGCGGCTCATCGCCCCGCCCCGGGCGTCCGCGCCGCTGGGCGGGGGCCGGATGGTGCTCACCGCCGGTCACCTCATCGGGCAGTGGTACGGCTTCCGCTCCTACGACACGTTCGGCCACCCGGAGAGCGGTCAACTGGTCGTGCTGCACGACGCCACCACCGGCGCGGTACGCGCCATCGCCGTCGGCGAGGAGCTGGGCTCCCGGCGTACCGGAGGACTCGGTGGCGTGGCGGTGGACGCCCTGGCCCGCGCGGACGCCGCCACCCTCGGCGTGGTGGGCTCCGGCCGGCAGGCGTGGACCCAGGTCTGGGCCGCCGCGGCGGTCCGGCCGCTGCGCGAGGTGACCGTGTACAGCCGCTCGGCGGCCCGGCGGGAGGCGTTCGCCGCCCGGGTCCGCGCCGAGCTGGGCGTGCCGTCCCGCGCCGTCGGCTCGGCCGCCGCCGCGGTGCGCGACCGGGACGTGGTGGTGCTCGCCACCACCAGCACCGTCCCGGTGATCGACGCCGCCGACCTGTCCCCCGGCACGCACGTCAACACCGTCGGCTTCAAGCAGACCGACCGGCACGAGTTCGGCCCCGACCTGCTCGACGCCGCCGACCTGCTGGTCACCGACTCGCCGGGGCAGGCCGCCGCGTACGTGCCGCCGATGCTCGCCGCCGTCGAGCCGTACGCCGGTCGGTTGCGCGACCTGGGCGCGGTGCTGGCCGGGGCGGTCCCCGGCCGGACCGGCGCGGACCAGATCTCGGTCTTCTGCTCCACCGGTCTGGCCGGCACCGAGGTGTTCCTGCTCGACCGGCTGGCCCGCGTGGCCGCTCCCGCCCGCTGAGCGTGCCGGACGGGCGGCGTGGCGGTACGGAACCGGCCCGGTACCCTCGGATGGTGTCTGCCACCTCCTCCACCCCGCAATCCGACGGGCGCCGGGTCGCCCTGCTGACCCTCGGCTGCGCCCGCAACGAGGTCGACTCGGAGGAGCTGGCCGCCCGGCTGCACGCCGACGGATGGCAGGTCACCACCGACGGCGAGGGTGCCGACGTGGTGGTGGTGAACACCTGCGGCTTCGTCGAGAAGGCCAAGCAGGACTCGATCCAGACGCTGCTGGCCGCCGCCGACACCGGCGCGAAGGTCGTCGCCGCCGGGTGCATGGCCGAGCGGTACGGCCGTGAGCTTGCCGACAGCCTCCCCGAGGCGCAGGCCGTGCTCAGCTTCGACGACTACCCGGACATCGCCGCCCGCCTCGACTCGGTGCTCGCCGGTGAGGCGATCGGCGCGCACACCCCCCGCGACCGGCGGGAGCTGCTGCCGCTGACCCCGGTGAAGCGCCGCGACGCGGCGGTGTCGCTGCCCGGGCACGGCACCCCGGCCCGGGTCGCGCCGGAGACCGACGCGCACACCCCGGCGCACCTGCGGCAGGTGTTGCGGCACCGGCTCGACACCGGCCCGGTGGCCTCGCTGAAGCTCGCCAGCGGCTGCGACCGGCGCTGCGCGTTCTGCGCCATCCCGGCGTTCCGCGGGGCGTTCGTCTCGCGTACCCCGGACGAGCTGCTCGCCGAGGCCGAGTGGCTGGCCAAGACCGGCGTCCGCGAGCTGGTGCTGGTCAGCGAGAACTCCACCTCGTACGGCAAGGACCTGGGCGACCCGCGCGCGCTGGAGAAGCTGCTGCCGCAACTCGCCGCGATCGACGGCATCGTGCGGGTCCGCGCCAGCTACCTCCAGCCCGCCGAGACCCGGCCCGGCCTGGTCGAGGTGATCGCCACCACGCCCGGCGTGGCCGCGTACTTCGACCTGTCGTTCCAGCACTCCAGCGAGCCGGTGCTGCGCCGGATGCGGCGCTTCGGCTCCACCGACCGGTTCCTGGAGCTGCTCGCCTCCGCCCGCGCGCTGGCGCCGGACGCGGGCGCGCGCAGCAACTTCATCGTCGGCTTCCCCGGCGAGACGAAGCAGGACGTGGCCGAGCTGGTCCGGTTCCTGACCGAGGCGCGGCTGGACGCGATCGGCATGTTCGACTACAGCGACGAGGACGGCACCGAGGCCGCCGGCCTGGCCGGCAAGGTCTCCGCCGCCACGATCAAGCGGCGGTACGACAAGCTCAGCGCGCTGGCCGACGAACTCTGCTCGCAGCGCGCCGAGGAGCGCCTCGGCGCGACGGTGGAGGTGCTTGTGGACTCGGTCGCGGACGGCGTGGTGGAGGGGCGGGCCGCCCACCAGGCGCCCGAGGTCGACGGCTCGACCACGCTCGTCGCGCCGGTCGGCGGCGGCGTCGACCTGGCCGCGTTGCGCCCCGGTGACCTGGTCCGGGCCACCGTCACCGCCACCGAGGGCGTGGACCTGGTCGCCGTACCGGATGAGATGATCTCGGCGGCGCCCGGCGCGGTACGGTGACGGCGGGCCCGGACGAAGCGGGGAAGCCACGTGGGGCGATGCGGGACATGACGGGCGCGGAGTCGACGGCGGCCGCCCCCGTACCGCTGCTCAACGCGGCGAATGTGCTGACCGGCGCGCGCCTGGTGCTGGTGCCCGTCTTCGCGGCCACCGTGGTCGCGTCCGCGATGACCCACGCGGGCTGGCGGATGGCCGCCTGCCTGATCTTCGTGGTGGCGTCGGCGACCGACCTGGTCGACGGCTGGATCGCCCGCCGGTTCGAGCTGGTCACCTCGCTGGGCAAGGTCGCCGACCCGATCGCCGACAAGGCGCTCACCGGCGCCGCGCTGGTGCTGCTCTCCGTCTACGACCGGCTGCCCTGGTGGGTGACTGTGGTGATCCTCGCCCGTGAGCTGGGCATCACCGGGCTGCGCTTCTGGGTGATCCGGCACGGCGTGATCGCGGCCAGCCGGGGCGGCAAGGTCAAGACGGCGCTGCAGATCCTGGCGATCACCTGGTACCTCTGGCCGATGCCGGAGGCGCTCGCCGCGATCGGTCCGTGGATCATGGGCGCGGCGGTGGTGGTCACCGTGGTCACCGGTTTCGACTACATCGCCCAGGCGTTGCGGCTGCGGCGTCCGGCCCGTTGACCCGGGCAGCCGGCTCGTCGCTCCGGGCGGCCGAAGAGTAAGCCGCCCTGGCGCGGGAAGAGAGGGCGGGCATGGACACCGACGAGAGACACCAGCGGCCCGCCGGCAACCCGGCGGCCTCCGTCGTGCACCGCCTGCACGAGTGCGGCCAGACGCTGGCCACCGTCGAGTCGCTGACCGGCGGGCTGCTCGCCGCGGCGGTCGTGGAGATCGCCGGGGTCAGCTCGATCTACCGGGGCGGCATGGTGGTCTACGCCACCGAACTCAAGGCGACGCTCGCCGGCGTACCGGAGGACCTGCTGGCCGAGCGTGGCCCGGTCGATCCCGACGTGGCCGCCGCCCTGGCCGAGGGCGGACGGCAGCGGTGCGGCGCGGACTGGGGCCTGGCCACCACCGGCGTCGCCGGGCCGGAGCCGCAGGACGGCAAGCCGGTCGGCCTGGTCTACGTGGCGGTCGCCGGGCCGGACGGCACGCAGGTACGCCGGCTCGACCTCGACGGCGGCCGCGACCACATCCGCTCGGCCGTGGTGATCGAGGCGCTGCGGCTGCTCGCCGACCGCATCCAGCTCCCCGAGGACGCCGACGCCGCCGAGGCGGCGGGGGTCGGCCCCCGATGAGCCGGCCCGGCGCCGACACGCCCGGCCGCGGGCCCGCCGGCCGGCCGATCCGCACGGATTTTCAGAGGCGGGGTGGGATGTCGTCGTGGCAACCAACGGGTACGGTTGCGGGAAGGCTCCGACGGTCGCCGTCGGCGCCGGAGCGGTCTCCGCGTCCGGTGCCCGGCGCGGCTCGGCCGGGCATGGTGGTCCCGTCCAGGGGGAGGTGCGATGGTCCTGCTACGCCGGGTGATCGGTGACGCGCTGCGGACACGCAGGCAGGGGCAGCACCGCACCCTCCGCGAGGTGTCGTCCGCCGCCAACGTCAGCCTGGGCTACCTGTCCGAGATCGAACGCGGCCAGAAGGAACCGTCGAGCGAGCTGCTGGCCGCCATCTGCGACGCGCTCGGCGCCCGCCTGTCGGAACTGCTGCGCGAGGTGAGCGACACCGTCGCCCTCGCCGAGCAGATGCCCGGCGTGCTGGTCCCGGTGGCCGACGAGCCGGCCCCGGTGGCCACGGCCGCCGTGCGTAAGGCGACCAACCGCGGTGTCCGGCAGGTCACCACCGACGGCGCGGTCGCCGTCCAGGTCCGGCAGGACTCGCCGCTCAAGGCCACGCTGCGCAGCACCCGGGTACGCCCCGCGGAGCGGGACGTGGTCTGCGCCGCCTGACCCCGGCTGTCGCGTCGTGGGCGGTGCTGGCGTCCGCGTCGTACTGTTGATCAGGAGCGTACGGGTGCCGGAGTGGCGTCCGGCTGGAACGATGTAGGCGCGACGCTACTGAGGGGACGAGGCGGAGATGGCTAACCCGTTCGTCAAGGGTTGGAAATACCTGATGGCGCTCTTCGGCGCGAAGATCGACGAGCACGCCGATCCGAAGGTGCAGATCCAGCAGGCCGTCGAGGAGGCGCAGCGCCAGCACCAGGCGCTGGTGCAGCAGGCGGCCGCGGTGATCGGCAACCAGCGCCAGCTGGAGATGAAGCTGTCCCGGCAGATGACCGAGGTGGAACAGCTCCAGGGCAACGCGCGGCAGGCGCTCGCAGTGGCCGACCAGGCCCGGGGCCGGGGCGACGAGGCCGAGGCCGGGCGCTACGAGCAGACCGCCCAGATGCTGGCCACCCAGCTGGTCTCCGCCGAGCAGGCCCTGGAGGACCTCAAGACGCTGCACGACCAGGCGCTCGGCGCGGCCGCCCAGGCCCGCAGGGCGGTCGAGAACAACTCGATGATCCTCCAGCAGAAGCTGGCCGAGCGCACCAAGCTGCTCAGCCAGCTGGAGCAGGCCAAGATGCAGGAGAGCGTGGCCCGCTCGCTGGAGTCGATGTCGTCGCTCACCGCACCCGCCAACACCCCGTCGCTCGACGAGGTCCGCGACCGGATCGAACGCCGCTACGCCACCGCCATGGGCCGCGCCGAGCTGGCCGGCAACTCGGTCGAGGGCCGGATGCTGGAGATCCAGAAGGCCACGCTCGACTCGGCCGGATCGGCGAGACTGGAACAGATCCGGTCGAGCATGGCCGGCGAGCAGCTCGGTGGCCGGCAGGAGACCCCCGCCGTCGGGCAGCCGGCCGACCCGGCCGCCGCGGCCCGGCTCGACGAGATCCGGGCCAGCATGAGCCGGGAACGCGGCACCGGGGAGAGCACGACCGGCTGACGGAGGGGCGGACACCATGGCCGACGAGCGGGCCCGATATTTCCGCAGGTTGCGCAGGCTGCGCAACTCGGCGCGACGGTGGAGCGTGCTGGCCGGCGGGCTCGGCGGCGCCGCGGCGGTGCTCACCCCGTACGCCGGACTGGGCCTGCCGGACGCGGCCTGGGCCGGCGCCGCGGGCAGCGCCATCGCGATCGCCGCCTGGCGCTGGGCCGACCACCGGGCGCTCGCAGCAGTGCCGGCGCCGCCCGCGCTCGACCCGGCGGAGGCCGCCGCCCGCTCCCGCGCCCGGCTGGTCGCCGCCGTCGAGCGGCTGCCCGTCGGGCCGGGTGTCCTGGCCGAGGTACGCCGGGTCCGCTCCCGCATGGCGCTGCGCGGCACCGCCGCGGCCGAGCCGTGGGCACGGCTGGACCGGGCCGCGCTCACCCTGGCCGGGCTCGCCGGACGGCTGACCGGTCTGGCCGAGCCGGCGGTCCGGGAGGCGGCCGAGGCCGATCGTTCGCTGCGTGAGCTGGCGAACCGGGTGGCGGGCGTGGAACGCGCGGCGAAGCTGACCCCGCAGAGCACGCTGGACGAGGTGCACGCCACGCTGGTGGCCCAGTTGGAGGACGGGGTGGCCGCGTACGAACGGCTGGTGGTGGCCGCCGCCGGCTACGTCGCCGAGGACGCCCGTCCCGACACCGCGCACCCGGCCGCCGCGCGGCTGACCGAGGCCACCGACCTGCTGCACGGGGTGGCCTCCGCCCTGGCCGAACTCCGCACCCCCCTCCGAGCCCCCCAGCCCGGCCGCTGACCGCCCCCGCCGCACGCCGATCCCCCGCGCGCCGATCGTCCCGCGCGCTGGTCGTCCCGCGTGTTGATCAAGGAGTTTGTGTCCTGAGGCGGGCCGAATCCGTACACCAACTCCTTGATCAACGGCGCGGACAGGGGGCGGGCGGAGGGCGTCGGGCCGCCCGGGCGGGCAACTCGCGGTCAGGCACCCCCACACCCGCTCACCGCCCGCCAGCGCCGGTGATCATGAGGTTGACGGTGTTGTTGATCTCGGAATCTGCCGTCAACTTCATGATCGACCCTGAGAGGGAGGGCTAGGTGGGGGTGGTTATGGGGGTTGGTGGGGTCCAGGGGGACCTGCCAACCACGTTCGTCGTGCGTACTCGGTAGTAGTAGGTGGTGGAGCGCGCCAGGCCGGTGTTGGTGAAGCCGCGGCCGGTGACGCGGAACGTGGCCGGCTCCCTGGTGAACGCGGCGTCGGTGGCGCGCTGCACGATGAAGCCGGCGCCCGGTCCGGCCGGCGTCTCGGCCGACCAGCTCAGCGTCACGGTGGCGGTGTCCGGTCCCGGCGCGCTCGCGATGACGCTCACCGCCGTGGGCGTCGTCGGCCGGGCCGGGGTGGTCACCCGGGCCACTGTCGACCAGGGGGACGCCGCGCCGAGGTACGTCGTGCGTACCCGGTAGTAGTACGTGGTGTCCGGCGCGACGGCCGGGTCCACGTGGTTCTCGCCCACGGCGATGGCGGTGGTCCCCGGGCCGCTGCTGAACGTCGGGTTGGTGGCGCGCTGCACGTCCACACCGGTGGCGAAGGAGTGGTTCGCCCAGCGCAGCGCCACCCGCAGCGGCGCGGTCGGCGGCACCGCCGCGGTGAGCCGGGCCGGCGCGGCCAGACGCACCGCCGCCGGTACGGCATTCGACCAGGACGAGCAGCTCACCGCGTTCTCGGCGCGGATCCGGTAGTGGTAGGTGACGCCGGGGGTGACTGTCGCGTCGGTGTAGCGGGTCGCGGTGGCGGCCACGGTGATCTCGGTCAGCCCGGCGGTGAAGGCGCTGTCGGTGGCGCGTTGCAGCAGGTGGCTGGTGGGCACCGGGCGGCTGCCGTTGCCGGTCCAGGTCAGCGCGATGGCGGGCAGCGCGGTGGCGCTGCCGGGCGCCGGGGTGGCGGTCAGCCCGGTGGGCGCCTTGGGTGCCACCCGCAGCACCAGCGGACGGCTCATGCCCTGGTCGCGCAGTCCCGCCGAGCGGGTCTGCCAGCGGTACTCCCAGCCCAGGTTGACGAGTTGGTTGACCACCGTGGCGGGGCGGCCGTCGGCCGGACTGACCGGGCTCGCGTCCAGCCGCGCGCCGGCGGGCCGGGACGGGTCGAGCAGCCGTACGCTGTCGCTGATCTTGAACGGCAGGGGCGGCGGTACGGGACGCAGCGCCACCACGACGTCCTCCCGGGGGTTGACCCGGACGGTGTCCTTCCAGCCCAGCTCGCCCGGCTCGGGCGGGCGCAGCGTGCCGTCCCAGCCGACCCGGTTGACCAGTTGCACGTCGCAGCCCTCGATGTGCACCGGATGGGTGCGCGGCGCGTCGCCGACGATCCGCCACAGTTGCGTGCCGTCGCCCGGCGCGCCGACCGGCACGGCCGGGTCGGTGGCGTGCAGCACCTCGGTGGCGGGTTCCACCGGGCCCAGCGGCAGCGTGGCCGGCAGCAGCGGCCCGCTGACCGGGTGGCCGACTCCGAGCCGGCCCACCGCGCGGCCGTGCCGGGGCTCGAACACCTGCCCGACCGACTTCACCGCCAGCGGCAGCGTGACCGGGGCCGCCGCGCCGGGCGGGGTGAACGTGACCGAGCCGTCCCGCGCGCCGACGAGCGTCGGACGCGGGGTGTGGGTGCCGAACGCGGCGTCGTACGCCGGTTGCGGCACGATCGGCGGCGGCTGGCTGTGCGCGTACGCCCCGGGTAGCCGGTCGGCGAGCCGGCGCGTGTCGTACGGCTGCGCAGGGCTGCCGGTGACCCGGATCTGGAGCAGCGTTCGGGTGTTCGGGCCGTAGCCGGGCCGGGTCGGCGGCAGCCCGCCCGAGCCGGTCCGGTCGGGCGCGCCGGTGTGGTGGTCGTAGCGCGTGTCGAACCGGGGCAGCGGCGCGGGGCAGTCGTTGTAGAGGATCAGCGTGCTGCCCGGCGGCACGGTGGCGAAGTCCACGATCACGTCGGCCCGCTCGCCGGGGGCCAGCAGCAGCGCGTGGCCGTCCACGTTGAGCACCGTCGGGTCCTGCCTGTCGTAGCGGTAGTCCACCGGCCGGTTGGCCAGCACCACCGGGGCGGGGAGCAGCCCGCTCTCGTTGCCGATCTGGATCAGGTCGGGTCCGGCGGCGGCCGGGTCGGGCACGCCGCCGTCGCGCCCGTCCACCGGCCAGTACGCGGGCCGCCCGGGCGCGCGTACCGCCTCGACCATCGGCACCTCACCGGCGTCAGGGTCGGCCGGGCTGCCGTCGTCTGCCCACATCGGGCCGTCCGACGCGGCCCGGTAGAGCTGCAGGTTGAGCGCCCGGTCCGCGCAGGCGTTGAGGATCCGGAACCGGTACGCGCGCGGTGCGACCTCCAGGTACGGGTAGGCCACGCCGTTGACGAGCGGGGTGTCCCCGTACGCCTCGGGCACCGCCGACGGGTGCGGCACGGCGGGCGCCAGCGGCGGCTCGTCCGGGTCGGCGTCGGGGTCGTGGTGCGGGTTCGGCACCGGGGCGACCCACGGGCTGGCGCCGCCGTCCGGGTCGTGGGTCCACGGGCCGTAGTCCCAGCGGCCGGTGGGGTTGCCGCCGGTGAGCCGGTACGGGTTCTGCCGGGGCTGGTAGACGTGGGGGTGCCAGAGGCTGCCCTTGGCGCCCCAGCGGTCCCGGTCCCAGGTCGGGTCCTGGGCGGCGAGTTGCGCGTCGTCGGGTACGAACGTCTTGTCCTCGATCACCAGCGGGAACTGTTCCGCGGGCAGCACGCCGTCGTCCACGAGGCGGTCCTCGGCGGGGTCGGTGAGCAGGTACAGCGCGATCTGCCCGGAGTAGACGGTGAGCCGGGACAGGCCGAGCGTGTTGTCGTGCAGCCACATCAGCCGGCCGCTCTGCTCGTTCGGGAAGTACAGCGTGGTGGCGCCCGCGCCGGGCGGCGGCATGTCCGGCACCGGGGTGACACCCACCCCGGCCGGGTACGGGGTGATCTCGCCGGCCGGGGTCACCCACTGCCACGGGTTGCCGGCGCTGATCCACCCGGTCTGCGCGCCGGACAGGTGCGGCACGGCCCGGTTCTGCGGGTACGGCGCGGGACCGTCCAGCGGGCCGGCGCCGGCCCCGTCGACGGTCTCGTCCACCGGCAGGAACAGCTCGCCCGCCCGTCCGGTGGGGAGCTGGTTGATGAACTTGATCCGGACCGGGCGGCCCCGCCGCGCGACGATCATCGGGCCGAGGTGCCAGGGGCGGTCCGGTGGGCTGACCGTGTTGTGGCCGGCGGCGTCGGTGCCCAGGTTGAGCTGCCGGTAGCCGCGCAGCCGGGTGGCCGGCAGGTCGCGGTGCAGGCGCTGCGCGTACTCCTGGAGGCCGATCTCGTAGTAGTCGCAGCCCGGCCAGGTGATGGTGTCCGGGACGGCGACGGGCAGGCGGGCGCCGAGCCCGTCGGTGGCGGGCTGCCCTGGTAGCGGCAGCGGGTCGACGAACTTGCGGATGCCGGTGCCGGGCGCCGGGCGGCCGTCGGCGTCGAGCGTGGGCAGCGGGCTGGCGGCGGTGTTCGGCACCGGGCCGAACAGGCGCGGGACGGCTGCCGGGTCCAGGCTCGCCGGGGTGGTCCCCGGCTCCTCGTCGCCGGCGCGCGCGGCGGGAACGCCCCGCGCCGCGGAACCGGCGAACGCGGTTTCTTCGGCGACTCCGGCCCGGTCCGGCCGTCCCGGCCGGAGTCTGCGGAACAGCACCATGGCTCTCCCCGGGGTCGGGGCGCGCCGGCCGACACCCCGGCGTGGCGGGCGTACGCGCTGCTGACGATCGGTGAGCGGTCAATCGCAGCATGCGACGCCACGGGGGTGGGACGGAAGTACCCAATCGTCCCTATCTCGGCGATCTTTGGCGTTTCGTGGAAGTTCCACGTCAGGAACGGTCGGGCTGGCAGACCGGGCACCAGTAGGTGACCCGCTCACCCAGCTCCTCCTTGCGGATGGCCGTCCCGCAGCGCCGGCACGGCTGGGCCCGGCGGCCGTAGACGTAGCTGGTGCCACCCCGGCGCAGCACCCCGGTCGTGCTCTGCGTCCAGCGGCCCCGGTTCGCCGCGAGCAGCCGCTGCGCCAGCGCGACGGTGCCCGGCAGGTCCGGCACCGCGCCCACCGGCGTCCACGGGGACACCCCGCGCAGGAACAGCACCTCGCACTTGTAGAGGTTGCCCACCCCGGCGAGGTTGCGCTGGTCGAGCAGCGCCTCACCGATGGTGCGCTCCGGCTCGGCCGCGAGGCGGCGTACCGCCTCGTCGGCGTCCCAGTCCGGGCCGAGCAGGTCCGGGCCGAGGTGACCGACGAGCGACAGCTCCTCGGCCGTCGGCACCAGCGCCAGCTCGTGCAGGTGGTAGCCGACGGCGACCGCGCCGGGGGAGCGGAGCACCACGCGGATCAGGTGCGCCGGCCGCGCCGTCCAGCGCTCACCCGGGGTGTACGCGCGCCATGCGCCGTCCATCCGCAGGTGCGAGTGCAGCGTCCACTGCGCTGCGGTGGGCGCGGTGAGGCGCAGCAGCAGGTGTTTGCCCCGGCTGGCCGACTCGCGCACGGTCCAGCCGGTCAGGTCGGTGGCGGCGAGCTGCGGCACGCGGAAGTCGGACCCGGTGAGCCGGGCCCCGGCCAGCGCGCGATCCAGGACGCGCGCCGTGTTCCAGACGGTGTCGCCTTCGGGCACCCCGCCATTGTTCCCTACCGAACAGAATTCGCATGTGTCGCCATTTGTACTGAGGTTCCACTTGATCAGCGGAAACGCAACGATCAGGGGGTTCTGAGGAGAATGCTGATGGCTCATTCCGGACGTCGTATCGTCGTCGCCCTGACTGCCCTGCTCACCGTGGCCGCCGGACTGCCCGGCACGCCCGCGTCGGCCGCGCACCCGTCCACCGCCGTGCCGGCTCGCGCCGGCGCGCCCGACCCCGAACGCTGGTCCGTCGACCTCGCCGTCGCCGGTGGCGACGACGTCAACGTCGCCTGGCGTTCCGGCCGCCTCCGGCTGGCCGATCCCCGCCCCTCCGCCCGCACCCGCCCGGCCGCCGTGGGCGGTCCGGTCGCCGAGGGCATCCTGCTCTCCGCGCCGCGCGTCCTGGACCGGCCCGCCACCCGGGTACGCGCCCGGCTCACCGCCCGCACCGGCGACGGGGGTACGGCGGTGGCCCAGGTGCGCGGCTGGCGCGCCCGGGGCTGGACCGAGTGGCGCGACGCCGCCGAGGCCGTGTTCGACGAACCGGTCCGCCGGGTGCAGGCGCGCGTCGTGCTGACCACCCGGGACGCCGCCTCGGAGGCCACCGTCACCGGGCTGACGCTCGCCGCCGACTCGGCCGCCACCACGGCGGTCCAGCCGGCCGCCCCGCTCACCTACCGGGTGTACGCGACCCGGATCGGCCTGGTCGGCGGCACCACCGCGAACGGGCACACCGTACGCGCCCGGGACCACTTCGCGGCGCTGCCCAGCCGGCGCGGACTGTCCCCGCGTGGCACCGGCGACTACACGGTCAAGGTCTGCACCACCAGCGGAAGCCGCTGCGAGTACGCCCCGGTCTGGGACGTCGGCCCGTGGAACACCCGCGACGACTGGTGGAACCCGTCGTCGATCCGGGAGAACTGGAAGGACCTGCCGCGCGGGCGGCCCGAGGCCCAGGCGGCGTACCAGAGCAACTACAACGGCGGGCTGGACCAGTTCGGACGCACCGTGCGCAACCCGGCCGGGCTGGACCTGGCCGACGGGACGTTCTGGGACGGGCTGCGGCTCACCGACAACGCGTGGGTGGACGTGACGCTGCTGTGGACAGGTGGCGGGGCGCGAGCGGTCGTCGGCTCCGGGCCGCTGAACCTGCGCGCCGGGGCGGGCACCTCGTACGCGAGCCGTGGCCTGGCCGCCACGTACGCCCAGGTGCCGGTGCAGTGCTACGTGACCGGGCAGAAGATCACCGGTACCTATCGCACCACGACGAGGTGGTACCGCCTGGTCGGCGGCACCTACGTCAGCCACGCGTACCTGTCCTCGATCTACGGCGGCACCGTCCCCCGCTGCTGACCCTGCCCTCTCGCCCCCTGACCCCCGTTGATCTTGCAGTTTCGGCCCTTTCGGTGGGGCATTTGTCCTCTGTGCCGGGGCGCCAACTGCAAGATCGCGGGGGTCAGGGGTGGGGGGTGGTGAGGGTGAGGAGGGCGCCGGGGGTGGTGTGGAGGGTTTCTGCGGCTCGGCCGCTGTTCACCGCTATGGCGACCAGGCCGGCGGAGTCGACGTAGACCACCAGGGCGCCGGGCGGGGCGTCGCCGAACGTGCGGCCGTGGACCGCCTCCCGGCCGTTCACCAGCAGCCGCCGCGGCAGGCCGTCGAGCAGCGTGCCCGGCGCGGCGAGCTGGACGTTGCCGAAGTGGTCGACGGTCAGCACCTCGGCGGTGAGGCTGCCCGGCTCGGCGCGGACCACCGGTTCCGGCAGCCGGACCAGCGTGCCCGGATCCACGGCCGGACCGGCCCCGGCCAGTGGCGCGCCCAGCGCCAGCCGCGCGGCCACCGGCGCGAACACGTCCCGCCCGTGGAACGTGCGGGAGACGGCCGGGCCGAGCCAGTCCGGGTTGGTCAGCTCCACCGCCGCGCTCACCCCGCCGAGCGCCTCGGCGGCCGGAAGCAGCAGCCCGTTGTCCGGCCCGACCAGCAGCCCGCCGGGCGCGGCCAGCGCGATGCCGCGCCGCGCGGTGCCGACACCCGGATCGACCACCGCCACGTGCACGCCCCACGGCAGGTACGGCACTGTCTGCGCGAGCACGGCCGCGCCCCGGCGTACGTCGGCCGGCGGCACCAGGTGCGTCACGTCGATCACCCGGACAGCCGGGGCGAGCCGGGCCAGCACCCCGTGGCACGCCGCCACGAACCCGTCGGCCAGCCCGTAGTCGGTGGTCAGCGAGACACAGCTCGGAACGTCGCCCGGCGTGGCGCGGCCCTGGCCCGCGGAGACCGGGCCGCTCATCGCCGGTCCGCCGCGGTCAGGCGCCGGGCCAGGCGCAACTCGTCGTGCAGCGGGATGCCGTCCGCCCCGACCTCCGGGATCGTCGGCTTGACCGCGCGGGCCCGGTCGACAGCGCCCGCGTCCACAGCGACGATCCGCAGCCCCCGGCGCTGGTAGAAGCGCAGCGCGCCCAGGTTGTCGTTCGTCGTGACCAGCCAGATCCGGTCCGCCCCGGCGGCGGTGGCCGTCTCCTGCGCGGCGGCCAGCAGGGCGGTGCCCGCGCCGTTGCCCGGTGCCGCCGCGGCCAGGCTGACCACCTCCAGCCCGTCGGCGTCGACCCGGTACGCCAGCGCCCCGGCGAACCCGCCGGTCTCGTCCACCGCCACCAGCGTGGGCAGGTCACTCAGGTCGTAGCGGGTGTCGTGGACCACCACGATCGGCCCGCCCCACTCCCGTTCGTGCAACGCCGCCAGCGCCGCGCGGTCCTCGTCGCGCGCCTGGCGTACCCGGATCGAGGCCATCGGCACACCCTAACCGCGGCGGCCGGGCGGTCAGCCGCGCAGCCGCAGGCCGCGCGGGGTGGCGCGGAAACCGGCGGCGGTGAGCGCGTCGCGCAGCGGGGACGCGTGCACGGCCTCGCCGTCGGCGCGTTCCACCGAGATCGCGCCGAGCGCGCCGGAGTGCACCGCGTCGGCGAGCGCCTTGCCGGCCGCGCCGAGCGTGTCGGTGTCGTCGGTGAACGACAGGATCGTCCGGCCGCCCCGCTCGACGTAGAGCACCACGTCACCACCGACCAGGACGACCAGCGCGCCCGCCTTGCGCCCGGCCCGGTGCCCGGTGGCCGGTGCCGCGCCGTCCCCGGAGTCGACCACGCGCTCGGGCCAGGGCAGCGCCGCGCCGTACGGGTTCGCCGGATCGGTGGCGGCGAGCACCACCGCCGGGCCGCCCCGGCCCTGGGAGTCGTCGGCGAGCGCCCGGATCCGGTCGACCGCGCCGGGCACCGCGAACTGTGCCGCGCCCAGCCCTTCCACGAAGTAGCCGCGCCGGGCCGCCCCGCGTTCCTCCAGCGCGGACAGCACCGGGTAGACGGCGGCGAAACCACCGGTGACCTGTTCGGCCACGACCGCGCCCCGGGTCACCACGCCGTGCCGTTCCAGCAGCAGGTCGGCGAGCGCGGCAGCGCGTCGGGTGGGATCGCTGTCGCGTTCGGGTAGCCGGGACCAGCGACCGGCCATTGTGGGCGGGCCGCCCCGGCTGGGCAGCGCCACCCGGCCGGGCCGGCGGTAGCGGGTGCGCGGCGCCGACGGCCGGGACCGGTGCGCCCCGCCCGCGCCGAGCGCGGCCCGCAACGGGGCGAGCGTGTCGTTGGTGAGGTGACCGGCCCACACCAGGTCCCACACCGCGCCGGACAGGGCGGCGTCGTCGGTGGCGCCGACCCGGTCGGAGAGCGACCGGAAGAACAGCGCCTGCCCGTCGGCGAGCGCGTCGAGCACTGATTCGTGCAGCGGGGTCAGCGTCAGCGCCTCGTCCGGCGGGGGAAGCAGCAGCGGGGCGACGTCGGCGTACGCGAGCGTCACCCACCCGTCGCCGCCGGAGATCGCGCCCGCGCCGGCCCACACCACCTCACCACTGGCGCACAGCTCGTCGAGCTGGGCGGGGGAGTAGTCGGCGACCCGGGCGGGCAGCACCAGGCGTTCCAGCGCGGACGCCGGCACGTTCACGCCCTGCAACTGTTCGAGGGCGGCGGCGACCGCCTCGACGCCCCGGGCCGACGAGCCGACCTGCTGCCAGCGGGGCAGGAACGTGGCGAGCGCGCGCGGCGGCACCGGTTCGATCTCCCGGCGCAACGCGGCCAGGGAGCGGCGGCGCAGCAGGCGCAGCACCTCCGCGTCGCACCACTGCGTGCCCACCGTGTCCGGGGCGAACTCGCCGGAGACCACCCGGCCGTTCGCCGCGAGCCGCCGCAGCGCCTGCTCCACCACGAACACACCGAGCCCGAACCGGGCCGCGCAGGTGGCCGCCGCGAACGGGCCGTGCGTGCGGGCGTACCGGGCGACCAGGTCGGTGAGCGGATCGGCGACCGGCGCGAGGTACGCCTCGGCGACCCCGACGGGCAGCGCCACGCCGAGCGCGTCGCGCAGCCGGGCGGCGTCCTCCACGACCACCCAGCGGTCCTCGCCGGCGATCCGGACCCGCAGCACCCGGCGGGCCGCCGCCAGCTCGTCGGCCCAGGACTCCGGCACACCGCGCTCGGCCAGCTCGGCGCTGCTCAGGTCACCGACCACGCGCAGCAGCTCGACCACGTCCTCCGGGTCGCGGGGCCGACGCTGCTCGGTGCGCCAGCGCAGTTGGCGGGCGGTCTCGGCGAGCACCTCCGGGTCGAGCAGCTCCCGCAGATCGACCCGGCCCAGCAGTTCGCCGAGCAGCCCGGAGTCGAGCGCCAGCGCGGCGGCCCGCCGCTCGGCCAGCGGGGCGTCGCCCTCGTAGAGGAACGCGCCGACGTACCCGAACAGCAGCGACCGCGCGAACGGCGACGGGCGCTCGGACTCCACCTCGACCAGGCGTACCTTGCGGGCGGCCAGGTCACGCATCAACTCGGCCAGAGCGGGCTGGTCGAAGACGTCCTGGAGGCACTCGCGGGCGGCCTCCAGCGTGACCGGGAAGTCGGCGTACTCGCGGGCCACGTCGAGCAGTTGCGCGGCCCGCTGGCGTTGCTGCCACAGCGGCTGCCGCCGCCGGGGGTCACGGCGGGGCAGCAGCAGCGACCGGGCCGCGCACTCGCGGAACCGGGACGCGAACAGCGCGGACGTGCCCACCGACTCCTCGACCAGCTGGGCGATCTCGTCCGGCTCGAACACGACCACGTCGGCGCCGGGCGGCGTCTCGGCGGTGTCCGGCAGGCGCACCACGATGCCGTCGTCGGAGGGCATGACCTGGGCGTCCACGCCGTACCGCTCGGCCAGCCGGCGGCCGATCGCGAGCGCCCACGGCCCGTTGACGCGCGCGCCGAGCACCGAGTGCACGGCGAGCCGCCAGTCGCCCAGCTCGTCGCGGAACCGTTCGACCACCACCGTCCGGTCGTCCGGCAGCGACCGGGTGGCCGCCTTCTGCTCGCGCAGGTAGTTCATCAGGTTGCCGGCGGCCCAGTCGTCCAGCCCACCGGCGCGCAGCGCCGCCACCGCGTCGGCGTCTGACTGCCGCAGCAGCGCCCGGACCCGGGCCCCGATCGCCCGGCCCAGCTCGACCGGACGGCCGAGCTGGTCGCCCTTCCAGAACGGCATCCGGGCCGCCTGCCCCGGCGCGGGGGAGACGAGCACCCGGTCGGGCGTGATCTCCTCGATCCGCCAGGACGACGAGCCGAGCAGGAACACGTCACCCACCCGGGACTCGTAGACCATCTCCTCGTCCAGCTCACCCACCCGGGCGGCCCGCTCGGCGCCGGCCAGGAACACACCGAACAGGCCCCGGTCGGGGATGGTGCCGCCGCTGGTCACGGCGAGCCGCTGGGCGCCGGGCCGGCCGGTCAGCACGTCGGTGGCGCGGTCCCAGACCAGCCGCGGCCGCAGCTCGGCGAACGCGGTGGACGGGTAGCGCCCGGAGAGCATGTCGAGCACCGCGTGCAGCGCCGAGTCGGGCAGCTCCGCGAACGGCGCCGCCCGGCGGATCAGCACGGCCAGGTCGCCGAGCCGCCACGGCTCCAGCGCCACCATCGCGACGATCTGCTGGGCCAGCACGTCGAGCGGGTTGCGCGGGTAGTGCAGCTCCTCGATCGCCCCGGCGCCCATCCGCTCGGCCACCACCGTGCAGGAGAGCAGGTCGCCCCGGTGCTTGGGGAAGACGACGCCGCGCGAGACCGCGCCCACCTGGTGCCCGGCCCGCCCGACCCGTTGCAGCCCGGCGGCCACGCTCGGCGGCGCCTCGATCTGCACCACCAGGTCGACGGCGCCCATGTCGATGCCCAGCTCCAGGCTGGACGTGGCCACCACGGCGGGCAGGCGCCCGGACTTGAGCGCCTCCTCGATCTGCTTGCGCTCCTCCCGGGACACGCTGCCGTGGTGCGCCCGCGCGATCACCGCCGGCGCCCCGGTCGCCGCGCCGGACTGCGCCATCACCTCGGCCGGCTGCCGCGGCGCGCGCACCGGCCCCACCGGCCCGCCGAACGCCTCCGCCCCGCGCCGGGCCCGGCTCCCGTCGGCCGGCCCGCCGCCGGACATCGGGCCGAGCCCGTCGGCGTCGTCGAGCCCGGCCTCGTCGCCGGCCGGCGGGCCGTCGACGCCGGGCAGCAGATCGGATACGCGCACCGGCTCCCCGCCCCGGGCCACGCGGCTGCCATCCGGGGCGGACGCCGCCTCCAACTCCTCGGCGGCCAGCTCGTTGAGGCGGGCGCAGAGCCGTTCGGCGCTGCGCCGGGAGTTGGTGAACACGATCGTGGACCGGTGCGCGCGGATCAGCGAGAACACGCGCTCCTCGACGGCCGGCCAGATCGAGGCGCGGCGGGGAGCGAGGCCGCCGAGGTCGTCCTCCGGTGGCTCCTGCTCGTCGAGGCGGGTCATGTCCTCCACCGGGACCTGGACGCTCACCTCGATGGTCTTGTCGGCCGGCGGCTGCACCACGTCGACCGGGCGGGCGCCGCCGAGGAAGCGGGCGCACACGTCGATCGGCCGGACCGTGGCGGAGAGCCCGATCCGCTGGGCGGGCCGCTCCAGCAGCGCGTCGAGGCGTTCCAGGGACAGCGCGAGGTGGGCGCCGCGCTTGGTGCCCGCGACCGCGTGCACCTCGTCCAGGATGACCGTGTCCACGCCGCGCAGCGATTCGCGGGCGGCGGAGGTGAGCAGCAGGAACAGGGACTCGGGCGTGGTGATGAGGATGTCCGGCGGGGTGCGGGCGAAGGCGCGGCGCTCGTCGGCCGGGGTGTCCCCGGTTCGCATGCCGACGGTGACGTCGGGCGGGGCCAGGCCGAGCCGGGCGGCGGCCTGGCGGATCCCGGTGAGCGGGGCACGCAGATTGCGTTCGACGTCGACGGCGAGCGCCTTGAGCGGGCTGACGTAGAGCACGCGGCAGCGTCGGCGGGGGTCGGCCGGCGGCGGTTCCTTGGCGAGCCGGTCCAGTGACCAGAGGAAGGCCGCGAGCGTCTTGCCGGAGCCGGTCGGCGCGACGACCAGGGCGTTGCGCCCGGCGGCCACCGAGTGCCAGGCGCCCTGCTGGGCCGGGGTGGGCGCGGCGAACGCCGCGGTGAACCACTCCCGGGTCGCCGCGCCGAACTCCTGGAGCACCCCGCCCGACCGGGTCACCTCGTCCGCCACGACCCCATCCTGCCGCGCCGGTGTGACATCCGGCCGCCTCGCCGGAGCGATCTGTCCCGGCGACGACGCTCAGGGAGGGAAATGGGTGGTTATTCCGTTAAGTCTTACTTAACTGGTTGCTTGTGCACTGCAACATAAAGTAACTTCACTCGCGATGCGGCGTGGGCTGGAGGCGTGGATGACCGTCGAGGAACGAGGCTTCGGGCCCGGCACCGACCTGCTCCTCCGTCAGGTCGACGGCCGGCTGGCCGCGCTCCGCGCCGGGCTGCGCGGTCCCGACCTCGAACTGGCCGAGGAACTGGCCCGGCGGCTGCGCGAGATGATCCTCGCCACCGCCCGTTCCAGTGCCGCCGACCGGGCGCGCGTGCGGGCCGCCGTGCACTACTTCGTCCAGCGCCGGGAGAGCCGCGACGCCCGGCTGCCGCTGCGGTCCCTCGCCGTCGCCCAGCGCGCCGTCGACCGGGCCGCCCGCCAGCTGGACTCCACCGCCCTGTCCTGACCGGCCCACCCGACCTGACCGGCGCCCGAACTCCGCGTTGATCAAGGAGTTTGTGTCAGCGCACGGGCCTGCTCCGGACACAAACTCCTTGATCACCGCGAGAAGGCGGGTGGGGTGGGTGGGTGGGTGGGAGATGGGTGGCTTTTGGGGAAAAGGGCGCGGTTGGGGTTGGTTGTGAAGTCTGATCTGTTGTGTCCCAGCGTGTTCCGGCGCGCTGTCACCTCGACCGGGAGTACGCGTGCTCGTCCTGCTGATCGTGCACCTGGTGGCGGCGCTGCTCGCCCCGCTGCTGGTCCGCCGGTGGGGTCCGCGCGCCTGCCTGCTGCTCGCGCTCGCCCCGGCCGCAACCGCGGTCTGGGCGGTGGCCCACACCGGGGCGGTACGCGACGGCGGCGCGGTCGTCGAGACGTACCAGTGGATCCCGGAGCTGCAGTTCGACGTGGCGCTGCGGGTCACCACGCTGTCCTGGTTGATGCTGCTGCTGGTCGGTGGCGTCGGCGCACTGGTGCTCGTCTACTCCGCCCGCTACTTCGAGCCCGGGTCGGTCGGGCTGGCCCGGTTCGCCGCCGTCATGGTCGCCTTCGCCGGGGCGATGCTCGGCCTCGTCGTCTCCGACGACCTGCTGCTGCTCTACGTCTTCTGGGAACTGACCACCGTCTTCTCGTACCTGCTGATCGGGCACAGCACCGAGCGCCGGTCCAGCCGGTGGGCGGCCGCGCAGGCGCTCACCGTGACCACGCTGGGCGGCCTGGCGATGCTCGTCGGGTTCCTGATGCTCGGTCACCACGCGGGCGGCTACCGCTGGTCGTCGGTGGCGTCCGCGCCGCTGCCCGGCGGCGGATACCTGGCGCTGGCGGTGCTGCTCGTCCTCGCCGGCGCGCTGGCGAAGTCGGCGGTGTTCCCGTTCAACGCCTGGCTGCCGGTGGCGATGGCCGCGCCGACACCGGTCAGCGCGTACCTGCACGCGGCGGCCATGGTGAAGGCCGGCATCTTCCTCATCGGACTGCTCGGCCCGGCGCTCGCCGCGGCCGGACCGTGGCGGCCGGTCACCGTCGTCGCCGGGCTGCTCTCGCTGGTCCTGGGCGGCTGGGCGGCGCTGCGGCAGACCGACCTGAAGCTGTTGCTGGCGTACGGCACGGTCAGCCAACTCGGGCTGCTCGCCGTGCTGTTCGGGGCGGGCACCCCGAAGGCGGCGCTGGCCGGCGTGGCGATGCTGGCGGCGCACGCGCTGTTCAAGGCGGCGCTGTTCCTGGTCGTCGGCATCCTCGATCACGAGGCGGGCACCCGTGACCTGCGGGACCTGTCCGGGGTGGGCCGGGCCGCGCCGTGGCTGGCGATCGTCGCCACGCTCGCCGCCGCCTCGATGGCCGGCGTGCCGCCGCTGCTGGGGTTCGTGGCCAAGGAGTCGGTGCTCGCCGCGTTCACCGGCGACCCGCTCGTGCTCGCCGTGCTGGTGGCCGGCAGCGCGCTCACCGTCGCGTACAGCATCAGGTTCGTCTGGGGCGCGTTCGGCACCCGGCCCGGCGTCGCGGACACGGAGGTGGCCCGGCCACCGGCCGCGATGCTCGTACCCCCGGCGCTGCTCGCCGTGGCCGGGCTCGCCGCCGGTCCGGCCGCCGGGTGGCTGAGCGGCCTGTTCGAGCCGTACGCGGAGTTGTTCGGACCGGTCGAGGAGCATCTGGCGCTCTGGCACGGGCCGACCGCGGCGCTCGGCCTCTCCGCCCTCGTGCTGGCCGGCGGCGCGGCGCTGCACCTGGTCCGCGGCCCGCTCGCGCCCGCGCTGGCGCGGCTGCGCTCGCCGGTGAGCGGCAACCAGGGGTACGAGTGGGTGACGCACGGCTTCGACCGGCTCGCCATCGAGGTCACCGGCGCCACCCAGCGCGGCTCGCTGCCGCAGTACCTCGGTACGGTGCTGCTCGCGCTGGTGTTCGTGCCCGGCGGGGCGATGCTCGCCACCGCGCCGTGGCGGGTCGAGCTGGCGGTGTGGGACAACCCGGCCCAGCTCGTGGTCGCCGTGGTGATCGCGGTGGCCGCGCTGCTCGCGGTCGGCGCGCGTCGCCGGCTCACCGCGATGCTGCTGGTCGGGGTCACCGGCTACGGCACCGCGATGATGTTCGTCCTCTACGGCGCGCCGGACGTGGCGCTGACCCAGTTCCTGGTGGAGACCGCCACGATCGCCGTGTTCGTGCTGGTGCTGCGCCGGCTGCCGGAACGCTTCTCGGCCCGTCCGCTGCGCCGCAGCCGCTGGGTGCGGCGCGGCATCGGGATCGCCGCCGGCGTGGTGATGGCCGGCCTGGCGCTGACCGCGGCCGGAGCGCGCCGGGCGCCGTCGATCTCCGCCGACTTCCCCCAGCTCGCCCTCGTCGAGGGGTACGGCCGCAACGTCGTGAACGTGACCCTGGTGGACATCCGGGCCTGGGACACCATGGGGGAGATCTCGGTGCTCGTGGTGACCGCGACCGGTGTGGCCAGCCTGATCTACGAGCGTTCCCGCACCGGGCCGCGTCCGCGCCGCCCGCGGCCGGTCGCGATGCGCGCCGGTGACCGGCGCACGGTGTGGCTGCGCGGCGGGCAGACGCTGCCGGAGCGGCGTCGCTCGATCGTGTTCGAGGTGGTCACCCGGCTGATCTTCCACACCGTACTGATCTTCTCGCTGTTCCTGCTCTTCTCCGGGCACAACGCCCCCGGTGGCGGTTTCGCCGGCGGCCTGGTGGCGGGCCTCGCGCTGGCCCTGCGCTATCTGGCCGGCGGCCGGTACGAGCTGGCCGAGGCGGCGCCGGTCGGGGCCGGCACCGTGCTCGGCGCGGGTCTGGGCATCTCGGTCGGCAGCGGGGTGCTCGGGCTGGCGCTGACCGGCGACGTGCTGCAGAGCGTCAAGGTCGGCCTGTGGCTGCCGGTGATCGGCGACTTCTACCTGGTCACGTCGCTCTTCTTCGACATCGGCGTCTACCTGGTGGTGGTCGGGCTGGTGCTGGACATCCTGCGCAGCCTGGGCGCCGAGGTGGACCGGCACGTGGAGGCCGCCGGCGAGGCGGGACGCGGGTTGATCGTCCAGCGGGACGGGCCACCGTGAGCGCGAGGAGTGAGCCGGGTTTGCGAGCCCCGCAGTCGCGAACAGAGGCGGCACCCGTGAGCGCGAGGAGTGAGCCGGGTTTGCGAGCCCCGCAGTCGCGAACAGAGGTGGCTCAGTGACCAGGGGGGCGGCCGGTCCGACGCTGGTGCTGGTGCTGGCGGTCGGGGTGCTCGTCGCCGCCGGTGTCACGTTGCTGCTGGAACGCAGCCTGACCCGGATCCTGCTCGGCATCATCCTGCTCGGCAACGGCGTGAACCTGCTCATCCTGCTCGGCGGGCGAGCCGGCGCCGCACCGTTCGTGGGCTCCTCCCCGCAGGGTGAGATGAGCGACGCGCTGCCCCAGGCCATGGTGCTCACCGCAGTGGTGATCACGTTCGGGCTGACCGCGTTCCTGCTCGCCGTCGCGTACCGCAGCTGGTACACCAGCGGCGACGACGAGGTGCAGGACGACCTGGAGGACCGGCAGATCGTCCGGCTCGCCGAGAGCAACGAGGTGTCGACCGCGGACCACGGCGGCGAGGGCCCGGACGACGACCCGGAGCAGGTGGACCCGGAGCCGGCCCGCCGGCGGCTGCGCCGGGACGGTGAGACATGAGCGGGCTCGTGCCGCTGCCGGTGGTGGTGCCGCTGCTCGGCGCGGCGCTCACCCTCCTGCTGTCCGGGCGGCCCCGCCTGCAGCGGTCGATAAGCGTGCTCTGCCTGTCCAGCGTCCTGGTGGTGGCGGCGGTGCTGCTGGTCGAGGCGTACCGGTTCGGGCCGGTGGTGGTGCAGGTGGGCGGCTGGCCGGCGCCGGTGGGCATCGTGCTGGTGGCCGACCAGCTGGCGGCGCTGATGGTGCTGGTCTCCTCAGCGGTGACCTTGTGCGTGCTGCTCTACTCGATCGGCCAGGGCCGGGGGGAGACCAGCGAGACCGCGCCGGTGAGCATCTACCACCCCACGTACCTGGTGCTCACCGCGGGCGTGACGAACGCCTTCCTGGCCGGGGACCTGTTCAACCTCTTCGTCGGCTTCGAGATCCTGCTCGCCGCGAGCTTCGTGCTGATCACGCTGGGCGGCACCGAGGTGCGGCTGCGCACCGGCTCGACGTACGTGGTGGTCAGCATCCTGTCGTCGCTGCTGTTCCTGTCCGCGGTGGGGCTGGTGTACGCGGCCACCGGCACGCTGAACATGGCGCAGCTCGCCGGCCGGCTGGACGCGCTGCCGTCGGGCGTACGCCTGACGCTGCAACTGATGCTGCTGCTCGCGTTCGGGATCAAGGCGGCGGTGTTCCCGCTGTCGGCGTGGTTGCCGGACAGCTACCCGACCGCGCCCGCGCCGGTGACCGCCGTCTTCGCCGGCCTGCTCACCAAGGTCGGCGTGTACGCGATCATCCGCACCGAGACGCTGCTGTTCCCCGGCGGCCAGGTCGCCGGCCTGCTGATGGTGGTGGCCGGCCTGACCATGGTGGTCGGCATCCTCGGCGCGGTGGCCCAGTCGGACCTGAAGCGGCTGCTGTCGTTCACGCTGGTCAGCCACATCGGTTACATGATCTTCGGGGTGGCGCTGAGCAGCGTCGCCGGCCTGTCCGGGGCGATCTTCTACGTGGTGCACCACATCACCATCCAGACCACGCTGTTCCTGGTCGCCGGCCTGGTCGAGGAGCGGGCGGGCAGCACCGACCTGCGCCGTATCGGCGGGCTGGCGCGGGTCGCCCCGATGCTCGGCGTGCTCTTCTTCGTCCCGGCGATGAACCTGGCGGGCATCCCGCCGTTCTCCGGCTTCCTCGGCAAGCTGGGTCTGCTCCAGGCCGGCGTGGCGGCGGGCGGGACGCTGCCCGCCGTGCTGGTCGGGGCCGGCACGCTGACCAGCCTGCTCACGCTCTACGCGGCCTCCCGGGTGTGGAACATCGCGTTCTGGCGGGCGCCCCGGCTGGCCTCCACCACCGTGCCGGCCCGGCTGCCCGGCCTGATGGTCGGCGCCACCACCGCCCTGGTCGCGCTCGGTGTGCTGTTCACGCTGGCGGCCGGGCCGCTGTTCCAGGTCACCTCGAACGCGGCCACCGACCTGCGCGAACGCACCCCGTACGTGCGGGCGGTCCTGCCCCGGGACGTGCCATGACCGACGACCTGCCCCCGGGCGGGGGCGCGACCGGGGAGCCGACGGGCGTACCCCGGGCCGCGCCCGAGCCCGACGCGCCGATTCAGGTGGTGGGCCGGGGTGGGCGGCGCCGCGACCAGGCGCTCGCGCTCGGCTGGCTGGTCGCCGCGTGGCTGCTGCTGTGGGGCGACGTGTCAGTGGGCAACCTCATCGCCGGGCTGGTGGTCGGCGCGGCCGTGCTGCTGTTCTTCCCGCTGCCGCCGGTCACGTTCGGCGGCCGGTTCCGCCCCCGCGCGCTGCTGGTCTTCCTGATCACCTTCATCGCGGAGCTGGTGAGCGCCAGCCTGCACGTCGCCGCCGTGGCGCTGCGCTTCGGTTACCGCCCGCGCGGCGCCATCATCGCGGTGCCGCTGCGCGTGCGTACCGACCTCAACCTGGCGCTCACCGCCGAGGTGATCTCGCTGGTGCCGGGCACGCTGATCATCGACGTCGACCGGGCCGCCGGCGTGCTCTACGTGCACGTGCTCGACGTGCGCGGCCCCGAGGACATCACCGGCAGCCGCGAGCGCGTGCTCGCCGTCGAACGGCGCATCGTCCGCGCCATCGGATCTCCCGCCGAGGTACGCCGGCTCGACCTCGAACCCGCCGAACGGAGGAACCACCCGTGACAGTCCTGCTCGCCGTCGCGCTCACCGTGCTGCTCTCGGCCACCGCGCTGCTCGCCCTGGCCCGCATCTACCGCGGCCCGTCCCTGCTCGACCGGGTCGTCGGCGCCGACCTGCTGCTGACGGCGATGCTCGCCGCGGTGGGGGCGGAGGCCGCCGTGAACCGGCACGCCACCACGCTGCCCGTGCTCGTGGTGCTCTCCCTGCTCGGCTTCATCGGTTCGGTGTCGCTGGTGCGCTTCGCGGTCCGGGGCGAATCGTGAGCGTCGCTGCCGTCGCGGACTGGGCGGGTGGAGCGCTGCTGCTGGCCGGGGCGGTGCTGGGGCTGGTCGCCGGCATCGGACTGGTGCGCTTCCCGGACGTGCTGGACCGGATGCACACGGCCACGAAACCGCAGGTCCTCGGCGTCCTGCTGCTGCTGGCCGGGCTGGCGTTGCGCCTGCGTACCCCCTCGGACCTGGGCATGCTGGTCCTGGTGGCGATCTTCCAGCTCTCCACCGCGCCGGTCGCCGCGCAGATGATCGGCCGGGCGGCCTACCGGTCCGGCCGGGTCGACCGGAGCCTGCTGGACGTGGACGAGCTCGCCGGGCGGTGAACCGGACGTGGGGGAGGGTTCCCGGCACCCTCAGCGGACGTCCAGCCGGTACCGATAAAATGGGCCGCATGATCGACTCTCCTGCCCCGGAGGGCAGCAGTAGCCGGCCGGGTCATACCCGGCGAATTCCCTCCCCGACGACCCCGGGAGCACTGAACCTCCCGTGCTGATCCTCGTCGGTCTCCTTCTCATCATCGTGCTCACCGCCGCCACCGGTTACTTCGTGGCCCAGGAGTTCGGTTACGTCGCCGTGGACCGGGGCAAGCTCAAGCAGCTCGCCGACGGTGGCGATCGTGCCGCGGCCCGGGCCCTGGAAGTCACCGCGCGGCTCTCGTTCATGCTGTCCGGCGCCCAACTGGGCATCACCGTGACCGCCCTGCTCGTCGGTTACGTCGCCGAGCCGTTCCTCGGCGCCGGGCTGGCCGACCTGCTCGGCCTCACCGGCATCTCCAGCGCGGTGGCGTTGCCGCTGTCGGTGGCGCTGGCCCTGGTCATCGCCACAGTGGTGCAGATGGTCCTGGGTGAGCTGGCCCCGAAGAACCTGGCCATCGCCCGCGCCGAGCCGCTGGCCCGGGCGCTGTCCCGGTCCACCCTGATGTACCTGAAGATCGCCGGCCCGCTGATCACGCTCTTCGACCGGGCCGCGGTACGGCTGCTCCGCCGCATCGGCATCGAGCCGATCGAGGAGCTGCCCAGCGGCGCCACCCCGCAGGACCTGGAGCAGATCATCGCCGAGTCCCGGGAGGAGGGGCACCTCGACGCCGAGATGTCCGACCTGCTGGACCGGGGCCTGGACTTCCGGGAGCTGACCGCCGGCGAGGCGATGGTGCCCCGCGTCGACGTGCACACCGTGCGGGCCGACGAGCCGGTCAGCCGCATCGTCGAGCTGCTGGACACCGGCCACTCCCGGTTCCCGGTGCGCGGCGCCGAGGGCGTCGACGACCTGATCGGCGTGGTCGGCATCGCCGACGTGCTCGGGGTGCCCCCGGCGCAGCGCGCGACCACCCGGGTCGACGCGGTGGCCGTACCCCCGTTGCTGGTGCCCGAGACGCTGCCGCTGCCGACGGTGCTCGACCGGCTGCGGTCCGGGCACCGGCAGCTCGCCTGCGTGGTCGACGAGTACGGCGGCTTCGCCGGCGTGATCACGCTGGAGGACCTGGCCGAGGAGCTGGTCGGGCCGATCCGCGACGAGGACGACCCGCCGGACCGGGCCGCGGCGCGGCAGGAGGACGGCTCCTGGGTCGTCCCGGCGCGCTGGCGCATCGACGAGGTCGCCGACAGCACCGGCATCGAGCTGCCCGAGGCGCCCGAGTACGACACGCTCTCCGGTCTGGTGATGCGGGAGCTGGGCCGGGTGCCCGAGGTCGGTGACCGGCTGGAGATCCCGGTCGCCGCCGACGGCGACGAGCCGGCCTCCGGCCCGCGGGTGCTGGTCGAGGTGCTCGCCGTGGACCGGCACGTGGCCGACTCGGTACGGCTGCGGTCCACCGCCGACGTGTCCGGGGAGGGTGCGGCATGACCCCCGGGTTCGCGTTGTTCTTCTCCGTGGTGCTGCTCGCGCTCAACGGATTCTTCGTGGCCGCCGAGTTCGCGCTCGTCGCGGCCAAGCGGTACCGGCTGGAGCAGTCGGCCGCCGGTGGCGGCCGGGCCGCCCGCGCGGCGCTCGACGGCGTCCGCGAGCTGAGCCTCATGCTGGCCGGCGCGCAGCTCGGCATCACGCTGTGCACGCTGGGCCTGGGCGCGCTGGCCGAACCGGCCATCGAACGGCTGATCAGCCCGCTGCTGCACGCGGTCGGCCTGCCCACCGCGGCCAGTCACGTGGTGGCGCTGGTGTTCGCGCTGTCCCTGGTGACGTTCCTGCACCTGGTGGTCGGCGAGATGGCCCCGAAGTCGTGGGCGATCACCGACGCGGAGCGTTCGGCGACGCTGCTGGCGCTGCCGTTCCGGGCCTTCGCCCGGATCGTCCGGCCGGTGCTCTCCGTGCTCAACGGGCTCGCCAACGCGATGCTGCGGCTGTTCGGCGTGCAGCAGCAGGACCAGCTCGCCCAGGTGCACGGCCCGGACGAGCTGCGCATCCTGCTGGAGCAGTCCCGGGAGCACGGGCTGCTCGGCGCCGAGCAGCACCAGCTGCTCAGCAGCATGCTGGAGCTTCAGGGCACCACTGTGGCGCAGGTGATGGAGCCGTTCGACCGGATCGTCACGGTGGGCCGCGACGAGACCGCCGAGCGGATCGAGCACGTCTCCCGCGACAGCGGCCGGTCCCGGCTCGCCGTGGTCGACGCCGGTGGCGAGGTGTGCGGCCTGGTGCACGTACGCGAGGCGGTGCGTGCCGTCACCACCGGCCGCCCGGCGACCGCGGACGAGCTGATGACCAACGCCTTCACGCTGCCGGCCGAGGCGTCGGTGACCGAGGCGGTGGCCGCCATGCGGGCGCAGCAGGCGCAGCTCGCGCTGGTGAGCAACGGTGGCGGGCCGACCCGGCCGATCGGGTTCGTCGCGCTGGAGGACCTCCTGGAGGAGGTCATCGGCGAGTTCGACGACGAGACCGACCCGGTGCCGCGAGGCCGCCGGATGCGCTGACCGTCATGATCCGTACCGGCCCGGCGAGGTGGGAGACCACCTCGCCGGGCCGGCGTCCGTTCCGCCGGGCATGGCCGGGCGGGCAGCGGGAATGCCCCGGCATGCGGTTGACCGGGGTGTCGCGGGACTCCGCTTGGACGGGGCTCTCGGTGAGCACCACGCTGCCCAATCCGAGCACCCGGCCGGGCCTGCGCCTGCCGGGCCGGGTGACGCTCAGCGCCGGCGGATCGGACGTACCGGTCCGGCACATCCGGCTCGGCCTGGTCACCCAGGTCGAACCGGAGGACCCGGAGGCGCCGCGCCGCCTGGTGCAGTTCCAGACGTGGACGATCGCGGGCCGGTTCGTGGTGCCGGCCGGACGACGGCGCGCCGTCGAGTTCGCCGTGCCGCTGCCGTGGGAGTCACCGGTGACCACGTACGGCGGGGTGCCGCTGCTGAGCCTGCGTACCGGGCTGCGTACCGAGGTGTCGGTGGACCCGGAGGTCGACCAGGGCGCGATGGTGCCGGTGCTGATCCACCCGCTGCCCTCCCAGGAGCACGTGCTCGCCGCGCTGGACACGCTTGGCTTCGCGATCCGGCAGGCCGGGCTGCGCGAGGGACGCCTGCCGGGGGTGGAGCAGACGCTGCCGTTCCAGCAGTGGTACGGCTTCTGGGCCGCCCCGCTCTACGCCGGCCCGATGACCGAACTCGAAATGATCATGCTGACCGACTCGGCCGGCATGGAGGTGCTGCTCTGGCTGGATCGGCGGCTCTCCCTGGCCGGGATCACCCACCAGAGCATCAGCCGGTTCCGGATCTGGCACGCCGGTGCCGACAAGCGGGACTGGGTGGCGACTGTGGACGGCTGGCTGCGGCACGCCATCGACAGGCACGCGGCAGCGGCGGCGCACGCCGACTGGTCGGCCACGATCCGCGAGTCGGCGCACGTCAGCCGCCCGCCCGACCGGCCGGTCGCGCCCGGCTACGGGCTCGGCGGCACGGCCGGCGGCGCGGGCATCGGCGGCGGTGGCGGTGGGGGCGACGGCACGTGATCTTGTTAAGAAGGGGCCCTTCCTATGCCGGAGGCGTTAAGAAGGGGCCCTTCCTTACACCTCAGCCGGCGGCGAGCTTGAGGCTGAAGCCGAGGAACAGCATCGCCACCGCCGTGGTCCCGGTCGCGGCCAGCCGACGGCGCTGCCGGAACTGGGCCGCCAGGAACGTGCCGGTGAAGATCAGCGCGGTCAGGTAGAGCGCGCTGGCGACCTGCGCGATCAGCCCGAGCAGCAGGAACGACAGCGCCGGCCAGGCGTACCCGGGGTCGACGAACTGGATGAAGAACGAGACGAAGAACAGGATCGCCTTCGGGTTGAGCAGGCTGATCACCAGCGCCCGCCGGAACGGTTCCTGCGGCCCGGCCGGCTCGACCTCGTCGATCAGGCGCGGCGTGGCCGGGTCGTGGCGGTCGCGCCAGCGCCGCCACGCGCCGCGCAGCATGGCCAGCCCCAGCCACCCGAGGTACGCCGCGCCGGCGTACTTGATCACCAGGTAGAGCGGCGGGTACGCCTGGAGCAGCGAGGCCACCCCGGCGGCGGAGAGGAACATCAGCACCGCGTCGCCGACGAACACCCCGGCGGCGGCCCGGTAACCGGTGGCCACGCCCCGGCGGGCGGCGGTGGCCAGCACGAAGAGCGAGTTCGGTCCGGGCAGCAGCACGATCGCCACGGTGCCCAGCACGTACGTCCAGATGTCGGTGATCCCCAGCACGCCGGACATCATGACGCCACGGGGGCCGCCGCGCGAAGACGTTCCCGCAGGCTGGCCTGTGCGCTCGGCCACTCCTGCGCGAGCATGGAGTACTGCACGGTGTCCCGCCAGGAGCCGTCGGCGCGCTGCTTGTGCTGCCGCAGCACGCCCTCCCGGCTCGCGCCGAGCCGTTCGATGGCTCGCTGGGAGCGCTCGTTGCGGATGTCGGTGTGCCAGACCACGCGCACCGCGTCCAGCTCGTCGAAGGCGCGGCCCAGCAGCAGCAGCTTCGCCTCGGTGTTGACGCCGGTACGCCACCAGGGGCGGCCCAGCCAGGTGTAGCCGATCGCCAGCGACCGGCGTACCGGGTCGATCTCGTAGTACGAGGTGGTGCCGATGACCGCGCCGGTGGTGGCGCAGCGCTGCGCCCAGCACACTTGCTCGCCGCGCTCCTGCGCATCCAGGTAGCCGCCGATCACCCGGCGCATCTCGTCGGCGTCGGCCGGCCGCGTACCGCCCAGGTGCTGCCACACCTGCGGGTCGTCGGTGGCGGCGTGCAGCTCGTCGGCGTGGGCGAGGTCGAGCGGCTCCAGCACCACGTGCTCGCCGCGCAGCACCGCGGGCTCGTGCCACGGCGAGCGGGCCGCCCGCAGGTACGCCGGCACCGGCGCGCTCACCCCGGGGGCGGGCTCGGGGCGGCCCGGCGTGAGCCGCAGCGGCACCACACCGGCCCAGTACGGCAGCGCCTCGTCGGCCGGGTCGTCGTTGACTCCGCCGGTGCGCACCCGTACCGACACTTCCCGCAGCGGCAGCGCCAGCACCGCGGTCTCGGCCAGCTCGCGCCGGTTCGGCGGGCGGCTCTCGGCGGAGCGCCCGGTGGCCACCTTCTCGATCAGCGCGGTCATCACCGCCGCCTTCTCGTCCGTGTCCTCGACCAGCCGGGCGGTGCCGTGCGCCACCACGGACCGGTAGTTGGCGCTGTGGTGGAACTGCGACCGCGCGTAGACCAGCCCGTCGAGGTGGGTGACGGCGACGCAGACCGGCAGCCCGGCCTCGCCCCGGGCGGCCAGCAGTGGCCGGCTGCCGGTGGAGCCGTGCAGGTAGAGCGTGTCGCCGACGCGCACGTGCAGGGTCGGCAGGACGCGCGGCTCGCCGTCGACGGTGAACGACAGCGCGCAGTGGTACGCCTCGTCGAGCAGCGCGTGCGCGGTGGCCGCGTCGTAGCGCATCCGGTCGCGGACGCGGCTGGCCGTGGTGCGGGGGGTCGGAGGGTACATGTGACATCCCACCTTTGTTCTAGTACAATCGCCAAACTGTGGCAGCACATTATCAGGTCAGCGGGTCCACGTCGGCCGCGATTTCGGCCAGCGTCGAATCGGGCATCCGCAGCGGTGACCTCGCGCCGGGCGACGCGCTGCCCGCCGTCCGGGCGCTCGCCGCCGACCTCGGCGTCAGCCCGGCCACCGTCGCGAAGGCGTACCAGGAACTGCGGCAACGTGGCCTGGTCGCGACCGCCGGCCGGCACGGCACCCGGGTCCGCCCCCGCCCACCGGTGGCCACCCGCCGCGCCGCGCTGCTGCCCCCACCGCTGCCCGGCGGTCGCGACGTCTCTGCCGGCCAGCCCGACCCCCGGCTGCTGCCCCCGCTCGGGCCGCACCTCGCCGCGCTCGCCGCCGACATCGGACCCCCCGGCGGGTACGCCACCGACGCCGTGCTGCCCGACCTGGCCGCCCTGGCGACGGACCGGCTCGCCGCGGACGGGGTCCCGGCCGGCGAGCTCACAGTCACCGGCGGCGCGCTCGACGGCATCGAACGGCTGCTTGCCGCGCACCTGCGCCCCGGCGACGCGGTCGCGGTGGAGGACCCGGGCTGGGCCAACCTGCTCGACCTGATCGCCGCGCTCGGGCTGCGTACCGTCGGGGTGCCGGTGGACGACGACGGCCCCACAGTCGGCGGCGTCCGCGCGGCGCTGGCCGCCGGGGTCCGGGCGCTCGTCGTGACCAGCCGGGCGCAGAACCCGACCGGCGCGGCCGTCTCCACCGACCGGGCCGACGCGCTGCGGACACTGCTGGACGGCCGCGCCGACCTGCTGCTGATCGAGGACGACCACGCCGCCGAGCTGGCCCGCGTACCCCTGCATCCGCTCGCCGGGGCGACACCGGCGTGGGCCTTCGTCCGGTCGGTGAGCAAGCCCTACGGGCCCGACCTGCGGCTCGCGGTGCTGGCCGGCGACGAGGCCACAGTGGCCCGGGTGGCCGGCCGGGCGCGGGTCGGCGCCGGCTGGGTGTCCACGGTGCTGCAACGGCTGGTCGTGTCGCTCTGGCGCGACCCGGCCACCGCCGGGCTGGTACGGCGCGCGGCGGACAGCTACGACCGGCGGCGCGACGGGCTGGTGGCCGCGCTTGCCGCGCGCGGGGTGGCCGCGCACGGGCGTACCGGGATCAACGTCTGGGTGCCGGTGCCCGACGAAACGGTGACGGTCACGACGCTGCGCGACGCCGGATGGGCCGTGGCGCCCGGCCGGCTCTACCGGATCGCGGCCGACCCCGCCGTGCGCGTCTCGGTGAGCGCGCTGGACGAGGCCGACATCCCCGCGCTCGCCGACGCGCTCACCGCCGGAAGGAAGGGCCCCTTCTTAACGCATTCGGTATAGGAAGGGCCCCTTGTTAACGCCTCCGGGCGAGCGCGGCGGGCCACTCGCGTGCGCGCCGCCGGACGGGGTAGAACGATCGGCATGGCCGAGACCGAGAGCGCGCCCGGAGCGCAGGAGTTCATCCCGCCGTCGGCGGACACCATCGACGAACTGCGCGCCGCCGCGACCGGCTGCAGGGGCTGCGATCTGTACCGGGACGCCACCCAGACCGTCTTCGGCCGCGGCGACGAGCACGCGCGCGTGGTCTTCGTCGGCGAACAGCCGGGCGACATCGAGGACCAGAAGGGCCTGCCGTTCGTCGGCCCGGCCGGGCGTCTGCTGCGCAAGGCCGTCGACGACGCGGCGCTCGACCCCGCCCAGATCTACCTCACAAACGCGGTCAAGCACTTCCGGTTCGAGCTGCGCGGCAAGCGGCGCATCCACCAGACCCCGGACCGGGTGCACGTCACCGCCTGCCGGCCCTGGCTGGTCGCCGAGTTCGCCCGGCTGCGCCCGGAGATCGTGGTGGTGCTCGGCGCCACCGCCGCCAAGGCGCTGCTCGGCCCGAGCTTCCGGGTGACGAAGCAACGCGGCGAGCTGCTGCCCTGGCCCGCCGCCGCCCAGCGCCCGGAGGACTTCGAACGGGTGCCGGTGGACCGGACGGGCGCGGTCGCCGACGCCCCGGCGGCCCGGCTGCTCGCCACCATCCACCCGTCGGCGGTGCTGCGCGCCGACAACCAGGACGTCGCATACGAGGGCCTGGTCGCCGACCTGAAGGTGGCCGCCGAGGCGCTGCGCTGAGTCAGGCGCGCTGCTGCCAGGTGCACAGGCACACCCGGTTGCCGTCCGGGTCGGCCAGCACCCAGAAACTCGGCGCCTCCGCGTCGCTGACCAGCGTCCCGCCGGCCGCCAGCGCGGCGGCGATGCGCGCGTCCACTTCGGCCGGGTCGACCCACACGTCCGGATGCCACCGCTGCCGGGGCTCGTCCCGGCCGGAGCGCTGGAACCAGACCGTGGGCAGCACGCCGTCCGGGTCGCGTACCTCGTCGGCGCCCGGGCCGGGCGGCGCGCCAGGCGCCAGCACCGCCCGCCAGAACGGCAGCACCGCCGCGTGCTCCGGGGTGTCGAGCGCGAGCTCCAGCCGGGCCAGCCCGGCGGCCGAGAGGGTAAGCCCGGAGTCCGCGGCCAGCCCCGAGATGAACCGGGCCAGCCGCAGGTCACGCTGCGTCACCCCGCCCGCGTCGTGCGACCACAGCCGCACGTCCACGTGGGTGTAGCGCAGGTCCAGATCGGGATGATGATCGACCCGCTCGGCCTCCGCGCCCACCGCGGCCACCAGCGCCAGCCCGGCCGCGAAATCGGGGGTACGGATGCGCGTCTGCAACGCCCCCAGCAGGTACGTCCACCCGTCCAGCCCGGCCTCGGCCACCTGTTTCCCCGTGAGTGTGCCCATCCGGCCATCCTGGCCTGCGCTTCGCCCGGTCGCCACCCTCCATAGAGGATTGCCCAACGGTGCGTGTGGGTACGGCTCCGGCATGGCGGAACCCCGGCCTCGCGTGGAGCTTCTCCGGTTCGGCGCTCCCGGCCCCTACGTGACCTCCATGGCGTTCTCCGGAGCCGTGTGGCTGGCCATCCGGCTCTGGGAGCGGGACGGGTCCGTGCAGGTCGCGGTGGTCCGCGCCGGGCTGGGCGCGGTGATTTACGGGTTCATGTTCTTCGGGGTGAACTGGTTTCAGAAACCACGCGGCGCCGAGGCGGAGCGGGCCGCCGCCTGGGCGATCGCCGAGACCGCGCTGCGGCGGGGCGAACCGCCCGCCGACGAGGAGGGGCGTGCGGCGGTGGCGGACAACCTCGCCGCGATACGCCGGGGCGCGCTGTTCGGGGCGGCCGGTGGCGTCGTGTTGCTCGGCCCGCTGATCGTGCTCGCGGTCCGCATCGGGTGGGAAGCGACCGCTGCCGGGTTCGGGCTCGCCCTGGTCGTGGTGCTGGCGGTGGCCGTACGCACCGGCTGGCGGGAGCGCCGGCTGCGAGCGGCGCTCGCCCCTGTCCGGGGCGGGTGAGCGGTGCCAGACTTGCCGGCATGGAGCAGCATCTCTACGAACCCGTCCACGACGAGTTCCGTGACCTGTGCCGCCGGTTCCTGACCCGGGAGGCGGTGCCGCACCACGAGCGCTGGGAGGCCGACGGGATCGTCGACCGGGAGGTGTGGCGGGCCGCCGGCGCGGCCGGGCTGCTCGGCCCCGACGTCGACCCCGAGTACGGCGGCGGCGGGCAGCGCGACTTCCGGTTCAACGCGGTGCTGGACGAGGAGATCGTCGCGTCCGGGTGCTCGGGCCTCGGGTTCGGGCTGCACAACGACGTGGTCGCGCCGTACCTGACCGAGCTGACCACCGACGACCAGCGCAAGCGCTGGCTGCCGGGCTTCTGCTCCGGCGACCTGGTCACCGCGATCGCGATGAGCGAGCCGGGCGCGGGCAGCGACCTGGCCGGCATCCGCACCAGCGCGGTCCGTGACGGCGACAGCCTGGTCCTCAACGGGCAGAAGACGTTCATCACAAACGGTGAGATGGCCGATCTGGTGGTCGTGGTGGTCAAGACCGCGCCGGACCAGGGCGCCCACGGGGTGAGCCTGGTCGTGGTGGAGAGCGGCACGCCGGGCTTCAGCCGGGGCCGCCGGCTGGCCAAGGTCGGCCTGAAGGCCAACGACACCGCCGAGCTGTTCTTCGACGACTGCCGGGTGCCGGCGGAGAACCTGATCGGCACCGAGAACCACGGCTTCTACCACCTGATGGCCAACCTGCCCCGGGAGCGGCTGAGCATCGCCGTCGCCGCGGTGGCGGCCTGCGAGAAGCTGCTCGCGCTCACCATCGAGTACGCCCGCTCCCGGGAGGCGTTCGGGCGGCCGATCGGCCGGTTCCAGCACAACCGGTTCCTGCTGGCCGAGCTGGACACCGAGGTCACCATCGCGCGCACGTTCGTCAACCACTGCGTCGCCGAGTTCAACGCGGGCCGCCTGTCGGTGACCGACGCGGCGAAGGCCAAGTGGTGGACCACCGAGCTGCAGACCAAGGTGGCCGACCGGTGCGTGCAGCTGCACGGCGGCTACGGCTTCATGGCGGAGTACCCGGTGGCGAAGGCGTGGCTGGACAGCCGCGTGCAGACCATCTACGGCGGCACCACCGAGATCATGAAGGAGATCATCGGCCGGGGCCTCGGCCTGTAGCGAACCGGGTGCCGGCCGGGCGGGCCGGTGCGGGAGGATGGGGCACCCGTCCCACCAGGAGCGCGCATGTCCACCGACCTGACCGCGCCGGCCCCGCCCCGGCCCGACGTCGCCGGCATCCAGCGGCGTACCGTCCGGCTGCTGTTCCTCACCCAGATCATCGGCGGCATCGGCGTCACCATCGGCATCTCGGTGGGCGCGCTGCTCGCCGCCCGGGTCGCCGGCACCGCCCTGGCCGGGCTCGCGCAGAGCGCCGGGGTGGTCGGCGCCGCGCTGCTCGCCATCCCGGTCACCCGGCTCATGGCCGCGCGTGGCCGGCGACCGGGCCTGGTTCTCGCGTACGCGGTCGGCGCGGTCGGCGGCGTGCTGGTGGTGGTCGCCACCGTGACGCGCCTGGTGCCGTTGCTCTTCGTCGGCATGCTGCTGTTCGGTGGCGGCACGGCGGCCAACCTCCAGGCCCGCTACACGGCGGTGGACCTGGCCGAGCCGCAGCGCCGGGGGCGGCAGCTCTCGCTGGTCGTGTGGGCCACCACCATCGGCGCGGTGGCCGCGCCGAACTTCGCCGCGCTCGCCGACGACACCACCCGGGGCTGGGGCCTGCCGGCGCTGTCCGGCCCGTTCGCGTTCAGCGCCGTCGCGTTCACGCTGACCGCCGTCGTACTCCTGGTCCTGCTGCGGCCGGACCCGCTGCTCACCGCGCGCCGGCTGGCGGCGGCCGAGCCGGCGCCGGGCGCCGCACCGGCGGTCACCCGCCGCGGTGGCATGGTCGCCGCGTGGCGCACGGTACGCGGGCGGCCGGCCGCCCGCCTCGGCATCGCCGCTGTCGCGGTGGGGCACCTGGTGATGGTCGCTGTCATGTCGATGACCCCGGTGCACCTCGGCGAGTGGCATTCCGACGAGGACGTGCTGCCGGTGGTCGGCCTGGTGCTGAGCCTGCACATCGCCGGCATGTACGCGCTGTCGCCGGTGGTGGGGTGGCTCACCGACCGGGTGGGCCGCCGGCCGGTGATCCTCGGTGGGGTGGCGCTGCTGCTGGCGGCGTGCGCGGTCTCCGGCACTGCCGGGCACCACACGGCGCCGCTGTCGGTGGGGCTGACGCTGCTCGGGCTGGGCTGGTCGGGCACGATGGTGGCGGGCTCGACGCTGCTGTCGGAGTCGGTGCCGACCGCCGACCGGCCTGGTGTGCAGGGGCTGTCCGACCTGCTCATGGGGCTGGCCGGGGCGGGCGCGGCGGCGGCGAGCGGGTTCGTGATGCGGGCCGTGGGGTACCCGACGCTCACCCTGCTGGCGGCGATCGCCGTGGTGCCGCTGGTGGCGCTGGCGCTGCGCCGTCCCGGCCCGGCGCCACTCGACGAGGAGGACTGAACACGTGCGGCTGACCGACTTCTGGACGCGGCTGGAGGAGGCGTTCGGGCCCGGCTACGCGGCCAGCATCGCCCGGGACCAGGTGCTGTCCCAGCTCGGTGGGCGGACCATCGAGCAGGCGCTCGCGGCCGGTGAGCAAACGCACGTGGTGTGGCGCGCCGTGGTCGCCGCGTACCCCGACCGGGTGCCCGCCCGACTACGCTGAGCAGCCTTTTCATCGATCCCGCGTGTCGCTTGCCCAGTCGTACACCTGTTCGGCTATTGTCCACAGCGGGGTGCTCGTCCACAGCTCACGGCCCGTCGGCTGGTTTTCTGTCGGACCCAGCGCCTAGCGTGTCCCGCGTGACGCGAAGCTCAGGAAAGACGCCGGCGAAGGCAGGGGTGGCAACGATGGCAGCAGGGCCTGACCGGGAGAAGGCGCTCGACCTTGCTCTCGCTCAGATCGACAAGCAGTTCGGCAAGGGTTCGGTGATGAGGCTGGGGGAGCGGCCCGTCGTGCAGACGGCTGTCATCCCGACCGGCTCCATCGCGCTCGACGTGGCGCTCGGCGTGGGCGGTCTGCCGCGCGGCCGGGTGGTCGAGATCTACGGTCCGGAGTCCAGCGGTAAGACCACCGTCGCGCTGCACGCGGTCGCGAACGCCCAGCGGGCCGGCGGCATCGCCGCGTTCATCGACGCGGAGCACGCGCTCGACCCGGAGTACGCGCGGGCCCTCGGCGTCGACACCGACGCCCTGCTGGTCTCCCAGCCGGACACCGGCGAGCAGGCGCTGGAGATCGCCGACATGCTGGTCCGCTCCGGCGCGATCGACATCATCGTGATCGACTCGGTGGCGGCCCTGGTGCCGCGCGCCGAGATCGAGGGCGAGATGGGCGACAGCCACGTCGGCCTCCAGGCCCGGCTGATGAGCCAGGCGCTGCGGAAGATCACCGGTGTGCTCAACAACACCGGCACCACCGCGATCTTCATCAACCAGCTCCGCGAGAAGATCGGCGTGATGTTCGGCAGCCCGGAGACCACCACCGGTGGTCGGGCGCTGAAGTTCTACGCCTCGGTCCGGCTCGACGTGCGCCGCATCGAGAGCCTCAAGGACGGCACCGACGTGGTCGGTAACCGCACCCGGGTCAAGGTCGTGAAGAACAAGGTCGCCGCGCCGTTCAAGCAGGCCGAGTTCGACATCATGTACGGCAAGGGCATCTCCCGCGAGGGCTCGCTGATCGACGTCGGCGTGGAGCAGGCGATCATCCGCAAGTCCGGCGCCTGGTACACCTACGACGGTGACCAGCTCGGCCAGGGCAAGGAGAAGGCCCGCGAGTTCCTCCGCGAGAACCCGGACGTGGCGGCCGAGATCGAGAAGAAGATCCTGGAGAAGCTCGGCGTCGGCACCGGTGGTGCCGGTGACGCCGCCGGTGGCCCGGAACTGCCGCCGGTCGACTTCTGATCCGCTGACCCGTGGCAGGACGACGCGCCCGTACGGGCCGGGGCTGGGATGCCAGTCCTCCCCGTACGGGCGACGCCACAGGTACGCCCCGGCCCCGCCGGGGACGCCGTGATCGCGCGGCGGAGTCCGACGCAGGGGAGGCTCCGGCTCCGCCGCGCGACGAGGCCGAGCTGGCCCGGGAGATCTGTCTGCGGCAGCTCGCGGTGCGCCCGCGTACCCGGGCCGAGCTGGCCGGCGCGCTGGCCCGGCGCGGCATCTCCGAGGAGATCGCCGAGCAGGTCCTCGACCGCTACGACGAGGTGGGCATCGTCGACGACGCCGCCTTCGCGCGTGCCTGGGTGAGCAGCCGGCACAACGGTCGTGGGCTGGCCCGCCGGGCGCTCGCCAACGAGCTGCGCCAGCGTGGCGTCGACGGCGAGGTGGCCGGCGCTGCCCTGGACGACCTGGACGAGGAGACCGAGGCGGAGACCGCCCGTGCCCTGGTGGACCGCAAGCTGCGCAGCACCCGGGGTGAGCCGGACGCGGTGTTCCGGCGTCTGGTCGGCATGCTGGCGCGCAAGGGCTACCCGGCCGGGGTGGCGATCCGGGCGGTGAAGGACGCGCTGGCCGCGCAGAGCGCCGAGGCGGCCGAGTTCGCCGAGCACATCGACGCCGACGCGATGGCCGACGCCGAGCACGATCTCGACTCCCGCCGGCTCGACTGACCGACCGCCGGCCGGCCGTCGACTGACCGACCGACCGACCCACCGGCGGCCGGTGTCGCGGCCGCCGTCCCGAGGGGAGGCGCACACCGTGCTGAAGGCATGTCTCAACGGCACCCGGCGGCGGGACGAGCACCCCGCCGTACCGCTCACGCCGGCCGAACTGGCCGCCGACGCGGTGCGCTGCGCGGCCGCCGGGGTGGCGGCGGTGCACGTGCACCCGCGCGACGACACCGGCGCCGAGTCGCTCGACCCGGCGGTGATCGCCACTGCGGTCACCGCCATCCGGGCTTCCCGTCCCGGCCTGCCGGTGGGCGTGAGCACCGGCGCCTGGATCGTCCCGGACCCGGCCGAGCGGGTCGCCGCCGTCCGCGCCTGGACGGTGCTGCCCGACTTCGCCTCGGTCAACGCCCACGAACCCGGAGCGGCCCAGGTCGCCGCCGCCCTGCACGAGCGTGGCGTGATGGTCGAGGCGGGCCTGTGGACACCGTCTGCGGTCGACGCCTGGCGCCGCTGGTCCGCGCCCACCGGGCGGGTCCTGGTCGAGTGCATGGACGAACAGGTCGAGACGGCGCTCGCCGACGCGGCGGCGATCCTCGCCGCGCTGCCCGACCAGCGCCCGCCGGTGCTGCTGCACGGCGAGGGGCCCGCCACCTGGCCGGTCTACGCCGAGGCGGTCCGCCGGGGTCTGCACACCCGGATCGGCCTGGAGGACACGCTGCTGCTGCCCGACGGCACCCAGGCCCGCGACAACGCCACCCTGGTAACCACAGCCCGCACCCTCGCCCCCCACTGACCCACCCACTGACCCACCCACTGACCCACCCACCCCGACCGCCCCTGCCCCGTTGATCATGAAGTTGACGGCACTTCCCGTCCGTTTTGTCCAGGCCAACTTCATGATCGCGCCCGTCAACCTCATGATCGTGCGGGGGAGTGGTGCGCGGCGTCGATGGGGGAGGTGGCCTGAGCAGGTCGGGAGCGGCGAGTGGTGGGGCCGGACGGCGAGGTTTGTCCGGGCCTGTCCGGCATCTGATCACCACTGAGTGACGCTGCAACTTCTCTCCGTCCGGGTGGTTTGATCATGACTTCTTGACCGAACGGCCCCTCGCGACCTAGCCTCGCCATACAGGCTCACTTTGCCCGACCAGCGCAGGCTAAGCGCACAACATAGATCTCGTAACAGAACAGCATCACTTTGGCCAGCTACACCGGCCCTTGACGGAAGCTCCGGAACCTTTCGGAGCCTCCGACAACTGCAACCGGCCGCCAGCGGTGCCCCTCGCGGGTCACCGCCGACGGAAAGCTGCCCAGAACCAGCCGCTCCGGTCGGGCGTACAGAGCCGCAGGCGCGTGTCCTTCGCGCGTGTCCTGCGGCGCCGACGTTCAGGGGGAGGCGGCCATGGCGGGGCGGCACAGGTTCACCGGCGGTCTGCCACACGGCCCCGACCCCGCATCGGCGGGCGACAGCCCGGCCACCGGGTATCGACGAGCCGGCAACGCCGGCCGGGCCGGCGGAGCGGTTCGATGAGCGCCTTCGACATCGTTCTCCTCGTGGTGGTGCTGCTGCTCGTCGTGGTGGTGGTCGGCGCCGTGCTGTTCGGCGTGCGTACCCTCAAGCGGCTCAGCCTGGCGCCCGCGCCGGAGGATCCGGCCTTCATCGCGGAGAAGGACCGGCAGGAGCAGTCGCTCGCGGCGCTGCGGACCGCCGCCAGCGAGGCCAACAGCACCATCGACGTGGCGAAGTCCGCGGCCGCGGCGGCGCGGGCCGAGGCGGCCGCCGCGAAGGCGGAGGCGAAGGCGGCCCGGGCCGAGGCGCGGCGGGTGCTCGACGACGCCCGCGCCGAGGCGGACACCGTGCTGGAGCGCGCGCACAAGCAGGCCGAGGCGGACGCCGAGCAGCTGCGCGCCACCGCGCGGCGCAGCGGCGAGCGTGAGGTGGCGGTGCTGGCCGCCACCACCCGGGAGCAGGCGGCCGAGGTGGAACGCCGGGCCGCCCGGATGGACGAGCGGGAACGGCTGCACACCGAGGAGGTGGAGCGGCTGGCCGAGCGGGAACGGCAGCTCACCGCCGCCACCGCGGCGCTCGCCGCCCGGGAGGCAGCCCTGGCCGAGCGGGAGCGGACGCTGACCGAGGTGGAGGAGCAGCGCCGCCGGGAGCTGGAGCGGGTGGCCGGCCTGACCGCCGACGCGGCCCGCGCCGAGCTTGTCGAGTCGATCGAGGGGCAGGCGAAGCGGGAGGCCGCGCTGCTGGTCCGGGAGATCGAGGCGGACGCGCGGGGCAGCGCCGAGCAGCGCGCCCGCAACATCGTGGTGGACGCCATCCAGCGGGTCGCCAGCGAGCAGACCGCGGAGAGCGTGGTCAGCGTGCTGCACCTGCCCGGTGACGAGATGAAGGGGCGCATCATCGGCCGGGAGGGGCGCAACATCCGCGCCTTCGAGTCGGTCACCGGCGTCAACCTGATCATCGACGACACGCCCGAGGCAGTGCTGCTGTCCTGCTTCGACCCGGTACGCCGGGAGGTCGGCCGGGTCACGCTGGAGAAGCTGGTCCTGGACGGCCGGATCCACCCGCACCGGATCGAGGAGGTCTACGACCTGGCCCGGCAGGAGGTGGAGGAGCTGTGCCACCGGGCCGCCGAGGACGCGCTGGTCGAGGTCGGCATCACCGAGATCCACCCGGAACTGGTGACGCTGCTGGGCCGGTTGCGCTACCGCACCTCGTACGGGCAGAACGTGCTCAAGCACCTGGTGGAGACCGCGCACATCGCCGGCGTGATGGCGGCCGAGCTGCGGCTGGACGTGCCGACGATCAAGCGGTGCGCGTTCCTGCACGACATCGGCAAGGCGCTCACCCACGAGGTGGAGGGCAGCCACGCGATCATCGGCGCGGACGTGGCCCGCAAGTACGGCGAGAGCGAGGACGTGGTGCACGCCATCGAGGCGCACCACAACGAGGTGCCGCCGCAGACCATCGAGGCGGTGCTGACGCAGGCGTCGGACGCCTGCTCGGGCGGGCGGCCGGGCGCGCGGCGGGAGAGCCTCGAGGCGTACGTGAAGCGGCTGGAGCGGATCGAGGAGATCGCGGCCGGCAAGCTGGGCGTGGAAAAGGTCTTCGCCATGCAGGCGGGCCGGGAGATCCGGGTGATGGTCAAGCCCGACGACGTGGACGACATCGGCGCGGCGGTGCTGGCGCGGGACGTGGCCAAGCAGATCGAGGAGGAGCTGACCTATCCGGGTCAGATCCGGGTGACTGTGGTGCGCGAGTCCCGGGTCACCGAGATCGCCCGCTAGACCGGGGAACACGAAAGGGCTGGCCGTTCACGGCCAGCCCTTTCACGTGTGGCGGGTCAGACGCCGCCGGCACCCTCGGCCTGCGAGGTGAGCGCGGCCGGTGGCGGGGCCGGCGCCGGGGTGCCGGCGCTCTTGCGGCCCTGGGAGAGCCGGTGCTGGACGTACTGGGCCAGCTTCGACAGCGAGTAGTTGATGGCGATGAACAGCACGGCGATCACCACGTACACCTGGATCGGGTTGCCCAGGACGCCGATGATCTGCTTGCCGATGTTGAGCGTCTCCTCGTAGCTGATGATGAAGCCCAGCGAGGTGTCCTTGAGCACCACCACGAGCTGGCTGATCAGCGCCGGGAGCATGATCCGGAAGGCCTGCGGCAGCAGGATCAGCCCGGTGGTCTGGAACGGGGAGAGCCCGATCGCCGAGGCCGCCTCGGCCTGCCCGGAGGGCAGGCCCTCCATGCCCGAGCGCAGGATCTCGGCGATGACCACGGAGTTGTAGATGGTCAGGCCGATGACGAGGTACCAGAGGTTGTCGAACGAGGCGCCGAACTCGGGGAAGCCGCGCGCCACGAAGAAGATGGTGATGACGACCGGCAGGCCGCGGAACACCTCGACGCAGACCCGGGTCACGGCGGCCAGCACCCAGCTCAGCCCGCGCAGCAGGTACGCCACCGGTGCGGCGGCTCCGGTGAAGCGCCGCCGGGTCAGGCTCTTGAGCTGGATCCGCAGGACGGCGAGCAGGGTGCCGACGACGAGCGACGAGACGATGGCCAGCGCGGCGGCGATCAGGGTGTTCTTGAGGCCGTACCCGATCCGGTCCCAGACGAGCGGGAAGTTCTCGTTCGAGGGGTCGACCAGCGGCCCCCACAGCTCCATCGAGAATTGGCCTTTGTCAGCAAGCGGCCGGTAGATGAACAGGTAGGCGCCGGCCAGCACCACCACGACGGCGACCAGGCTGCTGATGAGCGTGACGCGTCGCTGGCGCGGCCCGGGAACGTCGTAGAGGACGCTGGTCTGCTGGCTCATCGGGCCACCGCCTGTCGCTTCTCGATCCGGTCCAGCAGGGCGCCGAGCGGGACCGTCATGATCAGGTATCCGACGGAGATGCCGATCGCCACCGGAATGAAGGGGTAGCCGCCGGCGGAGGTGAGCTGATCGGCGGTCTGCGAGAGGTCACCGACCACGCCGAAGAAACCGACGAGCGCGGAGTTCTTGATCATCGCGATGATGACCGAGCCGAGCGGCACCACCGAGGCCTTCCAGGACTGCGGGAGCACGACGTGCCGCAGGTTCTGGCCGAAGGTGAGGCCCAGCGAACGCGCCGCCTCGGCCTGCCCGGGCGGCACCGCGTTCACGCCGGAGCGCAGGGCCTCGCAGACGAACGCGGCGGTGTAGAGGACCAGCGCGATCAGGCCGAACCGGAAGTAGGGCAGGTCGGTGCCGAGCCGGCTGAAGATCGAATCCAGGCCCGGGATACGCAGGAAGTCGGCGTTGGAGCCCAGCGCCGGCAGGCCGAACGCGGCGAAGAACAGCACCACTGTCAGCGGCAGGTTACGGAAGATGTTCACGTACGTGGTGCCGACCGCGCGCAGCGGCGGCACCGGCGAGATCCGCAGCACCGCCACGACGGCGCCCAGGATCAGGGCGCCGATCGCGGCGAGAAAGCAGATCTGGAGGGTGAGCCAGAACCCGCCCGCGAAGACGTCGAACTTGTCGATGAGCACATTCACGGGTCGGTTTCCTCCCCACCCTCCGGATCTAGCGGATCAGTAGCGGTTGACGGCGGGCGGGTCGCCCAGGGTGGCGCCGAACTTGCCGGCGGTGTCGTCCCACGCCTTCTTCCAGCTGCCGTCCTGGAACGCCTTGTCGAGCGTGTCGTTGATGAAGTTACGGAAGTCGGTGTCCTCCTTCTTGACACCGATGCCGTAGGGCTCCTTGGTGAAGTTGTCGCCGGCCATCTTGAAGGACGCCTCGTCCTTGGCGATGTAGCCGAGCAGGATGACGTTGTCGGTGGTGACGGCGTCGACCTGCTTGCCCTTCAGGGCGTCGCGGCACTTGTCGTAGGTGTCGAAGAGCACCAGCTGGGTGCCGACGTCCTTGACGTACTTCTTGATCTCCTCGGCCGGGGTGGAGCCGGTGACCGAGCAGACCTTCTTGGTGCCGTCCTTGAACGAGTCGGGGCCGGTGATGGCCGCCTCGTCCTTGCGGACCATGATGTTCTGGCCGGCCTCGTAGTACGGCCCGGCGAAGGCGATGCGCTCCTTGCGCTTGTCGTTGATCGTGTAGGTGGCCGCGACCAGGTCGACGGTGCCGTTCACGATGACGTCCTCGCGGACCTTCGACGGCGTCTCGACGTACTCGATCTTGTCCTCGGGGATGCCGAGTGCCTTCACGATCAGCTTGGCGACCTCGACGTCGAAGCCCTCCGGCTTGCCCGACAGGCCCTTCTGGCCGAAGCCCGGCTGGTCGAACTTGGTGCCGACCTTGATCTTCTGGGCCTTGCTCAGCCGCTCCATGGTGCTGCCGGCCGCGAAGTCCTTGCTGCCGGCGCCGGTGCCCTCGTCGTCGCTGTCGCCACCGCAGGCGGACAGGCCGAGCGCCAGAGTCGCCGCCGCGGCAACCGCCGCCACGCGCTTGTAACGCATACTCAATCTCCTTCTTCGACGGAGCCGCCGGGACGACTCCAACTACGGACGCTCAGTGAGTGAGGATCTTGGAGAGGAAGTCCTTGGCCCGCTCGCTGCGCGGGTTCGCGAAGAACTCGGCCGGCGGCGCGTCCTCGACCAGTTGCCCGTCGGCCATGAAGACCACCCGGTTGGCGGCGTGCCGGGCGAAACCCATCTCGTGGGTCACCACGACCATGGTCATGCCCTCGCTCGCCAGGGACGTCATCACGTCCAGCACCTCGCCGACCATCTCCGGGTCCAGCGCGCTGGTCGGCTCGTCGAAGAGCATCGCCTTGGGCTGCATGGCCAGCGCGCGGGCGATCGCCGCCCGCTGCTGCTGACCGCCGGAGAGCTGCGCCGGGTACTTGTCCGCCTGGTTGGCGATGCCGACGCGGTCGAGCAGCGCCAGGCCGCGCTCGCGGGCGGCGGCCGGCTTCTCCTTGCGCACCTTGACCGGCCCCAGCGTGACGTTCTCCAGGATGGTCTTGTGGGCGAAGAGGTTGAACGACTGGAAGACCATGCCGACCTCGCTGCGCAGCTTGGCCAGGGGCTTGCCCTCGGCCGGCAGCGGCTGCCCGTCGAACGTGATGGTGCCCTTGTCGATGGGCTCCAGCCGGTTGATCGTGCGGCACAGCGTCGACTTGCCGGAGCCGGACGGGCCGATCACCACGACCACCTCGCCCCGGCCGACGGAGAGGGACACGTCGTCGAGCACGTGCAGCGGCCCGAACCACTTGTTGACCCCGTCGAGCACGATCAGCGGGTCGCCCGTCGTCACGTCGTCCACCGTCCCTGTCGTCCATGCCGGAATTGGGGGTCGATCGACCCCCGGTTGGGCAACTGTAGGCGGGGTGATGTGGCAGTACGCAACTCAGATGGTCACGGAGCGGTAACACCGGTCACCTGCATACCGGCACGTCCGAATTTTGTCGCCGTCCGGGTGGGCCGAGTGGCGCCGAAGGCGCTGGCCAGAGATCATGAGGTGATGACCGACGCGATCCGGCTGACCGACTACGCCCGCGGTGGCGGCTGCGCCTGCAAGATCCCTCCGGGCGAGCTGGAGGCGATGGTCGCCGGCCTCGGCGCGACCGGCGGCTCGGCCGACCTGCTGGTCGGCCTGGAGAACGGCGACGACGCCGCGGTGGTCCGGCTGGACGAGCGTACGGGCCTGGTGAGCACCGCCGACTTCTTCACCCCGGTGGTCGACGACGCCTACGACTGGGGGCGCATCGCCGCCGCCAACGCGCTCTCCGACGTGTACGCGATGGGCGGCACCCCGCTTGTCGCGTTGAACCTGCTCTGCTGGCCGCGCGGCGTGCTGCCGCCGGAGATGGCCCGGGAGGTGCTGCGCGGCGGTCTGGACGTGGCCCGGGAGGCGAACTGCCACCTGGCCGGCGGGCACAGCGTGGACGACGACGGCCCGAAGTACGGCCTGGCGGTCACCGGCGTGGTCCGGCCGGAGGAGCTGATCACGCTGGACGCCGGGCGGGCCGGGCTGCCGCTGTCGCTGACCAAGCCGCTCGGCGTGGGCGTGCTCAACACCCGGCACAAGCAGACCGGCCAGCGTTTTCCCGAGGCGGTCGAGTCGATGGCCCGGCTCAACCGGGACGCGGCCCGCGCGGCGGTGGCCGCCGGCATCCGCTGCGGCACCGACGTGACCGGTTTCGGCCTGCTCGGGCACGCCTCGAAGCTGGCCCGCGCGAGCCGCCTCACGGTGGCGATCGACGCGGCGGCGGTGCCGTACCTGCCGGGCGCGCGGGAGGCGATGCGCGACGGGTACGTCAGCGGCGGCACCCGGCGCAACCTGGACTGGGTCAACCCGTGGACGGACTTCGGCGACGCGGACGAGGGAGAGCGGCTGCTGCTGGCCGACGCGCAGACCTCGGGCGGCCTGCTGGTCGCCGGTGAGGTGCCCGGTGGGACCGTCATCGGTGAATTGCTGCCGGCCTCGGAGCACCTGATCCGGGTTCGCTGAACGCGCCGGTGGGCGCGGCGGGAACGCGAACACGGCACCGTACCCGATAAACTGTCATCTTCCAGCTACTCTGGGCAACGTCGCCCGAGGGAATTTTGCCCGGAATGGTCACAGACCGGTAACTTGCGCCCGGCTGAGGGCAAATGCCCCCCACCATCGTCAGTAGGGCCCGATCCGGAGGCCGGTGGAAACGAGCGCGGCGAGGAGGCGGCATGACCGAGCTGTGGAACTGGAGAATCGACGGCGGCGAGCCGGTGGAGGTCTACCCGGCACTGGCCGAGGCGCTCGGCCGGGTGGTGATGCCCATGGCCGTCGCCGACCCGATGCGGCTCCCCGCGTACGCGGTGGTCTGCGACGTGTGGGAGGCGCCCGGGCTGTACGGCACCGTGGTCGACTGTTACGGCGTGCCCGAGAGCCTGGCCGAGCTGCCCGCGCTCGCGGCGCTGGCCCGGCTGCTGGGCCGCAACTGCCTGATGCGCGACGACACCCTCGACGCCGGCCGGCACCTGCTGTTCGCGCCGGACGGCACGATCCGCCCGGTGCACTTCGACGTGGCCGACACCGACGACGGCGAGGTGCTCAGCCACCACCGGCTCTGCACGCAGGCCGACCCGCGCTGCCGGGGCTGGTCGCAGTGCCACCGCTCCCGCTGGGCCCCCGACACGGTCGCCCCGGCGCTCGCCGCCGCCTGACCGCGAGCGCCGGCCGGAGGCGGTGACCGGCGCTCGCCGCCGTGCCCCCGCCCGGCGGCGAGCCGTGGCGGCCCCGGGCTCAGTCCCGGGTCGCCGGCTGCTGGCCCCGCACCACGAGCTGGTCGAGCAGCGTCGCGGTGGCGGCGGCCACGGCGTCCACCGCGGCGTCGAACGCGGCCGCGTTGTGCGCCGCCGGGGTACGGAATCCGGAGATCTTCCGGACGTACTGCAACGCGGCGGCGCGGATGTCCTCCTCGGTCACCACCGGGACGTACGGCTCACGCAGGGTCTTGATGCTCCGGCACACGGCTCCTCCTCGTTCGATCCGATCAGCTCCACCCGGATACGCTGTCCGGGTCATGACTACCGCAGCCGCGGGCAGCCCGCGCACCTACCAGGTGCGTACGTACGGCTGCCAGATGAACGTGCACGACTCCGAGCGCATCTCCGGCCTCCTCGAGGACGCCGGGTACGTGCGCGCCGCCGAGGCCGACGAGCAGCCCGACGTGGTGGTGTTCAACACCTGCGCGGTCCGGGAGAACGCCGACAACCGGCTCTACGGCAACCTGGGTCATCTGCGCCCCGTGAAGGCCAAGCACCCCGGGATGCAGATCGCCGTCGGCGGCTGCCTGGCCCAGAAGGACCGGGGCGACATCGTCCGCAAGGCGCCCTGGGTGGACGTCGTCTTCGGCACGCACAACATCGGCTCGCTGCCGGCGCTGCTGGACCGGGCGCGGCACAACACCGCGGCCGAGGTGGAGATCCTGGAGTCGCTGGAGGTCTTCCCCTCCACGCTGCCGACCCGGCGCGAGTCGACGTACGCCGGGTGGGTCTCGATCTCCGTCGGCTGCAACAACACCTGCACGTTCTGCATCGTGCCCTCCCTGCGCGGCAAGGAGAAGGACCGCCGCCCCGGCGACGTCCTCGCCGAGGTGCGCGCGCTCGCCGACGCCGGCGTGCTGGAGGTGACGCTGCTCGGGCAGAACGTCAACTCGTACGGCGTCGAGTTCGGCGACCGGTACGCCTTCGGCAAGCTGCTGCGCGCCTGCGGCGACATCGACGGGCTGGAGCGGGTGCGGTTCACCAGCCCGCACCCGAAGGACTTCACCGACGACGTGATCGCCGCGATGGCCGAGACGCCGAACGTCTGCCACTCGCTGCACATGCCGCTGCAGTCCGGCTCGGACGACGTGCTGCGGGCGATGCGCCGCTCGTACCGGTCGGAGAAGTACCTGGGGATCATCGAGAAGGTCCGGGCGGCGATGCCGGACGCGGCGATCACCACCGACATCATCGTCGGCTTCCCCGGCGAGACCGAGGCCGACTTCGCCCGCACGCTCGACGTGGTCCGGGAGGCGCGGTTCTCCTCGGCGTTCACGTTCCAGTACTCCAAGCGCCCCGGCACCCCGGCCGCCACGATGGACGGGCAGCTGCCCAAGCAGGTCGTGCAGGAGCGCTACGAGCGGCTGATCGCCTGCGTCGAGGAGATCACCTGGGCGGAGAACAAGAAGCTGGTCGGGGAGACCGTCGAGGTGCTGGTGGCGGTCGGCGAGGGCCGCAAGGACGAGCGCACCGGCCGGATGTCCGGCCGTGCCCGCGACGGCCGGCTCGTGCACTTCGCCACCGGTGAGCTGGCCGGGCAGATCCGCCCCGGCGACATCGTGCACACAGTCGTCACGTACGCCGCACCGCACCACCTGAACGCCGACGGTGCGCCGCTGGCACACCGGCGTACCCGGGCCGGTGACGCGGCCGAGGCGGGACAGGTTCCGCGTACGCCCGGGGTGCTGCTCGGACTGCCGACGATCGGCGCGCCGGCCGCGGCGCCCGCCCCCACCGGCGGCTGCGCCGCCCACTGACCGGATGCAAGGAAGGGCCCCCTTTTAACACTCGGTGTTAAAAGGGGGCCCTTCCTCTACCGCAGGCGTTAATAAGGGGCCCTTCCTTGCACGGTCAGCAGGCGGTGCCGTTGAGCTTGACCGTGGCGGGGGCGGCGGCGGTGCCGTTGGCGGTGAAGCCGACGGTGACCGACGCGCCCGGCGCCAGCGACGACGCCCAGCCCGGCGCGGCGGCAGTCACAGTGGTGCCGGACTGCGTGACAGTGGCGTTCCAGCCGCTCGCCAGCGTCACCCCGGACGGCCAGGTCCAGGTGGCCGACCACGGGTTCACCGCGGCGGTGCCGGTGTTCTTGACCGTCAGCTCACCCTGGAAGCCGCCCGCCCAGGAGTTGATCTGCTTGTAGGTGGCGGTGCAGCCACCGGTCACCGGAGGCGGCGGGGTGGTCGGCGCCGGTGACGTGTTCGGCGTGCCGGTCGGGGACGGGCTGGTGGTGCCGCCACCACCGGTCGGCGGGATCAGGTACGGCGTGAGGATGTCCTGCTTCGGCTGGTTGATAGTGGTCCAGTCGTCGTTGGCGATGCCGCCGGTGTCACCGGAGTTCGGGTTCCACGACCAGTACGTGAACGACATGCCGTTCACGCCGGTGCCGGTGTACGCCATCAGGTTCTGCAGCCAGATCTTGTCCTTGGGGTCCTGCAGCGTGGTGCCGAACTCACCCATCATGATCGGCGCGATGTTCTGCTTGTACAGGTAACCCCAGTACTTGTCCCAGATGGCCGGCATGTTCGCCGGGTACGTCGGGTCGTCGAACCAGGCCTGCCGGTAGACCGACGTGGCGTACTCGTGCGGCGAGTAGACCAGCCGGTTCGCCACGTTCAGCCGGACCGGGAACTGCCCGGCCTTGGACAGGTTGCCGCCCCACCAGCCGCAGTCCTCGTCGTTGCTGGGGTCGTTGTCCCAGACGTTCGACAGGCCGCCGCTCGGGCAGCTCACCCCCTCCACGAAGATCAGCCAGTTCGGCTGCACGCCGAGGATCGCGTTGCCGGCCCGCTCGGCGGCCAGCCGCCAGTCCCGGGCGGTGTCGCCGCAGCCCCAGCAGGCGCCGGTGGCGGCCGGGTTGGTGCCCTCGGCGTGCGGCTCGTTGTGCAGGTCCGCGCCGATCACTGTGGTGTTGCCGGCGTACCGCTGGGCCAGCATCTTCCAGTCGTTGATCCAGGTCGCCTCGGAGACGGTCGAGGTGTACCAGAGCGGCGACTGCCCGGCCGACGTGGGCCGGTGCCGGTCCAGGATGACCCGCATCCCCTTGCTGCCCGCGTAGTCGATGACCTTGTCGAGGATCTGCAGCGGGGAGAGCCCGATCAGGTCCGGGTTGACGAAGTCGTTGATGCCGGTGGCTGTCGCGCCGGACTTGAGCGCGTCGTTCGAGTACGGAATCCGCAGCGTGTTGTAGCCCAGCCGGGCCATGGTGTCGAGCTGGCCGCGCCACGGGTTGCTCGACCACAGCCCGTGGAACGTCTTGTTGTCGGTCTCCATCCCGAACCAGTTGATGCCGGTCAGCCGGACTGTCGCGCCGGTACTGTCGACGATCTTGTTGCCGCTGGTGTGCAGGTAACCGGTGCCGGTGCCACCGGCCGCCGCGGCGGCCGGTGTGGTGGAGACGGCGGCGGCGACGAGAACGCCGGCCGCAGCGGTGGCGAGCGCCGTCAGGGCGCCGCCGAGGGCGGTGCGTCGGTGCATGGGAGCTCCACTTCGGATGCCCGCGCCGCGCAGGCGCCGCGGGCGGCAGGACCAGGAGGCACGTCCCGCTCGTCATCGAGTACGCGCGCAGCGCGCGCCGGGCCGTGTCGTGTGGACGGCCAACCGCGAGATGTCGCACCGGCGACCGTCGACGGCGAGATCAGCCGTCGGTGCCCTCGTGCCGGTGCCTGAACCTGGCTCCGCCGCTCATTCTGATCAGCCCGCCTCGATGCGTCAACCCGGCCCGGACGCAGGTGAGCCCCCGGGCCGGAACGGCCGGGGGCTCACCCGATGTGTTTGTCCGCCGGCCTGCCCGGCGGGGGTGCGTGCGTCAGCCGGCCTGCTCGGCGAGCTGGAGGAACTGCCGCTTCGACGCGAGCGCCTGCTCGGCCTCCTTGATCCGGCGGGCGTCACCGGCGGCCTGGGCCCGGGCCAGCCGGTCCTCGGCCTCGGCGACCTGGGCGCGCATCTGCGCCAGCAGCGGGTTGTCCTCCTTGGAGGTACGCCGCCACGCCGAGTCCATCACCTCGCGGACCTTGTCGTCCACGGCCCGCAGCCGGCGCTCCAGCCCGGACGCGGCCTCGCGGGGCACGCGACCGGCCTCGTGCCACTGCGCCTGGATCTCCCGCAGCTTCGCCTGGGCGCCCTTCGGGTCGGCGTCGACGTCGAGCGCCTCGGCCTCGGCCAGCAGCGCCTGCTTGCGCTCCAGGTTGGCGCGCTGCTCGTTGTCGCGTGCCGAGAAGACCTCGCTGCGCCGGCTGAAGAACTCGTCCTGCGCGGCCCGGAACCGTTCCCAGAGCTTCTGCTCGGCCTCCTTGGCGGCGCGCGGCGCGGCCTTCCACTGGGCCATCAGGTCCTTGAGCTGCCCGGCGGTGACGCCCCAGTCGGTGGAGTCCTTGAGCTTCTCCGCCTCGGCGACCAGCTCCTCCTTGACCGTCTGCGCCTGCTTGCGCTGCTGGTCCAGGGAGGCGAAGTGGGCGCCCCGGCGGCGGGTGAAGCCGTCCCGCGCGGCGGCGAACCGCTTCCACAGCTCACCGTCGGTCTTCTTGTCGACGCCGCGGATGGTCTTCCACTCGTCGAGGATCTCCTTGAGCCGGTCCCCGGCGGTCTTCCAGCCGGTCGACTCGGCCGCCAGCTTCTCGGCCTCCTCGACCAGGGCGGTCTTGCGCGCCAGCGCCTCACCGCGGGCGGCCTCGCGGGCCGCCTTGGCCTCGCCGGCCTTCTCCTCGGCGACGACGGCGAGCTTGTCCAGCCGGGCGGCCAGCGCGTCGAGGTCACCGACCACGTGCGCCTCGGCCAGCGAACCGCGGATCCGCCGGATCGTGGTCAGGGAGTGGCCGGCATCAGCCGCGCCCGAGTTGAGCCGGGCCTCGGTCAGGTCGACCTCGGTCACCAGATCGGCGTAGCGCCGGGCGAAGTGGGCGAGCCCTTCCTCCGGTGCGCCCGCCTGCCAGGATCCGACCACCCGCTCGCCCTCGGTCGTCTTGACGTAGACGGTGCCGTCCTCGTCCACCCGTCCGAAGGCAGTCCAGTCGCTCATGTGCCCATCCTCGTTCTCCCGGCGTCGAGGGGACAGTCCCCTCGAATCGCCGCCACGGCGCAGCAAACTTTCTCCCGGCATTGTCACAGGTCCGACCCGGTCCGTGTCGAGCGCCTGCCGTCGACCGTGACCATACGGTGTCGTACGCCCTCGATGACCGGATCGGCGCGGGGACGCACCGGCGGATCCCGATAGGTTTGGGGGCGTGCCACTGGTCGCCGCCGCAGTCTGCCCCCATCCGCCGTTGATCGTGCCCGAGCTGGCCGGTGCCGCCGCGCCCGAGCTGGACGACCTGCGCGCCGCCGCCGACGCCGCTGTCGCGCGGCTGCTCGCCGCCGGGCCCGAGGCGGTCCTGCTCGTCGGAGCAGGGCCGGAGACCGTCCGGTTCAACGCCGCCGACTGGGGTTCCCTGCGCGGCTTCGGGTTGGACCGGCCGGTGCGGCTGTGGAAGATCTCCTGCTCCGGCGCGGAGCGCCTGCCGCTGAGCCTGACCGTCGGCGCCTGGCTGCTCAACCGTTCCGGCACAGAGCTGCCCCGCCTGGCCCGGTCGGTGGCCCACGACGCCACACCGGCGGAGTGCGCGGCGTTCGGCGCGAGCCTGATCGCCGACGACGATCCGCGGGTCGCGCTGCTCGTGCTCGGTGACGGGTCCGCCTGCCGCGGCGTCAAGGCGCCGGGGTACGACGATCCGCGCGCCGAGGCGTACGACGAAGGGGTTGCGGTTGCCCTGGCCGGCGCGGACACCGACGCCCTGCTCGGCCTGGACCCGGGGCTGTCGGCGGAGCTGAGGGTCGCCGGGCGCGCGCCGTGGCAGGCGCTGGCCGGCGCGGTCGACGCGGCCGGCGGCGACTGGCGGGGTGAGCTGGGTTACCACAGCGCCCCCTACGGCGTGGCCTACTTCGTGGCGAACTGGGAGCGGGCATGACCGTCGTGGCGGTGGTCGGGCCGACCGCGGCCGGGAAGTCGGCGCTGAGCATCGCGCTGGCGCACGCGCTCGGCGGCGAGGTGGTCAACGCCGACTCGATGCAGCTCTACCGGGGCATGGACATCGGCACCGCGAAGCTGACGCCGGCCGAACGCGAGGGTGTGCCGCATCACCTGCTGGACATCTGGCCGGTGACCGAGCCGGCAAGCGTCGCGGAGTACCAGGCGCTGGCCCGCGCGGCCGTCGACGACATCCTGGCCCGGGGGCGGGTGCCGCTGCTGGTCGGCGGCTCCGGGCTGTACGTGCGGGCGGTGCTGGAACAGTTCGAGTTCCCCGGCACCGACCCGGCGCTGCGGCAGCGGCTGGAGGCGGAGCTGGCCGCTGTCGGCCCGCTGCCGCTGCACGCGCGGCTGGCCGAGGCGGACCCGGGGGCGGCGGCGAGCATCCTGCCCACGAACGGACGGCGGATCGTGCGGGCGCTGGAGGTGATCGAGCTGACCGGCGCGCCGTTCACCGCGTCGCTGCCGTCGCCCACGCCGTACTACCCGTCGGTGCAGCTCGGCGTCGACCTGGACACCGCGTCGCTGGACGAGCGGATCGCGCTGCGGGTGGACCGGATGTGGGCCGCCGGCCTGGTCGACGAGGTGCGGGCGCTGGTCGGCGAAGGGCTGCCCGAGGGCCGTACCGCCAGCCGGGCGCTCGGCTACCAGCAGGTGCTGCGGTTCCTGGCCGGGGAGCTGACCGAGGCCGAAGCGCACGAGGAGACCGTCCGCGCCACCCGCCGGTTCGTCCGCCGGCAGCGCTCCTGGTTCCGGCGCGACCCGCGCGTGCACTGGCTGGACTCGGCGTCGCCCACGTTTCTCGACACTGCCCTGCGGGTGGTCGCCGAGCATCGGCCATGATGGGGGCGTGGAGTTCACAAAGGGTCACGGCACCGGCAACGACTTCGTCATCCTGCCCGACCCGGACGGCACCCTCGACCTGACACCCGGCCTGGTGGCCGCGCTCTGCGACAGGCGGCGCGGCCTCGGCGGCGATGGCGTGCTGCGCGTCGTACGCGCCGCCAAGCACCCCGAGGGCGTCGCGCTCGCCGGTGAGGCCGAGTGGTTCATGGACTACTGGAACTCCGACGGCTCGTTCGCCGAGATGTGCGGCAACGGGGCCCGCGTGTTCGTCCGCTACCTGCTGGACCGTTCGCTGGCCGCCGCCTCGTCCTCGTCGTCCTCGTCGTCCTCGTCCTCGTCGGGCGGGACGCTGCCCATCGCCACCCGCGCCGGTCTGGTGCGGGCCCGGGTCGAGGGCGCGGACGTGGCGGTCGAGATGCGCCGCCCCCGGCTGTACGACACTGCGACCGCGACGCTCGGCGGGCTGACGCTGCCCGGCGCCGCAGTGGATGTCGGCAACCCGCACCTGGTGTGCGCGCTGCCCGCCGCGCTGGAGCTGACCGGCCTCGACCTGACCCGCGCGCCCGAGGTGGACGCCGGGACCTTCCCGGCCGGGGTGAACGTGGAGTTCACCACGCCCGGCGAGCCGGTGACCGGCGCCGACGCGCACGTGCTGATGCGGGTCTACGAGCGCGGCTCGGCCGAGACACTGTCCTGCGGCACCGGCGCGTGCGCGGTCGGCGCGGTGGCGTTGCGCGACGCCGGGCTCGACACCGGCACGGTGGCGGTGGACGTACCGGGCGGACGCCTGACGGTCACCGTGACAGCCGACTCGTGCTGGCTGTCGGGCCCGGCGGTCCTGGTGGCCACCGGCACCCTGACCCCGTCCGCCCTGACCCCCTGACCGCGCCCTCTCCGTCTGCGGCGCCCCCCTTCGCGGTTGATCAAGGAGTTTGCGGGGGATTTCCGGCGTCCCAGTGACACGAACTCCTTGGTCAACTTGGGATGTTCGCGGCCCTGGCACGCGGGGCCTTGTCCGTCCGTCCCCCTGGCGCGCTGCCGCCCGGCATGATCAACACCAGCTCGCCGAAGTGGTGGTGTCGCGGAGCCTCTGATGGCACCACTTCGGGGAACTGGTGTTGATCAAGGGCGATGATGCCGCCACTTCGGGGAAGTGGAGTCGATCAAGTCGGGGTGAGGGTCATGTGTCCGACTTGTTCCCCTCGGGGTGGGGCGCTGTTGTGGATCTTGGAAGATTAGGGCCCCTCTGGCTGCCATTTCCTTCCAAGATCTCGCGTGGACGCGCGTCGGGCGACGCGCGTCCACGCGGGTGCGGGTGGCGTGCGTAGCCGAAGAAGTGCGCGCGTGTGCTGAGAAGAGCGTCTGAGCCGGGCAACTCGCGTGCGGTGGAAGCCACGCCCCTGTCCCGGAAGCTGCTGGTGTGCCCGAATCGGCACGTGCACCCAGAAGCCGTGCGCGTGCCCGGAACACGCGCGCTCGTGTCTCCGACCCGGCAGGGGCGTGCCCCGCGACGAGGCGCTGCCCTGAGGAGGTGCTGTCCCGCGAGGAGGCGCTGTCCCGCGAGGAGGCGCTGTCCCGCGAGGAGGCGCTGCCTTGCGAGAGGGCGCCGCGAGCGGCAGGAGCGCGTCAGGGGGTGGCGCTGGCGTTGGCGGCGATCTCGGGCAGGTCGGCCGGGCCCGGGTCGGCCGCCGGCGCCGGCGTGGCGGCCGGGTTCTGGGCGGCGGCCCGCACGGCGGCGGCCACCGCCGGGGCGACCCGGGAGTCGAACACGCTCGGCACGATCACCGTCGGGTTGATCTTGTCTTCGCCGACCACGTCCGCGATGGCCCGGGCGGCGGCGAGCGCCATCTCCTCGGTGAACTCCTCGGCGTGCGCGTCGAGCATGCCGCGGAACACGCCGGGGAAGGCGAGCACGTTGTTGATCTGGTTGGGCTGGTCGGAGCGGCCGGTGGCGACCACGGCGGCGTACTTGCGCGCCTCGCGCGGGTCCACCTCCGGGTCGGGGTTCGCCAGCGCGAAGACGATCGAGTCCTTCGCCATGGCGGCGACGTCCTCGCCGGTGAGCAGGTTCGGCGCGCTCACGCCGATGAACACGTCCGCGCCGCGTACCGCACCGGCCAGGTCACCGGAGTAGTTCTCCTTGTTGGTGTTCTCGGCCAGCCACTGCCAGGCCGGGTTGAGGTCCGGCAGGCCGCGGTGCAGGGCGCCCTGGCGGTCGTACGCGATGATGTCGCCCACGCCCTGGCGCAGCAGCAGCTTCATGATCGCGGTGCCGGCCGCGCCGGCGCCGGAGACCACGACCCGGACGTCCGCGAGCTGCTTGCCCACGACGCGCAGCGCGTTCGTCAGCGCGGCCAGCACGCAGATCGCGGTGCCGTGCTGGTCGTCGTGGAAGACCGGGATGTCCAGCGCCTCGCGCAGCCGGGCCTCGATCTCGAAGCAGCGCGGCGCGGCGATGTCCTCCAGGTTGATGCCGCCGTACGCGGGCGCGATCGCCTTGACGATCGCCACGATCTCGTCGGTGTCCTGGGTGTCCAGCACCACCGGCCAGGCGTCCACCCCGCCGAAGCGCTTGAACAGGGCGGCCTTGCCCTCCATCACCGGCAGCGAGGCGGCCGGGCCGAGGTTGCCCAGGCCGAGCACGGCGGTGCCGTCGCTGACCACGGCGACGGTGTTGCGCTTGATGGTGAGCCGGCGCGCGTCGGCCGGGTTCTCCGCGATGGCCATGCAGACCCGGGCCACACCCGGGGTGTACGCGCGGGACAGCTCGTCGCGGGTGCGCAGCGCGACCTTCGGGGTCACCTCGATCTTGCCGCCGAGGTGCAGCAGGAACGTGCGGTCGGAGACCTTGCGGACGTCCACCCCGTCGAGCGCGGTGAGCGCGTCGACGACCTGGTCGGCGTGCCCGGCGTCGGCGGTGTCGCAGGTGAGGTCGACGATCACGTGCGCGGGGTCGGAGTCGACCACGTCCAGCGCGGTGACGATGGCCCCGGCCTCGCCGGCGGCGGTGGTGAGCCGGCCGATGGAGGAGGCGTCGGCGGGTACCGCGATCCGGATGGTGATGGAGAATCCGGCACTCGGCAGTCGTGTGTTGGCCACGAGAAACTCCTCCGTCGGCGCTGAGCGGCTCGACTGGCATTTCTACTCGCCCGCGCAGGTCGCCCGGCATCCGCCCCCGCTACCGGTCAGTAGCGTCACGGGCATAAGGCAGGTGCGCCGGGCGTTGTCACATGTCAGGATTGCTGTCACGCGCCGAAAATTCTCGGCGATGCACATAACGGACAGGAGACGCAGTTTGCGCGAGCAGGAGACCTTCCATCCCTACACCGACGACGAGCTCGAGGCCACCACGGGCGAGTACGAGCTGTCGGAGCGGCAGGCGCTGCGGCGGGTCCCCGGCCTCTCCACCGAACTCACAGATATCACCGAGGTCGAATACCGCCAGCTGCGGCTGGAGCGGGTCGTCCTGGTCGGCGTCTGGACCGAGGGCACCCAGACCGACGCCGACAACAGCCTCACCGAACTGGCGGCGCTGGCCGAGACGGCCGGCTCGCAGGTGCTCGAAGGGCTGATCCAGCGCCGGCACCGGCCCGACCCGGCCACGTACATCGGTCGCGGCAAGGTCGACGACCTGGGCGCGGTGGTGCTGTCCACCGGCGCCGACACCATCATCTGCGACGGTGAGCTGTCGCCGTCGCAGCTGCGCAACCTGGAGCAGCGCACCAAGGTCAAGGTGGTCGACCGGACCGCCCTGATCCTCGACATCTTCGCCCAGCACGCCAAGAGCAAGGAGGGCAAGGCGCAGGTCGAGCTGGCCCAGCTCGAATACCTGCTGCCGCGCCTGCGCGGTTGGGGCGAGACGCTGTCCCGGCAGACCGGCGGTAGCGGTCGCGGCGGTGGCGCCGGCGGCGGCGTGGGCCTGCGCGGTCCCGGTGAGACCAAGCTGGAGACCGACCGTCGGCGTATCCGCCACCGCATCGCGCGGCTGCGCCGCGAGATCAAGAGCATGGCGACGGTACGCCAGACCAAGCGCTCCCGGCGCACCCGTAACGCGGTGCCGGCGGTGGCCATCGCCGGCTACACCAACGCCGGCAAGTCCAGCCTGCTCAACCGCCTCACCGGGGCGGGCGTGCTGGTGGAGAACGCGCTGTTCGCCACGCTGGACCCGACCACCCGCCGCGCCACCACGGCCGACGGGCGGCTCTACACGCTGTCCGACACGGTCGGCTTCGTCCGGCACCTGCCGCACCAGATCGTTGAGGCGTTCCGCTCGACGCTGGAGGAGGTCGCCGACGCGGACCTGGTCGTGCACGTGGTCGACGGCACCCACCCGGACCCGGAGGAGCAGGTCCGGGCGGTACGCGAGGTGCTCGCCGAGGTGGGCGCCGACCGGCTGCCGGAGCTCCTGGTGGTGAACAAGACCGACGCCACCGACGAGGAGACGATGCTGCGGCTCAAGCGGCTGTGGCCGGACGCCGTGTTCGTCTCCGCGCACAGTGGCCGCGGGATCGACGAGCTGCGCGAGGCGGTCGAGCGCCGGCTGCCCCGGCCGGCCGTCGAGGTGCGCGTCGTACTCCCGTACGACCGGGGTGACCTGGTCGCCCGGGCGCACCGGCAGGGTGAGGTGCTCAGCACCGCTCACCTGCCCGAGGGCACGCTGCTGCACGTACGGGTGGGCCAGGGGCTCGCCGCCGAGCTCGCGCCCTACCGGGCGGGGGATCGGCTGACCAGCGACGAGCGGGTGGGCGCCGGACGGTGAGCCGTCCGGCGTCACCCGCCGGAAACCCGCGTCGTGCGACACTGAGCGTCATGCGGCACGTTGTCTCCTCGGTCACGCTCGCGCTCGGCCTGGTCGGCGCGGTCGTGGCGCCGGCCGGGCCGGCCCCGGCGGCTCCCGCCGCGGCCCCCGTGCTGGCCGCGGCTCCCAAGAAGAAGTGCACGGTCGAGGACAACCGCCTCCGCGAGCTGTCCGGCCTGATCGCCACCAGCAGCGGGTACGTCGTGATCAACGACGGCACCGACGACCCCAGCCGCAAGCGGGTCTTCTACCTGGACGCCAAGTGCAAGGTCGAGAAGGAGGTCCGGTACTCCGGTGACGGGCCCTTCGACACCGAGGACCTGGCGCTCAGCCCGGACCGCAAGACGCTCTGGATCGCCGACACCGGCGACAACGTGGAGAAGAAGACCCGCCGGGAGCGGGTCGCGGTCTGGACGATGCCGCTGAGCGGCGCGAGGCAGCCGGTGCTGCACCGGCTCAGCTACCCGGGCAAGGAACCGCACGACGCGGAGGCCCTGCTCGTCGGCGACGACAACATGCCGCTGGTGATCACCAAGGACCTGTCCGGCAAGTCGGAGATCTTCACCCCGACGGTGAAGCTGAAGGCCGCCGGCGACCCCGAGCCGATCCCGATGAAGAAGGTCGGCGAGGTCACGCTGCCGAAGACCGACACCGAGAACAAGCTCGGGTCGCCCGGGCGAGCGCTGGTGACCGGCGCGGCCCGTTCACCCGACGGCAGCAAGGTCGTGCTGCGTACGTACGCCGACGCGTTCGAGTTCGACGTGTCCGGCGGCGACATCGTCAAGGCGCTGACCACAGGTAAGCCCCGGATCACCCCGCTGGCCGACCCGTTCGGCGAGGCGATCTCGTACACGCCCGACGGCAAGTTGTTCGTCACCGTCTCCGACGGCGGGACGCTGGACGACTCGGATCCGATCGACATTCTCAGCTACACGCCGTCCACCAGTGGCGCGGAGGCGCTCCCGAACGGCGGCAAGGCCGAGACGAAGGCGGCCGCCGAGAAGTCCTGGCTCGAAGGGCTCTCACTCGACGAGATCACGTACCTGATCGCGGCGGTCGGGGTGATCGGCGCGCTCCTGGTCGGCGCGGGCGTCTTCGGGATCCTGCGGTCGCGGCGCAAGCCCGCGCCGCGGGCCGAGGAGCCGGAGCGCAGCGGCGAGTTCCCGGTGAACGGCGGGTTCCCGTCGGCGGAACGGCCGGAGGCACCGCGCGGCGGGGTCTACGGCGGGGGCCAGGGCGGCGTCTACGGTGGCGCGGCGAACGGCGACCGTCCGCCCTCGGGCGGCGTCTACGGCGGTGGCCGGCCGGGTGGCGGCGTGTACGGCGGCGGCCCTCAGGAGGGCGGCCGTGGCCAGGGCGGTGGCCGTCCCCCGGGCGGCACCCGTCCGCAGGGTGGTGGGGTGTACGGCGGTGGCGCCCCGGCCGGCGGCGGAGGTCGCGGTGGCGGTGTCTACGGCGGTGGCCAGGGCGGCGGCGGCCAGGGCGGTTCGGGTCGTGGCGGTCAGGGTGGCGGCCCGGGCGGGCCCGGTTACCGCGGGCAGCCCGGTGGCGGGCCGCGCGGAGGCGGCGGCCGGGCCGAGCCGCCGCGTCGCGGCCAGGACCCGCGTGGCGCGCGCCGCGACGACGGCTACGACGATCGGGGTCAGTACGGCCCGGTGTCCGGTGGTGGCCGGGAGTACCGGGGCGACCGCTACTGAGACGACATGGAAAAGGGGGTGACCGCGACGGTCACCCCCTTTCCGCTGCTGTGGGGTCAGATGCGGCGCAGCACCGCCACCACGCGACCCATGATGGTGGCGTCGTCGCCGGGGATCGGGTCGAAGGCCGGGTTCTGCGGCATCAGCCAGACGTGCCCGTCCCGCCGCCGGTAGGTCTTGACCGTCGCCTCGCCGTCGAGCATCGCGGCGACGATGTCGCCGACCTCGGCGTTGGGCTGCTGCCGGACGACCACCCAGTCGCCGTCGCAGATCGCCGCGTCGAGCATCGAGTCGCCCTTGACCTGGAGCATGAAGACCTCGCCCTCGCCGACCAGCTCGCGGGGGAGGGGGAAGATGTCCTCCACCGCCTGCTCGGCCAGGATCGGCCCACCGGCGGCGATGCGGCCCAGCATCGGCACGTACGCCGGGGTGGGGCGCTGCGCGCGGGCGGCCTCGTCGTCGGCCTCGCCCGGGGCCCGGACGTCGACGGCGCGTGGCCGGTTCGGGTCGCGGCGCAGGAAGCCCTTCTTCTCCAGCTCCTTGAGCTGGTAGGCGACGCTGGACGGGGAGACCAGGCCGACCGCCTCACCGATCTCGCGCACGCTCGGCGGGTAGCCGTGCCGCTCGACCCAGGTGCGGATGAACTCCAGGATCCGCCGCTGCCGGGCGGTCAGGTCGACGCTCGTCGGGTCGGGGAAACTGCTCACCACCGGCGTGACCGGGCGTACCGCCGCCGGGGCGGTGCGGCTGCGGGCGGCGCGGGGGCGGCGGGTCGCCGGAGGACCCGCCCCGTCGTTCGGCTGCGGGTTCTTCTGCCGGCTGGCCCGGTCCTCGGTCACGTCCGTCCCTCCCTGGTCGGCGCTGGGGTGCCTCGTCGGCTCGTGGTGCGTGTGGTCTGACCGTATAGGTGAGATCGGTCATTTTCAAACATCTGTACGACCTGCTGTCGGCGTGTCGTGCCGAATTCCTGGATTTCCGAACTGTTGTTCTGATAGAAGAGTACGCCGCTCGTACAGATGTTCCATTGCGGCGGGCCGTGTCCAGCGCGGGAGGCCGTCCGTTGGGCTCCTCGGCGGGGTCGCGCCGACCGTGATTCTGATGACGCGCCGGACACGCCCGCCAACTTGACCTCGCTTGGGGTTCGGCATACGGTCGACCCCTAGATGTAGTAGTCACACGGGCGTAAGTCGCCCACAGGTTGGGTTCAACTACCGAACGCACTCCCGCACCGCGCATCCGGCGACGGTCATCGGACGATGACTCCGCCGTGCCGACGTGTGCCCGGGAGCCGGTAGGTGTGCCCGCGATCGACGCCAGGAGGTCGGGCCCATGCGCTGTCCGTACTGCCGGCACGCCGACTCCCGGGTGGTCGACTCGCGGGAGGCCGACGACGGCCAGCTCATCCGGCGGCGGCGGTCCTGCCCGGAGTGCGGCAAACGGTTCACCACCGTCGAGGAGGCGGTGCTCGCGGTGGTCAAGCGCAGCGGGGTGACCGAGCCGTTCAGCCGTACGAAGATCATCGGCGGGGTGCGCAAGGCGTGCCAGGGGCGGCCGGTCGACGACGACTCGATCGCGCTGCTGGCACAGAAGGTCGAGGAGACCGTACGGGCCAAGGGGGCGGCCGAGATCCCCAGCCACGAGGTGGGCCTGGCCATCCTCGGCCCGTTGCGCGACCTCGACGAGGTGGCCTACATGCGGTTCGCCAGCGTCTACCGGTCCTTCGACTCGCTCGCCGACTTCGAGCGGGAGATCGAGACGCTGCGGGCCGCCGCGCGCGCCCGGGAGGGCGCCGGTGCCGGTGCGGCGGACGCCGCCGGCGCGATCAGCTGACATTTTCGGGTTTCTGACAGGTACACGAGGCGCGGTGGGTGACCGTGCCGACGAGGGGGGCGAGGGCGTGACGACCAGCAGGTCACGGAACAAGGCCGGGGCGGGGCTGAAGATCGAGCGCGTCTGGACGACCGAGGGGGTGCATCCCTACGACGAGGTCACCTGGGAGCGCCGCGACGTCGTCATGACGAACTGGCGGGACGGCTCGATCAACTTCGAGCAGCGCGGGGTGGAGTTCCCCGAGTCCTGGTCGGTGAACGCGGCGAACATCGTGACCACCAAGTACTTCCGGGGCGCGGTGGGGACCCCGGAGCGGGAGTGGTCGCTGCGGCAGCTGATCGACCGGGTGGTCGACACCTACCGCACCGCCGGTGAGGAGTACGGCTACTTCGCTACCCCGGCCGACGCCGAGGTGTTCGCGCACGAGCTGACCTGGATGCTGCTGCACCAGGTGTTCAGCTTCAACTCGCCGGTGTGGTTCAACGTCGGCACGCCGTCGCCGCAGCAGGTCAGCGCCTGCTTCATCCTGTCGGTCGACGACTCGATGGACTCCATCCTCGACTGGTACAAGGAGGAGGGGCGGATCTTCCAGGGCGGCTCGGGCGCCGGGGTCAACCTGTCCCGCATCCGTTCCTCGAAGGAACTGCTCTCCTCCGGCGGCACCGCCTCCGGCCCGGTCAGCTTCATGCGCGGCGCGGACGCCTCCGCCGGCACCATCAAGTCCGGCGGCGCCACCCGGCGCGCGGCCAAGATGGTCATCCTCGACGTCGACCACCCGGACATCGAGGAGTTCGTGGCGACCAAGGCGCGCGAGGAGGACAAGATCCGCGCGCTGCGCGACGCCGGGTTCGACATGGACCTGGGTGGCGCCGACATCGTCAGCGTGCAGTACCAGAACGCCAACAACTCGGTCCGCGTCTCCGACGAGTTCATGACCGCCGTGGAGAACGGTGGCGGCTTCGACCTGCGCGGCCGGCTCGACGGGCAGACCATCGAGACGATCGACGCGAAGAAGCTGTTCCGCACCATCTCCCAGGCCGCGTGGGAGTGCGCCGACCCGGGCCTGCAGTACGACGACACCATCAACGACTGGCACACCTGCCCGGAGACCGGGCGGATCACCGCGTCGAACCCGTGCTCGGAGTACCTGCACCTGGACAACTCCTCGTGCAACCTGGCCTCGCTGAACCTGATGAAGTTCCTGCGCGCCGACGGCGGCTTCGAGGTGGAGAAGTTCGTCAAGTCGGTCGAGTTCGTCATCACCGCGATGGACATCTCGATCTGCTTCGCCGACTTCCCGACCGAGAAGATCGGTGAGACCACCCGCGCCTACCGGCAGCTCGGCATCGGGTACGCCAACCTGGGCGCGCTGCTGATGGCCTCCGGCCTGCCGTACGACTCGGAGCAGGGCCGGGAGGTGTCCGCCGCGATCACCTCGCTGATGACCGGCACCGCCTACCGCCGGTCCGCCGAACTGGCCGGCATCGTCGGCCCGTACGACGGCTACGCCCGCAACGCCGAGCCGCACAAGCGGGTCATGCGCAAGCACGCCGCCGCCAACGACGCGATCAAGCCGACCGGCACCGTGGGCACCGCCGTGCAGCGCGAGGCGACCAAGCAGTGGACGCTGGGCAACAAGCTCGGTGACAAGCACGGCTGGCGCAACTCGCAGGCCAGCGTGCTCGCCCCGACCGGCACCATCGGCCTGATGATGGACTGCGACACCACCGGCGTCGAGCCGGACCTGGCGTTGGTGAAGTTCAAGAAGCTGGTCGGTGGCGGCTCGATGCAGATCGTCAACCAGACCGTGCCGCGCGCCCTGCGCAGCCTCGGCTACCCCGAGGAGCAGGTCGAGGCGATCGTCGAGCACATCGCCGACCACGGCCACGTGGTGGACGCCCCGGGCCTCAAGCCGGAGCACTACCCGGTCTTCGACTGCGCCATGGGTGAGCGCTCGATCGCGCCGATGGGCCACGTGCGGATGATGGCGGCCGTCCAGCCGTTCATCTCCGGCGCCATCTCCAAGACGGTCAACATGCCGGAGCAGGCCACCGTCGAGGACGTCGAGAAGATCTACTTCGAGGGCTGGAAGCTCGGCCTCAAGGCGCTGGCGATCTACCGGGACAACTGCAAGGTCGGCCAGCCGCTGTCGGCGGCGAAGAAGAACAAGAGCACCGTCGAGACCCAGGCCCCGGCCGCCGAGCCGGAGAAGGTCGTGGAGAAGGTCGTCGAGTACCGCCCGGTGCGCAAGCGGCTGCCGAAGAAGCGCCCGTCGGAGACCATTTCCTTCTCGGTCGGCGGCGCGGAGGGCTACCTCACCGCCTCGTCGTACCCGGACGACGGTCTCGGCGAGGTCTTCCTCAAGATGTCGAAGCAGGGCTCGACCCTGGCCGGCGTGATGGACGCCTTCTCGGTGGCCATCTCCATCGGTCTCCAGTACGGCGTCCCGCTGGAGACGTACGTCAGCAAGTTCACCAACATGCGCTTCGAGCCGGCCGGCATGACCGACGACCCGGACGTGCGGATGGCCGCCTCGGTGATGGACTACATCTTCCGTCGCCTGGCGCTGGACTTCCTGCCGTACGACCGCCGCGCCGAGCTGGGCATCTTCACCGCCAAGGAGCGGGCCGCCCAGCTCGCGGCCGAGGCGGAGGCGGAGGCGAGCGGTGCGGACCTCACCGCGATGGCCGCCTCCGCCCCGGTCGAGGCGCCGGAGCCGAAGACCGGCCCGATCGCGCAGCCGGCGCAGGAGATGGCCGACGTCGCCGCGGTCAAGCCCGCTCCGGTGGTGGGTTCCAGCACGGAGCTGCTGGAGGCCGTGATCGGCAAGGCCGCCGACGCGCCGCTCTGCTTCACCTGCGGCACGAAGATGCGGCCCGCCGGTAGCTGCTACGTCTGCGAGGGCTGCGGCTCCACCAGCGGCTGCAGCTGACGACCGACCGAAGACGCGAGCGCGGCAGGGACCTCCCTGCCGCGCTCGCGCGTGCTTTGGCGAGTCGGGCTCAGCGCAGGGTACGGAGGAACACCTGCCACGGCTGACGCCCAAAGCGCAGAACCGGGCCGGACGCATCCTTGCTGTCGCGGATCAGGATGCTCCCGTTGACTGCGGCAATCTCAACGCACGCTCCGCCGTTGTTGTCGCTGCGACTCGATTTGCGCCACTTGATGCCGATCCGGTCTGTCATGCCACCTCCATTTCCTGCCAGCGCCTGGCACGAGCACCGCCGAGGTGGGCGCTCAGCGCAGGGTGCGGAGGAACGCTTGCCACGGCTGACGCTTGAAGCGTAGAACCGCGCCGCCTGCATCCTTGCTGTCGCGGACTTCTACTGCCTGGTCGGCGTATCTCGCTTCGACGCAGGCTCCGTTGGTGCCGCTCCGGGTGCTCTTGCGCCACTGCGAGTCCACGTCCGCCTCCTACTCCACGGGCAGCGCGCCTCGGATTGCTTTGATCATTGCCGCCGAGTCGGTTGGCGACAGGGCCGCGGCGCGCAGGCTGTTGAACACCACCGTACAGCGGCGCACATCCTCGCCCTCCGCGTAGAGATCGCCCGTCAAACCCTCGATGTACACCACGCTGGGGCCGTCAGCGAAGTTGAGGATGTGGAAGCTCGACAGCATGGAAGCGTAGGCACCTTCCCGGAACGGGATCACCTGGACCGTGACGTTCCATCGGCTGCCGGCGTCGAGCAAGGCGGTGAGCTGGTCGGCCATGACGGCTGCACCACCGATCTGGCGGTGCAGGACTGCTTCGTCCAGTACAGCTACCAGGCGGAGCTTGCCCGACGAGATCAGCTCCTGGCGGTGCGTCCGGACGGCGACTCGCCTCTCGACCGCCTCGGGTGAAGGTTCGAAGGCATCCTCCGCCATCATCGCCCGCGAGTATGCCGGTGTCTGGAGCAGGCCCGGCACGACAAGCGTCTCGAAGGTCTGCACCTCCTCGGCTGCGGATTCCAATCCGATGTACTGCCGATACGACGAGGGTAGATCCCCGTATTTCGCCCACCAGCCGCGCTGCTTCCCGGTGCGCGCCATCGACAGCAGCGTGTCGCGCAGTTCGGCATCGGTGACGCCGTAGCGATCAAGCAGCGCGTTGAGCGCAGGGCCTTTGATACCGACCCGACCGGCCTCGATGCGGCGCAGGGTGCTCGCGGTCACCTCGATTGCCGCCGCTGCTTCCTCGGTGGTGACATCGGCCTGCTCTCGCGCTTTGCGTAACTGCGCCCCGAGCTGGAAGCGAACGAAGGTCGGACTTTCCATGCCGGTGATTGTGCCGCCAGCCGGCGTGCGGTGGACACGCGACACGCCCGCACGACATGCGCGCACATCGTTGACTGACTGAAAATGCGCGCGCAAAATTATCCGCGCATGAACAAAGTAGGAGGCGGCATGCGTGCTCGTGTGTCGTACGAGGAGTACGTGTTGGCGGTCGCGCTGACCCTCGCCCGGCGGCACCGTCCGGTGTGGTCCTGGCGACGCTGGCGGTGGATCTGCCGCTGCGGTGCGGAACTGCCGTGCCGCGCACGCCATCGCATCCCGATCCGTCGCGGCCACTGGCCGGGTGAGGAGCAGACGTGACGGAGCCGCAGGTCCGGCAGATCCTGTCGGTACACGTACCCGGCGTCGACGGCTTCTGCACGGGGTGCCGGGCATGGTGGGCGCGTCTGTGCCCGTACCCCTGTCAGCAGGTCGAATGGGCGGCCCGCAGGCAGGCGCGGACCGCCACCCGGCGCTTCCTGGACGGCCTCCGGTGACCACCCACGGGCCGGTTCTTCCGGTGTGGAGCTGCGGTGGGTGTGGCGCTCCGTGGCCCTGCCCGACGCGGCGTCGCGAGCTGCGGGCCGAGTTCGCCGGAGCGCCGGTGTCGTTGAGCTTGTACATGGGGTCCTATCTGGTGTGGGCGGCGGAGGATCTGACCTGGGTACCGGCCGGGGTGTTGCATCAGCGCTTCCTCGGGTGGGTGCGATGAGTGTCATTCGGCCGGGCGACGAACGGTTCCACTACTGCGACGGCTCGCACCGGTGGGTGCCGCTCGATCCGGACTTCGACCAGGAGGTCTGGGAGGCCATGGTGCGCGAGCACCAACAGCGGCACCTGGAGGAGATCTCCCGAGGGCTTCGTCCCCGTCGGCCCAAACTTCCGTAGGTGCCCACTGTCACAGCCCATCGCGTACGCGAGCTGGAATGCTCGGGGGATGAGCACGACCGACATCTATCGGGCGTTCGCCGAGCGTGAGGCGCGCGGCGTGTCCCCGGCGTACGAGCGGTTGTCGCGCGCGGTGGCGGGTGACCGGAAGCTGCTCGCGCTGCTCGACACGCTGCCACCGGCCAAGCGTCAGCCGAACCTGCTGTTCGGGGTGGTACGGCTGCGCGGCGGGCCGGTGGACGACCCGGCGGCGTTCCGCGCGTACGTGATGGGGCACTGGCCGGACGTGGCGGCGCAGATGCGGGTGCGGGCGACGCAGACGAACGAGGCGGGACGCTGCGCGGCTCTGCTGCCGGTGCTCGCCGCGTTGCCGCAGCCGCTGGCGTTGCTGGAGGTCGGCGCCTCCGCCGGGCTGTGCCTCTACCCGGACCGGTACGCCTACCGCTACGGCGATCGGCGGATCGGCGACGGCGAGCCGTTGCTCGACTGTGACCTGACCGGCGCCGAGCCGCCGGAGCGGCGTCCGGAGGTGGTGTGGCGGGCCGGGCTGGACCTGAACCCGCTCGACGTCACCGACCCGGCCGACGTGGCCTGGCTGGAGGCGCTGATCTGGCCGGAGCACCGGCACCGCCGGGACCGGCTGCGCGCCGCGGCGGCGGTTGCGGCGGCCGATCCGCCACTGCTGGTACGCGGGGACCTGGTCGACGACCTGCCCGCGCTGGCGGCGCAGGCCCCGCCCGGGGCGACGCTCGTGGTGTTCCACAGTTCCGTGCTCTACCAGGTGCCGCAGCCACGGCGGGACGCGTTCACCGCGCTGGTCCGGACCCTGCCCGGCCACTGGATAGCCAACGAGGACCCGTCGGTGCTGCCCCACGCCGACCTGCCCGAGCCATTGGCTGAGGGCTTCCACAACGTCCTGGCCCTCGACGGCCGTCCCGTGGCCTGGACGACAGGCCACGGCCAGTCCCTCACCTGGTTCCGCTGACCGCCCACCCCCGCCCGGCCCGCCGTCCTCGTCGATCATGAAGTTGACGGCGCGACACGCCGATGCGGTGGCCGCTAACTTCATGGTCAACGAAGGCGGGCGGGCGGGGCGCGGGCGGGCGGGGCGCGGGCGGGCGTTGAACTAGGGTCGGCGGGCGTGACCGAACCTGCCTGGCTGGTCGAGACGCGTGCCGCCTACGACGCCGTCGCCGAGGACTACGCGCGGCTGCTGCCCGATGTGGTGGAACCACCGCTGGACCGGGCGCTGCTGGCCGCGTACGCCGAGACGGTCGGGCCGGGCCGGCCGGTGCTGGAAGTGGGCTGCGGCACCGGTCGCGTCACCGCCCACCTGCACCGGCTCGGCCTGGACATCGGCGGCGTCGACCTGTCGCCCGGCATGGTGGCGGTGGCCCGCCGCGCGTACCCGGAGCTGCGTTTCGAGGTGGGCTCGCTGACCGAGCTGACCGTGCCCGACGCCTCGCTGGCCGGGCTGGTCTCCTGGTACTCGATCATCCACCTGCCACCGGAGCTGCTGCCCGGGGTGTTCGCCGGTTTCCACCGGGCGCTCGCCCCGGGCGGTCACCTGCTCCTCGCGGTCAAGGCCGGTGACCGGTGCGTACGGCTGGAGCGGGCGTACGGCCACGACGTCGCGTACGACGTGCACTGGCTGCCGCCGGAACGACTGGCCGCGCAACTCGCGACGGCCGGGTTCACGGTCTCGGCGACGCTGGTCCGCGCGCCGGTCGCCACGGAGCGGCAGTCCCAGGCGTTCCTGCTGGCCGAGCGGACCATCCGTGGGGGATGTTAAAAGGGGGCCCCTCCTATGCAGAAAACGTTAAGCAGGGGCCCTTCCTTACACTTCAGCGGTGCGTGACGAGCTGGCGGACCGGCCGCTTACCGAACCGCACCCGTCGCGGCTGTCGCCGGATCACCCGGGGCGGGACCGGATCCTGGCCGCGCACGCCGCCGCCCTGGCCGCCGGGGAGGCCGGCTACCTGGACCCGGAGACCGGACTGTTCGTGCTCAGCGCGGGCTTCCTGGCCCGGCGAGGGACGTGCTGCGGGCGAGGATGTCGGCACTGTCCGTACGTAACCGATTAGGGGCTTCCGTCCCCGCGCGGGCACGCCGTACGGTGTCCGACGGAACTCCGGCGGGTCGGACCCGCCGCCGACCGCGGAGGTCTCCCGTGCGTGCCCGAATCTGGCTGGCCGTGCCGGCCGTCCTGCTCGCCGCCGGCTGCGCCGAGGAAGCCCCGACGGTCGACGTGCCGACGGAGCCGCGCCCACCGGTCGCGGTCGCGGCCGCCTCCTCGGGCGGCGCCTGCCGGCTGCTCGACTTCGCGGTGATCGCCGAGCACACCGGTGGCGAGTTCGACGTGGCCGCCGCCACCGAGCGGGGCGACACGCACACCTGCGTGGTGCGCGCGGCCGGGGCGGTGCTGCCGGAGCTGACGCTGTCGGTCACCGAGACGTCGATCGACGCGGCCACGTTCACCCTCGACGTGCAGCCCAGCGGCGCCACGAAGATCACCAAGCTGGGTAAGGCCGGCTACCGGCGCACGCTGCCCAAGACCGCTAAGGCGGGCCCGGTCGCCGAGGTCGGCTGGCTGGCCACCGAGGGCCGGCTCGCCACCCTGCGCTGGACCGCCCCCACCGGCACCGCCAAGGCGGAGGCGGACAAGACGGCCGGCAAGCTGGTCACGCTGGCCAAGGTGATCGACACCCGCCAGCTCTGACCCGGGTCAGCGGGCCGCGACGAACACCCGGGACGCCACCTCGCGGGGCAGGCGGACCCGGTCGCCGGAGCGGTCGATGGAGACGCCGTCGCGTTCCTGCGCCACGGTCACCGTCGCGCCCGGGTCGACACCGGCTGCGTGCAACTGCCGGAGCACGTCCGAGTCGGTCTGCACACTCTCGCAGATGCGGCGCACCACGACCTGGCCGGACAGGCCCGGGAAGGCCAGGTTGCGCTCGCTCTCGCCGGCCTCGACCGTCGGCTGGCCCGGGTCGCCCAGCTCCTCCAGGCCCGGGATCGGGTTGCCGTACGGCGAGCGGGTGGGGCGGTTGAGCAGGTCGAAGACCCGCTTTTCCACCGCGTCGCTCATCACGTGCTCCCACCGGCAGGCCTCTTCGTGGGCCTCCTCGTAGGGCATCCCGATCACGTTCACCAGCAGCAGCTCGGCCAGCCGGTGCTTGCGCATCACCGACACGGCGGTGTTGCGACCCGCCGGGGTGAGGCTCAGGTGCCGGTCGCCCTCGACCGTGAGCAGGCCGTCCCGCTCCATCCGCGCGACGGTCTGGCTGACGGTCGGGCCGCTCTGCTTGAGCCGCTCGGCGATGCGGGCACGCAGCGGCGGCACACCCTCCTCCTCGAGTTCGAGGATGGTGCGCAGGTACATCTCGGTCGTGTCAACAAGGTCGTGCTTCACGTCAGCGGCCTCCCGGGCACCGATGGTACCCGTTACCACCGACCATCGACGGCAGGCGAAGCCGGAGGTGGCGGCCCGGATGGTGTTGACTGGACCGCATGTCCGCCACCGCAGACCTGCTGGTCGAGCCCGACCGGCTCGCCGCCGAACTCGATCATGCCGATCCGCCGACCCTGCTCGACGTCCGCTGGCGGCTCACCGGACCGCCCGGCCGCGCGGACTACGCCGCCGGCCACCTGCCCGGCGCGGTCTTCGTCGACCTGGACACCGAGCTGTGCGGGCGGCCCGGCGCCGCCGGCCGGCACCCGCTGCCGGACCCGGCGGCGTTGCAGGCCGCGCTGCGGGCGGCGGGTGTCCGCGCCGGTCACCCCGTTGTCGTGTACGACGGCGGCGACGGGATGTCCGCCGCCCGGGCCTGGTGGACGCTGCGCTGGGCGGGCCACCGGCAGGTGCGGGTGCTGCACGGCGGCTACCCGGCCTGGACGGCAGCCGGCCTGCCGGTCGACACCGGCGTACCCGCCCCGGCGCCGGGCGACGTGACGGTGACGCCGGGCGCGCTGCCGGTGCTGGACGCCGCGCGGGCCGCCCGGCTCGCCGCCGCCGAGCCCGGGGTGCTGCTCGACGTACGGGCCGCGCCGCGCTACCGGGGCGAACACGAGCCGGTCGACCCGGTCGCCGGGCACGTGCCGGGCGCGGTCAACCTGCCCGCCCCGGAGTACGTCACGCAGGGGCGGTTCCCGGACGCGGACGCGCTGCGGGAGCGGTTCGCCGCCGCCGGGGTGGACGCGGGCGCGCCGGTCGGCGCGTACTGCGGCTCCGGGGTGACCGCCGCGCAGGCCGTGCTCGCGTTGCACCTGGCCGGCCGCCCGGACGCCGCGCTGTACGTCGGCTCGTGGAGCGAGTGGGTGGCCGACCCGGACCGTCCGGTCGCCACCGGTGGCACGTCCGGCCGGTGAGCGTACGTCAGGTGGGCGCAACCGGGCCCACGTGCGACGATGGCCGCATGGCCGACGACACGGTGGTGGTGTGGGACGAGGCTCTCCTCACCTACGACATGGGCGACCATCCGCTGGACCCGGTCCGGGTCGAGCTGACCATGGCGCTCGCCCGCGAGCTGGGCGTGCTGGACCGGCCCGGCGTGCGGCTGGTCAAGCCCGAGCCGGCCGACGACGCGCTGCTCACCCGCGTCCACGATCCGGCCTATCTGGACGCGGTCCGGGCCGCGCCGCGCGACCCGCTGTTCGCCGGGTTCGGCCTGGGCACCTCGGACAATCCGGTCTTCGACGGCATGCACGAGGCGAGCGCGCTGATCGCCGGCGCCACAGTGGCCGCCGCCGAGGCGGTCTGGCGCGGCGACGCCCGCCGCGCCGTGAACGTGGCCGGCGGGCTGCACCACGCCATGCCCGCCCGCGCCGCCGGCTTCTGCGTCTACAACGACCCGGCCGTGGCCATCGCCCGCCTGCTCGACCTCGGCGCGCAGCGGATCGCGTACGTGGACGTGGACGTGCACCACGGCGACGGCGTGCAGGAGATCTTCTACCGTGACCCGCGGGTGCTCACCATCAGCCTGCACGAGACGCCGCTCGCGCTGTTCCCCGGCACCGGGTTCCCGGACGAGACCGGCGGGCCGGGCGCGGAGGGCACCGCCGTCAACGTGCCGCTGCCGCCCGGGGTCGGCGACGCCGGTTGGCAGCGCGCGTTCCACGCGGTCGTGCCGTCGGTGCTGCGCGCGTACCGGCCGCAGGTGCTTGTCACCCAGTGCGGCGCCGACGGGCACCGCAAGGACCCGCTGGCCGACCTGCACCTGTCGGTGGACGGGCAGCGGGCCACCTACCGCACGCTGCGCGCGCTCGCCGACGAGCTGTGCGACGGCCGCTGGATCGCCACCGGCGGCGGCGGGTACGCGCTGGTCGAGGTGGTGCCGAGGGCCTGGACGCACCTGCTCGCGATCGCCACCGGCGAGCCGGTCGACCCGGCCACGCTGACCCCGCCGGGCTGGCGGGACCTGGCCGCGCGGCGGCGACCCGGGCACGAGGTGCCGCTGCGGATGACCGACGACGTCGACCCGTCGTACCAGCCGTGGCAGCCCAGCGGCGAGCCGAACGCGGTGGACCGGGCCGTCGCGGCCACCCGCAAGGCCGTCTTCCCGCTGCTCGGGCTCGACCCGCACGACCCGCGCGACTGAGCCGGCGGCAGGGAGGACCGACCGGTGACCACCGTCGAACAACCGGTGGACGTGCTGCTCAGCGACGGTACGACCGTCCAGCTGCGACAGATCCGTCCCGAGGATGCGCCCGAGATCGTGGCCATGCACGGCCGCTTCTCCGAGCGCACCCGCTACCTGCGCTACTTCTCGCCGTACCCGCGTATCCCGGAACGCGACCTGAAGCGCTTCGTCAACGTCGACCACCGCGACCGGGAGGCGTTCGTGGTGCTCGCCGGCGAGCGGATCGTCGCCGTCGGCCGGTACGAGCGCCTCGGCCCCGCCTCGCCGGAGGCCGAGGTGGCGTTCGTGGTCGAGGACGCCTACCAGGGCCGGGGCATCGGCTCGGTGCTGCTTGAGCACCTGGCCGACGCGGCCGGACGCAACGGCATCGTGCACTTCGTCGCCGAGGTGCTCCCGGCCAACGGGGCGATGCTGCGGGTCTTCGCCGACTTCGGCTACCAGGTCCAGCGCCAGTACGCCGACGGCGTGGTGCACCTGACCTTCCCGATCGCGCCGACCGAGGCGACCCTTGAGGTGCAGCGCGGCCGGGAGCACCGTACCGAGGCCCGCTCGATCGCCCGGCTGCTCGCGCCACGCGGCATCGCCGTCTACGGCGCCAGCACCACCGGCCAGGGCGTCGGCGCGGCGCTGCTCGGGCACCTGCGCGACGGCGGGTTCACCGGCGCGATCGTGCCGGTGCACCCGAGCGCGGCGACGGTGGCGGGGCTGCCCGCGTACCCGTCGGCGGCCGACGCCGGCCAGGACGTCGACCTCGCCGTGGTGGCGGTCCCGCCGGACGCGGTTACCGACGTGGTCCGCGACGCGGCCCGGGCGGGCGCGCACGGCCTGGTGGTGATCTCGGCCGGGTTCGCCGAGTCCGGCCCGGCCGGCGCGGCGGCGCAGCGCGCGCTGGTCCGCGCCGCGCACCTGGCCGGCATGCGGGTGGTCGGCCCGAACTGCCTCGGCGTCGCCAACACCGACCCGGCGGTACGCCTCAACGCCACGCTCGCACCGGTGCTGCCCGCGGCGGGCCGGGTCGGCGTGTTCAGCCAGTCCGGCGCGTTCGGGGTGGCGCTGCTGGCCGAGGCGTCCCGGCGTGGGCTCGGCCTGTCCAGCTTCGTGTCGGCCGGCAACCGGGCCGACGTGTCCGGCAACGACCTGCTGCAGTACTGGCAGGACGACCCGGCCACCGACGTCATCACGCTCTACCTGGAGACGTTCGGCAACCCGCGCAAGTTCGCCCGGCTGGCCCGGCGCATCGGCCGCAGCAAGCCGGTGGTGGCGCTCGCCTCGCTGGCCCGGCCGCCGGGCGTGGGGGAGGCGCCCGCGCTGGACGCGGCGGCGGTGAGCGCGCTGTTCGCCCAGTCCGGGGTGATCCGGGTGGACACCGTGTCCGAACTGCTCGACGTGGGTGTGCTGCTGGCCCACCAGCCGCTGCCCGCCGGGCGGCGCGTCGCGGTCGTGGGCAACTCGTCGGCGCTGACCGGGCTGGCCGCCACCGCCTGCGCCGCTCAGGGACTGACGGTCGCCGACGGGTACCCGCGGGACGTCGGGCCGAGCGCCGGGGCCGCCGCGTACGCCGCCGCGCTCGGTGACGCGGTCGCCGGCGAGCGGGTCGACGCCGTGGTGGCGGTGTTCGCGCCGCCGCTGCCGGGCCAGCTCGCCGACCCGGTGGCCGACTTCGCCTCGGCGCTGCCCGACGCGCGGGTCACCGGCAAGCCGGTGGTGGCGACGTTCCTCGCCGGACTGGTGCCGGCCGGGGTGCCGGCGTACCCGAGCGTCGAGGAGGCGGTACGCGCGCTGGGCCGGGTCACCGCGTACGCGGACTGGCTCCGGCGGCCCGCCGGGGTGCTGCCGGAACTTCCCGACGTGGACCGCACGGCCGGGCACGCCGCGCTGCGCCCCGACCGGGCCGACGCGGCGGCGCTGCTGCGCGCGTACGGCATCGACGTGGTGGAGTCGGTCCCGGCGACGACGACGGAGGAGGCGTTGGCCGCCGCCGAGCGGCTCGGCTGGCCGGTGGCGCTCAAGGCCGCCGCCCCCGGGCTGCGGCACCGCCTCGACCTCGGCGCGGTACGCCTCGACCTGGCCGACGCCGCCGCGCTGCGCCGCGCGTACGCCGAGATGGCCCCGGTGTTCGGCGCGGAGGTGCTGGTCCAGCCGATGGTCGCGCCCGGCGTGGCGTGCGTGGTGGAGCTGGTGGAGGATCCGGCGTTCGGGCCGGTGGTCGGGTTCGGGCTCGGTGGCGTGGCGACCGAGCTGCTCGGCGACCGGGCCTGGCGGGCGGTGCCGCTGACCGACCGGGACGCCGCCGAACTGGTCGACGAGCCCCGGGCCGCGCCGCTGCTGCACGGGCACCGGGGCGCCGCGCCGGTGGACCGGGCGGCGCTGGTCGACCTGCTGGTGCGGGTCGGGCGGCTCGCCGACGAGCAGCCCCGGGTGCGGTCGCTCACGCTGAATCCGGTGCTGGCCCGGCCGGACGGCATCTCGGTGCTGCACGCCACCGTGCGCACCGGCGCGGAGGTCGCGCGCCCGGACACCGGCCCCCGCCGCTTGTAAGGAAGGGCCCCTTATTAACGCCTCCGGTAGAGGAAGGGCCCCTTCTTAACAGCGCCCGCCCGCGCGACCCGCAGCGCCCGCCCGCGCGACGGCCGCGCGCCGCCGCGCCCGACCGCGGGCGCCGCTGCGCTCAGCCGCGGGCGGAGATCTGCTGCACCGACCACCCGTTGCCGTCGGGGTCACGGAAGAAGACGAAGCCGACGTTGTCCAGCGGGTGCGGCACCGGGTGCGGGTTCTGGCCCATCACCTGGATCTCGCTCACCTCGACGCCCCGCTCGACCAGTTCGGCGCGCGCCCGTTCCAGGTCGGCCACGACGAGTTGCAGGCCCTTGAGTGAGCCCGGCGGCATCTCCGGTACGACGCCCCGGCCGAGGACGATCGAGCAGCCGGAGCCCGGGGGAGTGAGTTGCACGATCCGCCCCATCCCGCCGAGATCGGTGTCGTGGTCGACGGCGAAGCCGAGCCGTTGCGCGTAGAACTCCTTGGCCCGGTCCAGGTCGGAGACCGGTACGACCACCACTTCCAGCGTCCAGTTCATGTTGTCGCTCCTGTCGTCGCAATGGTGTGCAGCACGGCGGTGAGCCGGTCGAACGCCTCGCTCAGGCCGCGGATCATCGGGTAGCGCAGGACGGTGTCGCGGCCCTGCGGGGTGGCGTAGCGCAGGTGGGTGACGACTGTCGTCCGGTCCGCCGAGCCGGTGAAGTCGTGCCGCACCAGCGTCTCGCCCGGGTAGGACTGGTCGTCGAAGAGTTCGGTGCAGACCAGCCGCGCCGGCGGGTCGATCTCCCGGTACGTGCCGCCCTGGGCCATCAGGTCGCCGTCCGGCCCGCGGGAGACGAACCGCCAGCGTCCGCCCACCCGCAGGTCCACCTCGCACTCGACGAGATGCCAGCCGCGTGCGCCCCACCAGCGCATCAGCAGTTCGGGGCGGGTGAAGGCGGCGAACACCAGATGCCGGGGAGCGGCGAAGTCGCGGCTGAGGCGGATCTCCCGGTCGCCGTGCAGGGTCACGGTCAGGTCGGTCACCGCTGCTCCTCGGCGGTCAGTTCGGCGAGCACCTCGTCCAGGCGCGCGTAGCTCTCGGCCCAGTAGTCCCGGTAGTTCGCCAGCCACGCCACGGCCTCCCGGAGCGGCCGGGCGTCGAGCCGGCAGGGGCGGCGCTGCGCGTCCCGGCCCCGGGTGACCAGGCCGGCGCGTTCGAGCACCTTGAGGTGCTTGGAGACGGCCGGCTGGCTCATCGCGAACGGCTCGGCCAGCTCGGTGACTGTGGCCTCCCCGGCGGCCAGCCGGGCGAGGATGGCCCGCCGGGTGGGGTCGGCGAGCGCGGCGAAGGTGGCGTCGAGCACATCCGGGGGCACTTTCATAACCTCCTGGTTGTTTAACCATTCGGTTCTATACGCTGGGAGTGCCCGGGTCAAGCGCGACAGGCCCCGGCGAACCGCCGGGGCCTGTCGGGGTAGGGGTGGCTCAGCAGGCGTACGCCTCCAGCCGGTTCGCCCGCTCCGGGTCGCGCAGCTTCAGCAGCGTCACCTTCTCGATCTGCCGGATCCGCTCCCGGGACAGCCCGAACTCGCGGCCCACCTCGTCCAGCGTGCGCTGCCGGCCGTCGTCCAGGCCGAAGCGCAGCCGGATCACCGCCTGCTCGCGCTGGGACAGCGTGGCCAGCACGATCCGGACCTCGTTGCGCAGCTCGCCGTTGGTGGCGGCGTCACCGGGCTCGGTACGCGGGTCGACGGCGGCGACGAAGTCGCCGAGCGCGCTCTCGCCGTCCTCGCCGACGGCCTGGTCCAGGCTGACCGGCTCCCGGTCGTAGGAGATCAGCTCGATCACCTGGAACTCGGGGATCTCCAGCGCCACGGCCACCTCGCTCACGGTGGGCTCGCGACCCAGCGACACGGACAGCTCACGGCGCACCCGGACCATCCGGTTGACCTGCTCGACCATGTGCACGGGGATGCGGATGGTGCGGGCCTGGTCGGCCATGGCGCGGGTGATGGCCTGGCGGATCCACCAGGTGGCGTAGGTGGAGAACTTGTAGCCCTTGGTGTAGTCGAACTTCTCGACGGCGCGGATGAGGCCGAGGTTGCCTTCCTGGATGAGGTCGAGGAAGGCCATGCCGCGACCGGTGTAGCGCTTGGCGATGCTCACCACCAGCCGCAGGTTCGCCTCCAGCAGGTGGTCCTTGGCGGCGCGGCCCTCGGCCGCGATCAGCGCCAGGTCCGCGCGCAGCTCGGCGGAGACGGGGGTGCAGGTGGCCAGCTTCTCCTCGGCGAAGAGGCCGGCCTCGATCCGCTTGCTCAGCTCGACCTCCTGCGCCGCGGTGAGCAGCTTGGTGCGGCCGATGCCGTTCAGGTACGCCCGGACCAGGTCGGTGGAGACGCCGCGCTCGTCGGTGGCGTCGAGGTCCGTGAGGGTGACGTCCATGTCCTGGTGCTCGATCATCTGCTGGGTCATCTCTGTTCTCCCCGTGTCCGACGTGCCTACCGGTCCCGTGCCGCCCACGCGGTGGGGGCCGATGACAAACAGCTTGGCGGTCGGGGCGTGAGACGGGAGTGAGGCGATCGGGGACCCGACAGGAATCCACGTGGGAATCCGGCATTCCCTTGTCCGGCGCGGTTACCGTGCCACCGACCGGCCGTCGGGGCCGGCCCGGCACTGATGATCGGAGAACGTGGTGGTCTTCAAGCGGCTCATGCAGGCGATGGGTGTGGGCGGACCGTCGGTGGAGACGGTCCTGGCCAACCCGAACTGTCGCCCGGGCGGCGTTCTGGAGGGCCGGATCCAGGTGGTCGGCGGCGACCACCCGGTGGACGTGAGCTACGTCGCGCTCGGTCTGGTCACCCGGGTCGAGGTGGAGAGTTCCGATTCGGAGTACGACGTCAACCAGGAGTTCGGCCGCGCCCAGATGACCGGCGCGTTCCGGCTGGAGCCGGGGCAGCGCTACGACGTGCCGTTCCGCTACCAGGTGCCCTGGGAGACCCCGCTCACCGACCTGTACGGCCAGCACCTGCACGGCATGACGATGGGTCTGCGTACCGAGCTGGAGGTGGCCCGGGCGGTGGACAAGGGCGACATGGACGCCGTGTCGGTGCACCCGCTGCCCGCCCACGAGCGGCTGCTGGAGGCGCTGCTGCGGCTGGGCTTCCGCTTCGCGCGCGCCGACGTCGAGCGTGGGCACATCTACGGCGTACGCCAGCAGTTGCCCTTCTACCAGGAGATCGAGTTCTACCCGGCGCCGCAGTACGCGGGCGCGATGAACCAGCTCGAGGTCACCTTCGTCACCGATCCGCAGCAGGTGCACGTGGTGCTGGAGCTGGACAAGCGGGGCGGCCTGTTCACCGAGGGCCGCGACGCCTTCGGCCGGTTCACCGTGGACCACGCCACGGCGGAGCAGACCGACTGGGCCGCCCAGCTCGACGGCTGGCTGCGGCAGTCGCTGTCCCGCCGTGGGCTGTTCTTCTAGAGATCGAGCACGAGGGTCCGGGGACCGACGTTGACGCTCTCCACCAGCATGTGGGCGCGGAAGCGGCCGGTCTCCACCTTCGCGCCCCGGGCGCGCAGCTGTTCGACCACCGCGTCCACCAGGGGTTCGGCCACCTCGGCGGGAGCGGCGGCGGTCCAGCTCGGCCGCCGGCCCTTGCGCGCGTCGCCGTAGAGCGTGAACTGGCTGACCACCAGCAGCGGCGCGCCGACGTCGGCGGCGCTGCGTTCGTCGTCGAGGATGCGCAGCTCGTGCAGCTTGCGGGCCATCGTGGCGGCCACCTGCGGGGTGTCGGTGTGGGTGACGCCGAGCAGCACCAGCAGCCCGTCGGTGATCTCACCGGTCACCTCGTCGTCGACTGTCACCCGGGCCCGGCCGACCGTCTGCACCACCGCCCGCATCAGTCGGTCACCGGCTCGATGATGCCGCGCTCGACCAGGTGCGCCACGATCGGCCCGGCCGCCTCGGCCAGCTCGTCCGGCGCCACGTCGTGCGCGGCGGCCAGCAGCGAGAGCTGGTCGCGCAGCGGCAGCCGGCCGTCCGCGCCGCCGACCAGGGCGAGCACCAGCGGGTCGATCTCCTCCGACCAGCGCAGCCCGCGCGGCATGGCCAGGACCTGCCGGTCCACCGCCCAGCCGTCGTCGCCCATGGTGGCCTCCTGCCGGAGCTGGAGCCCTTCGGCGGCGCGGTAGCGGGCGGCGAGCAGGCCCTCGGTGTCCCGGGCGCGCAGCCAGTCCTGCCTGGTGAACCACTCGCCGATCCGGTCGCCCAGCGGCGGCTCGACCCGCTGGCGCAGGTCCTCCACCCGGACGACCGGCTGGGCGTGGCCCGAGCGGCGTAGCGAGACGATGCCGAAACCGATCGCCTCCACCTTGTGCGCGTCGAACCAGTCCAGCCAGGCTGCCATCCGCTGCGGGTCGGCGCTCTCGCCGACGTCGGTCAGCCAGAGGTTCACGTACGCCATCGGGTCGGCCACCTCGCGCTGGATGACCCAGGCGTCCAGGCCGGTGCCGGCGAACCAGCCGGTGACCCGCTCGGCCCAGTCCTCACCGGTGACGTGCACCCAGTTCGCCAGGTACTGCATGGTGCCGCCCTCGGTGAGCAGGTCCGGCGCGGCGGCGGCCAGTTCCGCGCCGATCGCGTCGCCGACCCGCCCGGAGTCCCGGTAGACGTGCGTGGTGGTGCCCGGCCCGACCACGAACGGCGGGTTGCTGACCACCAGGTCGAAGCGGCGTCCGGCCACCGGGGCGACCATGTCCCCGCGCAGCAGTTCCCAGTCCTGTCCGTTGAGCGCGGCGGTGGTGGCGGCGAACCGCAGCGCCCGCTCGGAGACGTCGGTGGCGGTGACCCGGCGGGCGTGGGTGCCCAGGTGCAGCGCCTGTACGCCGGAGCCGGTGCCGAGGTCGAGCGCGGTGTCCACGACCGGGCGTACGGCCGCCGAGATCAGCGTCTGGGTCGCGCCGCCGATGCCCAGCACGTGCTCGGCGTGCAGCGGACGGCCGGGCCGGGCGCTGGCGGGCACGTCGGCGAGCACCCACCAGTCGTCGCCGTACGGCTCCAGGTCGACAGCGGCGCGAAGGCCGTCGCCGTGCCGCTCGACGATGCCCCCGGCCAGCGCCTCGTCCAGCGCCAGCGGGGCCAGCGCGTCGGCGACCGCCGCCTCCGGCTCGGTCTGGTCGCAGATGAAGACGCGGATCAGCGTGGCCAGCCGGTCCCGGTCCTCGGTGGCGCGCAGCGCGGCCCGGTAGTCGTTGCGGGCCACGCCGCCGGTGCCCTGCGGGCCCAGGCGGTCGGCGATCCCGTTGGCGGTGAAGCGGGCGAGTGTCAGCGCGGTGCGCAGCGCGTCGACCCCGGCGGGGGAGAGCAGCATGTCGTGACGGTCCACGTGCTCATCCTGCCTCGGGCGCCGTCCGGCGTGGCGCGCACCCGCCGATCCATAACGTGGACCGTATCTATCGGCAACTATCTCTTTCATGTTTGTCGATCTCTGGTTAGCATTCCTGCCAACATCCGTCGATGGGGTGATCCGGCCACAAACCGGGCTGCCCCGGTAGGGAGCCAGACGATGCCCGACGTGTCCCTTCCCCGGCGCCGCGCGCTGCGTGCGCTCGCCGTCACGGCCGCCGCCGCGGCCTTCGCCGCCGCCGCCTCCACGCCCGCTCTCGCCGCGCCCACCGGGGAGATCCGGTACGCCGGTGCCGCCGACGCCGTCAGCGGCAGCTACGTGGTCGTGCTCAAGGGCGACGCGGTCGGCACCGCGAACACGCTCGCCGCCCGTACCGCCGTCCCGGACCGGGCCGCCGGCCTGGCCAAGCGCTACGGCGGCAACGTCGGCACGGTGTGGAGCTCCGCTCTCACCGGCTACAGCGCGAAGATGACCGCCGCCCAGGCGCGCCGGCTCGCCGCCGACCCGGCGGTCGCGTACGTCGAGCAGGACCGCGTCATGACCACCCAGGGCACCCAGACCGGGGCCACCTGGGGCCTGGACCGGATCGACCAGCGCAACCTGCCGCTGAACAGCACCTTCACCTACCCGAACACCGCCAGCAACGTGCGCGCCTACATCATCGACACGGGCATCCGCACCACGCACAGCGACTTCGGCGGCCGGGCCACCTGGGGCACCAACACGGTCGACACCAACAACACCGACTGCAACGGCCACGGCACCCACGTCGCCGGCACCGTCGGCGGCACCACGTACGGCGTGGCCAAGGGCGTGCGCCTGGTGGCCGTCAAGGTGCTCAACTGCTCCGGCAGCGGCACCACCGCCGGCGTGATCAGCGGCGTCAACTGGGTCACCTCGAACGCGGTGAAGCCGGCCGTGGCCAACATGAGCCTCGGCGGCGGCGCCAGCACCACGCTGGACAACGCGGTGGCCAACTCGATCAACTCCGGCATCACGTACGCGCTCGCGGCCGGCAACTCCAGCGCCAACGCCTGCAACTCGTCGCCGGCCCGGGTCGCCGCGGCGATCACGGTGGGCGCCACCACCAGCACCGACGCCCGTGCCTCCTACTCCAACTACGGCTCCTGCGTGGACATCTTCGCCCCGGGTTCGTCGATCACCTCGGCGTGGCGGACCAGCGACACCGCCACCAACTCGATCAGCGGCACCTCGATGGCGTCCCCGCACGTGGCCGGCGCGGCGGCGCTCGTGCTGTCCGCCAACACCTCCTACACCCCGGCTCAGGTGGCCAGCTACCTGACCAGCAACGCCACCACCGGCAAGGTGACCAGCCCGGGCTCGGGCTCGCCGAACCGGCTGCTCTTCGTCGTCAACTGACGACACGGGTGACCTGACCACACCGTGGGCCGCGGCCCGGTGGACCTCCCAGAGGTCCGCCGGGCCGCGTCACGTCAGTGAGCGGACTGACAGATCGGCAGGCTCGTCAGCCGCTGGGAGTAGTGGTCGGCCAGGGCCGGAAAACGGGCATGAGTCTCGTTCATCAGGCCGCTGTGCCACGCCTCGCGGAGGCGGTCCACCGTCCGGGCGACCGTCTCCAGTGTGCGGCCCGGATCACCGCCTGCACCGTCCGCCAGTCGGTGGAAGTGCTCCTGGTCGATGAGCGCCGGGACGGTCTCGGCGCCGAGGCTGAGCGCCAACGGCGACCAGCGGTAACGGGAATAGACCGACAGTGAGTGGAAGTCGTAGACCGGAGCCAGGCGTGGCGTGCGGCCGTCCGGATAGATCAGGGCCCAGTTCTTCAGGTGCCCGTCGGTGTTTCCGACCACCAGCATCGCGACCAAGCGGCTGATGAAGTCGAGGTAGCCGTCCTCTCCGGTGAGTTGGAGGATCGCTGCGGCCAACGTGTCGTAGCTCGCGCCCGACTCGCTGTACTTGAACATCGGCCCGATGTCCGCAACCTGGGCGAAGTCCTCCACGTGGATACGCCCGGTGGTCGACCGGTCGAACCGCCGGATGAGGTAGACGAGGTCACCGGGATCGATCATTCCGTCGGGGAGACCCTTCACGGCATCCGCCCGGATCAGGTCCACCGGCGGCACCGGGAAGTCAGCCGCGCGAAGCCAACTCATCGTGAGGTACTCGTTGACGGGAAGATTTCGCAGGCCCTGGTCGGGCAGCTTCACGATCCACCAGGAACCCTGCCCGCTCACGGGAACAGCCAGGCGGTCTGCGGAGATCGAATACTTGAGCTGCACGCCTGCCAGGGAATGCCGCAGAGGATGGTTCGCTTCATCCAGCGCGTTGGAGATCACGTCATCCGCCGGCTCGACATCGGCGTGAACCGTCACCGCCCCCGGCAGGTTGCCGCCCACACGTAGCAGCAGCGTGAAGTCGCCGATGTTCCCCCCGCCCAGTTCCCGGACGATCTGGCGGCGGAGGGCACCCTCCGGCAGGAGGTTGGCGAACCAGGCGGGCAGGCCCACCCTCGCCCGCCGGATCGCCCGCGGATCGTCCTCGAAGACCTGCCCCAGCACTTGGTGCCGGGGCGAGGCGAGATCGTCGTCGTAGCTGAACTCCGAGCCGCCCTGCCGGAACCTCAGCTCGCCTACCTGTCTACCGTGCAGCCGTACTTCGGCAGTGACGACTGCCATGTCAGGCGACCGGTCGGAGAATGTCAGCCATCGCGCGGCCGTCCCGCGCGCCCCACTCGGCCATGCGGTTGACGTGCTCGGTGATGGTCCGCTCGCACGACCTGCCGCGTAGCTCGAGGAAGGCTGGCCAGTCTTCGCGCGCCAATCGTTCCTGCGCTTGCTCGTCGATCAGGTGGCTGGCGGCGACGGCCGGTTCAGCCGACGCGAGGAGCTGCGGTGACGGGCGTTCCCCGGGCGGCAGGATGAACCGGTTGGCGATCGTTCCGCCAGCGTGTCCACTGACGGCCAGGAGTGGTCTCAACGGGCTCCCTTGGTCGAGCAGGCGGCTGACGTCCAGAATCTCGCCCCGGAACGGGTCGCGAGGTTCGGCAGAGAGCAACCCGAGCGTGTTGAGCTTCGCCATCGCGTGATTGAAGTGGACCTTGTCCAGTTCCGCGACGAAATCCGGGAACTGCTGCACCTGCCGCAGCAGGTTCGTTGCCGCAGCTTGCGCGGTGGAGGTGCCGACCGCCTCGACCTGGCTGCGGATGTCCGCGACGCTCACTGCGCGGGCCCGCGTTCCAGCGACCGCGCTCCGCCAGACCCAGCGTCGAAGCAGAGTCGCCGGCCGGCCGGCCGGTACGCCGTGCAAGCGGATGAAACGGACCAGGATCGGCAGCACGTGGGAGTAGGGCAGCAGCCTGATGTGTGGGATGCCGCAGGTACCGCGGAGGAATTCGACGGCCTCACGCAGTCGTGCGGCGACCTCGCGCAGCGTCTCGCCCGGGTCGTCCCGCGGCCCGAACTCCTGGCGGAAGTCCTCCCGGAAGATGTCTCCACCTCGGTACGCCAGGACGCAGCGGAGGGTCAACCGATCGTCAAGCGCGCCGAATCCCAGGACGGCGGGAACCTGACCCAGTTCGTGCAGGCTGCTCAACTCGTCACCGACGGCGCCGGCATGCAGAGCCTGGAAGACCTCGGACTTGGTCAGGCGTTTGCCGGTCGAGTTCATCCGCGTGAAGATCTCGAGCAGCGCGTGCTCATCGGCGGAGTGCACCACGTAGGTCGGGATCTGGTACTCGCGGATCGCTTTGGCGGCTTGGTCGGCCAGCGCTAGCTGACTCTCTGACAGCCACGAGTTGTCGCGCATCCAGCGGAGCAGGACCGCGGTGTCGAGCAGGAAGCTGACGGGCACCCAGGTACGTGGGGGCCGTTGACGGGTGCCGGCGGTGTGAAATTCGCCGGTGTCGAGATCGAGGTGGATGCGAAATCGTGGATCGACAGCTTGGTCAGCCATGGTCAGCGCGCCGACGATGGACACGATGCGCTGCTGCCCGTCCACCACCCAGAGGGCGGCGGTTACCTCGGGAGCCTCGATGTCGAGCGGCCCCACCTGGAGCCGCTGGGCCGGTGCGGGGCGTTGCCAGAGAAGCAGATTCCCGATTGGAAATCCGCGCAACAGACTGTCGAAGAGCCGGACGATGTCCGATCCCTCCCACTTGAAGGAGCGCTGAAAGGGGGGAATCCGCACCAGCCCTGCCGTGACGTCCCGGACCAGATCTTCGGGCGTGCGGTACTCGACGCGGGGCCTCTCCAGACTCGGCACGGCAACCTCCGTTGGGACGACGCACCGAGGGTAACCGTTCTGCTCCTCGCGGCTTGTTCAGGCACTCGATGTCTCCTGTCGGAGAGTCGGCACCCACGACCGCCGACCAGAGCGGCAACCCAGGGAGACGTTCACGGGCCGCTGACGCTGTGCCCGTCCGGGCCGAAACTCCAGATGTTGCCCACGGGACGGCCCCCACGGCGGAGAACGGTTCCGAGCAGGGCGGTGAGGTCGGCCTCGACCTCGGCGAGCAGATCACCGCCGAAGACGCAGAGCGATTGGCCCCACGGGTCGCCGAACGTGCCCAGCCGCAGGTCGGCTGTGGTGAAAAGGCGGTGGTCGCCGCGGTCCGGGAAGGCGCAGCGCGGCGTAGGCGGTTGCCCCGGCCCGCCGGTCCGTCGCGGGTCGAAGTGGTATCCCTGGACGAACGGATGAAGGGCATACACGCGCTCGCCGGGGCGAACGGTGGCCCGCAGGCCGCGCTGGACGATCGACTCCAGTGCCGCGATGCCTGCCTCGTCCTCCTCGATCGCGGCGAGGTGCCAGGCCACCGACTCCGGCGGCTCCACCAGCCGAGGATGAGCCTGCGTCGCGGCCGAGAACTCCCACTGAGAGGCGAAGCGCCCCCAGATCTCATCCCCCTGCGGATCGTCGAAGACCAGCACCACCGGACGCTCCCGCGCCGGCGGGTTCGGGGGAGACCAGTGGTAGGAACGGACCGTCGTCACATCATGGAAGCCCACGCCGAGAAGCATCGCCCGGAGATCACCGGTGGCCTCCGCGACAACGTATCGCCATCGGCAGCCATCCGGCGGACGAGAATCCCCCGGGTGCCGGGTACGCAGGTCGATCCAGGCCCGCCAACCGGGCAGGAATGCGGGCTCAGGCAAGGTCATGCCGCCGATGGAGACGAACTCGGTGCCGTCGACGAGGATGGCCCAGCCGGCTGCCAGAGCCCATCCGTCGAGTTCTCGCACCGCCAGGTTTCGGCACCAGCCGATGGCGTCGCCGTCCGCCTCCGACTGCGCCAGCGTCGTCCGGTGCGGGCCGGAGGCCGCAGCCATCGCCTGTACCCGCGCCAGCAGTGGGTGCTCCCCGAACGTGACCTCCCGGACGCGCTGTCCGACGGGAAGCGGAAACGGTGCGGAGGGCAGGGAGTCGATCGGAGCCACCAGCACGTGACGTTCCCAGCCGGGGGTGAATCGGGCGGCGACGAGGTGCTCGGCGAGCTGCGGTGGATCGTACGCGTGGACCTTCCACTCGACCGGCTCGCCGCTTGCGGCGAAGGCTTCTTGCTGCCGCCGGATCAGGGCGCCCAGCCCGGCCCCGGGCAGGTCACGGTGGTCCACCGTGCCGTGGGTGCCGAAATGCGCCCGTACGACGGGTCCGTCCTGCTCGAAGACGACTCCGAGTGGGCCGAGGGCCGGCGGTGTCCAGGCCCGCAACTGAGTGTCGTAGGCGGCGAGCAACTCATCGGCCACGGACGGCACCGGCTGTTCCCCCGTTCCCGTACTGGATCCGTAAGTATTCCTCCTGTGTGCCGTACGCGTGTCCCCGTCGTCGGCCGATGCGGGGTGACAGCATGTTCGCCATGACGCTGTCACTGCCCATCGACCCGCAGGCCAACGAACTGCTGGCGCGCAGCCCGCTGGCCCTGCTCCTCGGCATGGTGCTGGACCAGCAGGTGCCGATGGAGAAGGCGTTCTCCTCCCCGTACGTGCTGGCGCAGCGGCTCGGCCACGAGCCGGACGCCGCGGAACTGGCCGGGTACGACCCGGAGGCGCTGGTGGAGCTGTTCGCCCGGCCGCCGGCGCTGCATCGCTTCCCGAAGGCGATGGCGGCCCGCGTGCAGGAGGTGTGCCGGATGCTCGTCGAGCGCTACGACGGCGACCCGGCCCGGCTCTGGTCGGACGTGGCCGACGGGCGGGAACTGCTGCGCCGGGTCGGCGAGCTGCCCGGGTTCGGCCGGCAGAAGGCGCAGATCTTCGTCGCGCTGCTCGGGAAGCGGTTCGGAGTCACCCCGGACGGCTGGCGCGAGGCGGCCGGTGACTACGGCGACGCGGATGCCCACCGGTCGGTGGCGGACGTGACCGATCCGGAGTCGCTGCGCCGGGTACGCGAGTTCAAGCAGCGGATGAAGGCGGAGGCGAAGGCCGCGAAGGGCTGATCCGCCGCCCGCCGCCGCAACCGGCCCGCCGCCCCTGTCGTTTGTTGCCAGGACGGGGGACGGGGGCGGACGATGACCGAGCAGCGGGGCGGGGCGCTGCTGCGCACCGCGTCCAGCCCCGGCCGGGCCACCTTCCTGGAGCTCTTCTTCGACCTGGTCTTCGTGTTCGCGCTGACCCGGGTCTCGCAGCGCCTGATCGACGGGCTCGACGGCTCGGCCGGTGCGGTGGCCGCCGACGTGGGCAAGACCCTGCTGCTGTTCCTGGTGCTCTGGCAGGTCTGGACCCTCACCACCTGGGTGACCAGCCGGTACGAGCCGGAGCGCACGGTCATCCAGGTCGTGGTGGTCGGCACCATGTTCGGCAGCCTGGTGCTGGGGGTGACGCTGCCCCGGGCGCTGGAGGAACGGGCGCTGCCGTTCGCGCTCGCGTACGTCGCGGTGATGGTCGGCCGGCCGCTGCTGATCGCGGTGGCGCTGCGGGGGCATCCGCGCCGCATGGTCCCGCTGCGGCTGGCCGCCTGGGCGGGATTCAGCGCCCCGCTCTGGCTCGCCGGCGCGCTGATGCCCGGTCCGCGCCTGGCGCTGTGGGTCGTCGCGCTGGCGGTGGACCATCTCGGCACGCTCCTGGGCTGGCCGCTGCCCCGGCTCGGGGCCTCGCGGGTCCGGCAGTGGCTCGTCGCCGGGGAGCACCTCGCCGAGCGCTACCAGCAGATCTTCCTCATCGCGCTCGGCGAGTCGATCCTGGTGATCGGCGTGACCTACAGCGGCAAGGAGTTCTCCGGCGACGCCGCGGTGGCGTTCGCGATCTCGTTCGTGATCACGGCGTTGCTCTGGCGGATCTACTTCTACCGGGCCGGTCACCTGCTCGCGCAGGCGCTGCGGACGGCCGGCACGCCGGGACGGCTGGCCGAGTCGGCGGCGCAGACCCACCTGTTCATGGTGCTCGGGGTGATCGGCGCGGCGGTCGGCTACGAGTTGGTCATCGCCCACCCGTACGACACGGCCCGGCCCGACTGGCTGGTCTTCGTGGTGGGCGGTCCGGCGCTGTTCCTGGCCGCCCGCTCCCGGTTCGAGTACGAGATCTTCGGCCGGGTGTCCCGCCCCCGGCTGGCCGGGCTGCTGGCCCTGGTGCTGCTCCTGCCCGCGCTGGTGGCCGTGCCGGCGATGTTCGCGCTCGGCGCGGTGGCCGTCCTGCTGGCGCTCGTCGCGTTCGCCGACGCCCGCCGGGCCTGGCACCGGCCGCCGGAGTCCTCCGCCTCGCCGATCGGGCGGGAGGCGCTCGGCGAGGGTGGCCCCGAGGCGTGAGTCGTCAGGCGGCGGTCGGGCGGGACAGCGAGGCCAGCGCGCGGCGTACGTCGGCCAGCGAGACGGTGGCCGAGTCGTCCAGGTCGGCCAGGCCGGCCTCGATCCACTGCCGCATCAGCGTGGTCACGCCGATGCCGCGCGCGTCGGCGGCGGCGCGGACGCGCTCGTACGTCTCCAGCGGCAGCCGGACCGACCGGCTGACCATCGGCACGTCGGTGTCGGGGGTGGGCAGTTGGGCCGGTGACGTGTCGTCGATCAGGTCGGCGAACGTGTCGCCCCCGGCGTGGAACCGCTTGGTCGCCTCGTCACGGTGCATCGTGACCGCCTCCTCGTCGGCGTGAGTTCCGCACCGCCTCGTCGTAGCGCTTGGCCTCGACGTCGCTCAGTTCGCGGGCGGAGAGGATGTCCCAGTCGTTGTCGGTGCCGTCGGCCTCGGCCAGCAGCACGGCGAGTCGCCGGCCGCGGTGCTCGGTGGCGTAGACCACCATCACGTCGTCACCGAGGTGCCGGATGACCCGGTGCCTGCTGTGCAGGGCCTCCCAGACTTCCCCGGGTGTGACGTCGTAGACCCGCAGGTTCGCCAGCGCCTCGTCGGTGAAGCTGAACCGGTTGGCCACGGATCGAAGCGTACCACCCACGTAACACGCGACCGCTCGTCACGAATTTCGCCGATCATCCGTCCGGAGTGACAGGATGGGCCGTATCCCCTCGTAGGAGGTCCGTGGTGAAGCGTCAGGCGTACCAGCCGATCCTGATCACCGACGCCCCGCGCAGCCAGAACGACCAGCTCAACAGCCGGCAGAAGCGTTACGTGCTGATGATGGCCATCCGGGTCGCGTGTCTGGTGGCGGGCGCGATCCTGGTCGGCGCGAAGGCACCGCTGCTCTGGCTCTGGCTGCCGCTGTGCGCGCTCGGCATGGTGCTCGTGCCCTGGCTCGCCGTGCTGCTCGCCAACGACCGTCCGCCCAAGGAGGAGCACCGGCTGGCGAACCGGTTCCAGAACCGGCGCCGCGAGGAGCCCGCACCCACCGCCCTCACCGCCGAGGAGAACCCGCACAAGATCATCGACGCCGAGCCCTGACCGGCCCGGGCGGAGCACCCGCCCGGACCGGCCACCGCCGTCAGGGCGCCGGGCGGGCGCCCACCGTCGTCACGGCGAGCGCGCCCAGGTCACCGGCGCGGGCCAGCGCGGCGCGCGGGTCGGCGCCGGCCAGCCACGCGGTGAGCAGCCCGGCGGCGAACGCGTCCCCGGCTCCGGTCACGTCCACCACGTCCACCCCGGGTGCCGGCGCGAACTCCACCACACCGCCGCGCTCCACCCACACCGCGCCCGCCGCGCCGCGCTTGACCACCACCCGGTGCGCCACCGCGGTCAGCGCCCGCGCCTGCGCCGCCGGGTCCAGCCCGCCGGCCAGCACCGTCGCCTCGTCCGTGTTGACCAGCAGCAGGTCGACGTCGCGTACCCAGGTCAGGAACGCCCCGCCGACGCGCCGCAGCGGCGCCGCGGACGCCGCGTCGACGCTGACGGTCAGCCCGCGCTCGCGGGCCGTGGCCAGCGCGCGCAGGCCGGCGCCGCGCGACCCGACGTCCAACAGGGTGTACGCGGACAGGTGCAGATGCCCGGCGTCGGGCGCGGCGGCCAGCGCCGCGTCCACGTGCGCGGCGGTCAGCCGCAGGTTCGCGCCCCGCTGACTGATCATCGTGCGCTCCCCGTCGTGGGCGAGCACGATGACGGTGCCGGTCGGGTAGCCCTCGTGCCGCTCCACCGCGCAGTCCACACCGATCCGGGTCAGCTCGGCCACCCGTTCCCGGCCGGTCTCGTCGTCGCCGACGGCGGCGACCAGCGTCACCGCCGCGCCCTGCCCGGCGAGCCAGGCCGCGGTGTTCGCCGCCTGCCCGCCGCCGCTGAACCGGATCCCGGCCGCGGTGTCCGAGCCGGTCGCGAGCGGCCCGGACAGCACCGCGAGCACGTCGGTGATCACGTCGCCGACGACGACGATGCGCGGCGTGGCGCTCATGGGGCGCGACGGGTCGCCGCGGCGACCGCGATCCGGGCCGCGAGGTCGGCGTTGCGCAGGATGATCCGGACGTTCACCGCCAGGCTGGCGCCCTCGGTCGCCGAGTGGAAGTGCGACAGCAGGAACGGGGTGACCGCCTTGCCGGTGATCCCCTCGCGGGCCAGCGCGGCCAGCCCTTCGGCGAGCGTCCGGTCGTGCAGCGCCGGGTCGAGCTGCTCGTCGGCGGGCAGCGGGTTGGCCACCACCAGGCCGCCGTGGTGCACGCCGTGCGCCGCGCGGGCGGCCAGCACGTCCGCCACCTGCTCCGGCGACTCGACCGACCAGTCCAGGTCGAAGCCGGCGTCGGTGAGGTAGAAGCCGGGGAAGCGGCGGGTGCGGTAGCCGACCACGCCCACCCCGAGCGTCTCCAGCCGCTCCAGCGTGGCGCCCACGTCGAGGATCGACTTCACCCCGGCGCAGACCACCGCGATCGGGGTCCGGGCCAGCGTGACCAGGTCCGCCGACTCGTCGAACGTCTGCGCCGCCTCCCGGTGCACGCCGCCGAGCCCGCCGGTGGCGAACACGCCGATCCCGGCCGCCGCCGCGACCGCGCTGGTGGCCGCGACGGTGGTGGCGCCGTCCGCGCCGGTGGCCGCCGCCGGGGCCAGGTCGCGGACCGAGAGCTTGCTCACGCCGTCGACGGTGGCGAGGCGGGTGAGCTGGGCGTCGTCCAGCCCCACCCGCAACTCGCCGGCGACCATGCCGATGGTGGCCGGCACCGCGCCCGCGTCCCGTACCGCCTGCTCGATCTCGCGCGCCACGCGCAGGTTGTCCGGCCGGGGCAGCCCGTGCGAGACGATCGTGCTCTCCAACGCCACGACCGGGCGGCCGTCGCGCAGGGCGTCGGCCACCTCACTACCGAGACTGATGTGAAAGTTGGTCACGTCGGCTACCGTACGGCCCGCTCCCGCCCGGGGCCCAGGTGGACCAGGACGGACCGACCTGGAAAACTGGAACGCCGGAGGTGGAGTCGTGAGCACAGAGGTTCTCGAGCGTCCCGAGCTGAAGGACGCGGACACTGGTCCGGAGATGTTCCACTACGTCCGTAAGGAGAAGATCGCTGAGAGTGCCGTCATGGGCACCTTCGTGGTCGCGCTCTGCGGCGAGACGTTCCCGGTCACCAAGGCGGCCAAGCCCGGCTCGCCGGTGTGCCCGAAGTGCAAGGAGATCTACGACTCGTACGCCGAGTGACAGCGGGCGGCTCCGCCGCCCCTCGACGTAACCTGCGGCGGTGACCACCTCCACCGCCCTGCTTGTCGCCGACCTCACCGGCGTGGCGGTCTTCGCCGCCTCCGGCGCCTCCGCGGCGGTGGCGAAACGGCTCGACCTGTTCGGCGTCGTCTTCGTCGGCGTGGTCGCCGCGCTCGGCGGAGGAATCTTCCGTGACCTGGCGATCGACGAGGTGCCCCCGCTGGCGTTCGCCGACTGGCGGTACGCCGCCACCGCGTCCGTCACCGCCGCCGCCGTGTTCTGGCTTCACCCGCAGCTCGCCCGGCTGCGCACCACGGTGCTGGTGCTCGACGCCGCCGGCCTCGGCCTGTTCACCGTCATCGGCACGCTCAAGGCCCTCGACGCCGCCGTGCCCCCGGTCGGCGCCTGCATGATCGGCATGCTCACCGCGATCGGTGGCGGGCTGGGCCGCGACCTGCTCACCGGCGAGATCCCGGTGGTGCTGCGCCGGGAGATCTACGCCCTCGCCGCGCTCGCCGGCGCGGTCACCGTGGCGCTGCTGTCGGCGTCCGGACAGGCGACCGCCGTGCCGCTCACCGCCGCCGCCCTGCTCGTGTTCGGGCTGCGCCTGATCGCGCTGCGCCGGCGCTGGTCCGCGCCGGTGGCGACGCTGCGGCCGCCGCGCACCGGCACCCGGGGACCACTGCCCTGACCCGCTTCCCACCGGGGTGGGCGGATGTGACAGGCGTGGCGTCGAGTGGGGCGTACGGCCCGCGCTGGTTATGCTGAGTCCGCCTTCGCGGCACCGGATGCGCGAGGGCGTTTTCATGGGCGGCGGCTCCCGTGGCCCCGGTCGGGCCCGCCGCCGTCCGCGGCGGAGAGGAGCTACGCGTGCCACCGCGGATGCCGGCGCTCGACACGTTCCCGCCCCTGCGCGCCTGGCAACGCAAGGCGCTCGTGGAATACCTGCGCCGCCGGACCGAGGACTTCACCGCGGTCGCCACGCCCGGCGCCGGTAAGACCACGTTCGCGCTGCGCATCGCCGCCGAGCTGCTCGCCGACGGCACCGTCGAGGCGGTCACCGTGGTCGCGCCGACCGAGCACCTGAAGACCCAGTGGGCGCAGGCCGCCGCCCGGGTCGGCATCCAGCTCGACGCCGCGTTCCGCAACGCCGACCTGCACTCCGCCGCCGACTTCCACGGCGCGGTGGTCACGTACGCGCAGGTGGGCATGGCGCCGCAGGTGCACCGGCGGCGCACCATGACCCGACGCACGCTGGTCATCCTCGACGAGATCCACCACGCCGGCGACTCGCGTACCTGGGGCGACGGCGTCAAGGCGGCCTTCGAGCCCGCGGTACGCCGGCTGATGCTCACCGGCACGCCGTTCCGCTCCGACGACAATCCGATCCCGTTCGTCAGCTACGAGCGCGGCGGCGACGGGCTGCTGCGCTCCCGCGCCGACTCGGTCTACGGCTACTCCGACGCGCTGCGCGAGGGCGTGGTCCGGCCGGTGCTGTTCCTGGCGTACTCGGGGGAGACCCGGTGGCGCACCAACGCCGGTGAGGAGCTGGCGGCCCGCCTCGGCGAGCCGATGACGCAGGACCTGATCGCCCAGGCGTGGCGTACCGCGCTGGACCCGGCCGGCGACTGGATGCCGCAGGTGCTGCGCGCCGCCGACGCCCGGCTCAGCGTGCTGCGCGACAACGGCATGCCCGACGCGGGCGGCCTGGTCATCGCCAGCGACCAGCAGGTGGCCCGCGCGTACGCGAAGCTGCTGGAGCAGGTGACCGGTGAGAAGGCCGCCGTGGTGCTCTCCGACGACCAGGGCGCGTCCGCGCGGATCGCGACGTTCGCCGCCTCGCAGCAACGGTGGCTGGTAGCGGTGCGGATGGTGTCCGAGGGCGTCGACATCCCCCGGCTCGCGGTCGGCGTGTACGCGACCAGCGCCAGCACCCCGCTGTACTTCGCGCAGGCGATCGGCCGGTTCGTCCGGGCCCGCCGTCCCGGCGAGACCGCGTCGGTGTTCCTGCCCAGCGTGCCGCACCTGCTGGGACTGGCGAGCGAGATGGAGGCCGAGCGGGACCACGTGCTCGGCAAGCCGAAGGACCGCGAGGGCTTCGACGACGACCTGCTGGAGCGCGCCCAGCGCGACGACGGCGCCAGCGGCGAGCTGGAGAAGCGCTTCGCCGCGCTCTCCGCGACCGCCGAGCTGGACCAGGTCATCTTCGACGGCGCCTCCTTCGGCACCGCCGCCCAGGCCGGTACGCCGGAGGAGGAGGAATATCTCGGCCTGCCCGGTCTGCTCACCGCCGACCAGGTCTCGCTGCTGCTGACCAAGCGGCAGGCCGAGCAGCTCGCCGCGCAGAAGCGCCGGGCCGCCCAGCGGACCGCTGAGCCGGCCGCTGCGGCCCCGGCGGCGGCGCCCCCACCGATGAGTGCCGCCCAGCGCCGGGTGGCGCTACGGCGGCAGCTGAACGCTCTGGTGGCCGCCCGGCACCACCACACCGGCCAGCCGCACGGCAAGATCCACGCCGAGCTGCGCCGGATCTGCGGCGGCCCACCCAGCGCGCAGGCGACGATCGAGCAGCTCGAAGAGCGCATCGCCACCGTGCAGACCCTGTAAGGAAGGGCCCCCTGTTAACGCCTCCGGTAGAGCAGGGGCCCCTTCTTAACACCGGGCGGCGCCAGGCGGCACCGGCACGAAAAACCGGCCGGAGGCGACCCGTGTGGGTGCCTCCGGCCGGTTATGTCGTGATGTGGATTTCCTGTCGGACCTCAGTTCGCCATGAGATCGGCGCCACGCCAGCTGAACTCCGGGTCCGACGCGTAGCGCACGGTGATCTTCACGAGATCCTCCGCGTACTTGTTCGCGTGGTGCCCACAGAACACCAGCTCACTCCCACCCGCCAGAGTGATCCGGAGCTTGCCGGCAGCATTGCAGCGGTCGCACCGTTCATCGGCGGCCGGGGGGCTCACCGTCTCGGGCGGCGGCGTGAGGGTCGGGGTCATCGCCTTCCTCCTCTGGTCGTCACCGATGAACACTCTCTTCGGTTGCTCACCTATCGTGCAACACCCATCTCGGGCCCTGCCTTCCCTGTGTGCCCGCGGGGGACCGAGGTCACACATGGCGTGGGGGACAGTGTGCCGTGCACCAAGGGTGCCACGTCAACGATCACAAACAGGCAACCGATCGATCACTGATGAGTGTTCTACGGCTGGTGATCAAACCGGCACGAATTGTTGACGTACGCGGTCAGTCCAGGTAGTCGCGGAGCACCTGGGAACGCGAGGGGTGCCGCAACTTGGACATGGTCTTCGATTCGATCTGCCGGATGCGTTCCCGGGTCACGCCGTACACCTGGCCGATCTCGTCCAGGGTGCGCGGCTGACCGTCGGTGAGGCCGAAGCGCAGGCGCACCACGCCCGCCTCACGCTCGGACAGCGTCTGGAGGACCTGCTGGAGCTGGTCCTGCAGCAGCGAGAACGACACCGCGTCGACGGCGACGACCGCCTCGGAGTCCTCGATGAAGTCGCCGAGCTGGCTGTCACCCTCGTCACCGATGGTCTGGTCGAGCGAGATGGGCTCCCGGGCGTACTGCTGGATCTCCAGCACCTTCTCCGGTGTGATGTCCATCTCCTTGGCCAGCTCCTCCGGGGTGGGCTCGCGGCCCAGGTCCTGGAGCAGCTCGCGCTGGATCCGGCCGAGCTTGTTGATCACCTCGACCATGTGCACGGGAATGCGGATGGTGCGGGCCTGGTCGGCCATGGCGCGGGTGATGGCCTGGCGGATCCACCAGGTGGCGTAGGTGGAGAACTTGTAGCCCTTGGTGTAGTCGAACTTCTCGACGGCGCGGATGAGGCCGAGGTTGCCTTCCTGGATGAGGTCGAGGAAGGCCATGCCGCGACCGGTGTAGCGCTTGGCCAGCGAGACCACCAGGCGGAGGTTGGCCTCCAGCAGGTGGTTCTTGGCGCGCTCGCCGTCCCGGGAGATCCACATCAGGTCGCGCTGCAGGTCGCGGACCAGCTTCTCCTCGCCCTCGTCGGCGGCGCGCAGCCGCTCGGCGGCGTAGAGGCCGGCCTCGATCCGCTTGGCCAGCTCGACCTCCTGCTCGGCGTTGAGCAGCGGAACCTTGCCGATCTGCTTGAGGTACGCCCGCACGGAGTCGGCGGAGGCGGTCAGCTCGGCGTCCCGGCGCGCCTGCTTGAGCGCCTCGGACTCCTCGTCGTCCCACTCGAAGTCGTTGTCGGTGGCGGAGCTGGCCGCGTCGGCCTCGGCGGCCTGGGTCAGCTCGGCCGGCTCCTCGACCACCACGTCCTCGATCTCGGCGGCCAGCTCCTCCGGGTCGATCTCGCCGTCGGGGCCCTCCGCCTTGCCGCCGGCCTTCCCCGGCTTCGCCGCGGCGGTCTTGGCGGCCACCGTGGCCTTGGTGGCGCGGGTCGCCTTGGTGGCCTTCGCCGGGGCGGCGGCCTTGGCGACGTCGGCCGTGGTGGCCTTGCGCGCGGTCGCCTTCCGGGGGGCCGGGGCGGCGGGCGCCTCCTCGGCGGCCGGCGCCTGCTTCGGGGCGGGCGCGGCGGCCTTCTTCGTGGTCTTGGCGGTGGTCGCGCGGGAGGCCGGGGTGGCGGACCGGGCGGCGGCGACGCGGCGGCGGGTGCTCGCCGAGCCGTCCACCACCACCGTCACGCCCGCCTCGGAGAGCGCGCGGAGGATCTTCTTGGCCTGGGCCGGGGTCACCTCAGCGGACTCGACGGTGCGCGCGAGCTGGGCCGACGTGAGCTGACCGCCGGCGCTCTGCGCGTGGGCGATCAGGGTGTCGGTGAGCGAGCGAACGTCGGCGCCGGTCTGGCGGGGATCTGTCACGAAGACCTTCCGGAGGCGAAAAGAGCGAGCACGGCCGGGTCGTCCGGCGCAGCATGGGACGGCCGTGCCGGGCGAGTCGTTGAGGACCCCCGTGTCCCGGGCCGTCCGGTCGCTGGCGGTCCGTGGCGCGTGGGCAGGGTGAATTGTAACGCCGTCTGCCGCGATCATCCCGCGCCGCACGGCGGACCGGCGGTCCGGGACCGCCGAATCGGCGCAGATGTGGACTTTGTAAGGATGATACCCGCGCACGGGTGGGCCGGTCCCGATCGTGCGGGAAGGGGACAAACATGATCACCGCGACGCCTACGGCGCGGGAGTTGCTCACGATCGCGGTCGAGGTGGCCCGGGAGGCCGCCGCCACCGCGTACCGGATGCGGGTCGAGGGTGTCTCGGTGGCCGCGACGAAGAGCACGGTGACCGACGTGGTCACCGCCGCCGACCGGGCGGTGGAGCGGCAGGTGCTGGCCGCGCTGCGGCAGCGGCGGCCGGGCGACGCGGTGCTGGGCGAGGAGTACGGCGCGGGGGAGACCGGCCCCGCCGGCGCCGACGGGGTGCGCTGGATCCTCGACCCGATCGACGGCACCGTCAACTACTTGTACGGGCTGCCCTACTGCGCGGTCTCGCTGGCCGCTGAGGTGGCCGGCGAGGTGGTCGCCGGGGTGGTCCGCAACGTCGTCACCGGCGAGGAGTGGACCGCGACGCTCGGCGGCGGCGCCTGGCGCGACGGGCAGCGGCTGAGCGGCTCGACCGCGACCGATCTCGGCCAGGCGCTCGTGGCCACCGGCTTCGGCTACGACGCCGGCCGCCGGGCCCACCAGGCGCGGGTGGTGACGGAGCTGATCCCGCACATCCGGGACATCCGCCGGATGGGCGCCGCCGCGCTCGACCTCTGCCTGGCCGCCGAGGGGCGGGTGGATGCGTACTACGAGAAGGGCCTGGCCGACTGGGACCTGGCCGCCGGCGGGCTGGTGGCCCGGGAGGCCGGGCTGCTGGTGACCGGCCTGTCCGGCCGCCCGGCCGGACCGGACCTGGTGCTCGCCGCGCCGCCGGCGCTGCACGGGCCGCTGCACGCCCGGCTGGTCGACCTGGACGCCTCCGGCGGGCCGTGACCTGCCCCGCACACGCGACAGGGCGGCCCTCCCGGAGGAGGACCGCCCTGCGTCGTCGGGCCGCCGGCCGCCTACTTCTCGACCGGCTTCGGGCAGGTCTCCGGCGGCGCCTGCGGGGCGCCCAGGTCGCCGAGCGACTGGTTGACCTCGGTGGTGGTGGCGAGCTGCTGGAACTGGTTGCCCAGGACCACGTCGACCACGTCGTCCTTGCGGTTCGCGTCGAACTTCTGGCTGGCCTCGTTCAGGAAGTACGCGCGCAGCAGGTGCGCCGACCCCACGGCGTTGGGCCCGAACCGCAACTCGGCCACGCCGTCGAACGCCTTCTTCTCGTTGCCGACCTTCTTGACCTGGAACTTGCGGTTGCGGAAGTCGTCCGCGACGCTGCCGGCCCGGCCGGCCTCGTCGGTGGCGTTGTAGACGTTGATCTTGACGTCCTTCTGCTCCCGCAGCCGCAGGTCGACCAGCGGCCAGCCGTCCGGGCAGGCGGCCGCCGTACCGGCTGTGCCCTGGCTGTCCTTCAACACGGCGACGACCACGACGACCAGGGCGACGACCGCCAGCAGTCCGACGACAACGAGTGCCCGCACTCGCGCAAAACTCATCCTGGGCGCTCCCCGGACAGTGATTGGGTGGTGGCGGGCGACGCGGTCGGGCCGCGACCGGTCGGCCGTCCAGTACGCCGCTGAGGTTAACCGTTGTCCGGCTCAGGCGTGGAAACAGTCCGACATACCGGCGCGCCACGCGGTGAACCGGTAGGACTACCCCTATCTTCGTGTCGCCTGAGTCACATTGGGAACAACTTCGGGCGCCGAGGCGTACATCTCCCCCGCGAGGGCGGTATACATGCCTCGCCCACAGGGGGGGTAAGGTTCCGCGCTCACCGGGGGCATTTCGCACCGGCGAGCCCGGCCCACCGCTCGTCGGGTCGGGTGCCCGACAGAGATGGTGGCCGGTCAGGGGAACCGAAACGGCGTCGTCCGGCGTTACAACCGGCAGCGACAATATCGATATTGGAGAGTGAAACCGATGGCCACCGACTACGACGCCCCGCGTCGCGACGAGGTCGACCTCGGCGAGGACAGCCTCGAAGAGCTCAAGGCCCGGCGGGTCGACTCACAGTCGGGCGCCGTGGACGTCGACGAGGCCGAGGTGGCCGAGAGCTTCGAGCTGCCCGGCGCCGACCTGGCCGACGAGGAGCTCACGGTCAAGGTCCTTCCGATGCAGCAGGACGAGTTCCGGTGCGCCCGCTGCTTCCTGGTCCACCACCGCAGCCAGCTGGCGGTCGAGCGCAACGGCGACCTGATCTGCCGCGAGTGCGTCTGATCCCGACCGGGGACACCGGCGGCGGCCTCCTCGACGGGGCCGCCGCTGTTCGAGCCGCCGCCGTGCGCCGGTGGCCGGTTGCTGCTTGACTCGTTACGGGCGGCTGCCACGCCGCGCGGAGCAAGGAGGGCGGACGGGTGAGCGAGCGCAGCGAGGGGACCGGCGCCGACCGGAGCCCGGCTCCAGCGGCGAGACCGGCACCGACCGGGCCGGATGCGACACCGACCGGCTCCGCCGTGCCCGCACCTGGCGGCTCCACCGTGCCGCCGGCCTCCACCGAACTCGCCGCGACGGCGGCCACTACCGGCTCCGGTTCGACGTCCGGTGAGCCGGGCGCGGACGCCGGGGAACTCGGCGCGACGGTCGCCGCCCTGACCGCCGACGACATCGCCCCGGCCCGCCGGCGGCAACTGCTGACCCGGCTGGTCGGGCAGGCCCGCGCCCGGGGGATCACCGACCTGTTCAAGCCGAGGGCGGCGGTTCGCTGGATGACCGACACGGTCGCCGAGATCGCCCCGCACGTGCCGATCCGCGACCTCGCCACGCTGCGGCGGCACTTCCCCGGCCTGGACGACGACGCGCTCGCCGACCGGCTGGTCCGCAACGCGTCCCGGGCCACCGCCGGGGTCGGCGCGGCCGGCGGCGGAGTGGCAGCTGTCGAGTGGGCGGTGACGCCCACGCTGCTCTCCGCCCCCGTCCTGCTGGCCGCCGAGACGGTCGCGGTGGTGGCGATCGAGCTGAAACTCATCGGCGAGCTGCACGAGGTCCACCGGGTGCCGCTGCCGGCCGGCGGCACCGGCCGCGCGGTGTCGCTGGTGCAGTCCTGGGCCACCCAGCGCGGGGTCAACCCGATGATGCCGGGCGTCGGAGTGAGCGCGGTGCTCGGCACCGCCGCCCGCCGCGAGCTGCGGGACAGTCTGATGCGCCGATTCGGGCGCAACCTCACCACGCTCGGGCCGTTCCTGACCGGCGCCGCCGTGGCCGGCTACCTCAACCGCCGGGCCACCCGCGCGCTCGGCGAGCAACTGCGCAAGGACCTGCGGCGGACCGCCCGGGCACTGCCGGACAAGCCGTCCTGACCGGCGTCGGACCGGCCGTTCGCGGGCGGCGTCGGGTCAGGCCGCCTCGGGGCGGCGTCGGATCAGGCCGCGTCGCGGGCGGCCAGGACGGCGGCCGCCAGCTGGACCGGGTGCCGGGTGCTGACCACCCAGAACGGGGTCGGGTCCTCCGGGTCGTCCAGCACCACCTGCACGGCGCCGTCGATCCACGGACGCTGCACCACGAAGGCCAGCGGGTCGGAGCCGACGCCGAGCACCTCGCGCCGGCCGGCAGCGTCCAGCGGCACCACGTCCGCGACGTACCGCACCGGGAGGTGGGCGTCGTCCACCCGCAGCTCGCCGTCGCGCACCTCGACCCGGATCCGGCCCAGCCACCACAGGGCGGCCACCGCGGCGGGGATCAGCAGCACGAACGGCAGCCAGGCGCGGACGCCGGTCGCGCCCATCCACAGTTCGACCGCGAGCAGCGCGGCCGCGGCCAGCCCGAGCGGCCAGGCCCACCAGGGCAGACCGAGGCGCTCCGCGTACGGCGCGGCGGTGGCCGGCGGCGCGGCGGGAGATGACGACTGACGCACACTGACGAGGGTACGGCGCGTCGCGGGCCCGGCAACCGGCAGGATGACAGGGCACCCCCGCAGGACCGGACGGAAGAGGATGACCGTGACAGACGTCGTACCCGTGCCCGTGCGGCTGCTCGACCCGGAGCTGCCGCTGCCGGCGTACGCCCATCCCGGTGACGCCGGCGCGGACCTGGTGGCCGCCGCGGACGTCGAGCTGCCCCCCGGCGGCCGGGCCCTGGTGCCCACCGGCGTGTCGGTGGCGCTGCCCGACGGGTACGTCGGGCTGGTCCACCCCCGATCCGGTCTGGCGGCGAGGCTCGGCGTGACGGTGCTCAACGCGCCCGGTACGGTCGACGCCGGCTACCGGGGTGAGATCCTGGTCAACCTGATCAACCACGATCGGGACACGCCAGCCAAGATCAGCCGGGGCGACCGCATCGCGCAACTGGTGGTCCAGCGGGTCGCCCGGGCCGAGTTCCGGCCGGTGGCCGAGCTGCCCGCGTCCCGGCGTGGCACGGGCGGGCACGGGTCCACCGGCGGGCACGCCGGCCTGGTCCCGGCGCCGTCCGGCGGGCAGAGCGAAGAGGTGGCAGGGTGAGTGCGAACAGCGGAGGGTGGGCGCAGTGATCTTCTCCCGGAAGCGGGCCGACGAGGCGCGTGACAATGGGGTCCTCGACGCCGAGGAGACCCCGTCGGCGCCGGACCGCGGACCGTACGACGTCAGCGAGGCCCCCGACGCGCCCCGGCTCGACCTGGGCAGCCTCCAGATCCCGGCGGTGCCGGACGTGGAGGTGCGCGTCCAGGCCGACCCGCAGGGCGTGATCCAGCAGGTGGTGCTGGTGCACGGGCAGAGCGCGCTGCAGCTCGGCGTCTTCGCCGCGCCCCGCTCCGAGGGCATCTGGGACGAGGTGCGCGAGGAGATCCGCCAGTCGCTCGTCGCCGACGGCGCCACCGTCCAGGAGGTCGACGGGGAGCGCGGTCCCGAGCTGCGCGCCCGGGTGCGTACCCCGGACGGCCCGACCGACCTGCGCTTCGTCGGCATCGACGGCCCGCGCTGGATGGTGCGCGGCGTCTTCCAGGGCCTCGCGGCCACCGAGGCGGCCACCGCCGGGCCGCTGACGGCCTGCCTGGACGGCCTGGTGGTCGACCGCGGGCAGGAGGCCAAGCCGGTGCGCGAGCCGCTGCCGCTGCGGCTGCCCCGCGAGGTCGCCGAGCAGCAGGCCGCCGCCGAGCAGCAGGAGGTCTGATCCACACGTGCCCGGGCCCGGCGTCGAATGGCGCCGGGCCCGCGGCGTGCCGGCGTCCCGGGCGGCGGTACGCGTACCACGGCGCTCCCGCCGGCGGGCCGTGTCGGCGTACTCTGGCGGGACGGTTCCGCCACCAGTGGGGCCCCGCTGTGGAGAGGGTGACGCGGAGGTCATGACGACCGACGAGAGCCGGGGGTCGCTGCGGCGGCTCCTGCACCGGCTCACCGCCAGCGAGGCCGAGATCGAGGCGCAGGAGCTGCGCCGGGAGAGCGCCGAGTCCGGCGGCACGCCGGCCCGCCAGTGCAACAGGGGCCAGGTGGTGTCGGTGGCCGGGCGGCTGCGCACCGTCGTCTACACGCCGCGCACGAACCTGCCCACGCTGGAGGCGGACCTCTACGACGGCACCGACGTCGTCACGCTGGTCTGGCTGGGCCGTCGGCACATCGCCGGGATCGAGCCGGGCCGGCACCTGACCGCGCGCGGCCGGGTGGCGGTGCGTGACGACCGCAAGGTGATCTACAACCCGTACTACGAGCTGGAGTCGCCGAAGTGACGACCGGACAGCAGCACACCCCGTCGGGTCTCGGCCCGCAGGACGAGGAGCGGCTGCCCAGCCTCGCCGAGCAGATGGCCGACCAGCTCGGCGGATGGCGCGGGCTGGTCGAGTCGAGCATCCCGGTGGTGGTCTTCGTGGTCGCCAACGTGATCGGCGAGCTGCGCCCCGCCGTGTACGCCTCGGTGGCGGTGGCGCTGCTGATCGCCGGCCTGCGGCTGGCCCAGCGCAAGCCGGTGCGGCACGCGGTGAACGGCCTGTTCGGCGTCGGCATCGGCGCGCTGCTGGCCCTGCGTACCGGCGACGAGCGCGACTTCTACCTGCCCGGCATCCTCTACGGCATCGGCTACGGCCTGGCGCTGCTGCTCTCGGCCGCGATCCGGCAGCCGCTGGTCGGCTGGATCTGGTCGGTGCTGGTCGCCAAGGGCCGCTCCGAGTGGCGCGACGACCCCAAGCTGGTCCGCACCTTCACCCAGCTCACCGTGCTGTGGGGCGTGGTGTGGCTGGCCAAGGTCGGCGTACAGGCCGGGCTCTACCTGGCCCACCAGGACACCGCGCTGGGCGTGGCCCGGCTCGCGCTGGGCTACCCGCCGTACGCGCTGCTGCTGCTGATCACCGTCTGGGTGGTCCGCCGGGTCACCCGGGAGGGCGCGCCCACCCCGCTGCCGGGCGCCTGAGGCCGCTTCAGGAACGGTGGCGGTCCGCGCTGGCCGGGCCGAGGATCACCGCGCGTACGTCGTCCTCCACCGCGGCGGTGCAGACGAACACCAGCTCGTCGCCGGCCTCGATCGGGTCGTCCGGGGTGGGCACCAGCACCCGCTTGCCGCGCACGATCGCCACCAGCGCCGCGTCCCGGGGGATCGGCACCGCGTGGATCGCCTGCCCCACGTAGGGCGCGGTCGGCGGCAGGGTGATCTCGACCAGGTTCGCCTCGCCCTGCCGGAACGTCATCAGCCGGACCAGGTCGCCGACGGTGACCGCCTCCTCGACCAGCGCCGCCATCACGCGCGGCTTGCTGACCGCGACGTCGACGCCCCACTGCTCGGTGAACAGCCACTCGTTCTCCGCCCGGTTGACCCGGGCCACCACGCGGGGCACCGCGAACTCGGTCTTGGCCAGCAGCGACACCACGAGGTTGACCTTGTCGTCGCCGGTGGCCGCGACGACCACGTCGCACCCGGCCACGTCGGCCTCCTCCAGGCTGGCCAGCTCGCACGCGTCGGCGAGCACCCAGTCGGCGGCGGGCACCCGGTCGGGCCGCAGCATCTTCGGCTGCCGCTCGATCAGCATCACCTGGTGGCCGTTGTCGATCAGCTCCTGGGCGATCGAGCGGCCCACGTTGCCGGCGCCGGCGATGGCGATCCGCATGGCTCAGTGCCCCCCTTCCGGCGGCGCCGCCGCCACCGACGTGACCGGGCCGTTGATGTCGTCGGTCACCAGCATGAAGACCTGGTCGCCCTCCTGCACCACGGTGGAGGCGGTGGGCAGGGTGCCGATGCCGAACCGGTTCAGGTAGGCCACCCGGGCGCCGGCGGCCTGCTCCAGCTGCCGCAGCGGCCGGCCGATCCAGTCCTTGTGCACCGGCACCTCCATGATCGACACGGTGCTGGTCGGGTCGCGGAAGATCTCCACGTTGCCCTCGGGGACCAGGTGGCGCAGCATCCGGTCGGCCGTCCACCGGACGGTCGCCACGGTGGGGATGCCCAGCCGCTCGTAGACCTGCGCCCGGCGCTGGTCGTAGATGCGGGCCGCGACCCGGGACACGCCGAACGTCTCCCGCGCCAGCCGGGCCGAGATGATGTTGGAGTTGTCACCGCTGGAGACCGCCGCGAACGCGTCGGCCCGCTCGATGCCGGCCTGGCGCAGCACCTCACCGTCGAAGCCCGCGCCGGTCACCGTGATGCCGGCGAAGTCCGGCCCGAGACGGCGGAACGCGTCCGCGTCCTGGTCGATCACCGCCACCGAGTGGCCGCGCGACTCCAGGCTGTGGGCCAGGGTCGACCCGACCCGGCCGCAGCCCATGATCACCACATGCACGGTGTCCGCTCCTCCCACGGCGCCGCCCGCCGACCCGTCGCCTGCGAGCCTGCCACGTCCCTCCACGGGACGGGGGACCGAACCGTACCGCGCGGGCGCGCAGGCCGGAGATCGACCACCCCCGCGCCCGGCACCAGGTGGTCGTACGCTTGGCGGTTGTGGCCCGACCCACCTCGCTGCTGAAGCGACTCCTCCTCGGTCGACCGTTCCGGTCCGACCGCCTGCAGCACACGCTGCTGCCGAAGCGCATCGCGTTGCCGGTCTTCGCCTCCGACGCGCTCTCCAGCGTGGCGTACGCGCCGGACGAGATCCTCCTGACGCTGTCCATCGCCGGCGCCTCGGCGTTCTTCTTCTCGCCGTGGGTCGCGCTCGCGGTGGTAGTCGTCATGCTCACCGTGGTGGCGAGCTACCGGCAGAACGTGCACGCCTACCCCTCCGGCGGCGGCGACTACGAGGTCGCGACGGTCAACCTCGGTCCCAAGGCCGGCCTGGCGGTGGCGAGCGCGCTGCTCGTCGACTACGTGCTCACCGTCGCCGTCTCGGTCTCCTCCGGCGTGGCGAACCTCGGCTCGGTGGTGCCGTTCGTGGCCACCCACAAGGTGCTCATCGCGGTCAGCGCGGTGGTGCTGCTCACCGCGATCAACCTGCGCGGCCTGCGCGAGTCCGGCACCGCCTTCGCCATCCCCACGTACGGCTTCGTGATCGTCATCGGCGGCATGCTGCTGACCGGGCTGGTCCGCGTCTTCGTGCTCGGCGACGACCTGCGCGCGCCGAGCGCCGGCCTGGAGATCCAGGCCGAGCACAGCGTCACCGGGTTCGCGCTGGTGTTCCTGCTGCTGCGCACGTTCTCGTCGGGCTGCGCGGCGCTCACCGGCGTGGAGGCGATCTCCAACGGCGTACCCGCCTTCAAGGCCCCGAAGTCGAAGAACGCGGCGACCACGCTGCTGCTGCTCGGCGGCATCGCGGTCACCATGCTGGTCGGCATCATCTGGCTGTCCCGGCTCACCGGCCTGCAGTTCGTCGAGGACCCGAGGACGCAGATCGTCTCCGGCCCGGTCGACTACGTGCAGAAGACGGTGACCGTGCAGCTCGGGGAGACCGTGTTCGGCGGCGGCTCGGTGCTGCTCTACGTGGTCGCCGGGATGACCGCGCTGATCCTGTTCCTGGCCGCCAACACCGCCTTCAACGGCTTCCCGGTGCTCGGCTCGATCCTCGCGCAGGACCGCTACCTGCCGCGCCAGCTGCACACCCGAGGCGACCGGCTGGCGTTCTCCAACGGCATCCTCTTCCTGGCCGTCTTCGCGGTGGTGCTGATCATCGGCTTCCAGGCCGAGGTGACCAAGCTCATCCAGCTCTACATCGTCGGGGTGTTCGTCTCGTTCACGCTCTCCCAGGCCGGCATGATCCGGCACTGGAACCGGCACCTTCGCAACGAGCGGGACCCGGAGGCGCGCCGCCGGATGCTGCGCTCCCGGGCGATCAACACGTTCGGCATGGTGATGACCGGCGTGGTGCTGGTCATCGTGCTGGCCACGAAGTTCCTGCTCGGGGCGTGGATCGCGATCGTCGCGATGGCGGTGATGTACGTGGTGATGCTCGGCATCCGCCGGCACTACGACCGGGTCGCGGAGGAACTGGAACCGACCGAGCAGCGGGGCGTGCTGCCCGCCCGCAACCACGCCATCGTGCTGGTCAGCAAGCTGCACAAGCCGACGCTGCGGGCGGTCGCCTACGCCCGGGCGACCCGGCCGGACACGCTCACCGCGGTCACCGTGAACGTCGACGAGCAGGACACCCGGGAACTGCAGGCCGACTGGGAGCGCCGCGAGCTGCCGGTGCCGCTCACCGTGATCGACTCCCCGTACCGGGAGATCACCCGGCCGATCCTCAACTTCGTCGCGTCGGTGCGCCGGGAGTCGCCGCGCGACGTGGTCACCGTCTTCATTCCCGAGTACGTGGTGGGGCGCTGGTGGGAGAACCTGCTGCACAACCAGAGCGCGCTGCGGCTCAAGGGGCGGCTGCTGTTCGAGCCGGGCGTGATGGTGACGAGCGTGCCCTGGCAGCTCGCCTCCACCGCCAGCAAGAACCTGGACCGGCTGGACGCCACGCTCAGCCGGGGTCCGGCGCGCGGCCCCCGGGTGGCGCCGCAGAGCACGCTGCCGCCGCCGGTGGCGTCCACCCCGTCCACGCCGTCCGCGCCCTCCGCCGAGCGGGAGGAGCGGCCGTGAGCGCCGACGAGCGTCCCGGTCCGGTGCCGACGGCGGAACGCCCCGGGCTGGAGGAGGCCGAGCGGGTCGAGCTGACAGTCGACGCGGTCGCGCCGGGCGGGCACTGCGTGGCCCGCGTCGGCGGGCAGGTGGTCTTCGTCCGGCACGCGCTGCCCGGCGAGCGGGTGATCGCCGAGGTGACCGAGCTGCACCGGGGCTTCGCCCGCGCCGACGCGGTGGAGATCCTGGACGCCGCACCGGACCGGGTCGCCCCGCCGTGCCCGTACGCCCGGCCGGGCCGGTGCGGCGGCTGCGACCTCCAGCACGTCGCCCCGGCCGCCCAGCTCGACTGGAAGCTCGCCGTGGTGCGCGAGCAGCTCACCCGGCTGGGCGGGCTCACCACCGCGCAGATCGACGCGCTCGGCGTACGCGTCGAGGCGCTGCCCGGCGGGCCGCTGGGCTGGCGTTCCCGGGTCCGGTACGCGGTCGACGCGGCCGGGCGGGCCGGGCTGCTCAAGCACCGCTCGCACGAGGTGGTGCCGATCGAGCGGTGCCTGATCGCGCACCCGGCGATCCAGGAGCTGCCGGTGCTCCCGCCGACCGGCGCCCGCTGGCCCGACGCCGACGCGGTGGAGACCGTCGCCAGCACCGGCGGGGACGTCGCCGTGGTCGCGTACGCCGAGGGGGTTCCGACGGCGGTGAGCGGGCCGGAGCGGGTCCGGGAGACGGCGGCCGGGCGGTCCTTCACGCTGCCCGCCTCCGGGTTCTGGCAGGTGCACCCAGCGGCGGCGGACGCGCTGACCGGCGCGGTGCTCGACCTGCTCGACCCGCAACCGGGCGAGACGGCCTGGGACCTGTACGGCGGCGCCGGGCTGTTCGCCGCCGCGCTCGCCGAACGGGTCGACGGGGCCCGGGTGACGCTCGTCGAGTCCGCGCCGGACGGCGTGGCCGCGGCCCGGGAGAACCTCGCCGACCTGTGCGGCGTCGAGGTGGTCGCGGCGCGGGTGGAGACCGCGCTGGCCCGGCGCCGGATCACCGGCCCGGTCGACCTGGTGGTGCTCGACCCGCCGCGCTCCGGCGCGGGCGCGCCGGTGGTCCGCGACGTGGTGGCCGCCGGGCCGCGCGCGGTCGCGTACGTGGCGTGCGACCCGGCCGCCTTCGCCCGGGACGTCCGCACGTTCCGCGAGGCGGGGTGGCGGCTGGCCGAGTTGCGCGGGTACGACCTGTTCCCGATGACCCAGCACGTGGAGCTTGTCGGCCTGTTCCTGCCCGCGCACGGCCCCGGCCCCGCGCGTTAAGAAGGGGCCCTTTTACTACCGGATCCGTTAAGAAGGGGCCCTTCCTTGCGCATCGTCGGGCTGATGTCGGGCACGTCCTACGACGGCGTGGACGTGGTGGCCGCCGAGTTCACCGCCGACGGCGACACGCTGCGGCTGCGGCCGATCGGGCACCGCGAGCTGGCGTACCCGGACGACCTGCGGGCCGAGATCGGCGCGCTGCTGCCCCCGGCGGCCACCACCATCGAGGCGGTCTGCCGGCTGGACAACCGCCTCGGCGAGGTGTTCGCCGAGGCGGCGGCGGCCGGCGTCGAGCTGGCCGGGGGCGCTGCCGACGCGGTCGTGTCGCCCGGGCAGACGGTCTTCCACTGGGTCGAGGCGGGCCGGGTGCGCGGCACGCTCCAGCTCGGCGCGCCGGCCCGGGTGGCCGCCCGGGTGGGCGTACCCGTGCTGCACGACCTGCGCTCGGCGGACGTGGCGGCCGGCGGCCAGGGCGCGCCGCTGGTCCCGGCGTTCGACGCGCTGCTGCTCGACCCGGCTGCCGGCCCACGAGCGGCGTTGAATCTCGGCGGGATCGCGAACCTCACCGTGGTCGCGCCCGGCACGCCCGTCCTCGGGTACGACGTGGGCCCGGCCAACGCGCTGCTGGACGCCGCCGCCCGGCGCTTCCTGGACCGGCCCTGCGACGTCGACGGAGCGCGGGCCGCGGCCGGGCGGGTGCACGAGGCGCTGCTGGCCCGGCTGCTCGCCGAGCCGTACTACGCCGCGCCGCCGCCCAAGTCGACAGGCAAGGAGCTGTTCCACGGCGGCTACCTGGACGCGGCGCTGGCCGCGCTCGGCGAGCCGGTGGCCGCCGACGACGTGCTGGCCACGCTCACCGAGCTGACCGCCCGCACGGTGGCCGACGCCTGCGACCGGCACCGGGTCACCGAGGTGGTGGCCGCCGGCGGGGGAGTGCGCAATCCCACACTCCGGGCGCGGCTGGCCGCGCTGGGCGCGGGACGCTGGCGGCTGCGCACCACCGACGAGCTGGGCATACCCGCCCAGGCCAAGGAGGCGTACGCGTTCGCGCTGCTCGGCTGGCTGTCCTGGCACGGCCTGCCGGGCGCGGTGCCGTCGGTGACCGGCGCGTCCCGGGCCGCCGTGCTCGGCTCCTGGACGCCGGCCGGCCCGTCCGCCGCCGCGCCGCGCCCACCCGCGCCCCGGCGGCTGGTGGTCGACGCCTGACCTGGGTCGATGCACGGCCGGGCTGCGGACTGTCGCGCGGCCGATAGACTCTCCGGTCATGAGTGTTGAAGAGGGCACGGCCAACCACGGTCGGCTGCTGGGCACCGTCCGCGGCCCGCAGGACGTGAAGCGGATGACCGCCGAGCAGCTGGACATCCTCGCCGCCGAGATCCGTGACTTCCTGATCGCCAAGGTCTCCCGCACCGGCGGCCACGTCGGCCCCAACCTGGGTGTGGTCGAGCTGACCCTGGCGATGCACCGGGTCTTCGACTCCCCCCGCGACCGGCTCCTCTTCGACACCGGCCACCAGGCGTACGTACACAAGATCCTCACCGGCCGGCAGGAGGGCTTCGACAAGCTCCGCCAGCGCGGTGGCCTCTCCGGCTACCCCAGCCAGGCGGAGAGCGAGCACGACCTGATCGAGAACTCGCACGCCTCCACCGCCCTGTCGTACGCCGACGGCCTGGCCAAGGCGTACGCGCTGCGCGGCGAGAAGCGCTCCGTGGTGGCCGTGGTCGGCGACGGCGCGCTCACCGGCGGCATGTGCTGGGAGGCGCTGAACAACATCGCCACCGCCGGCAACCCGCTGGTGATCGTCGTCAACGACAACGGCCGGTCCTACTCGCCGACCATCGGTGGCCTCGCCGACCACCTGTCGTCGCTGCGGCTCAACCCCGGCTACGAGAAGGTGCTCGACACCGTCAAGGACGCGCTGGGCAACACCCCGTTCGTCGGGAAGCCGATGTACGAGGTGCTGCACGCGGTCAAGAAGGGCATCAAGGACGCGGTCGCCCCGCAGGCCATGTTCGAGGACCTCGGCATCAAGTACGTCGGCCCGGTCGACGGCCACGACGTGCCGGCCGTCGAGGCGGCGCTGCGCGCGGCCAAGAACTTCGGCGGCCCGGTGATCGTGCACGCGGTCACCCGCAAGGGCTACGGCTACCGTCCCGCCGAGGACGACGAGGCCGACTGCCTGCACGGCCCCGGCGCGTTCGACGCCGAGACCGGCAAGCTGCTCGCCGTGCCGTCGGTGAAGTGGACCAACGTCTTCGCCGACGAGCTGGTCGCGATCGCCGACGAGCGGCCCGACGTGGTCGGCATCACCGCCGCCATGGCCGAGCCCACCGGCATCGCCACGTTGGCCCGCAAGTACCCGGAGCGGGTCTACGACGTGGGCATCGCCGAGCAGCACGCCGCCACCTCCGCCGCCGGCCTCGCCATGGGCGGGCTGCACCCGGTGGTGGCGGTCTACGCCACGTTCCTCAACCGCGCGTTCGACCAGGTCCTGCTGGACGTGGCGATGCACAAGCTGCCCGTCACGTTCGTGCTGGACCGCGCCGGCATCACCGGCCCCGACGGGCCCAGCCACTACGGCATCTGGGACATGTCGGTCTTCGGCGTGGTGCCCGGCCTGCGGATCGCCGCGCCCCGCGACTCGGCCACGCTGCGTGAGGAGCTGCGCGAGGCGATCGCCGTGGACGACGGCCCGACCATCCTGCGCTTCCCGACCGGCACCGTCGCCGCCGACCTGCCGGCCGTACGCCGGGTCGGCCCGGTCGACGTGCTGGCCGAGTCGGCGCGTACCGACGTGCTGCTGGTGGCGGTCGGCTCGTTCGCCGGCCTCGGTGTCGAGGTCGCCGCCCGGGTCGCCGAGCAGGGGTACGGCGTGACTGTGGTCGACCCGCGCTGGGTGCGCCCGGTGCCGGCCGAACTGGTCGAGCTGGCGTCCGCGCACCGGCTCGTGGTCACCGTGGAGGACGGCGTACGCATCGGCGGCGTCGGCTCCGCGCTGGCGCAGGCGATGCGCGACGCGGACGTCCGCGTACCAGTGAAGGACATGGGCGTGCCGGCCGACTGGCACCCGCACGGCAGCCGCGCGCAGATCCTGGCCGACCTGCGGCTCACCGCGCAGGACGTGGCACGCGACGTCACCGGCTGGATCTCCAGCCTCGACGCCACCCCGGTCGACCCGGCCGCGAACGGAGCCCGAGCCCAGAGCTGACCCCGCTCTCCGTCGCGCCCGCCCGCCCGATCGATCTTGCACTTGCGGCCCTCCTGATGTCGGCTTCGCCCGAATAGGGGAGGGCCGCAACCGCAAGATCGCTGGATGTCTTGTGTCGAGGGAGGGGCGGTGGAGATTCGGGAGGCCGGGCTCGGGGATCTTTCGGGGATCGTCGAGTTGCACAGCCGGGCGCGGGTCGCCTACTACGGGGCCGGTGGGTTGCCGACCGAGGAGATCCTCACTCCGGAGCTGGCTCGGGAGCAGCGGGAGGGCTGGGCGGCGGCAATCACCTCGGCGCGCAAGCAGGTGCGAGTCGCCATCGTGGACGGTGTCCTGGCCGGGGTGCTGGCCATGGGTCCGCCGCACTCGTCCGACCTGGATCCGCGGACGACCGCGCAGCTCTACCAGATCCACGTCGATCCGGGACTCTGGGGTCGAGGCGTGGGTGGCGCGCTGCACGCGATGTTCGTGCGGCACCTGGCGGACGAAGGGCTGGTGCTGGGCGTGCTGGAGGTGTGGGAGCGCAACACTCGGGCTCGCGCGTTCTACACGCGCCACGGTTGGCGCCCCGACGGCACCTCCCGCCCCGGCCCGGCCCGAACCCCCTACGTAGGCATGCAGCTGACCCACCCTTAGCCCGTCGCTTAGCCCTCACCCTCACCTCAGCCCGCCCTGAACCCGTCGATCTTGCACTTCCGACCCCGAGGTTGCCGGTTTTGCCCTGATCGGCGGGGCCCTCACTGCAAGATCGCCGAGTCCCTCCAGCCCTGGCCCCGCCCTGGCCTGCCCTGTTGACCAAGGAGTTTGGGTGCGTGGAGAGCCTCCCGGGTGACACAAACTCCTTGATCACCGAGCCAGTCGGGTGATCATGAGGTTGGCGGGGATTGGTGTCCGGTTTGTCGCCGTCAAGTTCATGATCGACGGGGTGGGCGGCGGGGCGGGACAACGGCGGGGTTACGGGGTGGGGAGGGAGCGGTACCAGGTCTTCTCGGTGCCGGCCAGGCTGAACGTCTGCCGCTGGTCGGTGTGCTCGACGACCACCAGGCCGGGACGGTCCACCAGGCGGGTGGTGCCGGGCGGGGCGGAGAACGACACCTCGCCCGTACGCCAGCTCAGCACCGCCAGCGGCCGGCCGGGCATCGGCAGGTGGTACGCCTGGAGCGTGGTGGACCGGTCGGCGGGGGAGACCACCGGCGTGCCGCCGTCCGCGGGCCGGTAGACCACCGCGGTCATCGTCCCGCTGGGACTGTCCCAGCTCAACTGTTCCAACTCGCCCGGCTCCCCGTCGCCGAGCGCCACCGAACCGAGCGAACGGGTGGCGATCTTCGCCATCGGCCAGGACTCCGGCGCGGAACGGGGCGCGTCCCGGTCGCCGATGCGGCGCGGCACACTGCCGAACGGGCCCCGCTCACCGGCCAGCACGCAGGTGTCCAGCCCGGTCAGCGCGCGCTTCCCGGCGCCCGTGTCGTCGCGTACCAGGGGGTAGCGGGGCGCTTCGGTGGCCGTACCCAGGTCGAGGACGCGGTCCGCGGCCTTGCCGCGCGGCAGTGACGTCGTGGGCCGCAGCGCCGCGGTCAGCTCGACGGCCCGGCACGCCGGCACGGCGACCGGCTCGGTGACGCCGTCGGTGCTGGTGACGGCCTTGCCGTCGGGGCCGAGCAGGCGTGCGACGCGGGCCGAGGTGAGGTAGCGGCGGCCGTCCGGGTCGCGCACCGGCAGCACGTCGGAGTAGACCAGGTAGCCGGGATCGGTGTACTCGGTGGCGTGGGCCACCCGCCAGCGCTGCCCGTCCCGGTCGAGTTGCAGCAGCCAGGAGGCGGCGTCACCGGGCACATCGGCGGCGACCAGCGCCAGCGCGGAGCCGGCCACCTGACCGGAGAAGAGGATGCCGGAGGTGGGCACGTGTACCCGGTCGTCCACCGGGGAGCGCCACTCGCGTACCGCTGTGGTGATCGCGGCGGTCGCCGCCGCGTCGCCGGCCAGGCTGCCGCGCGGCGGCCACACCGCGAGGTTGCCGTCCAGGCTGTCGTAGCCGACCCGCAGATCCGCCGGCTTCCGGTCCGCGATCGGTCCGCAACCCGCGGTGACCAGCAGCAGAGCTGCCAGCGCGGTGCCCGTCGTAGCGCTTCGGCGGGCTGAAAGCACCCTGATCCCCTCGCCGGTCGTCGGTCGGAAGCCCACATGGTACGAGACGGCCCGCCGCCCGGCCGCGCCCGGCTCACCCTTTCGGTCGAGTGACCACTGCGGAACGTGACGGGCGATTCGGGTATCAATATCCGGCTCCGGTAGACTCCGCCGATTGTGACGCCTGCCGAGACCCGCGGCGCCTCGACGCCGGACGCCGCCGCCCCGACGGGCCACCGCTCCGTCACCCTTGATCCACCACCGGTCACCGTCGCCGAGCCGGAGCCGGCGACCACGACACCTCCGCAACCGCCGGCCGAGCCCGAGGCGCCGGCCACGCCGGGCGCGCGGCGCGTGCGCCGGTGGCGGTGGACCCGCCGCCGGATCGACCTCATCGTGTACGGCGGATTCCTGCTCGCCGCGATCTGGGTGACCAGCGGCATCTGGGCCGACCCGGCCGGGCGGGTGGCCGCGCTCTACAGCAGCGACCCGGCGCAGGTGCAGTTCTTCCTGGCCCACTCGGTACGGGTGGTGCTGCACGGCGAGTTCCCGTTCTTCACCGAGCAGTTCAACTACCCCGACGGCGTCAACCTGATGGCGAACACCGCCATCCTGGCGCTCGGCATCCCGATGGTGCCGGTGACCCTCCTGTTCGGACCGGCGGTCTCCTTCGTCACGCTGGTCACGCTCGGCCTGGCCGGCACCGCCGCCGCCTGGTACCGGGTGCTGTCCCGGCACGTGATCCGGCACCGCCCGGCCGCCGCCGTGGCGGCCTGGTTCTGCGGGTTCTCGCCGGCCATGCTGTCGCACGCCAACTGGCATCCGAACATCATCAGCCAGTTCCTGCTGCCGTTCATCGTGTGGCGGGTGCTGGTGCTGACCCGCTCGACCCGGCCGGTGCGCGACGGCGTGCTGCTGGCGCTGCTGGTCACCGCGCAGGCGTTCATCAACGAGGAGATCCTGCTCTTCACCGCGCTCGCGCTGGGCGTGTTCCTGATCGCCGTGGTGGTGCAGCAGCGCGAGCGGTGGACGACCGCGTGGCGTCCGCTCGGCGCCGGGCTGGCGGTCTGCGCGGCGCTGGCCGGCGCGCTGCTGGCGTACCCGCTGTATGTGCAGTTCGCCGGCCCGATGGCGTACCACGGGCTCAGCGACGCGGTACGCGACTACGGCAACGACATCGCCGCGTACTTCGCCCCCGGCTCGCCCACGTTCGGCGGCAACGAGCGCGCCAACGTCAACCTCGCCCCGAACTACTCGGAGGAGAACGCGTTCTTCGGCTGGAGCCTGTCGCTGCTTGCCGTGGGCATCGTGATCTGGCTGCGGCGCGACGTGATCGTCCGGGCGCTGGCCGCGACCGGGCTGTTCTTCGCCGTGCTCTCCCTCGGCGAGCGGATCTCCTGGTGGGACCGGGAACTCGTCACCGGGCCGTGGGAGTTCCTGGTGCGGCTGCCGCTGCTGGACGCCGTGGTGCCCACCCGCTTCGGCCTGATCACCAGCGTGACGGTGGCGATCCTGCTCGCGTACGCGGTGCGCCGCGCCTGGGCGCTGCGGGGCGTGGACCGGCGGACGGCCCGCAAGCTCACCGCCGCCGGCCTGATCCTCGCGCTGCTGCCGATCGCGCCGATGCCGTTGCGGGTCACCACCCGGGAGCCGGTGCCGAAGTTCATCACCGCCGACCGGTGGCGGCAGTACGTCGGCCCGGACCAGACGCTCGTGTCCGTGCCGGTGCCGGCGATGGGCAACACCGACCCGATGCGCTGGGCGGCCAGCACCAACCTCGACTTCAAGATCCCCGGCGGCTACTTCCTCGCCCCGCGCAACGGCGTCACCGGAGACCCGGGACGCTTCGGCGGGCGGCCCAGCGGCATCGGCGAGATGCTGCGGGAGGTGTCGTCCACCGGCCGGACGCCGAAGCTCGACGACCGGCAGCGCCGCCGCTACCTGGACGAGCTGCGGCACTGGAACGCGGCGGTGGTGGTGCTGCCGCTGGCCGAGCAGAACGCCGAGCCGCTGCGCCGCACGGTGGAGCAACTGGTCGGGCCCGGACGGCAGGAGCTGGACGTGTGGCTGTGGGACGTGCGGAAACTGACCAGCCGGCCCGCCTGACCGCACCCGAGCAGCCCGCTCCCGCTCCCGCTCCCGCGCCCCGCCGCCGGCCGGTCGACGCGCTGGTGGTGGCCGGCTACCTCGCGCTCGCGGTGCTGCTCACCAGCGACCAGTGGCGCCGCCCGGAACGGCTGTTCCACCAGGCCGGCGACCAGATCCTGTTCGAGTGGATGCTGGCCCGGGCCGCCCGCGCGGTCACCGGCGGCGAGAACCCGCTGCACAGCGCCGCGCTGAACGCCCCGGACGGGGTGAACCTGATGGCGAACACGTCGGTGCTCGGGCTGGGCGTGCCGCTCACCCCGGTCACCGTCGCGTTCGGCTCCCAGGCGGCGTTCCTCGTCGCCGTGACGATCAGCCTCGCCGGCACCGCCACCGCCTGGTACGCGCTGCTCGCCCGCCGGCTGGTCCGCTCCCGGGCCGCCGCCGCGGTGGGCGGCCTGGTCTGCGGCTTCGCCCCGGGCATGGTGGCGCAGGCCGGCGCGCACCTGCACATGGCCGCCCAGTTCCTGGTGCCGGTGATCCTCGCGCTGGTGTTCCGCCCGGCCACCGACCGGGTACGCCGCGACGGCGTGCTGCTCGGGCTCGCAGTCGCGTACCAGGTGTTCCTCGGCGAGGAGGTGCTCGTCTTCCTGGCGCTGGCCGCCGGGGTGTTCGCCGGGGCGTACGCGCTCGCCGACCGGGCCGCCGCGCGTCGCCTGGCGCCGGTGGTGGCCCGCCGGCTTGGCATCGGCGCGCTGGTGGCGGGCGTGCTGCTGGCGTATCCGCTGTGGTCCCAGTTCGCCGGGCCGGGCCACTACCGGGGGATGCCGTTCCACACCGGGGGCTACCGGCTGGACCTGGTCTCGTTCGTCGCCTCCGCCCGGCAGACAGTTGCCGGGGACGCCCACCGGGCCGGGCTGCTGTCGCCGAACCCGACCGAGCAGAACTCGTTCTTCGGCCCGTTCCTGCCGCTGCTGGCGCTGCTCGTCGTGGTATGGCTGTGGCGGCGGCCGCTGGTACGCGCGCTCGCCGCGTGCGGCCTGCTGTTCGCGGCGCTGTCGCTCGGCGCCTCGGTGGTGGTGAACCGCGACGACACCGGGCTGCCCGGCCCGTACCGCCTGCTCGCCGGGGCGCCGCTGCTGGACCTGGTGGTGCCGGCGCGCTTCGCGCTGGTGTGCGTACCGGTGCTCGGGGTGCTGCTGGCGCTCGCAGTCGACCGGGTCCGGCACGGCGCCGTGCGCGCCTGGGCGCCGTGGGCCGGCGCGGTCGCCGCCGCGCTGCTGCCGCTGACGCCGACCCCGATCCGCACGGTGCCGGTCGCGCCGGTCCCGGCCGTCGTGTCCGGCGGCGGCTGGCAGGCGTACGTGCCGCAGGGCCGCACGCTGGTGCCGGTGCCGCCGGTGACCGGGGCGGCGGTCAGCCCGGCCATGTTCTGGTCGGCGCGCACCGCGCTGGCGTTCGACGCCCCGGGCGGCTACTTCATCGGCCCGCGCTCGGCGGACGAACCGGCCGCCCGCTGGGGCGCGCCGGACCGGCCCACGTCGCTGCTGCTGCGCCGGGCCGCCGAGACCGGCCAGGTGCCGCCGGTCGGCGACGCGGAACGCCGGCAGGCGGTCGCCGACCTGCGGCACTGGCGGGCGGCGGCGCTGGTGCAGGCCGACTCGACGCCGGCCGACCCGGTACGCGCCACGCTGGACGCCCTTCTCGGCCCCGGCCGGGACGTGCCCGGCGGGCACCTGTGGGACGTCCGGGCGCTGACCGGCTGACCGGGACGCCGGCTCAGACCCGGCCGCGCACGTCCCAGAGCCACACGTCGTCCACCCGCTGCGGCGGGCCGAGCAGCTCGGCCATCAGGTCGCGCAGCACCGCCTCGCGCGGACCGGACCCGAGCACCACCACCGACGCCCGCCAGAAGCGCAGGTCGTCCACGGCCTGGCGGCGGTTCTCCTCGGTGATCTCCGGCACCACGTTGGCGTCCATCGTGGAGTAGATGAGCGTGCTGGTGGGGCGGTTCGGCGCGCCGAAGACACCCTCACCGCGCTCGTTGGGGCCGATGAAATAGCCGCCCGGGATCGGGAACTCGTGTCCGGTCAGCGCGCTCCAGCGCAGCGTGTGCAGCCCGTGCACGTTGCTCGGGATCGGCACCGGCACCAGCGTGCGGCCCTCCGGCACGTACGGCCGCCAGCCACCGGCGGTGATGAAGCGCGGCGGCGGGTCGATGTGCTCCGCCGGCAGCGGACGCGGGATCAGCGGCACCAGGGCGGCCACGATCGCGGCGTACCCGGCCAGCCGCAGCACCCGGCGGCGCGTGTCGCGCGCGGCCGTCCCGTCGCCGTCGCCGTCCGTGCTGTCGTCGGCGGCGGCGCGGGGGGCGGGCACCGGCGGACGGCCGGCACCGGCCAGCGCGTCCCACGCCAGGGCGAGCAGCACACCCACGGCGGCCACCACGACCAGGCTCAACCGGGTCGGCATCATCATCTCGACCAGCGGCAGGTCGTCCGGAATGTACGCCCACGGCCCGTCGACGCCGGTCTCCACACCGTTGAACCGCACCACCGGGCCGATCGAGGCGATCGTGAAGACGACCACCAGCACGGCCAGGATCCGGGCCGGCACCGACCGGCGGACCAGCAGCACCAGCGCGCCCAGCGCCACCAGCACCAGCGGCCAGCCGAACCAGGTGTTCTGCTCGGTCAGCCCGATGGTCTTCTCCACCGCCTCGTCACCGGCGATCGTGTCCCGGGCGAACGTGACGAAGGCCACCAGGTCCTCGCCCCAGTTGTGGAAGACGCCGCCCTGCAATCCGCGGTAGGACTGCGGCCCGTTGAACTGGAACCAGATCGGGTACGCGGTCAGCAGCAGCGCCAGCCCGCCGCCGAGCCCGAGCGCGGCCAGGAACGACCCGGCCCGCTCGCGGGCCGCCCGGGGCCGCTGCACCGCGTACGCCACCACGACGACCAGGCAGGCCAGCGCGGTGAGCAGCAGCATCTCCTCGTTGATGAAGACCTGGTACGCCACCAGCAGCCCGAGCGCCAGCCCGTTGCGCCGCCACCGCCCCGGCTCGCCCAGCCGCAGCACCCGCGCCACGATCAGCGGCAGCAGGAAGTTCGACACGAAGTTGGGCTGGCCGTTCGCGTGGTGGACGATGCCCGGCGCGAAGCCGAGGAACGCGCCACCGGCGAACGCGGCGGCCCGGGACCGGACCAGGTGCCGCGACAGCACCCAGTACGACGTGGCGGCGGTCGCCGACAGCGCCGCGCCCAGGTAGAGCGCGTACATCACCTGCGGGCCGAGCAGCAGCGTCAGTGGCGCAAGCGGCAGCGTCACCCCGAGCAGCGAGGTGTTCGCCATCATGTTCACCCCGTCCGGCGCGTTCTGCCGGGTGGTGAACAGCGGGTTCTCCAGGTGCTGCACCGAGTACGCGCCGTGCGCGAACAGCCACTCGAACCAGCTGTGGTCGGTCGGCAGGTGCGAGGAGACCCGGTGCTCCACGTCGCCCCAGTAGTTGAGGCAGACGAGAACACCGAGCAGCACATAGGCTCCGATGGCCAGCAGATCGGCGCGGGCCGGCCGGCGACGGGCACGGCGCGGCGGATCGGTCACGACGGCGTCCGTCTCGACGGACGAGGGGTTCAACGAGGGGTCCACCACGGGCACGGCCACGACGCGCCATCGTACAGGCGAATTGTGGCAATGCCGGTCACGGCCGGACGGCGGCCGGGCGCGCGGGAGAGGATGGTCGTGACCGTCATCGATCTGGGGGAGTTGCGTCACGACGCTCCGCCCCCGGCGGCCCCCCGCCCGCCGCGCAGCGTCGGCCGGCCGGCCCGCACCCTGGCGCTCCTGCTGCTGGCGCTGCTCACGCTCACCGCCGCCGCGCCGCCGCGAGGACCGGCGGAGTGGACGCTGCCCGGCGGCCTGGGCTCGGCCGTGTTCGTCTCCGGCGACGTGGTGTACGTGGTGCGGCCGAACCGCGGTGACGGGCGGGAGATCGTCGCCTACCGCGAAGGGCGGGAACTGTGGCGCAGTCCGCTGCCCGGCATCGGCACCGCCGTGTCGGTGTGGGAGCAGGACGGCCGGGTGATGGTGGCCGGCCCGGCCGGCAACGACGAGGACTGGGAGACGGTGACGTACGACGCGGCCACCGGCGTGGACGTCTGGCGCCGGCGCGGCGTCGCGTTCGCGGTCGGCCGGGTGCTGCTGTCGCAGTCCGCCGCGTCCGACCCCCGCCCGTCGATCACCCGGGTCGACCCGGCCGACGGAAGGACGATGTGGACGCTGCCCTCGACGGGCATGCTGGGGTTCGATTACGGCTCCGGGACGGAACGCATGCTGTTGTGGCCGGCCACCGGGCAGGTGGTGGTCGTGGACGCGCGCACCGGCGCGCGGGTCGCGGCCCGGGACCTGCACCCGGTTCGACCGCCCGGCCCGCGCCACGTGATGACCGTGGCCGGGCTGCTGCTGGAGATCGGCGGCGGGCTCATCGAGGCGTACGACCTGGACACGCTGCGACCGCGCTGGACCGTCGAACAGAAGCTCGTCGACTACGTCGACAGGTGCGGCGCCCTGCTCTGCGCCGTCCGGCCGGGCGCCGGGATGACAGCGCTCGACCCGGCGACCGGCGCCGTGCGCTGGAGCGTGGACCGGTGGGCGCGCGTCGTGGCGGCGCGCGACGACCGGCTGCTCGTCGGCGACACCGCGATCGGCGCCGGCGGCCTGGCGGTGCTCGGCCAGGCCGACGGGCGTCTGATCGCCGAGCTGGGCGGCTGGACCCTGGCCCCGCAGCACGGGTCCGGCGGCCCGCTGCTGGCCACCCGGCTGCTGGGCGGCGGCCGGCAGCTCCTGGCCGAGATGGACCTGTCCGGCGGTCCGCCCCCGATCAGGGGAGTGATCACCGGGACCGACTGCACGACCGGCGTGACGCTGCTGGTCTGCCGCAGGCCCGCAGGTGACTACGTGGTGCGGCGGCTGCCGTGAGCCCGTTGATCGAACTGGGCGAGATGCGGCACGGCGAGTCCGCCGACGAGCCGGAACCCGCGCCGCCCCGCCGGCCGCCCGGCCCGGCGGCCCGGGTGGCGCTGCTCGGCGTACTGGTGCTGCTCGTCGTGCACGCTGCCGCCGGGCCGCCGCGCCGGCCCGTGCCGATCCGGATTCCCGCCCCGCAGGGCGCGGCGTTCGTGGTCCGGCCGGACCGGGTGGTGGTGGCCGACGGCCCCGGCGCGACCGGCCGGGGCGGGCGGGTGGTCGCCGCGTACCGGCTGCCCGGCGGGGAACCGGCGTGGCGGTTCGCGCTGACCGACGGCGACCACGTGCTCGGCCTCACCACCGTGGCCGGGGGACTGCTGGTGACGAGCAGCCCGGCCGGGGACGGTGACTCGGTGTCGGCGATGCTCGACCCGGCGACCGGCACGCTGCGCTGGCGGCATCCCGGATACCCGGTCCCGACCGCCTCCGGCGGGCTGCTGCTGGAGAACCCCCGCCCGCCCGGCGCGGGCACCGTACGGGCCGTGGACCCGGCCTCCGGCGCGGTGCGGTGGACGCTGCCCGTACCGGGCCAGGAGGTGGGGTACCGCCGCGACGACCACGGGGTGACACAGCTCGTCCTGGTCACCCCGCAGGGCCGGGTGACCGTGTACGACGCGGACGCGGGCACCGTCGCGCACACCGGCCGGGTGGCGCCCGCGGCCGGCCGTGCCGCCTACCGGTACGCCCAGGTGGTGGCCGATCTGCTGCTGGTCGAGGACGCCCGGGGCTCGGTCACCGGGTACGGGTTGGACCGGCTTGAGGAACGGTGGAGCCTGCCGGTGGGCTCCCGCGCCGGACTCTGGTTCGCCGACTGCGCCGGGATGGTGTGCCTGCGCAACCAGGTGGGCGGCGCGCAGGCCCTCGATCCGGCCACCGGCCGCCCGGCCTGGACCGACGAGCGGTGGCTCGGGATGGGACCGGTCGGCGACCGGCTGATCGCCGCCGAGCGCGGGGTCGGGGAGGAGCTGGAACTGTCGGCGCTGGACCCGCCGACCGGCCGGGTGCTGGCCCGGCTGGGCCGCTGGCGCGTCTCCGGCAACGACCTCCCGTCCGGGCCGCTGCTCGGGCTGCGCACGCTCACCGAGGACCGGACGCTCGTCGGCGCGCTGGACGTGGCGGTCGGGCAGGTGCGGATCCGGGGGATCCTGCCCGGCGCCTGGTCCGAGTGCGCGGACACGGGTACGCAGCTGGTGTGCCTGCGCCCGACCGGCGGCATGGCGATCTGGCCGGCCGGACGCTGATCACCAGTTGGCCTGCGCCGGTGGCGGCGGCAGGGGCGTCGACTCGGGGCGAAGCACGTACGCGATGCCGCCGCTGCCCACCTGCCAGGCATGCTCGAACGGCGCGCGCGGCACGGTGCGGCGGACCCGCTCGTCGTCCGGCGCGTACGGGTCGTTCAGCACCGGATCGCCGTCGGCGGTGAAGCCGACCAGCACGATGAGGTGCCCCCGGGTGTCGTAGTCCAGCCCCGGCACCTGCCCGGCGGTGAACGCCGCCGAGACGATCAGCGGGATGCCGGCGGCCACGAACAGTTCCGCCTCGGCCAGCGAACGCAGCCGGGTGACGAAGGCGTCCACGCCGTGCGTCGCCGCGTACGCGGTGTTGAACGGCCAGTTGCCCGCCCCGGCGTACGCGTGGTCGAAGCAGTGCCGGGCGGCGTGCACGACCCGCGGGCGGGGGCCGGGCGGCGTCACCCAGGCGTACCGGTCCGGGGTGGGGCCGGCGCCCCAGAAGTCGAGCACCATGGACACGCAGGTGGGGCTGCACCAGGAGTCACCGCCACCGCCCCAGCGGGTCTCCCCGGTGGCGTGCAGCCGCTGCGCGTAGCGCGGCACGTCCAGCACCCGCCCTCGCGCGCCGCCCGCGCCGGCATCGGTTCTTGCGACGGCTCGTTGTCCGACGCCGGGCGGGTCGGTGGAGGCGACCACGCCGATCGTGCGCAGCGCCGGGCCGTCCGCCGCGTCGAGGCGGCGCAGCAGCGTCACCCGCACCTGCCAGCCGGTCACCGTCGCGCCGGTCACCCGCAGCGTGTCGGCGGCCACCCGCGCCCGGTCGTCCGCCTGCCCGGGTACGGACGCCCGGTGCACCGTGCTGTCGTCGGCGGCCCAGTTGCCCAGCTCGTACCAGCCGGTGGAGGCCGCGTCGCCGGCCCAGCCCCGCAGCTCCACGCGCAGCCAGCAGCCGGCCGGCGTGTGCGCGGTCCAGGAGGGCACCAGCTCGACGGCGGCGAAGCCGAGCGGCGTCACCGGGGAGGTCCAGCTCCCGGCGGCGTACTCGGCGGTGGTCCCGGAGTGCGGATCGGTGTGGGTCAGGCGGCCGGGCGCGCCGTCGAGCGCCAGCCCGGTCGGCCCCGCGGTGAGCCCGTCGGCGAGGCCCACGTCCCGGTCCGCCGGGAAACGGAACCGGCGGTACGCGATGTCGCGGCCGGTCATCGGGAGGCCGCCCGGCGTGGATCGGGTGTCTCGACCGCGTGCTTGTCGATCATTGCCGCTGAGCATCGCGTACCCGAAGGTTTTGTGCAACGGCGGTGGGTGCGGGCCCCGCGCTGGACCGGTCGGCCAGTGGGTTCGGGCCAGCCGCGCGGGAGGGTCCGCCTGCTCGCCGGGCCCGGTGTGATCAGGGGCGTAGCGAGTCGATGGGGCGGCCCACCTGACTGCATTTTCGTCACCGAAGGTAACCGTGACGTGAGCTCCCGGGGTTCACCCTGCGCCGACTTTGCTCTGCAGCCATCGACGCAACGGTGACTCACCGCAACAAGTGCGTATCGGGCTGCAGAGCAAAGTCGACGGAAGGGCATCGCAGACCCCGACGGCTGAATTGGCGTATCTGCAGGTCAACGGCTTCTGACTCGGCGGCAGTCTCGCGTGGAGGAGCAACCGTCGGTGACAGTGCGTGACGCAGCGGCGCGCCGTCGCCAATCTCACGGACAGTCACAGAAATCCGCGCGTGCGAGGAAGAGCGACCCGGTGGACGGCGGGCGGATCATGCGCCGCCGGGACAGCTCCTCCGGCGACACGCTTGGCCGGCGGCACTAGGTTGTCAGAGGTCACGAGGCGGGAGGGCCGGGATGCGGGTACTGGTGGTCGAGGACGAGCGCAACCTCGCCGACGCGATCGCGCGCGGGCTGCGCAAGCGCGGGATGGCGGTGGACGTCGCCTACGACGGCGACGCCGGCCACGAGGCGGCGTTCGTCACCCGGTACGACGTGGTGATCCTGGACCGCGACCTGCCGGGTGTGCACGGCGACCAGATCTGCGCCGATCTGGCCGCCTCCGGCGCGCTGACCCGGGTGCTGATGCTCACCGCGAGCGGCACCGTCGCCGACCGGGTGGAGGGGCTGCAGCTCGGCGCCGACGACTACCTGGCCAAGCCGTTCGCGTTCGACGAGCTGGTGGCGCGGGTGCAGGCGCTCGGGCGCCGGGCCACCCCGGCCGCGCCGCCGGTGCTGGAGGTGGCCGACCTGGTGCTCGACCCGGCCCGGCGGGTGGTCACCCGTGGTGGCGTGCCGCTCGACCTCACCAACAAGGAGTTCGGCGTGCTCGCCGAGCTGCTCAAGGCGCGCGGCGCGGTGGTGTCCAGCGAAGAGCTGCTGGAACGGGTCTGGGACGCCAACACCGACCCGTTCACCACGATCGTCCGGGTCACCGTGATGACGCTGCGCAAGAAGCTGGGCGACCCGCCGCTCATCGACACGGTGGTCGGGGCGGGCTACCGGATCGGCCGCACGCAGTGAGCGTGGGCACCCGGCGGGTGCGGCCGACGCTGCGGTTGCGGCTGACCCTGCTCAACGGCGTCCTGCTGGTCGGCGCCGGGGCGATCCTGGTGCTGCTGGCCTGGCTGCTGGTCCGCGACGCGCTGCGCCCCACCGACGAGCTGCTGCCCGGCACCACAGTGGTGCTCACCGACGGCCGCACCCTCGACGCCGGGCAGTGGCAGCGGCAACTGGTCGACGCGGCGTCGCAGGAACTGCTGGTCAAGGGACTGCTCGCGCTCGTGGCGATCAGCGTCGTCGGGGTGGCCGGGGCGTACCTGGTGGCCGGCCGGGCGCTGCGCCCGCTGCACCAGGTGACAGCCACCGCGCGCCGGCTCGGCGAGGCCACGCTCGACGAGCGGATCGGCTGGTCCGGCGCCGACGACGAGGTGGCCGAGCTGGCCGAGACGTTCGACGCGATGCTGGACCGGATCAGCGGCGCGTTCGAGGCACAGAAACGGTTCGTCGCGAACGCCTCGCACGAGCTGCGGACACCGCTCGCGGTGATGCGTACCGAAATCGACGTGACGCTCAGCGACGACGACGCCGACCTCGCCGAGTACCGCCGCATGGCCGGGGTGGTGCGGGACGCCTCGGAGCGGGCCAACGGCCTGGTCGACGCGCTGCTGGTGCTGGCCCGCAGCGAGGCCCAGACCGGCCGGCGGCTGGCCCGGCGCGCGGAGTCGGACCTCGCCGTCGGCACCGCCAACGCGCTGTCCGCGGTGTCCCGGGAGGTCGAGCGGATCGGCCTGAAGGTGCACACGTCGCTGCGTCCGGCGCCGGTGGTCGGTGACCCGGGGCTGCTGGACCGGCTGGCCGGCAACCTGGTGGAGAACGCGGTCCGCTACAACCACCTGCACGGGCGGATCTGGGTGCGCACCGGCACCGACGGGCAGCGGTCCTGGCTGGTGGTGGGGAACACCGGCTTCGAGGTCGCCCCCGCCGACGTACCCGGGCTGTTCGAGCCGTTCCGGCGCGGCGGCCAGGAACGCACCGGTGCTCGCGGCTCCGGGCTCGGTCTGTCGATCGTGCGGGCCGTCTGCGACGCGCACGGCGGCACGGTGAAGGCGGTCGCCCAGCCCGGTGGCGGCCTGGAGGTGACCGTCACGCTTCCGTCGGCCGACCCGCCCGCGGCCACCTGACCGCCCATCCCGATCCGTCCAGCCGGTGAGGCGGCCTCACCTTTTCGTGCGGACAGCCTCGGCTGTCCTGGCCGGACCCGGCGGTGGTCGGCCCCCGGCGGCACGGTGGTCGGGCAGAATGCTCGGCTCACGCTGGACGCGGAGCGGTGATCAACGGAGAGTAAGCGCAGCGACGCCTCACCCTGCTCACCCACCGGAGCTGCCCGTGACCCACCTCTCGGCCCCGCGCCGCCGCCGTCTTCTCGCGGTCCTCACCGCCGGCGCCCTCACCGTCGTCGGCCTCTCTCCGGCCACGCCCGCGGCCGCCGCCGCGCCCGGCCACGACAAAGTGGTCCACACCGTCCCCTCCACGGCCTCGCCCGACGTCCAGGACGGCTCGGTCGACGCGATCCACGACGCCGGTACGAAGATCATCGCGGGCGGCTCCTTCACCCGTGTGCAGAACCGCAACTCCGACGTCGACATCCCCCGCGACTACCTGCTCGCGTTCGACAAGGCCACCGGCGCGGTGGACACCGCGTTCGCGCCCACGCTCGACAACGAGGTGACAGCGGTCACGGGCGGGCCCACGGCGAACACGGTCTTCGTCGCCGGCAAGTTCAACACCGTCAACGGCGTGACCCGGCGCAAGGTGGCCCTGCTCGACGTCAACACCGGGGCGGTCGTCACCAGCTTCGCGCCGCCCGCGTTCAACGGGCTCATCAAGGACATCGCGCTGGTCGGCAACCGGCTGCTGGTCGGCGGCATCTTCACCACGGCCGGCAACCCCAACCCGCGCGGCGGACTCGCGTCGCTCAACGCCACCACCGGCGCCGTGGACAGCTACCTCACCACCACGCTGACCGAGAACCACAACTGGGACGGGGTCAGCGGCGCCAAGGCCGGCGTCGGCGCGGAGAAGCTCGCCGTCTCCCCGGACGGCACGCAGCTCGTCGTCATCGGCAACTTCAAGAAGGCCGACGGGGTGCTGCACGACCAGATCGTCAAGATCGACCTGGGTGCCACCGCCGCCACCGTCGCGGACTGGAACACGGCCCGCTACACGCCGCGCTGCAAGTGGCAGTCCTTCGACTCGTACGTCCGTGACGTCGCGTTCTCCCCGGACAACAGCTACTTCGTGGTGGTCACCACCGGCGCGCCGTACAGCGGAACGCTCTGCGACACCGCGGCCCGCTGGGAGGCCGGCGCGACCGGCTCCGCTCTCCAGCCGACCTGGGTCGACTACAGCGGCGGCGACACGTTCCTGTCCGTCGGCATCAGCGAAGAGGCGGTCTACGTCGGCGGCCACCTCCGCTGGCTCAACAACACCACCGGCACCGACAACGCCCGGGCCGGCGCGGTCGGCCGGGCCAGCATCGCCGCGCTCGACCCGGCCAACGGCCTGCCGCTGTCCTGGAACCCCGGCCGCCACCCGCGCGGCATCGGCGCCTCCGAGATGCTCGTCACGCCGACCGGGCTCTGGGTCGGCGGCGACACGCTGTGGATCGGCAACTTCCAGTACCGCCGGGAGCGGATCGCGTTCTTCCCGCTGGCCGGCGGGACGGCGGTGCACCCCACCACCACGGCCACCCTGCCCGGCAACATCTACCAGGCGGGCCTGCCGCAGCCGACGAACGTGCTGTACCGGGTGAACGCCGGCGGCTCGTCCGTCGCCGCCACCGACGGCGGGCCGGACTGGGCGGCCGACACCAGCTCCAGCCCCAGCCCGTACCACAACACCGGCAGCAGCGTCTCCAGCTACACCACCGCCGCGAGCCTGGACTCGACGGTACCGGCCGGCACCCCGGTCGAGCTCTACAACCACGAGCGGTACGACCCGTCCGGCGGTGCGGAGATGACCTGGCAGTTCCCGGTGCCCAACGGCACCGAGGTGCACGTGCGGCTCTACATGGCCAACCGGTACGCGGGCACCGCCAACGCCGGCACGCGGATCTTCGACGTGGCGCTGGAGGGTGCTGTCGTCCTCGACGACCTCGACCTGTCCGCCACCGCCGGGCACAACGTGGGCACCATGCGGGAGTTCACGGTGGTCAGCGACGGCTCGATCGACGTGGAGTTCCGCCACGTGCGGGAGAACCCGCTGGTGAACGCCGTCGAGATCGTCAAGACCGGGCCCCCGCCCGCCCCGGCCAGCTCGCCGGTGCAGGTGCGCTCGTACGACGGGCAGAGCACGGTCGGCGCGCCGGACCCGGTGACCGACCCGAACGGCACCGTCTGGGCGGGCGCGCGCAACGCGTTCTGGGTCGGCGGGACGGTGTTCTACGGCGCCGACGGCGCGCTGTGGCGGCGTACGTTCAACGGCACCACGTTCGGCACGCCGGAACTGGTGGACCCGTACCACGACCCGTACTGGGACAACGTGATCACCAACTCCGGGCCGACCGGGCAGACGTACGTCGGCGCGACCACCGGCTTCTACGCCGAGATCCCGAACGTGACCGGCATGTTCTTCTCCGGCGGGCGGCTCTACTACACGCTCAACGGGCAGAACGGACTGTTCTGGCGCTGGTTCACCCCGGACAGCGGCGTCGTCGGCGCCGACCGGTTCACGGTGTCCGGGGCGAGCGGGTTCGCCGACGCGGGCGCGGTCTTCGTCTCCGGCGGCACGCTCTACAAGGTCAACCGCAACACCGGTGACCTGGCCGCCACCGACTGGGTGAACGGCGTGCCGGCCGCGACGTTCACCGTGCGCAGCGGCCCGGCGGTCGACGGCGTCGACTGGCGCGCGAAGGCGGTGTTCGTCGGCCCGTAAGGAAGGGCACCTTCTTAACGCCTCCGGTAGAGGAAGGGCCCCTTGTTAACACGCAGGTGTTAACAAGGGGCCCTTCCTTGCGGCGGGGCGGGGTTGCCGGCGCCGGAGGGCGGTGGAATGATCAACCGGTCAGCCCGATGAGGTGGAAGGGGGTGTGGTCGATGTCTTTCGTGAACCGTCCCGCGCCCCGCGTTCCCCGCTGACGTTCCCACTCCGCCGGGGCGCGTACCCCACAGGAGGAAGCACCGATGAGTGCACAGTTCCATTGCGTGACAGTCGAGTCCGACGACCCGTACACCCTCGCCGGATGGTGGGCCCGGGTGCTCGACCGCCGGCTCGCCGACGACGACCACCCGGACGACCCGGAGGCGGTCCTCGCCGCGCCCGCCGGCGACGGCCCCGACCTGTTGTTCGTCCGGGTGGGCGAGCGGCACGGCAAGGGCGCGTTCCACATCGACCTGCACGCGGCCGAGGGCACCCGCGACGAGGAGCTGGCGCGGCTGCGTGACCTCGGCGCCACGCTGGTGGCCGACCGGCGCCGGCCGGACGGCAGCGGCTGGGTGGTGCTGGCCGACCCCGAGGGCAACGAGTTCTGCGTCTGCCGGAGCCCTGCCGAACGGGCCGAGTCCGCCTGATCCGGAAACGACACCGGGCCCCCGCCGTCGCGGCGGGGGCCCGGTGCGTAGCGGTGTCAGCCCTGCTTCTCGATCTCGCCGCGCATCGTGACGAACTCCTTCTGGAGCTCGGCCGCGGACTTGAAGTAGACGACCACCATGCCGAGGCTGCCCCGGTCGGCCCAGATGCAGACGGCCACCTGCTCACCCGAGGCCTTGCCGTCGGAGCACTTGGCGTCGCCGCCAAGCGGGCCCGGGTCGACCGTCTTGAAGTCCTTGGTGGCCAGGTCCGGCGTGACCGCCGTGGCGGCGTCGTCCAGTTCCTTCTTCGGGTCGGCCATGACGCCGGACACGGCGACGATCATGACCAGGTCTTTCTTCTCCGGGTTGCCGTAGAAGGCGCCGGCCGTGCTCGTCGCGTCCGGCACGTCCTTGCTGAGCGAGGCCTTCATCTGCGTCGCGGCGTTCTGCAGCTGCGGGTCGGTGACCTTCGGCCGGCCGCCGAGCGTCTGCGGCTCGACCACCCGGGTCTTGGTGGCGGTGACCACCTCGCCGACGGTGTCCTTGGTGACGAGCCAGGTGACGATGCCGCCACCGACGCAGAGCACCAGGACCACCGCGAGGACGATCAGCAGGATCTTGCCGACGCCGGACTTCTTCGGCGGGACCGGCGCGCCGAACTGGTTGCCGTACTGGGGCTGCTGCGGGATCTGCGGGTAGTCAGCGCCGTACTGGGGCTGCTGCGGAGCCTGCGGGTAGCCACCGCCGTACTGCGGCTGCTGGGGCGGCTGGAAGCCGCCGGGCTGGTGCTGGGGCGGCGGGTAGTGGCCGGGGTAGGGATTGGACGGCGGCTGGGACATGTAGGCAGCTCCTGTGAGAAAACTGAAGGCGTGATCGTAGCCAGGAGCACCGACATGCCGCTGTCCGTGGAAGGCCGGTGGGACGAAACCGCATCCGACCCGTGACCTGCCCGCGAAACGCCGATCGCGGTGGCCGGGCGTCCGTCTCGGACAGCCCGACCACCGCGATCGATGCGGTATCGGTCAGCGCAGGCTGGCCACGCCGCGCGGCAGGAACCGCTTGCCGGTCACCCGCTCGGAGGTGCCGGTCCGGTCCAGGTACGGCGTCACGCCGCCCAGGTGGAACGGCCAGCCGGCGCCGAGGATCATGCACAGGTCGATGTCCTGCGCCTCGGCGACGACGCCCTCGTCGAGCATGAGCCGGATCTCCTGCGCCAGCGCGTCCAGCGCGTTCTGCCGCACCTGCTCGGCGGTGAGCGGCTCGTCGCCGACCACCAGCAGCTTCGCCACCTCGTCGTTGATCTGGTCGTCGACCACGATCGGCTGGCCCGAGTCGGCGATCCGCTTGAGGTTCTCGCTGACGCCGAACCGGTCCGGGAACGCCTCGTGCAGGGTGCCGCCGACGTGGTACGCCACGGCCGGCCCGACGAGCTGCAGCAGCGCCAGCGGACGCATCGGCAGGCCCAGCGGGTCCAGCGCGCTGTTCGCCACGTCCAGCGGGGTGCCCTGGTCGACGGCCGCGAACACGGTGCCGAGGAAGCGGGTCAGCAGCCGGTTCACCACGAACGCCGGGGCGTCCTTGACCAGCACCGACGACTTCTTGAGCTGCTTGCCGACAGCGAACGCGGTGGCCAGCGTGGCGTCGTCGGTCCGCTCGCCGCGGACGATCTCCAGCAGCGGCAGCACCGCGACCGGGTTGAAGAAGTGGAAGCCGACCACCCGCTCCGGGTGCTCCAGGTCGGCGGCCATCTCGGTGATGGACAGCGAGCTGGTGTTGGTGGCGAGCACCGCCTCCGGCTTGACGATCTTCTCCAGCTCGGCCCAGACCTGCTTCTTGACGCCCAGGTCCTCGAACACGGCCTCGATGACGAAGTTGGCGTCGGCGAAGACGGACTTGTCGACCGAGCCGCTGACCAGGCCGTACAGCTTGGCCGCGGTGCCCTTGTCCATCCGGCCCTTGCTGACGGCCTTCTCGATCTGGGTGTGCACGTAGCCGACACCCTTGTCCACCCGCGACTGGTCCAGGTCGGTCATGACGACCGGCACCTGCAGCCGCCGGGCGAACAGCAGCGCGAGCTGGCTGGCCATCAGGCCGGCGCCGACGATGCCGACCTTGGTGACCGGGCGGGCCAGGCCCTTGTCCGGCGCGCCGGCCGGGCGCTTGGCCCGCCGCTGCACCAGGTCGAAGGCGTACAGGCCGCTGCGCAGCTCCTCGGAGAAGACCAGGTCCGCGAGGGCGTCGTCCTCCGCCGCGGTGCCGGTGGCGAAGTCGGCGTCCTTCGCCGTCTCCAGCAGGTCCAGCGCCTTGTACGCGGACGGGACCGCGCCGTGCAGCCGCTGGTCGAGGGTCTGCCGGGCGAAGTAGAGCACGCCCGCCCACATGTCCTTGTCGACCTCGGGGCGGGTCACGGCGACCTCGCCCCGGACCACGCCGGCGGCCCACTCCAGCGACCGCTCCAGGAAGTCGGCCGGCTCCAGCAGCACGTCCGCGATGCCCATCTCGGCCGCCTGCTTCGGCTTGAGCATCTTGTTCTGCATCAGCGGGTTCTGGATGATCACCTGGGTGGCGGCCGGGATGCCGATCAGGTTCGGCAGCAGCTGCGTACCGCCCCAGCCGGGGATCAGGCCGAGCGAGACCTCGGGCAGCGCCAGCGCCGCCGCGCCCGCCGACAGCGTCCGGTAGTGGCAGTGCAGCGCCAGCTCCAGGCCGCCGCCCATCGCCGCGCCGTTGACGAACGCGAAGGTGGGGACGGCGCTGTCCTTGAGCCGGGCGAAGACGCGGTGGCCGAGCCGGCCGATCTCCAGCGCCTGCTCGCGGTTCTCCAGGGCGGGCAGGCTGGTGATGTCCGCGCCCACGCAGAAGATGTACGGCTTGCCGGTGACCGCGATGAACGCCGGCTCCGCCGCCAGCGCGGCGGTGATCGCCTCGTCCAGGCTGGTCAGACCGGCCGGGCCGAAGGTGTTCGGCTTGGTGTGGTCGAAGCCGTTGTCCAGCGTGATGAGGGCGGCGGGCCGGTCCAGCCCGGGTACGGCCACCTGGCGCAGCAGCGCCTTGGTGACGACCTCGTTCGGTGCGGCGAGGCTCACTTGTCTCCACCCTCCCAGTGCGGGTTCTCCCAGATCACGGTGCCGCCCATGCCGATGCCGATGCACATGGCGGTGAGGCCGTAGCGGACCTCGGGGTGCTCGGCGAACTGGCGGGCGAGCTGGGTCATCAGCCGGACGCCGGAGGACGCGAGCGGGTGACCGATGGCGATCGCGCCGCCCCACGGGTTGACCCGCGGGTCGTCGTCGGCGATGCCGAAGTGGTCGAGGAAGGCGAGCACCTGCACCGCGAACGCCTCGTTCAGCTCGAACAGGCCGATGTCGTCGATGCTGAGGCCGGCGATGCGCAGCGCCTTCTCGGTCGACGGGATCGGGCCGACGCCCATCACCTCGGGCTCGACGCCGACGAAGCCGAACGACACCAGGCGCATGCCGACCGGCAGGCCGAGCTCACGAGCGGTCTCCTCGGCCACCAGCAGCGCGGCGGTGGCGCCGTCGTTCAGGCCGGCCGCGTTGCCTGCGGTGACCTTGCCGTGCGGCCGGAACGGCGTCTTCAGCCCGGCCAGCTTCTCCATCGAGGTGTCGCGGGGCGCCTCGTCCACGGTGGCCAGGCCCCAGCCCGCCTCCGGGTCGCGCACCGCCACCGGCACCAGGTCGCCCTGGAGCTTGCCGTTGGCGTACGCCTTGGCGGTCTTCTGCTGCGACGCCAGCGCGAACGCGTCGGTGCGCTCCTTGGTGATGTGCGGGACCCGGTCGTGCAGGTTCTCCGCGGTGGAGCCCATCACCAGGGCGGACGGGTCGACGAGCTTCTCCGCGACGATGCGCGGGTTGGGGTCGACGCCCTCACCCATCGGGTGGCGGCCCATGTGCTCGACGCCGCCGGCGATCGCGACGTCGTACGCGCCCATGGCGATGCCGCTGGCCACGGTGGTGACGGCGGTCATCGCGCCGGCGCACATCCGGTCGATGGCGAAGCCCGGCACGGTCTTGGGCAGGCCGGCCAGCAGTGCGGCGGTACGGCCGATGGTCAGGCCCTGGTCACCGATCTGGGTGGTGGCGGCGATCGCCACCTCCTCCACCTTCTCCGGCGGCAGTTGCGGGTTGCGGCGCATCAGCTCGCGGATGCAGCGGATCACCAGATCGTCGGCGCGGGTGTTGGCGTACATCCCACCCGCCTTGCCGAACGGGGTACGGACGCCGTCGACGAAGACGACATCCCGGACTTCACGGGGCACTTGGAGCCTCCCTCGGCACGGGCATTTCCCCGGATGCTACTCGCCAGTAACCAAACGCGGCACCACCCCCCGCGTGGCCCACCTCACACCTGCCGCCGACGTTACTGCTGGGGGGTGCGCAGCGCCTCGGTAAGAGCGGGCAGCAGCAGCCCGATCTGCCACTCCCGGGCGCCGAAGGCGCGCAGCGCCTCCGCGACGGTGTCGTCGGTGATCTCCTCCGGCGGCTGCCACGCCAGCCGGCGGATCGAGTCCGGCGCGATCAGGTTCTCCGCCGGCAGCCGGTGCGCCCCGGCGGTGCCGACCACCACCTCCCGGGCCCGGGCCAGCCGCCCGGCCGCCACCGGGTCACGCTCGGCCCAGCGGTGCGGCGGAGGCGGCCCTTCCACCGTCGGGCTCACCGGCAGCGCGTCGTCCGGCAACTGACGCGCGTCGTCGAGCGCCGCCAGCCAGGTACGTGCCAGCCGGCGCACCGAGCGCCCACCGAAACCGGGGAGCGTGAGCAGTGTCTTCTCGTCCTTCGGGTCCAGCTCGGCGGCGGCCACGATGGCCGAGTCGGGCAGCACCCGGCCCGGCGCGGCATCCCGGCGGGCGGCGATCTGGTCCCGCGCGAACCAGAGGGACCGCACCCGGGCCTGGGCGCGCGCGCCGCGTACCCGGTGGATGCCGGACGTGCGCCGCCACGGCTCGGCGCGCACGCGCGGCGGACGGGCGCCGTTGCGCACCAGCGCGTCGAACTCCTCCGCCGCCCAGCCGGACTTGCCCTGCCGCCCCAGCTCCTCGTCCAGCGCGTCGCGCAGGTCCACCAGCAGCTCGACGTCCAGCGCCGCGTACGTCAGCCAGGACTCCGGCAGCGGCCGGCTGGACCAGTCCGCGGCGGAGTGGTGCTTCTCCAGGCTGAACCCGAGCAGCTGTTCGGTCAGCGCGGCCAGGCCGACCCGCTCGAATCCCGCCAGCCGGGCGGCCAGTTCGGTGTCGAACAGCCGGCGCGGGCGCAGGCCCAGCTCGGCCAGGCAGGCGAGGTCCTGGCTGGCCGCGTGCAGCACCCACTCGGTCTCGGCGATCGCCTCGTCGAGGGCGGACAGGTCGGGCAGCGGCAGCGGGTCGATGAGCGCGGTGCCGGCGCCGACGCGGCGCAACTGCACCAGGTAGGCGCGCTGGCTGTAGCGGTAGCCGGAGGCGCGTTCGGCGTCCAGGGCCACCGGGCCGGTGCCGCCCGCGAAACGGGCCACGACCTCGTTCAACTCGGCCGGTGTGGCCACCGGGGCGGGCGTGCCGTCGCGCGGCGCGGTCAGGGGGACGGCCGCGCCCGGCTCGGTCTCGGTCCCCGCGTCCGCCGGCTCCGGCAGGGCCGACGTCGGATCGGCGGAGACCTCTCCCGTACGGCTTTCGGCGGCCCGACGGCGCAGGGGTGGTTCGTCGGTCACCTGACAACCCTAGTAGGCCGGACGATCCGGTGTGCGCAGCCGGTCCGGCGCGTGTCGGCGCGGTGTCCGTCAGGTGTCCGGAACGAACCGGGTTGCGGGGCCGTGAGAGGGTCGGACAGCGGGGGAGACAAAGCCCGTTTCCGCCGGTACGGTCCATCGAGCCGCGAGCGGCGCACAGGGCCGGACGACAGCGGTCGGGGGCGTCGGCGAAGCCGACGGGGAGGACGGTCGAGCATGACAGGCGGGTACGGAACCGGCGACGGCGTGCCGGGGCAGGGCGGTGACCCGACGGCCGATCGGCCGGGCCCGCTGCCGCCGCGCTTCGACCCGCCCGGCGGTCCGGCTCCGCTGTCCGGGCCGGCCCTGCCCGGGTCGGCAGCGGGCGGTGGCGGTCCGGCGTGGAGCGGCGCCCCCGGCCACGCGGCGTCGGGCACGGGCTACCCGACCACGTCGCCGGGCGCGAGCTACCCGGGATCGTCCGGGGGGAGCTACCCGGCGTCCTCGGGCACGAGCTACCCCGCCCCGTCCTCGGGCGCGGGCTATCCGGCGCGGGCCGCCGCGCCGCCGTCCGCCGGTTACCCGGGCCGCGCCGACGCGGCCGGGGCGTCGCCGTCGGCCGCCTACTCCGCGTCGTCGGGTGTCGCGACCCCGCCCGCGCCGTCCCAGCCGTCGTTCGGCGCCGCGCCGTCCCAGCCGGGCCCGTCGTCGTTCGGCGGCGCGCCGGCCCAGCCGGGGCAGTCCTCCTACGGCACGCCGTCGGCCCAGCCGGGGCAGTCCTCCTTCGGCTCGGCACCGGCCCAGTCCGCCCCGGCCTACCCGGGCCAGGCGCCCGCCGGGTCACAGTCGTTCCCGGGCCAGGCCTCGTCGCCGTACGCGGACCGGCACTCCGGCGCCCCGTCCGGCTCCGGCTCGTCCTACCCGGGCCGGCCGGTCTCCGCGCCCGCCTATCCGGGCCAGCCGGTGTCCGCGCCGTCCTATCCCGGCCAGCCGGCGGCGTACCCGGGTCAGCAGGTCTCCGGCTTCGGCGCGCCGCTCGGCCCGCCGGAGCGCGCCCCCCGGCGCAGCCGGCTCGCGGTGGTGGCGCTGGCCCTGGCCGCCGTGCTGGCGGTGGTCAGCGGCGTGCAGGCGTACCAGATCTACCGGCTCGACGACCGGCTCGCCGCCGCCGACAAGCGGATGGCCGAGGGACAGGGCGCGGACGCCAGCCGGCTCGACGGCCTGGAGCAGCGCGCCGGCAGCCTGGAGAAGCAGGCCGGAGCCGCCTTCAACCCGGAGGCGGTGGCCAGCGCGGTGCTGCCGAGCGTGTTCCGGGTGCGGGCCGGGCAGTTCACCGGTACGGCGTTCGCCGTCGGCAAGGCCCCGTCCGGCGGCGGCACCACGCTGCTGACGAACTTCCACGTGGTCGAGTCGGTCTTCACCGCCGGTGAGCGCAAGGTGTTCCTGGAGCGCAAGGACCAGCGGTTCGAGGCGACGATCATCGCCACCGACAAGGACAAGGACCTGGCGCAGTTGCGCACCACCGCCAAGTTCGCCGGTCTGGTCGCGGCCAGTGATCCGGTGCGGTCCGGCCAGCAGATCATCGTGGTCGGCGCGCCGCTCGGGTTGCAGGACAGCGTCACCACGGGCGTGGTCAGCGCGTTCCGCGAAGACGAGCGCGGCGGCGGCCCGGTGATCCAGTTCGACGCGCCGATCAACCCCGGTAACTCCGGCGGCCCGGTGATCAACGGCGCCAAGGAGGTCGTCGGCATCGCCACGGCCAAGGCCCGCAACGCCGAGGGCATCGGGTTGGCGGTGCCGATCAAGACCGCCTGCGACCGGTTCCGCCTCTGCTGACCGGTCGCCCACGCCGGTGTGGGGCGACCGCAGCGCATCGACCCCGGCCCATCGGGCCACCCCGCGGGGGACCAGCTCATCTGGAGGAACGACATGTCCTACCCACCGGCCGGGGGCGACAACCCGCCCCCGGCGCCGGGGGGCACGGTCTACGGCAACGTGTACGGCAGCCGGCCCGCGCCCCAGCAGTACGACCCGAACCAGCCCGCCCCGACCCTGCACCAGCCCACCGCGCCCGACGGCGCACCCGGGTACGGCGGATACCATCCCGCCGCGCCGGGTCAGCCGGGCTACGCGCCGGGCGCCGCTCCGGTGCCCCCGCCGATGTCGGCGCCGCCGGTCTCCGTACCGCCGGTCTCCGGCCCCGGCTACCCGCAGCCGCTGTCGGCCCCGCCGCTGTCCGCCCCACCGGTGTCCGGCCCCGGCTACGGCCCGCCGCCGATGTCCGGGCCGCCCGGCCCCTACGGACCGGCCGGCGGCGCGCCCGCCGGCGGCGGCCGGAGGTGGGCCCCGCTGGTCCTCGGCCTCGTCGCCGCGCTGCTGTTCGTCTTCGGCGGCGTGATGACCTTCCTGTACGTCTCCACCGACGGCGAGCTGGACAAGTCCCAGCGGCTGGTCAGCCAGCGCGACGGCACCATCTCGGCGAACCAGCAGGAGATCGAGAAGCTCAAGGGTGAGCTGAAGACGGTGCAGGAGCGGCTGTCGGACACCCAGCAGGACCTGACCGGCACCAAGAACGACCGGGACGAGCAGGCCCGGCAGAAGAAGGTCATCGCGAGCTGCCTGGACAAGCTGACCACCGCCATCGCCGCCGCGTCGCGTGGCGACCGGGCTGCCTTCGAGGCGGCGAACAAGGGTCTGGACAAGGTCTGCGACGAGGCCGAGAACTATCTCTGACCTGTGCTCGCCCGAGGCCGCCCCGGTTCGCCGGGGCGGCCTTCGCGTATCCGGCCGGGTGTGGTCAGGCGGCGCCGGCGGAGCGCCGGGGCAGCGCGGTGACGCCGGGCGGCGGCAGGCCGGCCGTGGAGGCCAGCAGCGTGCACCAGCCGAGCAGGTGCGGACCCAGGTCGGCGCGCAGCGGCGTCCAGGAGGCGCGGATCTCGATGTCGCCGGCGGCGGGCGGCCCGGCCAGCTCGCCGAACCGGGTGGAGAGCGTCTGGGTGACGGTGCCGCCGATCGCCCGGTGCCCGGCGCCCTGCGCGTCCAGCGCGTCGGTCAGCCAGGTCCAGCCGACGCCCGGCAGCAGCGGGTCGCTGGCCAGGTCGACCTCAAGCTCGGCGGTGACGTACGTGACCAGCCGCAACGTGCCCTGCCACGCCTCGTGCCCGGCCGGGTCGTGCAGCAGGATCAGCCGGCCGGTGGCCACCTCGTCGTCGTCGCGCATCACGGCGGCGGAGAGCGCGAACGCGAACGGGGCCAGCCGCTGGGGCGCGCCGACCTCCTCCAGGATGATCTCCGGGCGGGGTGTCACCGACCGCAGCCCCGCGACCGCGCGAGCGAACGTTTCCGGGAGCGCGATCGGGGGGGCCATGCGGGCAGCCTATGCGCGCCCACCGTACGGCGCGCGACGGCGCGCCGGGTGATCGACGGTTAAGAAGGGGCCCTTCCTCTACCGGAGGCGTTAAGCGGGGGCCCTTCCTTCTACGTCACAAATGCGGACGGTGAGCGCGGGCGCCTGCCGGGGGCGTGGCACGATTGCCGCGATGACCACCGACACCACGGGCACTGCCGCCCGAGACGGAGAACCCCGCCGCGGCGGGCCGGCCGACTCGCCCTTCGTGCGCGCCTGCCGGCGCGAGCCGGGCCCGCACACGCCGGTCTGGTTCATGCGCCAGGCCGGCCGGTCGCTGCCGGAGTACCGCGAGATCCGGGCGAACGTGCCGATGCTGGAGTCCTGCCGCCGGCCGGACCTGGTCACCGAGATCACGCTCCAGCCGGTGCGCCGGCACGGCGTGGACGCGGCGATCCTGTTCAGCGACATCGTGGTGCCGGTCGCCGCGGCCGGCATCGACCTGGACATTGTGCCCGGCACCGGCCCGGTGGTGGCCGAGCCGATCCGTACCGCCGCCGACGTCGAGCGGATCTCCCCGATCGGCCGCGACGAGGTGTCGTACGTGGACGAGGCGGTCCGCCAGCTCGTCGTCGAGCTGGGTGACACCCCGCTGATCGGCTTCGCCGGCGCCCCGTTCACGCTCGCCAGCTACCTGGTCGAGGGCGGGCCGTCGCGTACCCACGCCAAGACCAAGGCGCTGATGTACGGCGACCCGGACCTGTGGCACGCGCTGTGCGCCCGGCTGGCCGAGGTGACGCTGGCGTTCCTCCAGGTGCAGATCGACGCCGGGGTCTCCGCGGTGCAGCTGTTCGACTCGTGGGCCGGCGCGCTCTCCGAGGCCGACTACCGCCGCTTCGTGCTGCCGCACTCGACGTACGTGCTGGGCGGGCTCGCTGACTCCGGCGTGCCGCGGATCCACTTCGGGGTGGGCACCGGCGAGCTGCTCGGCGCGATGGGTGAGGCCGGCGCCGACGTGGTGGGCGTGGACTGGCGTACGCCGCTGGACGTCGCCACCGGCCGGATCGGGCCGGACAAGGCGGTGCAGGGCAACCTCGACCCGACTGTGCTGCTCGCGCCCTGGCCGGTGGTGGAGACCGAGGTGCGGCGCATCGTCGAGCAGGGCCGGGCCGCTCCCGGCCACGTGTTCAACCTCGGCCACGGCGTCCTGCCGGAGACCGACCCCGAGGTGCTGACCCGGGTGGTCGCGCTGGTGCACGAGCTGACCGCGCGACCGGAGCGCTAGGAGGCGACAGTGGTGCGACCGTGGCGGGTGGCGATCGTCGGTGGCGGGATCACCGGGCTGGCCGCCGCCGTCCGGTTTCGCGACCGCGCTCCCGAGGGCACCGAGGTCACCGTGTACGAGCAGTCCGGCCGCCTCGGCGGCAAGCTGTTCACCGGTGAGCTCGCAGGCGGGCCGGTCGAGTTCGGCGCGGAGTCGTTCCTGATGCGCGACCCGGCCGGTGGCGAGTCGGCGGCGGTGACGCTGGCCCGGCGCCTCGGCCTGGCCGAGGCGATCGTGCACCCGACCGTCGGGCAGGCCGCCCTGCTGGTCGACGGCACGTTGCGCCCGGTGCCGGGCGGGACGCTCGTCGGCGTACCCGGGGATCTGGAGAAGGTGGCGGCGGTCGCGCCGCCGGCCGCGGACGCCGACCGCGACGCGGGCCACCCGTTGCTGGCCGACGGTGAGGACACCTCGGTCGGTGAGCTGGTCCGCAAGCGTCTCGGTGACGCGGTGGTGGAGCGGCTGGTCGATCCGATGCTCGGCGGCGTGTACGCCGGGCGGGCCGACGACCTGTCGCTGGTCACCACGATGCCGGCGCTGGCCCGCGCGGCACGCGCCGAGCACACGCTCGTCGGTGCGGTACGCGCCGCGCAGGCCGCCGCGCCGCGCGCGCCCGGCGCCCCGGTCTTCGGCACCCTGGCCGGTGGGCTGAGCACGCTGGTCGAGGCGGCGGCGACGGCGAGCGGCGCGACGATCCTGCGGGGCGCGGCGGTACGCGAGCTGCGCCGCACCCCGTCCGGATGGCGGCTCACCGTCGGGCCGACCCGCGACGCCGAGCACGTCGAGGCCGACGCGGTGCTGCTCGCGGTGCCGGCCCGCCCGGCCGCCCGGCTGCTCGCCGCCGCCGCGCCCGAGGCGGCCGACACGGTGGGCGCGCTCGACTACGCCAGCGTCGCCCTGATCACCCTGGCCCTGCCCGGTCCGGCCCTGCCGGAGCTGTCCGGTTTCCTGGTGCCGGCCGGTGAGGGGCTGACGATCAAGGCGTCGACGTTCTTCACCACCAAGTGGGGGCACCTGCGGCGGCCGGACGGGCTGGCACTGGTGCGCGCCTCGGTCGGCCGGTACGGCGACGAGACGTCGCTGCAGCTCACCGACGACGACCTGGCCGACGCGGTGCACCGGGAGCTGTCGGCGGTGCTCGGCGCGCCGCTGCCGACTCCGGTGGCCCGGCACGTGCAGCGGTGGGGCGGCGCGCTGCCGCAGTACACGCCCGGGCACACCGCCCGGGTGACGGCGGTCCGGGCGGCGCTGCGCGCCGCGTACCCGACGCTTGCGGTGGCCGGGGCCGGCTACGACGGCGTCGGCATCCCGGTGTGCGTCCGCTCCGGCGAGACGGCGGCCGAAGAGATCATCACGGCACTGGAAGGATCGGCAGCATGACCGAGCAGACCAACGCGGCGCGGCTGCGGGAGCTCAACGAGACCATCCGTTACACGATGTGGTCGGTGTACCGGGCCACCAGCCCGCTGCCGTCGCTGCGGGAGAACGTCGTCGACGAGGTCGAGTCGCTCTTCACCGAGCTGGCCGGCAAGGACGTCACGGTGCGGGGCACGTACGACGTGGCCGGGCTGCGCGCCGACGCCGACCTGATGATCTGGTGGCACTCGTCGTCCAGCGACGCGCTGCAGGACGCGTATCTGCGGTTCCGCCGCACCACGCTGGGCCGGGCGCTCACGCCGGTCTGGTCGCAGATGGCGCTGCACCGCCCGGCCGAGTTCAACAAGAGCCACATCCCGGCGTTCCTGGCCGACGAGCAGCCGCGCCCCTACCTGTGCGTCTACCCGTTCGTGCGCTCGTACGAGTGGTACCTGCTGCCCGACGCGGAGCGGCGCGAGCTGCTGGCCGAGCACGGCAAGATGGCTCGCGGCTACCCGGACGTGCGGGCCAACACGGTGGCGTCGTTCGCGCTCGGCGACTACGAGTGGATGCTCGCGTTCGAGGCCGACGAGCTGCACCGGATCGTGGACCTGATGCGTGACCTGCGCGCCTCCGGCGCCCGGCGGCACGTGCGGGAGGAGATCCCGTTCTACACCGGCCGCCGCCGCTCGGTGGCCGACATCGTGAACTGCCTGGTGTGAAAGGAAGGGCACCTTCTTAACGCCTGCGGTAGAGGAAGGGGCCCCGCTTAACACCCCAGCGGGTGTCGAGCAGGGCCCCGACCGGGAAGACCGGCGTCAGGCGGTCGTCGTACAGGACACGATGCTGGGCACCGGGTTCGTCGCACCGGCCGAGCCGGTGAAGCCGAACGAGGTGCTCGCACCCGGCGCGAGTGAGCCGTTGTAGGCGGCGTTTCGTGCCGTCACCAGTGTTCCGCTCGTGGTGACAGTGGCGTTCCACGCCGAGCTGACCTGCTGGCCGTTCTGGTAGTTCCAGCTCACCGACCAGCCGCGGATCGGCGAGCCGCTGTTGTTCGTCACCTTCACGTCGGCCTGGAAGCCGCCGCCCCACGAACCGGTGATCGCGTACGTCGCGGTGCAGCCGCCGGCCGGGTTCGGTGTGGTCGGCGGCGGGCTGGTCGGCGGCGTGCTCGTCGGCGGCGTGCTGGTGGGCGGGGTGCTCGTCGGCGGGGTGCTGGTGGGCGGCGGGGTGGTCGGGCCGGACCCGCCGAAGTCCACGTCACTGCACAGGTAGTAGGACTGGTCCAGGTGGCTGGCCTGCCAGATGGTGTAGACGATGTGCCGGCCGGTGCGGCCCGGCGCGTTCGCCGGGATCTGGATGGACACGCCGTCGACCTCACGCGTCCACTGGCTGGCCGGGGTGTTGCCGATCTGGCCGACCAGTTCCAGGTCGCTCCAGCGCAGCGGCGAGGTGAGCGCGTTGAAACCCTGCTTGGTCACGTACACCCGGATGTAGTCGGCGCCGTGGCTGGCCTGGTCGAAGAACTTGACCCGGAAGTTGTTGGTGACCGGCACGGTCTTCCAGGCGCCGACGGTGTCGAGCGCGTTGTACCGGCCGTTCTGGGTGCGGCCGCCGCTGCACAGCTGACCGTCCGGGATGGCGCCCTGGTGGTTGCCGGCCACGCCCTCGCGGAACAGGCCGTTCCAGTTCCACATGGCGTTCGGGTCGGCCTGCCACGCCTGCCAGCACATCGGGTCCTGGGTGGCCATGGCCGGGTTCTGGAAGTCACCGCCCCAGCGCTGCCAGCAGCTGTAGGCGCGCGAGGCCGGGTCGACCACCGACCCGTGCGCCGAGGCGGGGCCGGAGAACGCGGTGGTGAGCAGCGCCGCGACGACCGCGCAGACGCCGAGGATCGCCGCCGCGAGCGGTAACGGGCGGCGGTACGGAGTGGACATGGAAAGCCTCCGGGATGGGTGTCGGTGCACGACGCCCGGACTGTCGGGAGTTGCCCTCTCCCGCGTGGCGGCTCCGCCCGCACGTTGCCACAAAAAGTGACAAACGTCAATGAGTTGGGTCGCGGCGCATCGGGGTGTGCGGAATGCCGTCCTCGACGTAACCGGGGCCGCTGACCGTGAAACCGAATCCCGCGTAGAAGCCCACGAGATGCGTCTGCGCGTCGAGCACGCACGGCCGGTCACCCACCACCGCGAGGGCCTCGGCCATCAGCGCGCCGGCCAGGCCCGCGCCGCGGGCCGCCGGCGCCACCACCACCCGCCCGATCCGCGCCACGCCGCCGGGGTCGGCCAGGATCCGCAGGTACGCGACCACGGCGCCGTCGCTGCTCAGCCACAGGTGGCGGGTGCCGGGTTCGACGTCCCGGCCGTCCAGTTCCGGGTACGGGCAGGACTGCTCGACCACGAACACGTCGATGCGCAACCGGAGCAGGTCGTGGAAGGTGCGGGCATCCAGGTCGGCGAAACCGGCCAGGTGGGACTCGACGGGCATCGGCCCAGGTTAGGCGGCGCCCCGAGGTCCGGCCGGGCCGGGTGCGGGACGGCCGGGGCGCGCGCGTCAGGCGGGGCGGGCGCCGACCGCGTCGCGTACCTCGGCGCCCTGCTCGCCCTCGACGGCGCGGGCGCAGTGGGCGCAGCAGAAGAAGCGGCCGGAGACCTCGACGCCGTGGCCGACGATCTTGATCTGGCAGTGCTCGCAGATCGGCGCCATCTTGTGCACCGCGCACTCGAAGCAGTCGAACGTGTGCCGCGACCCGTCGACCGTGCGCACCTCGAACGCCATCCAGTAGTCGTTACCGCAAACCTCGCAGGTTGCCATGCGAAACCCCCCGAAAACGGACCTGTCATCCGAGAGTCGCGCAGACGACACCATCGAGCAACCGGAACCGGCGAACCTGATCCGGCCCTACGGCGAGTCGCTCCCGGCGTGTCGAGCGTTGACTCCGGTGACCGCCGAAAATCCCCGGAGGATCCGTGATCAAGCGCAACAAACTCTTCGGCAACCAGACCCGGGTGACGTTCTCGCTGCCCCGGGACACCCCGCCCGGCACGGTAAGCGTGGTCGGCTGCTTCAACGGCTGGGAGCCCGGCCGGCACGAGCTGGTGCCGCGCCGCGACGGCACCCGTACCGTGACGGTCCGGTTGAAGCCGGGGGAGTACCGCTTCCGCTACCTGGCCACCGGCGGCGTGTGGCTGGACGACGAGGCCGCCGACCGGGTGGACGAGGCCGGCGGCCTGCTGCGGCTGTGACGCCGCCGTCAGCCGGCGCTGGGCTCCAGCCGCACCGAGATCGAGTTGACGCAGTGCCGGGTGTCCTTCGGGGTGAAACCCTCACCCTCGAAGACGTGCCCGAGGTGGCTGTCGCAGCGCGCGCAGCGGATCTCGATCCGGCGCATCCCGAGCGTGTTGTCCGGGATCTCCTTGACCGCGCCCGGGATGGCGTCGTCGAAGCTCGGCCACCCGCAGTGCGAGTCGAACTTGTCCTCGCTGCGGAACAGTTCCAGCCCGCAGGCCCGGCAGTGGTAGACGCCGGGGGTCTTGGTGTCGACGTACTCACCGGTCCAGGGCGCCTCGGTGCCGGCCTCGCGGAGCACCCGGAACTCCTCGGGGCTCAGCCGCACGCGCCATTCGTCCTCGGTACGGGGCAGTTCGTTGTCGGAAAGACTCACCCCTTCACGGTACGTCGGCTGTCGGTGGCATCGCATATGGTCGCGTGATGGCGGGCAAGGGCACGGTCGAAGAGATCGAGGTAGCCGGGCACACGGTGCGGCTGAGCAGCCCCGACCGGGTGATCTTCCCCCAGCGGGGCTTCACCAAGGCCGACGTCTTCCGCTACTACCTGGCCGTCGGCGACGGGATCATGCGCGCCCTGCGCGACCGGCCGACCACGCTCCAGCGCTTCCCCGACGGCATCGAGGGGGAGATGTTCTTCCAGAAGCGGGTGCCGCAGCGGGGCGTACCCCCGTGGGTCCGCACCGCGCGGATCGCCTTCCCCAGCGGCCGCCCGGCCGACGAGCTGTGCCCCGCCGACCTGGCGCACGTGGCCTGGGCGGCGCAGATGGGCACCGTCGTGTTCCACCCGTGGCCGGTACGCGCCGCCGACACCGACCGCCCCGACGAACTGCGCGTCGACCTCGACCCGCAGCCCGGCACCGACTTCGCCGACGCGGTGACCGCCGCCGGTGAGCTACGCGGCCTGCTGGACGAGCTGGGCGTGCCCGGCTGGCCGAAGACCTCCGGCGGCCGGGGCGTGCACGTCTACCTGCGCATCCAGCCGCGCTGGACGTTCGTCGAGGTCCGCCGCGCCACCATCGCGCTGGCCCGCGAGCTGGAACGACGCCGCCCCGAGCTGGTCACCACCGCCTGGTGGAAGGAGGAACGGGGCGAACGGGTCTTCGTCGACTTCAACCAGATGGCGCGGGACCGCACCATCGCCTGCGCGTACTCGCTGCGTGCCAACGCGCGCGCCACCGTCTCCACCCCCGTCGACTGGGACGAACTGCCAGAGGTAGACCCGGACGACTTCCACCTGGGCACGGTGCCGGGCCGGTTCGCCGAGCGCGGCGACCCGCACGCCGGCATCGACGACGCCCCGTGGGACATCACGCCGCTGCTGGAGTGGGCCGAGCGGGACGCGGCGGACGGGCTGGGCGACATGCCGTACCCGCCGGAATACCCGAAGATGCCCGGCGAGCCGAAGCGGGTCCAGCCGTCCAAGGACCGCGACCGCCCCCGCCCCTGACGCCCGGGTGACCACGGCTCAGGCGGGCGAGGTGAGCATGCTCCGGACCGACGCGACGATGTGCCGGGGGCGGCGGTAGAGATCGGTGGCGGTGTAGACCCGCATCCGCCAGCCGTGCTCGGCCAGCCAGTTGAGCCGGGATCGATCGTGGTGCAGCCGGCCGGGGTCTAGGTGGGACCGGCCGTCGTACTCCAAGCCGATGCGCCGGTCGCGATAGCCCAGGTCGAGGCGGTAGATCAGGTTTCCGTCCTCGTCGGGAACCCACAGTTGGGGCTCCGGCGGAGGCAGCCCGCCGTCGATCAGCAACAGGCGCAGCTGGCTCTCCTGCCGGCACTCCGAGCGCGGGTCGGCGAGCGCGACGAGTTGCCCGGCCTGTCGTACTCCCCGCAGGCCGGCGTGCCACGCCACTTCGGTGAGCAGGTCCTCGCGGCGGCAGGCGCCGGCGCGGAGGCAGAGGTCGAGCACCGGCAGCGCGTCCGCCCGCCGGAGCACCCGGGCCAGATCCACGGCGCAGCGGGCAGCCGGCGCGCAGGGGATGCCGGCGATCTCCACCGCGTCCGGCACCGGCAGCACCGTCTGATGCGTCGCCACGCCCCGGATTCGCCGCGCGCTCACACCGGGCGGCACGATCACGTGCACCCGGTCGTCGGTCACCGCCCCGAACCGGTGCAGTCGCGCGCCGGTGTGGAACCCCGCGACGGTTCCCGGCGGCAACCGCCGGAACAGGGCGCGCAACCGATTCGTCTCGTCGTCCGCGTACCCGTAGACACCCCGGGACAACCGCCCCAGCCGCCCCGCCTCCACCTGGTGCCGTACCGCCGCACGGCTCACCCCACCCGCCAGCAACTCCCCATACCGCCACACCCGCCCACCCTCCCGCCCGCTGCCCTTGGAAAGCCGCCCCTGTGGACAGCCGCCGTCGATCTTGGAGTTGTGGTCGTGCACAAAAGCCGCATCGGCGTCATTCGAGGCGCCACAACTCCAAGATCGACGGGGAGAGTGCGCGGTGAGGCGGGGGGACCGATAACGATCATGTAACGGGCGCGAACCTTTTCCGGGGCTTCGCTGCTCTCTCTCGGCATCGGCCCGCCGGGGCCAGGAGAGGACGTCGGATGAAGCTGGTGTGGAGGCGGGCGGTAGAGGCCCGTGGGCTGCTGCTCGCCGCCGCTGTCGCGGCACTCGTCGCGGTCGCTTTGGTCACCGGGCTCTCCGACTACAACCGCCGGGCGGTGGACGCGGGCGCCCGGGCGGTGCTCGACGCCGCCCCGGCGGAGGAGCGCAGCCTGCTGATCAGCGGCTCCGGTGGGGCGGACGCCGCCGCGTACGCCGAGCGGGACCGGGCGGTACGGGCACAGTTCGCGAACGGGCTGGGCGGGGCGCCGGTCACGGTGGCCGGGATCCGCTCCGGCACCGGGCGGGAGCTGACCGGTGACGTGGGCGCCGCCCGCACCGACGACGACCCGATGTTCGCCAACCTGGCCACGCTCGACGACCTGCCGGCGCACGCCGAGCTGGCCGCCGGGGCGTGGCCGGTGCCCGGCAGCAACCCGCTGCAGGTGACGCTGCCGGAGAAGGTGGCCGCGCAACTGGGCCTGGAGGTCGGCGAGCGGGTGCCGCTGTACGACCGGGGCGCGGAGCGGGCCAGCACGGTGGTGGTGGCCGGCACGTGGCGGCCCCGCGACGCGGCCGAGGCGTACTGGCGGCTCGCCCCGGGAGTGGGGGAGAGCCAGGGCGACGCGGAGGTCACCTCGTACGGGCCGTTCGCGCTCGACCCGGCCGACTTCGCCCGTACCTTCCCCGGCTCGACCTCGGCGGCCTGGCTGGTGGACCCCGACCTGGTGGCCGTCGAGCCAGCCCGGTTGCCGGCCGTGACCACAGCGCTGAACGAGATCACCGAGAAGCTGCCCGAGGCCACCGGCCTGGGCTCCTCGACGCAGCAGGTCAGCCACCTGGACCGGCTGGTGGACCGGCTGGGCCGGGCCGACCTGGTGGGCCGGTCCGCGCTGCTCACCCCGCTGCTGCTGATCGTGGTGCTCGGCGGGTACGCGCTGGTGCTGGTGGCCGCGCTGCTCAACGAGGACCGGCGGGCGCAGACCGCGCTGCTGCGGGCCCGGGGCGCCGCGCGTCGGCAGATCGCCGGATTCGCCGTACGCGAGGCCACGCTCGTGGTGGCGCCGGCGCTGCTGCTGGCTCCGGCGTTGACCGGGCAGGCGGTCCGGTATCTCGGCGCGGACCTGCGGCTGGCCGACGGCGACCTGGCCCGGGTCTGGGTGGTCGCGGTGGGCGCGGCGGTCGGCTGCCTGCTCGCCATGGTGCTGCCGGCGTTGCGCCGGGCCGGCACCTACGTCGCCGACATGGCGGCCCGGTCCCGCCCGTCCCGCAGCGCCGCCGTGCAGCGCGCCAGCGTGGACGTGGTGCTGGTGGCGCTCGCCGTGCTCGCCTGGACCCAGTTGCGGCAGTACTCCTCGCCGCTGGCCGGCGCGAACGGCAGCCTCGGCATCGACCCGCTGCTGGCCGCCGCGCCCACGATCGGCGTGCTGGCCGGCGCGGTGATCGCGCTGCGGCTGCTGCCGCCGACCACACGGCTCGCGGAACGTTTCGTCGACCGCCGGCCGTGGAACGCCACCATGTTCGGCATGTGGCAGGCGGGGCGTCGCCCGCACGCCGGCCCGGTGCTGCTGCTCGCGCTCGCCGTCGGCGGCAGCACGCTCGCGTGGTCGCTCGTCGCCTCCTGGGAACGCTCGCAGCGCGACCAGTCGCAGCACACGGTCGGCACGGACCTGCGGCTGACCGAACGGGACGGCACCGCCCCCGCGGACCGGGCCGCCCAGCTGGCCGCCGTGCCCGGGATCGACCGGGTGCTGCCCGCCTGGCGTGACGACGTGCGCCTGGGCCGCGAGGCCCGGCCGGCGACAGTGGTGGCCCTGGACGCCGCCGCCGCGAAGGGGATGATCCGGCTCGACGACGCCGACGGCGGCGCGTCCACCGGTGCCCTGCTGGACCGGCTCGCGGGCGGCCGGGGCGCGCCGGTCGGCGGTGTCCTGCCGGCCGGGGCGAAGACCTTCTCCGGCACCGTCCGCACGCCGGTGGAGAGCATGTACGACCGGCCGCGCGTCGCCGTGACCGCGCTGTTCGCCACCGACGCCGGGGCCACCTGGCGGGTCCGGCTGGCCGAGGCCGACGGCAATGGACGGCCGGTGCGCTTCTCCGTGCCAGTGCCCGACACCGGCGGCGCCCCGCTGCGTCTGACCGGTTTCGAGGCCGACGGCGGCGACGCCACCGGCAACTCGTACCGGCTGCTGCTCAGCGACATGCGGCTCACCGACGGCGGCGGCGCGGCGCTGCCGTTGCCGGTGGAGGGGGCCTGGCGGGTGATCGACCCGGGCAGCGGGCCGCGCCGGGACGCCCGGGCCACCCCCACCGAGGTGGACGCGACGCAGGGCTTCGACGTGCCCGCGGGGTTGTTGCAGTTCGCCCGGGTGCCGTCGTCCCGGTTCGCCGTGGTGCCCATGGCCGAGGACCCGCCGGTGCCGGTGCTGATCACACCGGGGGTCGCCGCCGCGCTGAGCGTGCAGACCGGTGACACCGTCAAGCTGTCGGTCTCCGAGGTGACGATCGAGGCCACGGTGGTCGGCCAGGTCGCCGCGATCCCCGGCACCGCTGGCGACGGCGTGCTGCTGGACCTGCCCACCGCCGGTACCCAGTTGCTGGAACGCAGCGGAGGCATACGGCCGGTGGCCGAGTGGTGGCTGCGTACCACGCCGGGCGGGCACGCCGCCGCGACCGAGGCCCTCGCCACTGTCGGCGGCACGGTGCTGCTGGACCGGCAGCGCGTGGCGGAGGAGGCCGCGGGGGACCCGTACTGGCAGGGCGCCCGCACCGGGCTGCTCGCCGCCGCGCTCGGGTCGGTGCTGCTGGCGCTGGTCGGCCTGGCGGTCGACGTGTGGGCCACCACCCGGCGGCGGCTCACCGAACTGGCCGTGTTCAACACGCTCGGCGCGAACACCCGGCTGCTGGCCCGCGCCTACCTCGCCGAGCAGGGTTTCCTGGCCGCGATCGGAGTCGGCGTCGGGCTGCTGGTCGGCGCCCTCGTCGCGGCCACCATGGTGCCGCTTGTGATCCTCACCCCGGCCGCCGGCCGGCCGGTGCCCGAGGCGGTCTTCACAGTGCCCTGGGTGCCGATCGGGGCGACCGCCGCCGGGCTGCTGCTCGCCGCGCTCGCCTTCGCCGCCGTCATCACCACCGGCATCCGCCAGCGGGTCGCCGCCGCGCAGCTCCGGATCGGAGGAGAACGATGAGCCTTCCTGGTGCCGCGCGCCGGGTCCGCGCATACGGGGGGCAGTTCCTGCTGCTCGCCGTCCTGACCCTGGTGACCGCGCTGTTGATCACGGGCGTGCCCCGGGTCGCCGACCGGCTGACCGGGCAGGGGCTCACCGAGTACGTGGCCGGTCAGCCGGTGGCCCGCCGGGACCTCACGTACAGCACCGCGCCGGACGTCGTGCCCGCCTCGGAGCAGCCCGTCGCCGCCAGCCGGGGGACCCTGCTCGCGGCGATCGAGGAGAAGATGCCCGCCGAGGTGCGCGACACGATCGGCGAGCGCTGGTTCGCTGCGCAGACCGTCCCGGGGCGACTGCGCGGTCCGACGCTCAGCGACGACAAGGGGCTGATCGACCTGCACCTGCGCGCCGGCACCGGCATCCGGGAGGCGGCCACCCTGGTCGACGGGCGGTGGCCGGAACGCGGCGTCACCCCGGCCGGCGCGATCGAGGTGACGCTCGCCGAGACGATCGCCACCACGCTGGGCGTCGCGGCCGGCGACCGGTTCCGTCTCTCGCTGCTGGACGCCGACAACAACGTGCTCAACTCCCGCCCGGTCGACCTGGTCGGCGTGTGGCGGCCGAACGACCCGGCCGGCGGTGTCTGGGACACGCTGCCGTCGATGCTGAAGCTCAGCCCGCCGGAAGGCGACGGCCAACCGTTCGTGGGCGTCGCGTACACCGCCGACGCGGGTCTGAACTCGATCACCGCCGGGGAATGGCCGGTGGCCTTCGGCTGGCGGTACCGGATCGCACCGGACCGGCTCGAACCGGGCCGCCTCGACGCGCTGATCGCCGGCGTCGACGGGCTGGACCGGGCCCTGCCCACCGAGGTCAAGGTGACCCTCAGCCAGGGCGTGGACATCCCGCTGCGGCGCTTCGCCGACTCGCTCGCCGCCGCGCGTACCCTGCTCGCGGTCATCGCCGCCGGGCTGCTCGCCACGCTGGCCGGGCTGACGCTGCTGGCCGCCCGGCTGGCCGCGAACCGACGCCGCGCCGAGTTCCACCTGATCCGGGCCCGCGGTGGCTCGACCGGTGACGTGCTGCGCCGCGGTCTGGCCGAGTCGCTGCTGGTGCTGCCGGCCGCGGCCGGGATCGGCTGGCTGCTCGGCGGGTTGCTGCCCGGCGCCGGGTCGCCGTGGCTCTGGGTGCTGATCGCCGGGCTGCTGGCCACGCTGCTGCCGCCACTCGCCGCGCTCGCGGTCGGCCGCCGCGCCGGTGGCCGCTCCGACCTCGGCGGCCGGTCGCCCGCCGTCCGGCTCACCGTCGAGGTGGCGGTGCTCGGGCTGGCCGTGCTCGGCGCGTTCCTGCTGCGCCGCCGCGGGCTCACTGCCGGTTCGGTGGACCCGCTGCTGGTGTCCGTGCCGGTGCTGCTGGCGATCGCGGCGGCGCTGGTGGCGCTGCGCGCGTACCCCTGGCCGTTGCGGCTGGTCAGCCGCGTCGCCGCCCGGGCGCGCGGCAGCGTCGCGTTCCTCGGCGCCGCCCGCGCGGGCCGGGCCGCGAGCACCGGGCCGCTGGTCGTGGTGGTGCTGGCCGTCGCCACCGCCGCGTTCTGCGGCGTGGTGGCGACCGGCATCGAGACCGGCCGGGACACCGCCGCCGCCCAGGCCGTGCCGGGTGACCTGCTGGTACGCGGGGAGCGCTTCGCGCCGGACACCGCCGGCAAACTGGCTGAGCTGCCCGGGGTACGCGCTGTCGCGCCGCTGCTCACCGTGCCGGCCGAGCGGCCGTACGCCGACCGCGCCGGCCGCCCCGCCCCGGTCACCGAGCTGCGCGTGGTGCTCGTGGACGGCGAGCGATTCGCCGAGGTGGCCAGTGCGGCAGGCGTACCGGTGAGCGTGCCCGACCCGGTGCGGGCCCGCGCCGACGGGAGCACGCCGCTGCCGGCGCTGGTGTCCCCGGCGGTCGCCGACGAGCTGGCCGACGCCGGGCTCGCCGACGCCCAGGGGGACCGGCCCGCCTGGCTGGACGTGCAGGGCAACCGGCTGCCGGTGCGCACCGCCGCCACCGTCGACGAGTTCGCGCTCGTCGGCGACGGCGTGGCGCGGTTCGTGGTGCTGCCGTGGCCGGCGTTGCCGGCGGACGCGCCGCACCAGCTCGCGCCCACCGGGTTCGTGCTGGCCGGCGCGGGCGTGGACGCCGCCGAGGTGGACCGGGTCGCGCGTGAGGGGCAGAACCGCTACCTGCGCATCGGCGGGGTCGGCACCGGGGACAAGGCCCGCGCGCCGGAGGTCACCACCCGCTCGGCCGTCCGCGCCGACCTGGGCGGCACCGGCGTGAACGGCCTGCTGGTGTTCGGTTTCGCGCTCGGCGCCGGGGGCGGCGCCGTGCTGGGGCTGCTCGGGCTCGCGCTCGCGGTGCTCGCCGGGGCCCGCTCGCGCGGGCAGGTGCTGTCCCGGCTGCGCACCATGGGCCTGTCCCGCCGGCAGTGGCGCGGCATGCTGATGGTCGAGCTGACCCCGCTGGTGCTGGTGTCGGTGCTCACCGGGGCGGTGGTCGGCGCGTTGCTGCCGTTGCTGCTCACGCCGGTGCTCGGGCTGCCCGCCTTCACCGGCGGCGTGGACGTACGCCCGCAGTTCGAACCCGGCCTGGTCGCCGGGGTGTCGGTCCTGGCCATGCTGGCCCTCGGCTTCGCGATCACCGTGGAGGCCGTGAACAACCGCCGGATGCGCCTCGGCGAGGTGCTGCGGCTCGGAGAGGAGAGCTGAGATGACCGCGACCGCCGAGACGTCCGTACCGGACCTGGCGTCCCTGCAGCAACGCGCGGCCGAACGGGCCGCGCAACGGGCCGGAGGGCGGGACCGGCTGCGCGGGCACATCGTCTGCGACGGCCTGGTACGCATCTTCAAGACCGAGGGCGTCGAGGTCGTCGCCCTGCAGGGCCTCGACCTGGTCATCGACCGGGGTGAGCTGGTCGCGATCGTCGGGGCCTCCGGCTCCGGCAAGTCGACCCTGCTGAACATCCTGTCCGGCCTGGACACCCCGACCGCCGGCATCGCCCGGGTCGCCGACTACGACCTGCTGTCGCTGTCGAACAAGCGGCGGCTGGCGTACCGGCGGGAGGTGGTCGGCTTCATCTGGCAGCAGACCGGCCGCAACCTGCTGCCGTACCTGACCGCGTTGGAGAACGTGGAGCTGCCGATGAAGCTGGCGGGGCGGGCCGGCGGGCGGCGCAAGCGGCGGGAACGGGCCCGCGAGCTGCTGGACATGGTCGGCGTCGGCTACTGCGCGGACCGCCGTCCGGGCCAGATGAGCGGCGGCGAGCAGCAGCGCTGCGCGGTCGCCGTGGCGGTCGCGAACGACCCGGAGATCCTCTTCGCCGACGAACCCACGGGTGAGCTGGACGAGGCCACCGGCGCGGAGGTGTTCGCCGCGCTGCGCACGATCAACGCCGAGCTGGGGGTCACCATCGTGGTGGTCACCCACGACCACGCCGTGGCCGGCCAGGTCCGCCGTACCGTCGCGATCCGCGACGGCCGGACCGCCTCCGAGGTACGCCGGACCGCGCGCGTCACCGCCGACGGCGGCACCGAGATGGTCAGCGAGGAGTACGCGGTGCTGGACCGCACCGGCCGGATGCAGCTGCCGGCGCAGTTCGTGGAGGCGCTGTCGCTGCGTGACCGGGTCCGCCTCAATCTGGAACCCGACCACGTCGAGGTGCGCCCCGGCGACCGGACGCACGCCGAGGAGAGTGAGTGATGACCGACCAGACAGTGGTGCTGCCGGCGGTGCCGGGGACGGCAGTCGAGGACGTGGTCCGGGTCGAGGGGGTGAGCCGCACCTTCGGCAAGGGGGAGCACGCCGTGCACGCCGTACGGGACGTCTCGTTCACCGCGCGGCGCGGCGAGCTGGTGGCGGTGCGGGGTCGCTCCGGCGCCGGCAAGACCACGCTGCTGAACCTGGTCGGCGGCCTGGACCGCCCGGACGCCGGCCTGATCCGGGTGGCCGGGCACGAGGTCACCGCCGCGGGCGAGCGGGAGCTGCTGGCGTTGCGCCGGGGCACGATCGGGTTCGTGTTCCAGACGTTCGGCCTGGTGCCGATCCTGTCCGCGGCGGAGAACGTCGGGGTGCCGCTGCGGCTGGCCAAGGTGCCGGCGGCCGAGCGGGAGCAGCGGGTGGCGGTGCTGCTGGAGCTGGTCGGGCTGGGCGGGCACGCGGCGCAGCGCCCGTACGAGCTGTCCGGCGGGCAGCAGCAGCGGGTGGCGGTGGCCCGGGCGCTGGCGAACGAGCCGGACCTGCTGATCGCCGACGAGCCGACCGGCCAGCTCGACTCGGAGACCGGTCGCTCGATCATGGACCTGCTCCGGGCGGTGGTGCACGCGCGGGGGATGACCGCGCTGGTCGCCACGCACGATCCGGCGCTGATCGAGATGGCCGACCGGACGCTGACGCTGCGCGACGGCCGGCTGGCGCCGGAGGACTGACCGGGGTGACCGGGCCGCGCGCCTTCGGGTGGCGGCCCGGCGCCCGATCACGGCCGGGCGCCGGGTCGCGGCCCGGTCAGAGCGCCAGCTTCATGCCCTCGTGGCTGGCCACGAAGCCCAGGCCGCGGTAGAACCGGTGCGCGTCGGCGCGCTGCTTGTCGGTGGTGAGCTGCACTAGCGCGCAGCCGCGCTCCCGGGCCCGGTCGATCGCCCAGCGCATCATCGTCCCGCCCAGCCCACGGCCGCGCCGGTCGGAGCGCACCCGCACCGACTCGATCAGGCACCGCTCGGCGCCGTGCCGGCCCAGCCCGGGGATGTAGGTGAGCTGGAAGCAGCCGACCAGCTCCCCGCCGTCGTCGGCGACGATCAGCTCGTTACGCGGATCCGCGTCGAGGTCGGCGAAGGCCCGCTCGTACGCCGCGTCCACCTCGGGCAGGTCACGGGTACGCCCCAGCACGTCGTCGGCGAGCAGCGCGAGCACGGCCGGCAGGTCGGCGCGGACCGCCTCCCGGAAGATCACCTCGGTCATCCGGCCAGCCTGGCACAGCGCCTCGTGCCGGTGTCGCCCGGTCTGGCGTCGAGGAGGTGCGGCGGCCTCAGCCGCCGTCCAGCCAACTCCGCAACGCCCACCACCAGTGCACGCTCTCCGGCACCGTGCACCGCGCTCCCTCCTCGACCGGCGGCCCGCCGGTCAGCTCCCGCAGCCGCCGCAGCCGGTAGCGCACCGTGTTCGGGTGTACGTGCAGCGCGGCGGCCGTCTGGTCCAGCCGCTGGCCGTGGTGCAGCCAGGCGAGCGCGGTGCCGGCCAGCTCCCGGTGGAAGTCGTCGGCCGGGTCGAGCGCGCCGAGCAGCGTGCCGCGCAGCAGCTCGGCCAGGACCGGCTGGGCGGCCAGCGCGGTCTCCCCGGCCAGGTCGGTGACCTGACGCAGGCCGCGCAGCCGCCGGTGCGCCGCCGTGGCCAGCGCCGCCAGGCAGAGCGCGTACATGGCCGGGGCCCGCGCCAGCGGCTGCGCGGGCGTCACCAGCGTCAGCAGGTCGGCCGGTACGGCGTCGGGCGGTCGCGGGAGCAGCCCGGCGAGCCGGTCGTCGACGGTGCCGAGCAGCCCGCCGTGCCGGATGAGCTGCCGGTGCAGGGCGTGCGTGCGTACCGGGTCGGGTGGCGCGGCGACCAGGCAGTGGTAGCGCCCGTCCGGCCGCAGCCCGAACCGGGTCAGCTCGGCCGGGGGCAGGCCCGCCGGGCCGTCGCGCAGCAGCCGCCGCAGCAGGTGCGCCCGGGCCGCCGCGCCGGTGCGGAGCAGGTCCCGTTCGGCGGCCCGGTGCCCGTCGACCACTGCCCGCTCCACCGCCGCGGCGTACCGGCCGATGGTGAGCAGCCCCTCCAGCAGCACCTCGTCCGGGATGCCGGCGGCCCGGCCGTGCCGGACCACCAGCTCCACCGCGCGGTCCCGCCCGGCCTGCACCCCACGCAGCAGCCCGGCCACCGTGACGCCCTGCGCGGCCCGGTCCGCGCCCAGCCGGCGTGCCTCGGCGAAGTCCCGTCCGGCCGGGTCCTCGTGGCGTTCCAGCGCGCCGAGGCCACTGGTCAGCAGCAGGACGACCTGGCGGCGTACCTCGTCGGCGGGCAGCCGGGCCACCTCGGGGGAGTTCACGCGGGCCGCGCGCGCCACCTCGTCGACGGCGGCCGGGTCGGCGGACAGGTCGCGCAGCAGCGTGCCGAACGTGGGGACGTTCCCGGTCCGGGTCACGCCGCCTCCCGTTGTCGTCGCGGCACAACCGGGTCGCGCGGGCGTTGGCGTCCGGTCCCTAGCCCCGGCGGCCGGCCGGTTGCTCTCCTGGTTGTTACCGCAAGGTAACACCGTTCGCGCCACTGAGAAACGTCGATGTCGTACCGGCTGCCAGGAGGCGTCCATGACCCCCGTGCCACTCCGCCCGCCCCGACCCCGCCGCCGCGCCGCGCTCGCCGTGCTGGCCGCGCTCGCCCTCGTCGCCCCGGCCCCGCTGCTGACGGCGCCCGCGCCGGCCGCCGCCGCGGTCCCGCTCCAGGAGGTGATGTTCGTCGGCAACAACTGGGACGGCACCGCCGACGTCATCCGGTCCCGTGGTGACTACGCCAAGCTCGGCCGGATCAACGTCATCCCGGACCGCGCCGCGCGGCTGCGCGAGATCTACCTCAACCCGATCAAACTGGCGTACTTCCTCGGCATCCGGCAGGGCCCAGGGGAGGGCCACGACCAGTTCGTCGACGACATGTACACCACCCCGGACGGCAGCGCGGTGGTGGTGTCCCGGCCCAGCTTCGCCGACGTCGTCTCGATCGACCTCGCCACCGGCGCGCTGCGCTGGCGGTTCCCGGTCTCCGGCTACCGCTCCGACCACATGGCCGTGTCACCCGACGGCACGCGCGTCGCGGTCTCCGCCTCCACCTCCAACACCGTGCACGTGCTGGACATCCGCACCGGAACGCAGCTCGGCTCGTTCGGCGCCGGCGACAAGCCGCACGAGAACATCTACACCGACGGCGGCACCCGGCTGTGGAACATGTCCATCGGCGAGGTCAACACCGACCTGGACGCGCCCTGGCTCGACTGGACCAAGGGCGACCGCCGGATCACCGTCGCCGACACCAGCACGTACCAGGTGGTCAAGGTCATCGACATGCGGGACCGCCTCGACGCCGCCGGCCGCCGCGACCTCTCCGACGCGGTCCGCCCGGCCGTGTTCACCCCCGACGGCAGCCGGCTCTACTTCCAGGTGTCCTTCTTCAACGGCGTGGTCGAGTACGACGTGGCAACCGACCGGATCACCCGCATCGCCACGCTGCCGAAGAACCCGGCCACCAGCGAGGACCGCACCACCTGGGTCAACGACTCCCGGCACCACGGCCTGTCGATGAGCCCCGACGGCGCCCGGATCTGCGTCGCCGGCACCATGGACGACTACGCCACGGTGCTGGACCGGGCCACGCTGCGCGAGGGGCCGCTGGTGCCCGCGAACAAGCCGTACTGGGCCACGGTCAGCGGGGACGGCCGGGACTGCGTGATCTCCGAATCCGGTGCCGACCAGGTCACCGCGATCAACTTCGCGACCGGGCAGAAGGTCGCGAGCGTCCCGGTCGGCGACCACCCCCAGCGCGTCCGGATCGGACACGTGCCGCAGGACTGGACGCCCCCGGCCGCCGGCTGACCGCCGACGTTCGACCGGCCGGCGTCCGGCTCCCGGCCCGCCGGCCGGACCGTCACCGGGCGGGGCAGCGCAGCCCCTCCCGGGGGACGGTGAGCGAGATCAGGTACGCGTCGACCGCCGACGTCACGCACGGCGTCTGCGGGTACGCGGTGTGCCCCTCACCCTCCCAGGTGAGCACCCGACCCACGCCCAGCATCGCGGCCAGCGCGGGCGTCTGCTCGTACGGCGTGGCCGGATCACCCGTGGTGCCGACCACCAGGATCGGCGGCGCGCCGTTCGCCCGGCCGGTCGGATACGGGTCCCGCTCGCCCGGCCACTCCACGCAGCCGAGCATCCCCACCGCGAGGGCGGGACCGAACAGCGGGTACTTCTGCCGCCACTGCGACTGCAACTGGCGGACCTGCTCCCGGGTCGGCTTCTCGGTCTCGTCCGCGCAGTTGACCGCCAGGTTCGCGTCGAACAGGTTGGAGTAGTGCCCGTCCGGCTCCCGGCCCGCGTACGAGTCGGCCAGCTTGAACACGCCGGCCGGGTCGCCGCCCTGCAACTCGTCGATCGCCCGGGCCAGCTCCTGCCAGCCCTGCTCGGTGTAGAGCGAGGAGATCACCGCGTAGAAGACCCAGCCGGACGTCGCCTCCCGGCCGTCCTGCCCGCGTACCGGGGAGGTCTTCGCCTTGGCGATCGCGTCGGTGACCGCACCGCGGGCGTCCGGCGCGATCGGGCAGCGGCCGGCGTTCGCCGCGCACCAGCGGGAGAAGTTGTCGAACGCCCGCTCGAAGCCCTTCGCCTGGCTCTCCGACCCGGCGATCAGCTTCTGCTGCGGGTCGACCGCGCCGTCGAGCACCAGGGCGCGCACACGCTGCGGATAGAGCTGGGCGTAGGTGGCGCCGAGCAGCGTGCCGTAGGAGTAGCCGAGGTACGTCAGCTTGTCGTCGCCGACCGCCGCCCGGACCGCGTCCATGTCGCGGGCCGCCTGCTCGGTGCCGTAGAGCGGAAGCTGGTCGCCGTACTTCGCGCCGCACCGCTCGCCGATGCGCCGGTTGAGGCCGGCGAAGCCGTCGAACGACGACTGGCTCTCCGGGTCGGGGTCGTAGCCGAAGCTGGCGTCCAGGTCGGCGTCGGAGATGCACTTGACCGGGCTGGACCGGGCCACCCCGCGCGGGTCGAAGCCGACGATGTCGAACCGGTCGGTGACCGACGTCGGCAGCCCGCCGAACGCCGGACCGAAGGACAGGTAGACGGCGGTGTCCACGCCCGAGGCCCCCGGCCCGCCGGGGTTGACCACCAGCGACCCGATCCGGTCGCGCTGCTTTGTCGAACGGGCCCGGATCAGCGCGATCTCGAACGTCTCTCCCGCGCCCGGCCCGGCGGTCGCGCCGGTGGTTGCCCCGGTGCCCCAGTTGCGCGGCACGGCGATCCGGGCGCAGTCGTAGCGCATGTCCGCCGCACCCCGGCCGACCAGCTCGTTCGGCACCTCCGGGCAGGCCCGCCACTGTGGGGCGGTGCCCGGCGGGGCGGCCTCGCCCTCGCTCTCGGCGCGCGGCGCGAACGCCGGCAGCGTGCAGCCGGCGGTGAGCACCACCGCCGCGACGAACGCGGCGAGGGCGGGCCGGAACCGGCGGGTCCGGTCGGGGAAGCCTGTCACGTGGGCGCCTTCCATGATCGTGTCGACCGCCAGGCTACGCCCGGCCGGCCGCGTCACCGACCGTCGCCGCCGGATCGCCGCGCAGCACCTCGTCGACGTCGTAGCGGATCGGGCGGTCGAGCTGGCCGTAGTCGCAGGAGCGCGGATCACGGTCGGGGCGCCAGCGCACGAACCGGGCGGTGTGCCGCAGCCGGTCGCCCTCCATCGCGTCGTACGCCACCTCGACCACCAGCTCGGGACGCAGCGGCTCCCACTCCAGGTTCTTGCCGCCGGTCCACCGGCTCACCCCGCCCGGGATGCGCTGGCCGCGCTCGTGGTCGCCGTGCACCCACGGGTGCTCGCCGCCGACCTCGCGGTAGGGCTCCAGCTCGTCCAGCAGCTCCTTGCGGCGGGCCATGGTGAACGAGGAGCTGACGCCGATGTGGTGCAGCACGCCCTGGTCGTCGTAGAGCCCCAGCAGCAGCGAGCCCACCACCGGGCCGGACTTGTGCCAGCGGAAGCCCGCCACCACCGCGTCCATGGTGCGCGCGTGCTTGACCTTGAACATGAGCCGCTTGCCCGGCTCGTACGGCAGGTCGGCCGGCTTGACGATCAGCCCGTCCAGGCCGGCGCCCTCGAACACCTCGAACCAGCGGCGGGCCGTCTCCGGGTCGGTGGTCACCTGGGTCACGTGCACCGGCGGGCGCACCCCGGACAACGCCTGCTCCAGCCGCTCGCGGCGCTGCGGATAGGGCTGCCCGGTGAGCAGCTCGTCGTCGATGGCCAGCAGGTCGAACGCGACGAAGTCGGCCGGGGTGGTCTCGGCCAGCAGCTTCACCCGGGAGGCGGCCGGATGGATCCGCTGGGCCAGCAGCTCGAAGTCGAGCCGGGGGTGCCCGCCCGGCCCGTCCCGGCGGATCACGATCAGCTCGCCGTCGACGGCGCACCGGGGCGGAAGCTGCCGGCGCGCCTGCTCGACCACCTCCGGGAAGTAGCGCGTCATCGACTTGCCGCCCCGGCTGGCCAGCTCGACCTCGTCACCGTCGCGGAACACGATGCAGCGGAAGCCGTCCCACTTCGGCTCGTAGGTCAGGCCGGGATCGGTGGGCAGCTCGGACACGCTCTTGGCCAGCATCGGCTCGACCGGAGGGTTGATCGGCAGGTCCACGGCGACCAGTCAACCAGACCCCACCGACAGTGGTGAGGCAGATCACCGGGGGTGGCCGGGCGGCGTGTCCCGTACCGGTCGCCTTCGTCACCGCCGCCCGGATGGTGAAACCGCAGGTCAGAGCTACCTTCGCGGCGTGCCGGAATGGAGCTGCGGATGCTGCGGGCGCTGGCGGGTCAGCGTCGAGCTGATCCGTGGCCGCTACCGCTACCGGCTGGCGCACCGCTATCCGGCCGAGCACGGCGGCGGCGCGAACGTCCTCGGCGAGGTCGGCTCGATCACCGAGCTGGAACGCCTGCTGAAGCGCTACGCCCCGGTCACCCTGGCCGACCTCCACGAGGCCGCCTGACCCTCCGCCCGGCGACCCGCTGCCCGCCGGCCGGCGCCGAGCGACGGAATGCCGGTTGCCCCTCCGCCCCGGCATCTCCGCCCCGGCAAGCCGCCGATCTTGGAGTTGTGGTGCCTCGTAAAGTTCGTCAATCGGGCATCCTGGGCACCCTAAGTCCAAGATCGACGAAGCGGGGGCGGGGCGAGGGCGGAGTGGGCGGGGACGGCGGGCGGGTGGAGTGCGGGCGTAGCCTGAGCTGACGCGTCCACGGGGGAGGAACGCCGATGCGGTTCGTCGAGTCCGTCGAGATCGCCGCCGACGTCGACCGGGTGTGGGCGGTGCAGAGCGACGTCGAGCGCTGGCCGGAGTGGACGCCCTCGGTCACCGCCGCCCGCCGGCTGGAACCCGGTCCGCTGGCGCTCGGCTCGACCGCCCGGCTGGAGCAGCCGCGCCTGCCCCCGGCGGTGTGGCGGGTCACCGAGATCGAGCCGCCGTACTCGTTCGCCTGGGAGTCCGCGAGCCCGGGCGCGCGCAGCCGGGGTGAGCACCGCCTCGTCGCGCTCGGCGACGGGCGCACCCGGGCCGAGCTGGCCCTGGTGCAGACCGGGCCGCTGGCCGGCCTGATCGGCTTGTTCGCCGGGTCGATGATGCGCCGCTACCTGCGGCAGGAGGCGGACGGGCTCAGGCGCCGCTGCGAGCGGGACTGACCGTCTTCTCCAGCACGGCGAGGCGGTTGCCGTTCTCGTCCGGCCGGTGTGCCACCACCCGGTAGCCGCGCCGCGCGTACAGGGCCAGGTTCGCCGCGCTGTCCGCGCCGGTGAACAGCGCGAACCGGGTCACCCGGCCCGCGCAGGCCTGCTCGACCGCGTCCAGCAGCCGTCCGCCGACGCCCCGGCCCTGCTGGTCCGGCGCGACCGAGAGGCGGCCCACGTGGGCGGTGTCGCCGTCGACGCGGGCGCGTACCGAGCCGACCAGGCGGGGGCCGCGCCGCGCGGCGAGCACCACGTCCGGTCCGGCCAGCGCCGCCCGGACCTCGTCCAGCGTCTCGGTCAGCGGGGGCAGGAACACGTCCCGGTAGCGCTGCGCCTCCACCAGGTACGCGGCGCGCTGCACGGTGAGGATCTCACCGGCGTCGGCGACGTCGGCGGGGGCGATGGTCACGTCGGTCACCGGCTCAGCTCACCACAGCGCTCAGAAGCGGCCGTACGCTGGCGGGGGTGTTCCCATCAGCGTGGAGGTGACCGGCGTGCCCGAGCTGACGTACCCGGAGGTGGGCGCGACCCGCGCCGGCGGCCTGCCGGCCGGCTACCACCACCTGCGCCACCGGGTCCGGCTGCCGGACGGCGGCTTCCCGGTCGCGGCGGACGCGCTGCTGGGCTGGCGGCTGCACCGCGCCGCGGGCGTGGTGATGCGCGCGGACGCGCCGCGCGCGGCGCCCGGGGTACGTGTCACGCCGGGACTGGGCGTCGGCCCGGTGCGGCTGTGGGGCCCGACCGAGGTGGTCTGGGTGGTGGACGAGCCGGACCGGGCCGGGTTCGGCTACGGCACGCTGCCCGGGCACCCGGAGGTCGGTGAGGAGGCGTTCCTGGTCACCCGGGGCGCCGACGGCGTCTGGTTCGAGGTGACCGCGTTCAGTCGCCCCGCCCACTGGTACGTGCGGGCCGGCGGGCCGGTCGTGCTCGGCTTCCAGCGGGCGTACGCCTGGTGGCTGGGCCGGACGCTGCGGCGGCTGTGCCGGCGGCGCTGAGCGGTCAGTAGCGGGCGAACGAGCGGATCGGGGCGCGCGGGCCGTACTTCGGCGCCTGGATCCCGGCCGCCTCCAGCAGCACGCAGACCCGGCCACGGTGCCCCTGGAACGGCGCCAGCAGCGCCAGCATCCGGGCGTCGTCACCGCGCGGCTCACCGGCCAGCGCCCAGGCCACCGTGTTCGGCACGTGGTAGTCGCCGACGCTGACCGCGTCCGGGTCGCCGTACGCGATGCGCACCACCTCGGCGGCGGTCCACGGCCCGATGCCGGGGATCGCGGTGAGCCGCCGGGTGGCCTCGGCCGAGTCGGCGCAGCGTTCCAGCCGGTCCGCGACGGCCGCCGCGCGGCGCAGCGTGTCGGCGCGTCGCTGTTCCACGCCGAACGGGTGGAACACCCAGTACGGCGTGGCCGCCACCGCGGCCGGCTCCGGCGGCAGCAGCAGTGGTTGCAGCGGACCCGGGGCGGGTTCGCGGAAGTGCCGCACGGTGGCGGCGTACGCCCGGTACGCCTCCTTGCCGGTGACCTTCTGCTCGAAGACGGCCCGCAGCAGCCGGGGGAAGATCTGGCCGGTGGCGGGCATCCGCAGCCCGTGGTGCGTGTGGGCGAGGCGGGCCACCAGCGGGTGCGCGGCGGCGAGCGCGGCGAACCCGGTCAGGTCGTCGCACAGTCCGGCGATCCGGTCGGCCCGCTCGACCACCCAGCCGGCGCCGGGGCCGTACCCCTCGGCGGTCAGCTCGCCGGCCTCCGGGCGCAGCGCCAGCGTGGCCGGTCCGTCCGGGGTGCGGGTGGCCCACCAGAACGTGCCGGCGGCGATCCGCGCGCACGGGTCGTACGGGCTGAACGTGAGCGCCCGCACCGACGCGGCCAGCCGGTAGCCGGCCGGGGGGCGCAGCGTGCGGCGGGCGGCGGGCGAGGTCACCCGGCCACTCTGCCACGCGTCCCGGCGGTGACGCCGGACACGCCGAGCCGGGAGGCGGGGCGATGCCGGTGCGCCCCGCCTCCCGGGTTCCCGACGATGACCGGCCGCGCCCTCCCCGGCGGCGACCGGTCACCGTGACCTGGTGCGTCAGTACGAGTAGTCCGACCCGCCGCCGGAGCTGTTCGAGCTGCCCGCCGCGGGCGGCGCGACCGGCTTGGGCGTGCCGGTGGGCAGGCAGGTCAGGTTCTTCTTGCCGTTCGGGTCGACCACGAACCAGGTGCCGCCGACGCCCTGGCCCTTCCACTGGCCCGGCTTCTTGTCGCCGATGTAGCGGTAGACCGGCCAGCCGCCGATGGTGAGCTGCCGGGTGCCGTCCTGGCGGGTGATGGTGCCGACCTTGTCGTCGGAGACGCCACGCAGCTTCGGGTTGCCGTCGGTGAGCGACGGCGGCCAGACCTCGGCGCACTTGTCCACGCAGTTGGACTGCGGCGGGTCGTCGGAGTCCTTGTCGAACCGGTACAGCACCCAGCCGTCCTGGTCGGTGACGACGCGGCCCATCCGGGGCAGCTTCTTGCCGACCAGCTCGTCGGTGATCTTCACGTTGGCCGGGGGCGCCTTGTCCGCGACCGGCTCCTCCTCGGGAGCCGCCGACGCCTCCGGTTCGGCCGCCGCGGTGGGTTCGGCCGCGGCGACGGCGACCGGCTCGGCCGCGCTCGAGTTCGCCCCGTTGTAGCCTGCGGGGGCGCAGGCCGTAAGTGCGACCATCGCGCTCGCGACGATGACGGTCGTCCGCTTGTGGTGTGCCACGTGCCCTCCTCGTTCTTGGCAGTTCGCCGAGTAGTACGGGCGCGGCACTGTCAAGGTTGAAATCGAAACGGTGGCACATTTCACAGTGGACTGATTGAACCGACAGCCGTTCTGGCGCGTGCGTCAGCACGAGGGGGTCCGCCGGCCCGGACACGACAAGACGGCGCCGGGCGGTCCAGCCGCCCGACGCCGTCGTCGTACCGGATCAGATGTCGTCCACCGTCACCAGCGGACTCGCCACCCCGTTCGCGTCCACCGACTGCACCTGAAGCTTGTCGATGTCGCGCACCGGGGCGGAGGTGGACGCGGTCAGCTCCAGCGGAAGCTGGTTCTGGTTCGTGCCGTAGCCGCCGGCCGGCACCGACCAGGTGGAGATGACCTCGCTCGTGGCGTTCTTGCGCACCACCACCAGCCGGCAGACACGCGGCCCGGGCAGGCGGCTCAGCTGCACCGAGATCTGCGTGCCGTACTCCTTGCGCGCCAGCCACATCGTGGTCTGCACGCCGGTGCCCGCGTCGGTGGCGTTGTGCTGGTCGCCCTCGATCGGCTTCTCCCCGCCGACGCCCGGGTCGTTCGGGTTGCCCGGCTCGCCGCTCGGCGCCGCGGTCGGCGCGGTCTGCGTCGGCCCGGCCTGCGGCGTCGGCCCCGGCTCGTCGCCGAGCATCCCGGCGGCGACCCCGCTCAGGCCGCCGAACACCACCACTGCCGCCGCTGTCGCCAGCAACTGCCGCACCCGGGTACGACGGCGGTCCCGCCGCACCGCCACCAGCGTCCGGTCCAGCAGCGCCGGATCGGTGTGCGTCTGCTCCAGCGCGGCCATCGCCTCGCCGTCGATGCCGGAGAGCAGCCCCACCACCGGGACCATCGTCTCCAGTTCCGCCGCGCAGGCCCAGCAGGTGGCCAGGTGCTCCTCGAACCGCTCCGCGTCCTCCGCGTCCAGCACGCCGAGCGCGTACGCGGCGACGTCCATGTGGTCGGCCCGGCTCATTCGGTCACCCCCCTCTCCTGCAGAGCCGTGCGCAGCGCGCGCAGCGCGTAGTAGACCCGCGACTTGGCGGTGCCGAGCGGAAGCCCCAGCTCCTCGGCCGCCTCCGGCACGGTGCGCCCCCGGAAGTACGTCGCCACCAGGATCTCCCGGTGCGACTGGCTCAGCGTACGCAGCGCGTCCGCCACCGTCATCGTGCGCAGGACCCGGTCGGTGCTGTCCGCCTCGGCGAACGCGGTCAGATCCCGGTCGTACGTCTCCGGCGGGCGGGCCTGCTCGCTGCGGTGCTCGTCGATCGCGATCCGCCGGGCCACCGTGACCAGCCAGGGACGCAACGAGCCCTGGCCCTGCACGCCGAGCCGGTGCGCGTTGCGCCAGGCCCGCAGCAGCGTCTCCTGCACGATGTCCTCGGCCCGCTGCCGGTCCCCGCCGGTCAGCCGCATCACGAACATCAGCAGCGGGCCGGCGTGCTCGGCGTACAGCAGGCGGATCAGCTGGTCGGAGTGGCTGGCCTCGGCGGAGGTCGCCTGGTGGCGTCCGGGAGCGGGTCGCGGCGGCACCGGGTCATTCTGGCGATCGGCGGGCCGGGCGTCGACCCCCCGGCGGGAACGCGAGGCGCGCGAGTGTGGTTGTGCCCGGGCGAACATCCACTCGGGCCGCGCCACTTCGCCGTGCCAGCCGGCCGCCACCGCATGCATGCAGACCTCCGCTGTCCAATGACATCAGCCGGCCCCCCACGGGCATGGCCGCCCGGTGATACGCAGCCACCAGCCGATCGGATCAACGTTTGACGGAAAAAATTCCGGGCGGCGGGGGAGTGGAGTCGACGGCGCCCGCGTCGTGGACCACCGCCGCGCCGCCGGTGAAGCGGTCCAGCTCCGCGCCGGCCAGCACCCGGCCGGGGAACCAGTCGCCGGCCGCCCGCCGGGCCAGCTCCGGCACCGGCGGCTCCACCCGGGACGCCACCAGCACCAGGTTGCCGTACCGGCGGCCGCGCAGCACCGCCGCGTCGCCGACCAGGCAGGCCCGGGGCAGCACGGTACGCACTGTGGCGACCTGCGCCTTCGCGTGCCGCAGCGGCGGGCCGTCGGCCACGTTCGCCAGATAGCTGCCGCCGGGCGCCAGCACCCGGGCCACCTCGGCGGCGTACTCCACCGAGGTGAGGTGCGCGGGGGTACGGGCACCCGCGAACACGTCGGCCACGATCACGTCGTACGCGCCGTCCCGGCTCGACGTCAGCGTCGCCCGCGCGTCGGCCACCCGTACCCGCAGGCGCGGATCGGCAGGCCACGGCAGCTCGCGGCGGACCAGCTCCACCAGCGCGCCGTCCACCTCGGACACCCGCTGCGTCGAACCCGGGCGGGTGGCCTGCACGTACCGGGGCAGGGTGAGCGCGCCGCCGCCCAGGTGCAGCACCCGCAGCGGCGCCCCGGCCGGCGCCACCAGGTCCAGCGCGGCGGCCAGCCGCCGGACGTACTCGAACTCCAGGTGAGCCGGATCGGTCAGGTCCACATGCGACTGCGGCGCACCGTCCAGCAGCAACGTCCACGAGCCCGGACGGTCCCGGTCCGGCACCAGTTCGGCCCGCCCGGTGTCGACGTCGGCCACCACCCGGTCGGCGTCGCGTCGCCGGCCCATCAGCGCCGCATTCCGCGCGCCGCCGCGGTGAGCACGCGGTGCAGCAGCCGCGCGTCGCCGAGCATCCCGCGTAACCGGCGTTCCAGCCCGGCGATCGGCACCAGGTTCTGCGGGGCACGCGGATCCTTGTACGGGGTGGAGGCGAACCGGGGCAGCGTCACCAGCGACAGGTCGGCCAGCGCGATCGCCTCCGGCACGGTCAGGTCGGCCGAGCACTCCACCCGCACGATCCCGGCCCACGGCGCCCCGGCGTGCACCGGCAGCCGCAGATACCACGACCAGCCGCCCCACGCCGTGCCCAGCCGGAACACCGGGCATCGCTCACCCGGCGCCAGCCCGGTCACCACAGCGGTCAGCCGCCCGTCCAGGTATTGGCTGTGCTGCGTCTTGATGTACCCGAGCGTGCGCGGCAGGTTCCGCCGGCTGCGCAGCGGGCCGTCCACCACCAGCAGGTCGCCGTCGGTGCGTACCGCGTCGGAGACGGCCACCTCCAGCGCGGTCAGCGGCGCCTGCACCGCCGCGGGCAGCTTGCTCAGCTCACCGGTGCCGCTGACCCGGTGCACCGGGTAACGCACAGTCCCGGCGACCACGTCCTGCGCCGACGGGCTCGCCGTGAACAACCCCCGGCCCACCCGGGCGCCGGCCATCTCGGCGGCGCCCCGGTCCAGGTCGCAGCGGACCACACCGGCCGCGTACGAGGCGGCGATGCCGGGGAACGAGCCGCCGTCCTCCTCGGCCGTCCAGACGCTGGCGTCGATCCGGCGTACCCCGTCGACGAGCAGCACCACGTCCGGCGACCGCACGCCCGCGCGGGGGCCGATCGCCCGCCAGTCGGTGGCCGGCAGCTCGACGTCGGCGTCCACCTGGGCGCTGCTCGGCGCGGCCGGACCGGACCCGCCCGCAGCCTCGAACGACGCGCCGTACGCCGGATCCCAGGCGTCGACGAAGAACGCCGGCGACTGTGACGTCACAGGCCGGTCCGTTCCACGCGGGCCGTCCGCGCGTCCTTGCGCACCTCGAACCGGACCGGGATCCGCTCGGCCAGCGCCGGCACGTGGGTGACCACGCCGACCATCCGGTCGCCCCGGGCGGCCAGGTTTTCCAGCGTCGCCGCGACCGTGTCCAGCGTCGCCGCGTCGAGCGTGCCGAAACCCTCGTCCAGGACGATCGACTCCAGGCTGGCCGCGGTGGTGGACATGCCGGCGAGCTGCTCGGACAGCGCCAGCGCCAGCGCCAGCGACGCCTGGAACGTCTCCCCGCCGGACAGCGTGCGCACCCCGCGCCGCAGCCCCGCGTCGTGGTGGTCGACCACGAAGAACTCGCCCTTGTCGTGCACCAGGTCGTACTGCCCGCCGGACAGCTCCCGCAGGATCCGCGACGCGCCGTCGACCAGCAGGTCCAGCGCCTCGGTGAGCAGCCAGCGTTCGAAGTTGTTCGCCCGCAGGTGCGAGGCGAGCGCCCGCGCCACCCGCGCCTCGTGCTCGTGCCCGGCCCGCTGCTCCCGCAGCCCGGCGGCCTGCTCGCGGCGCTCGTCCAGGCGGCGCAACTCCGCCTCGGCCCGCTCCACCGCCACCGCCACGTCGCGCGGCGCGTCCTGCGGGGCGTCCAGCCCGGCCGCGGTGAACAACGCGGCGATCCCGTCGGCGACCTCGGCCGCGGCCCGCTGCGCCGCCTCCACCGACTCGGCCAGCCCGTCGCGGTCCGCGCGCCGCGCCCGCGCCTGCTCGCCCGCCCAGTCGGCCAGCGCCGTCCACGCCGCCGCCACGTCGTCCCGGTCGGCGGCCGGCGGCCCGAACCGGGCCAGCCCGTCGCGTACCGCGTCGAAGTCACGCCAGGCCCGGCGCAGCCGATCCTGCGCGGCGTCGAGCGCGCCCCGCGCCCGCCGGGCCGCCTCCCGCCCGGCCCGCACCGCGCCGGCCGCCTCCTCCAGCGCGGCGCGCAGCCGGGCGTGCTCGGCCAGCGCCTCCCGCAGCCGTTCCGGCGTGGGTGCGTCAGTGAGCTGCTCGTCCAGCTCGGCCAGGCGCGCGCCGAGCTGGTCGTGCTGGGTCCGGGCGCGCAGCAGCACCCGGTCCAGGTCGCGGGCCGCGGCGTCGCGTTCCTGCACCACCCGCTTGGCCGCCTCGCTCGCCGCCCGCGCCGCCTTGCCCGCCTCGATCGCCCGGCTCACCGCCGAACCCGTCGGCACCGCCGGCACGGTGGTGACCGTCTGCTCGCACACCGGGCAGGGCGCGCCGTCGACCAGGTGCGCCCGCAGCGCCGCCGCCTGGTCGGCGGCCTTCGCGTCCTCGTGCGCGCGGAACGCCGACTCCAGCTCCGTCTCGGCCCGCTGCGCGTCCGCCCGCGCCGCCGCCAGCGCTGCCACCGCCGCGTCGTGCTCGCCGCGCGCCGCGTCCACCGCCGCGCGCACAGTCGCCGCCTCCGCGGTCAGCCGGTCCCGGTCCGCGTACGCCTTCAGGTGCAACCGCAACGCGCTCTCGTCACCGGCGGCGGTCAGCTCCCCGCGCAGCTTCTCCTCGCGCTCCTCGGCCAGGCCGACCGCGCCCGCCGCCTCGTCGGCGGCGACCCGGGCCGCCGCCACCGCCCGCGCCAGCTCGGCCGTTCCGTCCGGCGGCCGCACCCCGGCCAGCACACCCAGCTCCGCGTCGAGGGCGGCCAGCGCCGCGGCCCGCTCACCCGCCGTCGCCCGGGCCCGCTCCCATTCGGGTACGGCGGCAGCGACCGCTGCGGCCAGCTCCCGCATCGCGTCCACCCGCTCCCGGGCGGCGGCCAGACTCTCGTCGTCGACGTCGGTGAGCCCGCCGAGCAGCTTGTCGACGGTCTCCAGCTTCGCCTCGGCCTGCCCGGCCCGCTCGACCGCCTTCTTCTGCACGTTCTCGTAGACGCCCAGCCCGAGCAGGTTCACCAGGATCTGCTGCCGGGTGGCCGGCTTGGCGTGCAGGAAGTCGGCGAACTGCCCCTGCGGCAGCACCACGCAGGAGGTGAACTGCTCGTACGGCAGCCCGACCGCGTCCAGCACCGCCTGTTCCATCTCGGCCGGGGTGCCCGCCACCACCTCGCCCAGATCCTCCGGGCTGAGCCCGGTGTCGAGCTTGGTGACGTCGAAGCCCGGCGGCATGAGCTGCAGCCCGGCGCTGGCCGTCTTCACGGTGCCCCGGCCGTCCCGGCGCACCACCCGGGTCGCCACGTAGCGGTCCCCGGCGGACTCGAAGACCAGCCGGACCCGCGCCTCGGTGGCCGACGGCGCCAGCGCGTTCGCCAGCCCCCGGGCGCCGCCCCAGCGCGGCACCGTGCCGTAGAGCGCGAAGCAGATCGCGTCGAGCACCGTCGACTTGCCCGAACCGGTCGGCCCGACCAGCGCGAAGAAGTCCGCGTCGGTGAAGTCGACAGTGGTCTCGTCGCGGAACACCGTGAACCCGGCCATGTCCAGCCGCATCGGCCGCATCAGTGCTCCACCTCCTCGAGCAGCTCGTCGAAGAGTTCCCGGACACCCTCGTCGGCGTGCCCGCGGCTGTCCAGGTAGTCGCCGAACAACTCGCCCGGCGACCGCCCGGCCCGCTGGGCCGTCCGGGTCCCGCTGCCCGGCGCGGGCACCAGCTCCGGGTCGATCCGGATCTCCAGCGCCCGGGGCAGCAGCTCCTGCACCTCCTCGCGCAGCCCGGCCCGGGGCTGCTCCCGGACGTAGACGCGCAGCCAGCCCTCCGGCGCCTCGATCTCGGCGAGCTGCGCGAGCGTGCCGCGTACCGTGCGCAGCGGCACCGCGCCCGGCACCGGCACCTCCCGGATGCGGGCGGCGGTGGTCGCCGTGACCTCCACGATCGTCACCGAGCTGACGTTCTCCTGCTCGCCGAAGTCGACGGCGAGCGGGCTGCCGCTGTAGCGGATCGGGCACGGGCCGATGACCCGCTGCGAGCGGTGCAGGTGACCCAGCGCCACGTAGTGCGCGTTGCCGGGGAAGACGGTGGCCGGGACCGCGTATCCGAGCACCGTGTGCGCGTCCCGCTCGCCGCCGCCGGTGCTCGCCCCGACCACTGTCAGGTGCGCGGTCACCAGGTGCACGCGGTCCGGCTCGGTGAACCCCTCGGCGAGCCGGTCCAGCACCCGGCCCAGGTGGTCGGCGTACGTCTGGTTTGCCTCGGCCGGGGTGAGCGTGTACATCTCCACCGCGCGCACCGCGTACCGCTGGGACAGGAACGGCAGCGCGGCCAGCCGCCAGCGTTCCCCGCCGGCGGTGACGCCGTCGACGACGTGCTCGTCCGGGTTCTCCCGGACGCTGCCGCGCAGCGTGATCCCGGCCGCCTCGGCCCACGGGCGCAGCGCGTCCAGCGCCGCGCCGTTGTCGTGGTTGCCGCCGATCGCCACCACGTCCGCGCCGGTACGCCGCAACGCGGTGAGCGCCCGGGTCACCAGCCGCGTCGCCTCCGGGGTGGGCGCGGCGGTGTCGTACAGGTCACCGGCGACGATGACCAGGTCGGGCCGCTCACGCTGGGCGATCTCGATGACCTGGGCGAGGACCTGCTTGTGCTCCTCGGCCCGGGACTGCCCCTTGAGGACCTTGCCGACGTGCCAGTCGGAGGTGTGCAGGATCTTCATCTGGGTGCCGCCTAGAACGGGATGTCGTCGTCGGAGGAGCCGGAGCCGACCACCGCGAACGGATCGGCGGCCTGCGTGATCGACCGTAGCGTCTCCGAGGGCGCGCGGCCCGCCTCCGAGACCCGGGTGGCCCACGCCGGGAACGGGAACTCCAGGCAGAGCGGCACCGGGATGTCCGGCTGGTTGACGAACATCGTGCCCGGCTTGGCCAGCAGCGCCCGCTGCCGTTGGGCGGGCGGCAGGAAGCCGTACTCCGGGCGGGACGCCTCGGCCGGGTCGAGCCGGCCCACCACCCGGATCGCCGAGTTGGTGACGATCCGCCGTTCCACCTCGCTGGCGGTCTGCTGCGCGCCGACCAGGATCACGCCCAGCGAGCGGCCCCGCTCGGCGATGTCGAGCAGCACCTCCTTGATCGGCGACGAGCCCTCCCGCGGCGCGTACTTGTTCAGCTCGTCCAGCACGACGAACAGCAGCGGCTTGGCGGTGCCCGCCTTCTCCTTGCGCTCGAACTCGCTCTTGAGCGTCACACCGACCACGAACCGCTGCGCGCGGTCGGGCAGGTTGTGCAGGTCGACCACAGTCACCTGCGCGCTCTCCGCCGTGTTGATCGAGTGCGGGCGGCGGGTCGCCAGGTCACCACGGATCAACCGGCCCAGGTCCTTCTTGCTGCCGATCAGCCGCCGGGCGAACGCGTTCACGGTGCCCAGCCCGACCGCGCTGCCCGCCCACTCGCCGCGCGTCTCGTCGTCGTTGAGCTGCTCGACCACGTGGTCGACCAGATCCGCGTACGAGCCGAGCCGTACCCCGTCGATACTCACTCCGCCGTCGGCCGGCTGGGCGTAACGGGCCAGGTGCGCGGCCACCGAGTGGACCACCATCGTGTACTGCTGGCGCTCGTCGTCCGCGTCGGCGAACACGTACGGCAGCAGCCGGTCGGCGCAGAACTCGGACAGCGTCCAGTAGAAGCTGTCCACCCCGGTGAGCCGGCTGCTCACATCCGGCGTGCCGGAGGAGTCGCCGACCCGCGGCGGGGCGTACACCCGCACGTCCGGGAACGCGCCGGCATCAAGGCCCAGCTTCGCGTACGCCGCCCGGGTCGGATCGTCGAGCCGGCTGTTCGGGTGGTCGAGGAAGAGCAGGTCCTCGCCCTTCACGTTGAAGATCAGCGCCTTCGCGTTGACCGCGTCGCCGCCCAGCACGCCGGAGCGGAACACCGAGTAGAGCAGGAACGTGGCGAAACTCGTCTTGGTCGCGACGCCGGAGATGCCGGAGATCGACACGTGCGCGCCCCGGGTGCCGTCGAGGAAGTCGGCGTTGAGGTAGACCGGCACCCCGTCGCGGCCCATCCCCATCGGGATCCGCCGCTCCATCCGGTCGAAGTGCAGCGCCCGCGCCCGCGCGTCACCCTCGGCCCGGTGCACCACGGCGCCCGGCGTCGGCGGCACGTAGAACTCCGGGTCGACCCGCGTGGTCGTCACCTCGGCCGCCTCCTGCACCTGCGCCGGCAGCGTGCCGTCGGCGATGGCGAAGACGTCGGAGTCGAACTGCGCCCCCTCGTGCCGGGCACGCACCTGGGTCACCACCCCGGCGATCGTCACCGGCTCCCGGTCGGGCAGGTCGCGGCGGGTCACCACCACGTCGTCCAGCTGCAGGTAGCTGCCCGGCGCGACCGCGGTCCAGAAGGTGAGCGGGGTGGCGTCGGCGGTGCCGAGCACCCGGCCGACACCCTCGCCGGGCCCGTCGAGCTGGTCGTCGGTCATCGGCGGTCTCCGGTCGGCTGGTCGTACCGTTGGCGGTGCACGTCGTGCATCCTGCCCGAGGGATGCGACAGGTTGCCACGCGACGCGGCGGACGCCACGCCGAGCGTGCGCCGAACGGTAGCCGCCCGGATCCGCCCGGCCACGGTGCGTACGTTTCTGCCCGCTCCGGCGCTGTCTCCGGCCCCCGGCCCGGCTGACTCGGTGGAACGTCATGGGTGTCTCCGCGCGCTTCTGACACCCATGACGTTCCACTCGCCCCGCGAACCCCGGGTTGCTTGGCGCGCGAGAGCCGCCCCCAATGTCGAGACCCACGTCCCGCTCTCCGGGACGCTCGGAGATCTTGGTACGAGAGCGCCCTCATAGGGGCCGTTTGGTACCAAGATCTCGGGAGCCGGGAGCCGGGAGCCGGGAGCCGGGAGCCGGGAGCCGGGAGCTGGTCAGGCTGCGGGGGCGGATCCGGCGGGTGTGGGGTCGGCGGGGTCGCGGGCGTACCGCAACATGAGCACTCCGTCGGCGGCGGCCAGCACGTGGCGCAGCGGCAGGTGCCGGGGCGGGCTGGCGTCCCCGGCGGTGATCCGGCCCGGGCCGGCGCCGGCGAGCAGCGGCGCCACGGTCAGGCACAGCTCGTCGACCAGGTCGGCGGCGGTGAGCGCGCCGAACAGGTGCGGGCCGCCCTCGCAGAGCAGTTGGTCCAGCCCTCGGCGGCGCAGCTCCGCCAGGCCCACGGACAAGTCGACCCGGCCGCTGCCGTCGACCCGGTCGGTGCTGGTGACCGGGGCGGTGCCGCAGCGGACCAGGTCGGCGACGTCGGTGAGGCCGGGCGGCGGTACGGCGTCGGCGTGGGTGAGCACGATCGGCCGGACGGGGGCGTCGGCGAACGCGGCCTGGGCCGGGTCGAGGTCGAGTGAGCCGGAGACGACCACGAGCGTCGGGAACTCGGCCAGCCCGCGTTCGCGGCGCCAGGCCCGGCGTTCCGGGCTCAGCCGGACCGCCCGGTAGCCCTCGTGCCGCAGCGTGCCGGCGGCCACCACGAGAGCGTCGCAGAGCATCCGCAGCAGCCCGAAGACCCGCTTGTCCGGCTCGCCGGAGAGCCCGGCGGAGTAGCCGTCCAGAGTGACCGCCCCGTCGGCGCTGGCGACGAAGTTGACCCGCAGGTGCGGGCGGGCCGACCGGCCGTAGAGCGCGGTGAGTTCCGGATCGGTCAGCGCGCCGGTGACGGGTGCGGGCCAGATCCGTTCGATCGGGGTTCCGACGCTCATTCGCCGGCCGGACCGGTGACCGGAGGGGTGGGTTCGGGGGTACGGTGCTGGCAGTCGCACCACTTCCGGCCAGGACAGTCGTCGTGCCGCCGTTCCCGGCAGGCTCGGCAGATCATGCAGGCAGCCTATGCCGAGGAAGGATGGGACGTCGTGTCGCGTCAGATCTTCCAGCTCATGGTGTCGCTGGCCGGGGTCCGGCCGCGGGTGTGGCGGCGGGTGCTGGTGCCCGGCGGCTACACGCTGGACCGGCTGCACCGGGTGATCCAGCACGCGATGGGCTGGCGCGACTGCCACCTGCACTCGTTCGACGTGGACGGCCGGCAGTACGGCGAACCCGACCCGGACGGCGAGCTGGCGCTGCGCGACGAGCTGGACGTCCGGCTGGACACGGTAGTGGGCAAGGGCGACCGGTTCCGCTACACCTACGACTTCGGGGACTGGTGGGAGCACGACCTGGTGGTGGAGGACTGCTGCGCCGCCGACCCGGACGAGCGTTACCCGGTCTGCCTGGACGGGGAGCGGGCCTGCCCGCCGGAGGACGTGGGCGGCCCGGCCGGCTATGCGGTCCTGCTCGCGGCGCTCGCCGACCCGGCGCACCCGGAACACGTGACGATGCGCGAGTGGGCCGGCCCGGCGTTCGATCCGGCCGCGTTCGACGCCGGCCGCGCCACCGTCCTGCTGCGCCGCTGCTGCTGATCGCGCCGCCCGCGCGCCGCTGATCGCGGGCTCCGGGGAGGGGTCGCCAGCGGCGCGGTAACGAAATGGGAACGCTCCCAACGGTCTATTGACACCCCTGTCACCTCCCGGCAACCTCATGGGAGCGCTCCCGAGAGTGGTGCGGATCTCCCTCCTGCCCCGCTCCGGCCCGCGCGAAACGCACCCCCCACCACACAGCAGATATCGCCTCACCACCGAAAGAGGGGTCTCGGATGAGCGTCCCAATCCGTCGTCGGCGGTTCGCGGCCATCGCGCTCGCGTCCGTCGTCGTGCTCGGCACCACCGCCGCCTGCGGCGACGACTCGGACAGCGGCGACAGCGGCAGCGGCGACGGCCCGATCACGCTGGTCGTCGACGTCTTCGGCGACCAGGGCTTCGGCTACGAAGAGCTGTACAAGCAGTACGAAGCGGAGCACACGAACGTCAAGATCCAGGAGCGGGGCAAGGGTCTCGGCCTCGGTGACTACAACACCCGTCTGACCCAGCAGATCACCGCGGGCTCGGGCGCCGGTGACGTGGTGGCCCTGGAAGAGGGCACCATCGTCCAGTTCTACGCCCAGGCCGACAAGTTCGTGAACCTCGCCGACCACGGCGCGAACGACCTCAAGGGCAACTTCCTGCCGTGGAAGTGGGAGCAGGGCACCACCCCCGACGGCAAGGTGCTGGGCCTCGGCACCGACGTCGGCTCGATGGCGCTGTGCTACCGCAGCGACCTGTTCAAGGCCGCCGGGCTGCCCACCGACCGCGAGCAGGTCGGCGCGCTCTGGCCGACCTGGGACGAGTTCATCGCCACCGGCCAGAAGTTCGCCGCCGCCGACAAGAAGCACAAGTTCGTCGACTCGGCGACCAACTTCTACAACGTGGTGCTGATGCAGGTCGCGGGCCAGGGCAGCGGCTACACGTACTACGACAAGAGCAACAAGATGGTCATCGACCAGAACCCGGACGTGAAGACGGCGTACGACCTCACCACCAAGATGATCGCCGCCGGGCTGTCCAACAACCTCCAGTCGTTCTCCAACGAGTGGAACGCCGGCTTCAAGAACGGCACCTTCGCCACCATCGCCTGCCCCGCCTGGATGACCGGTGTCATCAAGGGCCAGGCCGGTGACGCGGCGGCCGGCAAGTGGGACATCGCCAAGGCGCCGGGCGCCGGTGGCAACTGGGGCGGTTCCTTCCTGGGCGTGCCGAAGTCGAGCAAGCACCAGAAGGAGGCCGCGGAGCTGGCCAAGTTCCTGACCAGCGCCAAGGGTCAGATCGGCGCGTACAAGGCGGTCGGCAACCTGCCGTCGAACCCGCAGGCGCTCACCGACCCGGCCGTCGCCGACTCGACCAACGACTACTTCAGCAAGGCCCCGGTCGGCAAGATCTTCGCCGCCGGCGCGACCGAGCTGAAGCCGGTCTACCTCGGCCCGAAGAACAACGCGGTCCGCACCGCCGTGGAGAACACGCTGCGCGCCGTGGAGCAGGGCAAGTCGGCCGGCGAGCAGTGGCAGGCGGCCCTGAAGAACGGTGCGGCCGCCGGTAAGTGACCGGTTGAGCCACCCGCGGTGCCCGCAGAGTCCGGCGTCGCCCGTGTGGCGGGTGACGCCGGCCGAGGAGAAGGACTCCCCATGAGCCTCGACCTGCACGCCGCGGCGCCGCCCGAGCCCGGCGCGCCGCGCTCC